>NZ_CP069717.1:1273064-2546128 GCF_024971095.1 Microbacterium neungamense
GACCTGTCCCTCGCGCACGACGCCCTGGGCCAGCCGTTCCTGCTGCTCTCCGGCTACGAGCCCGACTTCGCCTGGGACGCCTTCGCGGACGCCGTGCTCGACCTCATCGCGGAGTTCGAGGTGTCCGGCGTGGCCTGGGTGCACTCGATCGCGATGCCTGTGCCGCATACGCGCCCGCTCGGCACGACGGTGAGCGGCAACCGCCGCGACCTCGTCGCGGCGCACTCGGTGTGGCGTCCGCGCACCCAGGTGCCCTCGACCGCCGGGCACCTGCTGGAGTACCGGATCGCGGAGCGCGGCATCCGCGTCGCCGGCTTCGTGCTGCTCGTGCCGCACTACCTGGCCGACACCGACTACCCGGACACGGTGCTCGCCGCGGCCGACAAGATCATGGTGGCCACCGGGCTGGTGCTGCGCACCGACGAGATCGCCGCCGCCCGGGACGAGTTCCGCGCGCGCGTCGACGAGCAGGTGCAGGGCAACGACGAGCTGGTGCAGATGGTGCACACCCTGGAGCGCCGCTACGACGCGTACATGTCCGGACGGGATGCGGAGGACGTCGGCGACGGCTTCGACGAGCGCGACCTGCCCTCCGCGGACGAGCTGGCCGCGGAGCTGGAGCGCTACCTCGCCACCCGCCGCCCGGGCGACGAGGACAAGCTCGGCTGAGCGCGCCGCATCCGGCCGGCGGGCGCCCCTCGGGCCCGCGGTGTGTGATAATGGATGTTCGACCCGTTGTCAACCGGCGTTCCGCGCCCGGAGTTGACAAGGGTCTTACTAGTGTCCGAAATGGCCCGGGGCGAGTGCACCGCTCCGTGAAAGGCGAAACGTGACTCCTGCCACGACCAAGAAGACCCGGACGACGAAGAAGACCGCGGAAGCCGACGCTCCGGAGACCGAGGACGCCGCCGCCGAGACCGCGGCGCCCGCGAAGAAGACTGCATCCAAGAAGGCGCCGGCGAAGAAGGCCGCGCCCAAGAAGGCGGCCGCCAAGACGTCCAAGAAGAAGGACGACGACGAGGACGCCCCCGAAGAGCTCGCCGACGCCGACACGGCCGAGGCCGAGGGCGAGGTCGCCGAGGCGGATGCCGAGGAGGAGGGCGACAAGAAGCCGGCCTTCACCGAGCCGCTGCCCACCGGCGCCATCGTCATCTCCTCCAGCGACGAGGACGACGTCCCGGTCTACTCCACGCAGATTACCGGCGCCACCGCCGACCCGGTCAAGGACTACCTGAAGCAGATCGGAAAGGTCGCGCTGCTGAACGCGGCCGAAGAGGTCGAGCTGGCCATGCGCATCGAGGCCGGCCTGTTCGCCGAGGAGAAGCTCTCGCACATGAGCGAGGCCGAGAAGTCCAGCCAGCTCGGCCTCGACCTGCAGTGGGTGGCCCGCGACGGCCAGCGTGCGAAGAGCCACCTGCTGGGCGCGAACCTGCGTCTGGTCGTCTCCCTCGCCAAGCGCTACACCGGTCGCGGCATGCAGTTCCTGGACCTCATCCAGGAAGGCAACCTGGGCCTCATCCGCGCGGTGGAGAAGTTCGACTACACCAAGGGCTTCAAGTTCTCCACGTACGCCACCTGGTGGATCCGTCAGGCGATCACCCGCGCCATGGCCGACCAGGCGCGCACCATCCGCATCCCGGTGCACATGGTCGAGGTCATCAACAAGCTCGCCCGCGTGCAGCGCCAGATGCTGCAGGACCTGGGCCGCGAGCCCACGCCGGAGGAGCTGTCCAAGGAACTCGACATGACCCCGGAGAAGGTCATCGAGGTGCAGAAGTACGGTCGCGAGCCGATCTCGCTGCACACCCCGCTGGGCGAGGACGGCGACAGCGAGTTCGGCGACCTGATCGAGGACACCGAGGCGGTCGTCCCGGCCGACGCGGTCGGATTCACCATGCTGCAGCGCCAGCTGGAGCAGCTGCTGGACTCGCTGTCCGAGCGCGAAGCCGGCGTGATCCGCATGCGCTTCGGCCTCGGCGACGGGCAGCCGAAGACGCTCGACCAGATCGGCGACACCTTCGGCGTCACGCGCGAGCGGATCCGCCAGATCGAGTCCAAGACGATGGCGAAGCTGCGGCACCCCAGCCGCTCGCAGTCGCTCCGGGACTACCTCGAGTGATGGCCGAGGCGAACAAGGGCAAGGCCCTCACCGTCGACATCGACGGCACCACGTACCAGCGCATCCCGATCCGCACCCGCGTCGTGATGCCCGGCGACGACCTCGACGAGATCATCCGCGAGTACACCGCCGGCGTGCTGCAGGACGGCGACATCCTCTTCGTCACGGAGAAGATCGTCGCCATCACGCAGGGCCGGTCGTACCAGCTCGAGGAGATCCGGCCCCGCCGGCTCGCCCGCTTCCTGTCGAAGTATGTCACCCGCACCAGCTACGGCATCGGCCTGGGCATGCCCGAGACGATGGAGATGGCGCTGCGCGAGTGCGGGACGCCCCGCATCCTGCTCGCCGCCGCGGTCTCCGCGGTGACCAAGGCGTTCGGGCGCCGCGGCGACTTCTACCGCGTCGCCGGGTACAAGGCGCGCTCCATCGACGGCCCCACCTCGCACACGATCCCGCCGTACAACACGGCGGTCGTGCTCGGCCCGGAGAAGCCCAGGCAGGTCGCCCAGCACCTGCGGACGCTGCTGCCGGCCGGCGTGGAGGTCGCCGTCGTGGACATCAACGACATCGGCGGCAACATCCTCGGCTCCACGCTGGACCGCGCGGGGGAGCAGCGGCTCGTGGCCATCCTCCGGGACAACCCGCTCGGGCAGGGACACGAGTCCACGCCGATGGGCGTCATCCGCGCCGCCTGATGGGGATCGGTCGCGCGAGTGCGATGATCGCAGCCGGGACGCTCGCGTCCCGGGTCACCGGGCTGCTGCGGGCCATGGTGCTCGTGGCGGCGGTCGGCACGATCAGCCAGGCCGGTGACGCGTTCGCGACCGCGAACCAGCTGCCGAACAGCATCTATGCGGTGATCTCCGCCGGGCTGCTCACCGGCGTGATCGTGCCGCAGGTGGTGCGGGTGAGCGCGCAGGAGGACGGCGGACACGACTTCCTCGCCAAGCTGCTCACGCTCGGCGCGGTCCTGGTCGGCGCCGTCACGGTCGTGGCGACCCTCGCCGCGCCGCTGCTCGTGGACCTCTACTCGCAGTACCGCCCGGAGCAGCACGCGCTGGCCACGCAGTTCGCCTACTGGTGCCTGCCGCAGCTGTTCTTCTACGGCATGTTCGCGCTGCTGGGGGAGATCCTGAACGCGCGGCGGATGTTCGCGCCGTACGCCTGGGCGCCGATCGTGAACAACCTCGTCTCCATCGGCGGGTTCGGTGTCTTCATCGTGCTGTTCGGACAGGGCCGCAGCGCGCTCGAGGGCTGGTCGCCCGCCATGGTGGCCACCCTCGCCGGCACCGCAACCCTCGGCGTCATCGCGCAGACCGTCGTGCTCGTACTGTTCTGGCGACGGGCGGGCATCCCGCTGCGGCTCGATTTCCGCTGGCGGGGCATGGGCCTCGGGCACATGGGGAAGCTCGCCACCTGGACGTTCCTGACCACCCTGGTCGGGCAGCTGGTGGGGATCGTGCAGGCTCTCACGGTCACGCCCGCCTCCGAAGGCGGGCACGCCTCCGTCGCGGCATCCGGCTACGCCTGGCTGGTGTACATGGTGCCGTACTCCATGATCATCCTCGCCATCGGCACCCCGTACTTCACCCGCATCAGCGAGCACGCGGCCGCGGAGCGCGACGACGAGCTGAAGGCGGACATCCGGCAGTCGCTCCGCGTGCTCGGCCTGTTCATCGTGATCGCGATCGCCGCGGTCGCCGCCGCCGCGCAGCCCGCCGCACGGGTGTTCAGCGAAGGCCCGGGGGAGGCGGTCGCCGTCGCGCCGGTGCTGCTGGCGTACCTGGTCAGCCTGCTGCCGATGGCGGTGCTCTTCATCGTGCAGCGCACCTTCTACGCGTACGGCGACGCGCGCACCCCGTTCGTGTTCACGATGGTGCAGGGCTCGCTCGTGCTCGCGTTCACCCTCGTCGTGGCCGCCACGGTGCCGGTCGAGAATCTGGCCGCGGCCGTCGCGCTCGCGCAGTCCTGCGCCGGCATCCTGCAGACCGTGCTGGCGACGGTGCTGCTGCGCCGCCGGATCGGCTCGCTCGGCCTCGGCGGGGTGTGGCGCGCCCTGACCCGCTTCGCGCTGATGGCGGTGCCCGCCGGCGCGGCCGGGTACGGCGTGTACCTGCTCTCCGGTGGCGTCGGCGGATGGATGCTCGCCGGTCAGCTCTGGGGGGTGCTCGGATGCTGCCTCATCGCCGCATCCGCCGGTGCCGTGTACGTGGCGCTGCTCGCGCTGTTCCGGGTGCCGGAGCTGCGCACCGCGTTGGGCGCGCTGCGCCGGCGCTGACGCTTCGACAGGCTCAGCGTCCGCTTCGACAGGCTCAGCGTCCGCGTCGACAGGCTCAGCGTCCGTCAGCGCTTGTCGAGCACGCCGGGGCCGATCGCCTCGACGTAGCGGTGCAGCAGGCCGGTGCGGACACCGGAGGCCGAGGGCTTCATCTGGAACACGCTCGAGTTGTGGTTCGCCTCGATGAGAGCCGGGCCGTCCGGGGTGATCGCGATGTCCCAGCCGACGTAGGGCACGGTGGGCAGGCGCTTGGCCGCGTCCTCGATCATCGCGACGACCTCGGGGTAGAACGGCACCCGGAAGCCCTGAATCCGCGTGCCCGTGGCCGGGTGCTCGTGGTAGATGTTCGACTGCTTGTCCACGCCCGGGTAGAGCGCGACGCCGTCGTCGTCGAGCATCGTGAACATCCCGCCGGAGGCGAAGTTGTCGATCACCGAGCCGTTGCCGATGCGCAGCACCGAGGCGATCACGTGCAGCCGGTCCTGCGGGTCGCGGTACGTGATCATCCGCACCGTGTTGACGCTGTCCGGGTACAGCGCGTTCAGGTCGTCATGCTGGCGCAGCACCTCCTCCAGCAGCGTCTGATCGCGCTCGACGAGCGCGGCGCGCCACGCGGCGACGTCCTCGATGTCCGCGGTGTGGTAGATCGCGATCCCCGCGCCGCCCTCGCCCTGCGCCGGCTTGGCGATCACGCGGGGGTGGCGCTCCAGGAAGTCGCGCAGATCCTGCTCGGAGGCGCGGGAGGCGTCGATCCAGTCCCGCCGGGTGAGGTCGGCGAAGTCGGCGAGGAAGCGCAGCTTGTCGCCCAGGATCACCTTCGAGTCCGGGCCGTTCAGCGTCTTGTTCAGCCGGAACGCCTTCGGATGCGTCATCCAGGTGGCGCGCTCCCGTGCGTTCAGGATGCGGATGTCCCACACCACGTAGTCCCGGAAGCCCATCTCGTAGCGCACCGAGCACCACAGCATGTCGGCGAGGATGACCGGCAGCGGAGCCTTCGACACCCGCTTCACCTGGCGAGCGAGCTCGAGCAGCTGGGTCGGATTCAGCCGCCGTGCCCGGTCGATGAGGTACCGGACGCGCAACCGCTTCTGATCCATCCGACCAGGTTAACACGCAGGCGTCACAGGGCCCGGCGAGGGGGAGCGGCTACCATGGGACGTTCCCACCCGTCCGCCTCGAAAGGTCCTGCCTTGTCCCGAGACGTCGCACTCACGGCGCGCCTGAAGTACTTGCTGAAGCGGCTGACCGCGTTCAACCCCGGCCGGGTCTGGTCGTTCGCGACGCAGATCGCGCAGGAGCAGGGCAAGTGGGCCCCGTGGATCTTCGTGGACATGCTCATCTGGGCGGCGTTCCACGACACCGCGTACATCGACTACTACGAGGCCGACTTCGCGCTGCTCACCCGCGCCGAGCGCAAGACGTTCATGACCTCGCTGATCCAGCACCACCTCGCGCAGGCGCTGAACGACCGCACCGACGTGCTGCAGTTCGAGAACAAGCTCTCCTTCAACCGCCGCTTCGCCGCCTACCTCGGCCGCGAGTGGCTCGACCTGGCGGAGACCGACGCGGAGGGGCTGCGCGCCTTCGCCGAGCGGCATCCGGTGATCATCGCCAAGACGCCGGTCGGGCGCGAGGGCAAGGGCGTGTTCCGCTACGACACCGCCGAGGTCGCCGACTGGGAGGGGTTCCGCACCGAGCTGCTGGAGAAGGGGCAGCGCCTGCTCGAGCAGCCCATCGTGCAGCATCCGTACCTCGCCGAGTACTGCGCGGGCACCGTGAACACGACCCGCGTGGCCACGTTCTTCGACGGGCAGACCGTGCACGTGCTGATGGCGGCGCAGAAGTTCGGCCGCGGCGCGGTCAGCGACCAGTTCACCTGGGGCGGGTTCTTCACGATGCTGGACGAGAACGGGCACTCGGTGGGGCCCGGGCACACCGGGAAGCACAAGAGCCGCTACGAGACGCACCCCGATTCGGGCGCCTCCATCGTCGACTTCCAGGTGCCGATGTGGGACCGCGTCGTCGAGCTCGTCGACCGTGCCGCGCGCGAGGTGCCCACCGTGCCCTACGTCGGCTGGGACGTCGCCGTCGGCCCCGACGGCCCGGTGCTGATCGAGGGCAACTGGACCCCCGGACTGTACGAGACGCGCGTCAGCGCCACCGGCATCCGCACCGGCAGCAAGGAGCGGCATCGCCCGGTGATCGAGGCCAGCCGCCGATGACCGCGGCCTCCGACGCACGATGAGCGGCTCTCGCAGCCTGCCGCGGGCCGAGATCTCGGCGCGCGCCGTCCGCGAGGCGGCCGAGGCGGCCGTCGCCGCCGGCGGCGTTGTCGCCGACCTGCGCGGCGACGCGTACGGTCACGGCGTCGCAGAGACGGCGCGGGTGGTGACGGATGCCGGCGTCCGCGCCGTGCTGGTGGACGACGCGCGGACCGTCGAAAGCCTCGCGGCATCCGGCATCCGCGCCGTCACCGACGGCGAGGCGGACATCGCCCCCGAGGCGCTGTACGGCCTGCCCGGCGCGGAGGACAGCCGGACGCCCGCCATGCGCCTCGCCGGGCGGGTGCTCTCGGTGAAGCGGATGCTCGCGGGCGAGGCCGTCTCGTACGGGTACACGCACCGCGCCACCGTGGACACCACCACGGCGCTCGTCACCGGCGGGTACGCGCAGGGCGTCGTGCGGGCTCTCGGCAATCACGCCCGGGTGGAGATCGACGGGGTGCTGCGCCCGATCATCGGCCGCGTGGCGATGGACGTCTGCGTCGTGGACCTGGAGGGGGCGCACGCGGAGGAGGGGACGGACGTGATCTACTTCGGCGGCACCGGGCCGGCCCGGGACGCGCTGGCGGACTGGGCCCGCATCACCGGCCTCCGCCCCACCGAGCTGGTCGCCGTGGCCGGCGCGAAGGCGGTGCGCGAATGGCGAGCATGATCCCGCCGGCCGCCGGGCCGACCCTGAGGATCTCGCACCGCCGGTTCCTCGCGAACATCGACGCCGTGCGGATGCGGATCGCCCCGTCCGAGCTGATGCTGGTGATGAAGGACGACGCCTACGGCCACGGCCTGGAGTGGGCGGTGGACGCCGCCCGCGGCGACGTGGACCTCTTCGGTGGCTACGACATCCCGACCTCGCTGCGGATCGCCGCGCGGGCACCCGGCGCGCGCGTGTTCGCCTGGGCCACCTCCGCGCAGCACGAGGTGGAGGAGGCTCTGCACGCCGGGGTCGAGCTCGGCGTGGGAACCACGGCGTACCTGCGGCGCGTGATCGCCGCGGCCGAACGGCTCGGCCGGCGGGCACGCGTGCACCTGAAGATCGACACCGGACTGCGCCGCAACGGCATGCGTCCCGAGGAGTGGCCGGAGGCGGTGGCCGAAGCCGCCGCGGCGCAGCGGGCGGGTCTGCTCGACGTGGCCGGGGTGTGGAGCCACCTCGCGGAGGCCAGCGACGAGGAGGACGACGCCGCGGCCGCCGAGTTCCGCCGCGCGGTCGCCGCCGTGCGCACGGCCGGCGCCCGGCCGGCGGCCCTGCACCTGACGGCGTCGGCCGCGTCGTGGTGGCGCCCCGAGCTGCGCGGCAGCGTGTGCCGGATCGGCGCGTTCTGCTACGGCATCCGCTCGGCGGACGGACCCGAGATCCCCGGGGTGCGCCCGATCGCGGCGCTCACGGCGCCCGTGATCGCCGCGGACGGCGACGGCGGCGATGCGGTGATCGGCATCGGCGCGCTGCACGGGCTGCCCTCGACCCTCGCCGGTGTGCGGATCGCCACTCCGGCAGGTCTGCGGGAACTCACCCGCATCGACGAACTGCGCAGCAGCGTGCGCGGCTGGCCGGGCGCCGCCCCCGGTCAGGAGGTCCGGCTGTTCGGGCCGGGCGCGCACGGGGAACCGGATGCCACCGCTCTCGCGGAGCGGATCGGCACGGTCGGCGAGGAGATCGTCACCCGGCTCACACCCGCGGTGGGCCGTGTCGTGACCGCGGCCTGAGGGTTCCTCAGGCCGCGTCTACACGCTCAGGCGGTCTCCTCGAGACGGGCGGTCTCGTCGTGCCAGCTCGTGGCGATGGCGCGCAGCTTCTCCTCGTACTTGCGTCCGTGGTGGGCGCAGAACAGCAGCTCGGACCCGTTCACCTCGGCGGCGATGTAGGCCTGGGCCCCGCAGGAGTCGCACCGGTCCATGGCGGTGAGGCGGTACTCGACCCGCTCGGTCGTAGCGTTCATCTCGGTGCCTCCTCGGGTGTCGGGTGTTCGGAGTGTCACTAAATGAAACCACGCCTCACCGGGGGGCATGCCCGGATCACGGCGTGTTTCGCTCTGCGCGTACGACCGGCCCCCGGGGTTGCGCCGGCGGGGGAGTGTCGTCCCGACCGGCCGCACCCGCGGGCATAGAATCGATCTCCGTGACCGCCGAGTATTCCGCCCATCATCTCCAGGTGCTCGAAGGCCTCGAGGCGGTCCGCAAGCGACCCGGCATGTACATCGGGTCGAACGGCTCCCCGGGCCTGATGCACTGCCTCTGGGAGATCATCGACAACGCCGTGGACGAGGCCGTGGCCGGCAACGGCTCCCGCATCGACGTGGTGCTGCACGCCGACGGCAGCGTCGAGGTGCGTGACCGCGGGCGCGGCGTCCCGGTCGACATCGAACCGCGCACCGGGCTCTCCGGCGTCGAGGTCGTGTACACCAAGCTGCACGCCGGCGGGAAGTTCGGCGGCGGCTCCTACGCGGCCTCCGGCGGCCTGCACGGCGTGGGCGCCTCGGTCGTGAACGCCCTCTCCGAGCGGCTCGACGTCGAGGTCGACCGCGGCGGGAAGACCTACGCGATGTCCTTCCACCGCGGCGAGCCTGGCGTGTTCGCCGACCGCGGCGAGCCGCGCCCCGACGCGCCGTTCACCCCGTTCGAGGAGCGCAGCGAGCTGCGCATCGTCGGCAAGGTCGCCAAGGGCGTCACCGGCACCCGGGTGCGCTACTGGGCGGACCGGCAGATCTTCACCAAGGACGCCGCGTTCCAGCTCGCGGAGCTGGAGACCCGCGCCCGGCAGACCGCCTTCCTCGTCCCGGGGCTCGAGATCGTCGTCCGCGACGAGCGCGCCTCGACCGACGGCGCGGCGAACGAGACGTCGTATCACTACGAGGGCGGCATCTCCGAGTTCGTCGAGTACCTGGCCACGGATGCCCCGGTCACCGACACCTGGCGTCTGCAGGGCAGCGGAAGCTTCACCGAGACCGTCCCGGTGCTGCAGCCGGACGGGTCGATGAAGTCCACCGAGGTGGAGCGCGAGTGCACGGTCGACATCGCACTGCGGTGGGGCACCGGCTACGACACCGTGATCCGCTCCTTCGTCAACATCATCGCCACGCCGAAGGGCGGCACGCACCAGCAGGGCTTCGAGCAGGAGCTGCTGAAGACGCTGCGCGGCCAGGTCGAGCAGAACGCGCGGCGGCTCAAGGTCGGCAACGACAAGCTCGAGAAGGACGACGTGCTCGCCGGTCTCACCGCCGTGCTCACCGTCTCGCTGCCGGAGCCGCAGTTCGAGGGGCAGACCAAGGAGGTCCTCGGCACCCCTGCGGTGCGCGCGATCGTCGCGCAGGTGGTGCGCAAGGAGCTCGCGCAGCGGTTCTCGTCGACCAAGCGCGACGACAAGAACCAGGTGTCGATGCTGCTGGACAAGGTCGTCGCCGAGATGAAGGCGCGGGTCTCCGCGCGGGCCCACAAGGAGACCCAGCGCCGCAAGAACGCGCTGGAGTCGTCCTCGCTGCCGGCCAAGCTCGTCGACTGCCGCACGAACGACGTGAGCCAGTCGGAGCTGTTCATCGTCGAGGGCGACTCGGCCCTCGGCACCGCCAAGCACGCCCGCAACAGCGAGTTCCAGGCGCTGCTGCCGATCCGCGGCAAGATCCTCAACGTGCAGAAGGCGTCCATCAGTGACATGCTTTCCAACGCCGAGTGCGCCTCGATCATCCAGGTGATCGGCGCCGGCTCCGGCCGCTCCTTCGATCTGGACGCCGCCCGCTACGGCAAGATCATCCTGATGAGCGACGCCGACGTCGACGGCGCGCACATCCGCACCCTGCTGCTGACCCTGTTCTTCCGGTACATGCGGCCGCTGATCGAGGACGGCCGGGTGTTCGCCGCCGTCCCGCCGCTGCACCGCGTGATCGTGATGAACCCCGGCTCCAAGCCGAACGAGACGATCTACACCTACTCCGAGCAGGAGCTGCACAGCCTGCTCGCGAAGCTGCGCAAGCAGGGCCGCCGCTGGCACGAGCCGGTGCAGCGCTACAAGGGTCTCGGCGAGATGGACGCCGAGCAGCTGGCCACCACGACGATGGACCGCAACGGCCGCCTGCTGCGCCGGGTGCGGATGGAGGACGCCGAGGCGGCCGGTCGCGTGTTCGAGCTGCTGATGGGCAACGAGGTCGCACCGCGCCGCGAGTTCATCGTCGACTCCGCCGACCGCCTCACCCGCGACGCGATCGACGCCTGACGCGATCGACGCCTGACGCGATCGACGCCTGAGGCGATCGACGCGGACAGGATCCCGCCGCGACCGGGCCGGCTCGCCGCCCTGCGGGTCAGAACGTCGCCGGGATGCCCCGTCCCACCGATCCGATCACGGCGTCCAGCGGCTGACCGGACGCGTCTCGCTTGGCCCCCGCCTCGGGGAGCGTGCGGGCCGCGCCGTCGGGTCCGACCGCGAGCGCGGGCTCCGGTCCGGCCCAGGCCAGGCGCAGCCGGTCCTCGCCCTTCAGGAAGGCGTGCGCGCGGACGCCGCCGGTCGCCCGGCCCTTGCCGGGGAACTCGTCGAACCGCGACACCTTGGCGCGTCCGGCATCCGTCCCCGCGATCACGCCCTCGGCCCCGGACACCGTCACGACGACGGCCTCGTCGGGGGCGGTGACCGCCGAGAAGGCGACCACCTCGGCCGAGGCGCCCAGCTTTATGCCGGCCATGCCGCCCGCGGGCGCGCCCTGCGGCCGCACGGCGGATGCCGCGAAGTGCAGCAGCTGGGCATCCGACGAGATGAACACCAGCTCGGCGTCGTCGGGCGCGGAGGCGGCGCCGACCACGCTGTCACCGGGCTTGAGGCCGATGATCTCCAGCTCGGGTCGGGGCGGCAGCGCCGACGGCACGATGCGCTTGACGACGCCGTCCTTCGTGCCCAGGGCGACCGGGGTGTCGTCGTCGAAGCGGATCAGAGCGAGGATGCGCTCGCTCTTGTCGAGCAGGCCGATGTAGTCGCGCAGCGCCACCCCGGCGGAGAGGTGGATGGATGCCGGGGGCACCGACGGCAGATCGACGGGGGAGAAGCGCATCACACGGCCGGCCGAGGTGATCGCCCCGATCTCGGTGCGCGTCGTCGTGCTCAGGGTCGCCAGGATGGCGTCGTGCTTGCTGCGGCGGGCCGGGGGGACGATGCCCTGGCCGTCGGCGAGATCGACCCGCACCGCGCGCCCGGTGGTGGAGAGCACCACCACGGTGGGCGCGTCCGCGATCTGCAGGTCCGCGGCGCCCTTCGCGCTGCGCGGCTTCGGCGGGGCGGCGTTCAGCAGCATCGTCCGGCGCGGGGTGCCGTAGGCCTCCGCCGCCGCGTCCAGCTCCTTCGCGACCTGGGCGCGCAGCAGCACGTCGCTGGCCAGCAGATCCTTCAGCTCGGCGATCTCGGCCTGCAGCCGGTCGCGCTCGGCCTCGAGCTCGATCCGGGAGAACTTCGTCAGCCGGCGCAGCCGCAGCTCGAGGATGTACTCGGCCTGCGGGTCGCTGAGGTCGAACACGTCCCGCAGCCGCGCGCGCGCCTGATCGGAGTCGTCCGAGGTGCGGATCACCTGGATGACCTCGTCGATGTCCAGGATCGCGATGAGCAGACCCTCGACGAGGTGCAGACGCTCCTCGCGCCGCGCGAGGCGGAATCGGCTGCGCCGCGTGATCACCTCGAGGCGGTGCTGCACGTAGACCGAGAGCAGCTCCTTGAGGCCGAGGGTGCGCGGCTGGCCGTCGACGAGGGCGACGTTGTTGATGCTGAAGGAGTCCTCCAGCGGGGTGAGCCGGTACAGCTGCTCCAGCACCGCGTGCGGGTCGAAGCCCGTCTTGATGCCGATCTGGATGCGCAGCCCGTGGTTGCGGTCGGTCAGGTCGGTGACGTCGCTGATGCCCTGCAGCTTCTTCGACTGCACGGCGTCGCGGATCTTCTCGATCAGGCGCTCCGGGCCGACCATGTAGGGCAGCTCGGTGACCACGATCCCGGTCTTGCGCGGCCCGAGCGGCTCGACCGACACCTTGCCGCGCACCTTGAACGCGCCCCGGCCGGTGGCGTACGCCTCGCGCACCCCGTCCAGGCCCATCACGATCCCGCCGGAGGGGAAGTCGGGGCCCGGGACGAACTCCATCAGCTCCTCGGTGGTCGCGTCCGGGTTCTCCAGCAGGTGCGTGGCGGCGGCGACCACCTCGATGAGGTTGTGCGGCGCCATGTTCGTCGCCATGCCGACCGCGATGCCGCTCGTGCCGTTGACCAGCAGGTTCGGGAAGGCTGCCGGCAGCACGGCCGGCTGCTGGAACTGGCCGTCGTAGTTCGGGATGAAGTCGACGACGTCCTCGTCCAGGCCCTCCGTCATCGCGAGGGCCGGGGCCGCCAGGCGCGCCTCCGTGTACCGCGAGGCGGCCGGACCGTCGTCCAGGGAGCCGAAGTTGCCGTGGCCGTCCACGAGCGCCACGCGCAGCGAGAAGGGCTGGGCGAGGCGGACCAGCGCGTCGTAGATGGGAGCATCGCCGTGCGGATGCAGCTTTCCCATCACCTCGCCGACGACGCGGGCGCTCTTCACGTGGCCGCGATCGGGGCGCAGCCCCATCTCCGCCATCTGGTACAGGATGCGCCGCTGCACCGGCTTGAGCCCGTCGCGCGCATCCGGCAGCGCGCGGGAGTAGATCACCGAGTACGCGTACTCGAGGAACGATCCCTGCATCTCCTGGGACAGATCGATGTCCTGGATGCGCTCCTGGACGGGCTCGGACGGCTGCGTGCGCGGCATGGACTTCCTGCGGGGCTGTCGGTGCGGACTCGCGTCGCCGCGGTGGGGGCGACGCGTCGGGATGCCTGTGAAAGACTGGCCCGGATGTCTCTCATGCTACCGTCCAGCCCCGCCGCGACGCGGAACATCGCCGGGGTGGCGCCGGAGCTGCTGCGTGCGCTGCGCGGCGAGGCGGAGAGCCTCCCGGCGGTGCGCTCGGCGGTCCTCGTTGTCGTCGACGGGCTGGGGGCTCTGCCACTGCGGGCGCACGCGGGGCACGCCCGCCACCTCACCGCCGGCATGTCCAAGCGCGATGTCGCCGCAGCGGTGTTCCCCACCACCACCGCCGCCGCGCTCACCAGCATCCTCACCGGCGCGGCGCCCGGCGAGCACGGGCTCGTCGGCTACCGCGTGCGCGACCCCCGCCGCGACGTCCTGGTGAACCAGCTCAGCGACTGGGAGGACGCCGGCATCGATCCGTTCGCCTGGCAGCCGGTCCCCACCGTGTTCGAACGGGCCGTCGCCGCCGGGCACCAGGCGTTCGCGGTCGGGATCCCCGCCTACGCCACCAGCGGATTCACCCGGGCCACGCTGCGCGGGGCGTCGTTCGTGCCGGAGAAGAAGCCGGCCGACCGGGTGGCCGCGGCCTGGGAGCTTGCCGCCGCGCATCCGGGCGCCCTCGTGTACTGCTACCTGCCCGAGGTCGACAAGGCCGGGCACAAGCACGGCATCGCCTCCGCGGAGTGGGTGCGCGCGCTCGAGGACGTCGACGCCGCACTCGGGCTGCGGATGCCGGACGGCGTCGGCGTCGCGATCACCGCGGACCACGGCATGATCGACGTCCCCGCGCACCGGCAGCTCGTCCTCGAGGACGGGGAGGGCTGGCACGACGGGGTGCGGCACATCGGCGGGGAGCCGCGGATGCTGCACGTGTACCTGGAGCCGGAGGCGGATGCCGCCGCGGTCGCCCTGCGCTGGCGTTCCGGCCTGGAGGGCGCCGCCGACGTGGTCACCCGTGACGAGGCCGTGCGCGCGGGCCTGTTCGGCGCCGTGGTCAGCGCCGCCGCGGTCGAGCGCCTGGGCGATCTCCTCGTCGTCGCCCGCGGCAACCGGGCCCTGTACGACGGCGCCGACGCGGATCAGCGCGGGCGCAACATGGTCGGGCAGCACGGCGGGCTGACCGACGAGGAGTGGCGGGTTCCGCTGCTGCTGCGCGGCGCGTTCGAGGGCTGAGCGGCGAAGCGCTCGGGTTACGCCGCTGTACTCACTCGCCGGCACTCACTCATCGGAGCGGGCGCCGAACACGATCTCGTCCCACGACGGCATCGCGTTCCGGCGGCGCCGGCGGCCCCCGCTCTCGGCGGGCTCGGGCTGCGGGCGCGGTTCCTCGCGCTCGGCGTCGGGGGCGTCGAAGAGCGCGATCGGGGTGGGCTCGGTGGTGCGGGCGCCGTCCTCTTCCTCGGCCAGCACCGGCGCCGGCTCGCGCTGACCGCGGCGGCGGCGCAGCGCCTCCAGCAGATCGGCCGTCTCCGCGCTGGTGGTGGACTGCTCCGGGGCGCGGCGGGCGGCGGCCTCGTGCGCGGCGGTGCTGGGCCGTTCCGGGGCGGACGGGTCGCCGGCATCCGGCTCGGGGGTGGGCACCAGGCGGGGGCCGAACGCGCCCGAGTCGAACCGGCTGTCGTCCTTGTACGGCGAGACCCGCTCGGTCTCCAGCGCGCGCAGGCGCGGGATGAGGCCGTCCGGCAGCGAGCCCTGCCGCGACAGCTGCGTGGCGTCTGCGTTCAGCGGTGCGAGTGCGCTGCGGCGCGGGTCGAAGCTCCAGCGCGCGTCGTGGGCGACCTCGTTCGCGGTGAACTCGAGCTTGACGGTCCAGCCGGACTCGTCCTTCCAGCTCGCCCAGCGCTCGTCCGTGGCGTCCAGATCGGCGAGCTTGGCGCGGATCGCGGTGCCGAAGGTCGGCTGCGCGTCGGGCTCGACCTCGCTGCCGATGAGCACGGGCACCGCCAGCGCCTGATCGATGATGTGCTCGCGCTCGGCCAGCACCGGGCCCTCGAAGCGCTCCACGTCCTGCAGGCTGACGCCCAGCAGCTCGGAGACCTCGGCCGCGGACAGCCCGGCGCGGATCTGCGCCTGAATCTCGCGGGGGCTCGCCGCCAGGCGCGCCGGGGCGGGATCCGCCTCACGCGTCGCACGACGGATCTCGCGGTGCAGCACGTCGTCGATGGGGAGCGCGAAGCGCTGCCCGGACTCGGTCGCGAGGACGAGGACTCCCGCTTCTGTTCCGACGATGGTGACGTTTTCCATGCTGATGCCCCTCTGGTGGGTGTGGGTTCATGCTGTCACGGAGGATGGGGCAAACCCGGGAATAGCGCGGGCGTGCCGTGAGTTTGTCCTGGCGCATGACCGGGCATTTGCGAAATGCTCTGACGTCATGCAAACTATGGCCGCCGCTCACCCGATCCGGCGTTCCCCGCAAACCACTCGAACCACGGAAGTGGAGACTGACCGCATGGCAACCGACTACGACGCGCCCCGCAAGAGCGAAGACGACTCCGAGTCGATCGAAGCCCTCAAGGAGCGTGTGCCGGACGCCCGGTCCGGCTCCGGGGACGTCGAAGACTCGGACAACCCGACGGGCTTCGAGCTCCCGGGGGCGGACCTGTCCGACGTGGAGCTCGACGTCGTCGTGCTGCCCGCCCAGCAGGACGAGTTCACCTGCATGAACTGCTTCCTGGTGAAGCACCGTTCGCAGCTGGACCACGAGGACGCGAACGGCCCCATCTGCAAGGAGTGCGCGGCCTGACGTCGCCGCGAACCCGCGCGCCCCGAGCCGGAAGGCCCGGGGCGCGCTGTCGTCTGCCGGGTCAGCGTCCGGGCCGGCCGGCGGCGCGGCGGATGGCCGCTGCGAGCCGATCCGGTGTGCGGGTGGAGATGCTCCAGGAGCGCACCGGGTCGGCCGGGTCGGTGATCGGGACCACCACCAGGCCGTCGATGCCGCCGCGGATGAGGTGCCAGCCGTCCCCGGGCAGCCGCGGACCCCGGCGCGCCCTCGCCTCCTCGCCGGTGTACACCTCCGGCTCACCCAGCCAGCCGGCGTCGATGTGCGCGCGACCGGCGCGGAGCTCGCCGTCGGCGACGGCGACGACGGGGGAGAAGGCGATGCTCGCGACGACGAGGAGCAGCGAGACCAGCACGCCGATGACCAGGGCGAGGGTCGTGGATCCGGCGGGCAGGAACACGAGTGTCGTCATCGGCCCCGCCAGGGCGATGGTCACCAGCAGCCAGAGGCCGGGCGCCAGGCGCTCACGGTAGAGCGGCCGCGTATCGCGTTCGTGGTTCTGCATTAGCCTCATGGGGTGACCGAATCCGTTGGTGTCCCCATTATCGCCGCCACCGTCCCGGCCTACGCCCACCCGGGCGACGCGGGTGCCGATCTCGTCGCCGCCGAGGCGGTGACCCTCGCCCCCGGGGAGCGCGCCCTCGTCGGCACCGGCGTGCGGATCGCCCTCCCGGAGGGGTACGCCGCCTTCGTGGTGCCCCGCAGCGGGCTGGCCGCCAAGCACGGCATCACCGTGGTGAACAGCCCCGGCACGGTGGACGCGGGCTATCGCGGGGAGATCAAGGTCTGCCTGCTGAACACCGACAGGAACGACGCGTACGATGTGGCGGTCGGTGACCGGATCGCGCAGCTGATCGTGATGCCCGTCGTCCGGGCCGTCTTCTCACCGGTCGACGAGCTGCCCGACAGCGTGCGCGGCGACGGCGGCTTCGGATCGACCGGCTATACACGGGGAGAGAGCGAATGAGCGAAGAGAACACTCCAGAGCAGGCCGCGCCGGTGCTGAAGTCGGCGCCCGCCGATCGCGCCACGGCCGGGCCGTTCGACGACGCCGAGGCGAACCCGGTCCGCCCCTACATCGACCTCGGCGGCATCAAGGTGCTGCCGCGCGAAGGCCTCAACCTGCGGCTGGAGGTGGAGGAGCAGACCAAACGGATCGTGGCCGTCGGCCTCGACTACGCCGGATCCTCCCTGCAGGTGCAGCCGTTCGCCGCCCCGCGCTCGCGCGGACTGTGGGATGAGACGCGGGTCCAGCTGCGCGACCAGATCCGGGCGCAGGGCGGGCGCGTCGAGGAGCGCGAGGGACCGCTCGGCAAGGAGCTGCTCGCGGAGGTCCCGGCCACCGCGGCCGAGGGGTCCGGCATGCGCCTGGCGCGCTTCGTGGGCGTCGACGGACCGCGCTGGTTCCTACGCGGCGTGATCGGCGGGGACGCCGCCGCCGATCCGGCGGCGGCCGCGCAGGTGGAGGACCTGTTCCGCTCGATCGTCGTCGTCCGCGGCAGCGCGCCGATGCCTCCGCGCGACCTCATCCCGCTGAAGATGCCCTCCACTCCGGGCGCCGCGTGACGGTCGACCCGGATCGCCCCGAGGGGGAGCCCGGCGTCCCCGAGCAGGGGGCTCCGGAGCCCGGAGCCGCCGAGACCATCGGCGCCGCGCTGAGCTCGGCTGCTCGCCGCGCCGGCATCGACCCGGAGGCCGAACAGTCCACCGGCCGCATGGTGTGGCAGGTGATCGGCGGCTGGCGCGGCGTCGTGGAGTCGGTGCTGCCGGTGCTCTCCTTCGCCGTGGTGTACACCGCGACCCGGGAGCTCCTCCTCGCCCTTGGCATCTCGGTCGGGATCGCCGCGGTGTTCGCCGTGGTGCGGCTGGCGATGAAGTCGCCGCCCGTGGCGGCCTTCTCCGGGCTGGTCGCCGCCGTCGTCGCCGCCGGACTGCCGCTGTTCACCGGTCGCGCCGAGGACCAGTTCGTCATCGGCTTCCTGACCAACATCGCCTACGGCACGGCTTTCCTCGTCTCGGCTCTGGTGCGCTGGCCGCTGATCGGCGTCGTGGTCGGCTTCCTGATGGGTGAGGGCCTGGCCTGGCGGACGGACGCCCACAAGCGCCGCACCTTCTTCTGGCTGTCGGTCGCCTGGGCCGCGCTGTTCGCCGCGCGGCTCGCCGCCCAGCTGCCGTTCTACTTCGCCGGGGACGTCGCCGCGCTCGGCACCGTCAAGATCCTGATGGGCCTTCCCTTCTTCGCCGTGCTGCTCGCCCTGACCTGGGTGGTGACACGCCGGCTCTATCCCCGCGGAGGATCGCGCTGACACTCGGCATCCGTGCTAGATTTATCTCGACGTCAAGATAAATCAGGTGTTCCGCCGACGCTCGAGGAGACGCAGACTGGTAAGGCCCGCCTTGCTGGCCCCGGTCCTTCGTCGGCGAGCAAGATGGAGTCGCCTGTCGCTTCCATCCGATCAGAAGGAGACGGATACGTGTCCACGGTGAACAGCTTCGGTGCCAAGAGCACCCTGACGGTCGGCAGCACCGACTACGAGATCTTCCGCATCGACACGGTCGCCGGGTACGAGAAGCTCCCGTTCAGCCTCAAGGTCCTGCTGGAGAACCTGCTGCGCACCGAGGACGGTGCGAACGTGACGAAGGCCCAGATCGAGGCGCTCGGCTCGTGGGACCCGACCGCCGAGCCGGACACCGAGATCCAGTTCACCCCGGCGCGCGTGGTGATGCAGGACTTCACCGGCGTGCCCTGCATCGTCGACCTCGCCACCATGCGCGAGGCCGTCACCGCCCTCGGCGGCGATCCGAACCGGATCAACCCGCTCTCGCCCGCCGAGATGGTGATCGACCACTCCGTGATCGCCGACCTGTTCGGCCGCGAAGACGCGCTCGAGCGCAACGTCGAGATCGAGTACGAGCGCAACGGCGAGCGCTACCAGTTCCTGCGCTGGGGTCAGACGGCGTTCGACGACTTCAAGGTCGTCCCGCCGGGCACCGGCATCGTGCACCAGGTGAACATCGAGCACCTGGCCAAGGTGATCTACGACCGCACCGTCGACGGCGTGCTGCGCGCCTACCCCGACACCTGCGTCGGCACCGACTCGCACACCACCATGGTCAACGGCCTGGGCGTGCTGGGCTGGGGCGTCGGCGGCATCGAGGCCGAGGCTGCCATGCTCGGCCAGCCGGTGTCCATGCTCATTCCGCGCGTGGTCGGCTTCAAGCTCACCGGGGAGATCCCGGCCGGCGTCACCGCCACCGACGTCGTGCTCACCATCACCGACATGCTCCGCAAGCACGGCGTGGTCGGTAAGTTCGTCGAGTTCTACGGCGCCGGCGTGGCATCCGTGCCGCTGGCGAACCGCGCCACCATCGGCAACATGTCGCCGGAGTTCGGCTCCACCGCCGCGATCTTCCCGATCGACGACGTCACCCTCGACTACCTGCGCCTCACCGGCCGCAGCGAGGAGGCCGTCGCGCTGGTCGAGGCGTACGCCAAGGAGCAGTCGCTGTGGCACGACCCGGCCCGCGAGCCGCAGTACAGCGAGTACCTCGAGCTCGACCTCGGCACCGTCGTGCCCTCGATCGCCGGCCCGAAGCGCCCCCAGGACCGCATCCTGCTGTCCGAGGCGAAGGAGCAGTTCGAGAAGGACATCCTGAACTACGCCACCGTCACGCCGGAGGAGCCGGTCGAGGTGGAGGGCACGTTCCCGGCATCGGACCCGGGCACGGCACCGGGTGTGGAGCGCGAGCACGTCTCGCCCAACGGCGTCTCGCACCACCACGAGACGGAGCAGGCCGAGTCGGCGCTGCTCTCCAGCGGCGGCCCTCACCCGGCCTCCAATCCGGTCGAGGTGTCGACTCCTGACGGGCAGAAGTACCTGCTCGACAACGGTGCCGTGACCCTCGCGGCGATCACGTCCTGCACGAACACGTCGAACCCGTCGGTGATGATCGCGGCGGGTCTGCTCGCCCGCAAGGCGCGGCAGAAGGGCCTGAAGCAGAAGCCGTGGGTGAAGACCACGCTCGGCCCGGGCTCGAAGGTGGTCACCGACTACTACGAGAAGTCCGGTCTGGACAAGGACCTCGAGGGCCTCGGCTTCTACACCGTGGGCTACGGATGCACGATCTGCATCGGCAACTCCGGTCCGCTGATCGAGGAGGTCTCCGAGGCGATCAACGAGCACGACCTCGCGGTCACCGCGGTGCTCTCCGGCAACCGCAACTTCGAGGGCCGGATCAGCCCGGACGTGAAGATGAACTACCTGGCGAGCCCGCCGCTCGTGGTGGCGTACGCGCTGGCCGGATCGATGCACTTCGACTTCGAGACCGACCCGCTCGGCAAGGACGCGGACGGCAACGACGTGTTCCTGCGCGACATCTGGCCGGCGCCGGAGGAGGTGCAGGAGATCATCGACACCGCGATCTCCCGCGACCAGTTCATCAAGCAGTACGCGACCGTGTTCGACGGCGACGACCGCTGGCGGAACCTCCCCACGCCCACCGGCCCGATCTTCGAGTGGGACCCGAACTCGACGTACGTGCGCAAGGCGCCGTACTTCGACGGCATGGAGCTGACCCCGGCGCCGGTCACCGACATCAAGGGTGCCCGCGTGCTGGCCACCCTGGGCGATTCGGTCACCACCGACCACATCAGCCCGGCCGGCAGCATCAAGCCGGGCACGCCGGCCGCGCAGTACCTCACCGAGCACGGCGTCGCGCCGAAGGACTTCAACTCCTACGGGTCGCGCCGCGGCAACCACGAGGTGATGATCCGCGGCACCTTCGCGAACATCCGGCTGAAGAACGCCCTGGTCAAGGCCGTCAACGACGGCCAGCAGATCGAGGGCGGGTACACCCGCGACTTCACCCGGCCCGGCGGTCCGCAGTCGTACATCTACGACGCGGCGATGAACTACCAGGCACAGGGCACCCCGCTGGTGATCTTCGGCGGCAAGGAGTACGGCTCCGGCTCGTCGCGCGACTGGGCGGCCAAGGGCACGAACCTGCTCGGCGTGAAGGCCGTCATCACGGAGAGCTTCGAGCGCATCCACCGGTCGAACCTCATCGGCATGGGCGTGGTGCCGCTGCAGTTCCCCGCCGGCGAGTCGTGGGAGTCGCTGGGCCTGGACGGCACCGAGATCGTCTCGATCGAGGGCCTCGAGCAGCTCAACGAGGGCGTCACCCCGAAGACCGTGAAGGTCACCGCCGAGCCGAGCGAGTTCTCGCCCGAGGGCAAGCAGACGATCACCTTCGACGCGGTCGTCCGCATCGACACCCCCGGTGAGGC
The DNA here is from genome assembly GCF_024971095.1 of Microbacterium neungamense. Lineage (NCBI taxonomy): Bacteria > Bacillati > Actinomycetota > Actinomycetes > Micrococcales > Microbacteriaceae > Microbacterium > Microbacterium neungamense. Next base: position 1,294,592 of record NZ_CP069717.1, read on the forward strand.
GGACTACTACCGCAACGGCGGCATCCTGCAGTACGTGCTGCGTTCGCTGGTCTGACCCGATAGGCCAGGGGCCCGGACGCCGCGCGGCGTCCGGGCCCCTGTCGCTGTCGTCACACCGGATTCCCACCGACCCGCAGATAGACTTGGGGGGTCTTGCACGGCCTCGGCCGCGCGCCCGTCGAGTCGAGGAGGAGCTTCGATGCCGATCCTGCCGAGCATCACCGGACCCCGCGATCTCGACCGGCTCTCCGCCGCCGAGCTGACCGCGCTGGCGGCCGAGATCCGCACCTTCCTGGTGGAGAACGTCGCCAAGACCGGCGGCCACCTCGGTCCGAACCTCGGTGTGGTCGAACTGACGATCGCGCTGCACCGGGTGTTCTCCTCCCCGGACGACCCGATCATCTTCGACACCGGTCACCAGTCGTACGTGCACAAGCTGCTCACCGGGCGGCAGGACTTCTCCGCTCTGCGCTCGCGCGGCGGCCTCGCCGGCTACCCGCAGCGCAGCGAGAGCCCGCACGACGTCGTGGAGTCGTCGCACGCCTCGAGCTCGCTGAGCTGGGCCGACGGGGTGTCCCGCGCCCTGACTGCGACCGGACGCGCCGACCGGCACGTCGTGGCCGTGGTCGGCGACGGCGCTCTCACCGGCGGCATGACCTGGGAGGCGCTGAACAACATCACCGACGACAACGACCGCAACCTGGTGATCGTCGTCAACGACAACGGCCGCTCCTACGCGCCGACCATCGGCGGCATGTCGCGGTACCTGAACCGGGTGCGCACCGCCGGCGCGTACCGAGAGATGCACCGGAAGTCCGACCGGCTGTTCCGCGCCCTCGGACCGTTCGGCCGGGCCCTGTTCCGCGGCGTCCGCGGGGGCACCCACGGCTTCCTGTCCCGGTTCACGAACAACGCCGCGCTGTATTCCAACCTCGACATCAAGTACCTCGGCCCCGTGGACGGGCACGACATCCCGGCGCTCATCGAGACGCTGCAGCTCGCCAAGGACTACGGCGCCCCGGTGATCGTGCACGCGATCACGGAGAAGGGCCGCGGCTACCAGCCCGCGCTCGACGACGAGGCCGACCAGTTCCATGCCGTCGGACGCATCGACCCGAAGACCGGCGGCCCGCTCACGGCGTCCTCCGGTCGCGCCTGGACCGACGCCTTCGCGGAGGCCCTGGTCGAGATCGGCGCCCGCGATCCGAAGGTGATCGCGATGACCGCGGCGATGCTGCGCCCCACCGGTCTGGCGCCGTTCGCCGAGCGCTTCCCCGACCGGGTCTACGACGTCGGCATCGCCGAGCAGCACGCCGTCGCCTCGGCAGCGGGTCTCGCCTTCGGCGGCCTGCATCCCGTCGTCGCGATCTACGCCACCTTCATGAACCGCGCCTTCGACCAGGTGCTGATGGACGTCGCCCTGCACCGCGCCGGCGTGACCTTCGTGCTCGACCGGGCCGGTGTGACCGGGCCAGACGGGCCGAGCCACCACGGCGTGTGGGACCTGGCGATGCTGCAGCTCGTGCCGGGCATCCGCATCGCCGCCCCGCGCGACGCCGAGCGGCTGCGGGAGACGCTGGACGAGGCCGTGGCGGTCGACGACGCGCCCACGGTGATCCGCTACCCGAAGGCCTCGGTGGGCCCCGAGATCCCGGCGGTGGAGCGTCTCGAGGACGGTGTCGACGTGCTCGCCCGGGGGGAGGGCGAGGACGTGCTGCTCGTCGGCATCGGCCCGTTCGCCGCGCTCGCCCTGGATGTCGCCGCCCGGCTGCGCGCCCAGGGGATCGGTGCGACGGTGGTCGACCCGCGCTGGGTGATCCCGGTGCAGCCGTCGATCGTCGAGCTCGCCGCGCGCCATCGTCTCGTGATCACCCTCGAGGACGGCATCCGCGTCGGCGGCATCGGCACGCGCGTGCGCCAGGTGCTGCGCGAGGCCGGGATCGACACCGCCGTGGACGAGCTCGGTCTGCCCGACGAGTTCATCGACCACGCCAGCCGCGAGGAGATCCTCGCGGACGCCGGGCTGACCGCCGCGAAGATCGCCCACGACGTCGTCGCGCAGGTCCTCGGCCGGCGCGTCCCGGTCGCCCGTCAGGCCGGCGAGACCGGCGCGATCGAGCTGCCCCTGCACGAGCGCGGCTGACGAACTCCCGGTCAGTTCAGGGCGTGCAGCGCCCCGACCACGGGGTGCGGATGCTCCGCGTCGCGGAGCGCGCGAGCCAGCAGGTAGCCGTCGGTGAGCGCGTCGCCGGTGATCATCACCCGCAACAGCTCCACGCCGCAGGTCTCCCGCACCTGGGCCGCGCACGCGGCGAGCACGCGGGTGCTGATCTCGTCGTTGTGCGGCAGCTCCGTGCCGTCCAGCATCCGGATCGCGTCCCGCAGCGCTGCGCCGACGATGTTCGAGGCGCGCTCCTTGACATTCACCACGTCGAGTTCGAACACCCGCAGATCGCGTCCGGTGGCGATCGGACGCCACTCGAACGAGGCGTGCACGCGGTGCTGATGACCGCCGGCCCCGGTCATCTCCCTGGCCGGCAGGTCGGTGGCGCGGCACCGCACGTCGACGAGGCGGTACCAGTAGAACAGCGGGAAGGCGCCGTGCGAGCCCGGCTGCAGCACGACCACCTCGCCGACGGCGCCCCCGGCGGACTTCCGGCGGGCCGGCCGGTTGCGGATGATCGGCTTCCCGTTCCGCGTGCGGATGGCCGCCCAGCCCTCGTCCACGGTGACGACGAACAGCTTCAGCAGCGCAGGCACCACGAGCAGGATGGTGAGGATCGCCGTCCCCGTCCGCAGCAGCCCCGACATCCCCTTGCCGCTCATCATGGTCACGAGCATGTCCATGTCACCACTGTGCCGCCTCGCGCCGGCGCCGGAGCACGGATCCGGCCCCGGCGCGGATGTGTTCACACGCTGTTCCCCGTGCGTTCGGCGACGGGTCGGGGCACGGAAACGGATGCTCCTGGGGCACGTCGCGTCCGGGACGCGCAGACGGGCGGGAGGAACGCGCCTCCCGCCCGTCGTGGGCCCTGCTCAAGCCTGCGCGATGCCGCGGATCGGCGGGTGGTGGAAGGTGTCGCCGAACACCCGCTGCGAGGCGCCCTCACGGTCCAGGTAAGGGGAGGCGCCGCCGTCGATGAACGGCCAGCCCGCGCCCAGGATCAGGCACAGGTCGATGTCCTCGACCTCCGGCACCACGCCCTCGTCGAGCATGATCCGGATCTCCTGCGCGAGTCCGTCCTGCACGCGGCGAAGGATCGTGTCCGCGGATGCCGGGGTCGAGCCGACCGCGCCCTTGAGCGTCTTCTCCGCCGCCTTCGTCCATCCGGTGACCCGGCCGCCCTTGTCCTTCTCGACGACCTGGTCGAGCTCGGCCAGCGCGTGGAAGTTGTCGTTCGCGTAGAACCGGTCCGGGAAGGCGCGCACCATGGTGTCCTGCACGTGCGCGGCCACCTTCCAGCCGACCAGGTCGATGAGCTGGAACGGCCCCATGGGAAGCCCGAGCGGCGCGAACGCCTTCTCGACATCCGCCACCGGGGTGCCCTCGTACACGGCGCGCGCCGCCTCGCCCATCACCTTGGCCAGCAGACGGTTCACCACGAAGCCGGGGGCGTCCGCGGTGAGCACGGCGTTCTTGCCGAGGTTCTTCGCGACCACGAACGCCGTCGACAGCGCGGCATCCGAGGTCTGCGGCGTCTTCACGATCTCGATCAGCGGCATCACCGCCACCGGGTTGAAGAAGTGGAACCCGACGAGACGCTCCGGGTGGGCGAGCTTCGCGCCGATCTCCTCGACCGACAGCGACGAGGTGTTGGTGGCGAGGACGGCGTCCTCGGCCACGATCTTCTCGATCTCGCCGAACACCTGCTGCTTGACGCCGACCTCCTCGAACACCGCCTCGATCACGAAGTCGCAGTCCGCGTAGAGGCTCTTGTCGGTGGTGCCGGTGATCAGGGCGCGGAGCCGGGCGGCGGTGTCGCCGTCCAGACGGCCCTTCGCCTCCAGCTTGCCGATCTCCTCGTGGATCGAGGCGACGCCCTTGTCCACGCGCGCCTGGTCGATGTCGGTGATCAGCACCGGCACCTGCAGCCTGCGCACGAACAGCAGCGCGAACTGGGTGGCCATGAGCCCCGCGCCGATGATGCCCACCTTGGTCACCTTCTTCGCCAGTTCCTTCTCCGGCGCGCCCACCGGCCGCTTGGCGCGCTTCTGCACGAGGTCGAAGGCGTACATGGATGCCGCGAACTGGTCGCCCGTGACGAGCTCCGCCAGCGCCTCGTCCTCGCGGGCGAAGCCCTCGGCGCGATCCTTCGGCGAGGTGCCGCTGCTGGCCTTGTCGAGCAGGTCGAGCGCGACGTAGGGGGAGCGGGGCACGGTGCCGATCTTCGACTCCAGCATCCCGCGGGCCATCTTGATCGCGATCGGCCATTTGGTGAGCCGCTCGATCCTCCCGGGCTGGTTCTTCCGCTCGACCTTCTTCCCGCCGAGGACCTCGTCCGCCCAGCGAAGCGAGTCCTCGAGGAAGTTCGCGGCGGGGAAGATCGCGTCCATGATGCCCAGCTCGAACGCCTGCTGCGGCTTCAGCATCCGGTTCTGCTTGAGCGGGTTCGAGATGACGACCTCGAGGGCGTTCTCGATGCCGATCAGGTTCGGCAGCAGGTACGCGCCGCCCCACCCGGGGATGATGCCGAGGAACACCTCGGGCAGGGCGATCGCGGCGGCCGAGGCGTCGACGGTGCGGTAGCTCGAGTTCAGCGCGATCTCCAGGCCGCCGCCGAGGGCCAGGCCGTTCACGAACGCGAACGACGGCACCCCGAGCTCCGACAGAGAGCCGAGGACCTTGTGCCCGAGCTGGGCGATCCGTCGCGCGTTCTCCTTCGAGCCGACCTTGCTGATGTCGGACAGATCGGCGCCCGCGGCGAGGATGTACTGCTTGCCGGTGATGCCGACGGCCTGGATCTCCCCGGATGCCGCCCGCGCCTTGAGGCCCTCCAGCGTCTCGCCGAGTTCGAACAGGGTCGCCGGCCCCAGCGTGTTCGGTCGGGTGTGGTCGCGCCCGTTGTCGAGCGTGATCAGCGCCAGCGTCCGGCCCGAGGGAAGGCGGATGTCGCGCACCCGCGAGTGGGTGATCACCTCGCCCTCGGCGAGGGCCGACAGCTGCGAGAAGTCGATGTCGTCGTAGCTCACTTCTTCTTCTTTCCGTCGTAGAACGGGTTCTCCCAGATGACCGAGCCGCCCTGGCCGAGGCCCACGCACATGGCGGTGAGGCCGTAGCGGACGTCGGGGCGCTCGGCGAACTGCGCGGCCAGCTGGATCATCAGGCGCACGCCGGAGGCGGCGAGCGGATGCCCGAGGGCGATCGCGCCGCCCCACGGGTTGACCCGCGGGTCGTCGTCGGCGATGCCGAAGTGGTCGAGCAGGGACAGCACCTGGATCGCGAACGCCTCGTTCAGCTCGAACAGCCCGATGTCGGAGATGTCCAGCCCGGCCTTCTTCAGCGCCTTCTCGGTGGATGGGATCGGCCCGATGCCCATGATCTCCGGCTGCACGCCGGCGTACGCGAAGGACACCATCCGCATCTTCGGCTGCAGGCCGAGCTCCTTCACGGCCTGCCGCCCGGCGAGCAGCGACATCGTGGCGCCGTCGGTGAGCGGCGAGGAGGTGCCGGCGGTGACGCGCCCGTGCGGGCGGAACGGCGTCTTCAGCCCGGCCAGGTCCTCCATGGTGGTCTGCGGACGGCGGCCCTCGTCCTCGCTGGCCAGGCCCCAGGCGCCCTCGGCGTCCTTGATCGCGACCGGGACCAGGTCGGGCTGGATCTTGCCGGCCTCGTACGCGGCCTGCACCTTGTGCTGGCTGAGCATGCCGAACCGGTCGGCGCGCTCCTTGGTCAGGTGCGGGAACCGGTCGTGGATGCGCTCGGCGGTCACGCCCATGTTCAGCGCGCCGGGATCGACCATCTTCTCGGCCACGAAGCGCGGGTTCGGGTCGGCGTTCGTGCCGATCGGGTGGCGCCCCATGTGCTCCACGCCCCCGGCGAGGGCGAGGTCGTACATGCCCACGCCGATCGAGGCGCCCATGGTCGTCACCGCGGTCATCGCGCCCGCGCACATCCGGTCGATCGCCAGACCGGGCACGGTCTGCGGCAGCCCGGCGAGGATCGCCACCGAGCGGCCGAGCGTGAGCCCCTGGTCGCCGGTCTGGCTGGTCGCGGCGATCGCCACGTCGTCGACGCGATCGCGGGGGACGCCGGGATTGCGCTCCATCAGGCCGATGGTCGCCTTGACGGCGAGGTCATCCGCGCGGGTGTTCCAGTACATGCCCTTCTCGCCGGCGCGCCCGAAAGGCGTGCGCACTCCGTCGACGAAGAAGACGTCCGAGATCTCGGCCACTCTGCCTCCATAGGTTGGGATACCGCCAGCCTAGGAGGGCGAAAATCGGCGCCGGAATCGGTTGGGTCGAACCTACGAACCGTCCTCGGCGGGCTCCTCGAACGATTGCGCAGCCTCTACAAAGGCATCCGAGATCTTCTGTGCGGTGTGCGCAATCTGCCAGGGGCGCGCCCCGAGCTCTTCGAGCGCCTTCCCGATGGCATCCGGAGTGGGCGCCGGCGGCTCCCAGGCGATCCGGCGCAGGTGCTCGGGCGTGAGCAGGTTCTCCGTGGGCATGTTCAGCTCCTGGGCGAGCTGCTCCACGACCGGGCGGGCGGCCTTCAGTCGGGCATCCGCCTCGGGATTGCGGTCGGCCCATGCGCGCGGCGGCGGCAGCGTGTCGCTGGGCACGCGCTCGCGCGGGAGTTCGGTGCTCTCGCGGCCCCGCACGATCGCCTGCCACCAGCGGTCCAGCTGGCTCCGGCTGGCGCGGCCGGTGAAGTCGGGGACGGATGCCAGGGCCTGCTTGCTCGCCGGAGCGGCGAGCACGGCCGCCACCAGCGAGCGGTCGGGGACGAGCCGCCCGGGGGAGACGTCCTGCTGCTGCGCGTACTCCTCCCGCGCCAGCCACAGCTCCCGCGCCACCGCCAGGTTCCGGGCGCCGCGGACCCGGTGCAGGCCGCTGAGCCGGCGCCATGGGTCCTCCCGGGGCGCCTTGGGGGCGCGGGCGAGGGTGGCTGCGAACTCCTGCGCGGCGATCTCGGTCTTCCCGGTCTCTGCCAGCTCGGCGGCGAGCACGTCGCGGACGTCGACCAGGTGCTCCACATCGAGGGCGGCATACTCCAGCCAGGCGGCCGGCAGCGGGCGCGTCGACCAGTCGGCGGCGGAGTGCTCCTTCGCCAGCGCGATCCCCAGCGTGCGCTCCACCACCGCCGCAAGGCCCACGCGTTCGTGACCGAGCAGCCGGGCGGCGAGCTCGGTGTCGAAGATCGACGGCGGCTCCAAGCCGAGCTCGCGCAACGACGGCAGATCCTGGCTCGCGGCGTGCAGCACCCATTCCGCGTCGCCGATCGCGTCCTGCAGCGGTGCGAAGTCGCCGAGCGCGGGGGGATCGAACAGCCGCACGCCGCCCGCCCCGCGGCGGAACACCTGCACCAGGTAGGCGCGCTGCGAGTACCGGAACCCGGAGGCCCGCTCCACGTCGACCGCGACCGGGCCGGTGCCCGCGGCGAGGGCGCGGCAGGCGGCCTCGAACTCCGCGCGGTCGTCGATCACGGAGTAGTCAGCCACGTCCGCCCTTCCTCGCGCCGAACACGGCGACGTTCTCGGAGCCCGGCGGCAGTCCCGCGAGCATCCCCACCAGCTCCGCCCATGCTTCCACATGCGGCCGGATCGGCCCCTCCGGCGTCCACGACGCGCGCAGCTCGATCTGCGCGCCGTCGCCCTCGCCGGCGAGCCCGCCGAAGCCCTTCGAGAGCATCTTCGTCGAGGTGCCGGATGCCGAGTGATACACCGCGTTCCGGGACTCCAGCGCGTCCACAAGCCACGACCAGGCGACGTCAGCCAGGAGCGGATCGGTGCCGATCTCCGGCTCCAACGGCGCCTGAGCGAAGGCGACGACGCGCCAGGCGCCGTCCCAGGCGCCCGGCTCGTCCGGGTCGTGCAGCAGCACGAAGCGCCCGGTGCCGTACACCGAGTCGCCGTGGTCGTCCGGGCGGACATCGGCGGCCAGGGCGAGCGCGAAGGGCGCCAGGCCGGAGGGGGAGGGGATCTCGCGGACGACGATGTCCGTGCGGAACGGCGTCGCGCGCAGCTCGGCGGCGGCCTCCTCGAAGGCGGCGGCGGCATCCGGGTGGGCGGTCACGGTGACAGGCTAGAGTCAGGAGGCGATGAAGAGTCTCAGGCACGCCGTAGCGCTGGCCGCACCCGCCCTCGTCGCCGCCGGCCTCGCGGGTGCCGCAGCCGTGTTCGCGACCGCCCGACGGGTGGTCACGCCCGCCATCCGCCGCAACGACACCGTCATCCTCGCGGTCGACACCGGCGCGCAGACGATCGAGCTCGGCCGCACACCCGACACCGAGCTGCCGGGGCGCTACGGGCTGTTCACCACCGGCACCCACGGCTACGTGAAGCTGGGCGCGGTGCTCAGCGCCGACGCCGGCCGGGTGCGTCGCAAGCTGCTCACCCAGATCGAGCCCGGGGCGCGCGTGGATCGGGACGCGGCCTTCAGCGGCTGGTACTACACCGCGCCGAGCGAACTGCACCTGCCGTGGGAGGCCGTCCTCATCGGCAGCCCGGCGGGGCCGTGCCCGGCGTGGCTCTTCCCGGGGGAGGACTGGTCCACCTGGGTGATCCAGGTGCACGGGCGCGGCACCACGCGCTCGGAGTGTCTGCGCGCGGTGCCGGTGTTCCACGCGCTCGGGCATCCGACCCTCGTCGTCTCCTACCGCAACGACGGGGAGGCGCCGCGCAGCCGCGGCGGCAGCTACGCCCTGGGCGCCTCCGAGTGGCGGGACGTGGACGCCGCGATCGCCTACGCCCTGCGGCGCGGGGCGCAGCGGGTCGTGCTGATGGGCTGGTCGATGGGCGGGGCCATCGCGCTGCAGGCGGCGGTGTCGTCGGGGCGGCGCGGCGCGATCGCCGGCGTGGTGCTGGAGTCCCCGGTCGTGGACTGGCGCACCGTGCTGCGCTTCCAGGCCCGGGAGTCCGGCCTGCGCGAGCCGCTGCCGCAGCTGGCGATGAGCGCGCTGTCCTCCGCGGTGACCGCGCGGCTCAGCGGCGCCGAGGAGGCGATCCCGTTCGACCGGCTGGACATGGTCGCGCGGGCGTCCGAGCTGGAGGCGCCCATCCTCATCCTGCACAGCGAGGACGACGGCTTCGTGCCCGCGGACGCGTCGCACGCCCTGGCCGCGGCCCGGCCGGACATCGTCACGATGCCGCGGTTCTCGGGGGCCCGGCACACCAAGCTGTGGAACTACGACCAGACGGCGTGGACCGACGCGATCACCGCGTGGATGCGGGATCAGGGTCTGAGCGTCCCGCTCTCCGGTCGCTGAGCGCCCTCAGCGCTTCTGCGCGACCTGCCGCTTCGCGCGGATCAGCATCCCGGTCATCCCTGCGATCCGCAGCGGCGACACCGCGCGGGTGAGCCCGATGCTCTGCGGGAAGTCGTCCGGGATCGCGAGCACCTCGTCAGCGGTGAGCCCGGTGATCCCCTGCACGAGGATGCTGGCGAAGCCGCGGGTGGTGGGCGCCTCCGGCGGTGCCGTGGCGTGCATGGTCACCACGCCGTCGTCGACCTCGACGTAGATGTACACCGGCGACTGGCATTCCGCGACGCGTTCGCACATCTCCGGATGCTGCGCGATCGCGTCCGGGACCGCGGGGAGCTCCTGCGAGAACTCGAGCAGCAGCTGCAGGCGCTCGTTCTCGGGCAGTTCGAGGAAGTCGTCGCGGATCTGCGCGAGGGTGTCGGGGGTGGCGGTCATCACCGCCATTTTCCCACGGTCAGAGCGAGCCGGGCTCGGTGCCGGTCACGATCGGCACGCGCACGGCGCTGCCCCACTCGGTCCAGGAGCCGTCGTAGTTGCGCACATCCGGGAAGCCGAGCAGGTGCTTGAGCACGAACCAGGTGTGGCTGGAGCGCTCACCGATGCGGCAGTAGGCGATCACCGCGTCGCCGTCCTTGAGCCCGGCGCCGTCGCGGTAGATCTCCTCCAGCTCCGCGCGCGTCTTGAACCCGCCGTCCTCGGCGACCGCCTTCCCCCACGGAACGCTCTGCGCGGTCGGGATGTGCCCTGCCCGCAGCGCGCCCTCCTCCGGGTAGGCGGGGGCGGAGGTGCGCTCCCCGCTGTACTCCTCAGGGGAGCGGACGTCGATCAGCGGCCCGCGGCCGAGGAAGGCCAGCACGTCGTCCTTGTATGCCCGCAGCACCGAGTCGTCGCGCTCCACGACGGGGTAATCGGTGCGCTCCCGCTGCGGCACCTCGGTGGTGAGCTCGCGACCCTCGGCGATCCAGCGGTCGCGGCCGCCGTCGAGCAGGCGGACGTCCTCGTGTCCGAACAGCGAGAACACCCACAGGGCGTACGCCGCCCACCAGTTGTTCTTGTCCCCGTAGATCACGACCGTGTCGTCGCGGGAGATGCCCTTGCGGCTGAGCAGCTCGGCGAACCCCTCGCCGTCGACGTAGTCGCGCACGACCGGGTCGTTGAGCTCGGTGTGCCAGTCGACCTTCACGGCGCCGGGGATGTGCCCGGTGTCGTAGAGGAGCACGTCCTCGTCGGATTCGACGACGACCAGGCCGGGGCGACCGAGGTTCGCAGCGAGCCATTCGGTGCTCACCAGGCGACCCGGCTCCGCGTACTCGGCGAACTTGGGGGACGAGGTGTCGAATTCGACGGTCACGGAGGCTCCTCAGGGTGATCGGGCGCAGGGGAGACGGCGTAGTGTGGAGCCGTCCCCTCCGACGATAGATCCCCTCCGGACCCCTCGCACGCGGATCGTAAGACTTCGACACAGGATGCCCATGACCCCGACGACCAGCACCGGCATCGTCCACCTCACCGAGCGCACGCCGACCGTGACGGGTCCCGAGATGCTGGCGAGCCTGGTCCCGCCGCCGCAGTTCGACGACGCGACCTTCGAGAGCTACCGCGCCGATCCGGCCTACCCGTCGCAGGACGAGGCGAAGCAGAAGCTGCAGCGTTTCTCGGGGCGGAGCGAGCCGGTCAAGCGGGGCGGATTCTTCCGGCGCGCCCCGAAGGAGACCCCGGTGAAGCCGGGCGTGTACCTGGACGGCGGGTTCGGGGTGGGCAAGACCCACCTGCTGGCGTCCGTCTACCACGCCCTCCCCGCCCGCCGGAAGTACTTCGGCTCGTTCATCGAGTACACCGCACTGGTCGGCGCCATCGGCTACAAGAACACCGTGGATCTGCTCCGCGGTGCCGACCTGCTGTGCATCGACGAGTTCGAGCTCGACGACCCGGGCGACACCATGGTGATGACCCGGCTTCTGGGCGAGCTGGTCACCTCCGGCACCAAGCTCGCCGCCACCTCGAACACCCCGCCGAACGCCCTCGGCGAGGGGCGTTTCGCCGCCCAGGACTTCCTGCGCGAGATCCACCAGATGGCGGACAGCTTCGAGACACTGCGCATCGACGGCGTCGACTACCGCCAGCGCGCGATCGACGGTCACGCCGTCGTGCTGGAGCAGACCGCCTTCGACCACGCGGTCGCGAACGGCGCCGCCGACGGGACGACGTCCGACGACGACTTCACCGCCGTGATCCGGCACCTGGCGCAGGTGCATCCGTCGCGCTACATCCGTCTCATCGACGGGGTCGACCTGATCGCCTTGCGCGACGTGCACGTGCTCACCGACCAGTCCGAGGCGCTGCGGTTCGTCGCGTTCGTGGACCGCGTGTACGACGCGCAGATCCCGATCGTGGCCACCGGCACGCCGCTGGACGAGGTGTTCGGCGCGGAGATGCTCGGCGGCGGCTACCGCAAGAAGTACCTGCGCGCGATCTCCCGGCTGAACGCGCTCACGCACGCCGCCGCCGGGTAACACGATCGTCACATCCGCGGGCGCGCCGTAACGTGCACGCAACACATCCCGCCATCCGCGGAAACGTCGCAGGCACACACTGAAGCTCACTTCTTCCCGAAAGTGAGGTTCGACATGGATGCACCGGGCAACATCTCCTGGGCCGTGACCGCGACGGCGCTCGTGCTGCTGATGACGCCGGGCGTGGCGTTCTTCTACGGAGGCTTGGTCAAGGCCAAGAGCGTGATCAGCATGATGATGATGAGCTTCGGCTCGATCGGCCTGATCGCGGTCCTCTGGATCCTCTACGGCTTCTCGATGAGCGCCGTGGACGACCCCGGCCAGTTCGCCGGGAACCCGTTCGCCGACTTCGGCCTGGTGTCCGCGGCGAGCGGAGCGGGCGCCAACGTCGCCCTGCTCGGCATCGCCTACGGCGCGACGTTCGCGATCATCACCGTGGCCCTGATCTCCGGCGCGATCGCCGACCGGGCGCGGTTCGGCCCGTGGCTGATCTACGTCGGCCTGTTCGGCACGCTCGGCTACTTCCCGATCGCGGCCTGGGTGTGGGGCGGCGGCTGGATCATGAACCTGGGCGCCATGCTCTTCGGCGAGGAGAGCGGCCTGGCCGTCATCGACTACGCCGGGGGCCTGGCCGTGCACACCACCGCGGGCGCCGCGGCGCTCGCCCTGGCGATCGTGCTGGGCAAGCGGATCGGCTTCCAGAAGGGCATCCAGAAGCCGCACAACGTGCCGCTCACCCTGCTGGGCGCCTCCCTGCTGTGGTTCGGCTGGTTCGGCTTCAACGCCGGCGCCGAGTGGCTGTCCGAGGACATGGGCAAGGTCGGCCTGATCGCGATCAACACCCTCGGCGCGACCGCCGCCGCCATCCTCGGCTGGATCCTGGTGGAGAAGCTCAAGGAGGGCAAGGCGACTTCGATCGGCGCCGCGTCCGGGGCCGTGGCCGGGCTTGTGGCGATCACCCCGGCGTGCGCGAACCTGACCCCCGGCTGGGCCCTGCTGCTGGGCGCGCTGTCCGGCGTCGCCTGCGCCCTCGCCGTCGAGCTGAAGTTCCGCCTCGGCTTCGACGACTCCCTCGACGTCGTCGGCATCCACCTCGTCGGCGGTCTGCTCGGCACGCTGTACCTCGGCTTCTTCGCCACCGGCCAGGGCTTCTTCACCGGCGGCGACCTGCGCCTGCTGGCCCTGCAGGCGATCGCGGGCGTGGGAGTGCTGCTGTACGCCTTCGTCACCTCGCTCGTGATCGGCCTCGCCATCGAGAAGACGATCGGCTTCCGCGTCACCAGCGAGGACGAGATCGCCGGCGTCGACTTCGTCGTCCACGGCGAGGAGGGATACGTCCTCACCGAGTCCTGACCGCCCGGCTAGGGTGGCGGGGTGACGTCCTCCAAGAGCATCCTGTCCACCCTGGCCGGCATCCTCCTCAAGGCCCTGTCCCGCGAATCCAGAGCCACCCCCGTCGAGCCGCGCCGTCCGAACGCCACCCTGCGTCCGGACGGCGTCGGCGCGCGTGAGGGACGACGCGGCGGGGAGGCGGATGCCGGGCGGATGCCGGGATCGGAGACGATCCGCGTCGAGCCCGAGCGGGTGGACGATGTCTCCGTGGGGTACTCGCCGACGCGGAACAGCCTGCCTGACTCGGGCGAGGTGATCTGGACCTGGGTGCCCTACGAGGAGGGCGACGGCCGCGGCAAGGACCGGCCGGTGCTCGTGATCGGCCGGCAGTCGGACGACCGGGTGTACGCGGTGCGGATGACGAGCCGGCCGCACGACGGCGACCGGGACTACATCGGGATCGGGTCGGGGGAGTGGGACAGCCGGGGCCGGGAGTCCTGGGTGGACATCGAGCAGCTGTACAGCGTGCACCGCGACGGGATGCGCCGGGAGGCGGCGGTGCTCGACGAGGCGCGCTACGGACGCGTCGCGGAGGCGCTCATCCGCCGGTACGGCTGGGCGCGGGCGTAGCCGCCGGATCCCGTGCGACAGCGGCGGCCGCCCCGGAACCGTTAGCACCCGGCACAGGCGCGCACAACCCTCCTGCGCGCGGGGACGAGCGCGATCATCCTTGCTGACGTGGGCAGGATGTCGGCCGGATGGTACGAGGTCGCGCCGGGAGTGCACCGGCTCGGCCTCGCCGAGGTGAACTGCTACCTGGTGGTCACCCCCGACGGCATGACGCTCGTCGACGCCGGCCTGCCACGGACGGGGCGTGTGCTGGACGTCGTACTGGATCACCTCGGGGCGCGGCGCAGCGACATCGACGCGGTGCTGTTCACGCACGGCCATTTCGACCACGTCGGCATGGCGCGGCGGCTCGTGGACGAGTCCGGCACGCCGCTGCTGGTGCATCCGCGGGACGCCGAGATGCTCCGGCATCCGTACCGCTACGGGCACGAGCGGCCGCGGAGCGCGTACCCGATCCGGTACCCGCGCGCGGTCCCCGTGCTCGCCGCGATGGCGGCCGCCGGCGCCCTGATGGTGCGGGGCGTGGAGGCGGCGCCGCGCGGCTGGTCGCGCGCGCGGCCACCGCCGACAGCGCGCAGGCACTGGACGCCCTCGACGTGTTCCGGGAGGCGGATGCCGCGGTGCTGCTACCCGGCCACGGGGTGCCCTGGCGCGACGGCGTGGCGTCAGCGATCACGGCGGCGCGCCGCGCGGGCATCCGCTGAGCGAGCCGGAGACGAGGAAACCCCGGGAGATCCCGGGGTTCCGATGCGGTGGGCGATACCAGACTCGAACTGATGACCTCTTCCGTGTGAAGGAAGCGCGCTACCAACTGCGCCAATCGCCCGTGTGGAGTTGTCGCGTGCCGCGGGGGCACAGGTAAAGAGCATACCCGATCGGCGGCCCGTGCATGACACGGGCCGCCGTCCCGGGCGTGGCGGGGAGGCGCGACGCAGACACGCCCGAGGGCCGGTCACGGTTTGGCGATGCGCGGATCCTCGGCTAATGTATTGGAAGTGCCCGGGACACCGGGAACGAAATGCGGATGTAGCGCAGTTGGTAGCGCATCACCTTGCCAAGGTGAGGGTCGCGAGTTCGAGTCTCGTCATCCGCTCGAGTGCAGGAGCCCCCTTCGGGGGGTTTCGGCATGTGGGTTCGAATCCACCTCGCGGTGGCGTGGCCGAGAGGCTAGGCACCGGCCTGCAAAGCCGTTTACACGGGTTCGAATCCCGTCGCCACCTCGGCACAACTGAATAGCCCACGGGCGCGATTGGCGCAGCGGTAGCGCGCTTCCCTGACACGGAAGAGGTCACTGGTTCGATCCCAGTATCGCGCACCACCGGAAACCCCCGGTTCGCCGGGGGTTTCGTCGTCTCCGGGGCCCTCAGCGGATGTCGATGAGCATGCCGTCCTGCGGCTGTGCCGGGATGCGGCGCAGGCTGATCCGCAGATCCTGGTCGGGAACGGTGTACCAGCCGCGATCCGACAGCTCCTCCAGCGCCGCGGCGACGAGGTCGGTCGTCGCCCGCTCGCCGGGGCAGTGGTGCGAGGTCAGCATGTCGCCGACGCCCTGCGCGACCACGGCGTGGTCCGGCGCCTTCTCGAAACGCGCCGGGTCGAACCGCTCCGGCTCGCCCCAGATGCGCGGGTCGTGATCCGTGCCGTACAGATCGAGCAGCATCCACCGGCCGGCCGGGAAGCGCTCGCCGCAGAGGTGGAACGGCCGGGTCGAGACACCGCCGATCATCGGGAAGAACGGGTAGAAGCGGCGGATCTCCTCGGCCATCCAGCCGGTGAGGATCTCGTCGTTGCGGATGCGGCGCGCCCATTCCGGCCGGCGCTGCAGCGCGTGACCGGCGAAGGCGATGAACCGGGCCACCGCGACCACCGGGCGGACCAGGTTCAGCAGCTCGACCGCGGCGATCGGCGCCGGCAGCATCCGCCCGTCCTCTCGGAAGTGCGACACGCGCCCCACCGCGGTCTCCTCGTCGCCCCAGGCCCGCGCATCCTCCACCATCCGCCGCGCCCACGCCTCGGCCCGGCGGCGCCGCACGCGGGCGGCCCAGTTCACCGGACCCACGCTCGCGGCCCGGTCCACCATCACCCGCAGGTCGCCGGCGAGGGTCGCGTCGCCCGCCGCCGACGGCAGGCCGACCCAGCGCAGCGCGGCCCGGGCCAGGGCATCCGTGCCGAGGTCGAGCAGCGACACCCGTGAGCCGCGCCGGCGCTCTGCCGCGGCCTCCCACTCCTCGTGGAACAGGTCCACCAGCGGCGCCCGCCCGTGCAGGGCGATCTCGACCATCAGCTCCTTGCGCGCGTCGTGCCGAGGGCCCTCCAGCGACTGCACGCTGCCTTCGTCCTGCAGCAGATGCGAGGCCGAGCGCGGGACGGCGCCGGTGCGCTGGAAGCCGCTGCCGAACACGTGCACGGCCTCGGCGCCGCGGGCGACGACGACGTTGCGCCCGAGCAGGCGCGTGCGGAACGCGTCGGCCCCGGCATCCCGATAGCCGCGGATGCCGAACAGATAGCCGTCGCGGACGAAGCGGAGGGCCGCCTCGCGCACGAGCGGCGGCACTCCCGTCGGGGTCTCAGCCATGATCCTGTCGCTCTCTCGGA
Organism: Microbacterium neungamense; assembly: GCF_024971095.1. Classification (NCBI taxonomy): domain Bacteria; kingdom Bacillati; phylum Actinomycetota; class Actinomycetes; order Micrococcales; family Microbacteriaceae; genus Microbacterium; species Microbacterium neungamense. Next base: position 1,311,086 of record NZ_CP069717.1, read on the forward strand.
TGGCGTCCCGGCCCAGGACGGACAGTTCGTCCCAGAAGTGGGCGATGGTGCGCGCGCCGGCCAGCAGCGTGTCGATGTCGACGCTTTCGTCGGCGCCGTGCCAGCCGCCCTCGGGCGGTCCTGTGCCGAGGAAGTACACCGGCACGTGCAGACGCGTGGACAGCAGCTCGGCCGGTCCGCCGCCGGCATTGCCCATCCGCCCCCGCGGTGCCGTGCCGAAGCCGGCGGCGAGAGCGCGCTCGAGGGCGTCCAGGACCGGCCCTGAGGGAGAGACGAGCGGCTCCTGCGCGATCGCCTCGTCGACGCTCAGCTCGTAAGCCGCGTCGTCCGGCACGGCGTCGGCGACGAACCTGCGCAGCTGGTCGGCCACCCGCTGGATCCGCTGCCGGGGAACGGTGCGGATGCTGAGGGTCGCCCGCGCCGGGATCACCGAGCGATCGAAGTCGCCAGGGTCTCCCGACAGCAGGGACAGCACCTCGACGGTGAGTCGCGCCCAGAGCCGCTCCAACGGCGTGAAGCCGCGCTCCCCAGTGATCTGCCGGGTGCCGGTGCGCTCCGTCCAGGCATCCGCGTCGTACGGGAGTGCCGCGAGTTCGCGCCGGCGCTCCGCGCTGAGCGGCTCGACGTCGTCGTAGAACCCGGGAAGGGCGATGCGTCCTTCATCGTCGTGGATCCGGCTGAGCAGGCGCGCGAGTGCGAACGCGGGGTTGAGGGTGACGCCGGAGGCCACCCTGCTGTGGACGTCGCGCTCCGGCCCGACGACCGTCACGGTGGCGGTCAGGATGCCGCGGATGGACGTCACCGGCGCGGGGGCGTCGTCGCGCCATTGCAACGTGTCGGAGAACACGACGAGGTCGCAGGCGAGATCATCGGCGTGCTCCGCGATGAGCTGGGCCAGGTGAGGCGAGCCCATCTCCTCCTCGCCTTCGACGAGGAACACGACGTTGACGGGGTGCGGGGATGCGGCGCGGTGCGCACGCAGCGCCCAGAGGTGGGCGAGCACCTGCCCCTTGGCGTCGGAGGCGCCGCGCCCGTAGAGCCGCCCGTCCCGTCGCGCGGCCGTGAATGGATCGGTCTGGTGCCACTGCTCGGGCTTGGCGTGACGCACATCGTGATGGCTGTAGACGAGCACGGTGGGCGCCGCCGGATCGCGGGCGCCCTCGCCGAGGACGGCCCACGCGTCCCCGGTCGGCAGGATCCGCGCCTCCAGGCCCGCGGCGCGCATCGCAGAGGCCAGCCAGTGCGCGGATCGCGCCATGTCGGCCCGGCGTGCGGGATCCGCCGCCACCGACGGGATGCGCACCCATCATCCTGGCCATCACCGGCGGTCTCGTGCAGTCCCTGCAGTTCCTGCTCTGGGTCGGGCTCGTCCTCCTGGCCATCGCGGTGATCGCCTGGCTGATCCGCGCGATCTCGGGACGCAACACGAGCGTATGACCTCGGACCCGGCATCCCGGGCCGAGGGGATGCCGCTGGTGCGAGACCTCGATGATCTCGAAAGCCTTGTGCGAGCTCATCGGGGTCTCGCCGTCCGTTATTCGAAGGGGTGGGGCGACGACCGCATCGCGTGGGTGCTCACCGGGCGGATCGTGGGCCGGGGCCCCGACTGCGAGCCGCTGCTCGACGACGTGCGGCCGGTCGCCCAGCTCGCGCCGGAAACTGCTGGAGGAGGCGGAGCGCGTCTACCACGAGCGGTTCCACGTGGGGCGGGACTCCACCGGCTGAGCAGGCCCTCCGGCCGCTCATCCGGGTCGCGGCGTGGCGGTAGCCTAGAAGCGACCTGGATGGAGACCTTCTGTGCCTGAGAACGCCCAGCCGACCGCCGAGAAGCGCGACGGCTTCGCCCTGTTCCCCGATCGCTCGGTCGTCGCGATGCGCGTCGGCGGCGTCCTGAAGGACTTGGCGGCCACGGTGACCGAGACGGACGACGTCGAACCGGTCACCATCGACAGCGAGGAGGGGCTGAGCATCCTCCGCCACTCCACGGCGCACGTGCTCGCGCAGGCCGTGCAGCGCATCAAGCCCCAGGCGAATCTGGGCATCGGCCCGCCCATCACCGACGGCTTCTACTACGACTTCGGCGTGGACACCCCGTTCACCCCGGAGGATCTGAAGGCCATCTCGAAGGAGATGCAGCGCATCATCCGCGAGGGTCAGCGCTTCGTGCGCCGCGTCGTCACCGACGAAGAGGCGCGCGCCGAGCTCGCCGACGAGCCGTTCAAGCTCGAGCTGATCGGCCTGAAGGGCCCGGGCGCGGGGAACGCCGCCGACGGGGCATCCGTGGAGGTCGGCGAGGGCGAGCTGACGATCTACGACAACGTCACCCGCGACGGCGAGGTGGTCTGGAAGGACCTCTGCCGCGGCCCGCACCTGCCGAACACGCGCATGATCGGCAACGGCTGGGACCTCACCCGCGTCGCGGCCGCGTACTGGCGCGGCAGCGAGAAGAATCCGCAGCTGCAGCGCATCTACGGCACCGCGTGGCCGAGCAAGGACGAGCTGCGGGCCCACCAGCAGCGGCTCGAGGAGGCCGCCAAGCGCGACCACCGGCGCCTGGGCGCCGAGATGGACCTGTTCTCCTTCCCGGACGAGGTCGGCCCGGGGCTGGCCGTCTTCCACCCCCGCGGCGGGATCGTCCGGTACGAGATCGAGCGGTACATGCGCGAGCAGCTGCTCGCCCACGGCTACGAGATGGTGAACAGCCCGCACATCACCAAGGGCGACCTGTTCGTCACCAGCGGGCACATGCAAACCTATGCGGACGGCATGTACCCGCCCATGCACCTCGACGCGATCGTCGACGAGGAGGGCAACGTCACCCGGCAGGGCCAGGACTATTACCTGAAGCCGATGAACTGCCCGTTCCACAACCTCATCTACCGCTCGCGCGGCCGCAGCTACCGCGAACTGCCGCTGCGGCTGGCGGAGTTCGGCACGGTGTACCGCTACGAGAAGAGCGGCACCCTGTCCGGGCTGACGCGCGTGCGCGGCCTCACCCAGGACGACGCGCACATCTACGTCGCCCAGGACCAGGTGGAGGCCGAGCTCACCCGCAACCTCGAGTTCGTGCTGAAGGTGCTCCGCGACTACGGCCTGGACGACTTCTACCTCGAGCTGTCCACGAAGGACGACAGCAAGGACAAGTTCCTCGGCTCCGACGAGCAGTGGGAGGTCGCCACCGAGACGCTGCGGCGGGTGGCCCTGGCATCCGGGCTCGAGCTCGTGCCGGATCCGGGCGGGGCGGCGTTCTACGGGCCGAAGATCTCGGTGCAGGCGCGCGACGCGATCGGCCGCACCTGGCAGATGTCCACGATCCAGCTGGACTTCAACCAGCCGGAGCGCTTCGAGCTCGAGTACACCGGCCCGGACGGGCTGAACCACCGGCCGGTGATGATCCACCGCGCGCTGTTCGGCTCGATCGAGCGGTTCTTCGCGATCCTGCTCGAGCACTACGCCGGCGACTTCCCGCTCTGGCTGGCGCCCGCCCAGGTGGTCGGCGTGCCGGTGGCTGAGGAGTACGCGCCGTACCTGGACGACGTCGTGGGGCGGCTGCGCGCCGCCGGCATCCGCGCCGAGGTGGACCATTCCGACGACCGGATGCAGAAGAAGATCCGCAACCACACCACCGCGAAGGTGCCGCTGATCCTCATCGCGGGGGAGCAGGACCGTGCCGCGGGCACGGTGTCGTTCCGGTTCCGCGACGGCTCTCAGGAGAACGGCGTGCCGCTGGACGAGGCGATCGCGCGCATCCGCCGGGCGGTGGAGAGCCACACGCTCGTGCGCACAGCGGAGGATCTGGCGTGACGGAGGACGGCGCGCAACTCGCCGGCGTGCCGGACGAGTTCCAGCGGCTGTGGACCCCGCACCGGATGGCGTACATCCAGGCGGGGCGGGAGCCGCTGCGTGAGGAGTGCCCGTTCTGCGAGGCGCCGAAGCATCCGGACCCCGAGCGGCTCATCGTCGCGCGCGGCGAGACCGCGTTCGTGCTGCTGAACCTGTTCCCGTACAACTCCGGTCATCTGCTGGTGTGCCCGTACCGGCACATCGCCACGTACGACCAGGCCAGCCCGGAGGAGGTCGCCGAGATCGGCGCGCTCACCCAGACCGGGATGCGGGTGCTGCGGGAGGTGTCGCGCTGCGACGGCTTCAACCTGGGCATGAACCAGGGCGCCGTGGCCGGTGCCGGCGTGGACGCGCACCTGCACCAGCACATCGTGCCGCGGTGGTCGTCGGATGCGAACTTCTTCCCGATCATCGCCAAGACGAAGGCGCTGCCGCAGCTGCTCGGCGAGGTCCGTGAGGCCGTCGCCCACGCCTGGCCCCGCTGAACGCCTCGCCGCCTGGCTCTGTTTGTGCCGTTCTGCGGACCGCGGGGTCAGCGGACCCGGCGGGCGGTGAACTGGAGGCGCGGGTTCGCGTAGAACTCCTGCGACTCGATCAGCTGCAGCTCGCGCTCACCGGAGTCCAGCGTCGTCTGCAGCAGGTCGAACACGCTCGACACGGTGCGCTCGAGCGCCGTCCTGGCATCGCCCGTGCCGACGTAGTGCGCGGTGAACAGCGCCGCGGTGACATCGCCGGAGCCGTTCGCCTTCATCGGCAGGTGCGGCGTGGACACCAGCCACGCGCCCTTGTCGTCCACGGCGAGCATCTCGATGGTGCCCTCCTCGCGATCCGGGCGCTCCACGCTGGTCACCAGCACGGTCGAGGGCCCCATCGCCCGCGCGGCGTCCACCGAGGCGAGCGTCGATTCCAGATCGGCGGGCTCGGTGCCGGTGAGGTAGCCGAGCTCGAACTGGTTCGGCGTGATGATGTCGGCCACCGGCACCACGCGGTCGCGCAGCAGGTCGGGGATCGCCGGGGGCGACGAAGCATCCGGACTTGGCGTTGCCCATCACCGGGTCGCACGCGTACACGGCATCCGGGTTCGCGGCCTTCACCCGCGACACGGCGTCGATGATCACATCCGCGATGCCCTCGCCGCCCTGATAGCCGCTGAGCACGGCGTCGATCTGCGGCAGGACCCCGCGCTCCTCGACGCCGGTGATGACCTCGCGCACATCCGCCGGGTCGATCAGCGGACCGCGCCACGCGCCGTACCCGGTGTGGTTGGAGAAGTTGACCGTGTAGACCGGCAGCACCTCCACGCCGATGCGCTGCAGCGGGAACACGGCCGCGGAGTTGCCCACATGGCCGTAGGCGACGGCGGACTGGATCGAGAGGATCTTCATCCCGCCATCCTCTCATTCCGCCCGGCGCACCCCCGGCAGCCGACCCGGGCGATGTGCCCGGCGGCGCATCCGTCAGCGCGCCGCGCTCATCGGGCTGCGGCGGCGAGGTCGTCGAGCAGCCGCTCGGCCGCCTCGTCGTCGAGATCGTGCACGGTCAGCCGCAGGTGGCGGGATGCCGGCCCGGCGTCGTCCAGCCGGAACTCGTCGCCGGTGCGCGCGAGCCAGCCGCGCCGCATCAGCGCCTCCGCGGCCCGGCGGGCCGGCACATCGAGCTCGACCCACAGGCTGAGGCCGTCGGCGGAGGAGGTGCGGATGCCGCGCGCTGCCAGTCCCGCCGCGAACGCGGCGTTGCGGTCGGCGTAGTGCCGGCCGGCGGCGTCGATCCGCTGCCGCACCTGCGGGTCGGTGAGCTGCGCGTGCGCGAGCCGCTGCAGCAGATGGCTGACCCACGTCGTTCCGGGGCTGAGCCGCATCGCCAGCCGCTCGGCGGTGGTCGGATCGGTGGCCGCGATGGCCAGGCACATGTCCGGCCCGAGGAACTTCGACACCGAGCGCACCAGCGCGTAGCGCCGGTGCCCGGGCCCGATCAGCGTCGCGTAGGGATGCTGCGACAGCAGCGAGAAGTGGTCGTCCTCGATCACCAGCACGTACGGATGCGCGGCGAGCACTTCCCGCAGCGCCGCCGCGCGGGCGGGGGAGAGGCTGACGCCGGTCGGGTTCTGCGCCCGGGGCGTGCAGATCACGGCCCGCACGCCGGCGTCGAGAGCGGCGCGCAGCCCGTCCACGGTCATGCCCTCGTCGTCCACGGGCACCGGGACGGCGCGATAGCCGCCGAGGCGCACGGTGTGGATGCTGGCGAGGAAGCAGGGGTCCTCCAGGGCGACGGCGTCGTCGCGCAGAAGCGCCTGCGCGAGCAGCCGCTCCACGGCGTCCACGGCGCCGCTGGTGACGCTGATCCGCAGATCGTCGCGGCCGAGGTCGGCGCGCGCCCACTCCTCGGCCCAGGCCTCGAGACCGGCGTCGATCACCGGCTCGCCGTAGAGCACGGGCCGCCCCACGATGCGGCCGAGCGCCGGTGTCGGGTCCGGGATGAGCCGGGGGTCGGGGTTGCCGGAGCCGACGTCCTGCAGCACGGTGTCGTGCGCGACGCCCTCCTGGGCGAACGTCTCGGCGCCGGCGACCACGGTGCCGGCGCGGCCGCGGGAGACGACGAGACCGGCCTGAGCCAGCTGCCGGTAGGCGGAGACCGCCGTGTTCCGGTTCACGCCCAGCCGCGCCGCCAGCTCGCGCACGGGCGGCAGGGCGTCGCCAGGGCGCAGCATCCCGCGTTCCCGCAGCGACCGCACGCTGTCGGCGATCTCGGCGGCGGTCGTCCCGGTGATCACGTCGTCCATCGTCACGAGTCTACGGGGCATCCGGGCCGGTGCTATGGTTTGACATAGGCCAAACCCGACTTTGTCACAAGGAGTGACCATGACCACCCTGGAAGAGCTCAGCACCCCGACCACCGGCTCGCAGCGCGTCAAGCGCGGCCTGGCCGAGATGCTCAAGGGCGGCGTCATCATGGACGTCGTCACCCCCGATCAGGCGAAGATCGCCGAGGATGCCGGCGCCGTCGCCGTCATGGCGCTCGAGCGGGTCCCCGCGGACATCCGCGCACAGGGCGGCGTCTCGCGGATGAGCGACCCGGACATGATCGACGGCATCATCGACGCCGTCTCGATCCCGGTGATGGCGAAGGCGCGCATCGGGCACTTCGTCGAGGCGCAGGTGCTGCAGGAGCTGGGCGTGGACTACATCGACGAGTCCGAGGTGCTCTCCCCGGCGGACTACGTCAACCACATCGACAAGTGGCAGTTCACCGTCCCCTTCGTGTGCGGGGCGACCAACCTCGGCGAGGCCCTGCGCCGCATCACCGAGGGTGCGGCGATGATCCGCTCCAAGGGCGAGGCCGGCACCGGCGACGTCTCGGAGGCGATGAAGCACATCCGCAAGATCCGCGGTGAGATCGCCGCCCTGCAGTCGCTGGCCAAGGATGAGCTGTACGTCGCCGCCAAGGAGCTGCAGGCGCCGTACGACCTGGTCGCCGAGGTCGCCGAGACCGGCAAGCTGCCCGTCGTGCTGTTCGTCGCCGGCGGCGTGGCTACGCCCGCGGATGCCGCGATGATGATGCAGCTGGGCGCGGACGGCGTGTTCGTGGGCTCGGGCATCTTCAAGTCCGGCGACCCCGTCGCGCGGGCCGCCGCCATCGTGAAGGCGACCACGTTCTACGACGACCCGAAGGTGATCGCCGACGTGTCGCGAGGGCTGGGCGAGGCGATGGTCGGCATCAACGTCTCCGACCTGCCGGCGCCGCACCGGCTCGCCGAGCGTGGCTGGTAACCCCCGGGTCGGCGTCCTCGCGCTGCAGGGCGACGTGCGCGAGCACGCCGCCCTGCTCGCCGGGCTCGGCGCCGACGTCGTGGCGGTGCGCCGGCCGCAGGAGCTCGCCGGCGTGTCCGGGCTGGTCATCCCCGGCGGCGAGTCGACCGTGATCGACAAGCTCTCCCGCATCTTCGGCCTGCAGCAGCCCATCCGCGACGCGATCCGCGACGGGATGCCGGTGCTCGGCACGTGCGCGGGCTTGATCATGCTCGCCGACACGGTGCGGGACGCCATCGAGGGGCAGCAGACCTTCGGCGGGCTCGACGTCGTCGTGCGCCGCAACGCCTTCGGACGGCAGACCGAATCGTTCGAGGCCGAGCTGGACGTGCCGGCGCTCGGCCCGGCGCCGGTGCACGCGGCGTTCATCCGCGGCCCGGTCGTGGAATCCGTCGGACCCGCCGCCACCCCGCTCGGCGCGCTCGAGGACGGGCGGGTCGTCGCGGTCGAGCAGGGCGGCCTGATCGGGCTGAGCTTCCATCCGGAGATCTCCGGGGAGACCCGGTTCCACCGCCGCTTCCTGGATCACGTCCACGCGCGCCGGACCGGCCCCGTCCCCGCGGCGCTCACGCGCGCAGGGCGCTGAGCTCCGCGGTCGCCGGCGGCGTCGACCGCCCGAGCGGGCCCCGCGGCCGCCGGACGAGGCGCCGTCGCGGACGCATAGAATGGACGACGCCCTCTTTCCGAACGGGGGCGGAACACACGAGCGGAGAGATATGTCCGGGCACTCCAAGTGGGCGACGACCAAGCACAAGAAGGCCGTCATCGACGCGCGCCGCGCGAAGTCGTTCGCCAAGCTCATCAAGAACATCGAGGTCGCCGCGAAGCTCGGCGGGCCCGACCTGGCCGGCAACCCGACGCTCTACGACGCCGTCCAGAAGGCGAAGAAGACCTCGGTCCCCAACGACAACATCGACCGCGCGATCAAGCGCGGCGCCGGCATCGGCGGCGAGGCCGTCGAGTACCAGAACATCACGTACGAGGGGTACGGCCCCTCCGGCGTCGCCCTGATGATCGAGGTGCTCACCGACAACAAGAACCGCGCCGCCGCCGAGGTGCGCACCGCGCTCAGCCGCAACGGCGGCACGCTCGCCGACCCGGGCTCGGTGGCCTACAACTTCAGCCGCAAGGGCGTCATCGTCGTCTCCGGCGAGGGCACCACCGAGGACGACGTGATGATGGCCGCGCTCGAGGCGGGCGCGGAGGAGATCGAGCCGCACGCCCAGGGGTTCGAGGTCATCACCGACCCGTCGAACATGGTCGAGGTGCGCAAGGCGCTGCAGGAGGCGGGCCTCGACTACGAGTCCGCCGACGTCGAGTTCGTGCCGAACCTGAAGGTGGAGATCGACGCCGACACCGCCCGCAAGGTGTTCCGGCTCATCGACGCCCTCGAGGACAGCGACGACGTGCAGAACGTCTACAGCAACTTCGACTTGTCTCCCGAGGTGCAGGCGGAACTCGAGACCGACGACGAGTGACGCGTCTGGTCGCTTCGATCGCTCGCTCGACGACCGGTGGCATCGCGAATCGCGCGCTGCTGTGACGCTGCCCGCGCGTCCTCGACGTGACGCCGGCGGGCGCGCATAGCCTGGGGGAGTGACCTCCCTGCGCGTTCTCGGCATCGACCCGGGCCTCACCCGCTGCGGCGTCGGCATCGTCGACGTCGACCGGTCGCGCCGCGTGACGCTGGTGCACGTCGGGGTGGTGCGCACGCCGGCGGATGCCGACATCTCGGTGCGTCTGGCCCGCGTCGCGGCCGGCATCCGAGCCGTGATCGAGGAGCACCGCCCGCAGGCCGTCGCAGTCGAGCGGGTGTTCGCCCAGCACAACGTGCAGACCGTGATGGGCACCGCCCAGGCATCCGGCGTCGCCCTGCTCGTCGCCGCCGAGGCCGGGCTGCCCGCGCAGACCCACACCCCGAGCGAGGTGAAGGCCGCCGTCACCGGCTACGGCTCGGCCGACAAGCGCCAGGTGCAGTCGATGATCGCGCGGATCCTGCGCCTGGACGCCGCGCCGCAGCCCGCGGACGCCGCCGACGCCCTCGCGATCGCGCTGTGCCACGCGTGGCGGCAGGGCTCCGCGTCCGCTCCCGGCTCCGGCGCGCTCACCCCCGCGCAGCGGGCCTGGGCCGAAGCGGAGCGTGTCGCTCGAACGTATGTACGACCTGCTCGTTAGGCTATACCCATGATCTCCTCCCTGCGCGGCACGGTGCTGCACACCGCCTCCGACCACGTCATCGTCGAGACCGGCGGTGTCGGGTTCGCCGTGTTCGTCCCCGGCGACGTCGCACACACCGCGATCGTGGGGGAGCAGCTGCAGCTGCACACCAGCCTGATCGTGCGCGAGGACGCCCTGACGCTGTACGGGTTCGCCGACCGCGACGAGCTGGAGATCTTCGGGCAGCTGCTCAGCGTCACCGGCGTCGGCCCCAAGTCGGCGCTGGGGGTGCTCTCGCACCTCACCGTCGACCAGATCGCCGAGGCGGTGGGCGGCGAGGACGACGCGCCGTTCCGGCGGGTCTCCGGCATCGGCCCGAAGACCGCCAAGCTGATCGTCGTCCAGCTCGCGGGCAAGGTGCGGCCCCGCGTCGCCTCCGCTCCGGCACCGGCCGCCGTCTCCTCGGTCACCGAGCAGGTCGCCGCCGCCCTCGTCGGGCTGGGCTGGTCGGAGAAGGTCGCCGCCGAGGCCGCCGCGCAGACCGCGCAGGACGCGACGGATGCCGAACGCGAGTCCGTGTCCGCACTGCTGCGCCGCACCCTGGCGGCGCTGGGGCCGGGGGCGCAGCGTGTCTGAGGCGCGCGACGCGGCCGAGCCGCTGGACGAGACCGAGCTGGCGATCGAGGGCGCGCTGCGGCCCTCGAGCCTGGGCGAGTTCGTCGGGCAGCCGAAGGTGCGCGGCCAGCTGCAGCTGCTGCTCGAGGCCGCCCGCATCCAGGAGCGCCCGGCCGACCACATTTTGCTCGCCGGCCCTCCGGGCCTGGGCAAGACCACGCTGGCGATGATCGTCGCGCACGAGAGCCGGCGCCCGCTGCGCCTGTCCAGCGGTCCGGCCATCCAGCACGCCGGCGACCTGGCGGCCCTGCTGTCCAGCCTCACCCCCGGCGAGGTGCTGTTCATCGACGAGATCCACCGCATGGCCCGCTCCGCGGAGGAGATGCTGTACCTGGCGATGGAGGACTTCCGCATCGACATCATGGTCGGGAAGGGCGCCGGCGCCACCAGCATCCCGCTCGACCTCGCACCGTTCACGCTCGTCGGCGCCACCACGCGCTCGGGCCTGCTGCCCAATCCGCTGCGCGACCGTTTCGGCTTCACCGGTCATCTGGAGTACTACGGCGAGGACGAGCTGGAGCGCGTGATCGCCCGCTCCGCCACCGTGCTGGGCGTGTCGCTGCCCACCGACGCCCTCGCCGAGATCGCGCGGCGCTCCCGCGGCACTCCGCGCATCGCCAACCGGCTGCTGCGGCGGGTGCGCGACTACGCGCTCGTGCACGGTCAGGGCGCCTCGGCGACCCTCGCCGACGTCCGCGCGGCCCTCGAGCTCTATGACGTCGACGCGATCGGCCTCGACCGCCTCGACCGCGCCGTGCTCGACGCCCTGGTCCACCGCTTCCGCGGCGGGCCGGTCGGGCTGAGCACCCTGGCGGTCGCCGTGGGCGAGGAGGCCGAGACGGTGGAGAGCGTCGTGGAGCCGTACCTGGTGCGGATCGGATTCCTCGGTCGCACCCCCCGCGGACGCATCGCCATGCCCGAGGCGTACGCGCATCTCGGCGTGCCACGCGCCGAGGGGGCGGCATTGTTCGATGACCTATAATCGCTGAAGGCTTCCCGCCCCCTCCGCACCGCCGCGCACGGCGGTCGCCCTTCGAAAGGCTCCATCCTCATGGAAATCATCCTCTTCGGCCTGCTCGCCGTGATGCTCGTGTTCATGTTCGTCAACACCCGCAAGCGGCAGAAGCAGATGAAGGCCGAGCAGGAGGAGAAGGCGGCCAAGTCCGTCCCCGGCGCGCGCGTCCTCCTGCAGGGCGGCCTGTACGGCACCATCGTCGAGTACGACGCGGTCGACCTGGACAAGCCGGCCCGCATCGAGATCGCCCCCGGCGTCGTGATCGACGTGCACAGCCAGGCGATCCTGCGCATCGTCGAGCCGACGGATGCCGTCGCGGGCACGACCGCCGCGGACGCGACCCTCGCGGACGACGCGGACGCGACTGTCACCGCCGAGGCCGGTGCCGCCGCCCCGGTGATCGAGGACGAGGCGCGACCGGCCGACGCCGCGCCGTCGCGACCGGAGACGCCGGAGGAGACCCGCGCCCGGCTGGAGCGCGACGGCGACATCTGACGCGGATCTGATCCTCGGAAAGCGGGACTTCGTGGCAACATCCTCTCCGGTCCGCCATGCCTGGCGGGTCCTCCTCGGCCTGCTCCTGGTCACAGCGGCGCTGTTCGGCGTGAACGCGCTGGGCGTGCACGTGTTCGGCAAGAGCTCGTGGACGCCCGAGCTGGCCCTCGACCTGCAGGGCGGCACCCAGATCATCCTGGGCGCCCAGACCGAGGACGGGGCCGACCCCAGCCAGGAGCAGCTGGACCAGGCCGCCGCGATCATCCGCCAGCGCGTCGACGCCTCCGGCGTCGGCGAGTCCGACATCACCACCGAGGGCGGACGCAACATCGTCGTCCAGGTGCCCGGCGCGGTGGACGACGAGACCCGGGCGCGGATCCAGGCATCCGCGCAGCTGGAGTTCCGCGCCGTGCTCGCGGCCACCGACGCCGCCACCGAGTTCGTCGGCGAGGACGGCAACGCCACGCCGTACCCCACGCCGGCCGACACCATGAACGCGGTCCCCACGCCCGAGCCCACCGACGCCAGCGACCCGGCGTGGGCGACCGAGCGCGTGCAGGCCGAGTTCCTCTCCCACGACTGCTCCGCCGAGCGCGACCCCGCCGAGGCCCCGAAGGACCAGCCGCTGGTGGCCTGCGACCCCACCGGCCAGGTCAAGTACCTCCTCGGCCCGGCCGAGCTGGACGGCTCCGTCATCGACGACGCCGTCGCCGGCCGCGACCCCACCTCGGGCGCGTGGACCGTGCAGCTCACGCTCGACGAGAAGGGCACCGAGGTCTTCGGCGACATCAGCGTCCGCCTGAACCAGAACCGGATCGCCGGCCTCACCCCGCGCGACCAGTTCGCCTTCGTGCTGGACGGCACCGTCATCTCCGCCCCGCGCATGGAGGCGGCGATCATGAACGGCCGCCCGAGCATCTCCGGGTCGTTCACCCAGGAGTCGGCCACGGTCCTCGCCGACCAGCTGCGCTACGGCGCACTGCCGCTGAGCTTCACCGTGGAGAGCTCCGACACCATCTCGGCGACGCTCGGGTCGCAGCAGCTGCAGATCGGCCTGATCGCCGGCCTCATCGGCCTCGCCCTCGTCGCCGTCTACTCGCTGCTCAGCTACCGCGCCCTCGGCTGGGTGATCATCGCGTCCATCGCGGTGATGGGGGTGCTGACCTACATCATCGTCTGCATCCTCGCCTGGCGGATGGGCTTCCGCTTGTCGCTCGCCGGCGTCGCGGGTCTGATCGTGTCGATCGGCTTCACCGCCGACTCGTTCATCGTCTACTTCGAGCGCATCCGCGACGAGCTGCGCGACGGCAAGTCGGTCACCGCCGCCGTCGAGGACGGCTGGGGGCGCGCGAAGCGCACCATCTACATCTCGAAGTCGATCAACGTGCTGGCCGCGGTCGTGCTGTACATCCTCGCCGACGCCACCGTGAAGGGCTTCGCGTTCACGCTGGGCCTGACCACGCTCATCGACGTGTTCATCTTCGTGATCTTCACGCATCCGGTGATGCAGCTGCTGGTGCGCACCCGTTTCTTCGGCGGCGGGCACCGCCTCTCCGGTCTCGACCCGGAGTCGCTCGGCGCCGTGTACCGGGGCCGCTCGCAGTACCGCGCCGTCGCCACCGGCCCGGCCGGGCGCGCGGCCCGCAACAAGGCCTCCCGCGCGGAGGCCGACCGGCGCCAGACCATCGCCGAGCGCAAGCGCGCCGAGGCTCTCGCCGCACAGGGCGCGGATGCCGGAAAGGACCGGGACGCCTGATGTTCTCCATGAACGAGTTCGGCAACAAGCTCTACTCCGGGAAGGTGTCCTTCCCGTTCGTCGCGAAGCGGCGGCTGTGGTTCCTCATCGCGATCCTGCTCGTGGTCGGCTCCGCCCTGGTGCCGCTGATCCGCCCCATCCAGTTCTCGATCGAGTTCACCGGCGGCTCGCAGTTCACCGTGCAGGCGCCGGAGAGCACGGACCAGGGCCGCGCGACGGATGCCGTGCGCTCGATCGTCCCCGAGGCGACCACCAAGGTGGTCATCGTCGGCGGCCGCGACGTGCGGGTGCAGACCGATCAGATGAGCCCGGAGGAGACGCAGCAGGTCGCCGCGGCCCTCGCCGAGGCGTACGACGTCCCCGCCGACGAGGTGGCGAACTCGTTCATCGGCCCGGCGTGGGGTGAGAACGTCACGCGCCAGTCGCTGTGGGGCCTGGCGATCTTCCTCGCCCTCACCTTCCTGATCCTGGCGATCTACTTCCGCACCTGGAAGATGTCGGCGGCAGCCATCATCGGCCTGCTGGACGTGCTCGTGATCACGATCGGCGTCTACGCGCTGGCCGGCTTCGAGATCTCGCCCGCCGCGGTGATCGGCTTCCTGACGATCCTCGCCTATTCGCTGTACGACACCACCGTCGTGTTCGACAAGATCCGCGAGAACACCACCGAGGACGGCGAGCAGAGCAGCCGCACCTTCGGCGAGTCGGTGAACCTCGCGGTGAACCAGACCCTGATCCGCTCGATCAACACCTCGGTCGTGGCCGCGCTGCCGGTCGGCGCGATCCTGTTCATCGGCGCGTTCTGGCTGGGCGCGGAGACGCTCACCGACATCTCGCTGTCGATCTTCGTCGGCATCATCGTGGCCACCTACTCCACGCTGTTCGTCGCTGCGCCGCTGTACTCGCTGCTGCGGGAGAGGGAGCCCGCCATCGCGGAGCGGGACGCGAAGGTCCTCGAGGCGCGGCGTCCGGCCGCCCGCGTCTGATGGGAGCGGGGATCCGCGCCCGGGCCCCGCGTAGGATGTTCTGATCCGGGGAGGTGAACGGCATGGCGGATTCGCAGACGACGTCGCAGGGTTCGAGCCTGCGCCGGCTGGTGCCGCGCATCTTCTCGCGCGCCCCGCGCGTCAACGACCTCGACAACCTGATCCGCACCGTCCGGGCCAACCACCCCCGCGGCGACCTGCCGATCATCGAGCGCGCCTACGCGGTGGCGAAGGAGAAGCACTCCGGCCAGTTCCGCCAGAGCGGTGAGCCGTACATCACGCATCCGCTCGCCGTGGCGCAGATCCTCGCCGAGCTCGGGCTGGGGCCGCGCGCGATCGCCGCGGCCCTGCTGCACGACACCGTGGAGGACACCGGCTACGCCCTCGCCGAGCTGACCGCCGAGTTCGGCGACGAGGTGGCGATGCTGGTCGACGGCGTCACCAAGCTCGACAAGGTGAAGTACGGCGAGAGCGCCCAGGCCGAGACGGTCCGCAAGATGATCGTGGCGATGTCGAAGGACATCCGCGTGCTCCTGATCAAGCTCGCCGACCGGCTGCACAACGCCCGCACCTGGGGCTTCGTGCCGCCGGAGAAGGCGGCGAAGAAGGCCAAGGAGACGCTGGAGATCTACGCCCCGCTGGCGCATCGCCTCGGCATCCAGACGATCAAGTCGGAGCTGGAGGACCTGTCCTTCGCGGTGCTGCATCCGAAGATCTACGCCGAGATCAACAGCCTCATCGCGCAGCGCACCCCGCAGCGCGAGAAGTACCTGCAGCAGGTGATCGAGGCGATCGACGACGACCTGCGTGAGCTCCGCATCCGCGGCAAGGTGGTCGGCCGCCCCAAACAGCTGTACTCGGTGTACCAGAAGATGGTCGTCCGCGGCCGCGAGTTCGACGACATCTACGACCTCATCGGCATCCGCGTGCTGGTGAACTCCGTGCGCGACTGCTACGCCGTGCTGGGGGCGATCCACGCGCGGTGGACGCCGCTGCCGGGCCGGTTCAAGGATTACATCGCCACCCCGAAGTTCAACCTGTACCAGTCGCTGCACACCACGGTGATCGGCCCCGGCGGTCGCACCGTGGAGATCCAAATCCGCACGCACGAGATGCACCAGCAGGCGGAGTTCGGCGTCGCCGCGCACTGGATGTACAAGGAGCGGGTGAACGGCGGCAAGGTGGAGGCGCGGGCCACCGACACGGACATGGCCTGGCTGGCGCACATCTCGGACTGGCAGGCGGAGACCGCCGACCCGAGCGAGTTCCTGGACTCGCTACGCTTCGAGATCGGCGCCAAGGAGGTCTACGTCTTCACGCCGAAGGGCCGGGTGATCGGGCTGCCCGCCGGCGCCACACCGGTGGACTTCGCGTACGCGGTGCACACCGAGATCGGCCACCGCACCATGGGGGCCAAGGTCAACGGCCGTCTGGTGCCGTTGGAGTCGGAGCTGCGCAGCGGCGACGTCGTGGAGGTGTTCACCTCCAAGAACCCGGATGCCGGACCCAGCCAGGACTGGCTGAGCTTCGTGAAGAGCACCAGGGCGCGGAACAAGATCCGCGGCTGGTTCACGAAGGAGCGGCGCGAAGAGGCCATCGAACAGGGCAAGGAGGCCATCGCCCGGGCGATGCGCCGGCAGAACCTGCCTCTGCAGCGCCTGATGAGCCAGGAGTCCTTCGCCGAGGTCGCGCATCAGCTGAAGTACGAGGACGTCTCCGCGCTGTACGCCGCGGTCGGCGAGGGGCACGTGTCGACGCAGTCCGTGCTCGAGAAGGTGACCGCCCTCGTCTCCGCGTCGGAGGACACCAGCACCGGCGCCATCCAGCTGCCAGGGCGGATGCCCGCGCGCGAGCCGCGCGGCGGCGACTCCGGGGTGCTCGTGCGCGGCGCCTCGGACATCCTCGTCAAGCTCGCCCGCTGCTGCACCCCGGTGCCCGGCGATCCCATCGTCGGCTTCGTCACCCGCGGCAGCGGCGTGTCCGTGCACCGCGCGGACTGCGTGAACGTGAAGGCCCTCGGCGAGCAGACCGACCGCTTCGTCGAGGTGGAGTGGGCGCCGACCACGAAGAGCGTGTTCCGGGTTCAGATCCAGGTGGAGGCACTCGACCGCGCCGGCCTGCTCTCCGATGTGACGCGCGTGCTCAGCGAGCACCACGTGAACATCCTCTCGGCCACCGTCTCGACCACCGAGGAGCGCCTCGCCCTCAGCCGATTCGTGTTCGAGATGGGCGACGCGGTGCACCTGGACCGGGTGCTGAACGCGGTGCGGCGCATCGACGCCGTATACGACGTCTACCGGGTCACCACGTCCTGATCCCGGCGCCGGCGGTGACCTCGTCCAGCAGGGTCAGGGCGGCGCGGCGGCCCGGATGCTTGCGGTGCGCCGCGATGCGGGCGCGCACCGTCTCCGCGACGCCGGGGGAGAGGGCGAGCACGGCGCGCAGCCACGGCACGTGCTCCGGATGCCGCGGCGCGGCCAGGGCGAGTTCCAGAGCGCAGGCGTCGAGGGTGGCGACGGCGATGCCGCCGATCGTCGTGACGTCCTCCGGCGGCAGCAGCACGTCGTGGTGCACGACGCGCCCCGACGGCGGCGTGCGCAGCCGCACGGCGCTGGTGCGGCGCACGTGGTGCACGGCCGGCGGCCGGTCGCCGGCGCCGTGCACCCACGCGGCGCTGGGCCCGCAGGCCGCGGTCCGCGGCGGCACCAGCTCCGCGATGCCGGTGGCTCGGGCATCCGGCCCCTCCACGGTGTCGGCCGGCATGTAGCCCTCGCCGACCTCGACCACGTGCCCGTCCAGCCGGGCTGCGGTGAGCTCGGGCAGGGTCAGCCGGATGCCGGGGCGGTAGAACAGCGCAGGGTGCATGCACACAGTGTGGGCCGTGCGCTCCCGCCAGGGGAGGGCACGGCCCACACTGTGGATAACGCCGGCCGGCACGGCGCTCAGCCGCCGAGGGCGCTGAGCCAGGCGCGACGGGCGGCCAGCGCCTCGGTCGCCTCCTTGATCGCCTTGGCGTCGCCGGCCTTCTCGGCCGCGGCGAGCTCCGCCTCGAGCTTCTCGATGGCCTCGATCAGCTGGGCGCTCATGTCGTTCGCGCGCGCCTTGGTCTCGGGGTTGTTGCGCTTCCAGTCGACGTCCTCACGCGCTTTCAGCTCCTGCTCGATGACGCGGAGGCGGTCGTCGAGGGCGCGCTCCTTCTCGCGCGGGAAGATCCGCCCGACCTCGTCCCACTGGCGCTGGATGCGGGTGAGCAGCGCGCGGGCGCGCTTCAGGTTCTTCTCCTCGCCGACGGCCTTGGCCTCCTCGAGCAGCGCCTCGCGGGCCGCGATCTTCGGGGCGGAGTCCGCCTCCTCGGCGGCGGCCTGCTCGGCGCGCGCGGCGTAGAGGGCGTCGCCGGCGGCCTTGAACCGGGCCCACAGCGCGTCGTCGACCTTGCGCCCCGCGCGACCGGCGGCCTTCCACTCGTCCAGGAGCGCACGGTAGGCCGGGATGGCGTCCACACCGCGCGGCGCCAGGGCCTCGGCCTTCTCGACGAGCCGGGTCTTCGCGTCGCGGGCGGCCTTGTGCGTCTCGTCCAGCTCGGAGAAGAACGCACGCCGCGCCTTGTCGACGGTGGCGCGCGCGTCGCGGAAGCGCTTCCACAGCTGCTGCGCGACGCCCTTGGGCAGCCGCGGACCGTTCTGCTGGTGGGCCTGCCACTGCTCGAACAGCGCCGCCATCTCGGCGGTGACCTGCTTCCACTGCACCTTGGCCAGATCGCGGGCGGCGATCTCCTCCGCCTTCTCGGCGATCGCGGTCCGCTCGGCGATCGCGGCGTCGAGCGCCTCCTTCGCAGCCTGGGCCTCCTGTGCGGTGGCCTCGGCCAGCGAGGAGATCAGCGCCTCGGTGCGGGTGCGCAACCCGGCCAGGTCGCCCACGGCGGCTGCGCCGTTGATCTCGCCGAGCAGGTGGGTGGCTTGCTTGGACAGGTCGGATGCCGAGGCGCCGCCGCCCTGCGCGCGGGTCTCAAGGGTGCCGAGCTTGAGCGCGAGGTCGTCGTACTTGCGCCCGAAGTAGGCGAGCGCCTCCTCGGGGGTGCCGTCCGGGTACTGGCCGACCGGCCGCCAGTCGTCGCCGTCGCGCACCTCGACCGTGCCGTCCTCGGCGACGCGGCCCCACTTCTCGACGTCGGCGTTCGTCGGGGCGACCGCGGCCGCGGGAGGGACGACCGGGGCTGCCGCCTTGCGCGGCATCGGGACGCGGGGAGGAGCGGGAACACGCGGAGGAGCGGGCACCGGCGGTCCCGGAACCGGAGGCGCCGGCTTCGCCTTCGCGTCGTCCGCGTCGTCCTTCGCCGGGTCCGCGTCGTCCTTCGCCGGGTCCGCGTCGTCCTTCGCCGGGTCGGCGAGCGCCGGCTCCGACGATGCGGCGTCGGCGCTCGGCTCCTGAGCGGCGGCAGCGTCGGTGCTCGGAGCGTCGGTGCTCGGGACCTCGGTGCTCGGAACCTCGGCGTTCGTCGGCGCGGGGGTGGCGGACTCGGGGGTGGCGGACTCGGGGGTGGACGGCTCAGTGGCAGACACGGTGTGCTCCTTGCGCGGGGATGCCGCGGAGGGGGTAAGGACGGAGTTCAGCCTAGTACGACGCATCCGCGCCGGTCGCGTGTCCGGAGGGCGCACGCTCACACCGTCGTTATCGGTTTGCGAGGAGAACGTTCGCTCGGCGTAACGCGACGCGGCCGGTTCGGGACACATCGCGCTCCTACCGTCGGGAGCAGTCGCATCCCCGACGTGAGGAGCCGCAGTGACCGTGCAACAGCCTGCCGAGATCGTCGTCGCCGGAGCCGGGATGGTCGCCCACCGGTTCGTGGAGAGCCTGCTCAGCCGCGACGCCGCCGTCCGCGTCACGGTGGTCGGCGAAGAGCCCCTGGGCCCGTACGACCGGGTCGGTCTGACCGGGTTCCTCGACGGCGCCACCGTCGACGACCTGGCCCTCGACCCGGCGGTGTTCGACGACGACCGGGTGACGCTGCTCACCGGGGAGCGCGTGCAGCGCATCGACCGCCGCGATGCGCACGCCGTGACGCGCTCCGGCCGCCGCCTCCGCTACGACACCCTGGTGCTCGCCACCGGCTCGTCCGCCGCGCGCGTCGCCGTTGATGGCGCCGACCTGCCGGGCTGCTTCGTCTACCGCACCCTGGACGACGTCCGCGGCCTGCGGGACTTCGTGCGCCGCCGCGGCGCCGAGCTCGGCCGGCCGCTGCGCGGCGCCGAGATCGGCGGCGGCCTGCTCGGACTGGAGGCGGCGGGCGCGCTGCAGGGCCTCGGCGTCGACTGCACCGTCGTGCAGTACTCGGACCGGCTGATGTCGGCGCAGCTCGACCCCGCCGCCGGGCGGATGCTGCGCCGGCTGATCGAGGCGCGCGGCATCGCCGTGCGGACGGAGGCGCGCACCACCCGGCTCGACCCGGACGCCTCCGGCCAGGTCACCGGGCTCGAGTTCCAGGACGGCAGCCTGCACGAGGCCGACGTCGTCGTCTTCACCGTCGGTGTGCGGCCCCGCGATGAGCTCGCCCGGGAGGCCGGACTCGCCGTGCACCCGCGCGGCGGCGTCCTCATCGACGAACACTGCACCACCAGCGACCGGCGCATCCTCGCCATCGGCGAAGTGGCCTGCTTCGAGGGCAGGACGGTCGGGCTGGTCGCGCCCGGGTACGCGATGGCGGAGGTCGCCGCGAGCCGGCTTCTCGGCGGCGACGCCCGGTGTTCGTCGACACGGTGACCGCGAAGGCGGCGGCGATGGTGAGCAGCGCCGCGCCCATGAACGAGCGGATCAGCGTGTCGCGGGCGGACATCTGGATCTTGTAGGCGCCGGCGTCGACCATGCGGGTGACGAGATCGGCGGGCTTGACGTAGGACACGGAACCTCCACGGGTCGGGTGGACTGGCGTGAGTCCAGCGTCGCCCGGCCGCGTTTCGGGAAAGCGCCGCCGGCGTTACGCCCGTGAAGCGATCCGCTCACATCCGCCGCGGTGCGGTGTGAGGGGAAGGGGCCCGTCGTCCGGTGTCAGTCGTCCAGCGTCTGCGTCGGCAGCGGCGTCGGCCCGTCGCTGGGCGCGTTCGGCAGGATCGGCACCGTCGTGGGCTCCGTCGTCGGCGCGACGCTCGGCGCGGGCGTGCCGCTCGGCGACGGGTCCGGCGCGGGGGTGGTGACCTGCGCGTGGATCACCTGGCTGACCAGGGCGCCGATCACGATCGCGCCCCCGGCGGCGACGGCGATCACGGTGTCGCGGTGGCGACGGCGCAGTCGGCTGTCGTGCCAGTCCTTGCGTGCCGCGTACAGCCGGGCGCGCTCGGCCTCTTCCCGTGCCCGCTGCGCACTCCGGGAACCGCGTACCGCCATCGTCGACCCTCCTGCATCCGGTGCATCCGACGTCTGCGAGCCTACCGCCGCCTCCGCGCGGATCCCGTGTCCGCGGCCCGCACTAGCCTGGGATGCATGTCCTCCGCGCCCCTGATGTCCGGTCAGACGCCGCTGGCCGTGCGGATGCGGCCGGTCTCCCTGGACGAGGTCGCCGGCCAGCGCCACCTGCTCCGCTCGGGCTCGCCGATCGTCGCCCTGGCCGACCCGGCCGCCACGGCTCCCGGCGCGGTCTCGATCATCCTGTGGGGCCCGCCGGGCACCGGCAAGACGACGCTCGCTCAGGCGATCGCGCGCTCCTCGGGGCGCCGGTTCGTCGAGCTCTCCGCCATCACCGCCGGCGTCAAGGACGTGCGCGAGGTGATGCAGGAGGCGATCACCCAGCGCGATCTGTACGGCCAGTCCACCATCCTCTTCCTGGACGAGATCCACCGGTTCACCAAGGCTCAGCAGGATGCGCTGCTGCCCGGCGTGGAGAACGGCTGGGTCATCCTCATCGCGGCCACCACGGAGAACCCGTCGTTCTCGGTGATCTCGCCGCTGCTGTCCCGGTCGCTGCTGCTGACCCTGCAGCCGCTCACGGACGACGACATCGGCGTGCTCATCGATCGCGCGGTCACCGACCCGCGCGGGCTCGGCGGAGCCGTGACGGTGTCCGCCGAGGCGCGCGCGGCGCTCATCCGGCTCGCCTCCGGCGACGCCCGCCGTGCCCTCACCGGGCTGGAGGCGGCGGCAGCGGTCGCGCAGTCCGCCGAGGGGCACGACGGCGGCGCGCAGGAGACCGACGAGGACGATGAGGACGACGGCGTCCCCGTGGTCACCGCCGACCACGTCGCGCAGGCGGTCGACCGGGCGCTGCTGCGGTACGACCGGCAGGGCGACGAGCACTACGACGTGATCAGCGCGTTCATCAAGTCGATCCGCGGCTCGGACCCGGATGCCGCCCTGCACTACCTGGCCCGCATGGTCGAGGCGGGGGAGGACCCGCGGTTCATCGCGCGCCGCCTGGTGATCTCCGCCGCCGAGGACATCGGTCTGGCCGATCCGCACGCGCTCGTGATCGCGAACGCCGCGGCCGACGCCGTCGCGTTCATCGGGATGCCCGAGGGCCGCATCCCGCTGGCGGAGGCGACGGTCTACCTCGCCACCACGGCGAAGTCGAACGCGGCGTATCTGGGCATCGACGCGGCGATCGCCGACGTCCGGGCGGGCGGGTTCGGCCGGGTCCCTGTGCACCTTCGGGACGCGCACTATCCCGGGGCGAAGCGCCTCGGGCACGGCCGCGGCTACCGCTACCCGCACGACAGCGATGTGGGCGTGCTGCCGCAGCAGTACCTCCCCGACGAACTGGACGGCCGGCGCTACTACAACCCGAAGCCGCTGGGCGCCGAGCGCGACGTCGCCGCCCGGCTGGAGCGCATCCGCCGCATCCTCGGCGATCGCTGAGATCCGGTCTGTTAGACTTGATCGGCTCGAAACCGTGTTTTCGGGCATCCCCTCGCTCACCCCACACCGTTCCGGCGCCCCGGCGTGCGCCGGAAGGCAGAGCGGGGGAGATACGCCCGTGAGACGCGAGAGACGCGTCCACGTCATGGAAGGAATGCTTCGTGGTCACGAAGTCCCAGGACCGCCGCAAGGTCCGTCTCAGCCGCGCCCTCGGCGTGGCCCTCACCCCGAAGGCCGCCCGCTACCTGGAGAAGCGTCCCTACGCTCCGGGCGAGCACGGCCGCACCAAGCGCAAGGCCGACAGCGACTACGCCGTCCGTCTGCGTGAGAAGCAGCGTCTGCGTGAGCAGTACGGCATCCGCGAGAAGCAGCTGCGCATCGCGTTCAACGAGGCCCGCCGCAAGGACGGCCTGACCGGTGAGAACCTGGTCGAGCTGCTCGAGATGCGTCTGGACGCCCTCGTGCTCCGTGCCGGCTTCGCCCGCACCACCGCGCAGGCCCGTCAGCTGGTCGTGCACCGTCACATCCTCGTCGACGGCCAGATCGTGGACCGCCCCTCGTTCCGCGTGAAGCCGGGTCAGCTGATCCACGTCAAGGCCAAGAGCGAGAGCCTCGAGCCGTTCCAGGTCGCCGCCGCCGGCGGCCACGCCGAGGTGCTGCCCCCGGTCCCGGGCTACCTCGAGGTCGAGCTGGACAAGCTGCAGGCACGCCTGGTCCGCCGCCCGAAGCGCGTCGAGGTCCCCGTGGTCTGCGACGTGCAGCTGGTCGTCGAGTACTACGCGGCTCGCTGACGCGTCCAGCGTCCAACGCTCACGAGAGGCGCCGGTACCCCCGGCGCCTCTCTCCGTTTCCGCATACGATGGAGGAACCGCGCCATCGCGCGGAGACGAGGATGACGACATGAAGAACGTGCTGTGGTTCCTGATCGGCGTGATCGGCGGCTTCGTCGCCGCCCACTTCATGAACAAGGACCCCCGCGGCCAGGAGCTCTTCGCCGAGATCGACGCGCGCATCGCGGAGTTCACCGGCATCCTCGGCGAGGCGTACCGCGCGCAGGAGGCCCGCCTCACGGATGCGCCGGCGGCCCCGGCATCCGCCTCCGCCGTGACGCCCGCGGCGACGGCATCCGACGACTGATCACCCCGAGACACCCCGCGTCCGTGCCCGCGGACGCGACTTCACCACGCAAGGACACCCACGAGCCCCATGAGAACCGCGGAGATCGCGCAGCGCTACCTCGCCTACTTCGAGAAGAACGACCACCTCATCGTGCCTTCCGCCTCGCTGGTGAGCGATGACCCGTCGCTGCTGTTCACGGTCGCCGGCATGGTGCCCTTCATCCCGTACCTCACCGGCGTCGTCCCGGCCCCGCACCCGCGGATCGCGGACCTGCAGAAGTGCATCCGCACGAACGACATCGAAGAGGTCGGCAAGACCGCCCGGCACGGCACCTTCTTCCAGATGCTGGGCAACTGGTCCTTCGGCGACTACTTCAAAGAGGGCGCGATCCGCTACGCGTGGGAGCTGCTGACCACCTCCGAGACGGACGGCGGGCTCGGCTTCGACGAGAAGGACCTCTGGGTCACGGTCTACGAGACCGACGACGAGGCGGAGGCCATCTGGCGCGACATCATCGGCGTGCGCCCCGACCGCATCCAGCGGCTCGGTCGCGCCGACAACTACTGGAACACCGGTCAGCCCGGCCCCGGCGGCCCCGACTCCGAGATCTTCTTCGACCGCGGCCCCGCGTACGGCCGCGACGGCGGCCCGGCGGTGGACGACTCCCGGTTCCTGGAGATCTGGAACCTCGTGTTCATGCAGGACTTCATCGAGAACGTGCGCAGCAAGACCGAGTTCGACATCGTGGGGGAGCTGCCCCAGAAGAACATCGACACCGGCATGGGCCTGGAGCGCGTGGCCTTCCTGAAGCAGGGCGTCGAGAACATGTACGAGACCGACCAGGTCCGCCCCGTGCTCGACCGGGCCGTGGAGCTGTCCGGCCGCCGCTACGGCGCCGTGCACGAGGACGACGTCCGCTTCCGCGTGATCGCCGACCA
Source organism: Microbacterium neungamense (assembly GCF_024971095.1). NCBI lineage: Bacteria > Bacillati > Actinomycetota > Actinomycetes > Micrococcales > Microbacteriaceae > Microbacterium > Microbacterium neungamense. Next base: position 1,335,718 of record NZ_CP069717.1, read on the forward strand.
CGTCCGCTCCTCGCTGATGCTGCTCTCCGACGGCGTGCGTCCGTCGAACGAGGGCCGCGGCTACATCCTGCGCCGCCTGATGCGCCGCACCGTGCGCGCCATGCGCCTGCTCGGCGTGGACGAGCCGACCTTCCCCGAGCTGTTCGCCGCGTCGAAGGACGCCATGAAGTCCGCCTACCCGGTGCTGGAGAAGGACTGGTCCACGCTCTCGGCCGCCGCATTCGCGGAGGAGGAGACCTTCCGGCGCACGCTGGCGCAGGGCTCGACGATCCTCGACCTCGCCCTGGACGAGACGAAGAAGAGCGGGGCGAAGACCCTCAGCGGCTCGGAGGCGTTCCTGCTGCACGACACCTACGGCTTCCCGATCGATCTCACCCTGGAGGTCGCCGAGGAGGCCGGCCTGAGCGTCGACCGCGCCGCGTTCGACAGCCTGATGCAGGAGCAGCGCGCCCGCGCCAAGGCGGATGCCCGCAGCCGCAAGCGCCAGCTCGCCGACGTGTCCGTCTACCGCGAGCTGCGCGCCCTGGGCGAGACCACCTTCGCCGGGTACACCGACCTGGAGACCGAGTCGAGCGTGCTCGGCATCATCGTGGACGGCCGCCCCGCGCCGACCGCGTCGGAGGGCGATGTCGCCGAGGTGATCCTCGCCGAGACCACGCTGTACGCCGAGTCGGGCGGCCAGGTCGCCGACAAGGGCGCCATCGTCGGCGCCGGGTTCGAGCTCGACGTGCTGGACGTGCAGCGCCCGGTGCCCGGCCTGATCAGCCACACCGTGCACGTCAGCTCCGGCACGGTCGCGGTCGACGACCGCGCCACCACCGTGGTGGACGCCGCGAACCGCCGCGCGGCGCGCCAGGCGCACTCGGCCACGCACCTCGTGCACGCGGCGCTGCGCGACACCCTGGGTCCGACCGCGACTCAGGCCGGGTCGCTCAACCGTGCCGGGTACATGCGCTTCGACTTCACCTGGTCGCAGCCGCTGTCGGCGGAGACCCGCTCCGAGATCGAGGACATCACGAACAAGGCCGTCCAGGACGCCCTCGAGGTGACCACTCGCATCGTCACCCTGGACGAGGCGAAGGCCGCGGGCGCCATGGCGCTGTTCGGGGAGAAGTACGGCGACGTGGTGCGCATGGTCGACATCGGCGGCCCGTGGTCGCGCGAGCTGTGCGCCGGCACGCACGTGTCCACGAGCGCCGAGATCGGCGTGGTGAGCCTGGTCGGGGAGTCGTCGGTGGGCGCGTCGAACCGCCGCATCGAGGCGCTGGTCGGCCAGGACGCGTTCCGCGAGCTCGCCGCCGAGCGCAGCATCGTGTCGCAGCTGACCGCCGCGCTGAAGACGCCGCGCGACCAGCTGCCCGCCCGCATCGAGGAGCTCGCCGCGAACCTGAAGGCGGCGGAGAAGCGGATCGCCCAGTTCGAGGCCAAGGAGCGCGAGGGCCGCGTGCCCGCGCTGGCCGAGGCCGCCGAGACCGTCGGCGGCTTCCGCGTCGCGCGGGCCGCGCTCGGTGAGGTCGGCTCGGCCGACGATGTGCGCACGCTCGCGCTGAGCGTGCGGGAGCGCCTCGGCGCGGATGCCGCGGTCGTGGCGTTCGGCGGCACGGCGAACGGCCGGCCGATCGTCGTGGTCGCGACGAACGAAGCCGCGCGCGGCAAGGGTGCGAAGGCCGGCGCGCTGGTGCGCGTCGCCGCCGGTGTGCTCGGCGGCGGCGGCGGCGGCCGCGACGACGTCGCGCAGGGCGGCGGCACGGATGCCGGTGCGCTGGACGCGGCACTCGAGGCCATCGCCGCGGAGCTGCGCGCCGCGTGAGCGGGTTCCGGCGCGGCATCCGTCTCGGCGTCGACGTCGGGAAGGCCCGTGTTGGCGTGTCCCGCTGCGACCCGGACGGCATGCTCGCCGTTCCGGTCGAGACCGTGCCGCGCTCGGAACGGTCGATCGCGCGCCTCGCGGAGCTCGCCGCGGAGTGGGAGCCGATCGAGATCGTGGTCGGCCTGCCGGTGAACCTGCGCGGCGAGGAGACGCCGTCGACGGCGGATGCCCGCGGCTTCGCCGGGGAGCTCGCGGCGGCCGTGTCCGCGCCGGTGCGCCTGGTGGACGAGCGGCTCAGCACGGTGAGCGCGCATTCGGCGCTCAGATCCTCCGGGAGAACTCAGCGGAACTCTCGTAGCATTGTCGATCAGGTCGCCGCGGTGGTGCTGCTGCAGCACGCGGTCGACACCGAGAAGAGCACCGGCCGCCCGCCCGGTGAGACGATCCGCTTCGACGAGGAGCCGCGCACCGATGCCTGAACCCGACAGGTCCGCAGACAAGGCCGCCGGCGGCGACCTCTTCGATCGGCTGCCCACCGCCTCGCCGTCGCTGCCGAAGCCGGAGCGCCCGTCCGCGCCTGCGCCCGGCTCGCGGCGCGCCGCCCGCGAGGCGCGACGAGCCGCCGCTGCCACGCAGCGCGCGTCCGCCGACGCGCATCGCACGACGCCGGCACCCGCCGAGACGCATCGCAGCGCGCCCGCTTCCGGGCAGGCGGATGCCTCCAGCGCCCGGCCGCGCCGGTCGACGCACATCCCGATGGGCGCCCGACAGGCGGGGGAGACACCCCTGGACGACGAGCACCGCGGCGACGAGCACCGCGGCGACGAGCACCGCGACCCTGTCCCCGAGCACCGCGGCGATGAGCACGGCGATCACGCTGACCGCGACGACGCCGCGCACGCCGGACTCGAGGCGCTGTTCGCCCCGGAGCAGCACCGCGAGGTGCCGCGCAAGAGCCGCAGGCGCGGCTGGATCGTGGCGCTCATCGTGGTCCTCGTCCTCGGCGGCGGCATCGCCGCGGGCGGCGCCTGGGTGTGGAGCAGCTTCGGCGATCGGATCAGCGACGCGCTCGGCTGGGGCGAGCCGAAGGACTACGAGCCCGGCCAGGCTCACGGCGAGGCGCTGATCACGATCGAGGAGGGCGACACCGGGCGCTCGGTGTCCTCGGCGCTGCACGAGGCCGGCGTCACCAAGACCGACGCGGTCTTCTACGACTGGCTGATCGCCGAGAACGTGTCGATCACCTTCCACCCCGGGGTCTACAAGCTGCAGAAGCGGATGACCGCCGCGGCCGCCGCGGAGGCCCTGCAGGATCCGGCCACCCGCATGGAGAACAGCGTGCGGATCCCCGAGGGCGGCACCGTCCAGTCCTCGCTGCCCCTGATCGCCGAGGGCGTCGGCATCCCGCTCGCCGATCTCGAGGCCGCCGTGGCGGACCCGAGCGTGTACGGCGTCACCGCACAGAGCCTCGAGGGCTGGCTGTTCCCGGCCGTGTACACCTTCGATCCGAGCGTCACCGCGCAGGACGTGATCGCCCGGATGGTCGAGCGCACCCGCGAGTCGCTGGCCGCCGCGGGCGTGCCCGACGCCGAGGCGCACCGCGTGCTCACGATCGCCTCGATCATCGAGCGCGAGGCGCGCACGGCCGACTTCGCGAAGGTGTCCCGCGTGATCCGGAACCGCCTGGATCAGGGCATGAAGCTGCAGATGGACTCCACGGCCCAGTACGGCTACGGGGAGCTGCACGCCGGATCGGCGAGCACGTCCGAGGAGGCGCAGTTCGACGCGAATCCGTGGAACACCTACGTCATCGACGGCCTCCCGGCCGGCCCGATCGCGAACCCGGGCGATGCCGCGATCGATGCGGCGATGCATCCGGCCGATGGCCCGTGGCTGTACTTCGTCACCGTCAACATGGACACCGGCGAGACGCGGTTCTCCGAGAGCTACGAACAGCACCAGCAGGGCATCCGCGAGATGCAGGAATGGTGCAGCGCGCATCCCGACTCCGGCTGCTGACATGACGGGTGCCGACATGACGGATGCGGCGGCGACCGCTCGCACGCGGCTCGAGGTCTGGGGCGACCCGATCGCGCACAGCCGTTCCCCGCAGCTGCACACCGCCGCGTACCGCGTTCTCGGGCTGGACTGGTCGTACGGCCGCCGCCGCGTGTCCGAGGCCGCGTTCGCGGCGGAGCTCGCGAGGCTGGACGACACCTGGCGGGGCCTGTCGCTGACCATGCCGCTCAAGGAGGTCGCCCATCGGGCCGCGCAGGAGCGGGATCGTCACGCCGAGCTCACCGGAGCGGTGAACACCCTGCTCCTGGGCGACATGCTGCGCGGCTTCAACACCGACGTCGGCGGGATCGTCGACGCGTTCACGCAGGCCGGCGTCGACGGCATCCGCAGCGTCCGCATCCTCGGCGCCGGGGCCACCGCGGCATCCGCGCTCGTCGCCGCCTCCCTCCTCGGCGCCGAGCGCGCCGAGATCCGCGCACGCCGGCCCGAGGCGGCTGCCGGCCTGGCCGCCATCGGCGACCGCACCGGCACGGCGGTCGCGGTGCGGCCGTTCGACGCGCCCGCGGCCCCTGTCGACGCCACGATCGCCACGCTGCCCAGCGGCACCGTGCTCGACCCCGTCGTCGCCGAGCCGCTCATCGAGAGCGGGGGCGTGCTGTTCGAGGCGGCTTACGCGCCGTGGCCGTCCGCGCTGGCGGCCGGCTGGCCGCACCCGACGGTGATCTCCGGCTTCGAGATGCTGCTGCACCAGGCGGTGCGGCAGATCCGGATCTTCCGGCACGGCGCACAGGACGAGCCGCTGCCGCAGGAGGACGTCATCGTGGCGGTGATGCGCTCCGCGGCCATGGGAGACTAGAGCAATGCTCCGCGTGCTCACGGCCGGCGAATCGCACGGTCCCGAACTCATCGCCGTCATGGAGGGTCTTCCCTCCGGTGTCCCCGTCACCGCCGAGGCCATCCAGGCCGACCTGCAGCGGCGCAAGCTCGGCTACGGGCGCGGCTCGCGGATGAAGTTCGAGCAGGACGAGCTGACCATCTCCGGGGGCGTGCGGCACGGCAGGACCCTGGGCAGCCCGATCGCGCTGCGCATCGGCAATACCGAGTGGCCGAAGTGGGTCGAGGTGATGAACCCGGCGCCGGTCGAGCTGACCGACAAGTCCCGTGGCCGCGGCGCCCCGCTCACCCGTCCCCGCCCCGGGCACGCCGACCTCGTCGGCATGCAGAAGTACGACTTCGACGAGGCCCGCCCGATCCTGGAGCGCGCCAGCGCACGGGAGACCGCCGCCCGCGTCGCGCTCGGCGCCGTGGCCCGCGCCTTCCTCGGCGAGCTCGGCATCCGCCTGGTCAGCCACACGCTGTCCATCGGCCCCGTGCACGTGCCGGACGGCGCGCCGCTGCCCACGCCCGACGATGTCGCAGCGCTCGATGCCGACCCGCTGCGCTGCTTCCACGCCGAGACGTCCGAGCGGATGGTCGCCGAGGTCGACGCAGCCCGCAAGGACGGCGACACCCTGGGCGGCATCGTCGAGGTGCTCGCCTACGGGCTGCCGCCGGGGCTCGGCTCGCACGTGCACTGGGACCGGCGGCTGGACGGCCGGCTGGCGCAGGCGCTGATGAGCATCCAGGCCATCAAGGGCGTCGAGGTCGGCGACGGCTTCGAGACGACCCGCCGCCGCGGTTCGGCCGCGCACGACGAGCTGTTCGCGGCCGAGGACGGCATCACGCGCGCCTCCGACCGGGCCGGCGGCACCGAGGGCGGCATGTCCACCGGGACGGTGCTCCGCGTCCGCGCGGGCATGAAGCCGATCGCGACCGTCCCGCATGCCCTGCGCACCATCGACGTGTCCTCCGGCGAACCCGCCACGGCCCACCACCAGCGCTCCGACGTGTGCGCGGTGCCGGCGGCGGGCGTCGTCGCCGAGGCCATGGTCGCGATCGAGCTGGCCCGCGCGGTGCTGGAGAAGTTCGGCGGCGACAGCGTCGGCGAGACCCGCCGCAACCTCGAGGGCTACCTCGCGGCGATCCCGGAGGCGCTGCGCACCGCGCCGGCATCCGAGGCGGCGCTGCTCGCGCATGATGAGCTCGGCTGAGCGCCCGCTCACCCTCGTCCTCGTCGGGCCGATGGCCGCGGGGAAGACGAGCATCGGACGCCGAGTCGCCCGCCTGCTGGAGGTGCCGTTCATCGACACCGACAAGTGGATCGCGGCGGCGCACGGCCCGATCCCGGCGTTGTTCCAGGAACACGGCGAGGCGCATTTCCGCGAGCTTGAGCGCGCGGCCGTGGCCGGGGCGCTCGACGAGGGCGGCGTGGTCTCGCTCGGGGGAGGAGCGGTGACGGATGCCGGCACGCGGGCGCTGCTGGCGCGGCATCCGGTCGTCTTCCTCACCGTCACCGCGGAGGCGGTGGCCGACCGGATCCGGGGCGGAGGCCGGCCACTGCTGCAGGCCGAGGACCCGGTGCAGCGCTGGCAGGAGATCTTCACCGCCCGGCGTGGCTGGTATCAGGAGGTCGCCGACCTGACGGTGGACACGTCGCGGCGGCCGATACGGCGCATCGCCGAGGAGATCGCCGAGTGGAGGAGAGGACAGGCATGAGCATGACGACCATCAGCGTGACCGGACAGGACGCCTACGACATCACCGTGGGGCGGGGCATCCTCGACCGGGTGTCGCAGGCGCTGGCGCCGTCGGTGCGGAAGGTGCTCGTGGTGCATCCGCCGACGCTCGCCGACCGCGCCGCGCAGCTGCGCGAGCGGCTGCTCGCCGACACCGCGGAAGGACCCCGCGAGGTGCTGCTCGCGGAGATCCCGGATGCCGAGCAGGGCAAGCGGGTGGAGGTGGCCGCGTTCTGCTGGCAGGTGATGGGGCAGGCGGACTTCACCCGCACGGACGCCGTCGTCGGCTACGGCGGGGGAGCGGTCACCGACCTGGCCGGTTTCGTCGCCGCGACCTGGCTGCGCGGGGTGCAGGTGGTGCAGGTGCCCACCACGGTGCTCGGCCTCGTGGACGCCGCTGTCGGGGGCAAGACCGGCATCAACACCGCCGAGGGGAAGAACCTCGTCGGCGCGTTCTGGGCGCCGCGCGCCGTCATCGGCGATCTCGACGAGCTCGCCAGCCTCAGCCCGAACGAGGCCACCGCCGGGTTCGCCGAGGTCGTCAAGGCCGGGTTCATCTGGGCGCCGGAGATCCTCGACATCGTCGAGGCGGATCCGGCCCGCGCCGTGGACACCACCACCGACGAGTTCCGCCGCGCCGTGGAGCTCGCGATCGACATGAAGGCGAAGGTCGTCTCCAGCGACTTCCGCGAGGCCGGGCAGCGCGAGATCCTGAACTACGGGCACACGCTCGGGCACGCGATCGAGCACGCCGAGCGCTACCGGTGGCGCCACGGCGCCGCGATCTCGGTCGGGATGCTGTACGCGGCGGAGCTGTCCCGCCTCGCCGGGCGACTGTCGGACGCGGCGGCCGAGCGCCACCGCACCGTGCTGGAGTCGCTGGGCCTGCCCACCTCCTACCGGGCGGGTGCCTGGCCGCAGCTGCTCGCGACGATGCAGCGCGACAAGAAGGCCCGTGGCGGGATGCTGCGCTTCATCGTGCTGGACGACATCGCCAGGCCGACGGTGCTGCAGGCCCCGGACGAGTCGCTGCTGTTCGCGGCGTACCAGGAGGTCGCGGCATGAGACGACGCCTGCTGCTCGTGAACGGCCCGAACCTGAACCTGCTCGGCACCCGGGAGCCGGAGGTGTATGGCACCGCCACCCTCGCCGACGTGGAGCGCCTCACCGCGGATGCGGCGGCCGAGCTCGGCTACGAGGTGCGCGCCGTCCAGAGCAACCACGAGGGCGCGCTCATCGACGCGATCCACGCCGCGCGCGAGGACTGTGCCGGCATCGTGATCAACCCGGGCGGGCTGACGCACACCTCGGTCTCGCTGCGCGACGCCCTCACCGGTGTCGGCCTGCCGTTCGCCGAGGTGCACATCTCGGACGTGTACGCGCGCGAGGAGTTCCGGCACTTCTCCTACCTGGACGACGTCGCCGCGGTGCGCGTCGTCGGTCACGGCGTGGACGGTTATGCCGAAGCGGTGCGGGAGCTCGTCGCACGCCTGTAGCGATCAGAACGGCGGCGGTGCGTCTGCCGGAGCGGCCGGAGCGGCCGGAGCGGCCGGATCCGTCCACGGGATCGGGCCGGTTCGCGCTTCCCTCGGCGCGGAGCTCTCCTTGCCCGTGGGCATGATCACCTGAACCGTCCGGTCGGGTCGGGATCGGAATCTGGCCTTGGTGCGGTGCCGGTGGGTGTGATCCCGGGGGCAGAGGGGGCGCAGATCGGCGACGTTCGTCCGGCCGCCGGTTGCCCAGGGTCGCTCGTGGTCGATGTCAGCCTCCGCGGCGAGCCGCTCGCATCCGTCGCGGGCGCACGTGCCGTGCTGCAGGATCAGGAAGTCGCGCTGCGCCTTGGTCGGCCGGTACGTGCGGCGGTCCATGACCGGATCGATGGTGTCGCCTCCGACGAACCGCGCGCTCTCCATCGGAACCGGTTCGCCTGCCAGCAGCTGCATCGGGATCGTGACGTACACGCAGGTCTTCACGGCGGTGAGGGTGCCCTCGCCCTTCAGCCAGGAGGCGAAAAGGTCGGCACGGATCTGGTCGCGGGTGCGACCGTCCCGCTCGGACTTCTGCATGTGCTTGGCGGTCGCGGTGAGCCGGCGGTGCGCGGCCCGGGCGTCCGCGGCGGCACGGTCCACGGCCTCGAAGGCCGCGGCCTCGGCATCCGTCTCCTCCGGCGACGCATCGACGGCGGCCCGCCAGGATCGCGGAACGCTCCGCGAGAGCGGCGGCATCCGTCTCCCCGTGGGGGACGACACCTCGGGATGCTCGCGAGCCATCTCGATCGCCTCGACGATCCGCTGCGCGCGACGGGAAGCCTGACGGTTCGCCTCGTTGCCGGTGCAGGCGAGATCGTCGAGCAGGAACGCGACGACCTCGCCCGGTGTGCGCGGGGTCGCGTCGTACTCGGTCCGCCGCGATCCCGTAGAATCGACTGTCGGCCCTCCGCGCTGGCCGCGTCGACCGGCCCCATCTCTTCTCACACACGAACGGACTCTTCCGCATGGCATCGACCGCAGACATCAAGAACGGCGTCGTCCTCAACATCGACGGACAGCTCTGGAGCGTCGTGGAGTTCCAGCACGTCAAGCCGGGCAAGGGCGGCGCGTTCGTGCGCACCAAGCTGAAGAACGTCGTCACCGGCAAGGTCGTCGACAAGACGTACAACGCCGGCGCCAAGGTCGACATCGAGAACGTCGACCGCCGCGACTTCACCTACTTGTACACCGACGGCGACGGCTTCGTCTTCATGGACACCACCGACTACGACCAGATCACGGTCGGCGCCGCCACCGTCGGCGACGCGAAGAACTTCCTGCTCGAGAACCAGCAGGTCACCATCGCGCTGAACAACGGCAACCCGCTGTACATCGACCTCCCGGCGTCCGTCGTGCTCGAGGTCACCTACACCGAGCCGGGCCTGCAGGGCGACCGCTCCTCGGCCGGCACGAAGCCCGCGACCCTCGAGACCGGGTACGAGATCCAGGTCCCGCTGTTCGTGGAGACCGGCACCAAGGTCAAGGTCGACACCCGGACCGGCGAGTACCTCGGCCGCGAGAAGTAAGGCGTGAGCGCCCGCACCAAGGCGCGCAAGCGCGCCCTCGACATCCTCTTCTCCGCCGATGTGCGCGGGGACGAGATCGCCGTGAGCCTGGCCGCCGCGGCGAAGCGGGCCGCCAACGAACCGGCGCGCGAGGCCTCATGGCTGTATGCCCGCGACATCGTCGACGGCATCCTCGACCACCGCGAGGAGATCGACGAGCAGATCACGACGCACAGCCGGGACTGGAAGCTGGAGCGGATGCCCGCCGTCGACCGCGCTCTGCTGCGCATCGGCACCTGGGAGATCCTCTTCAACGACGAGGTGCCGACGGCCGTCGCGATCGACGAGGCGGTCGAACTCGCCAAGGAGCTCTCCACCGAGGACTCCGGTGCGTTCGTGCACGGCGTTCTGGCGCGGATCGCCCGCGCCAGCTGACTCGCCCGGCCGGGCGGTGTCGGAGACCCCGGGCAGGATGAACGCATGAGTCCTCCGGCCACCAAGCCGCCGCCCGGCGCGATGCCGGGGATGCACAGGGCCCCGCGGGTAGAATCGACCGGTCGACTCAGGAGGAGAAGCATGCGGATCACGGGACTCGGCCACGCCGGGATGTTCATCGAGACGGCCGGCGGGAACATCATCTGCGACCCCGTGATCGGCCCCTCGTTCTACGGCTCGTGGTTCCCGTTCCCCGACAACCGCGGCCTGGACTGGGAGCGGCTCGGACGCGAGGCCGACTTCCTGTACATCTCCCACCGGCACCGCGACCACTTCGACCCGCGGCTGCTGCAGCGCTACATCCGCACCGACATCGAGGTGCTGCTGCCGGAGTACCCGACCGATGACCTGGAGCAGGACATCCGGGCGCTCGGCTACCACAACATCACCTACGCGCCCGCCGGCGAGATCATCCAGCGCGGCGAGCTGAAGCTGATGATCACCCCGCTCCGCGCCCCCAGCGACGGGCCGATCGGCGATTCCTCCCTCAGCGTGGACGACGGCACGGCGTCGATCCTGAACCAGAACGACTCGCACCCGCTGGACCTGGAGAAGCTGCTCACGTTCGGCAAGCCTGAGGCGTACTTCACCCAGGTCTCCGGCGCGATCTGGTGGCCGATGGTCTACGACCTGCCGCAGGACGCCAAGCAGAACTTCGCCCGTCTCAAGCGGGAGGCGCAGAACAAGCGCGCGATGTACTACATCGAGAAGGTCGACGCGCCGCACGTGTTCCCGATGGCGGGCCCGCCGATGTTCCTGCGCGACGACCTGTTCCGGTACAACGGCTGGGGCGCGGACGACGACTCGATCTTCACCGACCAGAAGCAGTTCCTCGCCCATCTGAAGGAGCAGGCGCCGCAGTACGACGGGCACCTGTTCCTGCCCGGCACGGTCGTGGAGATGAACCACGGCGAGATGTCGGTGACCCAGTCGCTGTTCACCGATGCGGAGATCGCCCGCATCTTCGACGACAAGTGGGGCTACCTCGAGGAGCAGCGCGCCACCCGCCAGCAGGAGCTGCGCGACGAGGAGGCCTCGCGCGCCCCGGTCCTGCCGCCGGAGGAGATGCTCGCCGAGCTGAAGGCGTGGTGGGAGCCGCTGCTGAAGAAGTCGCGCACGATCCGGCTCGGCGTCGGCGGCCCGGTGCGGATGACGATCGGCGAGCTCGACCTCGTCGTCGACTTCCCCAAGGCCAAGGTGCGCGAGTACGCCGGCGAGGACGTCGAGTTCTGGTACACGATCCCCGCCGACCTCGTCTCGACGAACATCCGCGACCACGAGATCGACTGGTCGAACTCGATCTTCCTGTCGATGCAGTTCAGCGCCGGCCGCAAGGGCAAGTTCAACGAGTTCATCTACACGTTCTTCAAGTGCCTCTCCGTCGACCGGATCGAGTACGTCGAGAACTGGTACCAGGAGCAGACCGACCAGACCGAGGACGCCGAGATCGGCGACTGGATCGTGCAGCGCCGCTGTCCGCACCTGCGCGCCGATCTCACCCGCACGGGGAGGATCGACGAGGACGGCGTGCTCACCTGCAGCATGCACGACTGGAAGTGGGACCTGAAGACCGGCCGCTGCCTGAGCACCCAGGGCCACCCGATCCGCGCGAAGAAGGTCGACGAGGTCACGGAGGAAGCGCTCCGCCCCGCGCTCTGAGACCGACGGGGTGTGACGGTCGCTGCGGCCTGACCCGGTAGACTGGGCGGGCAAGCAACCTTTAACACCGTCCGGAGAGGCGGAGAAGGGAGCGTCGAATGAGTGCACGCACCGTGCTGCACGAAGCCGACATCTCGCGGGCGCTGACCCGCATCGCCCACGAGATCCTGGAATCGAACCGGGGGGCCGACGGTCTCGTCCTCCTCGGCATCCCGACCCGCGGGACCACTCTCGCCGAGCGCCTCGGCCCGCTGATCAGCGGCATCGCCCAGGTGGACATCCCGGTGGGCTCGCTCGACGTCACGCTGTTCCGCGACGACCTCGCCAAGCATCCGACCCGCTCGCCCAAGCGCACCGAGATCCCCGCCGGCGGCATCGACGGGAAGACCGTGGTGCTCGTCGACGACGTGCTGTTCTCCGGGCGCAGCATCCGCGCCGCGCTGGACGCGCTGCAGTCCATCGGCCGGCCCGCGGTGGTGCGGCTCGCGATCCTCGTCGACCGCGGGCACCGGGATCTGCCCATCCGCCCGGACTTCGTCGGCAAGAACATCCCCTCGGCCCGCTCGGAGCGCGTCAACGTTCACCTGCGCGAGATCGACGGCGCGGACGAGGTGACGATCGAAGCATGAGGCACCTGCTCGACACCCGCACCCTCGACCGCGACACCGCCCTGCGCATCCTCGACATCGCCGAGGACATGGCCGACACCCAGTCGCGCCAGGTGAAGAAGCTGCCCACGCTGCTGGGCAAGACCGTGGTCAACCTCTTCTTCGAGGACTCCACGCGCACCCGCATCTCCTTCGAGGCCGCCGCCAAGCGCCTCTCCGCCGACGTCATCAACTTCGCCGCCAAGGGCTCCAGCGTCTCCAAGGGCGAGAGCCTGAAGGACACCGCGCAGACCCTCGAGGCGATCGGTGCGGATGCCGTCGTCATCCGCCACTCCGCCTCCGGCGCCCCGCAGACCCTGGCAACCAGCGGCTGGATCTCCGCCGGGGTCGTGAACGCCGGCGACGGCACCCACGAGCACCCCACCCAGGCGCTGCTGGACGCGTTCACCATCCGCAAGCGCTTCTACGGCGACGACAGCCGCGGCCGCGACCTGGACGGGCTGCGCGTGGTCATCGTCGGCGACGTGCTGCACTCGCGGGTCGCCCGCTCCAACGTGTGGCTGCTGACCACGCTCGGCGCCCACGTCACCCTAGTCTCGCCGCCCACGCTGCTGCCGCAGAACGTGTCGCTGTGGCCGGTCGACGTCGAGTTCGACCTGGACCGGGCCCTGGGCGCGGGTCCGGATGCGGTGATGATGCTGCGCATCCAGGCGGAGCGCATGAACGCCGCCTATTTCCCCACTGAGCGGGAGTATTCCCGGCTCTGGGGGCTCGACGCCGTGCGCGTGGCGGGCCTGCCGGAGACTAGCATTGTGATGCACCCCGGACCCATGAACCGCGGTCTGGAGATCTCCAGCGAGGCCGCCGATTCCGCCCGCGCCACCGTGCTCGAGCAGGTGGCGAACGGGGTGTCCGTGAGAATGGCCGTGCTCTACCTGCTGCTGGCGGGGGAGCGGAACGAGGAACGAGGGGGAGAGCAGTGACCGAGTCCCTCGTGATCACCGGCGCTCAGCTGACCGGAGGCGACACCGCCGACCTGATCGTGGAGAACGGCCGGATCGCCGAGATCGGCACCGGCCTCAGCCGCGCCGGCGCGCGCGTGGTGGATGCCGCGGGACTGATCGCCCTGCCCGGGCTGGTCGACCTGCACACGCACCTGCGCGAGCCCGGGTACGAGGCGTCCGAGACGGTGCTCACCGGCACCCGGGCGGCCGCCGCCGGCGGGTTCACCGCCGTGTTCGCCATGCCGAACACCTCGCCCGTCGCGGACACCGCCGGCGTCGTCGAGCAGGAGCTCGCCCTCGGCGAGGCATCCGGCTACGCCACGGTGCAGCCCATCGGCGCGGTCACCGTCGGGCAGAAGGGGGAGCGGCTGGCCGAGCTCGGCGCCATGGCCTCCTCCCGCGCCCGCGTGCGCGTGTTCAGCGACGACGGCTTCTGCGTGTGGGACCCGCTGATCATGCGCCGCGCGCTGGAGTACGTGAAATCGTTCGGCGGCGTGATCGCGCAGCACGCGCAGGACCCGCGTCTCACCGAGGGCGCGCAGATGAACGAGGGCGCCGTCTCCGCCGAGCTCGGTCTCGCCGGCTGGCCGGCCGTCGCGGAGGAGTCGATCATCGCCCGCGACGTGCTGCTCGCCGAGCACGTCGGGTCGCGCCTGCACGTGTGCCACCTCTCCACCGCCGGGTCGGTCGACATCATCCGCTGGGCCAAGAAGCGGGGCATCCAGGTCACCGCAGAGGTCACCCCGCACCACCTTCTGCTGACCGACGAGCTCGTCCGCGGCTACGACGCCCGCTACAAGGTGAACCCGCCGCTGCGGCGCGAGGAGGACGTGCGCGCGGTCCGCGAGGGCCTGGCCGACGGCACGATCGACATCGTCGCCACCGACCACGCCCCGCATCCGTCCGAGAACAAGGCGTGCGAATGGCAGGCCGCGGCGAACGGCATGGTCGGGCTGGAGAGCGCACTGCGCGTGGTGCACCAGTCCATGGTCGCCACCGGGATGCTGGACTGGGCGGACGTCGCCCGGGTGATGAGCGCAGCCCCCGCCCGGATCGGCAGCCTGGACGGCCACGGCCGTCCGCTCGCCGTCGGCGAGCCCGCGCACATCACGCTGTACGACCCCGCTGCCGGCGGCGTGTTCACGGAGGACGACCTGCGCGGCCGCAGTCGCAACTCGCCCTACCTGGGTCGCGAGCTCCCGGGGCGGGTGCAGTGGACCATCCACGGCGGCGTCGTGACCCTGGCCGACGGCCAGCTGGTCGAGGAGCTGCCCGGGACCCTGGGCGAGCGGAGCGGAGCGCAGTGAGCCGCGAGCTCGCCGTGCTGATCGTGGCGGCCCTCGCGCTGCTCGCGCTCGGCGCCATGTACCTCGCCTGGCGGAGGCGGCTCCGCCGCGACTCCGGCCTCGAGGCGCCGCTCGGCGTGCCGGAGCACGCCGAGGTGACCGGGCGCTCCGAGATCCTCTACGTCGCCACCACCCGTCACGACGAGCCGCTGGAGCGGCTCACCATCCGCCCGCTCGCGTACCGCGCTCGTGGTGAGCTCGTGCTCACCGACCGCGGCGCGGCGCTCAGCCTCGACGGGGCGCCGACGGTGTTCCTCGCCTCCGACCGCCTGGTCGAGGCGGACACCGCGACCGTGACCATCGACCGCGTCGTGGAGCCGGGCGGTCTGATCCGCCTGGTCTGGCGCGTCACCGACGGCATCCTCGTCGATTCCTACCTCCGCGTCGCCGACGGCGGCCCGGAACGAATTCTTCCCGACCTGCGGCACCTGTGCGCCGCTCCGGAGACAGGAGCAGCAGAATGACCCTCTCGACACGCTCAGGGTCCCTGATCGAGCCCGCCGTGCTCGTCCTCGAGGACGGCACCCGCTACCGCGGCCGCGCCTATGGCGCCCGCGGCACCACCCTCGGCGAGGTGGTCTTCGCGACCGGCATGTCCGGCTACCAGGAGACCCTGACCGACCCGTCCTACGCCGGCCAGATCGTGCTGCAGACCGCACCGCACATCGGCAACACCGGCATGAACGACGAGGACCCGGAGTCCCGACGCATCTGGGTCGCCGGGTACATCGTCCGCGACCCCTCCCGCGTCGTGTCGAACTGGCGGGCGAGCACCTCGCTGGACGATCTCCTGGTCCGCGACGGCATCGTCGGCATCGCCGGCATCGACACCCGGGCGATCACCCGGCACATCCGCTCGGCCGGTTCCATGCGCGGCGGCATCTTCTCCGGCCCGGAGGCCGCCCTCGACCCGGAGGAGCAGCTGCGCCGGGTCACCGCGGCGCCGGAGATGACCGGCCGGAACCTGTCCGCCGAGGTCTCCGTCAGCGCGGTGCAGGTGGTGCCGGCGGTCGGCGAGCGCATCGGCAACCTCGCCGTGCTCGACCTGGGCGTCAAGCAGGCCACCCTGGACAACCTCGCCGCGCGGGGCTTCGAGGTGCACGTGCTGCCGCAGAGCGCCACGATCGACGACATCCGCGCCCTCGACCCGGTCGCCGTGTTCTACTCCAACGGCCCCGGCGACCCCGCCGCCTCCGACGCGCACGTCACGCTGCTGCGCGAGGTGCTCGACGAGCGGCTGCCGTTCTTCGGCATCTGCTTCGGCAACCAGCTGCTCGGGCGCGCCCTGGGCCTGGGCACCTACAAGCTGCCGTTCGGACACCGCGGCATCAACCAGCCGGTGCTCGACAAGTCCACCGGCAAGGTGGAGATCACCGCGCACAACCACGGCTTCGCCGTCGACGCGCCCCTGGACGGCCCCTTCGACAGCCCGGCCGGCTACGGCCGCGTCGAGGTCAGCCACGTCGGCCTCAACGACCGCGTGGTCGAGGGCCTGCGCGCCCTGGACATCCCCGCATTCTCGGTCCAGTACCACCCCGAGGCGGCCGCCGGCCCGCACGACGCCAACTACCTCTTCGACCGGTTCCGCGATCTCGTCGTCGCGACCCTCAGCCAGAAGACCGAGAAGGACAGCAAGTAATGCCCAAGCGCGACGACATCAACTCCGTTCTCGTCATCGGCTCCGGCCCCATCGTCATCGGTCAGGCCTGCGAGTTCGACTACTCCGGCACCCAGGCGTGCCGCGTCCTCCGCGAGGAGGGCGTCCGGGTCATCCTGGTCAACTCCAACCCGGCCACGATCATGACCGATCCTGACTTCGCCGACGCCACCTACGTCGAGCCGATCACCCCCGAGGTGATCGAGACGATCATCGCCAAGGAGCGCCCGGACGCCATCCTGCCCACCCTGGGCGGCCAGACCGCCCTGAACGCCGCGATGGCGCTGCACGAGCGCGGCATCCTGGAGAAGTACGACGTCGAGCTCATCGGCGCCAAGGTGGACGCGATCCGCAAGGGCGAGGACCGGCAGATCTTCAAGCAGCTCGTGATCGAGGCGGGCGCCGATGTTGCGGCATCCCGCATATGCCACACCATGGACGAGGTCCTCGCCGGCGCCGCCGAGCTCGGCTACCCGCTGGTGGTGCGCCCCAGCTTCACGATGGGCGGCCTCGGCTCCGGCTTCGCGTTCGACGAGGACGACCTGCGCCGCATCGCCGGTGCCGGCCTGCACGACTCGCCGACCAGCGAGGTGCTCCTGGAGGAGTCCATCCTCGGCTGGAAGGAGTACGAGCTCGAGCTGATGCGCGACACCGCCGACAACACCGTCGTGGTCTGCTCGATCGAGAACGTCGACCCGGTCGGCGTGCACACCGGCGACTCGATCACGGTCGCCCCGGCGCTCACGCTCACCGACCGCGAGTACCAGAGGCTGCGCGACATCGGCATCGACATCATCCGCGCCGTCGGCGTGGACACCGGCGGCTGCAACATCCAGTTCGCGGTGAACCCCGAGAACGGGCGCATCATCGTCATCGAGATGAACCCGCGGGTGTCCCGCTCCAGCGCGCTGGCGTCCAAGGCCACCGGCTTCCCGATCGCGAAGCTGGCCGCCAAGCTCGCCCTCGGCTACCGGCTGGACGAGATCCCGAACGACATCACCGGGGTCACCCCGGCGAGCTTCGAGCCGACCCTCGACTACGTCGTGGTGAAGGTGCCGCGGTTCGCCTTCGAGAAGTTCCCGGCCGCCGACCCGACTCTCACCACCACCATGAAGTCGGTGGGCGAGGCGATGGCGATCGGCCGCAACTACACCACCGCCCTGCAGAAGGCGCTCCGCTCGCTGGAGAAGCGCGGCTCGAGCTTCCACTGGGGCGAGGAGGAGCGCTCCGTGGAGGAGCTGCTCGAGATCGCGAAGACCCCCACCGACGGGCGCATCGTCGTGGTGCAGCAGGCGCTGCGCAAGGGCGCCACCATCGAGCAGGCGTTCGCGGCGACCGCGATCGACCCGTGGTTCCTCGACCAGATCGTGCTCATCAACGAGGTCGCGGATGCCGTCGCCCAGGAGCCGGAGCTGACCGCCGAGGTCATCCGGTACGCGAAGGAGCACGGCTTCTCCGACGCGCAGCTGGCGCAGCTGCGCGGCCTGACCGAGGAGGAGGTCCGCGGGGTGCGTCACGGCCTCGGCGTCCGCCCGGTGTACAAGACGGTGGACACCTGCGCGGGCGAGTTCCCCGCGCTCACCCCGTACCACTACTCCAGCTACGACCACGAGACCGAGGTCGAGCCGTCCGAGCGCACCAAGGTCGTCATCATCGGCTCCGGCCCGAACCGCATCGGCCAGGGCGTGGAGTTCGACTACTCGTGCGTGCACGCGTCGTTCGCCCTCGCGGATGCCGGGTACGAGACCGTCATGGTCAACTGCAACCCGGAGACCGTGTCCACCGACTACGACACCTCCGACCGGCTGTACTTCGAGCCGCTCACCCTGGAGGACGTGCTGGAGGTGCTGCACGCCGAGGCGCAGAGCGGCACCATCCTCGGCGTCGTCTGCCAGCTCGGCGGGCAGACCCCGCTGGGCCTGGCCAAGGGCATCGAGGCGGCCGGGTACACCGTGCTCGGCACCAGCCCCGCCGCGATCGACCTCGCCGAGGAGCGGGAGCAGTTCTCCCGCCTGCTCGATACCGCAGGTCTGGTCGCGCCGCGCAACGGCACGGCGATCGACGTGGAGGGCGCGGTGCGCGTGGCCGAGGAGATCGGCTACCCGGTGCTGGTGCGCCCGAGCTTCGTGCTCGGCGGCCGCGGCATGGAGATCGTCTACAGCACCGAGGCGCTGCGGGACTACTTCCTGCGCATCGCCGACCAGGCCATCATCGGCCCCGGGCAGCCGCTGCTCGTGGACCGCTTCCTGGACGACGCGATCGAGATCGACGTGGACGCGCTGTACGACGGCCGGGAGCTGTTCATCGGCGGCGTGATGGAGCACCTCGAGGAGGCCGGCATCCACTCCGGCGACTCCAGCTGCACCCTCCCGCCGGTGTCGCTGGGCCGCTCCGACATCGACCGCGTCCGGGAGGCCACCCTCGCGATCGCGGAGGGCGTGGGCGTGCGCGGGCTGCTGAACGTGCAGTTCGCCATCAGCGCCGGCGTGCTGTACGTGATCGAGGCGAACCCGCGCGCCAGCCGCACGGTCCCGTTCGTGTCCAAGGCGCTCGGCATCCCGATGGCGAAGGCCGCCAGCCGCATCATGGCCGGCGCCACCATCGCGGACCTGCGCGCGGAGGGGATGCTGCCGGAGCAGGACGGCTCGCGTGTGCCGCTGGACGCGCCGGTCGCGGTGAAGGAGGCGGTGCTGCCGTTCAAGCGGTTCCGCACCAGGGACGGCAAGATCGTCGACTCCGTGCTCGGCCCGGAGATGCGCTCCACCGGCGAGGTGATGGGCATCGACCGCGACTTCCCGACCGCGTTCGCGAAGAGCCAGGCCGCCGCGTACGGCGGGACGCCGACCTCGGGCACCGTGTTCATCTCGGTGGCCGATGCCGACAAGCGCGCCGTGATCCTGCCGGCGCACCGCCTGCAGCAGCTCGGCTTCACCCTGGTCGCCACCGAGGGGACCGCGGAGATCCTGCGCCGCAACGGCATCGCGGTGACCGTGGTCGCCAAGTACAGCGAGACGCAGGAGTCCGGCGAGCAGAACATCGTCGACCTCATCAACGCCGGCGAGATCGACATCGTCGTGAACACCCCGGGCGGGGGAGCGGCGCGCGCGGACGGGTACGAGATCCGCGCCGCCGCCGTCGCCGCTGACAAGGCGCTGTTCACCACGATCGCGGTGCTCGGCGCGGCGGTGACGGGCATGGACGCCGCCGACCAGGGCTTCGACGTGAAGAGCCTGCAGGAGTACGACCTGGACCGGAAGGCGGCGGTGTGACCTTCGGAGAGCGTCTCGGCGCGGCGATGGCCGCGCACGGTCCGCTGTGCGTCGGCATCGACCCGCACGGCGCCCTGCTGGACGCGTGGGGACTGCCGCAGGACGCCGACGGCGTGCGCGCGTTCGGCCTGCGGGTCGTCGACGCGGCCGCCGGCCGGGTCGGCGCCGTGAAGCCGCAGGTGGCGTTCTACGAGCGGTTCGGCTCGCGCGGCTTCGCCGCCCTCGAGGACGTGCTCGCCACGGCCAGGGAGGCCGGGCTGCTCGTGATCGCGGATGCCAAGCGCGGCGACATCGGCTCGACCATGGCCGGGTACGCGGACGCGTGGCTGAGCCCCGGGTCCCCGCTGGAGTCAGATGCCGTGACCGTCAGCCCCTACCTCGGCCCGGAGTCGCTGCGGGAGACCATCGCGACGGCCGTCCGCGCCGGGAAAGGCCTGTTCGTCCTCGCCGCGACGAGCAACCCGGAGGCGGCGGCCCTGCAGACCGCCCGCACGGTCGACGTCGCCGCCGCCGAGGAGCAGACCGTCGCCCAGCGCGTGGCCCGCGACGTCACCTGGCCGAACGGCTCGCCCGCCTTCGACGGCGGCCTCGGCCCGATCGGGCTGGTGATCGGCGCCACCGTGGACCGCGACGAGCTCGGACTGCCCGACGCGCTGCTCGCTGGGACCCCCATCCTCGCTCCCGGGTTCGGGGCGCAGGGCGCCACCCCCGAGGACCTCACCGTCCGCTTCGGCCCGCTGGCCGGCAACGTGCTCGCGAACGAGAGCCGCAGCGTCCTCGGCGCGGGGCCGGACCGGCTGGCCGCGACGATCCAGGAGCGGGCCGCCCGCTACCGGGAGGTGCTCCGTGGCTGAACGCCGCATCGTCCCCGAGGTCGACCGGGCCGCGGCCGCCCAGCGCGCGCTGGAGCGCCGCCGCGCCCGCGCGTCGCTCAAGCGCGACCTGTCCACCCGCGTGGTGTCCCCGCAGGAGGTGCTCCGCCGTGCCGTGGAGGACGCCGACTCGGACGCCGGCACGATGCGGATCACCGACTTCCTGATCGCCCTTCCCGCGATCGGCGCGGGCAAGCGCGACCGCATCCTCGAAGAGCTGCGCATCTCTCCGGTGAAGCGGCTGGGCGGACTGGGCGTGCGGCAGATCGCCGACCTGTCGCACTGGCTGGACGAGCGCTTCCCGATCCCGGAGCCCCGCGCCGGCCGAAGCCGCCTGCTCGTGCTCGCCGGACCGACCGCGGTCGGCAAGGGCACCGTCGCCGCGCACATCCGCAAGACGCATCCCGAGATCCACCTGTCGGTCTCCGCCACCACCCGCGCCCCGCGGCCGGGGGAGATCGACGGCGTGCACTACTACTTCGTCGACGACGCCGAGTTCGACCGGCTGATCGCGGACGGCGAGCTGCTCGAGTACGCCGTGGTGCACAACAAGCACCGCTACGGCACGCCGCGCGGCCCCGTCGACGCCGCCCTCGCCGAGGGGAAGACGGTGCTGCTGGAGATCGACCTGCAGGGCGCCCGTCAGGTGCGCGCCGCCGAGCCGTCCGCGACGCTGATCTTCCTGCTGCCGCCGTCCTGGGACGAGCTGGTGCACCGGCTCGTCGGACGCGGCACCGAGGATGCCGAGGAGAGGGCGCGCCGGCTGCGCACCGCGAAGGCCGAACTGGCCGCGCAGTACGAGTTCGACTACCGCATCGTGAACGAGGACGTCGCCCGCGCCGCGCAGGAGGTCGTAGACTTGTCAGCGGCGTCACCGCGCTGACCCGGCCCCTGAGCCCGTCGAAGGGCCCTGAGCCCGTCGAAGGGCCCTGAGCCCGTCGAAGGGTCGCGCGCCCGCATCACCGACTTCGCGACGATCCCGTCGCCCGATCAGGAGGTCCACCATGGCCGGACACCACACCAACGGCATCATCGACCCGCCCATCGACAACCTGCTCGAGCGCGTCGACAACAAGTACGAGTTGGTGATCTACGCCGCCAAGCGCGCCCGCCAGATCAACGACTACTACTCGGACCTGCACGAGGGCAACCTCTTCGACAACGTGGGCCCGCTGGTCGACTCGACCGTCGAGGACAAGCCGCTCACCATCGCGCTCCACGAGATCAACGAGGACAAGCTCCGCATCCGTCACGCCGAGTGACGGGCGGCAGTGCTTCGATGAGCGCTCTGCGCCTGTTCACCTCCGAGTCCGTCACGGAGGGTCACCCCGACAAGATCTGCGATCAGATCTCGGACAGCATCCTGGACGGCCTGCTCACCGTCGACCGCGGCTCCCGCGTCGCCGTCGAGACGCTCGTCACCACCGGCCTCGTGCACGTGGCGGGCGAGATCCGCACCGAGGGCTACGTCGACATCCCGACGATCGTGCGCGACGTCGTAAACGGCATCGGCTACACCTCGAGCGACACCGGGTTCGACGGGTCCTCCTGCGGCGTCAGCGTGTCGGTGGGCGAGCAGTCCAGCGACATCGCGCACGGCGTGGACCAGGCCCAGGAGCACCGCGACGGCGGCTCCACCGACCCGCGCGACGCGCTCGGCGCCGGCGACCAGGGCATCATGTTCGGCTTCGCGACCGACGAGACCCCGCAACTGATGCCGATGGCGGCGTGGACGGCGCACCGGATCGCCGAGCGCCTCACCGAGGTGCGCCGCTCCGGCGTGCTGCCGTTCCTGCGCCCCGACGGCAAGACGCAGGTCACCCTCGGCTACGACGGGTTCACCCCGAAGACCGTCGACGCGGTCGTGCTGTCCACCCAGCACCACCCGGACGTGTCGCAGGAGGAGCTGAAGGAGCTGGTCCGCGAGCGCGTGATCGACCCCGTGCTCGAGCAGACCGGACTGGACCTCGCCGACGGCCTCGCCTACTTCATCAACCCGGCCGGCCCGTTCGTCACCGGCGGTCCGAAGGGCGACGCCGGGCTCACCGGCCGCAAGATCATCATCGACACCTACGGCGGCGCCGCCCGCCACGGCGGCGGGGCGTTCAGCGGCAAGGACCCGTCCAAGGTCGACCGCTCCGGCGCCTACGCCATGCGCTGGGTGGCGAAGAACGTCGTCGCCGCCGGCCTCGCCTCCCGCGCCGAGGTGCAGGTGGCCTACGCCATCGGCGTGGCCCGGCCGGTCGGCCTGTACGTGGAGACCTTCGGCACCGGCACGGTCCCGGACGAGGTGATCACGAAGGCGATCACCGAGGTGTTCGACCTGCGCCCGCAGGCGATCATCGAGGAGCTCGACCTGCTCCGCCCGATCTACGCCCAGACCGCCGCCTACGGCCACTTCGGCCGCGAGCTGCCCGACTTCACCTGGGAGCGCACGGACCGCGCTGACGCCCTGCGCCGCGCCGCCGGACGCTGACCGCCGTGACCCGGCGTATCGCGCGGGTGGTCATCGACTCGCCGCTGCCGCAGCTGGACCGGCTGTTCGACTACGCCCTGCCGGCGGAGCTCGGCCCGGTGACCCCGGGCGTGCGGGTGCGCGTGCCGCTGCGCACCGCGGGACGGGTCGTGGACGGCTACGTCGCCGGGATCGCGGAGGAGACGGATGCCGCACGCCCGTTGTCCGCGGTGGAGAGCGTCGTCTCCCCGGTGGCCGTGATGCCCGACCGGCTGTACCGTCTGGCCCGCCGCGCCGCCGACCGCGCCGCCGGCTCCGCCTCCGACATCCTGCGGCTGGCGATCCCGAAACGGCAGGTGCGCGTGGAGAAGGCGTGGCGCCCGGAGGAGGAGGCCCCGGTGCCGCTCACCGATGCGGCCGAGCGCGCCCGAGCGGTGCTCGCCGGGTACGACGGCCTGGAAGCCGTGCTCGCCGAGGGCGGCCGCGCCGCCGTCGAGGCCGTGCCCGGGCTGGACGACGGCATGCCGCAGTGGGCGCGGATGCTCGCCGCCGCGGCGACCGCGGTCCTCGCCGGCGGGCGCTCCGCCGTGCTCGTGGTGCCCGACCACCGCGACCAGGACCGGCTGCTCGCGGCGCTGGCCGAGCTGCTCCCCGAGGAGGCCGTGGTCCGGCACGACGCCCGGCAGGCGAACCCGGACCGGTACCGCGCCTTCCTGCGCACCCTGGAGTCCCGCCCGTGCGTGGTCGTCGGCAACCGCTCCGCGGTGTACGCGCCGGTCGAGGCGGGCCTGGTCGCCCTGTGGGACGACGGCGATCCGCTGCTCGCCGAGCCGCTGGCGCCGTACGTGCACGCCAGGGACGCGGCGCTGCTGCGGCAGGAGCAGGAGGGCGGGGCGCTGCTGCTGGCCGGGCACACCCGCACCTCCGAGGCGCAGCGGCTCGTCGAGCACGGCTGGCTGCGGGAGATCACCGCGACCCGCCGGGTGCTGCCGCGGGTGGTGCTGAGCACGCCGCAGGAGCTGGAGCAGGCCGCGCAGCGGCTGCCATCCAGCGCGTACGCCGCCGCGCGCGCCGCGGCGGCGGAGGGTCCCGTGCTGGTGCAGGTGGCCCGACCCGGTTTCTCGCCCTCCCTGGTGTGCGCCACCTGCCGGGCGCCGGCGCGCTGCGCCCACTGCGGCGGCCCGCTCGGCGCCCGGCGCCGCGGCGCGGTGCCGGTGTGCGGATGGTGCGGCCGCGCGGCGCACGCCTGGCGATGCTCGCACTGCTCCTCCGAGCAGGTGCGGCTGGCCTCCTCGGGCACCGAGCGCACCGCCGACGAGCTGGGACGCGCCTTCCCTGGCGTGCGGGTGATCGTCTCGGACGGCACCCACCCGGTCGAGCGGGTGGATGCGAAGCCGGCGCTCGTGATCGCCACCCGCGGCGCCGAGCCGCTCGCCGACGGCGGCTACCGCGCGGTGCTGCTGCTGGACGGGGCGCGGATGCTGCAGGCCCCGGAGCTGCGGATCGGCGAGTCCTGCCTGCGGTGGTGGTCGAACGCCGCCGCCCTCGCCGCCCCGGGCGCCCCGGTGCATCTGGTCGGGGTGGACGGCCCGGTCGCGCGGGCGCTGGCGACCTGGACGCAGCCGGCCTATGCGCGCGGAGAGCTGCAGGCGCGCGCACCGCTGCGGATGCCGCCGACCGTGCGGGTGGCGCAGGTCGACGGGCTTTCGGCATCCGTGCGCGGCGCCCTCGACGCGCTCCGCGGGATCGGCGTCGACGGCGAGGCCGTGCTCGGGCCTGTTCCGGTGGACGAGGACGGCCGGGTCCGCGCCCTGGTGCGGTTCGGATACGGGGCAGGGCCCGCGGTGGCCGCGGCACTGCGCGCGGCCGTGATCGCCGACGCCACGCTGGCGCGGCGCGGACGCGACCGCACCGGCGGCAGGGGCAGGGCGACCCTGTCCGTGCACCTCGATATCCTCGAACCGGAGATCTGACCCGATCCCGCGATCCGAACCGGAGCACCTTCATGCGCCTCGTCTTCGCCGGCACGCCGGCCGTCGCCGTCCCCACCCTGCGCACCCTCGCCGCGGCCCACGAGGTGGCCGCCGTCGTCACCCGGCCGGACGCGCCGCTGGGCCGCAAGCGGGTGCTCGCCCCGTCCCCGGTCGCCGAGGCCGCTGCCGGGCTCGGCATCCCGGTGATCCGCGCCGCCCGGCTGGACGCGGACGCCACCGCGAAGGTGACCGCGCTGCGGCCCGACCTCGGCGTGATCGTCGCGTACGGCGGCCTGGTGCGCGCCCCGCTGCTGACCGCCCCGACGCACGGCTGGATCAACCTGCACTTCTCCCTGCTGCCGCGCTGGCGCGGCGCCGCCCCGGTGCAGCACGCGCTCATCGCCGGTGACGAGGAACTCGGCGTGAGCGTCTTCCAGCTCGTGCCGGAGCTCGACGCCGGCGACGTGTTCGCCTCCCGGCCCGTCCCGGTGCCGCCGGATGCCACCGCCGCCACCGCTCTGGGCGTGCTGGCCGAGGCGGGCGCCGGGATCACCGCCGAGGTGGTCGACGCCATCGCCGCGGGCACCGCGGTCGCGGTGCCGCAGTCGGGGCCGCACACGCTCGCACCCAAGCTCACCCTCGCCGACGGGCTCCTGGACTGGACCCGCCCGCTCGCCGAGGTGTACGCCCGGTTCCGCGGCACCACCCCGGAACCCGGCGCGCACACCACCGTCGACGGCGCCCGGCTGAAGATCCTCGACGCCGCCCCCGCCGGGGACGCCGTGCCGCTGGCGCCCGGCGAGATCGCCGCGGGACGGCAGCACGTGCTCGTCGGCACCGGCACCGCGCCGCTCGAGGTGCGCCGCGTCCAGCCCGCCGGCAAGGCTGCCATGGCGGCGGGCGACTGGTGGCGCGGCCTGCGCACCCCGGTGAGGGCGGGATCGTGAACCGGGGCGGGAACGGGACCCGGGGCGGGAACGGAAACCGGGGCCGGGGCGGGAACCGGGGCGGGAACGTCGATCGCACCGTGCACGATCGCACCGTGCAGCCGGCCCGCCGTGTGGCGTACGACGTGCTCCGCGCGGTGAGCGACTCCGACGCCTACGCCAACCTCCTGCTGCCCGCCCTGATCGACGAGGCGGGCCTGGACGCGCAGGACGCGGGGCTCGCCACCGAGCTCACCTACGGGACGCTGCGCCGACGCGGCACCTACGACGCGATCATCGCCGCGGCCGCCGGCCGCCCAGCATCAGACATCGACCCGGCCGTCCTCGACGCGCTCCGCCTGGGCGCCCACCAGCTGCTGGCCACCCGGGTCGCCGGCCACGCCGCTGTGAACGAGTCGGTCAACCTCGCCGCCGCGCAGGGGCGCGGCGCCGCCGGCTTCGCGAACGCCGTGCTGCGGCGGATCTCCCGCGATGCCCCCGAGCACTGGCAGCAGGTCGTGGAGAGCAGCGCCCGCTCCGACGACGAACGGCTCGCGCTGCGCACCGCCCACCCGGTGTGGGTGATCCGCGCCCTGCGCCGCGCGCTGGCCGCCGAGGACCGCGCGGACGAGCTGGACGCCCTGCTCGAGGCCGACAACGCCTCGCCCGAGGCCACGCTCGCCGCCCTGCCCGGACTCGCCGAGCCCGGGGAGCCGCGCCGCCCCTATGCGCCCACCGCGTTCGGCTCGCCCGGCGGCGACCCCCGCGCGGTCGTCCTCACGTCGCAAGGCGCCGTCCGCGTGCAGGACGAGGGCTCGCAGCTGGTCGCCCTCGCTCTCGCCGCCGCGGCGCCGGTCCGGGCGGGGGAGCGGTGGCTCGACCTGTGCGCCGGGCCGGGCGGGAAGACGGCGCTGCTGGCCGCGGAGGCGCTGCGGCACGGCGCCCGCCTGGAGGCGAACGAGGTGGTGCCGGCGCGGGCGGGCCTGGTCCGCCAGGCGCTGCGCCCGCTGCCGGTGGACGTGCCGGTGCACGAGGAGGACGGACGGATGCTCGCCGCGCGGCATCCGGGCGCCTTCGACCGCATTCTCGTGGACGCGCCGTGCACGGGCCTGGGCGCCCTGCGCCGCCGCCCGGAGGCGCGCTGGCGGAAGACCCCGGCCGACGTGCCCGAGCTGGTCGCGCTGCAGACCGGACTGCTGGACGCCGCGCTCGACGCCCTCGCACCCGGCGGGATCGTCGCCTACGCCACCTGCTCGCCGCACCTCGCGGAGACCACCGGCGTCGTCGCCGACGTGCTCCGCGGCCGCACCGACGTGACCGAGCTGGACGCCCGCGCCGTCGTCGCCGGGCTCGCCCGCAGCCCGATCGACCTCGCCTCCGACGGCACCGGCCGGGTGCAGCTGTGGCCGCACCGGCATGGCACCGACGCCATGTTCCTCGCTCTGCTGCGGCGGGACGGGCGGCCGCGCGACGGCGCGGGACGCGACTGAGGCAGGATAGACGGGTGAGCCTTCCCGACCCGCCGCGCATCAACCCCAGCATCCTGGCCGCCGACTTCGTGAACATGCAGGCCGAGCTCGCCCGCATCGCGACCGCCGACTTCGTGCACGTCGACGTCATGGACAACCACTTCGTGCCGAACCTCACCTTCGGCCCGCAGATGGTCGAGCGCATCCAGCAGACCAGCCCGATCCCGCTCGACGTGCACCTGATGATCACCGACCCCGACCGCTGGGCCCCCGGCTACGCGGAGCTGGGCGCGGCGAGCGTCACCTTCCACCTCGAGGCCGCCGCCGACCCGGTCGCCCTCGCGCGACGGCTGCGCGACATCGGCGCCCGCGCCGGCGTCGCCATCAAGCCCGGCACCGCGGGGGAGGCGCTGTACGACATCCTCGACGAGTTCGACCAGATCCTGGTGATGACCGTCGAGCCCGGATTCGGCGGCCAGGGCTTCCTGGCCGAGACGATGCCGAAGCTGCGCGCCCTGCGCGACGAGGCGCGCCGCCGCGGGTCGGACGTGTGGCTGCAGGTCGACGGCGGCATCTCCGCCGACACCATCGCGCAGGCCGCCGCCGCCGGGGCGGACACCTTCGTCGCCGGCTCCGCGGTGTACGGCGCGGACGACATCGAGGCGGCGATCGGCGGTCTCCGGGCCCGTGCGCGAGCCGCTAGCCTGGAATCGTGAAGACCTTCGACGAGCTGTTCGGCCAGCTGAGCGAGACCGCCCGGACCCGGCCGGAGGGCTCGGGCACCGTGGCGCAGCTCGACCGCGGCGTGCACGCGATCGGCAAGAAGATCGTCGAGGAGGCCGCCGAGGTGTGGATGGCCGCCGAGTACCAGAGCGACGAGGAGACCGCCGAGGAGATCTCCCAGCTGCTCTACCACCTGCAGGTGCTCATGCTTGCGAAGGGCCTCGAGCTCGAGGACGTGTACCGACATCTCTGATCCGGCCGTCCCCGCTCGATCGACCCGAAAGACCCCCATGCTCCGCATCGCCGTTCCCAACAAGGGCTCGCTGTCCGAGACCGCCGCCGAGATGCTCGCCGAAGCCGGCTACGCCGGCCGGCGCGACACCAAGACCCTGCACCTCATCGACGCCGACAACGACGTCGAGTTCTTCTTCCTGCGCCCGCGCGACATCGCCACCTACGTCGCCTCCGGCGCCCTCGACGTCGGCATCACCGGCCGCGACCTGCTCCGCGACGTGCGCGAGCAGGACGCCCGCGAGATCGAGGCGCTGGGCTTCGCCCGCTCCACCTTCCGCTTCGCCGGCCCTCCCGGCCGCTTCAGCTCGATCGAGCAGCTGCAGGGCGTCCGCGTCGCCTCCGCCTACCCGGGCCTGGTCGACGACTTCCTGCGCGCGCACGGCGTGGAGGCCCACCTCGTGCCGCTGGACGGCGCCGTCGAGTCCGCCGTGCGCCTGGGCGTCGCCGACGTGATCGCCGACGTCGTGGAGACCGGCACCACGCTGCGCCAGGCGGGTCTGGAGATCTTCGGCCCGGTCATCATCGAGTCCGAGGCCGTGCTGATCAGCCGGCCCGGAGAGGCCGAGGGCACCGACACGCTGCTGCGCAGGCTGCGCGGCGTCATGGTCGCCCGGCAGTACGTGCTGCTCGACTACGACCTGCCCGCCGACCTCGTCGACCAGGCTGTGGCGATCGCCCCGGGCCGCGAGTCGCCCACGATCTCCCCGCTGCGCGACGAGAAGTGGGTGGCCGTGCGCGTGATGATCCCGCGCCGTCGGGTGAACAAGGTCATGGACGCGCTCTACGAGCTCGGCGCCCGCGCGATCCTGGTCACCGAGATCCACGCGGCGAGACTGTGATGGCCCTCGCCGCACGCGTCATCCCGTGCCTGGACGTGGCCGGCGGCCGCGTCGTCAAGGGCGTCAACTTCCAGAACCTGCGCGACATGGGCGACCCTGTCGAGCTGGCCGCCCACTACGCCGCGCAGGGCGCGGACGAGATCACCTTCCTCGACGTCACCGCCACCGTGGACGCCCGCGCCACCACCTACGACGTGGTCCAGCGCACCGCGGAGCAGGTGTTCGTGCCGCTCACCGTCGGGGGAGGGGTGCGCACCGTCGACGACGTCGCCCGGCTGCTGTCGGTGGGCGCCGACAAGGTCGGCGTGAACTCCGCCGCGATCGCCCTCCCGGAGCTGATCGGCGAGATCGCCGACCGCTTCGGCGCGCAGGTGCTGGTGCTGTCCCTGGACGTGAAGCGCTCCGAGCACACCCCGTCCGGCTTCGTGGTCACCACGCACGGCGGCCGCACCGAGACCTCGCTGGACGCCCTCGCCTGGGCGCGCGAGGCCATCGAGCGCGGCGCCGGCGAGCTGCTGGTGAACTCGATCGACGCGGACGGCACCCGCGACGGGTTCGACCTCGAGCTGGTGCGCCGGATGCGCGAGGTCTCGGCCGTCCCGGTGATCGCCTCGGGCGGCGCCGGCGAGGTCGCGCACTTCCCGCCGGCGATCGAGGCGGGGGCGGATGCCGTGCTCGCCGCCAGCGTGTTCCACACCGGGCAGCTGACCATCGGCGAGGTCAAGGACGCGCTGCGCGCCGCGGGGGTGACCGTCCGGTGAATCTGGAGCGCGTGCGCTGGAACGCGGATGGCCTGGTCCCGGTCGTCGTGCAGCAGTGGGACACCCGCGAGGTGCTCATGCTCGCCTGGATGAACGAGGAGGCGCTGCGACGCACCCTCACCGGCGGACGCGCGGTGTACTGGTCGCGCTCCCGCCAGGAGTACTGGCGCAAGGGCGACACCTCCGGCCACGTGCAGCACGTCCGCGGCGTGCAGCTGGACTGCGACGGCGACACCGTGCTGCTCACGGTGGACCAGATCGGCCCCGCCTGCCACACCGGCACCCGCACCTGCTTCGACGGCCGCGACCTGCCGCTCGGCGGCGAGCCGGCATGAGCCGGCCGGCCCGGGGTCTGCGCGCCCGCGGCCTCCGCGCCGGGGGCAGGGGCGCGGCGGTCGCCGGGTTCCTGCTCGCCGGCGCCGTGGGCGTCGTGTCCTCGACGCAGACCTGGCTCACCGCCGCGCGGACGGATGCCGGGGAGCCGCTGGCCGTCGCCGGAGCCGACGCGGTCCCCCTGCTCGCCCCGCTGTCCCTCGCCGTGCTGGCCCTGGGCGCGGCCCTGTCGATCGCGGGGTCGGCGCTGCGGTACGCGTTCGCCGCGCTCGGCGCCGCGGCCGCCGTGGTGCTCGCCGTCGCGACCGCCCCCCTGGTCGCCGACCCGCCGCTGTCCGTGGTCGCCCCCGCGGTGACCGAGGCGACCGGCCTCGCCGGCGAGCAGGCGCTGCGCGATCTGGTGGCCGCGGTCGACCCGACCGCGTGGCCCGCGATCGCCCTGGCCGGCTGGGTGCTGCTGCTGGCGGCATCCGTCTTCACCGCCGCCACCGCGCGCGGCTGGCGCGGCGGCGGCCGCCGGTACCGCACGGATGCCGGGGCGCCCCGCCGCTCCGGCCCCCTCGACCCGGTCGACTCGTGGGACGACATGTCGCACGGGACCGACCCCACAGCCCGATAGACTGTCGGGACGCCCGCTTTCCCACGGAGGAGAACATGACGAACTCGATCGCCGACCCCGGACACGGACACTCGCCTGCTGCCTGGACGGCTGTCGTGATCATGCTCATCGGCTTCACCGCCGGCACCATCGCGTTCTGCTTAGGGCAGGTCACGCTGGTCTGGATCTCTGCGGCGGTGATCGTGCTGGGCGCCCTGATCGGGTGGATCCTCGCGAAGGCCGGGTACGGAGTGAAGGGCCCGAAGTACACGCCGAAGGGTCACTGATGGTGCTCGCCGACCTCACGGCCGGCGCTGTCGAGGATGCCGAGCGTCGCGCCCAGGCGCGGCCGCTCTCCGCGGTGGAGCGCGACGCCCTCGCGCGCCCGCCGGCCCGGGACGCCCTGGCCGGCCTCGCGCCCGCCGACCGGGTGAAGATCATCGCCGAGGTCAAGCGCGCCAGCCCCTCGCGCGGCGCCCTGGCCGAGATCCCCGACCCGGCTCACCAGGCCGCCCTGTACCAGCAGGGCGGCGCCTCCGCCATCAGCGTCCTCACCGAGGAACGCCGCTTCGGCGGCAGCCTCGCCGACCTCGAGGCGGTCACCGCGCGCGTGAGCGTGCCCGTGCTGCGCAAGGACTTCATCGCCACCGCGTACCAGGTGTTCGAGGCCCGCGCCGCCGGCGCCGACCTCGTGCTGCTGATCGTCGCGGGGCTGGAGCGGCGCGTGCTGGGCGAGTTGTACGACCTGATCCGGCAGCTCGGGATGACCCCCCTCGCCGAGACCCACTCGGCGGAGGAGCTGGAGGTGGCGATCGACCTCGGCGCCGAGCTGATCGGGGTCAACGCCCGCGACCTGAAGACCCTGGAGCTGGACCGCGACCTGTTCGGCCGGCTCGCGGAGCGCATCCCGGACACGGCCGTGAGGATCGCCGAATCGGCCGTGCTGAGCCCGGCGGACGTGGCGCACTACCGCCGTGCCGGTGCCGACGTCGTCCTCATCGGCGAGGCCCTGGTCACCGGCGACCCGGTGGCCACCCTGCAGGCGTTCCTCGCGGCCGGGGATGAGAAGGTGCGGACAGAGCGGAGCGAGGCGACATGAGCGGTCTGCGCGACCAGCCGGGGCCGTTCTTCGGCGACTTCGGCGGACGGTACATGCCCGAGTCGCTGATCGTGGCGATCGACGAGCTGGCGGAGGCCTACCAGGCGGCGATCACCGACCCCGCCTTCCGCGACGAGCTCGCCCGGCTGCTGCACTCCTACGCCGGGCGCCCGTCCGCGCTGACCGAGGTGCCGCGCTTCGCCGAGCACGCAGGCGGCGCCCGGGTGTTCCTCAAGCGGGAGGACCTCAACCACACCGGCTCGCACAAGATCAACAACGTGCTGGGCCAGGCGCTGCTGACCAGGCGGCTCGGCAAGACCCGCGTGATCGCGGAGACCGGCGCCGGCCAGCACGGCGTGGCCACGGCGACCGCGGCCGCCCTGTTCGGCCTGGACTGCACCATCTACATGGGCGAGGTCGACACCGAGCGGCAGGCGCTGAACGTGGCCCGGATGCGGCTGCTCGGCGCCGAGGTGGTGCCGGTGCGGACCGGGTCGCGCACCCTGAAGGACGCCATCAACGACGCGTACCGCGACTGGGTGGCCTCCGTGGAGACCACGAACTACATCTTCGGCACCGCCGCCGGTCCGCATCCGTTCCCGGCGATGGTGCGCGACTTCCAGAAGATCATCGGCGAGGAGGCCCGCGCGCAGCTGCTGGAGGAGGCCGGCCGGCTGCCGGACGCCGTCGTCGCCTGCGTCGGCGGCGGGTCGAACGCGATCGGCATGTTCGACGCGTTCCTGGACGACGAGGACGTGAAGCTGTACGGCGTGGAGGCGGCCGGCGACGGCGTGGACACGCCGCGGCACGCGGCCTCGATCGAGCGAGGACGACCGGGCGTGCTGCACGGCGCGAAGACCTACGTGCTGCAGGACGAGGACGGCCAGACCATCGAGTCGCACTCGATCTCCGCCGGCCTGGACTACCCGGGCGTCGGCCCCGAGCACGCGTGGCTGGCGGACATCGGCCGCGCGTCCTACATCCCGGCCACCGACGACCAGGCCATGCAGGCGCTGCGCCTGCTCAGCCGCACCGAGGGGATCATCCCGGCGATCGAGTCCGCGCACGCCCTCGCCGGCGCGCTGCGGATCGGGCGCGAGCTTGGCCCGGACGGCCTGATCGCGGTCTGCCTCTCCGGCCGCGGCGACAAGGACATGGACACCGCCGCTCGGTACTTCCACCTGTACGACGTGGAGAGCACCCCGTGACCCGCGTCGAGGACGCCATCCGGCGCGCGCACGACGCCGACCGCGGCGCGTTCGTCGGCTACCTGCCCGTCGGCTACCCCGACCTGGACACCAGCATCCAGGCGGCGCTCACCCTCGCCCGCAACGGCGTGGACGTGATCGAGCTCGGGCCGCCCTACAGCGACCCGGTGATGGACGGTGCGATCATCCAGGAGGCGACGCAGCACGCCTTGGCGAACGGCTTCCGGATGCGGGACCTGTTCACCGCCGTGCGCGCGATCACCGCCGAGACCGACGTCCCGGTCGTGGTGATGACGTACTGGAACCCGGTGCTGCAGTACGGCGTCGACCGGTACGCGGACGACCTCCTCGCCGCCGGCGGGGCAGGGCTGATCACCCCCGACATCACGCCCGAGGCGGCGGGGGAGTGGATCGCGGCGAGCAGGCGCACCGGCCTGGACCGGATCTTCCTCGCCGCGCCGACCTCGACCGACGAGCGTCTCGATCTGGTCATCTCCTCCTCCACCGGCTTCGTGTACACCGTGTCGACCATGGGCATCACCGGGGAGCGCGCCGCGCTCGACCGCGCCGCCCGCACGCTCGTGGAGCGGCTGCGCGACCGCGGGGCGTCCCGCGCGTGCGTCGGCATCGGCATCTCGAACGCGGAGCAGGTGGCCGGCGTCGTCGAGTACGCCGACGGCGCCATCGTGGGCACCGCCCTCGTCCGCGCCCTCCGCGACGGCGGCCTGGACGGCCTCGCCGACACCACCAGGGCGCTGGCGGCCGGTACGCCGTCGGCGCGCTTCGGAACAGGAAACTAGAATCGCTCTCATGTCCCTCGCGCTTCACAGCACCGTCCCGGGCGTGCTCGCCAGCATCCCGAGCCCGCCGATCAGCTTCATCGAGGTCGGCCCGCTCCGGATCCACTTCTACGCCCTCTGCATCATCGCGGGGATCATCGCGGCGGTGCTGATCACGAACCATCGCCTCACCCGCCGCGGCGCGGAGAAGTGGGTGGTCATCGACATCGCGATCCTGGCCGTGCCGCTGGCGATCATCGGCGCCCGGATCTTCCACGTGCTCACCCACCCGAACTTCTACTTCGGCCCCGGGAAGAACACCTGGAACCCGTTCGAGCCGGGCTCGGTGTGGGCGATCTGGGAGGGCGGCATCGCCATCTTCGGCGCGCTGCTCGGCGGCGCCGTCGGCGCCTGGCTGGGGTGCCGGTGGACCGGCATCCGGTTCTGGACCTTCGCGGACGCCCTCGCGCCGGGCCTCCTGCTCGCGCAGGCCGTGGGGCGGTTCGGCAACTGGTTCAACCAGGAGCTGTTCGGCCTTCCCACCGACCTGCCGTGGGGCCTGGAGATCGACCCGGACAACCCGGCGTTCCCACCGGGCCTGGCCGAGGACACCCTGTTCCACCCCACCTTCCTGTACGAGGTCGTCTGGAACGGCCTCGGCGTGATCGTGCTGCTCTGGCTGGGCCACCGGCTGAAGCTGCAGTGGGGCAAGCTGTTCGCCTGCTACCTGATCTGGTACAGCGCGGGCCGCATCGTCTGGGAGTCCATCCGCATCGACCCGAGCGAGGTCATCCTCGGCCTGCGCAGCAACGTGTGGGCCGCGATCCTCGGGGTCGTCGTCGGCGTCGTCATCCTGATCGTGCAGACGCGCCGTCACCCGGGCCGCGAGCCCTCGCCGTACATGCCAGGGCGAGCACCCGAGTCCGTGCATGTACAATCACAGAACACCAGCGAGTACGTCGACGTGAGTGAGCCTCCGGCCGGCGACATCGAAGCAGGGGACACCGCCACAAGCGCCGCTCCCACCAGCTGACACCCGCCCCTGAGGCGCGGTTCCGTCTGTGGGATCCCCCGCCCGCACTGCGCAGGCCGACGACGTCCTTTGTGCACCAAGACCCGACCGAGGACGGCAGCATGGCTTCCAGCCGCCACACGAACGACCCCGCACAGCCGGTGGGCCAGCGGTTCCCCGCAGCCCAGGGGCTGTACAACCCCGCGCACGAGAAGGACGCCTGCGGCCTGGCGATGGTCGCGACCCTGCGCGGCACGCCGGGACACGACATCATCGCGCTCGCCCTGCAGGCGCTGCGCAACCTCGAGCACCGCGGGGCGATCGGCTCCGACGCCGGCACCGGCGACGGCGCGGGCATCCTCACCCAGATGCCCGACGCGTTCCTGCGCGACGTGGTGTCCTTCCCGCTGCCCCCGGCGGGACAGTACGCCGCGGGACTGGCGTTCCTGCCGCGCGATTCCAGCGCGCGCCGCGAGCAGAAGGCCGGCATCGAGCGGATCGCCCGCGAGGAGGGCCTGACCGTCCTCGGCTGGCGCGTCGTGCCCACCGCGAACGAGCACCTCGGCAAGCTCGCCGACGAGGCGCGCCCGGCCTTCGAGCAGCTGTTCGTCTCCCGTCCCGCCGCCGGTGACCGGGAGGCGGCGTCCGGGATCGCGCTGGACCGGATCGCGTACCGGCTCCGCAAGCGCGCCGGACACGAGCTCGGCGCCTACTTCGTGACCCTGTCCGCCCGCACGCTCGGGTACAAGGGCATGGTCACCACCCTGCAGCTGGAGCCGTTCTACCCCGACCTGCAGGACGAGCGCTTCGCCTCGGAGCTCGCGGTCGTGCACTCGCGGTACTCCACGAACACGTTCCCGTCGTGGCCGCTCGCGCAGCCGCTGCGGATGCTGGCGCACAACGGCGAGATCAACACCGTCGGCGGCAACCGCAACTGGATGCGCGCCCGGCAGTCGCAGCTGGAGTCCGAGCTGCTCGGCGACATGAAGCCGCTCCTGCCGATCTGCACGCCCGGCGCGAGCGACTCCGCATCGTTCGACGAGGTGCTCGAGCTGCTCACCCTCACCGGCCGCAGCCTCCCGCACGCGATCATGATGATGGTGCCGGAGGCGTGGGAGAAGCAGCCGGGCCTCGACCCCGACCTGCGCGCCTTCTACGAGTTCCACTCCAACCAGATGGAGCCGTGGGACGGTCCCGCCGCGCTGATCTTCACCGACGGCACCCTGGTCGGTGCGACCCTGGACCGCAACGGGCTGCGCCCCGGCCGGTGGACCGAGACCACCGACGGGCTGGTGGTGATCGGCAGCGAGACCGGCGTGCTGGAGTTCGAGCCGGAGCGGATCAAGCGCCGCGGCCGGCTGCGCCCGGGCCGGATGTTCCTCGTCGACACCGCGCAGGGCCGCATCATCGAGGATGAGGAGATCAAGCGCGAGCTCGCCACCATGCATCCGTGGCAGGAGTGGCTGGATGCCGGCGCGGTGCGCCTGGCCGACCTGCCGGAGCGCGAGCACATCGTGCATCCGGCCGCCTCGATCACCCGCCGCCAGCGCACCTTCGGCTACACCGAGGAGGAGGTGCGGATCCTGCTCACCCCGATGGGGCAGACCGGGGTCGAGCCGCTGGGCGCGATGGGCAGCGACACGCCCATCGCCGTGCTCAGCGAGCGGCCGCGCCTGCTCTTCGACTACTTCGTGCAGCAGTTCGCGCAGGTGACCAACCCGCCGCTGGACGCCATCCGCGAGGAGGTCGTCACCAGCCTGCGCCTCGGCCTCGGACCGGAGCGCAACCTGCTGGACTGGGGGCCCGAGCACGCCCGCACGGTCACGCTGGACTTCCCGGTGATCGACAACGACGAGCTCGCGAAGATCCGGCACATCGACCGCGCCCTGCCCGACCGCTCCAGCGTGACGATCAAGGGGCTGTACCACTTCGACGCCGGCCCGCACACCATGCGCGAGCGGCTCACGGAGATGTGCGCCGAGGTGGATGCCGCGATCGAACGCGGAGCGGAGTTCATCATCCTGTCCGACCGCGACTCGAACAAGGACCTGGTGCCGATCCCGTCGCTGCTGATGCTGTCGGCAGTGCACCACCACCTGATCCGCAACGAGAACCGGATGAAGGTGGGTCTCATCGTCGAGGCCGGCGACGTGCGCGAGGTGCACCACGTCGCCACCCTGATCGGCTACGGAGCATCCGCCGTCAACCCGTATCTGGCGATGGAGACCGTCGAACACCTCGTGCGCACCGGCTTCATCACCGGCGTCACGCCCGAGCAGGCGGTGCGGAACCTCATCTACGCGCTCGGCAAGGGCGTGCTGAAGATCATGTCGAAGATGGGTATCTCCACGGTGTCCTCGTACGCCGGCGCACAGGTGTTCGAGGCGGTGGGCCTCAGCCAGGAATTCGTGGACGAGTTCTTCACCGGAACCGAGACCAAGCTCGGCGGCATCGGCATCGAGGACGTGTTCGCCGAGAACCAGGCGCGGCACGACTTCGCCTACCCGGAGGACGCCGCGGCCCGCGCCCACGAGCGGCTGTGGACCGGCGGGGAGTACCAGTGGCGCCGCGACGGCTCGCCGCACCTGTTCAACCCGGAGACCGTGTTCCGGCTGCAGCACTCCACGCGCACCCGGCGGTACGACATCTTCCGCGAGTACACCAGGCTCGTGGACGACCAGTCGCGCGAGCTGAAGACGCTGCGCGGCCTGTTCGAGCTACGCACGGGGGAGCGGCCCCCGGTGCCGCTGGACGAGGTGGAGCCGGTGTCGGAGATCGTGAAGCGGTTCTCCACCGGCGCGATGAGCTACGGCTCGATCTCGCAGGAGGCGCACGAGACGCTCGCGATCGCGATGAACCGGCTGGGCGCGAAGTCCAACACCGGTGAGGGCGGCGAGGACCCGGAGCGCCTGGTCGACCCGGAGCGCCGCAGCGCCATCAAGCAGGTCGCCTCCGGCCGGTTCGGCGTCACCAGCCAGTACCTGACCGAGGCGGACGACCTGCAGATCAAGCTCGCGCAGGGCGCCAAGCCCGGCGAGGGCGGGCAGCTGCCGCCGCAGAAGGTGTACCCGTGGGTCGCGCGCACCCGGCACGCCACCCCCGGCGTGGGGCTCATCTCCCCGCCGCCGCACCACGACATCTACTCGATCGAGGATCTGAAGCAGCTGATCTTCGACCTCAAGCGCGCGAACCCGAAGGCCCGCATCCACACCAAGCTGGTCAGCCAGTCCGGCATCGGCGCGGTCGCCGCGGGCGTGGCGAAGGCGCTCAGCGACGTCGTGCTGGTGTCCGGCCACGACGGCGGCACGGGTGCCAGCCCGCTGAACTCCCTCAAGCACGCCGGCACCCCGTGGGAGCTGGGCCTGGCCGAGACCCAGCAGACGCTGATGCTGAACGGCATGCGCGACCGCGTGGTGGTGCAGGTGGACGGCCAGCTCAAGACCGGCCGCGACGTGATCATCGGCGCGCTGCTCGGGGCGGAGGAGTTCGGCTTCGCCACCGCGCCGCTCGTGGTCAGCGGATGCGTGATGATGCGGGTGTGCCACCTGGACACCTGCCCGGTCGGCGTCGCCACGCAGAACCCGGTGCTGCGGCAGCGCTTCACGGGCAAGCCGGAGTTCGTGGTGAACTTCATGGAGTTCATCGCGGAGGAGGTGCGCGAGCTCCTCGCCGAGCTGGGCTTCCGCTCCCTGGACGAGATCATCGGCCGCACCGACCTGCTGCGCACGGACGCCGCGATCCGGCACTGGAAGGCGGAGGGCCTGGACCTCACGCCGATCCTGGAAGGGCCGGTGTTCCCCGCCGACGAGCCGCGCCGCAGCGGCCGGCCGCAGGACCACGAGCTGGACGCCCACTTCGACTCCCAGCTCATCGAGATGGCGCGCGAGGCCCTCGAGGACAGGGCGCCGGTGGTCATCGAGCTGCCGATCCGCAACACCGAGCGGGCCGTGGGCACCATGCTCGGCCACGAGGTCACCGCGCGGTTCGGGGCGGACGGCCTCGCCCGCGAGACCATCGACATCACCCTGCACGGCACGGCCGGGCAGTCGCTCGGCGCCTTCCTCCCGCCCGGGATCATCCTGCGGCTCGAGGGCGACGCCAACGACTACGTCGGCAAGGGCCTGTCCGGCGGAGACATCACCATCCGCCCGCCGCGCGCGGCGACCTTCGCCCCGCACCGCAACGTCGTCGCCGGCAACGTGATCGGCTACGGCGCCACCTCGGGGACGATGTTCATCTCGGGCGTCGTGGGGGAGCGGTTCCTGGTCCGCAACTCCGGCGCCACGGCGGTCGTGGAGGGCGTCGGCGACCACGCCCTGGAGTACATGACCGGCGGTCTGGCCGTCATCCTGGGCGAGACCGGGCGCAACCTCGGCGCCGGCATGTCCGGCGGCGTCGCCTTCGTGCGGGGCCTGCGCCGCGAGAACATCAACGCCCAGTCGCTGGACAGCGGCGAGCTGCAGCTCGAGCCGCTCGACCGCGCCGACCTCGAACTGCTGCGCGACCTGCTCGCGGAGCACCTCGAGCGGACGGCATCCCCGCTCGCCGCCGAGCTCCTCGCCGACTTCGATGCGGCGCAGGCGGACTTCGTCAAGGTTGTGCCGCGCGATTTCGCCGCGGTGCAGAACGCACGCCGGGAGGCGGAGGCCGAGGGGCTCGACCCCGACGGCGACGTCGTCTGGAACCGGATCCTGGAGGTGACCGGTGGCTGATCCCAAAGGCTTCCTGAAGATCACGGAGCGCGAGCTGCCGGCCCGGCGCCCCGTGCCCGTCCGCATCATGGACTGGAAGGAGGTGTACGAGCCCGGCGACCGGGCCGTGCTCCGCCGCCAGGCCAGCCGCTGCATGGACTGCGGCATCCCGTTCTGCCACTCCGGATGCCCGCTGGGCAACCTCATCCCGGAGTGGAACGACCTCACCTGGCGCGGCGAGGACCGCACCGCGATCGAGCGGCTGCACGCCACGAACAACTTCCCGGAGTTCACCGGGCGGCTGTGCCCCGCGCCGTGCGAGAGCGCGTGCGTGCTCGGGATCAACCAGCCCGCCGTGACCATCAAGCAGGTCGAGGTCTCGATCATCGACGAGGCCTTCGCCCGCGGCTGGGTGGAGCCGCAGCCCCCCGCCCGGCTC
Source organism: Microbacterium neungamense (assembly GCF_024971095.1). Lineage (NCBI taxonomy): Bacteria > Bacillati > Actinomycetota > Actinomycetes > Micrococcales > Microbacteriaceae > Microbacterium > Microbacterium neungamense. The sequence continues at coordinate 1,375,705 of NZ_CP069717.1, forward strand.
ACCGGCAAGACCGTCGCCGTCGTCGGCTCCGGACCCGCCGGCCTGGCCGCCGCGCAGCAGCTCACCCGCGCCGGGCACACCGTCGCCGTGTACGAGCGGGACGACCGCATCGGCGGGCTGCTCCGCTACGGCATCCCGGACTTCAAGATGGAGAAGCGGCACCTCGAGTCGCGCCTGCGCCAGATGCAGGAGGAGGGCACCCGCTTCCGCGCCGGCGTCGAGATCGGCAAGGACCTCAGCTGGGACGGCCTGCGCGCCCGGTACGACGCCGTGGTCATCGCGACCGGCGCGACCGTGCCGCGCGACCTGCCCATCCCCGGGCGCGACCTGGACGGCGTGCACTTCGCGATGGAGTACCTCGTCGAATCGAACCGCAGGGTCGCCGGCGACGACGTGCCGAACCAGATCACCGCCGAGGGCAAGCACGTGGTGGTGATCGGCGGCGGCGACACCGGCGCCGACTGCATCGGCACCGCGCACCGGCAGGGGGCGCTCAGCGTGACCAACCTCGCCATCGGCCGGCAGCCGTCCACCGAGCGCCCGGAGCACCAGCCGTGGCCGACGATGCCGAACCTGTTCGAGGTGCAGTCCGCGCACGAGGAGGGCGGCGAGCGGGTCTACCTCGCCTCGACCGTCGAGTTCCTGCCGAACGCGGCCGGCGAAGTGCGCGCCCTGCGCGTGGCCGAGACCGAGTTCGTGGATGGACGCCGCGTGCCCAAGAGCGGCACCGAACGGGAGATCCCGGCCGATCTCGTGCTGATCGCGATGGGCTTCACCGGCCCGGAGCGGGACGGGTACCACGGCGAGACGACTCCGCAGTTCACCGACCGCGGGGCGATCCGCCGCGACGGCGACTACCAGACCACCGTGCCCGGCGTGTTCGTCGCCGGGGACGCCGGCCGCGGCCAGTCGCTCATCGTGTGGGCGATCGCCGAAGGCCGCGCGGTCGCCGCGGCCGTCGACCGGCACCTGATGGGCACCACCGTGCTGCCCGCGCCGGTGCGTCCCACGGATGTCGCGCTGAGCGTCCAGCCCGCGTAGGCTGAGCGCGGCAGCGCCGCCTGTACCTGATCCCCCTCATACCCTGGAGACATCTGTTGAGACGCGCGAAAATCGTCGCCACCCTCGGCCCGGCCACCTCGACCTATGAATCGGTCCGCGCCCTGATCGACGCCGGAGTGGACGTCGCCCGCCTGAACCTGAGCCACGGCGACTACTCCGTGCACGAGGCGAACTACGCCAACGTGCGCCGCGCCGCCGAGGACTCCGGCCGGGCGGTCGCGGTGCTCGTCGACCTGCAGGGGCCGAAGATCCGGCTCGGCAAGTTCGAGGGCGGCCCGTACGAGCTCGCCGAGGGCGACATCTTCAAGATCACCACCGAGGACATCCTCGGCACCAAGGAGATCTCGGGGACGACGTTCAAGGGGCTGCCGAACGACGTCAAGCCCGGCGACTTCCTGCTCATCGACGACGGCAAGGTCCGCGTCGAGGTGCTGGAGACCGACGGCACGGTCGTGACGACCCGGGTCGTGGTCGCCGGCGCGGTGTCCAACAACAAGGGCATCAACCTGCCCGGCGTCGCGGTCAGCGTCCCCGCGCTCAGCGAGAAGGACGAGGCCGACCTCCGCTGGGGCCTGCGCACCGGCGTGGACATCATCGCGCTGTCGTTCGTGCGCAACGCCGCCGACGTCACCCGCGTGCACGAGATCATGGCCGAGGAGGGCGTGCGCATCCCGGTCATCGCCAAGATCGAGAAGCCGCAGGCGGTGGACAACCTCGAGGAGATCGTCGACGCCTTCGACGGCATCATGGTCGCCCGCGGCGACCTGGGCGTCGAGCTGCCGCTGGAGGCGGTGCCGATCGTGCAGAAGCGCGCGGTCGAGCTGGCCCGCCGCAACGCCAAGCCGGTCATCGTCGCCACCCAGATGCTGGAGTCGATGATCAACAGCCCGGTGCCCACCCGCGCCGAGACCTCCGACGTCGCCAACGCCGTGCTCGACGGTGCGGACGCCGTGATGCTCTCCGGCGAGACCAGCGTGGGCGAGTACCCGGTGATCGCGGTGCAGACCATGGCCCGGATCATCGAGTCCACCGAGGAGCACGGCCTCGAGCGGATCCTCCCGCTGACCACCAAGCCGCGCACCCAGGGCGGGGCGATCACGCTCGCCGCCCTCGAGGTCGCCGAGTTCGTGGAGGCGAAGTTCCTCTGCGTGTTCACCCAGTCCGGCGACTCCGCACGCCGGCTGTCCCGGCTGCGCTCGCGCATCCCGATGCTCGCCTTCACGCCCGAGCCCGGCATCCGCCGCCGCATGGCGCTCACCTGGGGCATCACCTCCACCCTGGTCGACAGCGTCGAGCACACCGACCTGATGTACCACCAGGTGGACGACTACCTGCTCGGCACGGGCTTGGCGAAGGAGGGGGACAAGGTCGTCGTGATCTCCGGATCCCCTCCCGGCATCATCGGCTCCACCAACGACATCCGCGTGCACAAGGTCGGCGACGCGCACGGCGGCGCCGCCCCGGTGTACAAGCGCGGGCTCTGATCGAGCGCGCGCTTCGAGGACGCGCACGAGGGGGCAGGCGATCGGCCTGCCCCCCTCGTGCGTTAGAGTCGACCAGGGCCGGCGTGGCGGAATGGCAGACGCGGAGCACTCAAAATGCTTTGTCCGAAAGGGCGTGTGGGTTCGAGTCCCACCGCCGGCACCAATAGGATGTCTGTGTGACCGATCACGAGCAGCAGCCTGAGCAGTCCACGGCATCCGCCCCGCGACGCGTCGTCGTCGCCGAGGACGAATCGCTGATCCGCCTCGACATCGTCGAGATCCTCCGCGACAACGGCTTCGACGTCGTCGGCGAGGCCGGCGACGGCGAGACCGCCGTCCAGCTCGCCACCGAGCTGCGGCCGGACCTCGTGATCATGGACGTGAAGATGCCGCAGCTGGACGGCATCAGCGCCGCCGAGCGGCTGCACAAGAACCACATCGCGCCGGTCGTCCTGCTCACGGCGTTCAGCCAGAAGGAGCTCGTCGAGCGGGCCAGCGAGGCGGGCGCCCTGGCCTACGTGGTCAAGCCGTTCACGCCGAACGACCTGCTCCCGGCGATCGAGATCGCCCTGGCCCGGCATGAGCAGATCATCACGCTCGAGGCCGAGGTCGCCGACATGGTCGAGCGCTTCGAGACCCGCAAGCTCGTCGACCGCGCCAAGGGCCTGCTGAACGAGAAGATGGGCCTCACCGAGCCCGAGGCGTTCCGCTGGATCCAGAAGGCGTCGATGGACCGCCGACTGACCATGCAGGACGTCGCCAAGGCGATCATCGAGCAGCTGGCGCCGAAGAAGCAGTGATCCCGCTCGGCGGCGGGGTCCAGCCCCGTCCGCTGTGCGAAGGGGACTGAGCGCGCGTCGCTCAGTCGGCGACGTCGCGGATGAGGTTCGTGATCCGGATCGTGGAGCAGCGCCGGCCCTGCTCGTCGGTGACGACGATCTCGTGCACCGTCATGGTGCGGCCGAGGTGGATCGGGGTGCACACGCCGGTGACGGTGCCCGAGGTCGCCGACCGGGTGTGCGTGGCGTTGATGTCCACGCCCACCGCGAGCCGCCCGGGACCGGCGTGCATGTTCGCCGCCATCGACCCCAGCGACTCGCCCAGCACGACATACGCGCCGCCGTGCAGCAGCCCCACCGGCTGCGTGTTCCCCTCCACCGGCATGGTCGCGACGGCGCGCTCCACGCTGAACTCGGTGAACCGGATCCCCATCTTCTCCGCCAGCGCGCCCATGCCGCGGCGGGTGGCCCACTCCAGGCCGGGGGAGAGGGTCTGGTCGCTCACGCGTCCTCCTCAGCGAGTGTCGTCAGCCCTCGTTAGGCTGACAGGGTGACGGACTCCGCAAAGCCTACCCTCATGGTCGTCGACGGCCATTCGCTCGCCTACCGCGCCTTCTTCGCGCTGCCGGTCGAGAACTTCACCACCAGGGACAACCAGCACACGAACGCCATCTACGGCTTCCTGTCGATGCTGATCAACCTGATCAAGGCCGAGCGTCCCACCCACATGGCGATCGCCTTCGACACGTCGCGCCACTCGTTCCGCACCGAGGTGTACGCCGAGTACAAGGCCACCCGCTCGGAGACCCCGCCGGAGTTCCGGGGGCAGATCCCGCTGCTGCAGGAGTGCCTGAACGCGATGTCCATCCCGGTGCTCACCAAGGAGGGCGTCGAGGCGGACGACATCCTGGCGACCCTGGCCACCCAGGGCGCCGCGCAGGGCTACGACGTGCTCGTCGTCTCCGGCGACCGCGACACCATCCAGCTCGTCAACGACGAGATCACCCTGCTCTACCCGTCCGTGCAGGGGGTGTCGCAGCTGAAGCGCTACGACCCGGCGACGGTGGTCGAGCGCTACGGGGTCCGGCCCGAGCAGTACCCCGACATCGCCGCGCTGGTGGGGGAGACCAGCGACAACCTGCCCGGCGTCCCGAAAGTGGGCGAGAAGACGGCGGTGAAGTGGCTGAACCAGTTCGGCTCGCTCGATGAGCTGCTCGAACGCGCCGGGGAGATCAAGGGCGTGGTCGGCGGCAACCTGCGCGAGCACATCGAGGACGTCCGACGGAACCGCCAGCTGAACCGGCTGCTGCGGGACGTGGACCTGCCGGTCGGGCCCGCCGAGCTGGTGGTGACGCCGATCGACGCGCTGGCCGTGCGCGACATCTTCGCCCGGCTGGAGTTCCGCACCCTGCTGCCGCGCGTGTTCGAGGCCGTCGGCGCCGAGGACGACGGCGGCGCGCAGGCGGATGCCGTGGAGATGCCCTCGCCCGTGGAGACTGGCGCCGCCGACATCGCCACGTGGGCGGCCGCGCAGCAGGGACCGCTCGGCGTCGCGCTCGTGCTCGCCGGTGAACGCGTGCACCGGATCGGGGTCGCCTCGGCCACCGAGTTGCGCGAGACGGACTGGTCGGATGACGCCGCCGACGCGCTGCGCGCCTGGCTGGAATCGGACGCCCCGAAGGTGCTGCATGACGCGAAGCCGCAGGTGAAGGCGCTGCGCCGCGCCGGCATCCGTCTCCGCGGGCTCGCCGGGGACACGCTGCTCGCCGGCTGGCTGATGCGGCCCAGCTTCCCCGACAAGACGCTCGCCAACCTGGTGGAGCGCTACCTCGGCGAGAAGCTCCCCGAGGCGGACCCGACCCAGCTGGTGCCGGAGAACGAGGGCGCCACGCCGGCGCAGGAGGCGTGGTTCACGCTGCGCACCGACGAGGCGCTGCGCGCGGCGATGCCGGACAGCGTCGCGACCGTGCTCACCGCCATCGAGCTGCCCACCCTGCTCACCCTCGCCGACATGGAGCTGGCAGGCGTCGCCGTCTCGCACGACGTGCTCTCCGCGTTCTCGGCCGAGCTGGGCGCCCGCGCCGACGCGATCGCCCAGCAGGCGTACGCGACGATCGGGCACGAGGTGAACCTCGGCTCACCCAAGCAGCTGCAGGAGGTGCTGTTCGAGGAGCTGCAGCTGCCGAAGACGCGCAAGACGAAGACCGGGTACTCCACGGATGCCGCGGCGCTGGCCGACCTGCAGGAGAGCACCCCGCATCCGTTCCTGGAGCAGCTGTCGCAGCACCGCGAGGCGACGAAGCTGCGCCAGATCATCGAGTCCCTCGATGTCGCCATCCGCGAGGACGGGCGCATCCACACCACCTACCTGCAGACCGGCAGCCAGACCGGACGCCTCTCCAGCACCGACCCGAATCTGCAGAACATCCCGATCCGCACCGAGGAGTCCCGCCGCATCCGCAGCGCCTTCCGGGTCGGCGAAGGGTTCGAGACGCTGCTGACCGCGGACTACTCGCAGATCGAGATGCGGATCATGGCGCACCTGTCCGGGGACCCGGGACTCATCGAGGCGTTCAACTCCGGGGAGGACCTGCACCGGTTCGTCGGCGCGCGGGTGTTCGGCGTGGCGCCGGAGGACGTCACCCCCGCCATGCGCACCAAGGTCAAGGCGATGTCGTACGGGCTCGTGTACGGGCTCAGCGCGTTCGGCCTGTCGAAGCAGCTGCGCATCGAGCAGGCCGAGGCGAAGCAGCTGATGATGGAGTACTTCGCCCGGTTCGGCGCGGTGCGCGACTACCTGCGAGCCTCCGTGATGAAGGCGAAGGAGGACGGCTACACCGAGACGATCTTCGGCCGCCGGCGGCCCTTCCCGGACCTGTCCAGCCCGAACCGGGTGCTGCGCGAGAACGCGGAGCGGGCGGCGCTGAACGCGCCGATCCAGGGCAGCGCGGCGGACATCATGAAGATCGCGCTGTTCCGCATCCACGACGATCTCACCGCGGCCGGTCTCCGCTCGCGCGTGCTGCTGCAGATCCACGACGAGCTCGTCGTGGAGGTCGCGCCGGGGGAGTGGGACGAGGCGGAGCGGATCGTCCGCGAGCGCATGGCGGGAGCTGCCGACCTGTCGGTGCCCCTGGACGTGCAGGTCGGGCGCGGCAGCGACTGGAACGAGGCCGGGCACTGACGTTCCGCGAGGCCTCGGGGACGTCCCACTAGGCTGAGCGGCATGACGTCAGAAACGCGCACGCCGACCGCGATCGACGCGGTCGCGGAGGAGTGGGTCGACACGATCGCCCGCCTGGTCCCCACCATCGGCACCTACATCGGCCGCACCGAGCACAATCACCGGTTCGGCGACCTGAGCCCCGCTGGCCACGAGGAGTACGCCGAGGCCGCGCGCGCCGCGCTGCGGTCGCTGGAGGCGCTGGAGCCGGCCGACGCGGTCGACGAGGTCACCAAGGCGGATCTGAGCGCCGAGCTGCGCCTGGAGATCGAGCTGCACGACGCCCAGTGGCATCTGCGGGATCTCAACGTGATCGCCTCGGCGCCTCAGGACGTCCGCCAGGCGTTCGACCTGATGCCGACGGCCAGCACCGAGGACTGGTCCACGATCGCCACCCGGCTCGCCGCGGTCCCGGAGGCGCTGCGCGGCTACACCGAGACGCTCCGCGAGGGCATCGCCCGCGGCGTGGTGCCGGCCCGGAGGCAGGTGCGGGAGGTCGCCGACCAGATCGTGCGCTACACCGCCGACGACGGATTCTTCGCCGAGCTCGTGGCGAACGCCGCTCCCGCCGACGGCCAGCTGCCGGCATCCCTCGCCCGCGACCTCGCCGACAACGCCGCGGCCGCGCGCGTCGCCTACGACGAGCTGCGCGCCTTCCTCACCGGCACCCTGGCGGATGCGGCGAGCGAGACGGATGCCGTCGGCCGCGAGCTCTACGCCCTGAACTCCCGGCGCTTCCTCGGCGCCACGATCGACCTCGACGAGACCTACGAGTGGGGGCGCGAGGAGCTGGAGCGGATGATCGCGGAGCAGACCGCGATCGCGCACGAGATCCTCCCCGGCGCGAGCGTGGCGGAGGCGGTGGCGCATCTCGACGCCGACCCGTCCCGCAAGCTCCACGGCACCGAGGCGCTGCAGCGGTGGATGCAGGAGACCAGCGACCGCGCCATCGCGGAGCTCGGCGCCACGCACTTCGACATCCCGGAGCAGATCCGCACACTGGAGTGCATGATCGCCCCGACGCAGGAGGGCGGCATCTACTACACCGGCCCCACCGACGACTTCTCCCGCCCCGGGCGGATGTGGTGGTCGGTGCCGGAGGGCGTGACCGAGTTCGACACCTGGCGCGAGCTGACCACCGTCTACCACGAGGGGGTGCCGGGCCACCACCTGCAGATCGCGCAGGCGGTGTACAACCGCGGGCAGCTCAACTCCTGGCGGCGCCTGCTGGCCGGCACCTCCGGCCACGCGGAGGGCTGGGCGCTGTACGCGGAGCGGCTGATGGAGCAGCTCGGCTACCTGGACGACCCGGCCGACCGGCTCGGCATGCTGGATGGCCAGCGGATGCGCGCCGCTCGCGTCGTCCTGGACATCGGCGTGCACCTCGGCAAGGAGCGGCCCGGGGGCGGCGGAGCGTGGGATGCGGCCTACGCGCTGGAGTTCCTGCGCGCGAACGTCAACATGCCCGACGAGTTCGTCCGGTTCGAGGTCAACCGGTACCTGGGCTGGCCGGGTCAGGCGCCGTCGTACAAGGTCGGACAGCGGATCTGGGAGCAGGTGCGGGCCGCGGCCGAGCAGGAGCCGGACTTCTCGTTCAAGGAGTTCCACAAGCGGGCGCTGGACCTGGGCGGCGTCGGCCTGGACACCCTGCGCAGCGTCTTCCTGCGCTGAGCGGGCTTCCGGAGCCGGCGGAATAGCGTCGGACGGCGCGGGGTTCATTCGTCTGAATGGAGAGGACGATCATGGACATCGAGTTCGGACTGGACACCTTCGGCGACATCACGGTGGGCCCGGACGGGAAGCCGCTCAGCGCGGCGCAGACGATCCGCAACGTCGTGGCGCAGGCGGAGCTCGCCGACGCCGTCGGCGTCGACTTCTTCGGGGTGGGGGAGCACCACCGCGCCGAGTTCGCGGTGTCCGCACCCGAGATGGTGCTCGCCGCGATCGCGGGGCGCACGAAGCGGATCCGGCTCGGGACGGCGGTGACGGTCCTCTCCTCGGACGACCCGGTGCGGGTGTTCGAGCGCTTCGCCACCCTGGACGCACTGTCAGACGGCCGCGCGGAGGTGGTGCTCGGGCGCGGCTCGTTCATCGAGTCCTTCCCGCTGTTCGGCTACGACCTGAAGGACTACGAGGCGCTCTTCGAGGAGAAGCTCGACCTGTTCGTGCAGCTTCTTCGCGAAGAGCCGGTGACCTGGTCGGGCACGATGCGCGCGCCGCTGACCGACGCCGACGTGTTCCCGAAGACCGAGCACGGGCTGCGCACCTGGGTCGGCGTGGGCGGCAGCCCGGAGTCCGTGGTGCGGGTGGCGCGGCACGGCCTCGGCTTGATGCTCGCCATCATCGGCGGCCCGGCCGCGCGCTTCGCACCGTTCGTCGAGCTGTATCACCGTTCCGTGCGCAGCTTCGGCACGACCGCGCATCCGGTCGCGGTGCACTCGCCGGGGCATATCGCCGGCACCGACGAGGAGGCGTGGGAGACCGCCTACCCCGGCTTCGAGGCGATGAACAACACCATCGGCCGGGAGCGCGGCTGGCCGCCGTACAGCCGTGCGCGGTTCCAGAACGACGTGGGCCCCGCGGGGGCGCTGTACGTCGGCTCACCCGACCGGGTGGCGGCGAAGATCGCCGACACCGTCCGCACGCTCGGCATCGGCCGGTTCGACCTGAAATACTCCACGGGCACCCTGCCGCATGAGGCGATGATGCGCAGCATCGAGCTGTACGGCTCCGAGGTGGTGCCGCGGGTGCGGCGGCTGCTCGCCGCGGACGCCTGAGCGCCGCTTTCGGCGCCGAGCGGTGAGGCGGGCCCGGCGGCCCTACGATGAAGGCATGCCCGAGACCGCACTGCCGAGCCGCCACACGCTCGGCGAGAGACTGGACGTCCTGCCGTTCACCCGGCGCCACCTGCGGGTGCTGACCGGGTCGGGCATCGGCTGGGCGCTGGACGCGATGGACGTCGGGCTGATCTCGTTCATCATCGCCGTGCTCATCCGAGAATGGTCGCTGACCCCGGCGGAGTCGGGATGGATCGCCTCGATCGGGTTCGTCGGAATGGCCGTCGGCGCAAGCCTCGGCGGGCTCCTCGCCGACCGGCTCGGACGTCGGCAGGTGTTCGCGATCACCCTGCTGGTGTACGGGATCGCCACCGGCGCCAGCGCGCTGGTGGGCGGGGTGGCCTTGCTGCTCGTGCTCCGCTTCTTCGTCGGGCTCGGGCTGGGCGCCGAACTGCCGGTGGCGTCCACCTATGTCAGCGAGTTCGCGCCGACCGCGATCCGCGGCCGGATGATCGTGATCCTGGAGGCGTTCTGGGCCCTGGGATGGACGGCGGCGGCGCTGATCGGCTACCTGGTGATCCCGGCATCCGCCGACGGCTGGCGCTGGGCGTTCCTCATCGGCGCCGTGCCCGCCGTGTATGCGCTCGTCGTGCGCTGGGGACTGCCGGAGTCCCCACGCTGGCTGGCGTCGCGCGGCCGCCTGGCGGAGGCGGAGCGCATCGTCGAGGGGCTGGAGTCCTCCGCCGGGGTCGTGGAGCAGCCCCGCATCCGCACCGTGCCGTCCCGCCGCTCCCTCGCCGACACCGCCGGGGGCCGGCTCGGCGTGCTCTGGTCGGCGGAGTTCCGTCTGCGCACCGCGTGCATCTGGCTGGTGTGGCTGTGCGTGAACTTCGCCTACTACGGCGCGTTCATCTGGATCCCGAGCATCCTGGTCGCCGCCGGGTACGACCTCGTGCGCTCCTTCGGATTCACGCTCGTCATCACCCTCGCTCAGCTGCCCGGCTACGCGGTCGCGGCCTGGCTGATCGAGGTGTGGGGACGCCGTGCCACGCTGTCGGTGTTCCTCGCCGGCTCCGCCGCGTCGGCGGTGCTGTTCGGCACGGCCACCGGCGAGGGCGCCATCATCGCCACCGGCATGGCGCTGTCGTTCTTCAACCTCGGCGCCTGGGGCGCCCTGTACGCGATCACCCCGGAGATCTATCCGACCTCGGTGCGGGCGACGGGGGCGGGCTGGGCGGCCGGCGTCGGTCGGATCGCCTCCATCGTCGCACCGCTCACCGTGCCGGTGCTGCTGCAGGCCGGGGGAGCGCCGCTCACCTTCGCGGTCTTCGCCGGGTTCTTCGTGGTCGCCGCGGCGGCGGCGTGGGGCCTGGCCGACCGGCGGGGCGCCGCGCTCGACGACCGCTGACGGCCGACGCAATAGGCTGGCGGCATGGCTGCAGTGCGGTACGTCGCGATCGGCGACTCCTTCACCGAGGGCGTCGGCGACGAGCTGCCCGACGGGCGCGTGCGCGGCTGGGCGGATCTCGTCGCGCAGGGCTGGGCGGATGCTCTCGGCGAACCGGTCCAGTACGCCAACCTGGCGATCCGCGGACGACTGGCCTGGCCGATCGTGCAGGAGCAGCTGGAGCCGGCGCTGGCGCTGCACCCGACCCATCTGTCCTTCAACGGCGGCGGCAACGACATGCTGCGGCCGAAGGCCGACATGGAGCACATCGCGGACGCGTTCTCCCACGTGCTGCGCCGCTGCGACGAGGAGGGCGTGACCCTCATCCTGCTCTCCGGCGCGAACCCGAGCGCGCAGCTGCCGATGGGCCGGCTGATCCAGCGCCGCGGCGACGAGCTGTCCGCCGCAGTGCTGCGGCGGATCGCCGACCGGCCGGATGTGATCCGAGCCCTGAACTGGCCCGACACCGTGCTGTCCGGACCGGAGTACTGGTCGGAGGACCGGCTGCACATGAACGCGAACGGGCACCACCGGGTCGCCGCCCGTGTGCTGCACGCCCTCGGCTTGGAGCCGCCGGCGGAGTGGTGGGCGCCCGCCGCGCATCCGGAGGCCCGCCCCGGCGGCCTCGAGTACTATCGCCGGCACGTCGCGCCGTGGGTGCGGCGGCGGCTGACCGGCACGTCCTCCGGCGACGGTCGCGCCGCGAAGCACCCCACGTGGGTGGAGCGGACGCCGCGATGAGCCGGACGCCGGGACGGCGCCTGACGCGCCGGATCACGCAGCTGATCGTCGGGGTGTTCCTGTACGGCATCGGGATCGCGTTCATCGTCCGCGGGGCGATCGGCGCGGCGCCGTGGGACGTGCTCACACAGGGACTGGCGAACCACCTGCCGCTGAGCTTCGGCGTGATCACCGTGCTGGTGAGCGTGGTGGTGCTGGTGCTGTGGATCCCGATCGGTCAGCGGCTCGGGATCGGCACGCTCGTCAATGATCGGCGCGCACTTCGGTCCCGGTCCGCGCGACGGCCTGATGACCGGCCTGCACAGTCGCACCGGCCTCCCGATCTGGGTCGTGCGCACGGCGATCGAGGTGACCGTGGTGGCGGTCGGCTGGGTGCTGGGCGGGAACCTCGGCATCGGCACCGTGGTGTTCGCGCTGCTCGTGGGGCCCCTGTGCCAGTTCTTCCTGCACGTGTTCACCGTGCCGCTGCCCGTGGATGCCGCCGAGGCGCCGAACGGTCCGCGCACCGGCGGGACTCCGGGGGTCGCCGGACTCACGACCGCCGGCGCGGCTTCTCCGTGTCCAGACCCATGCGGATCCGGGTGCGCTTGCGCTCGATGACGATGAAGGTCGCCCCGAGCAGCCACAGCGGCACCTGGGTGAGGAACGCCAGGCGGAACGCCTCCAGGGAGTAGGTGTCCGGGGTCCCGGCGCCCTGCAGGTCGAGGGTGAGTCCGATCAGGAAGATCGCGATGAGGGCCGCCAGGAACCCGCCGGCGTTCGTGACGCCGGTGGCGGTGCTGAGCCGATGCGCCGGGTTGTGCGTGCGGGCGTGATCGAACGCGATCATGGATGCCGGCCCGCCCGCCGCGAGCGCGACGATGAGGACGACGAGGAGCCAGAGCGGCGCCGGTCCGGGCCAGGCGATCACGGCGACCCACGCCAGCAGCTGCACGGCGACGGTCGGCAGCACCAGCGCCAGCGACCGGCGGGTGGGGATGCGTCTGGACAGTTCGCCCAGCAGCGGGCCGAACAGCATGCCGGCGACCACGAACAGCGACAGCAGCCCCGCCGCTGCGGGGGTGGTCAGACCCTCGCCGGCGGTGAGGAACGGCATGCCCCACAGCAGCACGAAGGCCGTGCCCGCGAACGGGGTGGTGAAATGCGACCAGAACGCCAGGCGGGTGCCGGGGTGCGCCCAGGCGGCGCGGATGCCGACGCCGGTGTCGATCGCGGAGGTGACCACGCGGACCACCCCGGTCTCGGTGTTCACCGACACGTCGGCGGCGCGCTGACGCGGGTGGTTGCGGATGACCAGCCAGACCAGGATGGCGAACAGGACGCCGAGACCGGCGACGCTGCCGAAGGTGATCGTCCAGGTGGTGGCGTGCAGCAGCGCCGCCACCGGGATGAGGGCGACGAGCTGGCCGGTCTGACCGATGATGCCGGTGAACTGCACCATCACCGGCCCGCGCTGCGCGGGGAACCAGGTCGCGACCAGACGCAGCGCCGCCGGGAAGACGGCCGCGTCCCCGGCGCCGAGCAGCACGCGGGCCACGAGGGCGATGCCGATGCTGGGGGACAGCGCCATCACGAGCTGGCCGAGGGCCATCAGCACCATCCCGATCGCCATGATCGGCCGGGAGCCGTGCCGGTCGAGCAGGATGCCGATGGGGATCTGCGCACCGCCGTACACCGCCAGCTGCACCACCGCGAAGAGCGACAGCGTCGCCGCATCCGCGTGGAACCGCTCGGCGGCGTCGACGCCGACCGCACTCAGCGAGGCGCGATTCGTGATCGCGAGCACGTACGCCGCGACCGCGACGATCCAGATGACCCACGCGCGCCACCCCGGCTCGGAGCGGAGGAGAGGCGTTGCGGTCACCCCTCCACGGTAGTACGCGGGAGCTCGGCGACGACGCCGTGTCGGCGGCCCGTGGTCGGCTTCCGTGACAAGGCCGGGGAAGGAGGGCAGACTCGTGACATGACCGCGGATCCCTGGGTGCTCCACGTCGACATGGATCAGTTCATCGCGGCGGTCGAGGTGCTGCGGCGCCCCGAGCTCGCCGGGCGCCCGGTCATCGTCGGCGGGCACGGCGACCCCGCCGAGCGGGCGGTGGTCTCGACGGCCTCGTACGAGGCGAGGGCATACGGCATCGGCTCGGGGATGCCGTTGAAGATCGCGGCACGCAAAGCGCCGGAGGATGCCGTCTTCCTGCCCGTCGACCATGCGGCCTACGAGGCGGCGTCGGCTGAGGTGATGGCCACCCTGCGCGCGCTGCCCGGCGTCGTCCTGGAGGTCATCGGCTGGGACGAGTGCTTCCTCGGCGTGACGACCGAGGACCCGGAGGCCGTCGCGCGCGAGGCGCAGCGGGCGGTGCTCGAGGCGACGGCGCTGCACTGCTCCGTCGGGATCGGCGACAACAAGGTGCGCGCCAAGATCGCCACCGGGTTCGGCAAGCCCCGCGGGATCTTCCGCCTCACCGACGCGAACTGGTTCGAGGTGATGGGGGAGCGGTCGACGCGTGAGCTGTGGGGGATCGGCTCCCGCGTGCAGAAGCGGCTGGCAGACCACGGCATCCGCACCGTGCGCGAGCTGGCGGACGCCGACCGCGACGAGCTCGTCGCCGAATTCGGGCCGAGGATGGGGCTCTGGTACCACGACCTGGGCTTCGGCAGGGGTCCCGTCACCGTCGACGACACACCGTGGGTCGCGCGCAGCCACAGCCGGGAGACGACCTACCAGCGGAACCTGACGACCGTCGCCGAGGTCGCGGACGCCGTCCGGGTGCTGGCGGGTCAGGCGTTCGACGACTGCCGTGCCGAGGGCCGGCCGATCATCCGGGTGCACCTCAAGGTGCGGTACGCGCCGTTCGAGACGAAAACCGTCGGGCGCAAGCTCGCCGAGCCGACCACCCACCGCGTGACGTTCGTCGCCGCGGCACTGGACCTCGCCGCCGGGCTCGACCCGACGCGGGAGGTGCGGCTGCTCGGCGTGCGCGCGGAGATGAGCATGCCCGACGGCGGAGACCCGGTCGAACGGACCCCGGTGCGCGGCCGCATCTGATCCGTGCTACGGCGCCTCGTCGGCCGTGACCGCGGCGTCGTCCCGCGCGGCCTCGGCGCCGGTCGCCATACCCTGCACGAACCGCACGATCTCGCCGGCGACCTCCCACGGCGCGGTGTGCTGCACGAGGTGCGGATGCCCGGGGATCTCCGACGTCCGGGCGAGCGGCGCGCGCCGTTGCAGGCGTGCGCACCACGCCGGTCCCGCGATCGGATCCCGCCCGCCGCGGAGGATCAGCAGCGGGCGGGGGAGCAGCAGGACGCGCTCCTCGATGGGGTAGCTGAGCATGTGGCGCAGCTGGCTGCTGTACCAGCGGGGTCCGCAACGCAGGTATTCCGTGAGGACGCGCGCGTACGCGGACGGCGGCTCCCGCAGGCAGTCGAGTGCCAACGCCCGCGCCTGAGCGCCGGCCGTACGGTGCCGGTCGTCGACGACCGGCCCGATCGCGACGACGTGCGAGACGAGATCGGGCCGCTGCACACCGAGCTCGACGACCCACTGCGTGCCCATGGAGTCGCCGACGGCGACCAGCCGGCCGGCACCGAGCCCGCCGGCACCGAGCCGGTCGGCACCGAGCCGGTCGGCACCGAGCCGGTCCAGCGCCTGTCCGAGCAGCCGGGACATCTCCGGCACGTCCGGCGACCACGGCGGGCGGGGGAGCCCGCCGAATCCGGGCAGGTCGACGGTATGCACCGTGTGCTCCGCCGCAAGGACGCCGTGCAGCCGCGAGAACAGCCGGTGGGAGATGCCGATCCCGTGCACGAGCAGGAAGGCGACCGAGGATTCCGGGTGGAGGGAGGAGAACACCCGGAACCTCTGGCCCTGCAGGTCCACGTCGCGCACGGTCGGCATGGACCGATCATGGCGGCGCGGCGGACGCCGGTCGACGGGGTGGACGTGCGGCCCGTGAGGCGATAGCACCCCGACGTGCTCAGGTTGCCGCCCCGGCGGGGCGCGGGCACTCTACGCTCAGAAGATGGGCATGCTCGCTCGACCGCTGGTGGCGCTGCGCCGCATCCGCATCCTGCCGCGCTGGGTGCGCCGCATGGATGCGCGCGCCGCCGCGGCGATCAACGGCCACCGGCACCTGCCCTCGCTCGACCGCGCTCTGGCACGCCTTTCCCACCTCGCCGACCGCAGCGGGCTGTGGATCGCCCTGTCGGTCGTGCTGTATCTCAGCGGCGGCAGGCGCCGGAGGGCGGCGGTACGGGGCGTCGGCTCGCTCGTGGTCGGCAGCGCGATCGCGAACCTCATCGGCAAGCGGATCTTCGGGGGAGACCGGCCGCTGCTCAAGGACGTCCCGGTGCCGCGGAGGCTGAAGCGGATGCCGACGTCGGCGTCCTTCCCGTCGGGGCATTCCGCCTCGGCCGCGGCCTTCGTCACCGGCGTCGCCCTGGAGTCGCCGCCCAGCGGCGCCGTCCTGGCGCCGCTGGGCGCGGCGGTGGCCTACTCGCGGCTGCACACCGGGGCGCACTGGCTCTCGGACGTGATCGGGGGAGTGGCGCTCGGCTCGGCCGTCGCGGTCGGCGGACGGATGCTCGTGCCGGCGCCGCCTCGTGTCGACACCGAGCCCTCGGCGCCGGAGATCGCGCTGCCCGCCCTCGCCCGCTGCGGCCGGACCCGGTCGACTTCCTGTCGGCGGAGGCGCCCGCCGCCCGCGTCCACGTGCTGGAGGAGGGGGACGACATCGCCGCGCTCGTCCGCGACGCCGTCGCGTCCTCCTCACCGCCCCGCGTCCTCGGCGTGTGGGGCGGTGACGGTTCGGTGGCGGCGGTGGCGGATGCCGCGCGTCGCGTGGGCCTGCCGCTGCTCGTGCTTCCGGGCGGCACGTTCAACCATTTCGCGCGCACGGCCGGGGTGCCCACGATCGAGGACGGGATCGAGGCGCTGCGGACGGGATCGAGGCGCTGCGGGCGGGATCCGGTCGGCGGGTGGATGTCGCCGAGCTCACCATCGACGGGCAGCAGCCGCTCACGGTGCTGAATGCGGCACCGTCGGCGTGTATCCCGACTTCGTCGCCGAGCGGGAGGCGATGGAGAACCATCTCGGCAAGCCCGTCGCGGCGCTGATCGCCGCGATCAAGGTGCTGGCGGGGGCCGACACGATCGATGTGCGCGTCGACGGCCGGACGGCGAAGGTATGGTCGGTGGCGGTCGCGGCGGGGGAGAACTCCTCGGTGTCGATGGTGCCGCTGCAGCGCCGGCGCCTCGACGACGCGGTGCTCGACGTGCGCGTCCTGCACGCTCGCGGTCGGATGCCGCGCCTGCGAGGACTCGTCGCCCTGGCCTTCGGCGTCCGGGCATCCGCCGTGCTCGATCGCGTGCCCTGGCGCGCCCGCCTGGCCACGATCGAGGCGTACAGCACTGTGCAGCCGTCCCGTATCCCGGCCATGACGATTCAGGATGGTGCAGAGGCCGCGCCGACGTCGACGGACGTCTACGCGGTCGTGTACGTCCCCACGTCGGTCGGGGAGTACACGATCGAGCTGCGCCGCGACGACCCCTCCGCTGCGTGGGGTGTGACGCGCTTCCAGCCCTCGAACTGATCCAGGAGAGGACAACGGTGTCTGTCTACGACCACGACGTCATCACCCGCGCTCGGATCGTTCGGGAGCGCCTGGCGCAGCTGCGGGTGCATCAGACGAAGGAGCGGCAGCGCCTCCACGCGCTCGCCCTGCAAGAACTCCTCGACGCGGGGTATTCGACGCGAGAGGCCGGCGAACTGCTCGGCCTATCCCGCACGTACTTGCACCGCGTCGCTACGGGGCCGGTGGAGCCGCCCGAGGAGCGCCCCGAGTTCGAGGAGATCGACGCCGCGGTGGACCAATATGTGCTCGGCTGATCCACGATCAGCGGATTGGAGGATTCACACAGCGCCACGACCAGCTGCTCGGCTGTGACCTTCCGACAAGATGCCGGCGGAGCTCACGCAGCGAAACCCACAAAGTGCCCTCCTCGCGATCGCGGGGAGGGCACTGGGGTTTGTAGGGTGCGGACAGGGCGGGGTCAGCGGTCCAGACCGCGCCCGCGATCGCGCCTCTTGGCGACGTCGTGCGCGATGGTCGTTGCCTCGGCGTCCTTGGCGCTGCGGGCGGCGAGATCGCCGCGCGTGCGCTTGGGACCGTGGTCGACGTCGACGCCCCACCAGCGCGCATGATCCTTGCTCGTCGACCTACCGGACGATGCAGCGGGGATCTGGGCGGCCGCCACGCTTTCCCGAGCTGCGGTGCGCTGGGCCGGCTCGTGCGTGTGCCGGATGATCTCGCCGGATGCGGCCGCCAGGCGCCGCATCGTCTCGTGGAGATCTTCGGCCACGTGGGGGAGGCGTGAGACTCGGGCGGCCGCCAGAACGAACTCACGCACCCACGCGCGGCCGTCGCGACTGGTCATCGCGGAGGCGCTGCGGCCGGCCTCGATCGCGCGGCGCGCATCGGCGGCCGCGGTCTGGGCGACGTCGGTCGTCACGGTGCGGTCGTAGAGGACGCGCTGCGTGCGCGTGGTGACCGTGATCCGGTCGACGAGCCCACGGGCCACCAGCTGCTCCACGGTGACGGGCATGGCCTCGTAGGCGGCCTCGTGCGCCGCTGAGGGCGTCCACCGGTTCTGATCGTTGCCGGCGGCCTCCCCGAGGTAGCGGCTCACGGTGCCGAGGGCGGAGACGGCGCCAGGGACGGCGAGCACGTGCGCCTCGACTCGATAGCCCTGCGCACGGAACGCGGCCGCGGTGGACTCGACCACCGGCAGCTGTCGCATCGTCGTCTCCAGGATGACGCTGCGGCGTTCGGCGCGGAGGTAGTCGGCGGCCATGCCGACCCACGCGCCGGAGGCCTGCGCGGTGACGTGCGGCATCGCGAGCGGGTCGGTGCGCATCAGATCCCGATAGTCGGGATGGAATCTCCGGAAGTCGTCACCGATGACGGGAACCGCACCGGGCCGCTCGCTGTGCACGTCCGCGATCGCGCGGGACTTGCCCGCTCCTGGCTGGGCGCCGACGAACACCACGGAGGGGTGCAGCTCGGCGGCGCCGGCTGCGGTCAGCGTGGGCGCAATGTCGCGATCGAAGATCTCGCGCAGCTCGTCCGCGCTGAGATCGTCCCTCCAGCTCACGCAGTCGCGCGCAGCTCGCGCAGGCGCGACCGGTACTCGTCGGTCTTCGCCTTGATCGTCGCCAGGTCGGAACCGCGCACGCTGTTCACGTCCTGCCACAGGGCGACGTCAGCGGCCTTCGCCGCCTCGCGCTCCGTCGCGGTCGCCGCGTGACGAGAGAGCCAGACGTACTCGCCGCCAAGCTCGGTCGCGGTCTCGCGCATGATGTCGTAGACCATCGGGTCGAAATCCACGATCTCGGGGGCGACTGCCGTCTTAGTCATGAGATCCCCTTCCGTCTACTTCTCCAGCATACGTGGTGTCCCTTCTCAGCGATCCTGACATCTCGTGAGACGCGAGACCCGCAGGATCATGCGGGTGCTCGGTATGTATCGAGCGCGAGTATGTCTCATCGAAGATGACAGTGTCCAACGTGGGCTGATGTGTTCGGTGGAGCCGATCGACAGCCGGCAGCGCGATGACCGAGGCGTTGACCTCGTGCTCCTGGACAGGGCACCCGGCTGTGAGAGCATGATGACATGGCCCGAGTCGCTTCACCTGTCGCCGCCCTGGTCGGCTCGCGGATCGTCGCGAGGCGCAACGAGCTGGGCATGACCGCTGCGGAGCTGAGCCGCCGCTCGGGCGTGAGCGCGGCGAATATCAGCTTCTACGAGAACGGCCGCTCGCTCATGAACATCGGCTCGCTGCTGCGCATCGCGGCCGCGCTCGAGATCGACCCGAGCGTGTTGCTCGACGGCGTTCAGCTCGCCGTGGCCGAGCAGCAGCAGGAGGCCTGACCGAGGCGGGTCACTCGCGCTCGGCCTGTTCCTCTGTGGGGGCGAGACGGAGCGCCAGCCCCAGAGCGTCTGCGACCTTGGAGAGAGTCGCTGTGCTCACGTCCTCGCCGGCCTCGATCCGAGCGATGGACGGTCGCGAGACGTGAGCTGCTTCCGCAAGGTCGTTCTGAGACCACCGACGAGCGTTGCGAGCTTCGCGGATGCGGTGAGCGATCTCCGGCATGGACCTGTCAGGGCTTGGCATCGGCAGCCTTCTGATCTGTTGTCGCGACCGCGTCGATCTGAGCGAGGAAAGCGTCAGGATCGGTACCGACAGGGGCTGTGTAGAGTTTTCCCCCGGTGCCGATCGTGCGGTTCGGTCGCGCGAGAAGGCGGACGTCGAAAGCGTCGCTGCGCACAGCGACGAGACCGCGCGCATGCCACTTGCGCATGATCTGCAACAGGGCGACGACGATGCGTGCCAGGTTCATGACGAGGTAGGACGCAGCCAGGTATCGGTCGTCCAGGTCATGATCGCCGACACGCTCGGTCACATCGGTGTCGCCGTGGCCGAAGTCGCAGTAGAGCCACGCATCGGCAAGCTTCGTATCGGGAATCATCGCGCCCAGATCGCCGTCGACCGAACCACGTTGCATCGAGAACCCGAGCGTCGCGCCCGACTTCGGATCGAGCTGCTTCCACTGCGACCTGGCGTTCGAGAACACTTCCGCGTACTCGGGATCGGGGTGCTCGGTCGACGACTGCAGTTCGACTTCGAGTGCAGCAAGCACCTTCTCGAGGTACAGGTCGTCACGTTCCATCATGAACGGACGGCAGCGCGCGGCGAGAGACTCGAACGCCTCTTCGGGCGGGAGATCGGCGTGTAGAGAGAAGGATCCGTCAGCAGCAGGGCGGAGAGACAGTCCGCCCGCCATCCAGCGAGGTACAGGCAGATCGCGGTTCGTGAGCAACGAGTGGGTCTCGACACGGCGCGCGCGGAAGACAAACCACTCCAGGGTGCGCGCACGAAGCGTGTCGTCGCACATCTTGCGCTGCCACTCCTTGGTGGAGAACTTCTTCTTGGCCATGTCAGATGACGCCTCTCAGCCAGCTCGGACCTTCGGTACGGACGCGGAATCCCGACCCGTCAGGACATCGGCTTCACGTGCGACTCGATGAAGTCGATCTCGGCCTGGTCGAGGCCGTACTTCGCGTACAGCTGCTGGTCGATCTCGGGGATCGACTTGCTCCAGTCGATATCCGATGCCTCCGTGAAGTCCTGGAGTGGGACGTGCTTCCAGACCTTCGCCGGGTTGTGCTGTGTGATCTTCAGGATGCCGAGCATGGCGCGAGCAAACTTCGTCTTCACGTATTTGAGACACGCCTTAGCGTCAGCCTCGTCATCAAACGCCCCGATCGTGATGAAACTCTGGGTGACTGCAACTTCGGGCCCGATCACATCGGGCGAAGACAGGGATTCCCCCAGAGCGCCAGAGCCGTTGGCGGCCGGGAGCGCCACCTTGAACTTGTCGAAGCTCTTAGGGCCACGGAGATAGTCCCGACGGATCCAGCGGGAGAACCGCTTGTTCTTCACGAGCCCCAGGACCTGGCCGTATTCGTGACCGTCGTCGGGCATTGTTTCGAAGTACAGGAACGGCAGCTGTTCGAAGGTGTTGGTACTCACACGGTACTGAGCGTCCGACGACATGAGGCCTGAAGCCTGGGGGTTCTCGTTGTGCATGAGTTCCGTATAGGCATATGCGCGCCCGCTCGACACTGACGGCGCAATCGATGCATCGTGAGCAGCGTTGACCTTGTGCATGATCTCGTTGAGCTCGGGGTAGCTGGTGAACGTGTCGATCGGCTCGTCGTCACGCTCTTCGTCCCAGTAGGTAACTGCGATCCCACCCTTGATGTCGGTCCCCGGAAACAGATCGTTGCTGTTGGGCACGTAGTACGGAACGCTCAGGTGGCGGTCCGCGAGCATCTTCTCGTTCCACGCCTTCGGGGTGAACCCGGCGTTGAAGAGGAAGCGGGCCGGTGTGATGAGCACGGCCTTGCTGGCGACCTCGTACGCCGCGTCCATGAACTGGTGGTAGACCGGCGTGTCACGAGTACCTTCGCCCTGCGCCTCCTCCTGGTAGGGAGGGTTGCCGATCACGACATCGAACTTCTTACCCATGATCAGTTGCCTTCCGTCAGCATGTCGTCGATCGTCTGGGCGCGCTGTTCGCTGGTCATCTTCGCGAGGTTGCCGACCCTGAAGTGGCCGGACTCCTTGAGCCAGCGCTTGCGCTCGGGCACCCCGCCGGAGACCGCCTCGAGACTGATCTCGTGGAGGATCTTGTTGTGGCTCATCTCGAACAGCTGCGAGGTGAGGATGTGCTTGAGCCGCTCGCCCTGATCCGGGATCCGATCGGCCAGGCCGGTGTCGAGACGCCGCACGAGCTCCATGAGGAACAGACCGGCGGTAGAGAACAGGTCGGCGAAGGTCTTCTCGGGATCCGTGAAGATGCCGGGGTTCTCGGTCTCGAGGATGTCGACCATCTGCTTGACGACCGGCTGCGGCGTGAAGACGAGCGAGGTCTTCTGCTGCGGGATGTAGGCGAAGATGTTCTCCGTCTGCGCGTCGTCGAAGTAGTCGGCGAGGGCTTCCTTCTTGTCGAGGAACTCCTGGATCGACTGGTCGAACACGGCCTCGTCGAAGAGGCCGGGGATCTTCGTGACCGTACCGTCCGCCTCGGTGACCTCCTGGCCGTCGCGCAGCACGCGGAACTCCGCCACGCTGATGCCGGTGATCTCCTCGAACACGTCGTCGGGTGGGTAGTTGTCGAAGTTCGCCAGACGGATGTTCCGGTCGCTGTAGGCCATGAGGAACATCGGGATTGTGCGGGCGAAGCCGCGCAGGTGCGAGCGCGCGTCGTCCATGGTCTGGTCGGCGCGCTTCTGCTCCTTCTTCTTCTCCTCGCGCTCGACGATGGCCTGGGTCATCGACTCGGTCGTCTCCATGAGAATCTTGGCGACGTTCTCGTGGAAGGCCCTCTCCTGCTCGGCCTTCTTCACGGCGATCACAGCAGCGTCGGCCTCGGTGGCGGCTTCGGCCAGCTCGTCGGCGAGGTGCTTCGAGGCGATCTCGTGCTCGACGCGCGCACGTTCGTACCTGCGCACGACCTCAGCCTCGGTGGCCTTCTCGTCGCGCTCGACCTGCTTCTTCGTCAGCCCGTACTCGGCCTGGAGCTTGTCACGGGTCTCGCGCGTCTTCTCTGTGGCAAGCTTCGCGAGCTTCCTCGCCACCTCGGCCGCAGGAGCCTGGGGGTCCGTCGTCGGGATCTCCTCGACGCTCCACACCGGTACGCCGAGCTCGGCGACCTTGGGGTTGATGACCGTCTCGAGGTCGACCTCGGCGTTGCCGTCCCGATCGACGTTCGGCAGCGGCTCGGGCAGGTCGAGCTCCTTCTTCTTGAGCTTGCCCTGCTCAGCGGTCGGGAGTTTGTCGAGGATCTTCTTCACGTGCTCGGAGTAGCGGAAGATCCCGGCGACGTTCGCGAACAGCAGGTTCGACAGGAACCCGCGGCGCACGACCTCGCGGGCCTTGAACACCTTCGGGAAGGTGAGCACCTGGGAGGCGTCGAGCTCGACCATCCGCCCCTCGGCGTCCTCACCGATGACGGGGAAGAAGTTCAGCAGGGTGCGGATGTTCTGCTGGCGCACGGCGGTGTCACCCGAGGGGTTCGGGTGAAGGTTGTTCGCGAACTCGTCGAAGATCGTGAGGGTGCGCTCGGGAGCGAAGTCGAAGATGTAGGCGTTCTTCTTCTGGAGCACCTTGCCGTCGCGCTCGAAGGTGCACGGGTTCTGCGCCCGGAACGCCGCCTGCATGTAAAGGGCCGGCGAGGTCACGTTGGAGAGCATGACGACCGCTGTCCACTCGGGGACGGTCACGCCCGTGGTGAGCTGGCCGACCGAGAGGGTGATCGTCTTTCCTCCGGTCTTCTCGGCCTCGGCGATGGCCTCGCGGACCTTCGTCAGGGACGCCTTCGAGACCTCGAGGTTGCTGTCGTCCTCGGTGCTGCGCCCGTCACCGGCGGCCAGGACGACGGTGTACTCCTTGAACACCGGGTGCTTCTTCAGCATCCGCTGCAGGGCCTTCGCCGAGGCCACGCGGTCGAGCAGCCAGAACGAGTGCCGGATCTCGTCGCGCAGCTCCGGGGTCGAGAACGGGTACTTCTCGTTCACGGACAGCCGGTTGAGGAAGGCCTGCACGTCGGCCTCGTGCTCGAAGTACCCGTTGTCCTTCGTGCGGAAGAACTCACCGAGATCGAAGGCGTAGTCGATGTTCGCGTCGTCCTCGGCGATCGCCACGCCCTCGGCCAGACGGTCGCTGATCATCCGGGAGACCTGATAGGTGAACAGGTTCAGCGTGGGGAGAGCCTCGTAGGGGTTATCCTGGCTCGGGTCGTCCCACTCCGCACGCGCGGTCTGCTCGTCCGCGTAGGTCCAGTTGAAGATCTGGTCCTGGTCGAAACGGCCCGACGCGAGCGCCTTGAACGGCGTGCCGGACAGGTGCAGCGTCCACTTGCGGGTGATCTGGTCGAAGGCGACGTCGGTCTTCGTCGTGTCGACACCCTCGTGCGCCTCGTCGATGACGAGCAGGTCCCAGTCGAACTGCGCGATGTGCTTGAGCTTGTCGAAGCTCCCGCCGAAGTACGTCGAGCCCTTGAGGTCCTGCAGCGAGAGGAACTCGACGATGCGCGGATCCTGGTCGATCTGTTCCCGCGAGTAGGAGAGCCACTGCTGCCTCGTCATCGTCGGGCGGCCGTTGAGCGACGGTGACTCGGAGACGAACCGGTAGGTCGTCTGGTGCCCGATGAAGCGCAGGAAGTCGTCGAGCCACGAGTGCGCGATCGCCGGTCGGTTCGTCACGATCAGCACGCGGCGCGCGTCGAGCTTGCGCATGAGGTCGTAGGTCGTGAGGGTCTTGCCGAAGCGCGGCTTCGCGTTCCACAGCACCTCGGCCTTGCCGCCCTGGAACGCCCCGAGCGCCTGAGAGACGGCCGCCTTCTGCTCGGGGCGCAGCTCGTAGTCCTGCTCGATGCCCGAGAGGTCGATCTCGAAGCTGCCCGAGGCGAAGTCGAAGAAGTACTGCTTCGAGGTCTTCGGAGCGCCTTCGAAGCGGTGCCACTCGGTCCGCGTGGTGCGGCCCCCGGGCCCGGAGACGTGTTCGCGCTCGATGCCCTGCTGCTTGAGGAAGGCGTGGAAGTCGTGGTCGGTGAACCGCCCGCCGTCGGGCGTCATGTATGTGGCCTTGAACACCCACTCGATCTTCTTGTCGATCGACAGCTGCGAGGCCTGCTGGGCGATGCGTGCTTGTGCGCCGCCGGCCTGCTCGGTGTAGCCGATCTTCTCCCAGCCGGCGTACTTGGGCAGGTCGGGCGTGCTCCACGAGTAGATCTGCGGGGTGATCTCCCGGAACGTGCTGATTGTGGGGTTAGGCATCTGCGTTCGCTTTCTTGTGAACGTGGTGGACCGGGCACGGCTCGTAGGAGGCGTACACGGTGAAGTCGAAGGCCCCGTCCTCGCGCAGCGAGTTGAAGGTGAACGGCTCTCTCCTGACCAGCGAAGGGTCGTCCGACTGGCGGGTCCACCAGGAGAACTCGATCTCGTCGCCGTCGGGCGTCTTGCCCGTCAGGGTGTTGCCTCGCAGGATGTTGGTCTTGACGAGGAACAGCGCCGCGCGGTAGAGGTCGGTTCGCGGCGAGCACGGCGTGCCGTGCGAGGCGTGGAACTTCACGAACTCGCTCACCAGCGCAGCCTGCGCGTCCTGGTGGTTGTCTTCGAGCAGCTCGATCGCGTAGATCGACGCGAGCGCGAACAGCGACTCTCGGGGCCAGGTCGAAGGATCTAGCCGCTCCTCGATCGCAGCGAGCTTGCGTTGCAGGATCGCGACGAGGAAGTTGCCGTCACCTGCAGCGGGCTCGAGAAAGGTCTTGTCGACGAACCCGTCTCCGCTCTCGAGGTCCTCGCTGACCAGGTCGAGCATCTGATCGACCATCGAGCGCGGCGTGAACACCTCGCCGTAGGTCTTGACGCGGTGCCGCGACTTCACGAAGAGGCGGTCAGCGTCAGGGTTGCTCATAGCGATCTTCCGTCGGTAGGAGGTGAACGAGACGGGTGCGCCACCCGGCAAGGGGAGAGCACCCCTCGCAGGTGCCTCGGGCGTGACGAAGGTGCCGTCGATGCTGCGCGGCTCGAACGCGGGCGCAGTGACCGGCGGAGCCGTCGCGAGTGCGGTCGGGGTCATGGAACCTCTTCGTCAGGGGTGGCGAGTCGTGTGCTTGTATCAGAAACCTTACATCGTGCGCGCCTGCCTGTCAGGCATATGTACCTCCCAGAACGTGTTTATCGGGTACCTCGGACATTCCTGCGTCGCCGCCCGGCGGGTCTTCCCCCGTCACGATCTTCACCAGCGGTACCAGGTCGGATAGGCAGCAGGAGAACGGCGGGCGACCGCCGACCATCGCTCCATGCTGTCGGGTGTGCGACGTGGCCCAGCAGGTTCCGCTTCGCCACGACAGACGGCAAGCTCGGTGCGGCTGAGCTTCTCGAGGATCTGCATGCGTTGCAGGCCGGGGACGTCGCCGTACCAGCGGTCCCAGAGGTTGCCGTCGAGCTCTTCGGAGAGCCGCGCGTCGATGTCGTTGTCATCGCTCTCCGGCTCGAGACCGAGCTCGGCGTGCAGCTTCTCGCGTAGCCGTGTATGAGCGGGCGCTGCGAGCTCGCGGCGCAAGAAGGCGCGGACGTGAGCGGTGCCTGCGGCGAGTCCTACGGGGCCGCACTCGACCAGTCGCAAGAAGTCCTCGGAGGCCAGCAGCAGCATGCCGCTCACGAGGACGGGCAGGTCGGCCATCTGCCGCGCGAGCGAGACTTCAGTGCGCGCGGTGCGGTCGCCACGGTCCTGCCAGCCATAGAGCATGCCGCGCAGGAAGCGCGCCTCGGGGGACGAGATCGTGAGCTCGGAGAGGCGCATCGTGCCGCCGAGCATCCGCCCGGCGTGCAGCAGATCCGGGAACGCAGCGACGTCGATGTCATGACCGTCAGCGCACCAGCGCCGGTGCCGGACGCAGACGGGGCTGCGCGCGTCGAGCACCTCGACCACCTCGCCGTGGCTGCACCGCCGGCACAGGAACGTCGCACCGGCGTGGCCATGGCCGCGTCCGCACAGCGCGAGCCGCTCGACGCAGTGCGCGCTGCATGTCCACCGTCTCGATGCTCCTATGGATGTCAAGTGGTGAGGGCGGTGTAGATCTCGCGGGCGATGAGGCGTTTGAGGCAGCGGATGATGTCCTTCTTCGAGAGGCCCTCGGTGGTGCGTCGGGCGGCGTAAGCGCGGGTTCTGGGATCCCAGCGGAGCCGGCAGAGCACGATGCGGTAGAGCGCGGCGTTCGCGTGGCGGTCGCCGCCGCGGTTGAGGCGGTGTCGGTGGGTTTTGCCTGATGAGGCGGGGATGGGCGCGACGCCGCAGAGCATCGCGAATGCGGCTTCGGAACGGAGCCGGCCGGGGTTCTCGCCAGCGGTGACGAGCAGTTGCCCGGCGACATCGGCGCCGACCCCGTTGAGGGCGAGCAGCCGCGGGTTGATGTCCGCGACGAGAGGGTCGATGAGTGCGTCGAGTTCGGCGATCTCGGCGGTCAGCGACTGGTGGCGGCGTGCGAGAGCGCGCAGCGCGATCTTCGATGCCTGCTCGGGTTCGTCGGCGCGTGTGGTGTCGGGACGTGCAGCGGCACATACCTCGATCAGCTCCCGGTCTGACAGCCCCCGCAACCGTTCGCGGAGCGCGTCGGGTGCGGTGACGATGATCGCCTTCATCCGGCGTTGACAGTCGGCGCGCTGGGTCACGGCGCTGCGCCTGGCGATCCGCAGATTGCGGAGCGCTTCCACCTTCCCTGCTCGGTCCTTCGGGATCCCCGATCGTGTGCCTGCCAACGCTGCCCGGGCGGCAGCTTCCGCGTCCAGCGGGTCGGACTTACCGGCAAAGCGCCGCGACTTCCGGTCCGGTCGGTCCACTTCCCGCAGCTCGACACCCGCAGCGCGCAGGTGACGGGCAAGACCGGCACCGTATGCGCCGGTGCCCTCGATCCCCGCGATCACGAGCACACCGAACGCACACGCCCAACTCAGCAACGCGGCATAACCGGAACGATTCGCGGGGAACTGCGCGCTCCCGAGCAGCCGGCCGGTGGTGTCGATGACCGCCGCGGTGTGGGAATCGCCATGCGTGTCGATACCCGCCACGATCATGACCTGGTCCTGCTGCTCTTCTCGTGCGATGGTGGTCATCGCCGTCCCTTCCTCTCAACTCTCCGATCGGACGGCACGCACCATCCGAGAGCGAGCGGACAAGACAGTGATGGGTGCCTGCTGGCACAGGCTCCTATGAGGTCACAACCCTCGCACGGTGAGTGCATGGCAGCCCCGCAGCGATCGAACGACAGATCGCGTTCAAGACCCGTAGTCAGTCAGTCGCTGAGTCAGGACAACCGCTGCGGGGCTCCCACCACCATCATCACTGTCAGTTGCGGATGATCGCGGGGCTCGAGACCGCCGAGGCGGCACAGCACGTCTGGGACTCGGGAGAAGATGCCGTTCGAGACCCTGCGGGAACGCGGGTCGGCGCGCTCGACGAGATGCCACAGTTCTGCCCAGGACAGCCCGTTGCGACGGCACAGCCGGATGGCGTAGCTGTCCGGCGTCTCGCGAGGGAAGGGAGGGACCGGCACCGGCAGCGCACGGAGCACGGTCACCTGCTCCCGACGAGCTGTGCCCCTGCACCGAGCGCCTTTGCCGCCTGCGTGAGCGATCGCTGATCGAGCTTCTCGGTCTCCGACTCGATCGCCCGGATGGCAGCCAGCTGCAGGGTGTCCTTGAGCAGCCCGATCTCGCCGCCGGAAAGGGCGTGGAGCTCACGCGCGACGTCGAGGATCTTGCCCTGCGGCTGCTCGAGCAGGCACATGGAGTCCTCGAGAGCGAGCAGCAGGTCGCCCCAGTCGGCGCGCTCGTCCTTGCGGCCGATCCGGTACGGCTCGGCGTGGTGGAGAGCGAAGCGCTTGCGGATCTGGCCCTCTCGGGAACCCGAGAGCAGCCCGGTGTCCTCGACAGCGATCCCGGCGTAGACGAAGGTGCCGCCGCAACGCTCGGAGAGCTGCTTGAGCATGTCGGATGCCTCGACGTTCTGCCGGTAGCGCAGGTCGAGGTGGTGGACGTCGTCCACGAGGACGAGCTCCGTGCCGCACTCCCGCAGGGCGTGGGCGACCATCTCGACCAGCCGCCCGTAGGTCGCACCCTTGGGGCTCGGCAGCGCGAGGAACCGCGTGAACTCGTGCAGGAGCTCCTTGGCCGTGCACTGGGCAGGGACGGCGACGTAGACGACGGGGATCTTCCCCGGCGCACCCGCCGGGTGCCCTGTCGTACGGCGGCGCAGCTCGTGCTCCTTGCCGATCTGCATGAGGGTGGTGGTCTTGCCCTGACCCGGCTCGCCCGAGAGGATCACGCCGAGCTTGCCGACGGTGCGGTGGGCGTTGATGAGCATGCGCTCGTGCACGGCGCGCTTGACCTCGCGCAGCTGCGGTGTGTTGATGAACGCCCCGGCCTGGGAGTACCGGATCCGCGCGTCGTTGTAGGCCGCGCGCTCTTCGGCCATCAGGGCCGAGAACTGCGCGAGCGAGAGGCGTTCGGGACGTTCCACCCGTGCGTCGACGAGCGCGCGCCAGCCTTCCTTGCTACCGATCTCCATGTTGCACGCTCCAGTCCTCGCTGTGGATGTCCACGTCGTCGGTGTCGTCGTCGGCCACGAACGTGAAACCGCCCCGGTGCGGCCATGCTTCGCCGGTGTCGCTGCCCGTATCGGTGCCGGCATCGCTGTTGTCCGTGGTCGTCGTCGCTGGGCGCGGCAGCTCGGGTGCCGGCAGGACCTCCGGCCAGGTGGTCTCGAGCAAGCTGGTCGGGTTCATCGGGTCGGCGGCGACGGCCTTGACGCGCGCTGCCTGACGAGGGCTCACGACAGCGTTGCCGGCGGCGGCGAAGCGCTTCATCGTCGTCGTCAGCTCGGCGGCCTCGGCACGTACCTGCCCGTCGTCGGCGCGGTAGGCGTCGCGGGCATGACGCCACACGTCGCCGAGCATCGGGGCGTCGAGCCCACGGTTGGTCCATGCCAGCGGGACGTACTCGTCGCCGAGGTCGAGCCAGACGGTGTAGAGATTGTAGGGGTCGACGCGCACCGGCCAGCGGCCGTCCTGAAGCTTGGACGGCGAGTGCCGACGGCGGAACTCGGCCAGCCGCGCGGAGTCGTAGACCCGGTGGTTGATCGTCACGCCGTAGCGGTTGATGCGCCGGTGCATCAACCGGCAGCAGCCCGATGAAGTCGTCACGTGTGAGCGGTACGTGCAGCTCGGGTGCGACCTGACGGAACGCCCGGCACATCTCGTTGGGCGAGAGTGTGATCGTCGGGTGAAGCGGGTCGCGGAGGCTGTCGTGGCTGCGGTTCTGCCACTCGACGGCGATCCAGTCCTCGAGCAGCTCCTGCATCTGCGCGATGGTGAGCAGCGTCGCCGACTGTGCCTCGACGTCCTTGCCGCGGTACTCGACGCTACGGCCGACGTAGCCGCGCACATGCTGCAGGAACAGGGAGGCGATCGACTCGAAGGTGCGCTCGACGTGCGGCTTGTCGGTCGGGGTGTGCGGAGCCGAGGTGATGAGCGAGATGCCGAGCGTCTGGCAGGCCGAACGGAAGTGGGCGGACAGGTAGTTCTTGCCCCGGTCGGTCGTGATCGTCTCAGGGAAGATGAACGGCTGAGCGTCCCGCAGACGCTCGTAGCGCTCCTGTTCGACCAGTGCCTCTTCGGCCCACGCGGTCGAGATCAGCCGTCGGGTCTCCCGTGCACCCTCGGGGCGACGGGCGTAGGGCACGAGCGCACGCGCGAGCACGACGACGAGGTCCATGCTCTTGGTCGACTCCGGGCGCAGCACCGCCGCGAGCACCGATCGGGTGGCGACGTCGACCATGATCGTCAGGTCGGGCCGGCCGATGGTCTGGTCGTCGATCCGGACCATGACGTCCAGCGGCGTCGAGTCGATCTGCACCTGCTCGCCAGGCCGCAGGGCGATCCGGCCGACGAAATCGCGCCCCGGCTGAAGCGAGAGCGTCTCGCGGGTCTTGGCGGAGCCGAAGGAGTGGCGGCCACGGTCCTCGGCGTCGATCAGCCGGTAGAGCGTGGAGCGGCTCGGCACCGCCACCTCGTCGCCGTAGCGGTCGCGCACCCGCCGGGAGATGTCCGCGATGAGGACCGCGCGGCTGACGGTGGAGCTCTTCGCGCGAGACGCGAGCACCTCGCCGAGGACCTCGACGACACGCGGATCGACGGAGCTCGTCGTCGCGCGTGACCGGCGCTTGTCGAGCAGACCTGCGATGCCCTCCTCGCGGTAGAGCGCGAGCTTGCGGAAGATCGTGCTCCGGCCCACGGTGCGGCCGAGCGCCCGTTGGAGCGTGGCCTGCTCTCGGGAGACTCGCACCTCGACGGGGTCAGCGTCGTCTGTACCGACGATTCGCTCAAGCGAGGCCTGCCACACAGAGACCTCACGGGGGAGCGCGTCATCGGTCGACGCGTCTATCGGCACCATTGCTCTCGAAGGCGTCGCCGGGCTCCCCGTGCGATTGAGCTCCTCGAGCGAGACGCGCAGCTCTGCGCCATCGGCGTCGCGCAGGAGCACCTCGAGCGCCGAGACCGCGATGACGGTGTATGTCGTGCTCGCCCAGGAGATCTGGGTGCCTGCCGTGGCGATCATGCGGACTCCGGGAGCGTCAGGCGCGTACGCAGAGACAGCGGCGTGTCGAGATCAGCGAGCAGATCGCCGTGCCAGATCAGCGCATAGCAGGTGGCGAGGGGGTTCTCGAGGTGATTGAGCGCCCGGGCCACCTCGTCGAGAAGGTGTTCACCGGGCGGCAGTGCCAGGACGGCGCGCGGGTCGTGCCACACCGGGTCGCGATAGCGCATGAGGAACCGCAGGTTCGCGTCGCGCACCGAAGAGACAGGGGAGTACACGCTGTAGCGCAGACCGAGCGCCGTGCACATCCGAGCGGTGCGGTCGAACTGCTCACGTGCGCGACCGTCGATGCGCTCGTGCGGGCGCACGTCGATCACCAGACCCGCACCGTCCGACAGACGTACGAAGAAGTCCGGAGCGTGCCGAGCGCCCAGGCGCGGCCACGAGAGCCACATCGGCTGGCTCGCGATGCCTGCCAGAACGGGCGAGCGGTCGAGCTCGATGAGACAGGTGCGCTCGGCGAGCGACTCGAACGGGACGTGGAGGCCGAGCCGCTGCATCCACTGGTGACCGGAGTAGTGCCGCTTGTGCGGCCAGCTCGGGAAGGACCGCACCGGCGTGCAGCGCTCGAAGGGGACGGCGAAGACGTCCGACGCATCGCGCTCGAGCCGCACACCGTCGAACTCGAACTCCACACGGCAGGCCTCTTCGACGTCGGTCGCTGCAGCGTCCCAGGGGGAGAAGAGGTCCATGACGCGTCCTTCGTGTGAGGCGGCACACGAAGCGTATCACTAGTACTACGTCTGGCGTGTCGGAACTTGCTGAGCGTTCGCCGGGTTCGCTGCTCTCATCTTTCTGAGATCACTGTCATCTTCGATGGGACAGGTCTCAAGTGCGTGAGATTGTCCAAGGTTCGATGACACTGGACACTCGTATCAGGGGAGGACTCTGAGCGCGGAACAATCCTTGAGTACTGACATAATGTGCATTATCGGCTGTTCGTGCCAAGTCGGCCGGAGTTACGCAGCTCTAACGGTTTCATCGACTCGATGTCCACGAACTCGCGCACAAGCTCGTCCCTGCTGACTGCTGAGGAATCCGAATCCGATAACTCGATAGCTTGAGGGCATCCCTGTGATGCCACAAGCTATGGCCCGCGAAGCCGGAAGGAGATGCAATGTCGTCCCTGCTGACCGACCTCTCGCGCGAGCGGCTGGAGTTCCTCCTTCGTTCCCGCTGGCCCGCCCGACGGAAGACACTCGGCGGGACGCCGACGAGCTCGGTGAACCGCGTGCTGAAGGTGCCGAGCGAGGAGAACCCCACCGCGAAGCACACCTCGGTCACGGACAGGTCCCCGCGGCGCAGCAGCGCCATGGCGCGCTCGATGCGCCGCGTCATCAGGTACGAGTAGGGCGACTCGCCGAACGCCTACCGGAACCGGCGGCTGAGATGCCCCGACGACATGTGCACGTCGCGGGCCAGCGACTCGACGTAGGCCAGCCATCGGGCACGCGCCGCCCCCGCTCCCCCATCCCGCCGGTGCCCGGCCTAGACTGAGCACACGCCTCCCAGAAAGGATCCCCGATGTCCGACCTCACCTCGGGAATCGCAAGCTTCGCGCGATCTGTGCGGCTCTTCCTCCTCCTCTCCGGCGTCCTCGCCGCGCTCGCCGGCCTCGTCCTGCTCATCTGGCCGGCCAAATCCGCGGTGATCGTCACCGGCATCGTCGCCGCCTACCTCATCGTCGGCGGCCTGATCTACCTCGGACTGGGCATCTTCTCCCGGCAGGAGGGCGGCTGGGCCCGCATCGGCCACATCCTGCTCGGCCTGCTCTACATCCTCGCCGGCGCGCTCGCCTACGCGAACCTGCCGGCTGCGACGGTCGCGCTCGCCCTGGTGACGGTGATCTTCATCGGCGCGAGCTGGATCGTGGACGGCGTCGTCGCGCTGAGCCTGATGGGCATGGACGGTTCGAAGGCGTGGACGCTGATCTACGCGCTGCTCAGCATCGCGGCGGGCGTCGTCGTGCTGCTCTCGCCGCTGTTCGCGGCCGCGGTGCTGTGGATCTTCCTCGGTGCGGCGCTGCTGGTCCTGGGCGTCACGCAGATCGTGCGCGCCGTGATGATCGGCCGGGCCGCATCCGCGGTCGCCGAGGGCTGACGCGCACGCCGACCGCTGCGGCGCTCACTCCGGGATGAAGTCCGACGTGTCGCCGACGAGCCGGGTGTTGTCCTCGGGCACCGGCTCGACGGCGGCCCGCGCCACCTCCGCGGCGAACTCCGACACGTTGTAGAGCTTGCCCGCCGACTCCCGCCGCGAGGCGATCGCGCCCGGATTGGCACGCTCGAGCAGCGTGGCGGTGATGGTGCCCTCGATCATGTCGCCGGAGACGACGGTGAAGCCGATCCCCTTCTCCGCCAGCGACGGGATGAGCTCGCGCAGCGCGTCCTCACCGGCGCGCTTGGACTTCGCGACCGGCTCGTACTCCGGCATGGTGGGCGTGGTGCGGATGAAGTGCGCCTGGTGGCTGGTCACGAACACCACGCGCGACCCGTCGCCGAGCAGCGGCAGCGCGGCGTTCAGCACCCCGAGCTGGGCGTCGCGGTTGAGCTTCAGCGCGTAGTCCTCGGCCATGCCGGACTCCATGCCGCCGGAGGCGTTCAGGACGAGGATGTCCAGCCGGCCGAACTCCTCGCGCACCGCCTCGAACATGGCGTCGACGGATGCCGGGTCGGTGAGGTCCGCCCCCACGACCAGCACCCGGCGGCCGAGCTCGCGCAGCTGCTGCGCCAGCTTCTCGGCACGCGGAGCCTTGTTGCGGTAGTTGATGACGACGTCGGCGCCGGCCTCGGCGAAGTAGCGCACGGTGTCGGCGCCGATGCCCCGGGACGATCCGGTGACGAGCGCCACCTTGCCCTCGAGGGATCCTGCGGGAAGAACGTCGGTCACAGCTGACTCCTTGTACACGGCCGGATCGCGCGATCGCGCTCCCCCACCCTACCAACGCGGCCGCCCGGGACCCGGATCGTGCCGCGTGATAGGTTGACCGCAGGGAGGGGCGCATGGACGTCATGCAGGTCATCGAGCAGTGGGCGTGGATCGGCTGGCTGGTCCTGATCGCGGTGTTCCTGGTGATCGAGATGCTCAGCCTCGACTTCACCTTCCTGAT
Source organism: Microbacterium neungamense (assembly GCF_024971095.1). Taxonomy (NCBI): domain Bacteria; kingdom Bacillati; phylum Actinomycetota; class Actinomycetes; order Micrococcales; family Microbacteriaceae; genus Microbacterium; species Microbacterium neungamense. The sequence goes on from NZ_CP069717.1 coordinate 1,410,108, forward strand.
GCTCTCGCTCGGCAGCGCCGCGGGGCTCGTCAGCGGCGTGGCCGGTCTGCCGCTGTGGGCGCAGCTGATCGTCGCCGCCGCGGCTGCCGCCCTCTTCATCCTCTTCCTGCGTCCGCCGCTGCTGCGGCGGCTGCACCGCGGCGAGGATCCGACCAAGTCCAACGTGGAGGCGCTGATCGGACTGCCCGGCGTCGCGCTGCTGGACATCACCCGGATCACCGGCCAGGTCAAGCTCAGCAACGGCGACACCTGGACCGCGCGCAGCGCGGACGGTGCGCCGATCCCGAAGGGCAGCCGCGTCGCCGTGACCGAGATCAACGGCGCCACCGCCGTCGTGCGCCCCCTGTCCGAATAGGAGAAGCCATGGACGACGCCTCGTTCATCCCCACCGCGATCGGGTGGATCCTCGCCCTCGCGGTCATCATCTTCGTGGTGGTGACCGTCGCACGCTCGATCCGGATCATCCCGCAGGCCACCGCCGGCATCGTGGAGCGGCTGGGCCGCTACCACAAGACGCTCAACCCGGGCCTGAACATCCTGGTGCCGTTCATCGACCGGCTGCGTCCGCTGATCGATATGCGCGAGCAGGTGGTGTCCTTCCCGCCGCAGCCGGTGATCACCGAGGACAACCTCGTCGTCTCGATCGACACGGTCGTGTACTTCCAGGTCACGGACGCCCGTGCCGCGACCTACGAGATCGCCAACTACCTGGGCGCCGTCGAGCAGCTGACCACCACGACGCTGCGCAACGTGGTCGGCGGCCTCAACCTCGAAGAGGCGCTCACCAGCCGCGACAACATCAACGGCCAGCTGCGCGTCGTCCTCGACGAGGCGACCGGGAAGTGGGGCATCCGCGTCTCCCGCGTCGAGCTGAAGGCGATCGACCCGCCCGCCTCGATCCAGGACTCGATGGAGAAGCAGATGCGCGCCGAGCGCGACCGGCGCGCCGCGATCCTCACCGCCGAGGGATCCAAGCAGTCGCAGATCCTCGAGGCGGAGGGGCAGCGGCAGGCCGCGATCCTCAAGGCCGAGGGCGAGAAGCAGGCCGCCGTGCTGCGCGCGCAGGGTGAGGCGGAGGCGATCCAGAACGTGTTCAACGCGATCCACGTCGGACAGCCGGACGACAAGCTCCTCGCCTACCAGTACCTGCAGATGCTGCCGAAGATCAGCGAGAGCCCGTCCAGCAAGATGTGGATCATCCCCAGCGAGCTGACCGAGGCGCTGAAGAACATCGGCACCGCCTTCACTCCGCGCCAGGGCCCGGGCTCGCCCACACCGCCCGGCGCGTGACGCACCCCTACTTCGCCGGCGCACGGCATCCCCGGGTCCTCGCCCACCGCGGGTTCATCTCCGCGGAGGGCGGGGACTCCGGCGTGTGGGAGAACACCGCGGCGGCCGTAGCCGGTGCGCATGCCGTCGGGGCGGAGTTCGTGGAGACCGACTGCCGGGTCACGGCCGACGGGGACGTGGTCCTGTTCCACGACGACACGCTGCGGCGGCTCGCCGGGGACCCGCATCCGGTCTCCCAGGTGCGCACCCGTGACCTCGAGCGGATGCTGGCCCCGCACGGCGGGCTGCTCACCGTCGCCGACGCCCTGGACGCCTTCCCCGACCTCCGGTTCAACATCGATGTGAAGACGGATGCCGCGGCCGCCCCGCTCGGCGCGCTGATCGCCGACCACACCGATCGCGTGCTGGTGACCAGCTTCTCGGATCGCCGGCGCCGGGCGGCGGTGGCATCCGCTCTCCGCGCGGGCGCCGCTCAGCGGCCCGCCGCCTCGGCCGGGCGCACCACCATCGCCGGCCTGCGCGCGGCCTCGGCGATCCGCCTCTCCCCCACGCTGAGCGGGATCGACGCCGTACAGATCCCGGTGCGCCACCGCGGGGTGACCGTGTTCACGCCGGCACTGGTCCGCGCCGCGCATCGCCGGGGCATCGAGGTGCACGTCTGGACCGTCGACGATCCCGACGAGATGCGGCGTCTCGTCGCGGCCGGCGCGGACGGGATCGTCACCGACCGCACGGACCTCGCGCTGCGCACCCTCGGCGGCGGCTGACCTGCCGCCGGGGACGCCGTGCTGGGATTCCCCTGTGAATCCCTCGCTGTTCTCGCGGACGTGGATGAAGCGCACAGACGCGAGCGTTATACCTGACAGCGACGAGAGGACCACACAATGGCAGATCGTAGTCTGCGCGGCATCCGCCTCGGCGCCCAGAGCCTGCAGAGCGAAGAGGGCGTCGTCTTCATGGAGCGCCGTGCCACCACGTACACGTGTCCGGCCTGCGGCCACGACACCACGCTGATGTTCGCCGCCGATGCGGAGGCGCCGCCGACCTGGGAGTGCCGCTCGTGCGGCTCCGAGGCCGTCCTCCAGGTCGACGGAGAGCCGGTCAAGCTCGACGAGGGCGAGGAGAAGGCCGCCCGCACGCACTGGGACATGCTCCTGGAGCGCCGCACCCGTGCGGAGCTGGAGGAGCTCCTCGAGGAGCGCCTCGCCTACATTCGCGCCCGCCGCGGCGCCGGCGACGATCCGACCCGGGAGAAGATCGCCTGATCAGCCCCGGCGACGGGAGACGAGCCCGGCGACGACGAGCGTGACCAGCCCCGCCCACAGCAGCAGTTGCGGGATCCACGGGCCGAGCACGACACCCATGGTGAGGCCGGAGCGCAGCTCGACATCCTCGAGCAGCGCTCCGGCCTCATCCGCGTCCAGGGACGCCACGGTCGTGCCGTCGGGCCGGATGATCTGGCTGGTGCCCACGGTGGAGACGTTCACGACGCTGCGGCCGGTCTCGATCGCCCGCATCCTCGCGAACGCCAGCTGCTGCAGGTTCTCGTCCGTGCCGCGGAAGTCGGCGTTGTTGGTCTGGAAGACCAGCACCTCGGCGCCGTGCTGCACGCCCTCGCGGATCACCTCGTCGTAGATCACGTCGAAGCAGATCGCCAGCCCCACGCCGACGCCGCCCACGCGCACGATCGGGGGGTTGGTGCCGGCGGTGTACTCGCGCTGGAGCAGGCCGATCAGGTCGGGGACGAGGGCGTGGAAGAACGGACGGTCCGGCACGTACTCGCCGAACGGCACCGGATGCCGCTTGTCGTGGCGCTGCGGCGCCTCACCGCCGGCGGTCCACAGGAACGAGGTGTTGAAGATGTTCTCGCCGCGCTCGGTCGCGGTGTTGGCCAGCAGCGGAGCGTCGAAGCGGGTCACGATGCGGGTGAGGCGCCGCGCGGTGCTCTCGTCCTGGAACGGGTCGTAGTCCACGCCGCCCTCCGGCCAGACCAGCAGGTCCACCTCGTCCCCCGCGATCGCGTCGGTCGCCACCGTCTGCGCGTCGATCACGCCGTACGGCTCCCGCTCGTCGAAGTAGCCGGTGCTGCCGTTGCCCTGCACGGCCGCGATCCGCAGCTGCCCGGATGCCGTCGTCGGGAACAGCGGGGTGTACAGCAGCACCAGGACGAGCGCCGCCGGCACGGCCAGGGACACCGGTCGCCGCCAGGCGCCGGTGCGGACCAGCTCGATCGCCAGCGCCGCCGTGGTGACCATCAGGAACCCGAGCCCGGTCACGCCGACCCACGAGGCGACCGGGGCGAGCGGGCTCGCCGACTGGGTCATCCCTATCCGCGCCCACGGGAAGCCGCCGTAGGGCCAGGAACCCAGGAACGTCTCGTGCGCGGTCCACAGCGCTCCGACGAGCGGCGGCAGGATCAGCGCGCGGCGCCGCGGCCACGCCCGCGGGACCCACCGGTACGCCAGCGCGATGGGGACCAGCGCCACGGCGGTGAGGACGGCCTCCGCGCCGGCCAGTCCCGCCCACGGGACGGGACCGAGGAAGCGGGTGGTCCAGGACACCAGCAGCAGGTAGAACGCGGCGCCGTACACCAGCCCCACCAGCAGCGCCCCGCCGACGCTGCGACCGATCAGCGCGACCAGCAGCATCCCGACGGCGGGGAACGCGAGCGGCCAGGCCGCCACCGACGGGAAGGCGAGGTCCATCGTGAAGCCGGCGGCCGCGGCGACGACGATCGCGAGCCACAGAGGCAGCACCGGGCGGGCGCCGGGCATGGCCTGCGGCGTGCGCCGGTCCTCGCTCGTGGCGGTCATGCCGCGCTCGGTCATACCGCGCTGTAGGCGACGATCCCGCGACGCACGCCGTCCAGGGCGCGGCGCGCGGTGCGGGCCAGGTCGCCGTCCTCCGCGACGATGGACAGCTGGTCGAGCAGGTCGATGGTCTGCTTCGCCCAGCGCACGAAGTCGCCCGCGGCCATGTCGGCCTCGATCAGCACGCGGTCCAGCGACGCCCCGCGCGCCCAGGCGTGCATCGCGGCGGCCAGTCCTGGGGCGAGCGGCTCGGTGCCGGAGAGTCCGCGCTCCTTCTCGATCTCGTCGAGCTCGGCCCACAGCCGGGCCGTGCTGTCGTACGCGATCCGGAAGGCGCCGCGGGGCAGCCCCCGCTCCCCCGCGTTCTGCTCGTCCCGGCGCGGTTCGTACACCAGGCAGCTCGCCATCGCGGCCAGCGACGGGGCGTCCAGACTGCGCCACAGGTTCTGGCGCAGCGATTCGGCGACCAGGAGGTCGCGCTCCCCGTAGATGCGGCGCATCGTGCGCCCGGCATCCGTCAGCTGCAGCTCGTCGCCGCTGCCGGAGACGTACTCGAGCACCTCGAGCACGTCGATCACGCGGTCGAAGATGCGCGCCACGGTGCCGGTGCGCGTCTCGATCTGGCGCCGCATCCGGTCGGTCTCGCGCTTGAGCTTCCAGTACCGCTCCGCCCAGCGGGCGTGCGCCTCGCGGTCCGGGCAGCGGTGGCAGGGGTGCCGCTGCATCCGGGTGCGCAGGCTCTGGATCTTGCGGAGCCGCTTGTCGCGGATCGAGCGCGGGCCGGCCGCATCCTGACGGTTCTTCTTCTCCATGTCGCTGAGCTCGCGCCGGATGCCGGCGTACTCGGCGAAGTCGCCGTGCTCGCACTCCATGGCCTTCAGGTACCCGGCGAGCGATTCCTCGGCGTCCCGCACCTTGCGTGCCAGGCCGACGACCGCGCGGTCGGCTTGGAACTGGGCGAACGAGGACTCCAGGATCTCGCGGGCCCGGGCGCGGCCGAACCGGTCGATGAGGTTCACGGCCATGTTGTACGTCGGGCGGAAGCTGGAGTTGAGCGGATACGTCCGTCGGGACGCCAGCGCGGCGACGGCCTGGGGGTCCATGCCCTCGCTCCACTGCACGACGGCGTGGCCTTCGACGTCGATGCCGCGGCGTCCGGCCCGGCCGGTGAGCTGGGTGTACTCCCCCGACGTGATCGCGACCCGAGCCTCGCCGTTGAACTTCTCCATCTTCTCCAGCACGACGGTGCGCGCCGGCATGTTGATGCCGAGGGCGAGGGTCTCGGTGGCGAAGACGACCTTGATCAGCTTGCGCTGGAACAGCTCCTCGACGACCTCCTTGAACGCCGGCAGCAGGCCGGCGTGATGCGCCGCGACACCGCGCTCGAGGTCGTCCCGCCACTGCCAGAAGCCGAGCACGGCGAGGTCCTCGTCGAGCAGGGCGCGGGTGCGGTCCTCCACGATCTCGCGGATCTCCGCGCGTTCCTCCGGCGTCGTCAGCCGCAGGCCGGCGCGGCGCACCTGGTCGACGGCGGCGTCGCATCCGACCCTGCTGAAGATGAAGAAGATCGCGGGCAGGAGGTTCGAGCGCTCCAGCAGCTGGACGACGTCCGGTCGGTCCATGCGCTCGATGCGGCGGATGTTGCCGGCGCGCACCGGACGCCGGCCGCCGCGCGGCGGGCGGTGCGCGTCCCTGCCGCCGTGCCGTGCGCTGCGATGCTCCTGCGCACGCCGGTTCTCGTCGTAGCGGGAGCCGGTGAAGGAGCGGATGCGGAACAGCTCCTGGTTCACCTGGGCCGTGGCGATGCCGGCGCGGTCGTCGAACAGCGGCAACAGGTCGTCCCGGACGAGCACGTGCTGCTCCAGGGGCACCGGCCGGGTCTCCGAGACGATGACGTCGGTGTCGCCGCGGACCGTGTCCAGCCAGTCGCCGAACTCCTCGGCGTTGGAGACGGTGGCGCTGAGCGAGATCAGCCGCACGCTGGGCGGCAGGTGCAGGATCACCTCCTCCCAGACGGGTCCGCGGAAGCGGTCGGCGAGGTAGTGCACCTCGTCCATGACGACGTAGCGCAGCCCGCGCAGCGCGTCGGAGTCGGCGTACAGCATGTTGCGCAGCACCTCGGTGGTCATCACCACGATGCGCGCGTTGCCGTTGATGTTGGTGTCGCCGGTGAGCAGACCGACGTCGTCGGGGCCGTAGACGTCGACCAGCTCGCGGAACTTCTGGTTCGACAGGGCCTTCATCGGCGTGGTGTAGAACGCCTTGTCGTTCGGCGTCTGCATCGCCAGGTGGATCGCGAACTCCCCGACGATGGTCTTGCCGGCCCCGGTGGGCGCCGCGACGAGCACGCTGCGGCCGCGCTCCAGGGCGTGACACGCGGCGATCTGGAACGGGTCGAGGGCGAAGCGCTGCCGCGCGGCGAACTCGGTGGTCCGCGGATGCTCGGCCGCGGCGCTCGCGGCGGCGTAGCGCTCGGCCGGGGTGCTCATGACGGCAGGTCCGGGATCAGTCCCTCGGCGGCGGCCTTCTTGCGCTTGCGCCGGTCGAGCAGCAGCGACAGCCCGGCCGCGGCGAAGTAGAGCACGGTGAGCATGCCGGCCAGCATGAGCATGCTGACCACGTCGGCGGCCGGGGTGGCGAGGGCGGCGAAGGTGGTGGCGATGAGCACCGCAACGCGCCAGCCCTTCAGGATCGCCTTGCCGGACATGATGCCGGCGAAGTTCAGTGCGACGAGGAAGACGGGCAGGACGAAGGCGACGCCGATCACCATCATCATCTTGAACACGAAGTCGTAGTACATCTTCGCGCTGTACAGGTTGTTCGCACCCTCGGGCGTGAAGTTCGCCATCAGCTCGACGATGTGCGGGACGACGAGGGTGCCGACATAGCAGCCGGCGAAGAACAGCGGGATGGCTGCCGCCATGAAGCCGATCGTGTACTTGATCTCCTTGCGGGTCAGGCCGGGCATGATGAACGCCCAGATCTGCCACATCCAGATCGGTGCGGACAGGAAGATGCCGATCGAGAACGCCATCCGCATGCGCAGGTCGAACGGCTCGGTCACCGAGCTGAACGTCAGTCCGACGAGCGCGTCGCGGTTCTCGGCGACGTCGTTCACCGGCTGCACGATGAACGCGATGATCGGGTCGGTCACGAGGAACGCGACGACCATTCCGGCGAGCAGGCCCAGCGCCGCGCGGACGAGGCGCTTCCGGAGCTCCAGAAGGTGCGCGCCGAGCGACATCCGCCGCTCGTGACGGGGCTCGTCCTCCTTCGCGGCGTGGCGATCGACCACTGCCACGACCGTCAGCTTGTGCTGGTGCCGCGGTCCGAACCGGGCGAGGCGTCCGTGTCAGCGGCCGTCGAATCGGTCTTGCCGTCGGTCTTGGCGCTCTCCGCGGCCGCGTCCTCCTCGCGCATGGCCTTCATCTCGCCCTTGAACACGCGGGCCGACTGGCCCATGCTCTTGGCCAGCGCCGGCAGCTTCGCCGCGCCGAAGAGGAGAAGGATGACGACGAGGAGGATGACCAGGTGCCAGCCGTTGAGATTGCTGAACATTGACATTCTCCTAAGCGTTTGGGATCGGTTCAGTCTATCCGAGCGTCCGCGGCATCCGGCGCACGATAGAGGGCCAGTCCGGCCGCAGCCCAGTCGCGGGTCGTGGTGCGCGCGATGCCGGGTTCGAGGACTTCCAGGGCGCCGCCGAAGCGGCCGGCGATCCGCTTGATGCCGCGGGGATCGGCCATCCGCAGGCGCAGGATCAGCTCGCCGTCACGGCGGTCGATCTCCTCCATCGGGAACGCGCCGACGAGGGGCAGCAGCCGCTCGGGGACGCGGACGGTGACCTCGCCGGACGCGGTGTCCTGCCCGAACGCCTCCGGCACCTTCTCGTCGCGGTGCGTGATGGGGATGTCGGTGAGCTTCGGGTCGCTGACGCGGTCGAGGTGGAAGGTGCGCATCGCCTGCCTCAGATGGCACCAGCCCTGCAGGTACCACTGCCCGTTGGTGATGAGGATCTGCATCGGGTCGACCGTGCGGGTCGTCGGCGCGGCATCCGGCGCCTGATACGTGAACGACACCGCCACGCCGTCGCTGAGGGCGCGCGACACCACCGACTGCACCTCGCTGACCGCCCCCGGGGCGATCACGACATCCGGCGGCGCGTCGGCCGCGCCGCGGGAGAGCTTGGCGATGAGGCCTGAGACCAGACCGGAGTCGGAGACGGCCGGCACCGCGGCCACCATCTGCAGTCCCGCCAGGAGCGCCGCCGCCTCGCGGGCGGTGAAGCGGGGCACGCGCCGGAGAGCGACGTCATTCGTGATCTCGATGATGTCGTGCTCGTCGAGCAGGTCCCAGTCGATGTCGAACATCTCCTGCGGGGCCTGCCAGTACCCGTCCGCCCCGGGCAGCCCGATCACGGTGAGCTTCTCCACCATCGCCCGCATCTCCTCGGGCGTCACGCCGAAGTCCGCCGCGGCCTCGGCGAGGGTCACCTGCCCGCGCTCGAGCAGGTAGGGCACCAGCGTCAGGTAGAGCCGCACCCGGTCGGCGGCCAGCAGCGGTGTCGGCGACGGGGTCATCGTCGGTCCCCCTCCCGGTCGGTGTGGGACGCCACGATGGCGCGTAGCCGCGCGACGACCGCGTCGCGCAGCTGCTCCGGTTCGACTACGCGCACCTCCGGCCCGTACGAGGCGAGCTCGTCGGCGAAGATGTGCAGGTCCACGTACGGCACCCGGATGCCCTGCGGGGCGGGTTCGGCACGCCGCCCCAGCCGCAGTGCGGCCTCCGTGCCGGGGGTGACCTCGAGCAGCGCCCGCTGCGCCTCGGCGACGGCCTTCAGCCCGGCGAGGGCCCGTTCCCCGGCGCCGTCGCGCAACGCGGGATCGAAGCCCTGGCGGGTGACCTTCACGTCGCCCACGATCCGGCTGAGCAGGAAGGTGCGCTCGTCCTCCGCGTCCACGTCGATGCCGTACACGTGCCACCGAGCCTCGTAGTCCACCAGCGCGAGCGGCCGCACCCGCCGGGTGCGCGGCGCGTGCTCCCCGGGCTTGAGGTAGTCGAAGACGACGACCCGGCTGCGCTCGATGCCCTCCTGGAGCGGCGCGAAGGCGGCGTCCCGGGCGGTGATGCGCGGGGCGAAGCCGATGATCGGCTCGTCGCCGTCGATGCCGAGCGCGCGGATCTTGCGCACCCCGGCCTGAGCGTCCGCGGACACCGACTCGGTGCTCCAGACGCTGCCGGCGAGCCGGAGTACCGCGAGCTCCGCGGGTGTGAACTCGATGTCGGCCGGCAGGTCGTATTCCGCCTGCGGAATGCGGTACCGCGCCTCCCGGAGATCGTTCGGGTCGGACGGGTCGCCGATCGTCTCGATCGGCACGCCGAGGGCGCGCAGGTCGTCCTTGTCGCGCTCGAACATCTTCTCCAGCGCCTCCGGCTTCGCGCCGGCATCCGCGCGCTGGCGGTAGCCCGAGACGTTGTCGAGGATCTGCTGCTTGGTCAGCCCGATCTCCGTGGCCATCAGCGCCACGACGAGGTTCGTCTGCCGCTCCTCCGCGGGGATCGGGGCGGCCATCAGCCCGCCAGATCCGGCGGGATCACGCCGAGCACGTCGACCACGTAGACCGCGGCGTCGCCCTTCGCCTCACCCGGCACCACGACGAGCAGCTGCGAGCCGATGGTCGCGTCGGTGACGGCATCCGCCACCTCCTGCGGCAGCACCGAGGGGTCGGTGCCGAGGGTGGTGCCCCAGGACGAGCTGGTGACGCTGCGGTCCGCCCAGTCCACGGCGGTGTGCCGGAACAGCGGCGCGTCCTCGCCGACCTTGTCGCCGTCGCCTTCAATCAGCGTCTGCACCACGGGCTTCGTGGGCGCAGAGGCGTCCGGGATGATGACGCCCGGGCGGCCGTCGGCGGCGCGGACCACGGTCGGCAGTCCGTGGGCGTCGTGGAACAGGTGGCGGCCTTCGGCCTTCGCGAGCAGGGTGTGTATGACGTCGAAGACGCCGACGATGCTGTCGTCCTGGCTCAGCCCGATCTGCTCGGCCATGCCCTCGGGGAGCTCCTTCGCGGGCAGCGAGGCGACCACCCGGCTGCCCTCGGTGACGCACGGGATCATCTGCTGCATCCCCGGGATCTGCTGCTCGAGCGAGTCCATGTCCCACAGCCGCGTGCCGCTGCCGAGCTCGGAGCCGGTGGTGCCGTCGTACAGCGCGAAGGTGAGGATCATGCCCTGGGTGGGCGAGGTCGTCGCCCGGCCGTCGCCGACGATGAGGTCGGCGTACGCGAACTCGTCCGTGCCGACCGGGGTGACCAGCTCGGCCTCCGGGTCGCCGAGCTCGCCCGAAGCCGTGACCGCGTCCGCCAGGCCCTCCGTGGAGGTGCGCTCGCAGGCGGCGCCGTCGAATCCCGGCGCGCCGGAGCATCCGGTCAGGGCAAGGGCGGAGAGGGCGAGGACGGAGAGGGCAGCGGACGATCTACGCACGCGCCCCAGTCTATTCCGAAGCCTGCTCCGCTTCGCGCGCGGCGGCGGCCGTGCGCGCGCCGGCCGCGGTCTTCTGCGCCTCCCGCACCCGTTTGCGCAGGTTCTTGTCGGTGATCTCCCGGTCGCCGACGGCGCCGGGCGTCCACAGCTCCACGTCCTCGTCGCCGTAGCTGGTCTTGGATGCCCGGCGGCGCACCTCGGGCGGGATGGCGCCCGGTGCGAGGCGACGGGCGGTGAGCAGGAAGCCGGTGTGGGCGACCATGCGGTGGTCGGGGCGGACGGCGAGGCCTTCGACGTGCCAGCCGCGGACCATGGTCTCCGAGGCATCCGGCTCGGTGAACAGCCCGGTGCCGCGGATGTACTCGGCGACTCGGGAGAGCTGGGTGGCGGTCGCGACGTAGCAGAGCACCACGCCGCCGGGCGCCAGGGCGTCCGCGACGGCGTCCATGCACTCCCACGGGGCGAGCATGTCCAGCACGACCCGGTCGACGGTGCCGGCGGGGAACTCGCCGGGCAGCGCCTCGGCGAGGTCGTCCACGACGACCCGCCAGCTGTCCGGGATGCCGCCGAAGAAGGTCTCCACATTCGCCTTGGCGACCTCGGCGAAGTCCTCGCGGCGCTCGAAGGAGACCAGCGTGCCGTCGCCGCCGACCGCGCGCAGCAGGGCCAGCGAGAGCGCCCCGGAGCCGACGCCGGCTTCGACGACGGTGGCGCCGGGGAAGAGGTCCGCCTGCATCACGATCTGCGCGGCGTCCTTCGGGTACACGATGGCCGCGCCGCGCGGCATCGACATCGCGAAGTCGCGCAGCAGCGGGCGCAGGGCGAGGTAGTCGTGCCCGGAGCTGTTCGTGACGACCGACCCGTCGGGCAGCCCGATGATGTCGGCGTGACGCAGCACGCCGTGGTGCGTGTGCAGCTCCCCGTCGGCGCGCAGGGTGATGGTGTGCAGACGACCCTTGGGTCCTGTCAGCTGCACGCGGTCGCCCTCGCGGAACGGGCCGCTGGGCCGACGCGCCGCGGTCATCGCGCGGCCTCCGAGGCGAGACGTCCCTCGCGGTGCAGCGCGACGATGTCATCGGTGGTGCGTCCGCTCAGCGTGGGCCACAGCGCGTGCGCGCCGGCGTCGTCGAGGGGCACGATGTGCGGCACGCCGAGGGTGACGGCACCGGATGCCAGGCCGGCGGCCAGGCCCGTGCGGGAGTCCTCGATCACGACGGCGTCGGCGATGTCGATGCCGAGCAGCTCGGCCGCCCGCAGGTACGGCTCGGGGTGCGGCTTGGGCTGGGAGACGTCGTCGCCGGCGACGATGTGGTCGAAGGCGTCGAAGTCGATCAGGCCGACGACGCCCTCGGCCATGCGGCGCAGCGACATGGTCACCAGCGCGGTCGGGATGCCGGCGGCGCGCAGGTCCGCGAGCAGTTCGCGCGCGCCAGGGCGGAACGGCACCCCCTGGGTGCGCAGGGCGTCGGTGACGCGGTCGGTCAGGTGCTGGACGATCGCCTCGGCCTCCATGTCGACGCCGGCGCGCTGCAGCACCGCGGCGCTGTCGAGCAGTCCGTTGCCGACGAGCTCGACGGCGTCCTGGTGCGTCCACGTGCCGCCGAAGGATTCCACCAGCTCGGTCTCGGCCACCATCCAGAACGGTTCGGTGTCGACGAGAGTTCCGTCCATGTCCCATAGGACGGCGCTGGGCCCTCCGGCATCGCTTCTGCTGTTCACCGGTCCATGCTATCCGGGCCGCCGCCCCGTCCCGGCCGGGGGCGACTAGCCTGGAGGGACATCGGTTCGAGGAAGGGACACGCGGAGTGGACGTACTCGGCTCGCGGATCATCGTGGCGGCGTTCGACGGCTGGAACGACGCCGGGGAGGCCGCCAGCGGCGCCATCGCGACGCTGCGCCGCGATGCGGACTACGAGCTCGTGCACTCCGCGGACCCGGAGCTGTACTTCGACTACCAGTACACCCGTCCCACCACGGCGATGGACGCCACGGGCCGCCGTCAGCTGCGCTGGCCGTCGGCGTCGCTGTGGCGCCCGGCGACCTCGGGAGAGGGACCGGAGCTGTGGCTGCTGACCGGCTCAGAGCCGGCCCGGGCGTGGCAGGCGTTCGCGGGCGAGTTCGTCGACGTCGCGCTGCGCGACGACGTGACCGGGTTCGTGACGCTCGGGGCGATGCTGTCCGACGTGCCGCACACCCGGCCGATCTCGGTGTTCGCCTCCAGTCAGAACGAAGCGGTGCGGGAGGCGCACGGCCTGGAGCGCTCCACGTACGAGGGCCCGGTCGGCATCCTCAGCGTGTTCGAGCACTTCGCCGAGACCGCCGGCATCCCCACGGCCAGCCTGTGGGCGAGCGTGCCGCACTACGTCGCGACCGCGGCGCCCTCTCCGAAGGCGACCCTCGCCCTGCTCGACCGGCTCGAGGAGCTCACCGGCATCGGCACCGACCGCGAGCATCTGCGCACCGAAGCGGCCGCCTGGGAGGCGTCGATCGATGCCGCCGCCGCCGAGGACGAGGAGATGACGGAATACATCCGGCAGCTGGAGCGCACGCGCGACGCGTGGGACTCCCCGGATGCGTCCGGCGACGCGATCGCGCAGGCGTTCGAGCGCTACCTGCGCCGCCGCAACGACGGCCCCGACCACAAGCGCTGAAGCGGACGCTGAGCCCGTCGAAGCGGACGCTGAGCCCGTCGAAGCGGACGCTGAGCCCGTCGAAGCGGACGCTGAGCCCGTCGAAGCGGACGCTGAGCCCGTCGAAGCGTCAGGGCTGCCGCGCCCCCGTCGCGAGCATGATCAGCAGCACGCCGCCGAGCAGGATGCGGTAGATCACGAACGGCAGGAAGCTGCGCCGGGAGATCCAGCGCATGAAGAACGCGATCACGCCGAGCGCGACGACGAAGGCGATGCCGGTGGCGGCGAGCGTCTCCCCCATGGTGAAGATCGAGGTCTCGCCCCAGTTCTTGAACAGCTGGTAGAAGCCGCTGCCGAACACGGCGGGGATCGCGAGCAGGAACGCGTAGCGGGCGGCGGCGGCGCGCTCGTAGCCCAGGAACAGCCCCATGGTGATCGTGCCTCCGGAGCGGGAGACGCCGGGGACGAGGGCGAGGGCCTGCGCGAAGCCGTAGGCGATGCCGTGCGGATAGGTGAGCTGGCTGAGGTTGCGGCGCTTGGCGCCGACGTAGTCGGCGATCCCGAGCAGGACGCCGAAGACGATGAGCATGATCGCCACGACCCACAGCGAGCGGAACACGGTCTCGATCTGGTCCTGGAAGAGCAGGCCGAGCACCACGATCGGGATGCTGCCGATGATGATCAGCCAGCCCATCCGGGCATCCGCGTCGGTGCGCGGCACGCGTCCGGTGAGCGAGCCGAACCAGCGCCCGATGATCCGGACGATGTCGCGCCAGAAGAACACCACCACGGCCGTCTCAGTGCCGATCTGCGTGATCGCCGTGAAGGCGGCACCCGGGTCGGTCGCCGACGGAAGGAACGATCCGAGGATGCGCAGGTGGGCGCTGGAGGAGATCGGGAGGAACTCGGTCAGTCCCTGGACGATGCCGAGGATGAGTGCTTCGAGCAGATGCATGCAGTGGCTTTCTTGATCGTGGGCGCGGCGCACACGCGCGGGCGGGTGAGCACGGGCGCGGCGGTCAGCAGGTGCGCAGCAGATCGGCCAGCACACGCTGGCCGAAGACAAGCGATTCTACGGGGACGCGCTCATCGACGCCGTGGAACATGCCCGTGAAGTCCAGGCCCGCCGGCAGCCGCAGGGGCGCGAAGCCGTATCCGGTTATCCCGATCGAGGCCAGCGCCTTGTTGTCGGTGCCGGCGCCGAGGAGATACGGGATGACCGGGACACCGGGGTCGTGACGGCCGAGCGCCGCGATCATGGCCTCCACCAGGTCGCCCTCGAACGGGGTCTCCATGCCGATGTCGCGGACGACGGTCTGGATCTCGATGTCGTCGCCGACGATGCGCTGCAGCTCGGCGAGCACGTCGTCCTCGGTGCCGGGGATGACGCGCACGTCGATCAACGCCTCCGCGGCCTCCGGGATGACGTTGTGCTTGTAGCCTGCGCTCAGGACCGTCGGGTTGGCGGTGGTGCGGAAGGTGGAGCGCAGGAACGCCTCGGCGGGGCCGGATGCCGCGGCGAGGACATCCGGATCGTCCACGGGGCGTCCGGTGAGCGCGCTCAGCCCGTCCAGCAGGGCGCGTGTGGTCGGGGTGAGGCGGACGGGCCAGCGCGTGCGTCCGATCGCCGCGACCGCCTCGGCGAGGCGGGTGACCGCATTCTCCTCGTGGAGGCGGCTGCCGTGCCCGGCGCGTCCCTTCGCGACCAGCCGGAGCCACATCAGGGCCTTCTCCCCCACCTGCAGCAGGTAGGCGCGCCGGTCGTCCACGGTGATGGAGTAGCCGCCCACCTCACTGATCGCCTCCGTGGCGCCGCGGAACCACTCCGGCCGGTTCCGCACCACCAGGGCCGAGCCCTCGACTCCCCCGTTCTCCTCGTCGGCGAAGAAGGCCAGGATGAGGTCGCGCTCCGGCTGCTCTCCGCCGCGGAGGATGTCCCCGACGGCGGCGAGGATCATCGCGTCCATGTTCTTCATGTCGACAGCGCCGCGCCCCCACAGCATCCCGTCGCGGATCTCGCCCGCGAACGGGTCGACACTCCAGTCCTCGGCGATCGCGGGGACGACGTCGAGGTGGCCGTGAACCACGAGCGCCGGGCGCTCCGGGTCGCGGCCGGGCACGCGCGCCATCACGTTCGTGCGCCGCGGGATCGGCTCGTAGTACTCGGGGGTCAGCCCGAGCCCCTCGAGCCGGGCGCCGACGTACTCGGCGGCTTCCCGTTCCCCGTTCGCCTTGCCGCCTCCCCAGTTCGACGTGTCGATGCGGATGAGGTCTCGGGCGATCTCGACGACCTCGGGACGTTCGGGCTCCGGCATGCTCCCAGGCTATCGAACCCGGATGCCACGCCCGGGCGCTGTGCCGGTTCGATCCGGGGTCCGGAACGTGCTAATCTCGTTCTTCGGTCGGCAACGACCTTTCATCACCTGCGCGGGTGGCGGAATAGGTAGACGCGCTAGCTTGAGGTGCTAGTGCCCGCATAGGGCGTGGGGGTTCAAGTCCCCCTCGCGCACGAAATGTCCTGAGTCGCGACATCGTTTACGAACGAGTCGCGGCTCAGGACTTTTTTGTTGCTTGGGGTGTTGACGTGTGGTGCGGGGTTGGGGAGCCCCATGGCGAAGATGTGCAGCGGCACGACCGCGAGGATCGGCTCGAACAGCGGCGCGGCGAGCGGGATGCGCAGCACCTCGTCGGCATGCGGCAGCACGGCCGAGTCCCCCTGCTCCGCGATCGCGATGACGCGAGCGCCGCGGGCGCGGATCTCCTCGATGTTCGAGATGACCTTGGCGTGCATGGTGGCGGCGCCGCGCGGCGACGGCACGACGACGAAGACGGGCTGGCCGGGCTCGATGAGCGCGATCGGGCCGTGCTTCAGCTCGCCGGCGGCGAAGCCCTCGGCGTGGATGTAGGAGATCTCCTTGAGCTTGAGCGCGCCCTCGAGCGCGATCGGGAAGCCCACGTGACGGCCGGAAGAGCACCGACCGGGTGTCGGCCATCCAGTGCGCCAGCTGCTCGGTGCGCTCCTGCTCGTGCTCGAGGATCCACTGGATCTTCTCCGGGAGCGACTCCAGCTCGCGCACGGCCTCGGCGGACGCCTCGGGAGTGATGGATCCGCGGATCCGTCCGACGTGCAGGGCGAGGAGGTAGAGCGCGGTGATCTGAGCGACGAACGCCTTCGTCGACGCGACGGCGACCTCGGGACCGGCGTGCGTGTAGATGATGGCGTCGGACTCGCGCGGGATGGTGGCGCCCTGCGTGTTGCAGATCGACAGCGTCTTCGCGCCGAGGCGCGCGGCCTCCTTGACCGCCATGAGCGTGTCCATCGTCTCGCCCGACTGGCTGATCGAGACGACGAGCGTGTCTGGGCCGACGATCGGGTCGCGGTAGCGAACTCGTGCGCGAGCTCGACGTCGACCGGGATGCGCGCCCACTGCTCGATCGCGTACTTGCCGACCTGCCCGGCATACGACGCGGTGCCGCACGCGACCACGATGATCCGGTTGATCCCGGCGAACAGCTCGTCCATGCCGTCGAGCTCGGGGATCGCGACCTGGCCGTCCTTGACGCGACCGCGCACGGTGTTGGCGACGGCCTCGGGCTCCTCCGAGACCTCCTTCGCCATGAAGCTCGACCAGCCGCCCTTGTCGGCAGCGGCTGCGTCCCACATCACGTCGAACGGCGAGGTCTCGACCGCGTTGCCGTCGAAGTCTGTGACGTCGACCGTCTCGGGCGTGATCGCGACGATCTGGTCCTGGCCGATCGCGACGGCGCGGCGCGTGTGCTCGACGAACGCGGCGACGTCGGATCCGAGGAAGTTCTCGCCCTCGCCGAGCCCGATGACGAGCGGCGAGTTGCGGCGGGCGCCGACGACGAGCCCGGGGTGGTCCTTGTGCATCGCGAGCAGCGTGAACGCGCCCTCGAGGCGCTTGGCCACGGCGCGGAACGCGGCGATGAGGTCGCCGCCGTGCGCGCGGTACTCGCGGCCGAGCAGCACCGCCGCGACCTCGGTGTCGGTCTCGCTGCGGAAGGCGTAGCCCTGGGCGAGCAGCTCCGAGCGCAGCTCGGCGAAGTTCTCGATGATGCCGTTGTGGATGACCGCGAGGCGGTCGTCGTCGGCCAGGTGCGGGTGCGCGTTCTGGTCGGTGGGGCCGCCGTGCGTGGCCCACCGGGTGTGGCCGATGCCCGTGGTGCCCGCGGGGATCGGCGCCGCGTCGAGCTGCTCGCGCAGGCGGGCGAGCTTGCCCGCCTTCTTGGCGGCGTGCAGGTCGCCGGCGCCGTCGATCACGGCGATGCCCGCGGAGTCGTAGCCGCGGTACTCGAGACGGGCGAGACCTGAAAGAAGGATGTCCTGGCTCTCACGGGGCCCGACATAGCCGACGATTCCACACATGCGAACGATTCAGGTTCGCGCGGCTGGGAAACCCGATTGCGATGCGCGGCGGGGCCGCGGCGGGCGGGCATTGGCAGGACGACGCCCCCGCGACCGCTGGGGGGAGTCAGCGCTGGTCGCGGGGGCGTCGCCTGGTCAGCGCGCGCTATGCACGCGCGCTCCGACGGGCCAGGATGACCGCGAACGCGCCGAGCGCGATCGTGAGCAACCCGAACAGGGCGAGCCGCGCGAACTGGGCGGCGTCGGCACCGGTCACGGCGAGCGAGCCGACCTCGACGGTCGCGCTGTCGCTGTCGGTCACGTCGTCACCGCCGGGCGTCGTGCCGGTGGCGGTGGCGTCGTTGACGACCTCGCCGGCGGCGCGGTCGGCGGCGGTCACCGCGTACGTGGCCGTGGCGGTCACCGACTCGCCGGGGGCGAGCACGCCCTCGGCCGCCGGCCACTCGCCGTACGCGATCTTCGACAGGCCCTCGAGCTCGTCGGTGATCGCGACATCGCGCAGCGTGACGTCGCCGGTGTTGGTCACCGTGAAGGTGTACCGGATCCGGTCGCCGTCGAACTCGCCGGTCTTCACGAGCGAGATGCCCGGCGCCTGCGGCACCGGCTCCTCGTGCGTGTCGTCGTCGCTCACCGGGTCGCCGCTGGGCGGGTTGCCGGTGCCGGTGGCGGTGTTCTCCACCACTCCGGCGTCGCGGTCGGCCTGCGTCAGGGAGTACGTGGCCGTCGCCGACACGGACTCACCGGGGGCGAGCACGCCCTCGTCCGCCGGCCACTCGCCGTACGCGATCTTCGACAGGCCCTCGAGCTCGTCGGTGATGGATGCGCCGGTGAGGGTGACGTCACCCGTGTTGGTCAGCAGGAACTCGTAGGCGATGATGTCGCCGTCGAGCGTGCCGGTCTTGACCAGCGAGATGCCCGGGGACTGCGGCACGGGCTGGACGAAGTCGTCCTCGTCGGTCACCGGGCCACCGGTGGGCGGGGTGCCCGTGGTGGTCGCGGTGTTCTCGACGGCGCCGGCATCGCGGTCGGCCTGCGTCAGCGTGTAGGTCGCCGTCGCGGTGACGGACTGGCCGGGAGCCAGCACGCCCTCCGCGCCCGGCCACTCGCCGTACGCGATGTCCGACAGGCCGGGCAGCTCATCCGCGATCGAGACCTCGGCGAGGGTGACGTTGCCCGTGTTGGTAGCCGTGAACTCGTAGGCGATCTCGTCGCCCTCGAGCGCGCCGGTCTTGACCAGCGAGATGCCCGGGGACTGCGGCACGGGCAGGTCGAACTCGTCCTCGTCGGTCACCGGGCCACCGGTGGGCGGGGTGCCCGTGGTGGTCGCGGTGTTGTGCACGACGCCCGCGTCGCGGTCGGCCTGCGTCAGCGTGTACGTCGCCGTCGCCGTGACGGACTGGCCGGGAGCCAGCACGCCCTCCGCCGCCGGCCACTCGCCGTAGACGATGTCCGACAGGCCGGGCAGCTCATCCGCGATCGACACGCCCGTGAGGGTCACGTCGCCGTTGTTGGTGGCCGTGAACGTGTACGTGGCCACGTCACCGTCGAGCACACCCGTCTTCACGAGCGAGATGCCGGGGTTGGGCGGCAGCGGCTGCGAGTAGTCGTCCTCGTCCGTCACCGGATCACCGCTCGGCGGGGTGCCCGTGGTGGTCGCGGTGTTGTGCACGACGCCCGCGTCGCGGTCGGCCTGCGTCAGCGTGTACGTCGCCGTCGCGGTGACGGACTGGCCGGGAGCCAGCACGCCCTCCGCGCCCGGCCACTCGCCGTAGACGATGTCCGACAGGCCGGGCAGCTCATCCGCGATCGAGACCTCGGCGAGGGTGACGTTGCCCGTGTTGGTAGCCGTGAACTCGTAGGCGATCTCGTCGCCCTCGAGCACGCCGGTCTTCACCAGCGAGATGCCCGGGGACTGCGGCACCGGCAGGTCGAACTCGTCCTCGTCGGTCACCGGGCCACCGGTGGGCGGGGTGCCCGTGGTGGTCGCGGTGTTGTGCACCACGCCCGCTTCGCGGTCAGCCTGCGTCAGCGTGTACGTCGCCGTCGCCGTGACCGACTGGCCGGGAGCCAGCACGCCCTCCGCGCCCGGCCACTCGCCGTAGACGATGTCCGACAGGCCGGGCAGCTCATCCGCGATCGACACGCCCGTGAGGGTCACGTCGCCGTTGTTGGTAGCCGTGAACTCGTAGGCGATCTCGTCGCCCTCGAGCACACCCGTCTTCACCAGCGAGATGCCCGGGGACTGCGGCACCGGCAGGTCGAACTCGTCCTCGTCGGTCACCGGATCACCGCTCGGCGGGGTGCCCGTGGTGGTCGCGGTGTTGTGCACCACGCCCGCGTCGCGGTCAGCCTGCGTCAGCGTGTACGTCGCCGTCGCCGTGACCGACTGGCCGGGAGCCAGCACGCCCTCCGCGCCCGGCCACTCGCCGTAGACGATGTCCGACAGGCCGGGCAGATCATCCGCGATCGACACGCCCGTGAGGGTCACGTTGCCGGTGTTGGTAGCCGTGAACGTGTACGTGGCCACGTCACCGTCGAGCACACCCGTCTTCACCAGCGAGATGCCCGGGGACTGCGGCACCGGCAGGTCGAACTCGTCCTCGTCGGTCACCGGGCCGCCCGTGGGCGGGGTGCCCGTGGTCGTCGCGGTGTTGTGCACCACGCCCGCGTCGCGGTCAGCCTGCGTCAGCGTGTACGTCGCCGTCGCCGTGACGGACTGGCCGGGAGCCAGCACGCCCTCCGCGCCCGGCCACTCGCCGTAGACGATGTCCGACAGGCCGGGCAGCTCATCCGCGATCGACACGCCCGTGAGGGTCACGTCGCCGGTGTTGGTAGCCGTGAACGTGTACGTGGCCACGTCACCGTCAAGCACACCCGTCTTCACGAGGGAGATGCCGGGCGTCTGCGGCACCGGCAGGTCGAACTCGTCCTCGTCGGTCACCGGGCCGCCGGTGGGCGGGGTGCCCGTGGTCGTCGCGGTGTTGTGCACGACGCCCGCTTCGCGGTCGGCCTGCGTCAGCGTGTACGTCGCCGTCGCCGTGACGGACTGGCCGGGAGCCAGCACGCCCTCCGCGCCCGGCCACTCGCCGTAGACGATGTCCGACAGGCCGGGCAGCTCATCCGCGATCGACACGCCCGTGAGGGTCACGTTGCCGGTGTTGGTAGCCGTGAACGTGTACGTGGCCACGTCACCGTCGAGCACACCCGTCTTCTCGAGCGCGATCGACGCGCAGTTCTCGTTCACGAGTTCGACGAGGGTGCTCCGCAGCGCCGCGAAGCCGGCGATATGGTAGTCGCTGCCCTCCACGGGCCCGGAGACCTGGCGGATGTGCTCGCGGAAGTCGGCGAGCGCCTGGCCGGCGAGGTTGTCGCTCACGCCGATCGGCACGATCCGCGTACCGGTGGCCTTGAGCTCGTTGGCGCTGCGGACGGCGGCGTCCATCACCGGCACGTTCGTGCTGCTGCCGGGGCCCCGCGCGGGGCTGCCGTACTGGGTCGGGTTGCCGTCGGTCAGGAAGATGAGGGCGTCGTAGGTCTCGTCGGCGCGCGTGATGGCCGCGAAGGCGCGGTCCCAGTTGGTGCCGCCCTGCGCGCGGGCGGGACGCTGCATCCCGTTGACGTGCGAGGTGATGGCCGCGACGCCCGCGGCGTCCGCGACCGAGGTCAGCGCGAGAGGGGCGTTGGCGGCGGCGCGGGTGGCCGGGGCGCTCGACGCGAAGTTGTGCACCGCGAAGCGCACGGGGTAGCCCTCGAGCGATGCGGCGAGGTCGCCGAGCTCGCTGCGCACCTGCGCGAGCTGAGCATCGGTGACGGAGTTGGACAGGTCGACGCTGATGGCCAGGTCGAGCTCGCACTGCTCGACCATCGGCGGGTTCGGCGCGGGCTCGACGGTCGACTCGACCGCGTAGGCGGCCGCCGAACCGCCGAGCGCGAGCGCGCCGGCCAGGGCGCCCGCGAGCACAGCCTTGGCGGTGCGGCGGGTGCGGCGTCTGAAGGGAGGGGAATCTGGGCGTAGTCGTTTCACGGTGTGCCTCGTGCTCGAGCGGAGGTGTGCGCAGCACGTCGAGTCGCAGCTGCGCGCGGCAGACGGATACCGCCGCGCATGATTCTATCCGCCGTCCAGGCGACATCCCGCCCGCTTCCGGCGGACTTCACCTCGGACTTCGCCCCCGCTACTTTCTTCGTGACCCGCTCGGCGGCCATGCTGGGCGGTGACGGCCTGCCGGGCCCGGCATGATTGCTGCCCCCTGTCCTCGATGATCCGGGGGGTGTTGTCACCGGGCCTGGTTGGCGGTGTGTGATCGCTGATAGGGGCTGGACCCGAGTGTCGCGCGTCAGACTTTGTGGCAGGACCATTGATTGAGTCCTGAGCGGAGAGTTCGACATGGGAAGACCACCTGTGATCCCGGTGGAGAAGAAGACGAGGATCGTGCTGAGCATCCTCGCCGGCGAGATGACGATCGCCGAGGCGGCCAGGCGCGAGAAGGTCAGCGAGCAGTCGATCGGCCGGTGGAAGGCGGACTTCCTCGAGGCCGGGAAGACGAGTCTCGCGGCGGGCAAGAACGGGCCCTCGACCCGGGAGCAGCAGCTCGAGGCGGAGGTCGCGGAGCTGACCCAGGCGCTCGGTGAGGCGGCGGTCGAGATCCGGGTATGGAAGAAGTCCGCGGAGGGACGCTTGGGCCCTTCGAGGACCTCGAGGTGATCCGCGTCGAGGCGGGCATGTCGACCGCGAGGTTCTGCAAGCTGATCGACATGCCCGAACGCACCTGGCGACGCTGGCAGGCCAAGGCGCGGCAGGAACAGCCGCCGAAGGGGCCGCGGCCGCAGCCGGCGAGGGATGCCGCTCGGCCGCTGGTGGTGAAGCATGCGTTGGCGAAGCCGGCGTGGGGTCACCGGAAGATCTGGGCGATGACGCGGCACGACGGGCACAAGGTGTCGCAGGCGACGGTGCTGCGGCTGCTGCGTGACGACGGGCTGATCCTGCCGTCGGAGTACCAGAAGCAGCGTCGGGAGTTGGCGAAGGACCGGAAGGCAGCGTTCGCTCGCAACCCGACCGGACCGAACCAGGTGTGGCAGCTGGACTTCAGCGAGTTCGAGACCACCCAGGGCGGGACCTGGCGGATCGCGGGGTGTCGGGACTGGTTCTCGAAGCTCGAGTACCCGTTCCATGTGTCGCCGACGGCGAACCAGTACGACGCGATCGCCGCGATCGATCTCGCCTTGGCCGAGTACGAGCGTCTGTTCGGGCACCCGCTCGTCGACGAGTGTGAGGTCGATGCGGACACCGGGGAGCTGCTGCCGGTCCTCACCATCGTCACGGACAATGGCGGCCCGTTCCGGTCGTTGAACTTCGAGTTGTTCATCATGCGTCACCCCGAGCTTCGGCATGTCCGCACCCGGGTGAAGTC
Organism: Microbacterium neungamense; assembly: GCF_024971095.1. Classification (NCBI taxonomy): domain Bacteria; kingdom Bacillati; phylum Actinomycetota; class Actinomycetes; order Micrococcales; family Microbacteriaceae; genus Microbacterium; species Microbacterium neungamense. The sequence goes on from NZ_CP069717.1 coordinate 1,433,113, forward strand.
GCCAGGCCAGAACGGGTCACGCGAACGCGGGTTCGGGACGCTGAAGTACGAGCGGCTGTTCCTCGACGAGATCCCGGACGCCTTGACGCTCATCGAGCGGGCCGAGGACTACCGAGTCGAGTTGGTCAACGATGTCGCGACTCAGGCGTCAACGATCACCGACGAGGTCCGCACGATCGGCTGTCAACGATGTGATGAATTCCAACACCCCCTCGCGCACGAAACGAGGCCCCGGTCCCACGGACCGGGGCCTCGATCGTTTCGTCCTAGACCGCCCCGACGCCGAAAACCAACCCCAGCCCGTAGGTGATCGCCGCCGCCCCGAAGCCGATCGCCAGCTGCCGCAGAGCGCGGCGCAGCGGCGGGCCGCCGGACAGGATGCCGACCATGGCGCCCGTGCTGAGCAGGGCGACGCCAACGAGGATCAGGGCCGTGACGATCGCTGTGGTCCCGCTGAGTCCGAAGATCCACGGCAGCACGGGGACGATCGCGCCGGAGGCGAAGAGCAGGAAGCTGGAGAGCGCGGCGGTCCAGTCGCTGCCGACGATCTCGTGATCCGTGCCGACCGCGCCGACCGGCCCGGTGGCGGCGCGGCGCACGCCTTCGCGGGCGGCACTGACGATGCGCCGCGCGCGCTTCAGCGCCTCGTCCTGATCCATCCCGCGGGCGCGGTAGACGAGGGCGAGCTCGTTCTCGTCGATGTCGAGGTCTGCGGCTGCGGCATCCGCATGGTCGTTGGCCTCCGTGGCGGCCAGCAGCTCGCGCTGGGAGCGCACCGACACGAACTCCCCCGCCCCCATCGAGAGCGCCCCGGCGAGAAGCCCGGCGATGCCGCTGAACAGCACGAAGCTGCTGCTCACCCCGGTCGCGCCGATTCCGAGCACCAGGGCGAGATTGCTGACCAGGCCGTCGTTCGCGCCGAACACCGCCGCGCGGAACGATCCGGACAGGCGCCGCCGGCCGCGGGCGGCGAGCCCGCGCACCACCTCGTGGTGGACCTTCTCGTCGGCGCGCATCGCCGGAGTGGCGTACTGCTCGGCGTCGTACGGCGACCGCGCCTCGGCGCTCTGCGCGAGGGCCAGCACGAAGATGAGCCCGAAGCGGCCGGCCATCCAGGCCAGCATGCGTGAACGGATGCCTGCGGAGGGCAGCCTCGCCGGCTCCCCGCCGAGCAGGTCGAGCCAGTGCTGCTCGTGACGACGCTCGGCATCCGCCAGCGCGGTCAGGATCTCCCGCTCCTCGCCGTCGCGACGGGCGGCGAGCCGGCGGTACACGGCGCCTTCGGAGCGCTCCTCGACGAGGTAGCGCGCCCAGCGCTTCCGGTCGGCGGCGGTCGGCTCAGCGGGGGCCTGCATGACTCTCCTCACGGGTCGGGACAACCGTTCCACGCTATCGGCGGCCCGGCTGCCGGATGCCCCGGGATGCCGGATTGCCAGCATTTCGGGCATCCGAACCCGCTCCGCGAACGCACTCAGGAGCGGACGCGCTTGCGGAGCAGGTCGATCCGCGCCTGCAGCTGGGCGACCGTGGCCTGCGCGACGGCGGGGCCGCCGCAGAGCCGACGGAGCTCGGCGTGCACCGCGCCGTGCGGCTCGCCGCTCTGGCGCGCGTACAACCCGACCAGGCTGTTCAGCAGCTGGCGCTGTTCGCGCAGCGTGCGGTGCAGCGGGGGCGGCAGCGTGGTCGTCTGCTCGGGGCCCTGCGCAGCCTCGCGCGCCTCGCGGAGCCGGCTCTGCCGGGCCTGACGCTGCATGAGCAGTTCGTGCACGTGCTCGGGTTCGAGGAGCCCGGGGATGCCGATGAACTCCTCCTCCTCGGGTGTTCCGGGTTCGGCGAGCTGGCCGAACTCCTTGCCCTCGAACACGACGCGGTCGAAGTGCGCGACCGACGAGATGGCCTGATAGCTGAACTCCTGCGTGAGCGCGTCGGAGGCCTCCTCCTCACGGTTGGCGCTCTCCAGCAGGGAGTCGTCGAAGCCGTCGTCGTCCTTCGTCTGCCGGTCGAGGGCGTGGTCCCGCTGGCGCTCCATCTCGTTGGCGAGGGTCATCAGCACGGGCACGTTGGGCAGGAACACGCTGGCGGCCTCGCCGCGCCGGCGGGCGCGCACGAACCGGCCGATGGCCTGTGCGAAGAACAGCGGGGTCGAGGAGGAGGTGGCGTACACCCCGACGGCCAGGCGCGGGACGTCGACCCCCTCGGACACCATCCGCACGGCCACCATCCAGCGGCTGGTACCGGCGCTGAACTTCTCGATCCGCTCGGAGGCGGTGGCGTCGTCGGAGAGGACGACGGTCGGGTGCTCGCCGGTGATGCTGTGCAGGATCTTCGCGTAGGCGCGGGCGACGGTCTGGTCGGTCGCGAGGACGAGCCCGCCGGCATCCGGGACGTGGTGGCGGATCTCGCTCAGCCTGCGGTCGGCGGCGGAGAGCACCGCCGGCATCCACTCCCCCTCCGGATCCAGTGCCGTGCGCCAGGCCTGCGAGGTGACGTCCTTGGTGTTGTCCTGTCCGAGGTGCGCCTCGAGCTCGTCGCCGGCGCTGGTGCGCCAGCGCATCTTGCCGGCGTACATGTGGAACAGCACCGGGCGGACGACGCCGTCGGCGAGGGCGCGGCCGTATCCGTAGCGGTAGTCGGTGCTGGAGACGCGCGCGCCTGACTCGTCGGGCAGGTACTCGACGAACGGGATCGGGGCGGTGTCGCTGCGGAACGGCGTACCGGAGAGCAGCAGGCGGCGCTTCGCGGGCGTGTACGCGTCGCGGATCGCGTCGCCCCAGCTGAGCGCGTCGCCGCCGTGGTGCACCTCGTCGAGGATGACGAGGGTCTTCGCGGACTCGGTGAGATGCCGGTGCACGCTGGACTTCGCGGCGACCTGGGCGTAGGTGACGACCACGCCGTGGTATTGGCGCGACGGCGCCCAGTGGCTGTTGCGGAAGCGGGGGTCGAGGCGGATGTGCACGCGCGCGGCGGCATCCGCCCACTGCGTCTTGAGGTGCTCGGTGGGGGTGACCACGATCACCCGGTCCACCTCGCCCATGCGCAGCAGCTCGACCGCGAGCGTGAGCGCGAAGGTGGTCTTACCGGCGCCCGGCGTCGCGGCGACCAGGAAGTCGCGCTTGTCGGCCCGGAAGTACTCCTCCAGTGCCTCCCGCTGCCATGCCCTGAGCTTGTCGGCCGTCCCCCACGGCGCACGCTGAGGAAAGGACGGAGAGAGCATCGCCTCTACGATAATCCAGCCCGCGGACACCGCTCGGCTGCCCCGGCGCGGGGCGGGGGTAGGCTCGCATGCGGTGCCGCCACCACCCCCGGCGCACCGCGAGCGAAGGAGAGCACGATGCCCGATCAGGACTCGGCCCGCACCCCGCACCGCGACAACGAGGGCACGCATCCCTGGCGGCGGTTCGTCGCGATCGGCGACTCGTTCACGGAGGGGATCGGCGACCCGGACCCGAACGTGCCGGGCGGGCACCGCGGGTGGGCCGACCGCGTCGCCGAGGTGCTGGCGCAGGACGCGGACGACTTCGCCTACGCGAATCTGGCCGTGCGCGGCAAGCTCATCGCGCAGATCGTCGCCGACCAGATCGAGCCCGCTGTCGCCCTGAGGCCGGATCTGATCTCGATCTGCGCGGGCGGCAACGACGTCATCCGCGTCGGCACGGATCCGGACGAGATCGCGCAGCAGCTGGAGGACGCCGTCGCAAGGCTCGCCTCGACGGGGGCGGCCGTCGTCCTCTTCACCGGGATCGACACCGGCTTCACGCCGGTGTTCCGGCCGTTCCGCGGCAAAGTCGCGATCTACAACGAGAACGTGCGGGCGATCGCCGATCGTCACGACTGCATCGTGGCCGACCAGTGGGCGCTGAAGGTGGTGCAGGACCCGCGGTTCTTCGCCGACGACCGGCTCCACTACAACGCGCTCGGGCATCACGAGGTGGCGCGGATGGTGCTGCGGGCACTGAACGTCCCGAACGAGCTGCAGGCCATGCAGCCCGACCCGGTACCGGTGAAGACCTGGCGCCAGGCTCGTGCGGAGGACATCAGCTGGGCTCGGGAGCACCTGGTGCCGTGGGTGCTGCGACGGCTGCGCCACCAGTCCTCGGGGGACAACGTCACGCCGAAGCGGCCGGATGCCGCGCCGGTCGCGTTCCTGGACGCGGAGTAGCCTTCGCGGCCCCTGCCGGTGCGCGTGGTCGCGCGGGGGCGGGTGGGGTCAGTGGGTCAGGGCCCAGAGGGCGACGGCGGCCGCGGATGCCACGTTGAGGGAGTCCACCCCGCCGGTCATCGGGATCGTCACGATCCGGTCCGCCGCGTCCAGCGCGGCGGGTGACAGCCCGTCCCCTTCCGTGCCGAGCATCAGGGCGACGCGTGCCGGTCGCGCGGCGGCGTAGGCGTCGAGCGGGACGGCGTCCTCCCGGAGGGCGAGGGCGGCGAGCTCGAAGCCGAGCCGGCGCATCTCGTCGGCGGCATCCGGCCAGTCGCCGATCCGCGTCCACGGCACCTGGAACACGGTGCCCATGCTCACGCGGACGCTGCGCCGGTACAGCGGGTCGCCGCACCGCGGGGACACCAGCACGGCGTCGGCACCGAGGCCGGCCGCGGCGCGGAAGGCGGCGCCGACGTTGGTGTGGTCGACGATGTCCTCGAGCACGACGACGAGCCGGGCATCGCGCACGACGTCGGCGACGGTCGGAAGGGCGGGCCGGTGCATGGCCGCCAGCGCGCCGCGGTGCACCGCGAAGCCGGTGACCTGCTCGGCGACCGTGTCCGGGACGACGAGGACGGGGATGTCGAGGGCGCCGACGAGGCTCGTGACCTGTCCGAGCCACTTCTCCTGGATGAGGACGGAGCGCGGGACGTGCCCGGCGCTGAGCGCGCGCTCGATCACCTTCATGGACTCCGCGATGTAGAGGCCTCCGGCCGGCTCGTGCACGCGGCGCAGCGCCATGTCGGTCAGAGCGCGGTAGTCGTCGAGACGGGGATCGCCCGGATCGGTGAGGCGCACGACATGCATGCGTCCACTCTGTCAGCGATGTCGGTGTCAGGCGATGTCAGCGACGTCGGTGTCAGGCGATGTCAGAAGGGGGCGAGCGCTGTTTGCCGTTGCTCGAGCGGACCCCAGAGATCAGGCGTGCGAGAGACGCCCCCGGGAGCGTCCGGCGGGGTGAAGGTGACGGTGTTCTGGGGTGGCGGCTGGTCGATGTAGATGCGGCCGGTGGGGCTGGTCCATTCCATCAGTCCGCCGGGCAGCTGCCGCACATGCCAGGGCGCGCAGTGTTTGAGCACGTGGTGCCGTCGGCAGAAGTCGCCGAGATTGTCGGCGCGAGTGGCCCCGCCGAGGGCGGCGTCCTGATGATGGTCCAGGTCGCACAGGCGCGCCGGGTAGCCGCAGGCGACGAACCGGCAGCGCTGATCGCGGGCCTTCAGATGCCGTTTCAGGTCTGCGCCGGGCCGGTACCGATCCACCGCGAGCATCGCCCCGGTGAACGGGTCGGTGAGCACCCGGTCCCACCCGGAGGCCGCGCCGGCGAGCATCCGCGCGGTACGCAGATCGATCGGCGAGCGGCCGTTCAGCATCGCCGGCGGCAATCGGCCCCCGGTCCACACGCTCGACCCGACGCCCGCCGACACCGGTGCGCGGCCCGTGCCGGCGAGGAAGGCGCCGGCAGCCGCTCGGACGGCCGTGAGGTCGCAGCCCATCAGCGTCATCGCGGGGACGGTGATCTCCACCTGCGCGGTGATGCCTGCAAGCAATCCCTCCGGGGTGTCGTGCCCGGCCGGGGTGCCGGTGAGCACGAGATCGGCGAGCAGATCCGCCCGCAACTGCCCCAGCGTCCGGTCATCGGAGGCGCGCAGCTCCCGCTCCGGATCCTCCCCAGCGGCGCGGGCGAGGTCGCGGGCGGCGCGGGCGTTCTCCGCCTTGACGGTCTGCGCCATGCGGGTGAGCCGGTCGAACATGCCGTGCACGAGCGCCGCCGGGCCGGACATCCCCAGTTCGGCGCACCCGTCCGCACCGTCCTTGACCCACACGCCCCGCCGCGCCCGCTGCTCCCGATGCCGCTCCTCGATCGACCGCGGCTGGAACCGCTCGGCCAGGCGCGCTGCGATCTTGCGCAGCCGGTTCGGCGACTCGTGCTCCGCGACCTCCAACGCCAGCGCGGCGAACGCCGCCCGATCGCTCGCCTCCGTCAGCCCCGACCCGGCATCGGCGATCACCCGTGCGTGCCCGGCGTTGATCCGCCCCTCCCCCTGCGCTTCCCACACCGACGGGAACAGGGTCACCAGCGCCGAGGCATCCGACATCCGCCGCTGCACGGTCCGGTCGCTGACCCGCAGCAGCGCGCCCAGCTCCGCCGTCAGCGACCGGATCGACATGTCCCCGCCATCGGGGTGCTCCGCCTCCGCCGCGATCTCGACCGCGAGCTGCGCGCCCACCGCGAGGAACCCGTCGCGCATCGCCTGCAGGCGGGTCAGCACCCCCTCGATCTCGCCGACCGAGCACACCAGCCGCTCCAGCGCCGCGGCCTTGTCGGCACTCACATCCAGCAGCTCTTTGTTCATATCTCCACTACACCACGGGCCACCGACATTGGTACTTACGTTCGAGATCGGCACGATGGGCGCGGCCATGACGGAATCGACGATGGTCGGCAGCCCCGCGGCCGCGGCGGAACGGGGCGCCACATCCCGGCTCCCGGCCCGCACCCGCTCCTGCCGACCTAGACTCGGGCAGGTGCGGACGAGCGAGCAGCAGCAGGCGCCGGAGGACCTGGTCGCGCAGGCGGCCGATGTCCTCCGCGGTCGCAGGATCGCCGTGCTCACGGGCGCCGGCATCTCCACCGACTCCGGCATCCCCGCCTACCGCGGCGCCGGGGCGCGGACGCGCGGGACCCCGATGACGATCCAGACGTACCTGGCCGACGAGTCCGCCCGCCGCCGCTATTGGGTGGGCGGGCACCTCGGCTGGCGGGCGTTCACCTCCACGGAGCCCAACGGCGGCCATCTGGCGCTCGCCGCGATGGAACGCGCCGGCGCGGTCACCGGGGTCGTCACCCAGAACGTGGACGGGCTGCACCTGCGCGCCGGGAGCACCCGCGTCGTGGAGATCCACGGAACGATGCGGAGGGTCCTCTGCCTGGACTGCGGTCAGGTTTTCGACCGTCGCGACGTCGCCGCCCGCCTGGAGGAGCTCAACCCGTGGATCACCGTCCCGGAGAGCATCGTCCTCAATCCGGACGGCGACGTCTCCCCCGAGAGCACGGCGGGGTTCGTGATCCCGCCGTGCACGGTGTGCGGCGGGATGCTGAAACCGGACGTGGTGTTCTTCGGCGAGTACGTCCCGGCCGACCGCTTCCGCGCCACCGAATCGCTGCTGCGCGGCTCCGACGCGCTGCTCGTGGCCGGCACCTCGCTCGCGGTGAACTCCGGCGTGCGCGTGATCGAGCGGGCGCGCCGGCGCGGCATCCCCCTGGTCATCGTGAATCGCGAGCCGACGCGGGCGGATGCCTGGGCGGACGTCGTCGTGCCGGGCGGCACCACCGAGGTGCTCGGCGGCCTGGCCCGGATGCTCGGCGCGGGGGCTCTCAGGCCGCTCACGTAGTCTCGAGGGGTGACCCTTCTCACCCTCGTCCGCCACGGTCAGACCGACTGGAACCTCGCGCGCCGCATCCAGGGCTCGACCGACATCCCGCTGAACGACACCGGGCGTGCCGATGCGCACGCCGCCGCGGCAGTGCTCGCAGAGCTGCGGCCGGACGCCATCTACGCCAGCCCGCTGATGCGCGCGCGGGAGACCGCGCAGATCATCGCAGGCGCGCTGGGGCTGCCCGAACCCGGGGTGACCCGGGGGCTGCGGGAGCGCGAGTTCGGCGACGGCGAGGGGATGCTGGTCGCCGACTACCTCGCCCGGTACGGCGACTGGCACGCCGAGGTTCCCGGTGCGGAGACGATGGCACAGGTGCGCGACCGCGCCCTGGACTCGCTCGAGCGCATCGTGCGCGCATCACGTCGGCGTTCCGCACCCCGGGCCGAGTCCATCGTCGTGGTGAGCCACGGCGGCGTCATTCGCGCCCTCCTCCAGCACGTGTCGGGCGGAACGCTGCCCCGAGAGGGCGACGTGCTGCGCAACGGCTCGGTGCACCGCTTCCTCGCGGAGCGCGGAACGCTGCGCCTGCTCGACGATGTGCCGGTGCAGGCCGTCGCCGCGGCGGACACCGCCGTCGTCACGGCGGAGACCGTCGAAGCCTGACGCGCGCAGGGCGACCCGGAGGTGAGAGGCGGCACGAACCGGCTCACGCGCGGGCCAGCAGCGATCGAGCGTGCCGCAGCACCGGCTCGTCGATCATGCGGCCCTGGAAGCGGAACACGCCCCGCTCCCCCTCGGCGGCGGCGAGCACGGCGCGCGCCCACGCCAGCGTGTCCTCGTCGGGCCGGTAGGCGGCGCGGATGATCGGCACCTGCCGCGGGTGGATGCACGCGGTCGCCCGGAAGCCGGATGCCACCGCATCCGCCGCCTCGGCGGCCAGCCCGTCCTCGTCGTCGATGTCCAGGTGCACGGCGTCGATGGCGGCCTTGCCGTGAGCCCCGGCGGCGAGCAGCACCTGGGCGCGGGCGACACGCGCCACGTCGCGGTAGCGTCCGTCCGCGAAGCGACTGGCGGTGCCGCCGAGAGAGGCGACCAGGTCCTCCGCGCCCCACATCAGCCCGGCGACCCGCGGATGCGCGGCGATGGTATCGGCCGCTCGCACTCCTCGAGCGGTCTCGCACAGCGCGAGCACGCGATAGTCCTCCCCGAAGACGTCGAGCGCCCCGGCATCCTCCGTCTTCGCGGTCATCACCGTCCGGAACGGGGTGCGTGCGACCGCCGCGAGGTCGGCGTCGAAATCCGCCGAGCCGGCCGGGTTCACCCGCACGATCACGCGGGTCGGGTCCAGGTCGGCCGCGACGATGCTCTCGCGGGCGCTCGCCTTCGCGCCGGGCAGCACCGCATCCTCCAGATCGAGGATGACGGCATCCGCCTTCGCCAGCGCTCCGGCGAAGCGCTCCGGACGGTCGGCGGGGCAGAACAGCAGCGCGGGACCGAGATCGAAGGACATTCATTCCCCTTCCGGCATGCAGCGCACGAGGACGGTCCGGGTCGCGGTGGCGACCACCGTGCCGTCCTGATTGCGCCCGGTGTGCGCGATCGTGCAGATCCCCTGCCCCGGGCGTGAGGACGACAGCCGCTTCTCGGTGATGACGCTCTCGGTGTACAGCGTGTCGCCGGGGAACAGCGGATGCGGGAACGCGATGTCCCCCAGCCCCAGCTGCGCGACCAGGGTGCCCTGCGTCAGCTGCGCCACCGACGAGCCCACCATCGTCGACAGCGTCCACATCGAGTTCATCAGGCGCTGCCCGAACGGCTGCTGCGTCTCGGCGAACGCGGCGTCCAGGTGCAGCGCCTGCGTGTTCATCGTGAGCGTGGTGAACAGCACGTTGTCGGCTTCGGTCGCGGTGCGGCCCGGCCGGTGCAGGTACCGGGCGCCGACCTCGAACTCCTCGTAGTACAGCCCGCGCTGGACGATGTCGGTCATGGCGCCACGCTACCCCGCGAGTCCCAGCGCCCGCGCGATCACGAGCAGCTGCACCTCGGTGGTGCCCTCGCCGATCTCGAGGATCTTCGAGTCGCGGTAGTGTCGCGCCACCGGATACTCGTTCATGAAGCCGTTGCCGCCGAAGATCTGCGTGGCGTCGCGGGCGTTGTCCATCGCCGCCTCGCCGGAGACGAGCTTCGCGATCGCCGCCGCCTCGGCGAACGGTCTGCCGGCGTCCCGCAGCCGGGCCGCATGGTGCCAGGCCAGCCGCGCGGTGTGCACGCGCGCCCGCATCCGGGCCAGCGTGAACTGCGCGTTCTGCCGGGTGCTCAGCGCCGCCCCGAACACGGTCCGCTTCTGCGCGTAGTCGACCGCGGCCTCCAGGCATCCCTCCGCCGCTCCGGTCGCGAGAGCGGCGATCGCGATGCGGCCCTCGTCGAGGATGCTGAGGAAGTTGCGGAAGCCGGCGCCGCGCTCCCCGAGCAGGTTGCCGGCGGGAACCCGCGCGCCCTGCAGGGTGAGCGGATGCGTGTCGGATGCCCGCCAGCCGACCTTGTCGTATCCGGGTTCGACGGTGAAACCGGGCGTGCCGTTCGGCACGATGATCGTGGAGATCTCCTTGCGCCCGTCGGGGGTCTGATCCGTGACGGCGGTGACCGTGACGAAGCGCGTGATCGGCGTCCCGGAGTTCGTGATGAACTGCTTGCTGCCGTCGATCACCCACTCGTCGCCTTCCAGGCGGGCCGTGGTGCGGGTGGCTCCGGCGTCGCTGCCGGCCTCGGGCTCGGTGAGGCCGAAGCCGGCCAGCGCCTCGCCGGCGAGCAGCGCCGGGAGGTGCTCCTGCTTCTGCTGCTCCGATCCGAACCGGTACACCGGCATCGCCCCGAGGCTGACCGCCGCCTCCAGCGTGATCGCGATGGACTGGTCGACCCGGGCGAGCGCCTCGATCGCGATGCCGAGGGCGAGGTAGTCGCCGCCCTGTCCGCCGTACTCCTCGGAGAACGGCAGGCCGAACAGGCCCAGCTCCCCCATCTGCCGCACCACCTCCATGTTCAGGGCGTGGCTGCGGTCCGCCTCGTACGCCTGGGGGGCGACCACCTGTTCGGCGAAGTCGCGCACCATCGCCGCGAGCTCGCGCTCCTCGTCGTTGAGGTCCTCGGTCATGCTGTCTCCTCCTCGCTCACGCGGGCGACGGGTTGGTCGCGCCGCACCTGGTCGCCGAGCGCGACCAGGAGGTGCACCGTGCCGTCGTGCGGCGCGAGCACCGGATGCTCCATCTTCATCGCCTCGATCGAGACGAGCGGGTCGCCGGCGCGCACCCGCGCACCGTCCGGCACGTGCACGGCGACGACGCTGCCGGGCATGGGCGCACGGCCCTCCGGCTGGCGCGGCCCGGTGGCCGGCAGTCGCTCGGCGAGCCGCCGCTCCATGCGGGCGCGCCGGCTCAGCGGCCGCAGCCGCACGGTCCTGCCCTCCTCCGCGACCCAGACCGCACCGTCCTCGTCGACGGCCGCCGGCAGCGCCGGCGTCCCGCTTCCCGCATCCGGCGCCTCGAGGGTCTCGTCGTCGTCGGTGAGGAAGGCGACGGCCGGCTCCGGCGCACGCTCGCCGAGGCGCCAGCCGCGCAGCTCGCGCCACAGCGGGCCCACCCCGGACGGCCCCGCCCCCGACGGCCCCGCCGAGTCCGCAGCGGCGCCCGCCCCGGCGGCGGATCGGGCGACGGATGCCGCGGCGGCCAGCATCCGCTCGCCCGGCGCACCCGTGCGGAACGGCAGGAGCGTCTCGATGAGGCCGGTGTCCAGATCGCCGGCGCGCACCCGCTCGTCCTGGCAGAGCGCGCGCAGGAAGGCGATGTTCGTCTCCACCCCGAGCACGACGGTGTCGGCGAGGGCGGCGTCCAGCCGGCGCAGCGCCGTCTCGCGGTCGGGGCCGGCGGCGACGACCTTCGCGATCATCGGGTCGTAGAACCCGGTCACCGCCGAACCGGTCTCGATCGCGGCATCCACGCGCACCCCGGCCGGCGCGTCGAAGAGCAGCACGGTGCCCGTCTGCGGCAGGAAGCCGCGCTCCGGCGACTCCGCGTACACGCGCGCCTCGATCGCGTGACCGCGCACCGGCGGCGCCTCGGGCAGCGCCTCCCCCGCCGCGACCTGCAGCTGCAGCGCGACGAGGTCGAGGCCGGTGACCTCCTCGGTGACCGGGTGCTCCACCTGCAGCCGGGTGTTCATCTCGATGAAGAACACCTCGTCCACGGCATCCGCATCCACGAGGAACTCGACCGTGCCGGCACCCACGTAGTGCACGCTCTCCGCGGCGCGCACGGCGGCCTCGAACAGGAGCTGCCGCACGGGGTCGGGCAGGTTCGCGGCCGGCGCCTCCTCGATCACCTTCTGGTGCCGGCGCTGCAGGGTGCACTCCCGCTCCCCCAGCGCCCGCACGGTGCCGTACCGGTCCCCGAACACCTGCACCTCGATGTGCCGCGGGCGCCGGATCAGCCGCTCCAGCACCAGGGTGTCGTCGCCGAACGCGGCCGCGGCGACGCGCCGCGCGGAGGCCAGGGCCGCGGCGAGCCCGTCGCCGTCGCGGACGATCTCCATACCCTTGCCCCCGCCTCCGGCGCTGGGCTTGACGAGCAGCGGGTAGCCGACCTCGGCCGCCCGCCGCCGGATCTCCTCCTCGCCCATGCCCGCGGCGCTGAAGCCTGGCACCACCGGGACGCCGTTCCGCGCCACGTGGTCGCGCGCCCTCGCCTTGTCCCCCATGACCTCGAGGGCCTCGGCATCCGGTCCGATGAAGACGACGCCCGCCTCGGCGCACGCGGAGGCCAGCGCCATGCTCTCGGACAGGAAGCCGTATCCGGGGTGGACGGCGTCGGCCCCCGTGCGCCGCGCCGCATCCACGATCGCGTCGACCCGCAGGTACGAGTCGGATGCCGCGGGGCCGCCGATCCGCACCGCCGCATCCGCCTCGCGCACGTGCGGGGCATCGGCGTCGGCGTCGCTGTACACGGCCACGCTGCGGATGCCGAGACGGCGCAGCGTCCGGATCACGCGGCGGGCGATCTCGCCCCGGTTGGCGACGAGCACGGTCTGGAACATCACGGCCTCACATCCGGAAGACGCCGAAGCGCGGCGCTTCGACGGGCTCGGCACCCCGTAGCGGGCTGCGGGAGACGACGTCGAGGGCGAGGCCGAGCAGGTCCCGGGTGCGGTCGGGGTCGACGATGCCGTCGTCCCAGAGCCTCGCGGTCGCGTAGTACGGTTCGCCCTGCTCCTCGTACTGGGCGCGGATCGGGTCCTCGAAGGCGGCGCGCTCCTCTGCCGTCCACGACTCGCCGCGGGCGGTGAGCTGGTCCTCCTTCACGGTGGCGAGGACGGATGCCGCCTGCGCGCCGCCCATCACCGAGATGCGGCTGGCCGGCCAGCTCCACAGGAACCGCGGCGAGTACGCCCGCCCGCACATGGAGTAGTTGCCGGCGCCGAACGAGCCGCCGATGATCACGGTGAGCTTGGGCACCCGTGTGGTGGCCACCGCGGTGACCATCTTCGCGCCGTCCTTGGCGATGCCGCCTGCCTCGGCGTCCGTGCCCACCATGAAGCCGGTGATGTTCTGCAGGAACAGCAGCGGGATGCCGCGCTGATCGCACAGCTCGATGAAGTGCGCGCCTTTGAGCGCGGATTCGCTGAACAGCACGCCGTTGTTGGCGATGATGCCGACCGGATGCCCGTGCAGCCGGGCGAACGCGGTGACCAGCGTGGTCCCGTACTCGGCCTTGAACTCGCGGACCGATTCGGCGTCGACGAGCCGGCCGATCACCTCGCGCACGTCGTAGGCGGCGTTGACGTCGACCGGCACCACGTCGTACAGGCTCCCCTGCACCGCCGGCGGACGGGACGGCTGCACCTCCCAGGCCGGCGCCGCGGGCGGCGGCAGGGTCGCCACGATGTCGCGCAGGATCTCCAGGGCGTGCTCGTCGTCCTCGGCCAGGTGGTCCACGACGCCGGAGCGCCGGGCGTGCAGCTCGCCGCCGCCCAGCTCCTCGGCGCTGACCACCTCGCCGATCGCCGCCTTCACCAGCGGCGGGCCCCCCAGGAAGATCGTGCCCTGGCCTCGGACGATGACCGTCTCGTCGCTCATCGCCGGCACGTATGCACCGCCGGCGGTGCATGACCCCAGCACGGCGGCGAGCTGCGGGATGCCCGCGGCCGACATCCGCGCCTGGTTGAAGAAGATGCGCCCGAAGTGGTCGCGGTCGGGGAACACCTCGTCCTGCTTGGGCAGGAACGCCCCGCCGGAGTCGACGAGGTAGAGGCACGGGAGCCGGTTCTCCAGGGCGATCTCCTGGGCGCGGAGGTGCTTCTTCACGGTGAGCGGGAAGTAGGTGCCGCCCTTGACCGTGGGGTCGTTGCACACCACCATGACGTGCCGGCCGTGCACCAGTCCGATCCCGGCGATCACGCCCGCGCCGGGGGCCTCGCCGCCGTACAGACCGTGCGCGGCGAGCGGAGCGACCTCCAGGAACGGGCTGCCCTCGTCGAGCAGACGGGTGACGCGATCGCGCGGCAGCAGCTTGCCGCGTGCGACGTGGCGCTCGCGGGAGGCCTCGGGTCCGCCGCGGGCGGCTTCGGCGAGGCGTTCGTGCAGCTGCGCGGCGAGCTCCTGCTGGGTGAACGGCATCGTGCGTCCTCTTCGACGTGTGCGACTTCGACGTGTGCGACCTCTGCTGCGGATCCCGGCTGTGGCGCCGATCCGCGGTTTCGGTTAGTGTTCACTAATCCGATGATTCAGGTTAGCGAGGATTAACCGAGATGACAAGCACGGCGACCGCCCGCGATCGCGCGAAGGCCGAGCGCACCGACGCGATCCTGGCCGCGGCCGCGCGCCTGTTCGCCGAGCGGGGCTACTCGGGCGTGAGCCTGGAGGAGATCGGCGCCGCCGTCGGCGTGTCCGGCCCCGCCGTGTACCGCCACTTCACCGGGAAGCAGGCTCTCCTCGGCGCCGTGCTGGTGGGCGTCTCGGCGCGGCTGACGGAGGGCGGCGCCGCCGTCGCCGCCCGGGCCGAGCAGGCGGACGCCCGGATGCGCGCGCTGATCGCCTTCCACGTGGACTTCGCCCTCGGCAACGCCGACGTCATCCGGGTGCAGGACCGCGACCTGGTGCACCTCGCCGACGACGACCGCACCGAGGTGCGCCGTCTGCAGCGCGCGTACATCGATCTCTGGATCGACGCGCTCGCCGCGCTGCGCGCGGGCAGCCGGGACGAGCTGCGGCTGCGGGTGCAGGCGTGCTTCGGCCTGATCAACTCCACCCCGCACAGCACCCGCTCGGCCTCCCGCTCGCAGGCGCGGACCGCCGAGCTGCTGGCCGCGATGGCGGATGCGGCGCTGCGCGCGGACGTCTGAGCCCGCGCGCAGCGCCGCATCCGACCGTCAGAACAGCATCGCCCGGCCGGGCTGCTCGAGGATGTCGGCGACGTCCTTGAGGAACCGCCCGCCTTCCGCACCGTCCACCAGGCGGTGGTCGAAGGACAGGCTCAGCGTCATCACCTGACGCAGCGCGATCCCGCCCTCGTGCTCCCACGGCTGCCGGCGCACCGCGCCGACCGCGAGGATGCCGGACTGTCCGGGCGGCAGGATGGGCGTCCCCGCGTCGATGCCGAACACGCCGATGTTCGTGATCGAGAAGGTGCCGCCGGCGAGTTCGGCGGGGCCGGTCTTGCCGGCCCGCGCGGTCTCGGCGAGCGCCTGCAGCGCGTCGGCCAGCTCGGTGAGGGACATCCGGTCGGCGTCGCGGATGTTGGGCACGATCAGGCCGCGCTCGGTGGCGGCGGCGATGCCGAGATCGACGTAGTGGTGCTGCACGATCTCGCCGGCCTCTTCGTCCCAGCGGGCGTTCAGCGACGGGTTGCGGCCGAGCGCGAGGCAGACGGCCTTGGCGACGAGGACGAGCGGACCGATCCGGTGGCCCGAGAGCGCGCGGTCCGCCTTCAGCTGCGCGATCAGATCCATCGTCGCGGTGACGTCGACGGTGTGGAACGTGGTCACGTGCGGGGCGGTGAACGCGCTCTGCACCATCGCCTGGGCGGTGTGCTTGCGCACGCCGCGGATCGGGATGCGGGTCTCCCGCTCCGGGCCGCCCAGCGCGGGGACCGCCGACGGTGCGGCGGACGGTTCCGGCGCCGTCGCGGGTGCGAGCGGGATGCCGGCGCTGTCGGCGTAAGCGTCCACGTCCTCCCGGGTGATCAGCCGGTCGCCGACCTGCGCCGCCACGAGTACGAGGTCGACGCCCCGGCGCTTGGCGTAGGCGCGCACCGGCGGCGTGGAGCGCGGGCGCTCGCCCACCACGGGCTCCGCCGCGGCGGGTGGGAGCGCGTCATGCGGCGCGGCCTCGATGACGGCGGTGTCCGCGGCGGTGGCGGCCGGTGCCGCGGATGCCCGGCGCGGCCGGCGCCGCGGCCGGTCGCCGGCCGCGGGTGCGGCGCCGTATCCGACGAGGTTGGGCTGCGCCTTCTCCCCTGCGTCCGCGGCGGCTTCTCCCGCCGTCGCGGGGTCGTGCACCGTCGCAACCTCGTGCGCCGTCTCGCCCTGCGTGCTCGTGCCGGCGTCGGCATCCGCTCGCGTGCCGGCATCCGGCGCGACCTCCGGCGACGACGCGGCCGCGGCATCGGATGCTCCCGGTGCTCCGGCATCCGGGCCGTCGCCGGCGACGTCGAAGGCGATCAGCGGCGAGCCGACGGCTACCGTCTCGCCCGCCTCGGCGTGCAGGCTGGCGACCGTCCCCGCGTAGGGCGAGGGCAGCTCGACCACGGCCTTCGCGGTCTCCACCTCGGCGAGGGTCTGGTTGAGCGCCACGGTGTCTCCGGGCTGCACCAGCCACTGCACGACCTCCGCCTCGGTGAGTCCCTCACCGAGATCGGGCAGGCGGAACTCGGCGATCATCGCTGCGTCCCCTTCCCGTCGGCGGAGCCGTCACCGGCGACGCTGAGGCTGCTGGGGCGGTCCAGCACCCGGTCCACGGCGTCGAGGATGCGGTCGAGATCGGGCAGGTGGTATTTCTCGAGCTTGGCGGGCGGATACGGGATGTCGTGGCCGGTGACCCGCAGCGGCGGCGCCTCGAGGTACTCGAAGCACAGCTCGGTGATGCTGGCGATCACCTCGGCGGCGACCCCGGCCTCACGGGACGCCTCGTGCGCGACGACCACCCTGCCGGTCCGGCGGACCGCCGCGGCCACCGTGTCGTAGTCGACCGGCGACAGCGAGCGCAGATCGATGACCTCGAGGGAGATCCCCTCGTCCTCGGCGGCCGCGGCGGCGTCGAGAGCGGTGCGCACCATGGCGCCGTACGTGATCACCGTGGCGTCCCGGCCGGGCCGGACGATCTGCGCCAGCCCCATCGGCGGGGCGTCTGCGAGCGGGGCGGCCAGATCGACCTCGTCCTTGTGGTGGTACAGCCGTTTCGGCTCGAAGAAGACGACCGGGTCGTCCGAGGCGATCGCCTGGCGCAGGCAGCGGTACGCGTCCTGCGGGTTGGACACGGCGACCACCCGCAGCCCGGCGGTGTGCACGAAGTACGCCTCGGGCGATTCGGAGTGGTGCTCGGCCGCGCCGATGCCGCCGGCCCACGGGACGCGGATCGTGATCGGCATCCGCACCCGTCCCTGCGTGCGGTAGTGCAGCTTCGCCACCTGCGAGACGATCTGATCGAACGCGGGGTAGACGAAGCCGTCGAACTGGATCTCGACGACCGGCCGGTAGCCGCGGAAGGCGAGCCCGACCGCGGTGCCGACGATGCCGGACTCCGCCAGCGGCGTGTCGATCACGCGCTTGGGGCCGAACTGGTCGAGCAGCCCGTCGGTGATCCGGAAGACCCCGCCGAGGCGGCCGATGTCCTCGCCCAGCAGCACCACCTTGTCGTCGTCGAGCATGGCCTGGCGCAGGCCCGCGTTCAGGGCCTTGCCGAGCGTGAGCTGGACCATGTCACGCCTCCGCGAAGGTGTCGAGGTAGGCCCGGTACTGCTCGCGCTGACGGGCGAGCCCGGAGTGCGGCTCGGCGTAGACGCCGTCGAAGACGGCCAGCGGCGGGCGCGTCGTCATGCCCAGGCAGGCGGCGCGCATCTCACGGGCGGCGGCATCCGCGGCCTCCTGCACGGCGGCGAGGTGCGCCTCGTCGAGCTGACCGGCGGCGCGCAGGTGCGCCTCGAGGCGGGTGATCGGGTCGCGTCGGCGCCATGCCTCCAGCTCGGCATCGTCGCGGTAGCGCTTCGGGTCGTCGGCGGTGGTGTGCGGCCCCATCCGGTACGTCACGGCCTCCAGGTACGCCGGGCCCTTGCCGGAGCGGGCGTGTTCGAGCGCCCAGCGCATCGCGGCCAGGCACGCCAGCACGTCGTTGCCGTCGACGCGCAGGCTCGGGATGCCGAACCCGGGCGCGCGTCCGGCGAGCGGGTACTGCGACTGCAGGCCGACCGGCTCGGAGATCGCCCAGTGGTTGTTCTGGCACACGAAGACGACCGGGGCGCGGTACGAGGACGCGAAGATCATCGCCTCGTTCACATCGCCCTGGCTGGTCGCGCCGTCGCCGAAGTAGGCCACGGCCACCTCGTCGATGCCCTCGTTGCGGATGCCGAGGGCATAGCCGGCCGCGTGCAGCGTCTGCGCGCCGATGATGATCTGCAGCGGCGCCATGCGCAGCGCCGCGGGGTCGTAGGCCGCCCCCTCCTCGCCGCGCCACATGCGCACGTAGTCGCCGGGCTGGGCGCCGCGGACGTACATGACACCGGTCTCCCGGTAGCTCGGGAAGACGAAGTCCTGGGGGGCGAGGGCGCGGGCCGTGCCGATCTGCACGGCCTCCTGGCCCTGGCAGGGCGCCCACAGCCCGAGCTGGCCCTGACGCTGCAGGGCGACGCCCTCGGCGTCGATGCGGCGCAGCACGACCATGTCGCGGTGCAGGTCCCGGAGGGTCTGCGGGGTGAGGTCCGCGAGATGTCGGTCCAGCTGGGGATTCGGCACGCGGGAGCCGTCCGGAGCGAGGATCCGTTCGGCGAGTTCGAGATCGTGAGCGGTGTCCACGATCGGTGCGGTGTGCGGTGACATCGGTGTCCTCCTGACGTGCTGCCCTTGTGGGGCGTCCACGGCGACCGACGGCATCGTCGGCCCTGATTCGAGGGTACGTCCGTGTGACACCTCGCTCAAGCATGTCCGGGGCCGGTGAGCATGTTGCCCAGGCGGTGGCCGGTGCCGCCTGCTATCGTGTGGCACTATGCCCGCGCTCGACCGCACCGATCTCGATCTGCTCACCGCGCTCGCCGAGGACCCGCGGATCACCGTGGTGGCCCTCGCCGAGCGGCTCCGGCTGTCCCGCAACACCATCCAGGCGCGGATGAGCAGGCTCGAGCAGACGGGGGTGTTCCAGTCCTACGAGCGGTCGTTCTCGACCGAGGTGCTGGGGTTCCCGCTGCAGGCGTTCATCAGCATCGGCGTGCGCCAGACGGAGCTGCCGCAGATCATCTCCGAGCTGGCCCGCGTGCCGGAGATCGTGCAGGCGCACGGGCTGAGCGGCTCGGTCGATCTGCTCGCCCGGGTGGCCTGCCGCGACGCGCGCCACCTGTTCGACACGGACGCCCGCATCCTCTCGATCGACGGCGTGGAGCGCACCGAGACCTCGCTGGCGAGGGGCGAGGTGATCCCGTTCCGCGTCGCCGGGCTCATCGGCCTGGCGCGACGGGAAGCCTGAGGAAGCGACGGATCGCGGCGGCCGCCTCGGCCGGCGTCTCGTAGTGGATGAGATGCCCGACGTCGGCGATCTCGACGAGCTCGGCGTGCGGGAACATCGTCGCGAGCCTCCGCTCCGCCTCGATCGGGGTGATGTCGTCCCGCTGCGCCGCGATCAGCAGCGTGGGCACGTCGATGCGGGGGGCGAAGGCGCGCACGTCGTGCGAGACGCTGGTGACGAAGGCGTCGTGCAGCTGGTCGCGATCGGCGAACCGCGAGAAATACGTGTCGTGCTGGTCGTGGATGAAACGGCGGAGCACCGGATCCTTCGTCTTCGCCATCGCGATGCTCATCGCGCGCACGATGAGCGGATGCCGCAGCAGGGCGGTTCCGAGCCGCTCGGGCAGGCGGGCGCCGAGCGTGTAGTAGAGGATGGCGAGCCGGGTGAGCAGCCCCTTCGGCCCCTCCAGGGCCGGGGCGCCGATTGGGTTGATCAGGATGAGGCGCGGCGTCCGCAGGCCCTCCGCGACGGCCGCAGAGGCGACGATCGAGCCGAAGGAGTGGCCGAGGACCACGGCCCCCGGGGCGACCGCGGCGGTGAACGCGGTGAGCCAGCCGGTGTACGCCTCGAGGTCGTGCCGGCCGGAGGGCAGCGGCGGTGTCTCCCCGAATCCGGGGAGGTCGGGTGAGAGCACCCGGACCCCGGGCAGGAAGGCGATCACCGGCTCGAGGCCGTGGTGCTCGCCGCGGAAGCCGTGCACGGCCACGATCGTGGCCGCGGCTTCCGCGGGAGGCGGCCCGTAGACCCAGTACGCCGTGACGGAGCCGTCGATCTCCACCTCACGCCGTTCGACCGGGACCTCCGCGAGGCGCGCAGCGTAGGGGGAGGTCGCGGGCATGGTCCGAGTCTACGGGGGCGGTGTCGGAGCCCACGCTTACCCTGTCGCCATGACCCACGCAGCGCAGCTCCCGTCCTGGATCACCCGGGTCGGCGTGTTCGACCTGGAGACGACCGGTGTCGACGTGACCGCCGACCGCATCGTCACCGCCCACGTCGGCGTGCTCGACGCCCGCGGGCGGGAGATCGCCGCGCGGGACTGGCTGGCCGATCCTGGGGTGGAGATCCCGGAGGGCGCCGCAGCGGTGCACGGCATCACCACGGCGCACGCCCGGGCGCACGGCAGGCCGGCGGCCCAGGTCGTTGCCGAGATCACCCGGGCGCTGCGCACCCTGCTCGCGCAGGGCCTGCCCATCGTGGCGTACAACGCGTCGTACGACTTCTCCCTGCTCGCGCACGAGGCACGGCGGCACGGTGTTCCGGAGCTGGTGGATCCCGCGCCGGTGATCGACCCGTTCGTGATCGACAAGGCCTACGACCGCTACCGGCCGGGGAAGCGCACGCTCGAGATCGTGGCCGCGCACTACGCGGTCGGACTGGACGCCGCACACGAGGCGTCCGCGGATGCGGTCGCCGCGGGGCGCGTGGCGCAGGCTCTCGCCCGCCGGTTCCCGCTGCCAGACTCGCCGGTCGAGCTGCACACCCGGCAGATCGCGTGGGCGCGGGCGCAGGCGTCCAGCCTGACCGAATACTTCATCAGGATCGGCCGGCTGGACCCGGAACAGACCGTGGACGGCACCTGGCCGGTCCGCGGGGAATCCGCCTGAGTCCCCGCTCCGGATCCGGCGGGGTCGGGGCGGGTTTTCGCGTTCGGGGCGCACATACCCCGCCCCGAACGCAGGAATCCGCCCCAAACGGATGCGGAGGGAGAAGAGAGGCCCCGGGATAGAGTAAGCATCCCGGGGCCACCGTCCCAGCATGGCAAAGGAGAAGCGAGAATGGAACTACTCACGTGGATCGTCTCCGCGGCGGCCCTCGGCGTCTCGCTCGCGGCGCTCACCGTCGCCATCCGCGGCGCGCGCAAAGCCCGCCGCTGAACGCACCCGACCCCGATGGCCTGGCCACCGCCCCGCGGTTCGCAGGCTGGGAGATCGGCGCCCCTCGCTTTCATGACCCGCGGTAGCATCGCGAGGCCCTGACCCGCTCCCGAAGAGACCGAATCTCCTCACGCGCGCGGTCTCATCGGCCACGCAGAAGGCCCCCACCTCGGAATCGAGGGTGGGGGCCTTCTTGATGTCTGTCCGGGGACTATCCCGGCGACACGCCGTATGGGACTTAGCGTCCGCCGAAGTTCTTGAAGCGCTGGTTGAACTTCTCCACGCGGCCGGCGGAGTCCATGATGCGCTGCTTGCCCGTGTAGAACGGGTGCGAGGCCGAGGAGATCTCGACGTCGATGACGGGGTACTCCACACCGTCCAGCTCGATCGTCTTGTCGCTGGTCACGGTGGAGCGGGTGAGGAAGGTCTCGCCCGAGCCGAGGTCGCGGAACACGACGGCCTGGTAGTCGGGGTGAATGTCAGTCTTCATGCGGAATCCTTGGATCGCGGAGGGTGTACTTCGGAAAAGCCGGAGGGCACAAGATGCACCAAGGGTCGATTCTATCAGTTGTTGGGCGGGGACAGAAACCCGTCAGGCGGCGCGGGCCGCGAAGCGGCCGCCCTCGGCGGACAGCGCGATCGGCATCCCGAACGCCTCGCTGAGCGAGTCGGACGTGAGCGTCTCCTCGATCGGGCCGGATGCCACCACCCGCCCCTCTCGCAGCAGCAGCATGTGGGTGAACCCGATGGGGATCTCTTCCACGTGGTGGGTGACCATCACCATCGCCGGCGTCGTCGGCGAGCCGGCGTAGCCGCCGAGCAGGCTGAGCAGCTCCTCGCGGGACCCGAGATCGAGGCTGGCGGTCGGCTCGTCGAGGAGCAGCAGCTCCGGGTCGGTCATCACCGCGCGGGCGATCTGCACGCGCTTCTGCTCGCCGTCGCTGAGCGTGCCGAACAGCCGCTCGGACAGGTGCTCGAGCTTCCACTCGGCGAGCACCCGCTGGGCACGGCGCTCGTCGATGCCCTCGTACGCCTCGTTCCAGCGACCGAGCACCGAGTACGCCGCGGTGAGCACGGCGTTCAGCACCGTCTCGTCGCGGGGAACCCGGCGTGCCATCGCCGATGATGCGAAGCCGATCCGCGGCCGGATCTCGAACACATCGGTGCGCCCGAGCGTCTCGCCGAGCACCGTCACGGTTCCCGAGGTGGGATGCAGGAGCGTGTCCGCCAACTGCAGCAGCGTCGTCTTGCCCGCGCCGTTCGGTCCGAGGATGACCCATCGCTGGTCATCCGAGACCGCCCAGGTCACGTGATCGACGATGTTGCGCCCCTCGCGGCGCACGACGACATCGGTGAGTTCCAGAGCACTCGGCATGCCGCCAGCCTATCGCTCAGGCCGTCAGCTCCTCGTAGAGCGCGCGCGTGGTGTCGGCGATGGCACCCCAACTGAACGCGCTGCGGGCGCGCTCGCGTCCGGCGGCGCCGTACTCGGCGGCCCGCGCGGGATCCATCGCCACCTCGCTGAGCGTCGCCGCCAGGTCCGCGACGTACCGGTCCGGGTCGACCGGGGTGCCGGTGCCGTCCTGCAGCTGCTCGATCGGCACCAGGCGCCCGGTGACGCCGTCGTCGACGACCTCCGGGATGCCGCCGGTGGCGGTGCCGACCACCGCCGCGCCGCACGCCATCGCCTCCAGGTTCACGATACCGAGCGGCTCGTACACCGACGGGCACACGAACGTCGTGGCGGCGGTGAGGATCGCGGACAGCTCGTCGCGCGGCAGCATCCGCTCGATCCAGATGACGCCCTGGCGGGTCTGCTGGAGCACCCGCACGAGCTCCTGCACCTCGGCCATGATCTCGGGCGTGTCGGGGGCGCCGGCGCACAGCACGAGCTGCACCTCGGGCGGTAGCTGCTGGGCGGCGCGCAGGAGGTACGGCAGCCCCTTCTGCCGGGTGATCCGCCCGACGAACACGACGGACGGGCGGGACGGGTCCATGCCGATGGATGCCAGGAACTCCGGGTTCTCGACCGGCCGCCAGCGTTCCACATCGATGCCGTTGTGGATCACCCGCACCCGCTCGGGGTCGACCTGCGGGTAGCTGCGGAGGATGTCGTTGCGCATGCCGGCGCTCACGGCGATGATCGCCGCGGCGTTCTCGTAGGCGAGCCGTTCGATGCCGCTCGAGACCGCGTAGCCCCCGCCGAGCTGCTCGGCCTTCCAGGGCCGCAGCGGCTCAAGGCTGTGCGCCGTGAGCACGTGCGGGATGCCGTGCAGCTGCGAAGCGAGGTGTCCGGCGAAGTTCGCGTACCAGGTGTGGCTGTGCACGACGTCGGCGCCGGCGATGTCGCCGACCATGGTGAGATCCGTGCCGAGCGTCTGCACGGCGGCGTTCGCGCCGGCGAGCTCGACCGGCGTCCGATAGGCGTGCGTGCCCGGTTCTCCGCGCTCCGCTCCGAACGCGCGCACCTGCACGTCGATGCTCCGGCGGAGGGCCGCGACGAGCTCCGCGACGTGCACGCCGGCACCGCCGTAGATCTCCGGCGGATACTCCTTCGTCACGATGTCGACTCTCATGACTGAACGCTAGTACACGACGGGATTCGCCCTCTATGGTGGAACCATGTCGGCACCAAAGAAGGTCTTCGGGATCATCCTCGCCGGTGGCGAGGGCAAGCGACTCATGCCTCTCACAGCGGATCGAGCCAAACCCGCGGTGCCCTTCGGGGGCAGTACCGCCTCATCGACTTCGCGATATCCAACCTGATCAACTCGGGGCTGCGGCAGATCGTCGTGCTGACGCAGTACAAGTCCCACAGCCTCGACCGGCACATCTCCCAGACCTGGCGGCTTTCCGCGCTGCTGAACTCGTACGTGGCGTCGGTGCCGGCCCAGCAGCGGCTCGGCAAGCGCTGGTTCTCAGGGTCAGCGGACGCGATCCTGCAGAGCCTCAACCTGATCGTCGACGAGAAGCCGGACATCGTCGTGGTCATCGGCGCCGACCACGTGTACCGGATGGACTTCATGCAGATGGTCCAGGCGCACATCGAGTCCGGCGCGGCCGCCACCGTGGCCGGCATCCGTCAGCCGCTCGCGCTGGCCTCGCAGTTCGGCGTGATCGACGCGGATGCCGAAACCGGCCGCATCCGGCAGTTCCTGGAGAAGCCGACGGATGCCACGGGGCTGACCGACTCCCCCAGCGAGGTGCTCGCCTCGATGGGCAACTACGTGTTCGACGCGGATGCCCTCGTCGCCGCGGTCGAGGCGGACGGGGAGTCCGCGACGAGCGGGCACGACATGGGCGGCGACATCATCCCCTACTTCGTCGACCGCGGCGAAGCCGGGTATTACGACATGAAGCAGAACGACGTCCCGGGCTCGTCGCCACGCGACCGCTCGTACTGGCGCGATGTGGGGACCATCGAGTCGTTCTTCGACGCGCACATGGACCTCATCTCCACGCTGCCCGTGTTCAACCTGTACAACACGGACTGGCCGATCCACGCGCAGTCGGTGAACTCGCCGCCGGCGAAATTCGTGCGCGACTCGGTGGGCCGGATCGGGAACGCGATCGACTCGATCGTCTCGCTCGGCTCGGTCCTCTCCGGCACGCATCTGGAGCGCAGCGTGGTCGGGCCGTGGACGCTCGCCGCGGGCGGGTCGACGATCACGGACTCCGTGCTGTTCGACGGGGTGCGGGTCGGTGCCGGGGCGCGCGTGCGCCGGGCGATCCTGGACAAGAACGTGGTGCTCGAGGACGGAGCGACGGTCGGTGTGGACCGGGAGCGCGACCTGGAGCGCGGTTACACGGTGACCGAGTCCGGGATCACGGTGGTGGGCAAGGGCGTGCACGTCGCGCGCTGACCGCTACGCTCGATCGGGTGACCGCAGCGCGCTTCCTCGTCGTCCTCGATGCCGATTCCACGCTCATCCAGGATGAGGTGATCGAACTCCTCGCCGAGGAGGCCGGCCGGCGCGAGCAGGTGCAGGCCGCGACGGAGGCGGCCATGCGCGGCGAGGTGGACTTCGCCGCCAGCCTGCGCTCGCGGGTGGCGGCGCTCGAGGGAGTGCCGGAGACGGCCTTCGAGACGGTCCGCGCGCGGGTGCGTCCGACCCCCGGCGTCCACGAGCTGATCGAGGCGGTGCATGAGCGCGGCGGCGTGGTCGGCGTCGTCTCGGGCGGGTTCCACGAGATCCTCGACCACATCGCGCCGGCGCTCGGCGTGGACCGCTGGCGCGCGAACCGGCTCGCGATCGCGGCGGCCGCGCTGTCAGGGCTGGTGGACGGCGCCATCGTGGATGCCGCGGCGAAGGCCGCCGCCCTCCAGGAGTGGGCGGACGAACTGGGCGTGCCGCGGCGGGCCACGATCGCGATCGGCGACGGTGCGAACGACCTGCTGATGATGGCGGCGGCCGGCCTCGGCATCGCTTTCAACGCGAAGCCCGCCGTCCGCCAGGCGGCGAGCCTCGTGGTCGGGCCGGTGGACCTGCGCGAGGTCATCCCGCTCCTGCCCTGAGCCGTCCCGGGCTCATCCCGAGCTCTGCCGTGAGCGGATGCCGGGGGCCGATGTCGGCGGCATCCCGTAGCGTCGGGACCATGGACATCATTCTGGTTCCCCGGTCTCTGGCTCGACGCGTCCTCCTGGGACGAGGTGACACCAACGCTGGAGGCCGCCGGCCTCCGCCCGCATCCGATGACGATGCCTGGCGTCGACGAGCCGCACCCCGACGGGATCGGGCTCGCGGAATGGGTGGCGGCGGCGGTCGAGCGCATCGACGCGCTTCCCGGCGAGGTCGTGCTCGTGGGGCACTCCGGCGGCGGCAGCGTCGTGTGGGGTGCGGCGGATGCCCGGCCCGACCGTGTGGCGCGGGTGGTGTTCGTCGACACCGTGCCCACGCCGCCCGGCTTCCCGATCAACGACTTCGAGACCGAGATGCTGATGGGCGAGTACGACCGCGAGGCTCTGGAGCGCGAGCTGGAGAAGTGGGGGCCGTACGCCGACGAGTACCGCGCGATCGAGGACGTCGAGGTGGCGCGGATCGGCTCGGCGCACTGGCCGCAGTTCAGCTGGCCGCAGCGGCTCGGCGAGCTGCTCGTGGAGGCGGTGAAGCGCTAGGCCCGCGGGGTGGTGCTCAGTGGCCCATCCCGAGGCCGCCGTCCACCGGGATGACCGCGCCGGAGATGTAGGCGGCGTCGTCGGAGGCGAGCCAGGTCACCACGCCGGCGACCTCGTCGGCGGTCGCGAAGCGCCCCGCCGGGATGTTCGCCTTGTACTGCTTCTGGGTCTCCTCGGGCAGCTCGGCGGTCATGTCGGTCTCGATGAAGCCCGGAGCGACGACGTTCGCGGTGATCCCGCGGCCGCCCAGCTCCCGGGTGAGCGAGCGGGCGAAGCCGACCAGGCCGCTCTTGGAGGCGGCGTAGTTGACCTGGCCTGCCGAGCCGTACAGGCCGACGACGCTGGAGATGAGGATGACGCGGCCGAACCGGGCGCGCAGCATCCCCTTCGAGGCGCGCTTGACGACGCGGAAGGAGCCGCCCAGGTTCGTGGCGACGACGCTGTCGAAGTCGTCCTCCGACATCCGCATCAGCAGGGTGTCCTTGGTGATCCCGGCGTTCGCGACGACGATCTCGACCGGGCCGAGCTGCCGCTCGACCTCAGTGAAGGCGGCGTCGACGGCCGCGGCATCCGTCACGTCGGCCCGCACGGTGAGCGTCCCCTCCGGGCCCTCGCCGCTGCGGGCGGTGACCGCGACCCGGTACCCCTCGCGGACGAAGCGCTCGGCGATCGCACGACCGATGCCGCGGTTTCCGCCGGTGACGAGGACGACGCGATCCGTGCTCATGAGGGGCTCCTGCCTGTTCGTTCGGGACCGAGGACATCCTATCGGCGGGGCCGGGCGGACGCGTCCGGGCACCCCCGCGCGGCGTAGGCTGGAAGCACCGTGAAGCACACCCGACACGCCCCCGCTGTCACCTCTCTGCCGCAGGCGCCGCATGATGAGGCGAGCCACCGCGTGCGCCGGTATGCGCTCACCATGGGCATCCGGATGGTGTGCTTCCTGCTGATGGCGTTCGTGCAGCCCTACGGCTGGTGGACGTGGGTGTTCGCGATCGCCGCGGCCGTGCTGCCGTACATCGCCGTCGTCTTCGCGAACGCCGGCAGCGACAGTGTGGAGACGCGCGTGGAGTCCCCGGGCCCGCAGCTCGGCGCGCCCGCGACGACGGGACCGGAGCCGACGGCGCCGGACGTGATCACGATCCACGAGAGCCCCGACCGCGGGGATGCGCGGGCCGACGAGCGGGACGAGGGGAAGTGACCGAGGAGTTCGAGTGCTCCCGCGCGGGATGCCGGCGCACCGCGACTCATCACGTCGTGTGGCGCAACCCGCGCATCCACGGCGAGGATCGCCGCAAGATCTGGCTGGCCTGCGATGAGCACGTCGGGTATCTGGGCGACTACCTGCGTGCGCGCGACTTCCCCGTCGACGTGCGAGAGGGTCTTCCCGAGTGAGCCGGCGGATGCTGCGCTGGGGCGCCTATCTGCTGGTGGCCGCGGGCTTCGCGGTCGCCTGCGCGTTCCTGTCGCACTGGCAGTTCGACCGCAACGAAGAGCGTGCGCGCCAGATCGCGCTCGTGGAGCGGAACTACGATGCGCCCGCCGCCCCGCTCGACGCGGTGCTGGACGGCGATGAGCTCGACCCCGGTGACGAGTGGCGTCCGGTCGAACTGCACGGCGAGTATCTCGCCGATCAGCAGGTGCTGGTGCGGAACCGTCCCCACGGCGGCACGAGCGCCTTCGAGGTGCTGGTCCCGTTCCGCGACCGCAGCGGCCTGGTGCTGCTGGTGGATCGGGGCTGGGTGCCGCCGGGGGACGGCGACGCCCCGGATGCGGTCCCGGCGCCGCCCTCCGGCGAGGTGACGGTGATCGCCCGGCTGCGTCCCGGCGAGCCGCTGCCCTCCTCCGGGCGGGGCGCGCCCGAGGGACAGGTGCCGACGATCCACCTGCCGACCGTGGACGCGGCGGTCGACGCCGCGCTCGTCACGGGCGCGTACGGGCAGCTGGTGTCGGAGACGCCGCCGGCCGACCGCACGCCCGGCGGGTTCGAGTCGCCCACCGAGGACCCGGGGCCGCACCTGTCGTACGCGATCCAGTGGATCCTGTTCGCCGTGATGGGCTTCGGGTTCATCGGCTACGTGATCCGCACCGAGATCGTGAAGGCCCGCGAGGATGCCGGTGAGCGCCCCGCCCGTGCCTCTCGCCGGCGCGATCGCGACGCCGACGACGAGGACGCCCTGCTCGACGCCGCCCAGCGGTAGCCGCCCGCGGTAGCCGCCCAGCGGTAGCCGCCCGCGGTAGCCGCCCGCGGTAGCCACCCGCGGTAGCGGCCGGGTGCGGTTCGGGTTCAGGCGGCCAGGTCGAATCGTGCCCGGCCGCCGCGCCGGGGTGTGCGCTGAGGGTCCAGCCAGGGCGGCGGGATGAAGACCGGCGTCGCCGTCACGCCCGTCCCCTCGATGCGTATCTCCCAGCCGTCGTCGTGGATGCGGTGATGGCAGGCGACGCAGAGCAGGATGCCGTTGCTGAGATCCGTGCCTCCGCCGTCCCGCATCCACCAGCGCAGGTGATGCGCCACCACGTACCCCGGGCGGTGCCCCGCAGAAAGCGCACCCGCCGTCGCGTTCGCACCTGGGCGTCCGCGGCCATCCGCCGCGCGGTCGCCGCCGAAACCGGCTGGGTGATCCCGTCGATCGTGGCCGTCCCCGCGCCGCTCTGGAGATCGGAGAGCGAGATGCGGACCACGACCGTGGTCGTCGCCAGCGTCGGCATCTTCGTGCAGCCGAGCGCGTGCCGGCAGAGGTCGGCGAGGGCGTCGGCCTGCATCTGCTTCACCGAGCGCGGCCACGATCGACGCACCGGTCTCGGGATCGAACCGCCCCTCGACCCGGATGCATCCCTCGCGGTCGCTCGACGAGGTGCCATTCCATCTCGGCCGCGCTGTCCGCGTCGGCGCGGGGCGCGACACTGTCCAGCATCCGGATGATCTCCGACGCGGCGGCGACCGAGAGCTCCCCCGCGTCGAGCGCTCGCGCGACGTGCGGATGCTTGGCCGGCATCCGTTCTCCCGAGATCGACGTGCGCGGCGCCGGACGAAGGAGTCGCGCCCGAGATCGGCGGTGGACCGCCGGGCCACCTCGGCGGCGATCTTCACATGCGCCGCCTCGACGCACCGCCGCAGCGTTCCGAACGCCGCGTTGACCGCGGCGAGTTCGGCGTCGGTCAGCGCGTCCGGCACACGGTCGCCGCCGACCGCGATCAACGCGTCGAGCGCCTCCGCGATCCGTGTCGACGAATTTCGAGTACGGACCGCCGGCCCGGAGCCTCAGGCGAGCTCGATGAGCTCCTGGTACTCCTTGCTCCACAGGTCCTCGACCCCGTCGGGCAGGATGAGCACCCGCTCGGGGTTCAGCGACTCCACGGCGCCGGGGTCGTGGGACACCAGCACCACGGCGCCCTCGTAGTGCGCCAGCGCGCCGAGGATCTCCTCGCGGGAGGCCGGGTCGAGGTTGTTCGTGGGCTCGTCGAGCAGCAGCAGGTTCGCGGACGACACCACGAGGGTCGCCAGCGACAGTCGGGTCTTCTCGCCGCCGGAGAGCACTCCGGCGGGCTTGTGCACGTCGTCCCCGGTGAACAGGAAGGAGCCGAGCACCTTGCGCGCCTCGGTCTCGGTGAGGTCGGGCGCCGCGGAGACCATGTTCTGCAGCACGGTGCGCGAGACGTCGAGGTTCTCGTGCTCCTGGGCGTAGTATCCGATCTTCAGGCCGTGCCCCGGCTCGAGCCGCCCGGTGTCGGGCTGGTCCACGCCGGCGAGGATCCGCAGCAGCGTCGTCTTGCCCGCGCCGTTGAGCCCGAGCACGACGACCTTCGAGCCGCGGTCGATCGCGAGGTCCACATCTGTGAAGATCTCCAGCGACCCGTACGACTTCGACAGGCCCTTCGCCTGCAGCGGCGTCTTCCCGCAGGGCGCCGGCTTCGGGAACCGGAGCTTGGCGACCTTGTCCTCCTGCCGCACCTCCTCGAGTCCCGACAGCAGCTTCTCGGCCCGCGCGAGCATCTGGTGCGCCGCCGCGGCCTTCGTCGCCTTCGCCCCGAAGCGGGCCGCCTGCAGCTGCAGCTGCGTCGCCTTCTTCTCGGCGTTCGCGCGCTCCTTCTTGCGCCGCTCCTCGTCGGCCACCCGCTGGCGCAGGTAGTTCTTCCAGTTCATGTTGTAGATGTCGATGACCTGGCGGTTGGCGTCCAGGTAGAACACCCGGTTGACCGTCTCCCCGACCAGCTCCACGTCGTGGCTGATCACGATCAGCCCGCCCTTGTAGCCCTTCAAGAAGTCCCGCAGCCAGACCACGCTGTCCGCGTCGAGGTGGTTGGTCGGCTCGTCCAGGATCATGGTCCCGGCGTCCGAGAACAGGATGCGGGCGAGCTCGATGCGCCGGCGCTGACCGCCCGACAGCGTCTTCAGCGGCTGGTCGAGGATCCGATCCGGCAGCGAGAGGTTGTGCGCGATCGACGCCGCCTCCGCCTCGGCCGCGTAGCCGCCGAGAGCCTCGAAGCGCTCGGTGAGGTTCGCGAACCTCTTCATCGCCTTCTCGGCGACGGCGGGGTCGGCCGAGCCCATCTGCTCGGACGCCTCGCGGATGCCCAGGGTCAGCGATCCGAGCCCGCGCGCGTCCAGGATGCGGGTGCGGGCGAGCATCTCCGGGTCGCCCGAGCGCGGATCCTGCGGCAGGTACCCCAGCTCGCCGGAGCGGGTCACCTTGCCCTCCGACGGCAGCAGATCCCCCGCGAGCACCTTCGTCAGGGTCGTCTTGCCCGCGCCGTTCCGGCCCACCAGTCCGATCTTGTCCCCGTCGGCGACGCGGAAGGACACGTCGGACATGAGCACGCGCGCGCCGACGCGTATCTCGAGCTGGTCCACGGCAAGCACAGCGGGATCCGTTCTTCGTGAGGGTGGGCGGCCGAATGGCCAGCCTCCCAGTATAGGAGCCGCTTCCGGGAGCCCGGCTCAGCCGAAGTAGAGCGGGTGGTGCCGCACGCATCCCGGGTTGAACGCCGTCCCGCACGCGGGACACGCGGCCGCCGCCCGGTACGCGGCGATCCGCATCCGCTCCCCGCACACCCCGCACAGGGCGGCCTCGACCCCAGCATCCGCCTGTGTCCACGGCAGGAGCGGATGCCGGGCCGCCTCGGCGTGGCAGTGCAGGCACGGGTACCAGTCCCCGCAGCAGGCGAACCGGATCGCGACGACGTCGTGCGCGGCGCGGTAGTGGGCGCATCGCGTCTGCGGGTCGACCTCCCGCCCGCGGACCAGGACCCCGCCCACGCACACCTCGCTCACCTGCACCTCGCTCATCGGACCAGCCCCCGCGCCGCCAAAGCATCCCCCACATCGTCCGCGTGCCGCATCGTCATCACCAGCAGCGGCACCGCTGCCCGCACCCCGAGGCGCACACCGCGGGCACGCTGCGCCTCCCGCACGCGCTCCGCGAACCCCGCCACGACCGGGATCATCGCGAGCGTCAGCGACAAGGTCATCGCAACGCCCTCAGGGTCGATGCCGACCCGGCGCAGGGGCCGCAGCATCCGTCGCAGGACGTCGAGCAGCTCCCCCATCCGGGTGGTGGCGGTGACCAGATCGGCGAGCAGCAGCAGCGACACCATGCGGCCGACGGCCACGACGGCGGCATCCGCCCCGGCGAACACCCACAGCGCCCCGCCGAGCACCAGGACCAGCCAGCGCATCCGCCACCAGGACGCGGCGAGCACGCGCCACGGTAGCCGCGCGAGCGGGTACGCCGCGGTCGCCGCCGTGAGGATCGCCACCACGCTGACCACCCCGTGCGGATACAGCGAGATCGCCAGGGCGCACAGCGCCAGCCCGGCGAGCTTCACCCCAGCCGGCATCCGGTGCAGCGGCCCTGCCCCCGGCACGAAGAGCGAGATCATCCGCACTCCGCCCGGTACGTGCGGATCACCGTCTCCGGCTCCCCCACGGCCCCCACCCGCCCGTCCTGGAACAGCACGGCCTCCTCGCAGCGCGCCGCGAGCTCGAGATCGTGCGTCACCAGCACCACCGGGATGTCCAGGCCGAGCAGCAGATCGCCGATCCGGCGGGCGTTGCGCAGGTCGAGCAGGGTCGTCGGCTCGTCGGCCACGAGCATCGCCGGCCCGCTCGCCAGCACCGACGCGATGGCCAGCAGCTGCCGCTGCCCGCCGGACAGCGCGGATGCCGGAACGTCCGCCAGCGCATCCAGGCCGTGACCGGCGAGGATCTCCCGCGCGCGGGCATCCGCCTCCCGCCGGCCCAGGCCGCGCAGCGACAGCGCCACGTCCTCCGCCGGGGTGGGCATCAGGATCTGCGCCTCGGGATTGGTGAAGACGAAGCCGACGCGCGCGCGAAGGGCCGCCGCGTCCCTCCGCGGGTCGAGGCCGAGCACGCTCAGAGCGCCGGCCGTCGGCATCCGCAGCCCGTTCAGCAGCCGGGCGAAGGACGACTTGCCGGAGCCGTTCGCGCCGATCACAGCCGTGCGCCGGGCGGTCAACCTCAGCGTGACGTCGTGCAGCACCTCACGGCCGTCGATCGTGAGTCCGACGCCGTCGGCGACGATCCCGCCGCCGGTGGCGCGGGGCTCCGCCGCGGTCTCAGGCCGCATGCGCGAGGGCCCGTGAGCCTCCGA
This sequence comes from Microbacterium neungamense, assembly GCF_024971095.1. Taxonomy (NCBI): domain Bacteria; kingdom Bacillati; phylum Actinomycetota; class Actinomycetes; order Micrococcales; family Microbacteriaceae; genus Microbacterium; species Microbacterium neungamense. The sequence goes on from NZ_CP069717.1 coordinate 1,466,048, forward strand.
ACGCCCGCGGGTAGGCCCGGGCCAGCGCGACCGCGAGCGCCGTGGCCGCCGCCGCCTTGAGCAGGTCGCCGGGCAGGAACACGAGAGCGGATGCCGCGGTCGGCAGCAGCGGCGTGCCGAGCACGGCCGCCTGCACCGGGACGCCGAACAGGTACACCACGAGGATGCCGCCCGCCACGCAGGCCAGGCCCGCGCGCCACCAGGTGAACCGACCGCGGTGCGCGATCAGCCCGATCACCACGACGCCGAAGATCCAGCCGAGCATGTACCCGGCCGTGGGTCCGGCGAAGACGCCGAGTCCGCCCCGGCCGCCGGCCAGGACCGGCAGCCCGATCGCGGCCAGTCCGAGGACGAGGAGGATCGCCAGCGGCGCGCGGCGGGGACCGAGCACGAGGCCGGCGAGCATCACGCCCAGGGTCTGCGCCGTGATCGGCACGCCGCCCGGCAGCGGCACGACCACCATGCCGAGCACCACGATGAGCGCCGCGAACACGGCGATGCGGGCGAGGTCGGCGCCGAGCGGGCGCACGGGGGTATCGGTCATCGGGGACTCCTTCGGGTAGGCGGATGCGGGAGCGGGCGGGCGCCGCGCGGACCCTTCCTGAACAGTGTTCACCTGAACGGTGTTCACTATACTCGGGATCATGTCCCCCACCCGGCACGACCGCGAGAGCGTGACCTGCGCCGCCCTCGACCTGCTCGACCGGGTCGGGCTGCCGGACCTGTCCATGCGCCGGCTGGCGGCCGAGCTCGACGTGCAGCCCAGTGCGCTGTACTGGCACGTCGCCAGCAAGCAGGAGCTGCTGGCCGCGGTCGCGGACCGCATCCTGCGCACGGTCCCCGAGCCCGACCCGGCCGCGCCCCTCGCGGACGTCGCGCGGGCCATCCGCGACTCGCTGCTCGCCTACCGCGACGGGGCGGAGGTCGTGATGAGCACGTACGCGCTGCGCCTCGGCGCCCGGCGCGCCCAGGAGGCGCTGATCGCCTCGCTCGGCACCGATGGGGACGAGGATCTCGCGGATGCCGCCTTCGAGTTCATCCTCGGTCACGCCATGCTGCTGCAGCAGCGGATGCACGCGCAGAGCATCGGGGCGGTGGAACCGGATGCCGCCGACCCGACCGCCCGCTCCGCGGAGGTGTTCGACGCGGGCATCCGCGCCTTCGCCGCGCTCAGCGCCGCCCGTCGCCCGTCCTGATCCCGTCCTCGACGCGGGTTCCGACCCGGAGCCCGTCGCGCATCCGCAGCCCGGGGACGAGGGAGAGCAGCAGCAGCGCCGCCGTGAACAGGTACACGCCGGCGAAGCCGGCCGCCGCGGACGGGAGGGCGAGGAAGACGAGGCCGCCCAGCGCGATCGCGACCGAGGAGCCGGAGGCGTCCGAGATGGACAGCGCCGAGGAGTGGAAGCCCTCGTTCGCCGGGGTCGAGTACGCGAGCGTGAGCACCGTGAGCCGCGGATAGATCAGGCCCATGCCGGCGCCGGCCAAACCCCACGCGCCGACGACGAGCCAGGGCAGGGCGCCGGTCACCGACACGGCGAGCACCCCGAGCACCGCGGCGAGGAGCAGCGGGATGGCCGATCGCGACGCCGATCACCGCGATCGCGGCCAGCGCGACGGGCCAGCCGATCGCCGGGGGCGCCTCACCCGCCAGGCCGACCGCCACCGCGGCCGCCGCGACGACCGCCGCCAGCATCAGCCGCATGCCGATCCGGCCGCGCAGTGGTCGCTCCCCCTCCGGCGCCTGGAGGGGCACCCGGCGGAGCCTGGCCACCACGAGCAGGAAGGCCATCGCGGTGAGCACCGCGACGCCCAGGAACGCCCAGCGCCAGTGCAGGAACTCCGCCACCGCGCCGGCGAGGAACGGACCCACCATCGACGGCACCACCCAGGCGGCGGCGAAGGCGGCGAAGATGCGTCCGTGCAGCTGCGGCGGATACACCCGCGCGACGACGACATAGAGGGCGACCGTCTGTCCGCCGGCGCCGAGCCCCTGGATCAGCCGCCCGGCGATGAAGAGCTCCATGTCCGGTGCGGCGCCGGACACCACGAGCCCCGCGGTGAACAGCAGCACGGCGGTGTACAGCGGCGCCCGCGGCCCGCTCCGGTCGCTCCACGCCCCGGCGGCCACCATGCCGATGACGCTGGTGGCGAGCGTTCCCGAGAACGCCACCGCGTACAGCGCCTCCCCGTCCAGGTCTCGGCTGACGATCGGCATCACCGTGGTGACGGCGAGTGCCTCGATCGCCGCGAGGAGGATGAGGACGACCGACCCGATCGTGATGCCGAGCCGGTCGCGGTCCCAGATCGTCGCGATCGCGATCGTGCTCACCCCCGGATCCGGGCGATGCGCTCCACGGCCTCGGTGATGATCTCCGGGCTCGTGCCGAAGTTGAAGCGGACGTGGCCGCGTCCCTCCGCGCCGAAGGCCGGCCCGAAATGCAGGGCCACCTTCGCCTCGCGGAGGATGCGGCGGGCGGGGTTGTCGCCCCAGCCGAGCCCGGCGAGGTCGATCCAGGCCAGGTATCCGGCATCCGGCATCCGGTAGCGGGCCTCGGGGAGATGCTCGGCGAGCAGCGATCCCAGCAGCCGCCGGTTCTCGTCGAGTGTGAGGAGCAGGCCGTCCAGCCACTCGTCGCTCTCCGGTGCGAACGCGGCGATCGCCGCGAGCAGGCCGAACTGGCCGGTGCGCCACTCCACCTCCACGGGCAGCGCGCGCAGCAGCGCGGCGTGCTCGGCGGAGCCGGCCACCATCAGGGCGCATTTCAGGCCGGCGAGGTTGAAGGCCTTGCTGGCGCTGACCACGGTGAAGCCCACCTCGGCCGCCGCGTCTCCGGAGGCGAGGAAGGGCGTGAAGGGGACGCGGCGCTGCACCAGCGGCGCGTGGATCTCGTCGGAGACGACCGTCGCGCCGTGCTCACGGGCGAGCCGGGCGAGCGCGTCCAGCGCCTCGGCCGAGTGGACGGTGCCGGTCGGGTTGTGCGGGTTGCACAGCAGCACCGCGCGTGCGCCGGATGCCAGCGCCGCGGCGATGCCGTCCAGGTCGAGCTCCCACGCCCCGCCGGTGTCCCGCAGCGGCACTCGCTCGACGACGCCGCCGGCTTCCTCGACCAGCTCGTAGAACGGCGGATACACCGGCGGGTTCACGATCACCCGCTCCCCCGGCGCGATCACGCGGCGGAGGAGCTCCACGATGCCCATGCTGACGTCCGCGGTGGAGCGCATCCGCGCGGCATCCGGGGTCCAGCCGAAACGCCGCTGCGCGAACGCCGCGTACGCCTGAGGAAGCGGGGTGCGCGAGGCGATGTACCCGGTGTCGCCGAGCCGCACGGCGTGCTCCAGGGCGCGCGCGACGGCGGGCGCCAGCGGGAAGTCCGTCTCGGCGACGAACAGCGGCAGGACGTCCTCGGGGTACTCCCGCCACTTCTCGCTGGTGCGCTGCCGCAACTGCTCCAAGGGCAAGGCCTTCACCCGCATCGGTCCTCCAAGGTTTCGACTCGCTCCGCTTCGCGGTGCTCGCTCAACCTTGACACGCAGCCGCGTCAAGTCCGCTGCGCGGCCGTGACCCGGCTCGTGTCAAATCGCGAAGCCGAGCGCGCGCATCATGTCGCGGCCGTCGTCGGTGATCCGCTCCGGCCCCCACGGCGGCATCCACACCCAGTTGATGCGGAACCGCTCCACGACGTTGTCCAGCGCCTGCGCGGTCTGCTCCTCGAGCACGTCGGTGAGCGGGCATCCGGCGCTGGTCAGGGTCATGTGGATGACCAGGGCGTCGTTCTCCTCGTCCCACGCGAGGTCGTAGATCAGGCCGAGGTCGACGACGTTGATCCCGAGCTCCGGGTCCATGACGTCCTTCAGAGCCTCGATGACCTCGTCGTACTTCTCCTCGGAGAGCGTCGCCGTCATGCTCCCAGCCTACGCTTCGATCGGGGCGCTGGGGTCGAGGTAGCGGTCGTACCCCTCGTCCTCGAGACGGTCGGCGAGCTCCGGGCCGCCCTCCTCGACGATCTTCCCGGCGACGACGACGTGCACGAAGTCGGGACGGATGTAGCGGAGGATGCGGGTGTAGTGGGTGATCAGCAGCACGCCGAGGTTCGTCTGCTCCTTGGCGCGGTTCACGCCCTCGGAGACGATCTTCAGCGCGTCGACGTCGAGACCGGAGTCGGTCTCGTCGAGGACGGCGAGCTTGGGCTTGAGCACCTCGAGCTGCAGGATCTCGTGGCGCTTCTTCTCGCCGCCGGAGAAGCCCTCGTTGACGTTGCGCTGCGCGAACTTCGGGTCCATGCGCAGGTTCGCCATCGCGGCCTTGACATCCTTTGTCCACTGGCGGATCGAGGGCGCCTCGCCGTCCAGCGCGGTCTTCGCGGTGCGCAGGAAGTTCGTCACGGTGACGCCGGGGATCTCCACCGGGTACTGCATCGCCAGGAACAGGCCGGCGCGGGCGCGCTCGTCGACGCTCATCTCCAGCACGTCCTCGCCGTCGAAGGTGATCGAGCCCTGCGTGACGGTGTACTTCGGGTGACCGGCGATCGTGTAGGCGAGCGTGGACTTTCCCGAGCCGTTCGGGCCCATGATGGCGTGGGTCTCGCCGGTGCGGATGGTGAGGTCGATGCCGTTGAGGATCGGCGTGGTGCCCTCATCCGTCTCGACCGTCACGTGCAGGTCGCGGATCTCGAGAACAGACATTTCAGACTTCCTTAATCACGGTCGGGTCGATGAGCACGTCGTCGCCGTCGATCTGGACGACGTAGACCGGGACGGGCTCATAAGCGGGGAGGTTGAGGGGCTTGCCGGTGCAGAGGGAGAACGCCGAGCCGTGCGCCCAGCATTCCAGCGTCTTGCCCTCGACGAAGCCTTCGGACAGGGAGATGTCGCCGTGCGTGCAGGTGTCGCCGATCGCGTGGATCTCCCCGTCGGAGTCCTTCACGATCGCGATCGGCACGCCGTCGAGCTCGACGCGCAGCGGCGTGTCCTGCTCCAGCTCGCTGACGGAGCAGGCGCGCTGCGCGCTCACGCCGAGACCTCGCTGTGGTGCGCGACCACGGGCGTCTGCGCGAGCTCGGCCTCGATCGCGGCCAGCAGCTCCTCCTGCAGCGTCGGGATGCCGATGCGCTGGACGATGTCGGTGAGGAAGCCGAGCACGACCAGGCGGCGCGCCTCGTCCTCGGGGATGCCGCGGGCCTGCAGGTAGAACAGCTGCTCGTCGTCGAAACGACCGGTCGCGCTGGCGTGGCCGGCACCGAGGATGTCGCCGGTCTCGATCTCGAGGTTCGGGATGGAGTCGGCGCGCGCGCCCTCGGTGAGCACCAGGTTGCGGTTGGCCTCGTAGGAGTCGGTGCCGACGGCATCCGGCCCGATCAGCACGTCGCCGATCCACACGCTGTGCGCGCTCTCGCCCTGCAGCGCGCCCTTGTACAGCACGTCGCCGACGGTGTGCGGGCCCTTGTGGTGCAGGTACACCTGGCTCTCCAGGTGCTGCCCGGCGTCCGCGTAGGACAGGCCGTAGAGGCGGCCCTGGGCGCCGGCGCCGGCGAGCTCCACGTTCGGGTTGACGCGCACGATGCCGCCGCCGAAGCTGACCACGACGTGGGTGAGCTCGGCGTCGCGGTCCACGCGGGCCTGGTGCGCCGCGGCGTGCACGGCGTCGTCGTCCCACTGCTGCACGGACACGACGGTGAGCTTGGCGCCGTCGCGGACCAGGATCTCCACGTTCTGCGCGTACTGCGCCGATCCGCTGTGCCGCAGCAGCACGGTCGCTCGGCTGTTCGCGCCCGCCTCGATCACGAGGTGCGCGTCGGCGCGGCGCTCGGCGCCCTGGCCGGTGATCGCGACGACAACCGGCTCGTCGAGCTCCTCGTCGCGCGGGATGCTGATGTGCAGCGCCTCCTGCGCGCCCTGCCAGGCCACGGCCGAGACGACGTCCTCCGGACGGAAGAACTCTCCGCGCGGCGTGTCGCCGAAGGCGAGGCCGGCGCCGGCGAACCGCTCCGGCGTCACGGCGCAGCTGACGCCGTCGTTCACCTCGGCCGGCTGGAACAGCGGCTTCAGCTGCGCCACCGGCGTGTGCTTCCAGTTCACCTCGCGGCCGCTCGGCGCCCCGAAGTCGGCCGGGTCGAAGGAGTGCGGCCGCTCGGAGCGGGTCTGCACCGGCCGGAACGCGGCGTTCGCCGCCTTCGCCGCCGGGTCGATGTGCGCGTTCGTGTCCTGCGCCTGCTCAGGCGCCTGCGTCGGGGCCGTCATATCAGCCGACCGATCCTTCCATGCCCATCTCGATGAGCTTGTTCAGCTCCATCGCGTACTCCATCGGCAGCTCGCGCGCGATCGGCTCGATGAAGCCGCGCACGATCATCGCCATCGCCTCGTCCTCGGGAAGGCCGCGGGACTGCAGGTAGAACAGCTGCTCCTCGCTCACCTTGGAGACGGTGGCCTCGTGGCCCAGCTGCACGTCGTCCACGCGGATGTCGATGGCCGGGTAGGTGTCCGAACGCGACTTGGTGTCCACCAGGAGCGCGTCGCAGCGCACGGTGTTGGCGGAGTGGTGCGCGTTCGCGTCGACGCGGACCTCGCCGCGGTAGCCGGCGCGGCCGCCGCCGCGGGCGATCGACTTCGAGACGATCGACGACTGCGTGTACGGCGCCATGTGGATCATCTTCGCGCCGGCGTCCTGGTGCTGGCCGGGACCGGCGAAGGCGACCGACAGGGTCTCGCCCTTGGCGTGCTCGCCCATCAGGTAGATCGACGGGTACTTCATCGTCACCTTCGAGCCGATGTTGCCGTCGACCCACTCCATGGTCGCGCCCTCGTGGGCGACGGCGCGCTTGGTGACGAGGTTGTAGACGTTGTTCGACCAGTTCTGGATCGTCGTGTAGCGCACGCGGGCGTTCTTCTTCACGATGATCTCGACGACGGCCGAGTGCAGCGAGTCCGACTTGTAGATCGGGGCGGTGCAGCCCTCGATGTAGTGGACGTAGCTGTCCTCGTCGGCGATGATCAGGGTCCGCTCGAACTGGCCCATGTTCTCGGTGTTGATCCGGAAGTAGGCCTGCAGCGGGATCTCCACGTGCACGCCCTTCGGCACGTACACGAAGGAGCCGCCCGACCAGACGGCCGTGTTCAGCGCGGCGAACTTGTTGTCCCCCGGGGGGATCACGGTGCCGAAGTACTCCTCGAAGAACTCGGGGTGCTCGCGCAGCGCGGTGTCGGTGTCCATGAAGATGACGCCCTGCGCCTCCAGGTCCTCACGGATCTGGTGGTAGACGACCTCGGACTCGTACTGCGCGGCGACGCCGGCGACCAGGCGCTGGCGCTCGGCCTCGGGGATGCCGAGCCGCTCGTAGGTGTTCTTGATGTCCTCGGGGAGCTCCTCCCAGGACTGCGCCTGCTTCTCGGTGGAGCGGACGAAGTACTTGATGTTGTCGAAGTCGATCTCGCTGAGGTCGGCGCCCCAGGTCGGCATCGGCTTGCGTTCGAAGAGCTGCAGGCCCTTGAGACGGGTCTTCAGCATCCACTCCGGCTCGCTCTTGAGCGCGGAGATGTCACGCACGACCGCCTCGGAAAGGCCGCGGCGGGCGCTGGCGCCCGCGGCGTCGGGGTCGTGCCAGCCGAACTCGTACACCCCCAGACCTTCGAGCTCCGGGCGGTCGATCAGCACATCCGACATCACACACTCTCCTCTGCGGGCCGCAACGGTGTCATCCGCCCCGACACACCTGATCCCCGTCGAGTCTGCGGGAATCGGATGCCGCTGGTGGGCCCTGACCTTCGGCGCTCGCGTCGCGCCTAGACTGTTGACGATGCGCGTCGCATACCGCGCGTTCATCCCAACAATCCCGATTCTACAGGTTCCGCCTGGCTGAGGGGCCGCGTGCGTCCTCACCGCGCACCGGAGGACCCATGACCGAGACCACCGCGTCCGTCCCGGACGCCGCCACCACCCGCCCGGGGCACGCGCCGATCGGCCGCGCGCTGCGGATCTTCGCCTGGCTGTCCTTCCTCGCCGAGGTGACGATCATCGCCACGGGCGGCGCGGTGCGGCTGACAGGCTCGGGACTGGGCTGCTCGGAGTGGCCGCTGTGCACGCCCGAGTCTCTGGTCCCGGTCTACGAGGTGCAGGGCGTGCACGGGATGATCGAGTTCGGCAACCGCCTGATGACCGGGGTGGTGGGGCTGCTCGCGCTGGCCGTGCTTCTGCTGGTGTGGCGGATGCGGCGCGAGCGCCGCGACCTGTTCGCCCTCGCGCTGGTGGTGCTGCTCGGCGGCATCCTGCCGCAGGCGGTGGTCGGCGGCATCATCGTCTGGACGGGCCTGAACCCGTTCATCGTCGGTTTCCACTACGTCGCCTCGCTGCTGCTGGTGTGCGTCACGGCAGCGTTCCTGGTCCGGATGAACACCGCACCAGGCCCGCGCGAACGCGTCGTGCCGTCCTGGTTCGCCGCGCTCACCCACGTCACCGGCCTTGCGCTGGCCGTGACGATCGTGTTCGGCGTGCTCACCACCGGGAACGGCCCGCACTCGGGTGACGCGGACGTGATCCGCACCGGCTTCGACGCCACCGTGCTGGCGCACGTGCACTCCTGGCCGGGCTACATCCTCGCCGGGCTCGTCCTGGTGCTGCTGGCCGCCGCGCTGCGGCTGCGCCTGCCGGTGGCCCGCTGGCTCGTCGTCCTCGCCGCCGCGATCCTGGTGCAGATCCTCGTCGGGGTGTGGCAGGCGCGGGAGGGACTGCCACCGGTGCTGGTCGGCGTCCACATGGTGCTCGCGGCGCTGTCCGCCGCGGCGTACACGGTCGTGGTGCTGAACCTCAAGCGCCCGGTCGCTCCGGCCTGAGCATCAGGAGACCGGGCTTCGGGTCAGAGCGGCAGCAGCGGGTCGACCGCGACGGCGAGGAAGATCAGCGTCAGGTACGTGATCGAGGCGTGGAACACCCGCATCGGGCGCGCCTCGGTGCCGTGCACGGCGCGGTTGTAGAGGCGGTGCGACTCGTAGATGAACCAGCCGCCGACGACCAGGGCGGACACCGTGTACACGATGCCCATGCCGGCGACCGGGACAAGCAGCAGCGAGCAGGCGACCGTCGCCCAGGCGTAGAGGATGACCTGCAGGCCGACCTGGGGTGCGGAGCGGGTGACGCCCAGCATCGGCACGTCCACGTCGTCGTAGTCGTCCTTGTACTTCATCGACAGCGGCCAATAGTGCGGCGGCGTCCACAGGAACACCAGCACGAACAGCACCAGCGGCGGCCAGTCCAGCGACCCGGTCACGGCGCTCCAGCCGATCAGCACCGGGAAGCATCCGGCGATCCCGCCCCAGACGATGTTCTGCTCGGTGCGCCGCTTCAGGATCATCGTGTAGATCACGACGTAGAAGAAGATCGCCCCCGCCGACAGCGTCGCGGCCAGCCAGTTCGTGGTGAGCCACAGCCAGAGCGTGGAGACCACCGCGAGCACCCAGGAGAACACCAGGGCGCCCCGGGGCGAGACCTCGCCGGTGACCAGGGGCCGGTTCTCGGTGCGCTTCATGTGCACGTCGATGTCGCGGTCCAGGTACATGTTGAAGGACGCAGCGGATGCGGCGCTCATCGCCCCGCCGATCACGGTCGCCAGCACGAGCCACAGGTTCGGCAGGCCGCCCGCGGCGAGGAACATCACCGGGACGGTGGAGACGAGGAGCAGCTCGAGGACTCGCGGCTTGGTGAGGGCGATGTACCCGCGGATCTTCTGACCGATCGAGTGCCTCGCCTCGATGGTCTGCGACGTCGTGGTGATCGCGATCCCCTCCTCCTGCGCGCGCCCGGACACTCCTCTCAGTCTATGGCACCGGGCGTGTCGGACCGCGTTCCGGGGTCCTCCGATCCATGGCGAAATGCGGCGCTGCGACGGAGTCGACCCCGCTATGCTGAAACCCACTCGCGCGCCCGCGCTGTGCACCCCCCTCCGTGACGACGCGGATCCCGCGCATCGAATACGGGCGCCTTCGATTGCGTCAGAAGGAGCATGGCCGTGACGGAACTGCAATGGGATGAGATCGACCGGCGCGCTGTGGACACGGCGCGGGTGCTGGCGGCGGATGCGGTGGAGAAGGTCGGCAACGGCCACCCGGGCACCGCGATGAGCCTCGCACCGGCGGCCTACCTGCTGTACCAGCGGGTCATGCGCCACGACCCGGCGGACACCGACTGGCTGGGGCGGGACCGGTTCATCCTGTCGGCGGGGCACTCCTCGCTGACGCAGTACGTGCAGCTCTACCTGGGCGGTTTCGGCTTGGAGCTCGACGACCTGAAGGCGCTGCGGACGTGGGGCTCGAAGACCCCCGGTCACCCGGAGTACGGCCACACCAAGGGCGTGGAGATCACCACCGGCCCGCTCGGCCAGGGCCTGGCCTCGGCGGTCGGCTTCGCCTACGCCGCCCGCTACGAGCGCGGCCTGTTCGACCCGGACGCGGCGCCGGGTGAGAGCCCGTTCGACCACTTCGTGTACGTGATCGCCAGCGACGGCGACCTGCAGGAGGGCGTGACCAGCGAGGCGTCGTCCCTGGCCGGCCACCAGCAGCTCGGCAACCTCATCGCGATCTACGACTCGAACCAGATCTCGATCGAGGACGACACCGACGTCGCGTTCACCGAGGACGTCGCAGGGCGCTACGAGGCGTACGGCTGGCACGTGCAGACCGTGGACTGGAAGAAGTCCGGCGAGTACGTCGAGGACGTCGCCGAGCTGTACGCCGCGATCGAGGCGGCGAAGGCCGAGACCGACCGTCCGTCGCTGATCGTGCTGAAGACGATCATCGGGTGGCCCTCGCCCGGCAAGCAGAACACCGGCAAGATCCACGGCTCGGCGCTCGGCGCCGACGAGCTGGCCGCGACGAAGAAGGTGCTCGGCTTCGACCCGGAGCAGTCCTTCGTGGTGGCCGACGATGTGATCGCGCACACCCGCGCCCTGGCCGAGCGCGCCGCCGCGGCGCGCGCCGAGTGGCAGACCGCGTTCGACGCATGGGCGGAGGCGAACCCGGAGCGCAAGGCGCTGCTGGACCGTCTCGAGGCCGGCGAGCTGCCGGAGGGCATCGAGGACGCCCTGCCGGTGTTCGAGGCCGGCAAGGAGGTCTCCACGCGCGCCGCATCCGGTCAGGTGATCAACGCGCTGGCGGCGCAGCTTCCCGAGCTGTGGGGCGGATCGGCCGACCTCGCCGAGTCGAACCTGACCACGATCAAGGACGCCCCCTCGTTCATCCCCGCCCAGTGGTCCACGCACGAGTGGTCGGGCGACCCGTACGGCCGGGTGCTGCACTTCGGCATCCGTGAGCACGCGATGGGCGCGATCGTGAACGGCATCGTGCTGCACGGCCCGACCCGCGCGTTCGGCGGCACCTTCCTCATCTTCAGCGACTACATGCGCCCGTCGGTGCGCCTGGCCGCGCTGATGAACATCCCCTCGATCTTCGTGTGGACCCACGACTCCGTCGCCCTCGGCGAGGACGGCCCCACGCACCAGCCGATCGAGCAGCTGGCCTCGCTCCGCGCGATCCCGAACTTCACCGTGGTCCGCCCGGCGGATGCGAACGAGACCGCCGTGGTGTGGCTGGAGATGCTGCGCCGCCAGGCGGGCCCGGCCGGCATCGCCCTCACCCGGCAGAACATCCCGGTGTTCGAGCGCGGCGACGGCGACGCCGCCGGCGAGACCCTCGCCGCCGCCCGCAACGCCGCGAAGGGCGCGTACGTCCTCGCCGAGGCGCCGGGCGGCACGCCGGACGTGATCATCATCGCCACCGGCTCCGAGGTGCAGCTCGCCGTCGCCGCGCGCGAGACGCTCGCCGCCGAGGGCGTGAACGCGCGCGTCGTGTCCGCGCCGTCCCTGGAGTGGTTCGCCGAGCAGGACGAGAAGTACCGCGAGTCGGTGCTGCCGAGCGCGGTCACCGCCCGGGTGTCCGTCGAGGCCGGCTCCCCGCTCACCTGGCGCGGCATCGTCGGCGACCGCGGCCGCTCCGTCGGCATCGACCACTTCGGCGCCAGCGCCGACTACAAGACGCTGTTCCAGAAGTTCGGCGTCACCACGGAGGCCGTCGTCGAGGCCGCGCGCGAGACCATCGCAGCGAACGCCCCGCGCGAGACCACCACGGCGAACGCCGCCCACTGACCGAGAAGGAGCATCCCCCCATGAGCACTCCCACCGCACAGCTGGCGGCCGCCGGCGTCAGCATCTGGCTGGACGACCTGTCCCGCACCCGCATCGCCTCCGGCAACCTGCAGGAGCTGATCGACACCCGCAACGTCACCGGGGTGACCACGAACCCGACGATCTTCGCGAACGCGATCACCAACCCGGACGACACCTCCTACGACGCGCAGGTGCACGAGCTCGCCGCCTCCGGCGCCAGCGCCGTGGACGCCGTGTTCGCCGCGACGACGCAGGACGTCACCGCGGCGCTGGACGTGTTCCGCCCGGTCTGGGAGGCGACGAACCACGTCGACGGACGTGTGTCGATCGAGGTCTCCCCCGACCTCGCGCACGACACCGAGGGCACCATCGCCCAGGCCAAGGAGCTGTGGGACCGCATCGACCGCCCGAACCTGCTGGTGAAGATCCCGGCGACGAAGGCGGGCCTGCCCGCCATCGCGGCCTCCATCGGCGCCGGGGTGAGCGTGAACGTGACGCTGATCTTCAGCCTGGAGCGGTACGCCGAGGTGATCGACGCGTACCTCACCGGTCTGGAGACGGCGAAGGCCAACGGCATCGACCTGTCCACGATCCACTCCGTCGCCTCGTTCTTCGTCTCCCGCGTCGACACCGAGACCGACAAGCGCCTCGACGCGATCGGCACCGAGGCGGCCCTCGCCCTGCGCGGCAAGGCCGGTCTGGCCAACGCCCGGCTCGCCTACGAACTGTTCGAGAAGGAGTTCGCGACCGACCGCGCCAAGGCGCTCCTGGACGCCGGCGCCAACCTGCAGCGCCCGCTGTGGGCGTCGACCGGCGTGAAGGACCCGGCGCTGCCGGACACCCTGTACGTGACCGAGCTCGTCGCCCCCGGCGTGGTCAACACCATGCCGGAGAAGACCCTCGAGGCCACCTTCGACCACGCCGTCATCACCGGCGACACGGTCACCGGCCGCTACGACGAGGCGCGCGAGGTGTTCGCGGGACTCGCCGAGGTCGGCGTCGATTTCGACGACGTCACCCAGGTGCTCGAGGACGAGGGCGTCGCGAAGTTCATCGACTCCTGGCACGGCCTGCTCACCACCGTCAGCGAGGGCCTGGAAGCCGCGCGATGACCGCCGCGGTCCACGTCTCGGGCGTGCCGAAGACCGCGATCGACGAGCTCGTCCCCGGACTGGTCGCCGAGCTGGTCGCCTCGCGGATCACCGCCGGGGATCCGACCCTGTGGGGTCCGGATGCCGAGGCCGAGGCATCCGTCCGGCTGGGCTGGGTCGAGGCGGTGTCGGTGTCGCGACCGCTCGTGCCGGAGATCCTCGCCCTCCGCGGCGAGCTGCGCGCGCGCGGGGTGGACCGGGTGGTGCTGGCCGGGATGGGCGGGTCGTCCCTGGCGCCCGAGGTGATCGCCCGCACCGCGGGCGTGCCGCTCACCATCCTCGACTCGACCGCCCCGGCGCAGGTGCTGGCCGCCCTCGACGAGGACCTGCAGCGCACGGTGCTCGTGGTGTCGTCGAAGTCCGGTTCGACCGTGGAGACGGATGCGCAGCGCCGGGCGTTCGAGGCCGCGTTCGCGGACCTCGGCATCGATCCGGCCGAGCGGATCGTGGTGGTCACCGACCCGGGTTCGCCGCTGGACGCGGAGGCGCAGCAGGCCGGATACCGCGTCTTCCACGCCGACCCCGCGGTGGGCGGGCGCTACTCGGCGCTGACCGCCTTCGGCCTCGTCCCGGCGGGTCTCGCCGGCGCCGACATCGCCGAGCTGCTGGACGAGGCGGAGGCCTCGATGCTTCAGTTGGCGGTGGATTCGGCCGAGAACCCCGCCCTGCGGCTGGGCGCCGCGATCACCGGAATCCCGCCGCGCCGCGACAAGCTCGGCCTGGTGCCCGACGGCACCCACATCGAGGGCCTGCCGGACTGGATCGAGCAGCTGATCGCCGAGTCCACCGGCAAGGCCGGCACCGGCATCCTGCCGGTCGTCCTGCTGCCGGTATCCCCCGAGCTGGAGAGCCGCCCGGCCGACCTGCAGATCGTGCGGCTCGTGGACGACGCCGACGAGTTCCACCTCACCGAGCGGCATGAGGGCGAGATCCTCGTCAGCGGCACCCTGGGCGCGCAGTTCCTGCTCTGGGAGTACGCCACCGCGATCGCCGGGCATCTGCTCGGCATCAACCCGTTCGACCAGCCCGACGTCGAGTCGGCCAAGGCCGCGGCCCGCGGCCTGCTCGAGAAGCAGCCCGAGCCGACGCCGCCGGCGTTCGTGCAGGACGGCATCGAGGTGCGCGTGTCGGACCCGGCCCTGGCCGCATCCGGCACCGTCGAGGGCGTGCTCGACGCGCTCTGGGCGCAGCTCCCCTCGGACGGCTACGTGGCCGTCCAGGCGTACGTCAACCGCCTGGAGATGGGCCAGCTGCAGGGCCTGCGCGAGATGATCGCGGCCGACTCCGGACGTCCCACCACCTTCGGCTGGGGCCCGCGCTTCCTGCATTCGACCGGTCAGTACCACAAGGGCGGTCCGGCACAGGGCGTGTTCCTGCAGATCCTGGAGCGCACCGACGTGGATCTGGAGATCCCCGGCCGCCCGTTCACGTTCGGGCGGCTGATCGAGGCGCAGGCCGCGGGCGACGCCGCGGTCCTCGCCGCGCACGGCCGTCCCGTCGTCTCGCTCACGATCACGGATGCCGCGGACGACATCCTCGCCCTCTTCGAAGCCGCCCAGTAACCCCCTCCCCTGGAGACATCCCCCACCGATGACTGCCCCCATCTCACGCGGACACAACCCGCTCCGCGATCCCGACGACCGCCGGCTGAACCGCATCGCCGGCCCCAGCGCGCTGGTGATCTTCGGGGTCACCGGCGACCTGTCCCGCAAGAAGCTGATGCCCGCCGTGTACGACCTCGCCAACCGCGGGCTGCTCCCCCCGGGCTTCGCCCTGGTCGGGTTCGCCCGCCGGGAGTGGGAGGACCAGGACTTCGCGCAGGTGGTGTACGAAGCCGTCAAGCAGCACGCCCGCACGCCGTTCCGCGAGGAGACCTGGCAGCAGCTGCTGCAGGGCATCCGCTTCGTGCAGGGCACCTTCGACGACCCCGCGTCGTTCGCGCACCTGCGCGAGACGGTCGAGAAGCTCGACGTCGAGCGCGGCACGATGGGCAACCACGCGTACTACCTGTCGATCCCGCCGAAGGACTTCCCGCTGGTCGCGAAGCAGCTGAAGGACTCCGGCCTCGTCGGCGACGACAGCGCGGACGACACCTGCTGGCGGCGCGTCGTGATCGAGAAGCCGTTCGGCGACGACCTGGAGTCGGCGCGGGCACTCAACCGGGCGCTCGAGGTGGCCTTCCCGGCCGACTCGATCTTCCGCATCGACCACTACCTCGGCAAGGAGACGGTGCAGAACATCCTGGCGCTGCGCTTCGCGAACGAGCTGTACGAGCCGCTGTGGAACCGCAACTACGTCGACCACGTGCAGATCACGATGGCCGAGGACATCGGCGTCGGTGGGCGCGCCGGCTACTACGACGGCATCGGCGCCGCGCGCGACGTCATCCAGAACCATCTGCTGCAGCTGCTCGCGCTCACCGCGATGGAGGAGCCGATCAGCCTGTCCGCCGAGCACCTGCGCGCCGAGAAGGAGAAGGTGCTCGAAGCGGTGCGGCTGCCCGACGACCTGTCCCTGGCGACCGCGCGCGGCCAGTACGCCGGCGGCTGGCAGGGCGGCGAGAAGGTCAACGGCTTCCTCCAGGAGGAGGGCATGGACCCGCACTCCCGCACCGAGACCTACGCCGCCGTCAAGCTCGACATCGAGACGCGCCGCTGGGCCGGCGTGCCGTTCTACCTGCGCACCGGCAAGCGCCTCGGCCGCCGCGTCACCGAGATCGCCGTCGTCTTCAAACGCGCCCCCGAGCACCTTTTCGGCCGCGGGCAGAGCTCGGAGCTCGGTCAGAACGCCCTGGTGATCCGGGTGCAGCCGGACGAGGGCGTCACCATCCGGTTCGGCTCGAAGATCCCCGGCAGCGGCGCGAACGTGCGCGACGTCACGATGGACTTCGGCTACGGGCACGCCTTCACCGAGGCGAGCCCGGAGGCGTACGAGCGCCTCATCCTGGACGTGCTGCTCGGCGATCCGCCGCTGTTCCCGCGGCACGAGGAGGTCGAGCTGTCCTGGAAGATCCTCGACCCGATCGAGGAGTACTGGGCTTCGCTGCCCGGCGGCCTGGAGCAGTACGCTCCCGGCTCCTGGGGACCGGCATCCGCCGACGCCCTCCTTGCCCGCGACGGACGAGTCTGGAGACGCCCGTGATCATCGACCTTCCCGACACCACCGTGAGCCAGGTGGCCAAGCAGCTCGTCAAGGTCCGCGAGGAAGGCGGCGCGGTCGCTCTCGGCCGCGTGCTGACGCTGATCATCGCGGCCCGCAACGGCGTCGCGGAGGCGGCGATCGACGCCGCCAACGACGCCTCGCGCGAGCATCCGATGCGCGTGATCGTGCTCACCGCGGGCGACGGCGACGCGCGCCTGGACGCGCAGATCCGCGTGGGCGGCGACGCCGGCGCGAGCGAGGTGGTGGTCCTCCGCGCGTACGGCGAGGCCGCCAGCAACGAGGAGAGCCTGGTCACCGGCCTGCTGCTGCCGGACGCGCCGGTCGTGGCGTGGTGGCCGGAGGAGGCGCCGACGGACGTGTCGGCCTCGCCGCTGGGCCGCATCGCGCAGCGCAGAATCACGGATGCCGCGACCTCACCCGACGTTCGCGATCGCCTGGCGCTGCTGGGGAAGACGCACGCCCCCGGCGACACCGACCTGGCGTGGACCCGGCTCACCCACTGGCGGGAGCAGCTCGCCGCCGTCCTCGACCAGCCGCCGTACGAACCGGTCACCGGGGTGGAGGTCCGCGGCGCCGCGGCCTCCCCGTCCACCGCGCTGCTCGCGGCCTGGCTGCGGCTGGCGCTCGATGTGCGGGTGCGCTGGTCGTACGAGGACCCGGAACACTGGCAGGAGGGCATCAAGTCGGTGCGGCTCACGCGAGCCAGCGGCGACATCCTGCTGGAGCGGCCCGTGCCCGGGGTGGCGGTGCTCACCCAGCCCGGGCAGCCCGATCACGAGCTGCACCTGCCACGACGGACGCTGCGTGAGTGCCTCGCCGAGGAGCTGCGCCGTCTGGACGCGGATCTGCTCTACGGTCGAGTCGTGACAGAGGGATGGGAGCGGCTCGGGCCGCCGGACCGGGAGGCATGACAGCAGTGAAAGTCCAGGGGTCGACGAAGACCGTCGTCGTGGAACCGACACCGGAGGCGCTCGCCGCACGGGTCGCGGACCGTTTCCTCACCCGGCTGCAGGCGCGCACGCGCAACGGACGGACCGCGCACATCTGCCTCACCGGCGGATCGATGGGCGCCGCCGTACTGGCCGCCGCGCTCGGTGACCCGCGGCTGGAGGGGATCGACTGGTCCCGGGTGCACTTCTGGTGGGGCGACGAGCGGTTCGTTCCGCTCGACCACGCGGACCGGAACTCACGGCAGTCGCGGGAGGCGCTCCTGGACCGCATCCCGGTGCCGGCGGAGAACATCCACGAGGTCGCCTCTCCCGACGACGGCGTGTCCCTGGAGGAGGCGGCGGCCGCCTACGCCGCCGAGCTCGCCCGGTTCGGCACCGAGCGGCATCCGTGGCCCTCCTTCGCGGTGTGCTTCCTGGGTGTCGGCCCCGACGGCCACATCGCCTCGCTGTTCCCCGACCGGCCCGAGGTGACCGTCACCGACGTGGCGGCGCTGCCGGTGCGCAACTCCCCCAAGCCGCCGCCGGAGCGGGTGACGCTGACCCGTCCGGTGCTGAACGCGTCCAAGCGGGTGTGGCTGGTGCTCACCGGCGCCGACAAGGCATCCGCTCTCGGGCTGGCGCTGGCGGGCGCGAGCTACGCCAGCGTTCCGGTCGCGGGGGCGAAGGGGCGCCGGCGGACGGTGTTCTTCGTGGACGAGGCGGCGGCGGCCGAGGTGGCGCCCGACCTCATCGACCGGGACTACTGACGGGTCTCGTCCGGCTTGTCGCTGCCGCGGCGCAGGCCGAGCTCCTGGCTCTCGCTGAGGATCTGCGGATGGAACCTGGCCAGCCCGAACACGCCCCAGATCGCCGCCGCGCCGGTGACGATGAACAGCACCACCACCCACATCGGCGCCGCCGAGGCCTCGCCGAGCACCAGGGCGCCGATGAGGACCGCCACGATCGGGTCGATCACGGTGAGCCCGGCGATGACGAGGTCCGGCGGGCCTGAGCTGTAGGCGGTCTGCACGAAGTACGCCCCCGCGGCGGCGGCCGCGATGAGGGCGATCACGCAGACCACGGTGATCCAGTCGAAGTTCCCGGCCTGGATCCGCTTGATCGCGGCCTTCGCGAGCGTGGCGACGAAGCCGTACAGGATGCCCGCGCCCGTGACGTAGAACAGCGCGCGCATGCGGTGGCGCAGGATCAGCCAGCTCGCTCCGAGCAGGATGATCACCAGCAGCAGGATCGTCAGGATCACGAACAGGTCGATGTCGCTGATCTCCCGCTCCTTGGCGTACAGCGCCGCCAGCGAGACGAACAGGAAGATGCCGCCGATGCAGGCGCCGATCGCGATGAGCGAATGCCGGGTCGGGGCGTGGCCGGAGATGCGCGCGTTCAGCAGCGTCGTGATCACCAGGGCGACGGCGCCGAGCGGCTGCACGACGATCAGCGGGGCCACCGCAAGGGCGCTGAGCTGGCACAGGATCGCGAAGCCGAGCATGAGGGTGCCCACCACCCACGACGGGCGCCGCAGCAGACCCTTCAGCTGGGCGCCGCTGAGGCCGGTGGTGCCCTCGGTGCCGGTGAGCCGCTCGACCTTCTCCACGCCGCGGTGCTGGTACTGCGCGCCCAGCGACATGAACACGGCGCCGGCGAGGGCGAGCGGGATGCCGAAGAGGAGCCCGGGGTTCTGGAAGACCCCGACCAGCTCGTCGCCCATGTTCGAGACGACGCCCCCTGCAAGACTCACAGTACGACCCTACCCGCCGCCGGCCGCCCAGTAGGGTTGTGGCGTGGCTGTTCTTCCGATCCGCATCATGGGCGACCCGGTGCTGCACGCACCCGCGAACGAGGTGGGCGAGATCACCGACGAGATCCGCACGCTGGTCGCGGACATGTACGAGACGATGGATGCCGCTCCCGGCGTCGGGCTGGCCGCCCCGCAGGTGGGTGTGCCGCTGCGGATCTACGTCTACTCGTACGTGGACGACGAGGAGCGCCCGTGGCGCGGGGAGATCATCAACCCGGTGCTGTGGATGAGTCCGCCCGAGCCCGGCTCCCCCGACCCCGACCTGGAGTCGGAGGGGTGCCTGTCGTTTCCGGGCGAGCGGTTCCCGCTGCGGCGCGCGGACCGGGTCCTCGTGACCGGAACGGATCTGGGCGGCAACGCCGTGCGCATCGAGGTGGACGGATGGCGCGCGCGCATCATGCAGCACGAGTTCGACCACCTCGACGGCATCCTGTACGTCGACCGGCTGTCCGACGGCGACTGGAAGACCGCGCAGAAGATCGCCCGCAAGCGCGGCTGGGGCCGGCCCGGCGCGAGCTGGATGCCCGGAGTGGACGATCTGGAGGGCTGAGCCCCGCCGGTACGCGAAAGGGCCCGTCCAGCTGGACGGGCCCGTGGTGGCTCCCCGGCTTGGACTCGAACCAAGAACCTATCGGTTAACAGCCGATTGCTCTGCCAATTGAGCTACCGAGGAAAGCGCCCGCCGCGGCGGGCAACTCCCCAAGCTTAGCAAACTCCGCGGCGCTCTCAGAAACCTGCGGCGCATGCCGGGCGTGGCGCGTCAGCGGCGCGAATCGTGCTCGGTGTTGGGGGTCCAGGCGAGGTTGCGGCCGGTCCCGCGGGCGACCACGTGGCCGGCGCGGAGGATGAGCGCCTCGGCGTCGAGCTCGCGGATGAAGTCCGCGTCGTTGGTGACCAGAAGAGCCGCCATGGCGCGCTCCTCGCGGCGACGGGTGATCGCGTCGAACACCACCGGGCGCACCTCCAGGTCGAGATTGGCGAGCGGCTCGTCGGCGATCAGCACGTGCGGGTCGAGCATCAGAGCACGGGCGATCGCGACCCGCTGGCGCATGCCGGCGCTCAGCTCGTACGGGAACTTCTCGGCCGCCCCGAGCGGCAGGTGCAGCTCGTCCAGCAGCGACGCCACCCGGATCGACAGCGCCCTGGCGTTCACCCGCCGCTGCCGCGACGTGATCGGCTCGGCGATCACCTCACCCACGGTGAGCCGGGGCGGGAGCCCCGCTCCCGCCCCCTGCGGCAGATACCCGGCCAGCGCGGTGAGCTGCCGGAGCCGTCGCCCAGGCCGCCGGACGTCGACCCCGCACACCACGGCGCGCCCGCCGGCGACCTTCACGGAGCCGTCGGCGTGACCGGACAGCGCGGTGACGAGGGTCGACTTCCCCGACCCCGTGGGACCGGCGACACAGAGCAGGTCTCCCGGCGGCAGGGTGAACGTGACGCCGTCCACGGCACGGGTCGCACCGCCGTGGCCGATCCGGTCGATGACGAGGTCCGAGCAGACGATGGCGGGGGCATCGGGCATGCCTCCATCCTGCCGTGCGTCGCGCACCGGCGGGTCAGGACTCGGCGAACTGCAGTCGTTCCGCGTCGATGTCGCGCAGCCGCATCCGCAGCGCCCGCCCGCCGTCCGAGTCCGCCGGCACGCGCTGCACGGCCGCGAGCAGCTCGTGCTTCTCCCGATCCATGTCGCGCAGGATCAGGCGGCGGCACAGCCCCGTCGCGGACGCGACGGCGCCCTCCTCGTCCCGCGCCGGGAACGGCATCATCAGCAGCTCGCCGGCGAGCCCGCGGAACGGCTCGCGCACGGCATCCGCGGCCTCCGCCGCCCAGCCCACCCGGGTGCGGTCGGGCACCGCCGCGACCGCCTCGCGCACCGCCTCGAGCGCCGGATGCCGGAACGGCGGCGCCAGCGCCCGCGAGAGCAGCCCGGGGTCCACCCGGTGCCCGTACTGCAGCACCCCCATCAGCGCGTCGCGCTCGAGGGCGACGTCGGGATTCCGCGGCAGGTCGGCGATCCGCACCCGCGCGGGCGGCGCGTCGGAGACTCCCGGCCCGCCCGGCACGCCCGGTGCGCCGGGGATGCCCGGTGCGCCAGGGTTGCCGGGTGCGCCGGAGCCGCCCGGCCGCGCGGGTGCGGATACGGTCGGGTCGCGGCGCTGCGACTGCCTGCCCGCGCCGCGCTCGCCGGCGCGCGCGGCGCGGCGCACCTCCTGATGCACCGCGACCGGGTCCATGCCGAGCCGGCGGGCGAGCACCCGCTCGTACCCCGGCCGGAGCAGCTCGTCCCGGATCTCGGCGACGATCGGGGCCGCGGCGCGCAGCGCGCCGACCTGCCCCTCCACGGTGGCGAGGTCGTAACCGGCGAGCTTCCGGTCGAGGGCGAACTCGAACATCGGCACCTTCGCGTCCAGCAGGGCGCGCACCGCGGCATCCCCCCGCTGCAGCCGGAGATCGCACGGGTCGAGACCGTCCGGAGCGACGGCGACGAAGGTCTGCGCGGTGAACCGGGAGTCCTCGCTGAACGCGCGCAGCGCGGCCTTCTGCCCGGCCTCATCGCCGTCGAAGGTGAACACGACCTCACCGGCCGCGGAGTCGTCCCCCATCACGCGCCGCAGCACCTTGATGTGCTCGGCACCGAACGCGGTGCCGCACGTGGCGATCGCGGTGGTGACCCCGGCGAGGTGGCAGGCCATCACGTCGGTGTAGCCCTCCACGACGACCACGCGGCGGGGGTCGCCGCGGGCGATGTCGCGCTTGGCGAGATCGAGGCCGTAGAGCACCTGCGCCTTGCGGTAGATCGGCGTCTCCGGCGTGTTCAGGTACTTCGGGCCCTGATCGTCGTCGTACAGCTTCCGTGCGCCGAAGCCGATCGTCTGCCCGGTGACGTCGCGAATCGGCCAGACCACCCGGCCGCGGAACCGGTCGTACACACCGCGCTGCCCGGTGGAGACCAGGCCGGCGGCGCTGAGCTCGTCCCGCGTGAAGCCCTGCGCGGTGAGCGCCTTCAGCATCCCGTCCCAGCCGCGGGGCGCGTACCCGACGCCGAAGTGCGCCGCCGCACCGGCGTCGAAGCCGCGCTCGCCGAGGAAGCGGCGCGCGGTCTCGGCCTCGGGGCTGAGCAGCTGGGCGCGGAAGAACTCCACGGCGGCCGCGTTCGCGGCGTACAGCCGGCTGCGGCCGCTCGTCTCCGGAGCCGCTCCCCCGTCCTCGTAATGCAGCGAGTACCCGATCCGGCCGGCCAGCCGCTCGACCGCCTCGGTGAAGCTGACGTGGTCCATCTCGCGCAGGAAGGAGTACACGTCGCCCGAGGCGCCGCATCCGAAGCAGTGGTAGAACCCGACTTGCGGGCGGACGTGGAAGCTGGGGCTCTTCTCGTCGTGGAACGGGCACAGCCCCTTCAGTGACCCGACCCCGGCGGACTTCAGCGCGACGCGTTCGCCGACGATGTCGGCGATGTTCGTGCGCGCCTTCACCTCGTCGATGTCGGCCTGCCGGATGCGGGGCATCAGGTCACCCCTTCGCCGACCATCCGCGCCTCCGCGCGCGGCTTCGCCCCGGGCCGGGCGTGCCGCGGGCTCCAGATGCCCACCTCGGCCGGATCGATCTCGCCGACCAGGCGGTTGTGCCAGTCGACCGCGGTCTGATCGGTGAGGCTGGCGACCTGGTCCACGACGACGCGCGCGCGTTCGGCATCCGTCGTCGCGGCGAGGAAGTCCGCGGCGAACGCGGGCTCGAGCACGTCCGCACCCGCCGACCACAGCGCGTCCGTCGACCACAGCGCGTCGGCGAGGCGCTTGAGCACCCGGCGCTGCTCCTTGTACACGCCCTTGCGGGCGTCGATCGTGACGATCGCCTGCCCCATGATGCCCTTCAGCACCGCGATCTCCGCCTCGACCACGCGCGGCACGACGACCTGCGCGTCGTACCGCGCCAGGCTCGCCCCGGGATAGGCCTCGCGGGTCGCCGCCACAGCCGCGCGGGCGAAGCGGCCGATGAGGTCGCTGGTGAGGTTCTTCAACCGCGCCAGGTCACGGCGGGAGCGGTCGAAGGAGCGCAGCCACATCGGCTGGCAGGTGAGCCGGTACAGGGCGTCCGCCAGCTCGTCGCGGGTGAAGTCGTAGCCGACCCACTGCTGGATGCGCCCGATCAGGTGGTGATGCTCGACGGGGTCGGCCAGCTGCGCGGCGTCGAGGTACCCGTTCACGATCGCGTCCTCGAAATCGTGCACCGAGTACGCGATGTCGTCGGACAGGTCCATGATCTCCGCCTCGATGCAGCGCAGGCGCCCCGGCGCCCCCTCCCGCATCCAGCGGAACACCGCCTCGTCCTCGGGGTAGACGCCGAACTTCAGCCGCCCGCCCGGATCGGGCATCGGGCTGTCCACGGTCCACGGGTACTTGCAGGTGGCGTCCAGGCTCGCCCTGGTCAGGTTCAGGCCGACGGAGTGCTCCTCGTCGTCGAGGACCTTCGCCTCGAGCCGGGTGAGGATCCGCAGCGACTGCGCATTGCCCTCGAAGCCGCCGATGTCCTCGGCCCACTCGTTCAGCGCGCGCTCGCCGTTGTGCCCGAACGGCGGATGCCCGAGGTCGTGGCTCAGGCAGGCGGTGTCCACCACATCGGCGGACACGCCGAGCGCCATGGCGAGCTCGCGACCCACCTGCGCCACCTCCAGCGAATGCGTGAGGCGGTTGCGGGCGAAGTCGGCGGTGCTGGCGGGGCTCAGCACCTGCGTCTTGGCCGCCAGCCGCCGCAGCGCGGCCGAGTGCAGCACCCGGGCCCGATCGCGGGAGAAGTCGTCCCGCTCCGAGCGGTGCGTCTCGGCGAAGAAGCGCTCGGCGTCGTGCGGTCCGTACCCGCCGGCGCGGCCGGGGGCCGCCTGCGGGTCAGCCGCCACTGTTCTCGACCTCGGCGCCGCGCATCATGTCGCAGGTCTCCCCCGCCACCTCGCGCGAGTCCAGCCAGCCGTCCGGCAGGGCGGTGCGCTTCGGCGAGCCTGCCCGCCCGCGCTGTCCCTCGGCGGCCGCGCCCGGGTAGGGGGCGTCGCCGAGCGTGCCGAGCAGGTCGTCGATCTCCTGCAGCGTGGACACGCGGGCGAGCGCCGCGCGCAGGTCGCCGCCGACCGGGTAGCCCTTGAAGTACCAGGCGACGTGCTTGCGGATGTCCTTGCAGCCGCGGTCCTCGTCCTCGAAGAACTCCACGAGCAGCTCGGCGTGCCGGCGGAACGCGGCGGCGACGAACTGCAAGGTGGCGTCGACGACGGGCGCGGACGAGGAGGACGCTTCGATGGACTCGGCGTTCGCGGGGCCGAGGGCGGCGGCGAGCTCGCCGAAGAGCCACGGCCGGCCCAGGCATCCGCGGCCGACGACGACGCCGTCGCATCCGGTCTCGGCCATCATCCGCACCGCGTCATCCGCCGACCAGATGTCGCCGTTGCCGAGCACCGGGATCGAGGTGACGGCCTCCTTCAGCTCGCCGATGGCGTTCCAGTCGGCATGCCCCGAGTAGTACTCCGACGCGGTGCGCGCGTGCAGCGCGACCGCCGCGGCGCCGGCGTCCTCCGCGGCGCGGCCGGCGTCGAGGAAGGTGAGGTGGTTCCGGTCGATGCCCTTGCGCATCTTCACGGTGAGCGGGATGTCGCCGGCGGCCTTCACGGCGCGGGAGACGATGTCCGCGAACAGCGACGTCTTCCACGGCAGCGCCGCTCCCCCGCCCTTGCGGGTCACCTTCGGCACCGGGCATCCGAAGTTCAGGTCGATGTGGTCGGCGCGGTCCTCGGCGACGATGATGCGCACGGCCTCGGCGATGGTCGCCGGGTCGACGCCGTACAGCTGGATCGAGCGCGGGGTCTCGCTCTCGTGATGCTGGATGAGCCGCATCGTGATCGCGTTGCGCTCCACCAGTGCTCGCGAGGTGATCATCTCGCTGACGTACAGGCCGGCGCCGTACTCACGGCACAGCCGGCGGAACGCGGTGTTCGTGATCCCCGCCATGGGTGCCAGGACCACCGGCACGTCGAGATCGATCGGGCCGATGCGGAGCGGGCGGGCGGGGGCGGTGGCGATGGTCATCGTCTCCATTCTCCCAGACCCGGGAGGGTTTCCGGCCAGGCCTCCGGCGGCTGTGGAGACGCCTAGGCTGTGGATATGACCGACATCCCGATCAGGCAGATCCCGTACCGCGACGCGCAGGGCGCCGAGACCCGGCTCGACGACCTCGGCGCGGACGTCGTGCTCGTCGTGAACGTCGCCTCCCGGTGCGGCCTCACCCCGCAGTACGCGCAGCTGGAGCAGCTGCAGCGCGGCTACGGCGATCGCGGGTTCACGGTCGTCGGGTTCCCGTGCAACCAGTTCCTGGGCCAGGAGCCGGGATCGATGGAGCAGATCCTGGACTTCTGCTCGACGACCTACGGGGTCACCTTCCCGGTGAACGAGAAGGTGAAGGTGAACGGCCGTCACGCGCACGAGCTGTTCCAGGCGCTGAAGCGAACCCCGGACGCCTCGGGGAAGGCCGGCCGGGTGGAGTGGAACTTCGAGAAGTTCCTGGTGCTGCCCGACGGCGAGGTGCGCCGTTTCCGGCCGAAGCAGCGCCCGGACGACCCCGAGATCGTCGGCGCGATCGAGCAGGCGCTCGCGACGGTGCGCTGAGGCGGACCGGTCGCGGGGCGCGGCGCGCGACCGCCCCGGTCGAGGTCAGGGCTGCGCGGCCGCCTCGCGGCGCTGCGCCCACAGGTCGCGCAGCACGTTCTCGAACGCGGCGGGCGGCTGCGCGCCGCTGATGCCGTACCGTCCGTCGATGACGAAGAACGGCACGCCGTTGATGCCGTAGGCGCGCGCCTGCGCCTGGTCCGCGCGCACCGCGGGCAGGTACCGCGCGCTCTCCAGCGCCTCCCGTGTCTCGTCGCGGTCGAGCCCGACCTCGGCCGCGAGCTCGACGAGGTCGTCGATGCGGCCCACGTGCCGGCCCTCGGTGAAGTACGCCGACATCAGCCGCTCCTGCATCTCCAGCTGACGGCCCTTGTCCTTGGCGACGTGCAGCAGCTCGTGCGCCTTGACCGTGTTGGTGTGCTGGAGCAGGTCGAAGCGGTAGTCCAGGCCCGCCTGCGCGGCGACGCCGGTGACATGGTCGAGCATCTGCTCGACCTGCGCACGCGGCATCCCCTTGTGCCCGCACAGGAAGTCCACCTCGTCGCCGTCGAAGTCGACGGGGGTGTCGGGCGCGAGCTCGAAGGAGTGGTAGGTCACCCGCACCTGCGGGGCGTCCTCACCGGCTGCCGCGGCCGCCAGGCCCGCTTCCAGATTGCGCTTGCCGATGTAGCACCACGGGCAGGCGATGTCGGACCAGATGTCGATCGAGATGGGTTCGCTCACACCCAGGCGCAACCGCGCTCACCGGCGTCGTATTCCGTTGGTAGCATCTTCGGATGCTCGACACCCCGCACCGCGTGCTCGTGGCCGGCGTGACCGGATCGGGCAAGACGACACTGGCGGCCCGGCTCGCGGAGCGCTGGGGCCTGCGCCACGTCGAGATCGACGCGCTCTACCACGGCCCGGATTGGACACCGAGGGCGTCGTTCCTCGACGACGTGCGCGCCTTCGCGGCCGAGGAGCGCTGGGTCACCGAGGGCGTCGTTCCTCGACGACGTGCGCGCCTTCGCGGCCGAGGAGCGCTGGGTCACCGAGTGGCAGTACACCAGCAAGGGCACGAGCGAGATCCTCGCCCCGCGTGCCGAGCTCGTCGTCTGGCTGGACTACCCCTACCGCGTGGTGCGGGCACGGCTGGTCCGGCGCACGTTCGGTCGGGCGGTGCTGCGCACCGAGCTGTGGAACGGCAACCGCGAACGCGGCGTGGCGAACATGTTCCGCCGCGACCCCGAGGTGAACATCCTGGCGTGGCAGAAGCGCACCCTGCACCACTGGCAGGAGCAGATGCCCGAGCTGCAGCGGCGCTACCCGCACCTGCAGGTGCTGCGGTTCCGGCATCCGCGCGAGACGGAGGCGTGGCTTCGTCAGCGGGACGGCGCGTTCACCGCGCCGCCGAAGCGGCGATCGCGGGACAGATAGATCTCGATCGCGCGCCACAGCTCCTCGCGGGAGAAGTCCGGCCAGAGCGTGTCCAGGAAGACCATCTCCGCGTAGGCCGACTGCCACAGCAGGAAGTTCGACGTGCGCTGCTCCCCCGAGCTGCGCAGGAACAGGTCCACATCGGGCATGTCCGGCACATACAGGTGCCGGCGGATCTGCTTCTCGGTGATGGCGCCCGGCTTCATGCGCCCCGTGGCCACGTCCTCGGCGATCGCGCGCATGGCGTCGACGAGCTCGACCCGCCCGCCGTAGTTCACGCACATCGTCAGCGTGAGGACGTCGTTGCCGCGGGTGAGCTGCTCGGCGTACTGCAGTTCCTTGATCACCGAACCCCACAGGCGCGGCTTGCGCCCGGCCCAGCGCACCCGCACCCCCCATTCGTTGAGCTGGTCTCGGCGGCGATGCAGCACGTCCCGGTTGTAGCCCATCAGGAAGCGCACCTCCTCCGGGGAGCGCGCCCAGTTCTCGGTCGAGAACGCGTACACCGACAGGTGCTTGACGCCGGCCTGGATCGCGCCGGCGACCACGTCGAGCAGCACCTCCTCGCCGGCCTTGTGCCCCTCGATCCGGTTCAGGCCCCGCCGGTTCGCCCAGCGCCCGTTGCCGTCCATCACGATCGCGACATGGTTCGGCACGGCCGGGAACGCGGGCGGGTGGATGCCGGTCCAGTCCAGCGGCCGGTACGGCACGGCGTCCTTGTGCGTGTACGGTTTCGGGGTCACCGGGCTCCTTCGCGCTGCGGGTCGGACACGTGGGCGAGCGAGCGGATGCCGCGCTCGAGATGCCATTGCGCGTATGCGGCGACCGTGCCGGAGGCGGCGGCCGTGTCGGCCGGGGTCGCTGCATCCACGGTCGCCCAGTCCCCCGCCATCAGCGCGCGCAGCAGGGCGAGGGCGGATGCCGCGATGCGCGGGCTCCCCGCCGGGGCGCAGTCCGCGCAGATCAGCCCGCCGAGCTGCGCGACGAAGGCGGCGTGCGGGCCGGGCGCCCCGCAGCGTGCGCAGTCCTGCAGCGCCGGGGCCCAGCCGGACAGCGCCATGACCCGCAGCAGGTAGGAGTCGAGGATGCTCCGCGGGGCGTGCTCGCCGCGGGACAGGGCGCGCAGCCCGCCGACCAGGAGCAGGTACTGCTCGGGCGTCGCCTCGGCCTCGTTCAGCCGGTCGGCGGTCTCGACCATGGCGTTCGCGGCGGTGAAGCGGTCGTAGTCCGCGGCGATGTCGGCGCCGTAGGCGCCCAGCGACTCGGCCTGCTGGACGATGTCCAGCGAGCGGCCCTGGTAGAGCTGCACGTCGGCGACCATGAACGGCTCCAGCCGGGACCCGAACTTCGACGAGGTGCGCCGGACGCCCTTCGCGACGGCGCGGATCTTGCCGTTGCGCCGCGACAGCATCGTGACGATGCGGTCCGCCTCACCCAGCTTGTGGGTGCGCAGGATCACCGCTTCGTCTCGGTAGGTGGGCATCCAACGATTATCCTCCGCGCACGGGAGAATGGTCGCGTGACCGAACCGCTCTTCACCATCCCGCTCTGGGCAGACCTGCTCGGCGTGGGGCTCGGCGGCATCCAGGGCGCGATGTTCGCGTCCGGCTTCCAGGGCCAGCGCCGGCTCGACCTGCTCGGCGTCGCGATCATCGGGATCATGATCGGCATGGGCGGCGGACTCATCCGCGACCTGCTGCTCGGCGAGCCCCCGGCGACGCTGCAGAGCAACTGGTACCTGCTCACCGCCGGGGGCGCCGCGCTGCTCGGGATGCTGCTGGCCGGGCTGTTCCAGCGCGTGAACACCGTGATCGTCGTGCTCGATGCCGTGGTGATCGGGATGTTCGGCGCGTTCGGGACCAGCAAGGCGATCGCGGTCGGCATCCCCCGAGGTGCCTGCGGTCTTCATCGGTGTGTGCGCCGCGGTCGGCGGAAGCGTGCTGCGCGACGTCCTCGTGGGACTGCCCGTCGCGATCATGCACGTCGGGTCGCTGTACGCGGTGGCCGCCGGCGCGGGTTGCGCCTTCATCGTCACCGCGCACACCCTGGGGATGCCGATCACCCCGGCCGCGATCATCGGGATCGCCGTGACCGCCGTGTTCCGGGTGCTCGCCGTCGTGTTCGACGTCTCCCTCCCCGAGCAGCGCCGCCTCTACCGCCGCAAGGTGGCCGCCGAGACCGGCTCCATCCCGATCGTCAAACCCTGACCCTCACCCCGGGTTGGGGCGGATTCTCGACCTTGGGGCGGCTCTCCGCCGCCCCGAACGCGAGAATCCGCCCCAAACCCGAAAGAGAAGGGAAGGGGGGATCCGGCGACGGGGTCAGCCGGCGACGAGCTCCGGCTGACGGGCGCGGATCGAGCGGTTCACGCCGGAGACGATCGCCTTGAGGGACGCGGTGGAGATGTCGCCGTCGATGCCGACGCCCCACAGCCGCTGGTCGCCGACCTGCAGCTCGACGTAGGCGGCCGCCTGCGCGTCGCCGCCGGCGCTGAGCGCGTGCTCGACGTAGTCGTACACCGTGATGTCGAAGCCGTGCTCGCGGAGCACCTCCACGAACGCCGCCACCGGCCCGTTGCCGCGGCCGGATGCGGTGACCCGCTCGTCCTCGTCGCGCAGCACCACGTCCAGCTGCACCTCGCCCGACATGTCGCTGCGGATCTCGGTGCCGAGCAGCTCGAACCGGCCCCACTTGGCATCCGCGTCGTCGGCCGGCAGGTACTCGTCGGTGAAGATCTCCCAGATCTGGTCGCTGGTGACCTCGCCGCCCTCGGCATCCGTCTTGGCCTGCACGACGCCGGAGAACTCGATCTGCAGCCGGCGAGGCAGGTCGAGGGCGTGGTCGGTCTTCAGCAGGTAGGCGACGCCGCCCTTGCCGGACTGCGAGTTCACCCGGATCACGGCCTCGTAGGAGCGGCCGAGG
Source organism: Microbacterium neungamense (assembly GCF_024971095.1). NCBI lineage: Bacteria > Bacillati > Actinomycetota > Actinomycetes > Micrococcales > Microbacteriaceae > Microbacterium > Microbacterium neungamense. The sequence goes on from NZ_CP069717.1 coordinate 1,496,231, forward strand.
TCCTTCGGGTCGACCGGCAGGTACGGCACGGCCCACCCGATCTCGTCGACCGGCCGGCCCTCCGCCTCGGCGCGCGCCGCCATGGCCTCGAAGCCCTTCTTGATGGCGTCCTGGTGCGATCCGCTGAACGCGGTGAAGACGAGGTCGCCCGCCCACGGGCTGCGCTCGGGCACCGGCAGCTGGTTGCAGTACTCGACGGTGCGCTTGATCTGGTCGATGTCGCTGAAGTCGATCTGCGGGTCGATGCCCTGCGTGAACAGGTTCACGCCCAGGGCGACCAGGTCGACGTTGCCGGTGCGCTCGCCGTTGCCGAACAGGCACCCCTCGATGCGGTCGGCGCCGGCCATGTAGCCGAGCTCGGCGGCGGCGATCGCGGTGCCGCGGTCGTTGTGCGGATGCAGCGACAGGATGACGTTCTCGCGGTGGTTCAGGTGCCGGCTCATCCACTCGATCGAGTCGGCGTACACGTTCGGCGTGGCCATCTCCACCGTGGCGGGCAGGTTGATGATCACCTTGCGGTCGGGCGTCGGCTGGAACACCTCCAGCACCTGGTTGCAGACGTCGACGGCGAACTCGAGCTCGGTGCCGGTGTAGCTCTCCGGCGAGTACTCGTAGTACACCTGCGTGCCCGGCACCGTCTTCTCGTACTGGCGGCACAGCCGGGCGCCGTTCAGGGCGATGTCGATGATGCCCTGCTTGTCGGTGCGGAACACCACGTCGCGCTGCAGCACGCTGGTCGAGTTGTACAGGTGCACGATCGCCTGCTTCGCGCCGGCGATGGCCTCGTAGGTGCGGGCGATGAGGTGCTCACGCGCCTGGGTCAGCACCTGGATCGTGACGTCGTCCGGGATGAGGTTCTCCTCGATCAGCTGCCGGACGAAGTCGAAGTCCGTCTGGCTCGCCGAGGGGAAGCCGACCTCGATCTCCTTGTAGCCCATGCTCACGAGCAGCTCGAACATGATGCGCTTGCGCTCGGGGGACATCGGGTCGATGAGGGCCTGGTTGCCGTCGCGCAGGTCGACCGCGCACCAGCGGGGCGCCTGGGTGATGCGCTGCGAGGGCCAGGTGCGGTCGGGCAGGTCGACGCGGATCTGCTCGTGGAACGGACGGTACCGGTGGATCGGCATCGAGGACGGGCGCTGATTGTTCTTCATGGGACTTCTTCTCTTCGTCGGGGATGTTCTCAGGCCAACACGAGCGCCGCGACGAGGAAGGCCCGGGAATCAGGCCTCGTCGCGGCAGCTAAGAAGAAGCAGCGCGCCGTAAGGCATGCATCGATGGTAACAGCATCGGATGCCGGTGCGCACCCGCGCCCGGCGGCTCCGCCGAGACGATCGGTCGCGGGTGGACACTGTCAGTCATGAGCACAGTGCGCAGCATCCGACTCCTCGCGGCCTTCGGACTTGCCGGATTGCTCGCCCTCGCCGGCTGCGCCGGGACCCCGGGCGGGCACCCGCCGACGAGCTCCGCGGGATCCGGAGGCGATCCGCTCGGCGCCGCGGCGCCCGCGCCGCCGGAGGGCGAGGTGACCGGCGCCGGCACGGTGATGGACCACGCCGGCGCGGCCGAGTTCTGCCTCGGCCCGATCGCGGAGTCGTACCCGCCGCAGTGCCGCGGCATCCCGCTGGCGGGGTGGAGCTGGGACGGCGTCGACGGCGCGGAGGCATCCGGGGACGTGCGCTGGGGCGCCTACGCGCTCACCGGCCGGTACGACGGGGAGACGTTCACCGTGACACAGCCGCCCATCCTGCTGGCGCTGTACGACCCGCCCGCGCCCGAGGACCCCACCGGCGGGCAGCCGGGGCACACCGCCGAGGAGCGGCTTCTGGATATCCAGGCGGAGCTCGACGACCGGCTGGGCGGTGACGGCCGCACGTACTTCGGGTCGTATCCGGAGAACGGGTACCTGTGGGTGGACGTGCTGTGGGATGACGGCACCTACCAGGAGGCGGCGGACGCCGAGTTCGGCGAGGGCGTCGTCGTCATCCGGTCCGCACTGCGGGAAGCGGGATAGTGCTCAGAAGCCGAGGCGGCCGAGCTGCTTCGGGTCGCGCTGCCACTCCTTGGCGACCTTCACGTGCAGCTTCAGGAACACGCGGGTGCCCAGCAGCTCCTCGATGCCGGCCCGCGCCGTGGCCCCGACGTCGCGCAGCCGGGCGCCCTTGCGGCCGATGATGATGGCCTTCTGGCTGTCGCGCTCGACGACGATCGAGGCGTGCACATCGGTGAGGTCGGCGTCCTCGCGCGGGGCGATGTCGTCGACGACGACGGCGATCGAGTGCGGCAGCTCGTCGCGGACGCCCTCGAGTGCGGCCTCGCGGATGATCTCCGCGATCCGGTCCTCCACCGACTCGTCGGTGACCACGCCGTCCTCGTACAGGCGCGGACCCTCCGGCATGAGCTGCACCAGCTCGTCGGCGAGCACGTCCAGCTGCTGTCGGGTGAGCGCGGAGAGCGGGATGACCGCCTCCCAGTCCTCGCGCAGCGAGTCCACCTCCATCAGCCGCTCCACGACGGCGTCCTTCTCGGCGGCATCCGTCTTCGTCACGATCGCGATCTTCTTCGCCCGCGGGTAGCCGTCCAGGGAGGCGGCGATGCGGCGGTCGCCCGGGCCCACCTTCTCGGTGGCCGGCACGCAGAACCCGATCACGTCGACGTCGCCGAGCACCTGCTCGACGAGGTCGTTCAGCCGCTCCCCGAGCAGCGTGCGCGGCTTGTGGATGCCGGGCGTGTCCACGATCACCAGCTGCCCGTCCGGCCGGTTCACGATTCCGCGGATCGCCCGCCTCGTGGTCTGCGGCTTCTCGCTGGTGATCGCGATCTTCTCCCCCACCAGGGCGTTCGTGAGCGTAGACTTGCCCACGTTCGGGCGCCCCACGAAGGTCACGAACCCGCTGCGGGTCCCGTCAGTCATGTCCTCGCGGTCCCTCATCGTCCGCTCCTTCCGTCTCCTCCGGCGCCCGCTCCACGAACACCGTCGCGATGCCCCGCCCGCGTCCGCGCGACGCGCCGCCGGTGAGCACCAGCCCGCCGATCGTCGCGGTCGCGCCCGGCTGCGGGATCTGCCCGAGGGCCTTGCCGAGCAGTCCGCCGATGGAGTCCACGTCGTCGTCCTCGAGCTCCAGCCCGAACAGGTCGCCCACGTCCTCCAGCGAGAGCCGCGAGCTGACCCGGTAGCGTCCCTCGCCGAGGTCGACCACCTCCGCCGGCCCGCGGTCGTACTCGTCGGAGATGTCGCCGACCAGCTCCTCGATGAGGTCCTCGAGGGTGACCAGGCCGGAGATGCCGCCGTGCTCGTCGATGACCAGGCACACGTGCACGGCGTCGCGCTTCATCTGCTGCAGCAGGGTCTCGGCGCGCATCGACTCCGGCACGAAGGTGGCCGGCCGCGCGATCGGCCGCACCGGCGCGCCGCGCCACGCGCTCTCGTCCCGGTAGGCGAACTGCACCAGGTCCTTCAGGTAGAGCACGCCGACCACGTCGTCGGCCTCGTCATCGACCACCGGCATGCGGGAGACGCCGCTGCGCAGGAACAGCTCCATGGCGTCGGTGGTGGTGGCCTCGGCGTCGACCGTGAGCATCTCTGTGCGCGGCACCATCACGGCACGCACGAACTGATCGGTGAAGTCGAACACCGAGTGGATCAGGTCGCGGTCGTCCTCCTCGATCAGGTCGTTGGAGGCGGCCTCGTCGACCATGCTCAGCAGCTGCTCCTCCGAGGCGAAGCTGCTGCGCCCGGTGCCGGGGGTCACCCGGCGGCCGGCGGCGACCAGGGCGGAGGCCAGCGGGCCGAGCAGGATGCGCACGCCGCGCACCACCGGGGCCCAGGTGCGCAGCATCCCGTCGGCGTGCAGCCGGCCGAACGAGCGCGGGCTGGCGCCGACGAGCACGAACGTGATCCCGGTCATCAGCACGGCGGTGGCGAGCATCGCCCACCAGATGTTCGGCAGCAGGAACACGAACGCCACGGTCACCAGCACGGCGGCGGTGGTCTCGGCGAACACGCGCATGAACGCGACGGCGTTGACGTGCGTGTCGGGGTCGGCGGCGATCCGGCGCAGCGCGTCGGCGTTGCGGCCCTGTTCCGCCATCTCCTCCAGGTCGGACCGGGAGCTCACCGAGAAGGCGGCGTCGACCGCGGCCATCAGGCCGCCGAAGCCGACCAGGAGCACGGCGGCGGCGAGCAGGAAGGCTGCGGTCATCGGCGCCGTTCGGACTCCGCGAAGCCGCGGATCAGCTCCCGCTGCAGCCCGAACATCTCACGCTCCTCCTCGGGCTCGGCGTGGTCGAAGCCGAGGAGGTGCAGCAGACCGTGGGTGGTGAGCAGGATGAGCTCGTCCATCAGCGAGTGCCCGGCGGTCTGCGCCTGCGACTCGGCCACCTGCGGGCAGAGCACGATGTCGCCGAGCAGGCCGGGCGGGGTGGGCCGGTCGGCGGTGCCGGGGCGCAGCTCGTCCATCGGGAAGCTGAGCACGTCGGTGGGACCGGGCTCGTCCATCCACTGCACGTGCAGCGCCTCCATGGCGCCCTCGTCGACCAGGACGATCGCGACCTCGGCATCCGGGCTGACGTGCAGCTGGGCGAGGTTGAACTCGGTGAGCCGCTGCAGCACGGTCTCGTCGATCTCGACGGCGGACTCGTTGTTGATCTCGATCATGACAGTCCTCGCTTCGGCATCCGGTCCCTCGGCCCGCGCTGCAGCCCGGCGCGGCGCTCGGCGCGGTTGGCGAACTCGGCGGCCTGCTCGCGTTCGTGGCGGGCGGCGACCCGCTTCTCGTCGTACTCGCTGTACGCGTCGACAATCCGGCCGACCAGGGAGTGCCGCACCACGTCCTCGCTGGTGAGGCGGGCGAAGTGGATGTCCTCGATGTCCTTCAGCACCCGGGTGACCAGCCGCAGCCCGGACGCGCCGGTGGGCAGATCCACCTGGGTGATGTCGCCGGTGACGACCATCTTGGTGCCGAAGCCGAGGCGGGTGAGGAACATCTTCATCTGCTCGGGCGTGGTGTTCTGCGCCTCGTCCAGCACCACGAAGGAGTTGTTCAGGGTGCGGCCGCGCATGTACGCCAGCGGCGCGACCTCGATGGTGCCGGTCGCGATCAGGCGCGGCACGATCTCGGGGTCCATCATCTCGTTCAGCGCGTCGTACAGCGGCCGCAGGTACGGGTCGATCTTGTCGGTCAGGGTGCCGGGCAGGAACCCGAGCCGCTCCCCCGCCTCGACCGCGGGCCGGGTGAGGATGATCCGGTCGACGTCCTTGCGCTGCAGCGCCTGCACCGCCTTCGCCATCGCCAGGTAGGTCTTGCCGGTGCCGGCCGGGCCGATCCCGAACACGATCGTGTTCTGGTCGATCGCGTCGACGTACTCCTTCTGCCCGGGGGTCTTGGGCCGGATCACCTTGCCGCGGGTGGACAGGATCGCCTCGGCGAGCAGCTCGCTGGGCCGCACGTTCTCGTCGCGGCGCAGCATCCGGGCGGAGTTCTCCACGTCCGCCGGCCCCAGGTCGTGCCCGGCCTTCGTCATCGCGAGGAGCTCGTCCACCAGTGTCTTCGCCGCCGCGACGTCGGCGTCCGCTCCGGTCAGCGTGATCTCGTTGCCACGCACGAGGACCTGCACAGACGGATGCTGACGCTCCAGCACCCGCAGCAGCCGGTCCTGCGGGCCCAGCAGCTGCACCATCGCGACGCCGTCGGCGTAGATGCGCTCGGTCCGCTGCTGCCCGTTCCGCTCGGCGTCGGTCCGCCCGGGTTCGGCCCCCTCGGGGCGCTGCTCGTCAGGCACCGACGCTCTTCTCGTCGAGGCCGCCGGCGAGCACGTGAGCGTGCACGTGGAAGACGGTCTGACCGGCACCGGCCCCGGTGTTGAAGACCAGACGGAAGTCGCCGTCGGCGTGCTCGTCGGCGAGCCGCTTCGCGACCTCGACCATCTCGGCCAGCAGAGCGGGATCGCCGGCGGCGAGCTCGGTCACGTCGCGGTACTCCTCGGTCTTCGGGATCACCAGCAGGTGCACCGGCGCCTGCGGGGCGATGTCGCGGAGCGCGAACACGCGGTCGGTCTCGGTGAGGATGTCACCGGGGATCTCCCCGTTCCGGATGCGGGTGAAGATCGAGGGTTCCGTCATAGACGCCAGTCTACGGTCACCATCGGCCGAGGATGCCGGACAGCACGGCGATCGCGGCGGGCCCGGCCGTCGAGGTGCGCAGCACCGTGTCGCCCAGGCGCACCCGCTCCGCGCCCGCGTCCTCCAGCCGGGCGAGCTCCTCGGGGGCGATGCCGCCCTCGGGACCCACGACGAGCACGACATCCCTGCCATCCGGGCGGATGCCGGTGAGGCGGTGCTCCGCGGTCGGGTCGAGCACGAGCATCCGTTCGGCCTGCGCCCGTGCGGCCAGCTGCGCGGTGCTGTGCACCTCGGTCACGTCCGGCACCCATGCCCGGTGCGCCTGCTTCGCCGCCTCGCGCACGATCGCGGCCCAGCGCTCGCGTCCCTTCGCCGCCTTCGCCCCCTCCCAGCGCGACACGCTCCGCGCGGCCTGCCACGGGATGATGCCGTCCACGCCGAGCTCGCACGCGGCCTGCACCGCGAGCTCGTCGCGGTCGCCCTTCGCCAGCGCCTGCGCCAGCAGGATGCGGGAGGAGGGCGGCTGGTGGGTGCGCCGCTCGGTGACCCGCACCGTCACCTGGCTGGCGGAGACGTCCTCCACGGTGCCGGTGAGCCAGACGCCGGAGCCGTCGCCGATGGTGACCGTCTCGCCGACACGGACGCGCCGGACCACGGCGGCGTGCTTGGCCTCCGCGCCGGTGAGCACGACGGTCTCGCCGACCTCGGCATCCGTGCTGGCAGGGGCAAGGAAGTGCAGGACCATCCCTCGGCGCCCCGCTCAGTGCCCGCGCAGGCGGTCGCGCAGCTTGGAGAACAGCCCCTGCTGGAACTGTGCCAGCTTCGGCTGCGGCGGCTTGGCCTTGCGGGCGAAGTCCTCGATGAGCTTGCGCTGCGCGGAGTCGAGCTTGGTGGGCGTGACCACCTGCACGCCCACGCGCAGGTCGCCGCGCTGCGTGCCGCGCAGCGGGGTGATCCCGCGGCCGGCGATCGTGAGCACGTCGCCGGACTGGATGCCGGGCCGGATCTCCAGGTCGACCGGGCCGTCGAGCGCCTCGATCGTCGTGGTCGTGCCGAGGATGGCATCCGTCATCGCCACCTCGAGCGTCGCGAGCAGGTCGTCGCCGTCGCGGCTGAACACCGGATGCGGGGCGACGGTGACCTCGACGTACAGGTCGCCGTTCGGGCCGCCGGCGCGGCCGACCTCGCCGGAGCCCGGCAGCTGCAGGCGCAGCCCGGTCTCGACGCCGGCCGGGATGTCGAGCGAGACGGTGCGCCGGGAGCGGACCCGTCCCTGCCCGCCGCACGCGCCGCACGGGTACGGGATGCGGGTGCCGAAGCCCTCGCAGCTGCCGCACGGCTGCGAGGTGATGACGTTGCCGAGCAGGCTGCGCACCTGGCGCTGCACGTGCCCGGTGCCGCCGCACACGTCGCAGGTCACCGGAGAGGTGCCCGGCTGGCAGCAGCTGCCCTTGCAGGTCTCGCACAGCACGGCGGTGTCCACCTCGATGTCGCGGTGGGTGCCGAAGACGACATCGCCGAGGTCGAGGGTGACCCGCACCAGGGCGTCCTGCCCGCGCTCGCGGCGGGAGCGGGGACGGCCGCCGCGGGCGCCGCCGGCCGCGCCGAAGAACGTCTCGAAGATATCGCCGAAACCGCCGAACCCGCCGAAGGAGCCGTTCGCGTCGCCGCCCATGTCGTAGCGGCGGCGGGACTCCTCGTCGCTGAGCACGTCGTACGCGTGCGTGACGAGCTTGAAGCGCTCGGCGGCCTCCTCCCCCGGGTTCACGTCCGGGTGCAGCTGGCGCGCCAGGCGCCGGTAGGCCTTCTTGATCTCATCCTGGGTGGCATCGCGAGACACCCCGAGGACCTCATAGTGGTCCGCCACGGTCACCTTTCTGGATCTGTTCTCCGCACCGCCTCAGCGGGCGGCTTCGTCTTCCTCGAGCAGCTTCGAGAGGTAGCGCGCCACCGCCCGGGCGGCGGCGAGGTTGGTCGGGTAGTCCATCCGCGTCGGGCCCATCACGCCCACCCGCGCGGTGCCGCCCGGGGCGGCGTAGTTGCTCGCCACGATCGACGCCTCACCGAGGCCGAACGGCGCGTTCTCGGTGCCGATGCTCGCCGCGAGCCCGTGCTCGTCGGTGACCATCTCGCTCATCAGCTTCAGCAGCGTCACCTGCTCCTCGATCGCCTCCAGGAGCGGGTGGATGCTGCCGCGGAAGTCCTGCTCCCGGCGCGCGAGCGTGGCCGCACCGGCCATCACCAGCCGGTCCTGCCGGAACTCCTCGAGCTCCTCGGCGATCACCCCGCCCAGCGTGAGCAGGGCGGGGTGCGTGCGGGTCGCCGACGGCTCCGGGTCCACGATGGTCTGCACCCGCTCGGAGGCGTCGCCCACGGCGCGCCCGGTGATCAGCGAGGCCAGGCGCGCGCGCAGCACGGCCACGTCCTCGGCGTCCACGTCGATGGGCAGGTGCGCGATGCGCTGCGACACGCCGCCGGCATCCGTCACCAGGATCACCAGCAGGCGGTTCGGGGCGAGCGAGACCAGCTCGACGTGCGTGATGTGCGCCCGGGCGAAGGACGGGTACTGCGCGAGCGCGACCTGGCCGGTCAGACGGGTGAGCACCCGCACGGTCCGCGCCATCAGGTCGTCGAGGTCGCTGGGGTCGGAGAGGAAGGACTCGATCGCCTTCCGCTGCGCGCTGGACAGCGGGCGCAGCTGGGCGAGGTGGTTCACGAAGACGCGGTAGCCCTTGTCGGTCGGCACGCGCCCCGAGGACGTGTGCGGCGCCGTGATGAGCTCCTCGTCCTCCAGCTGCGCCATGTCGTTGCGGATCGTCGCGGCGGACACCCCGAAGGCGTGCCGCTCGACGATGGACTTGCTGCCGACCGGCTCGTGGGTCTCCACGTAGTCCTGCACGATCGCCCGGAGGACCTGCAGCCCGCGCTCTGTGACCATCATCCCTCCCGCTGGCACTCGGCCACTCTGAGTGCCAATTCTACCGCGTGAGGGCGCGCACGACGGCGTCCGCGAGGAGGCGCCCGCGCAGGGTCAGGCGCACCGCGCGGTCGCGCACGGCCGCCGCGGGGTCGATCAGGCCGTCCGCGATGAGGCCGGCGACGCGGTCGCGATTCCCGTCCGGCAGCTCCGCGATGGGGATGCCCTCGGCGATGCGGCTGCGCAGCAGCACGCTCTCCAGCATCCGCGCCTCCGGGTCGGGCTGCTCGCGGCCGGCCGCGGGCGACTCCCCCGCCGCGAGCCGCTGCGCGTAGGCGGCGGGGTGCTTCACGTTCCACCAGCGCAGCCCGGCCACGTGGCTGTGCGCCCCGGGCCCGAAGCCCCACCAGTCGTGGCCGCGCCAGTAGGCGAGGTTGTGCCGGGAGCGGTTGTCGTGCACGGTGCCGGCGCCCGCGCCGACCTCCGCGCCCGTCTCGGCCCCTGAGCCTGCCGAAGGGCGCGCCCAGTTGCTCACCTCGTACCAGGCGTACCCGGCGCCGGCGAGCCGGGCGTCCGCCAGCTCGTACATGTCCGCCTGCAGGTCGTCGTCCGGCGCCGGCACCTCGCCGCGGCGGATGCGGCGGGCCAGGCCCGTGCCCTCCTCGATGATGAGCGCGTACGCGGAGATGTGGTCGGGCTCCAGGGCGAGCGCGGCGTCCAGGGAGCGCTCCCAGTCGGACAGGGACTCGCCGGGGGTGCCGTAGATGAGGTCCACGCTCACCGCGAGCCCCGCCTCACGGGCGGCGTGCACGGCCGCGGCGACGTTCTCCGGCCGGTGGGTGCGGTCCAGCACCGCCAGCACGTGCGGGACGGCGGACTGCATCCCCACCGACATCCGGGTGACGCCGGCCGCCGCGAGTTCGCGCGCGACGCCGGGCGTGACCGTGTCGGGGTTGGCCTCGACGGTGACCTCCGCGCCGTCGCGCAGCCCGAACGCGTCCACGGCGGTCTGCAGCATCCGCGCCAGGTCCCCGGCCGGCAGCAGCGTGGGCGTGCCGCCGCCGAAGAACACGGTGTCCATCGGGCGCACGCCCCCGGCATCCGCGAGCACGTCGCGCGCGAGCGCGATCTCCGCGGCGACCGTGGTGGCGTAGTCCTCCTGGCGGGCGCCGCGCAGCTCGGTGGCGGTGTACGTGTTGAAGTCGCAGTACCCGCAGCGGACGCGACAGAACGGCACGTGCAGGTACGCCGAGAACGGAGTCGCCGGATCGACGCGGACGGATGCCGGCAGGCGCCCGTCCGGCGGAGCCGGGTCGCCCAGAGGCAGCGGTCCTGCCATCAGACCGGGGTGGCGTACAGCGGGGAGATCGCCCGCAGGTAGCGGGCGAACAGCTCACGGCGGCGGCGCTTCACCAGCGCCGGCACCAGGCGGTAGAGCAGCGCGACGGGAGCGTCGAAGGCGCGCACGGTGAACCACACCTCGTCGCTGTCCTCGCGCCAGTCGACGTCGAACGACTCCTCGCCGCTGACCACGGAGCCGCCGACGGTGCCGAGCACGAAGCCGATGCGGCGGCGCTCCTCGGTGACCGAGATCACCCGCAGCTCGGCGTCGGCGCGCATCCCGGCGACCCGGCCGCGCACCTTCAGGGTCGTGCCGGGGGCGACGAACGGCGTGCCCTCGGCGTCGAAGCGCTGCTCGGTCTGCGGGCGGCTCGGGGCGATCGGGGCGCCCTCGGCGTCGAAGCTGACGCCCGTGTAGCCGGGACTGGCGGCGGGCCGCAGGTCGGCGAGCTCGAGGCCCGCCGCGCGCTGCGCGGTCCACGACAGCAGCGCCTCGCCGGCGACCCGGAAGCGCTCCTCGCCGCTGCCGATGCGCCACGACTCCTCGGCGGGGATGCTGCGCTCCGGCGGATACTGCATGAGGTCCGGCGCATGGGTGGCACCGACCGCGGCGTAGTCCACCGTGCCTTCTCGGAATGTTCCGCGACGCATGGGGACAAGCCTAGACGGCGTACCTGGACGGCGTCCCCAGCGGATGCCGGGTGGCGTCCCTTCCTCCGGATGCCGCCCGGGGACGGCGACGGGGCCGGTGGCGAACCACCGGCCCCGCTTCAGGAGGCTGCGACGCGAGCGCCGTGCTTACTCCTTCTCGTAGCCCACGTTCTCGACGGGCTGGACGCCGAACAGGTCGAGACCGACGTACGGCTCCGGCGTGAGGTTGGCCAGGCCCTCCTTGACGGTCCAGATCTCCGGGCCGTTGAACAGCGGCATGACGCCCCAGGTCTGAGCGTAGATCTCGGCCTCGAGCTCCATCGCGGCCTTGGTCTGCTCCTCCGGGTCGGTGATCGTCTCGATCTCCTCGTGGATCTTCTTGTCGATCTCCGGGGTGCCGGTGCCGGACAGGTTCAGGCTGCTGTCGGAGCAGTAGAGCTGGCAGAACCACGCGGCGCCGAACGGGTCGGAGGACGTGAAGTTCAGCAGGAAGATGTCCCAGTTCTTGGACGTGTAGTCGTCCGCGAAGTCCGCCGAGGGGCGGATCTGGACATCGACCTCGACGCCGATCTCCTTCAGCTGGGACTGGACGGCGAGGCCGCGCGCACGGGCGGTCTCGGTGTCGCTGTGGATCGGGAACACGATCGACAGGCGGACGCCGTCCTTCTCGCGGATGCCGTCCTCACCGGGCACCCAGCCGGCCTCGTCGAGCAGCTCCTTGGCGTGCTCCACGTCGCCGTCCTTGCGGCCGGCCTTCTCCAGCGAGTTGCTGTAGCCGGGCTGGAACGAGAACAGCGTGAGCGAGCCGGCCGGCTCCTCGGTGTAGTTCAGGCCGTCCCAGGTGATCTCCTTGAGCTGCTCGATGCTGATCGCGGAGAAGATCGCCTCGCGGACCTCGAGCTCGGCGAGGGCGGGCTTCTCGGAGTCGAGCTCGAGCAGCGCGTTCGCCGTGGCCTGGCCCCGGTAGGTCTTCACGCCCTCGAGGTCGGCGACCTGGGCGAGGTGGTCGGCGGTGCCGGTCTCGGCCATGTCGACCTCGTCGTTGCGCAGGGCGTTGACGGCCGCGTTCGGCTCCATCTGGATGAAGGTGACCTTGTCGAGCAGCGGCTCGTTGCCCCACCACTTCTCGTTCGGGACGAGGGTGACCACGCCGCCGGCCTTGTCGAAGTTCTCGATGGTGTACGGGCCGGCGCCCCACTCCGGGTGCCAGTCGCCGAGGAAGGCGGTGTTGAACAGCTCCGCCGAGTTCACCGCGGGGTGCAGCAGGCCGCCGGTGTAGACCATCTCCGGCCAGGCGAACTTGCCGTCGAAGGTGACGATGACGTCGCGGTCGGTCTCGCCCTTCTCGACGGACTTGATCTCCTTCCAGCCGTCGGTCGCGTTCGGCTGGTACTCCGAGTTGTCGCGCTGGGCGACCCAGGTCGTCTCGAACGACTTCCAGTCGATCGGGGTGCCGTCGTTCCAGACCGCCTTCTCGTTCACCTTGAAGCGGATGACGGTGTTGCCGCCCTCCTCGCCGATCTCGTACTCGTCGAGGTAGGCGTCGTTCTTGTAGACGGTGCCGTCCGGCTCCATCAGAAGGATCTGCGGGGTGTACCACGTCGCGATCTGGGTGACGCGGGCGTCGCCGTCGCTGTGGAAGTGGTTCAGCTGCTCCGCGATGTTCGACACCGGGATGCGCAGCTCACCGCCCTTCTGCAGGTTCTCGCGCGGCTGCGGGTTGTAGTCCGCCCCGGTGACGGTCGTGGGCCCTTCGCCCTCGTTGCCGCCGCCGCCGCCGTTGTTCGCCGTCGAACAACCGCTCATGGCGAGGACGAGAGCGCCGCCGATCGCAGCGGCTCCCATCAGCTTCTTGTGCCGGTTCATGGTTCTCCTTTGTGCCTTTCGGCCTTACTTGGGGATAGGGGCAGGATATGTCTCTGAGACTGCGGTTCAGGCGCGGGGGGACCGAATGTTATCGGACTGTGCACTAAGCGCCGGCGGACCGCAGGCACCCTCCGCCGGGCCGCAGAGGCAGGCTCCCGCCCGGCAGAGGGCAGGCTCCCGCCCGGCCGCGGAAGGTGCGGCCGGGCATCCGAGTTCTCCGCGCGTCAGCTGGCGACGGGCTCGGTCGCGCCGAAGCCCTCGACCGGCAGCACGATGCGCTGGCGCGTGCGCTCGATGTCGGGGTCGGGGATCGGGATCGCCGACAGCAGCGCCTTCGTGTACGGATGCTGCGGGCTGTCGAACACGTCGTCGACGTCGCCGTGCTCCACGAACTCGCCCTTGTACATCACGGCCACGCGGTCGGCGATGTGCCGCACCACGGCGAGGTCGTGCGCGACGAACAGGTAGGACAGCCCCAGGCGCGCCTTCAGCTCGTCGAGCAGGTTGATCACGCCGGCCTGGATCGACACGTCCAGGGCGGAGACCGGCTCGTCGAGGACGACGATCTTCGGGTTCGTCGAGATGGCGCGGGCGATGCCGATGCGCTGACGCTGGCCGCCGGAGAACGCCTGCGGGAAGCGGTCGCTGTGCGCCGGGTCGAGACCGACCAGGCCCATCAGCTCGTCGACGCGGTGGGCCACCTCGTCCTTGTCCATGCCGATGGCGAACATCGGCTCGGCGATGATGTCCCAGACGGTCATGCGCGGGTCCAGGGCGCCCATCGGGTCCTGGAACACGATCTGCAGGTCGCGGCGGACGCGTCGCTCCTCGGCGCGGCCGCGGATGTCGGCGACGCTGGTGCCGGCGATGCGGATGTCGCCGTTCTCCTGCGGCACGAGGTCCATGATCTGCAGCAGCGTCGTGGTCTTGCCGCTGCCGGACTCGCCGACGATCGCGAGCGTCTCGCCCTCGCGGACGTCGAAGCTGATGCCCTTGACCGCCTGCACCTCGCCGACCTTGCGCTTGAAGAACGCGCCCTTCATCAGCGGGAACGTCTTGGTGAGGTTGGTCGCCTCGAGGGTGATCGGGCGCTCCTCACGCGGCACGCGCGCCAGGTCGCTCTCCGGGATGGCCGGCACGGGGTAGACCGGGAGTCCGCCGATGCGGCCCTCGTCGTCGATCTCGTGGGCGCGGATGCAGGCCGCGGTGTGCTCCTCGTGGCCGCCGGTGGCGACCGGGAGGAGGTCGGGCTCGCGCTGCACGCAGGCCTCGATCGCGATCGGGCAGCGCGCGGCGAACGGGCATGCGTCCGGCAGGTCGATGAGCAGCGGCGGGTTGCCCTTGATCGGGATCAGCGGCACCTTCTCGGACTTGTCCACGCGCGGGATCGCGCCCAGCAGGCCGATCGAGTACGGCATCCGGGTGCGGTAGAAGAGCTCGCGCACGGGGGCGTGCTCGACGGGCTTGCCGGCGTACATCACCATCACGTCGTCGGCGGTCTTGGCGACCACGCCCATGTCGTGCGTGATCATGATCATCGCCGCGCCGGTCTCCTGCTGCGCCTTCTCCATCAGGTCGAGGATCTGCGCCTGGATGGTGACGTCGAGCGCGGTGGTGGGCTCGTCGGCGATGATCAGCTTCGGGTCGTTCGCCATCGCGATGGCGATCACGACGCGCTGCCGCATGCCGCCGGAGAACTCGTGCGGGAACGACTTCATGCGCCGCTCCGGGTCGGGGATGCCGACGAGCGTGAGCAGCTCGACCGCCCGGTTCCAGGCGTCCTTCGCCGACAGCCGCCGGTGCACGGTGAGCGCCTCGATGAGCTGGTCGCCGATCGTGTACACCGGGGTGAGCGAGGTGAGCGGGTCCTGGAAGACCATGGCCATGCCGTTGCCGCGGATCATGGACATCTGCTTGTCGGTCTTGCCGAGCAGCTCCTGGCCGTCGAAGACGATCGAGCCGGACACGCGGGCGTTGTCGTCGAGCAGGCCCATGATCGCGAGCGAGGTGACCGACTTCCCGGAGCCGGACTCGCCGACGATGCTGAGCGTCTTGCCGGCCTCCAGGTCGAAGGAGACGCCGCGGACGGCGTCGACGCGCCCCGCCTCGGAGGGGAAGCTGACCTTCAGGTCACGGACGGAGAGAACAGTGCTCATGCGCGGCCTCCTGCCGCCGAGGTGGGATCGAGGGCGTCGCGCAGGCCGTCGGCGATGAGCGACATCGAGACGGTCAGCAGGGTCAGCGCGGCGGCCGGGAAGTAGAACAGCCAGGGGGCGCTGGTGATGGTGCCGGCGCCGTACCCGATCAGGGCGCCGAGCGACACGTCCGGCAGCTTCACGCCGAAGCCGAGGAAGGACAGCGCCGTCTCCGCCATCACGGCGTTGACGATGCCGAGCGTGAAGTTGATCACCAGCAGCGAGCCGATGTTCGGCAGCATGTGCCGGAGCACGACCCGGAACCCGGAGATGCCGGCGTAGCGGGCGGCGTGGATGTACTCGCGCTCGCGCAGGGAGAGCGACAGCGTCCAGATGATGCGCGCCGGCATGAACCAGCCGACCACGAACACCAGCACCAGTGAGATCACCAGCCAGTTCCCGCCGGCGTCGTTGGAGATCATCGACAGGATCAGGAAGTTCGGGATCACCATCATGAAGTGGATCAGGAACAGCATGATCCGCTCATACGGGCCCCCGAAGTAGGCGGCCGTGGCGCCGACGATCGCGGAGACGACGGTCGTGCCGACCGCGACGACCACGGCGATCATGAGCGACCGCTGCAGGCCGACCGCCACCTGGGCGAAGTTGTCGTTGCCGGAGCCGTTCGTGCCGAACCAGTGGTCGCCGTTGGGCGCGTCGCGCAGGGACAGGAAGTCCAGCTCGGTGTGGCTGTACGGCGCCACCAGCGGGCCGATGATCGCGAACAGCACGAGCAGCAGGAACACGATCACGCCGGCCACGGCCGGACGGTTGCGCAGGAAGCGGCGGGTGTACAGCCGCCACTTGGAGGTGCGCTTGCGGGGCAGGCGCTGGGCGGTGGTGTCCGGGCCGACCGGCGGCTGGACGACGGGGTCGATCATTTCCGTGGACATGTCAGCTCACCCGCACTCTCGGGTCGAGGGCGACGACGGCGATGTCGGCCAGGATCGCGCCGATCGCGGTCATCAGCGCGCCGAACGCGGCGATCGCCACGGTGCCGTGGATGTCGTTGGTCGCGAGGGTCTGCAAGAAGTACCGTCCCATGCCGTTCCAGTTGAAGATCGTCTCGGTCAGCACGGCGCCGGTGAACACGCCGGGGATGGTGAAGGCGACCTGGGTCGTGACCGGGATGAGGGAGGTGCGCAGCGCGTGCTTGCGCACCGCCTGCGCCTTGGTCAGGCCCTTCGCACGCGCGGTGCGCACGTAGTCGGCCTTGATGTTGTCGAGGAGGAGGGAGCGCTGCAGGAAGTGGTAGCCG
Source organism: Microbacterium neungamense (assembly GCF_024971095.1). Lineage (NCBI taxonomy): Bacteria > Bacillati > Actinomycetota > Actinomycetes > Micrococcales > Microbacteriaceae > Microbacterium > Microbacterium neungamense. The sequence goes on from NZ_CP069717.1 coordinate 1,512,580, forward strand.
GCGTAGCCGGTGAGCACGAGGGCCAGCGTCGGCAGGAACAGGTGCTGGAGCGTGTCGATGAGCACCGGGAAGAATCCGGTCACCCCCTGGCTCGCCGAGCCGGTGACGTAGAAGACGCGGGTGCCGACCCAGTTGTTGAACCCGATGGCGAGGATCACCAGTCCGAGGCCGGCGACGACGACCGGGATGTTCATCGTGATGATGGAGGTCGCCTGCCCGATGCGGTCGGGGAGCTTGTACTGGCGGGATGCGGTGTACACGCCGAGCGCGATGCCGATGACGGTCGTGAGGATGGTGGCGCCGAGGACCAGTTCCGCGCTGACCCAGATCCGATAGGCCACCTGCTCGTTCACGGACTCGCCGGTGGGGCCGAGGCCCCAGTTCCAGTGCAGGACGATGTTGGTCAGCCAGGTCCACCACCGCTCCATGAGCGGGACGGACTCGCTGAGGTTGCGAGGACGCAGCAGGTCGTCGATCTGCTCGGGTGAGAGCGGGGGCCTGCGGCCGACGTAGTTGTTCTCGGGATCGAGATACAGCCAGGCGAGGAAGTACGTGATGTTCGTCGCGGCGACGATCATCAGCACCCACCCGATGAGGCGGCGCACGAGATACTTGATCAAGGTGTTGATTCTTTCTCTTTTACAGCCGTGCGCGGGATCTGCCGACGCAACGCTGGGTCGGGAAGACATTCAACATCATCCGAACCGATCCTGCGACACGGCACCCCGTACGGGCTGTTACGGAGTTGTGCTCAGGCTGGGACTGAGTGTCAGAGCCCCAGGCAACCTCGCGAGACTATCACCACTGCACCGAATCGGCATCAGCGCGCCGGGCCCGTAGAATCGACGGAGCCCGTCCACCGATTCAGGGAACCATGTCTCCGCGCGCCCTCACTCCGCTGTCGCCTGCTGCGACGCCGGCTTCGCAGATCCGCAACTTCTGCATCATCGCCCACATCGACCACGGCAAGTCGACGCTGGCCGACCGGATGCTGCAGATCACCGGCGTGGTGGCCGACCGTGACATGCGCGCGCAGTACCTGGACCGGATGGACATCGAGCGCGAGCGCGGCATCACGATCAAGTCGCAGGCGGTGCGGATGCCGTGGCAGGTCACCGACCCGTCCACGGGCTCAGCATCCACCTACGCGCTGAACATGATCGACACACCCGGGCACGTCGACTTCACCTACGAGGTGTCCCGCTCGCTCGCCGCGTGCGAGGGCGCCATCCTCCTCGTCGACGCGGCGCAGGGCATCGAGGCGCAGACGCTGGCGAACCTGTACCTCGCGCTGGAGAACGACCTCACGATCATCCCGGTGCTGAACAAGATCGATCTCCCCGCGGCGGACCCGGAGAAGTTCGCGAAGGAGCTGGCCGACCTGATCGGCGGGAAGCCGGAGGACGTGCTGCGGGTGTCGGGGAAGACCGGCGTGGGCGTCGAGGAGCTGCTGGACCGCATCGTGCAGGAGATCCCGGCTCCGGTCGGCGATCCCGAGGCGCCGGCCCGCGCGATGATCTTCGACTCGGTGTACGACGCGTACCGCGGCGTGGTGACCTACGTCCGGATGGTCGACGGCAAGCTGGAGCCGCGGGAGCGCATCCAGATGATGTCCACCAAGGCCACGCACGACCTGCTCGAGATCGGCGTGTCCAGCCCGGAGCCGATCCCGACCCAGGGCCTCGGCGTCGGCGAGGTCGGCTACCTGATCACGGGCGTGAAGGACGTGCGCCAGTCGAAGGTCGGCGACACGGTCACGACGTCGCGCAAGCCGGCATCCGAAGCCCTCCCGGGCTACACCGACCCGAAGCCGATGGTGTTCTCGGGTCTGTACCCCATCGACGGCAGCGACTACGCCGAGCTGCGCGAGGCGCTCGACAAGCTCAAGCTCTCCGACGCCTCCCTGGTCTACGAGCCGGAGACCTCCGTCGCGCTCGGCTTCGGGTTCCGCTGCGGCTTCCTCGGCCTGCTGCACCTCGAGATCGTCACCGAGCGGCTCGCCCGCGAGTTCGGGCTGGACCTGATCACCACCGCGCCGAGCGTGGTGTACGAGGTGATCACCGACACCGGCGAGAAGGTGACCGTCACCAACCCCAGCGAGTACCCGGACGGCCGGGTGGCGAGCGTGCACGAGCCGATGGTGAAGGCGGCGATCCTGCTGCCGAAGGACTACGTCGGCACCGTGATGGAGCTGTGCCAGTCGCGGCGCGGGTCGCTGCTGGGCATGGAGTACTTCTCGGAGGAGCGCGTCGAGCTCCGCTACAACATCCCGCTCGGCGAGATCGTGTTCGACTTCTTCGACCAGCTGAAGTCCAAGACGCAGGGGTACGCGAGCCTCGACTACGAGCCCAACGGCGAGCAGGAGGCCGACCTCGTCAAGGTCGACATCCTGCTCCAGGGCGAGAAGGTGGACGCGTTCAGCTCGATCGTGCACCGCGACAAGGCGTACGCGTACGGCACGATGATGGCCGAGCGGCTGCGCAAGCTCATCCCGCGGCAGCAGTTCGAGGTGCCGATCCAGGCCGCGATCGGCGCCCGGATCATCGCCCGCGAGACCATCCGCGCGATCCGCAAGGACGTGCTCGCCAAGTGCTACGGCGGTGACATCACCCGCAAGCGCAAACTCCTCGAGAAGCAGAAGGAGGGCAAGAAGCGCATGAAGATGGTGGGCCGGGTCGAGGTGCCGCAGGAGGCGTTCATCGCCGCGCTGTCCGGGGACGTCGAGGGCAAGGACAAGAAGTAGCGCCGGAACCGGAGCCGGCGTCCGGGATCCTTCCTAGGCTGGCGGTGTGACTCCTCACGTCGTCCTCGTGCACGGCATCCGCACGTCCGCCACGATGTGGCGCTCGCAGCTGGCCTTCCTCGAGGATGCCGGTGTGCCCGCCACCGCGGTCGACCTGCCCGGGCACGGCACGCGGATGGACGAGGACTTCACCATCCACGAGGCGCTGCACACCATCGACGTCGCCGTGCGCGACGCATCCTCGGCGGGGCCGGTGCTGCTCGTCGGGCACTCCATGGGCGGGCTGCTCTCGCTGGCGTACGCGGGGTCGGAGGAGCCGCCGCCGCTCGCCGGGCTCGTCGCGGCGTCGTGCACCGCGCTCCCCCGCGGCGCCGCCCTGCGCACCTACCGTGTGCTCGCGCGCGCCATCGATCGGATGCCGGGGCGCGGCATGTGGCTGACCGAGCGGGTGCTGCGCGCGACGATCCCGGAGGACACGCGCGCGGACTTCGGGGCCGGCGGGTATGCGCTGGATGCCCAGGACATCGCGCTCGGCAGCCTCTCGGCGCTGGATCTGGCGACCGCGGTGTCGCGGATCACGGTGCCGCTGTGGTTCGTGAACGGGCAATACGATCAGCTGCGCGTGCACGAGGCGCTGTTCCGGCGCCTCGCGCCGCACGCGGAGCTGATCGTGGTGCCGCGCAGCACGCACCTGGTCACCGCGATGCGACCGCAGGTGTTCAACGCCGTGCTGCGCCTGGCGATCGCGACGGTGGAGGTCGCGGCCGCGACGTGATCCTTCCGCGGACCTGGTAGACTCGACTCTTGGCTTGCGTGTGGGTTCTACCCTCACGACCGCCGTTCGGCGCCCCTCTCCCGCCTGCGGCATTCCGAACACCAACAAGACAGAAAGCGTCCGCACGTGGCAAACATCAAGTCGCAGATCAAGCGCAACAAGACGAACCTGAAGGCTCAGGAGCGCAACAAGGCCGTCAAGAGCGAGCTGAAGACCTGGGTCCGCAAGACCCGCGAGGCCGTCGCCGCCGGTGACAAGGAGGCCGCTGAGGCCGCCCTGGCCAAGGCATCCGTCAAGCTCGACAAGGCCGTCAGCAAGGGTGTCGTGCACAAGAACCAGGCGAAGAACCGCAAGTCGGCCATCGCCAAGCAGGTCGCCGCGCTCTGAACCCGCACGTTTCGCTGAAGGCCCGTCCCGCCAGGGGCGGGCCTTCTCCGTTCCCCGCCCGACTCGTACCCGGTCGTTGAGCGAGGGCCCCGCAGGCGCCCGAGACGAAACGCCCCACCCGGTCCTCCCCCACCCGGTCGTTGAGCGAGGGCGCCACAGGCGCCCGAGACGAAACGCCCCACTCCGTCGTCCCCCAACCGGTCGTTGAGCGAGCGAGCCGCAGGCGAGCGAGACGAAACGCCTCAGCCCTCAGACCCGAACGGCTGCCGGGTCGCGATAACGGTGACCATCCGCTCGAGCGCGAAGATCGGGTCGCGGGCGGCGCCCTTCACCTCGGCATCCGCCCTCGCCGTGGCCTGGATCGCCATGCCGAGAGACCGCTCGTTCCAGCCCATCAGGTCGCGGCGGGCGCGGTCGACCTGCCAGTCCTTCATGCCGAGCCTCTGGGCGAGCTGACGGCTCGGTTCGCGATTGCCGGCCACACGCGCCATGGTGCGCAGCTTCATGGCGAAGGCGGCGACCATCGGCACCGGATCCGCACCCGAAGCGAGGGCGTGCCGGAGAGCCATCAAGGCCTCCCCGTAGCGGCCGGCGATCGCGGTGTCGGCGACCACGAAGGCCGAGACCTCGACTCGTCCGCCGTAGTACTTGGTGACGACGTCCTCGGTGATGTCGCCCTCGACATCGCCGATGAGCTGCTGGCAGGCGGCGGCGAGCTCGGTGATGTCCTCGCCGAAGGCCGATACCAACGCCCGCAGAGCGGCCGGGGCGATGCGCTTGCCGGCGGCCTTGAACTCCCCCGCCGCGAAGTCGACGCGATCGCCGTCGCGCTTGATCGCCGGGCAGGCGATCTCGATGCCGCCTCCAGTGCCGGCTCGGACGGCGTCGAGAAGCTTCTTGCCCCGGACGCTGGCGCCGGTGTGACGCAGGATGACCGTCGCGCCCTCCTGCGGATGCTCCAGGTACGCCACGGCTTCCTGGATGAACGCGTCCGTGCACTTCTCGACCCCCGCGACGCGCACGAGACGCGGCTCACCGAACAGGGACGGCGAGGTGAGCGCCAGCAGCGTGCCCGGCGCGTAGTCGTCGGCACGGACGTCGCTCACTTCCAGCGCCGGATCCTCCGCGCGCAGGTAGTCACGGATGCCCGCGATCGCCCGTTCCGCGCAGATCTCCTCGGGGCCGGAGACGAGCACGATCGGCGCCGGACGCGGCTCGCGCCAGGACACCTGCGGGATGGACGCCTTCGCTGCGCTCCCGCGCGCGCCGGAGCCTCGGGCGGACGTGCGGGCTGCGGGCATGATCCCAGCCTACCGGCCGGGTATGACACCGCGATGGTCGCGGATCGGGGAGGGCGTTCCGCGGTCGTCGGTGCGTTTCGTCTCGGGCGCGCTTCGCGCGTCCTCGCTCAACGATCGGGCGGGGCTCAACGACCGGGAGTGATCAGCCGAGGTCGGCGTCGTCGTCGGCCTCGCCGCGGACCATGGCGACCCAGCGGTTCAGATAGAGGGCTCCCGCCTCGTCGTGGATGAGCGAGGAGTGGTGACGCACCGGGTACGGCGTCGACGGCACCCCGTCGCCCGGACGGACGTCGACGTGCACGACGTCGTGTCCGTTGTCGTAGAGCCAGTCCGACATCGCGTAGTCGGTGCGCGAGTCGCCCAGCGTGCGCCAGCGCCGAGGCAGCGGGATGCCCTCCTCGGCGAGGAACGAGAGCATGAGGCTGGCGCCGCGGTCCTTGCCGAGACGGTTCGACTCGATGTCGGTGGAGATGATCGTCGGGTCGATGCGGTAGCGGATCCGCCCCTCGGCATCCGCAGCCCGCCGCCCCTCCCACTCGTAGCCGAGGCCGTGCCGGCGCATCAGCGCGGCGATCGCCTCGTTCAGCTGGGGCTGCCGGTCCCGGAACTCGCGATTGGGGATGTCGGTGAGCTGCTCGACGGAGATCATCGCCCGCTTGGTGTCGTCGAAGAAGACGAGGTCGGCGAAGTCGGTGCGCACCAGCTGCTCCATGTCGCGGGCGAACGCCTCCGGCATCCGCAGGTTCTCGTCGACCGTCACCTCGCCGGCACCCGCCGCCGTGATGCGCATCCACACGGCGCCTTTCTCGCAGATGCCCCACAGGCGCGCGTCGTCGCCGAGCCCCTCCGCCACCAGCAGCGGGATCACCTGGTCGCGGAGGAAGGCGTCCGAGCGGCCGGTGTTGAAGGCGATCGGGATGCCGCGGTTCGCGAGCTCGGCGAGATCGCGGGCGATGCTCGGGATCGCGATCGAGCGGGTCACCGGGCTGGCGATGGGTCCGTCGACGTCGAGGAGGAGGCCGAGGGGCGGGGTCGGGATGCTCACCCCTCCGATCCTAGGAGGGGATCCTAGGATCGGATCCCAGCAGGGCGCGAGCGGACGCTCCGCATGATTCCGCCCGATCGGCCGTCACTCCCGCTCGTGCGCGAGCAGCCAGGAGTAGATGTCGTCGCCCTCGCTGCCGCTGTACGCCTGATCCCAGCCCTCGTGCCCGAGCTCGGCGTAGATCGACAGCATCGCACTGTCGGGCGTCGCTCCCGGGCATCCGCTCACCGCCCCGACGGTGTCCACGCTGCCGGCCGGGTTCACGACATCGTCGAACTCGCCGTGGATCGCCCAGACCGGCACCTCCGCGAGTCCGCATCCGACGGTCGACCATGCCGGCCTGCCGTCGCCCGCGATGGGCACGGCGGCGGCGACCTGCTCGTCGCCGTACGCGGCGAGGTATTCCCAGACCCCGAAGGCCCCGCACGAGAGCCCGGTGACGTACACGCGATCGGGGTCGACGTCGTACTCGGTCGTCGCGTACGCGATGAAGTCGTGCAGCTCCTGCGGCGTGGTGCACGGCGACTGCGGCGGATGGCCGAGGTCGTGCTGGAGCTGCATGACGCAGGATCCCGGCCACTCCGCGCCGTCGCACGACTCGGCGCCCGGCAGCCCCGGTGGCTGCTCGACGTGCTGCGTCGACAGCACGACGAAGTCGCGATCGAGCGGCCACCCGCCGATGTCGATGAACCGCGGGATGCCCGTCCAGAGCAGACGGTCCAGGGCCTCGGCGGAGCCGTCGCCGTTCTCGCCGTAGCCGTTGGCTGTGACGAGCAGCGGACTGCCCCCGTCGACCGTGCCGTAGGACGGCGGCAGGTATTCGTAGTACCCCATCGACGCCTCGGTCGAACCGAGCGGATGCGGCGTGTGCCGCTCCCCCGAGCCGGTGCCGATGACCGGCTCGACGATCGCGCACAGATCGGCGTCGAATCCGGGGTGCGGCCCGGCGATGTCCGCGCCGAGGAATTCGAAGGCGCCGGTCGCCGTGTCGACAGTGAAGGTGAAGGTGATGTTCCCGCGGTCGCGGGTGAGCACGCGGTCGTCGGCCGAGACGACGAACGGCTGGCCGAGCTGCTGGGCCGTCACCTCGTACACCGAGCCGCCGAGCGGCGTGATCCGCAGATCCTTCGCGAGGAAGCGTCCCGACGTCGTGAACGAGTCGCCGTCGGCGCTCGTCCAGGTGTTGATGAACTCCACGTTCGCGTGCGTCAGGGGGAGGTCACCGCCCTGCGGATTCGTGCGCTCCAGCATCCGGCTGGTCACCTCGCCGTCCACCTGGAGCGGATGCCCGCAGTCCCAGTTCACGAACGAGTACCTCTCCGTGCTCTCCTCCGGGCCGGCCGCGGCCGCGCCCGCCGGCACCAGCATGACGCCGGCGACGGCGGCCGCCAGTGCCAGCCGCCCGGCATGCCGCCGGGACGGGAAGAATTCGACCGTTTCGCGCATCATGACGCACCGCCTCGACTCGAGGAGAACATGTGGCCGAGTGCCTGCGTCCTGGTCTCCGGGCGTCCCGCGATGACATCCGCGGATCCCCGTGAAGTCAGCCCCCAGAGCAACCTCGAGTGGAGTCTCCTCGGGCTGTGCACCCGTGTCAAGGGCTTCCCGATCCGAGCGCGGATGCCGGGCGATCAGGCGGTCATCCGCCGCCGGGCACGGGTGTGGGAGACGGATGCTGTTCCGCCTGCCGCTCCGCCCATACCGCCAGTGCCCCGTCCTCGAGGGCGAGGAGGATCCGGCCCTGCAGGTCGGTGCGGAGGACGCGGGACCCGAGCGAGGCGGCGGTCGCGAGCGCCTCGGCGCGCGGATGCCCGTAGTCGTTGCCGGCGCCGGCGCTGAACAGCGCCACCCGCCCTCGCGCCTCCTGGTACAGAGCCGGCTCCTGGTCCGCGCTGCCGTGGTGCGCGACCTTGACGATGTCGTACGGTCCTCGCAGGCGCCCGCTCGACAGCAGCATCCGCTGCGGCGACGCCGAGAGGTCACCGAGCAGCAGGGTGCGCGGCACCTCTCCCCCGCCGATCTCGACCACCACGCTGGCGTCGTTCCCGGGCGGGAAGGCGCGCGAGTCGCGCACCGGCCACAGCACGCGCCACGACGCCTCGCCCAGGGTGCCGGACATCCCGGCGGCGCCGTGGGTCGCCACCGCGCCGGCCGCGGTGAGGCCGGCGATCAGCCGCTCGTCGTCGGCGCTGCCGAACGGACCGTGCAGCACCGCGCCGACCCGCCCTCGGACCGCGTCCACCCCGCCGGCGTGGTCGAGATCGAAGTGGGTGAGCACCAAGACGTCGATCCGCGCGATGCCGAGCGCGGACAGGCAGGCCGAGAGCGGTTCCGGCGCCGGACCGGTGTCGATGAGCGCGACGCGGTCGGCGGAGCGGATCACCAGGGCGTCGCCCTGGCCGACGTCGCAGGCTGCGACGCTCCAGCCGTCCGGTGCGGTCATCCCGGCCAGGGGCCCGGTGAGCAGCATCCGTGCCCCGCCGAGCGCGAGCACCGTGACCAGCACGAGCGCCGACGCCGCCCGCAGCCGGTCGAGGCCGTGCCGCAGCAGCACCCCGCACACGGCCGCGCTGACGGCGGCGACGAGCAGCGCCGTCACCGGGCCCGGTGGCACGGCGAAGGTCGCGCCCGGGAGTGCGGCGGTGGTGATCGCCGTCGCCGCGATCCAGGATGCCGGAAGCCACGCCGCCGCGGCGAGGAGGTCCGCGATCGGGGGCACGGCGCCGGCCAGGCATGCCAGCAGGCCGATGACGGTGGCGACCGGAGCCGCGGGTGCGGCGAGCAGGTTGGCCGCGACGCCGACCAGCGACTGCTCCTCGGAGAACAGGGCGATGATCGGCCCGCACACCAGCTGCGCGGCCACCGGCACCGAGAGCGCCAGGGCGAGCGGCTCCGGCATCCAGCGCCGCAGACCGTCCATCAGCGGGCCCGCGAGGAGGAGCAGCGCCGCGGTGGCGGCGGCCGACAGCGCGAAACCCGGCGTGGCGGCGAGCCACGGGTCGGCGACGAGGATGACCGTGACGGCCAGCGAAAGCATCCCCAGCCCGGCGCTCGGACGGCCCAGCAGGATGCTGAGCATCGCCAGCGCGGCCATCACGCCCGCCCGCACCACGCTCGGCTCCGGGGTGACCAGCACGATGAACGCCCCGAGCGCCCCGAGCGCCAGCACGACCCGCAGCCAGCGCGCCCCGCCGCACAGCGCGACGAGCCAGAACACCGCCGCGACGACGATCGCGCAGTTCGCCCCGGACACCGCCGTGAGATGGCTGAGGCCGGATGCCCGCATCGCGGCGTTCAGCTCCTCCCCGACCGCCCGGGTGTCGCCGACCGCGAGGCCGGGAAGGAGCGCGGCGCCGGGCGGCGGCAGGCCTCTTGCGCGCTCGAGGAAGTCCGCGCGGACGCCGGCCGCGACCCCGAAGACACCGGATGCCGGGCGGACGACGTGCGCCTCGGAGCCGAAGAGGATCAGCGCGGCCCGCTCCCCCGGATCGGCCGCGGCGGTCTCCGCGACGACGCGCACGGTCGCGCCCAGCTCGATGCCCGGCTGCGGATCGACGCCCACGCGCACCGGCGCGCTGACCGGCGACGCCCGCGCGGGCGGTCCTGCCCGCAGCGTCTGCGCATCGAACCACACCCGCCCGTCCCGGCCGAAGGACGCCGAGGACGTCACGACCGCGGTGATCTCGGTCACGCGGCCGTCGAACCGCGCCACCGCCTCGCGGGCGGGCTGCGCCAGCGTCACCGACACGGCTGCCGCCGCGCAGCCGAGCAGCACGAGGGCGACCAGGCCGCGCCGCCACGGTGCGGCGAGCACCCAGCCGGCCGCGAGTGCACCGCATCCGATTGCCAGGGGCGGCGCCGCCGCGGGAGCGAGCACGCAGGCGAGCGCCACGCCCCACACCGCGGCGGCGAGGACGGTGCTGCGCAGGTCGAGGCCCTGGGTGCCGAGCAGGCGCCTCCGTCCCGCGTCCGTCTCCGCCCGGCCGGCGCTCATACCCGCACCAGATCCCGGATGCCGTCGAGCAGCTTCTCGCCGATCCCGGGCACGGCGAGCAGGTCGTCGACCGAGGTGAACCGGCCGTTCTCCTCGCGCCAGGAGACGATCCGCGCCGCCAGGGCCGGGCCGATGCGCGGCAGGGTCTCCAGCGCCGCCGCATCGGCGGTGTTCAGGTCGAGCAGACCGCCGGTCGCACCGGCGCCCGGACCGCCCGGCGTGCCCCCGCCCGCGCCCGGTGCCGCGCCGGGACCGCTGGCCGCGGCATCCGCTCCCTGCGCGGGCACGAAGACCTGCTCGCCGTCGGTCAGCGGCCGCGCCAGGTTGACCGCGCGCAGATCGGCGGTCTCCAGGGTGCCGCCGGCCGCGGCGAGAGCGTCGACGAGCCGGGCATCCGGCTCCAGGATGTACAGCCCGGGCGCGGCGACCTCACCGAGCACGTGCACGTAGATCTCGGCGCCGCGGATCTCCGCACCCTGGTCCGCGGAGGCACCGGCCCCCGCGGCATCCAGCGGCACGGTCTCGGACGGCGCGGCCTGCCCGCGCAGCAGGCCCCAGCCCACCGCGGCGGACAGCACCACGAGCCCGATCGTGACCGCCGCGCCGACCCCCAGCCGCAGCCGCGACCGCGGGGGCGGCTCTGCGGCGGGGGCATCCGAGGGTGGCACCACGCCACACTAGGCACGCGTTCGACGCGCTCGGCCGCGCGAACCCGCGCCCTGTTCACAACTCGCCGTGGCGGCGGGATTGTGCAGGATGAACCGGGCGTGACCGTGCGGGAGGAGCTGGGAGCGTCAGCCCTTGACCGCGAAGTTCACGATCTTCGGCGCGCGCACGATGACGCGCACGATCTCCTTGCCCTCCAGCGCCCGCTGAACCTTCTCGTCGGCGCGGGCCAGCGATTCCAGCTCGCCCTCGCCGACCTTCGCGGGCACCTCCAGCGTCGCGCGGACCTTGCCGTTCACCTGCACCGCGCAGGTCACAGTGTCCTCGACGAGCAGCGCCGGGTCGGCGGAGCGCCACGGCACGAGCGCGACGGACGGCTCGTGGCCCAGCTTCTCCCACATCTCCTCCGCGGTGTGCGGGGCGATCAGGTCCAGCATCACGGCGACCGTCTCGGCGGCCTCGCGCACCGCGGGGTCACCCGCGCCGGCGCCGCTGTCGATGGTCTTCCGGATCGCGTTCACCAGCTCCATCAGGCGCGCCACCAGCACGTTGAACTTCGTGTGCTCGACCAGGCCCGGGGCATCCGCCAGCAGACGGTGCGTGAGCCGGCGCAGGCCCGCGTCACCGCGCGAGAAGACCACGTCGACCGGGCTGGAGACCTCCTCCGCGACGCGCAGCGCGCGGGAGAGGAACTTCTGCGCACCGGTCATCGACACGTCGGCCCAGTCCTTGTCGTCCTCCACCGGACCGGCGAAGGCCAGGCCCACCCGCAGCGCGTCGGCGCCGTACGCGTCCAGCTCCTGCTGGAACAGCACCAGGTTGCCCTTCGACTTCGACATCTTCGCGCCGTTCAGGATCACCATGCCCTGGTTGATCAGGCTCGAGAACGGCTCGGTGAAGTCCACCAGGCCCATGTCGAACAGCACCTTGGTGATGAACCGCGCGTACAGCAGGTGCAGGATGGCGTGCTCCACGCCGCCGATGTACGAGTCGACCGGGGCCCAGCGCCGCGCCTCCTCGGGGTCGAACGCGAACTCCTCGCTGTTCGGCGACAGGAAGCGCAGGAAGTACCAGGAGCTGTCCACGAAGGTGTCCATCGTGTCCGGGTCGCGCAGCGCCGGCTCGCCGGTGGCGGGGTCGATCGTGCGGACCCACGATTCCGCGGCGCCCAGGGGCGAGGTGCCCTTCGGCGACAGGTCCAGGCCCTCGACGCTCGGCAGCCGGACCGGCAGCTGGTCCTCCGGCACCGGGACGACCTCGCCGTCCTGACGGTGCAGCATCGGGATCGGCGTGCCCCAGAACCGCTGACGCGAGATCAGCCAGTCGCGCAGGCGGTAGTTCTTCGCGGCACGGCCCAGCCCGGCCTGCTCCAGCTTCTCGATCTGGCGGGCGATGGCGTTGCGCTTGGACAGCCCGTCCAGGTCGCCGGAGTTGATCATCCGGCCCTCGCCGGTGAGCGCGACGCCGGTGCGCGCGGGGTGCAGGTCGTCCAGGTTCTCGGTCTCGATCGGCACGCCGTCCTCGTCCGTCTCGATCACCGGGATCGCGCCGGTGATCGGCGCGGTGGTGTCGACGACGACCTTGACCGGCAGGTCGAACGCGCGGGCGAAGTCGAGGTCGCGCTGGTCGTGCGCGGGGACGGCCATCACCGCGCCGTGACCGTAGTCGGCCAGCACGTAGTCGGCGGCCCAGATCGGCAGCCGCTCCCCGTTCACCGGGTTGATCGCGTAGCGCTCCAGGAACACGCCCGTCTTCGGCCGGTCGGTGGACTGCCGGTCGATCTCGGTCTCCTTCTGCACCTGCGCCAGGTAGTCCTCGAAGCGCTCGCGCACCTCCGGCGAGGCGTCCGCGGCCAGCTCGGCGGCCAGGTCGGAGTCCGGCGCGACGACGAAGAAGGTGGCGCCGTGCAGCGTGTCCGGGCGCGTGGTGAACACGGTCACCGGCTCCTCACGGCCCTCGATGCGGAAGTCGACGTCCGCACCCGTGGAACGGCCGATCCAGTTGCGCTGCATCTGCAGCACTTTCGACGGCCAGAAGCCCTCCAGCTGGTTCAGGTCGTCCAGCAGCCGGTCGGCGTACTCGGTGATCTTGAAGTACCACTGGGTCAGCTTCTTCTTCACGACCTCGGCGCCGCAGCGCTCGCACCGGCCGTCGACGACCTGCTCGTTGGCCAGCACGGTCTGGTCGTTGGGGCACCAGTTCACCGGGCTCTTCTTGCGGTACGCCAGACCCCGCTCGTACATCTTCAGGAACAGCCACTGGTTCCAGCGGTAGTACTCCGGGTCGGAGGTGTGCAGCACCCGGCTCCAGTCGAAGGAGACTCCGTAGGCGAGGAATCCGGCCTTCTGCTGGTCGATGTTCTGGTACGTCCACTCCCGCGGGTCCGCGCCGCGGCGGATCGCCGCGTTCTCGGCGGGCAGGCCGAACGAGTCCCAGCCGATCGGGTTGAGCACGTTGTGCCCGCGGTGCCGCCAGAACCGGGCCACGATGTCCGAGTACAGGTAGTTCTCGGCGTGCCCCATGTGCAGGTCGCCCGAGGGGTACGGGAACATCGCCAGCACGTACTTGCGCGGGCGCGTGTCGTCCGCGCCGCCGGCCCGGAACGTGTCGTTCTCGGCCCAGTACCGCTGCCACTTCTCCTGGAGGGCGTGCGGGGACAGGGACGCGGCGGTTTCGACGGTGGATGCGGACGGATGCTCGGACAAGGAACGGCCAATCTACGGATGCGGACAGCCCGGTGAGACGGGAGATTCCAGGGTATCGCGTCCCGGTGTCGGGCGTTTCGTCTGCCTGTCGAAGGGCGCTCAACGACCGGGCGGGGCCCAATCGGGTGGGAGGGTGGCGCCGAGGGCGGCGAGCGGGGCGCGCGCCTTCGTGGCGACCTCGGCCGCCTCGGCCGCGGCATCCGACAGCCACGTGATGCCGCCCCCGGCTCCGACGTACGCCTCGTCGCCCTCGAAGACGATCGAACGGATCACCATCGCGAGGTCGGCCGTGCCGTCCAGGCCGACGTGCCCGAAGCAGCCCGAGTACACCCCGCGCGGTCCCCGCTCCAGTTCGTGCAGGATCGTCATCGCCGACAGCTTCGGCGCGCCGGTCATGCTGCCCGCCGGGAAGGCGGCGTCGCACAGCTCCCCGAAGGTGACCCCGGGGCGCAGCCGCGCGCTCACCGTGCTGACCAGCTGATGCACCGCCGGGTACGACTCGACCTCCCACAGGCGCTCGACGCGCACGGATCCGGGCTGCCCGATGTGCGACAGGTCGTTGCGCATCAGGTCGACGATCATGACGTTCTCCGCGCGCTCCTTCTCACTCGCCCGCAGCTCGCGTGCCAGATCGTCGTCCTCCGCCGGGGTCGCGCCGCGCGGGCGCGTGCCCTTGATCGGGCTGGTGCGCACCACGCCGCCGGCGACCTCGAGGAACTGCTCGGGGCTCGCGCTGGCGAGACAGCGATCCCCGATCCGCAGGAACCCGCCGTGGTGCGAGGGCGTGGCGCGGCGCAGCCGCCGGTACGCGTGGATCGGGTCGCCGGCATCCGCGACCGTGAAGCGGGTCGTGAGGCACAGCTGGTAGGCGTCGCCGCAGCGGATCGCCTCGCGGCAGCGCTCGACCAGCGCGACGTACTCCGGCACCGTATGGCGGGCGGATGCGGATGCCGGGGGCGCGGCCGGCGGCGGCGGGACGACCGCGTCGAGCGCACGCTCGACGGCGGCGCTCCAGGCGTCGAGCTCCCCCGCCTCGGCGAGCGCCCACACGGCGCGGCGTTCGTGGTCGATCGCGACGGCGCGGTGCACGGCGATCCACGAGGGGACGCGCAGGCCCGGCGCTGTCGGCGCGCCGGCGCGGGCCGCCCCGTCCTCGTAGTCGAGCCAGCCCACCCAGCCGCCGCGGAACGGGACGGCGGCGGGCAAGGGCGCCCCGGCATCGGCATCCGCGTCTCCGTCGCGACCGGGCGCGGCGAGCACGGTCTCCCGCACGACGTCGGCGTCGGATTCCGCCACGCCGCTGCCGAGGATGCTCCATCCCCGCGCGGCATCCGACCCGGCGTCCAGCCAGAACGCGGCGGACTCCCCGGCGCACAGGGCGACGAACAGGTTCTCGGGGTCGCCCCAGCCGTGGATCGGGCGCGCGGAGAGCGTCGAAGGAGCGGGCACGTTCACAGAGTAGAGGCCGGACAGGCGTCGTACGCTCATGGTGTGAATGACGTCGTGCTGTGGGCCATCGAGGTCGTGCAGTCGGTCGATCCCCTCCTGCGCACGCTGCTCGCGGGTCTCGCGATCATGCTCGAGACCAGTGTGCTGATCGGTCTGCTCGTCCCCGGCGACACTGTCGTGCTCGTCGCCTCGATCGGGGTGGGCTCGCTGCCGGAGGGCGTCCTGCTCGGGATCACGGTGATCGTCGGCGCGCTCATCGGCGAGTCGATCGGGTTCTGGCTGGGGCGCTGGATCGGACCGCACATCCGGCACTCGTGGCTCGGCCGGCGGATCGGCGAACGGCACTGGCAGCGCTCGGAGCTGTATCTCCGCCGCCGCGGCGGCATCGCGATCTTCCTGTCCCGCTTCCTGCCGGTGCTGCACTCGCTCGTGCCGCTGACCGTCGGGATGAGCGGCTTCGGCTACCGGCGGTTCCTCGCCTGGACCGTGCCGGCCTGCGTGCTGTGGGCCTGCGCCTATGTCGGGATCGGCTCCGCCGTCGCCGGCGGTTACAAGGAGCTCTCCCAGACCGTGCACTACGCCGGGTACCTGTTCGTCGGTGCGATCCTGCTGTTCCTCCTCGTCGCGGTGATCGCGAAGAAGGTCATCGCGCATCGCGAAGAGCGGCACATGTCCACCGCGGACGACCCCGCCGCGGAGGCGTGACCGTCCGGCCGCAGAGGCGCGACCGGCGCAGGCGTGAAAGACTGGGAGCGATGTCCCCAGCCTCAGCGGCCAAGATCCACTGGTTCGCCCGACTCGAGCACCGCATCCACGTCTGGCGCGAGCGGCGCGCTCGCCGGCGCGGCCGTTCGGCGACCGTCGTTCCGTTCCCCGGGTACGGCGGCACCGGCTGGGTGCGGGTCGTCGGCCGGGTGCTGATCGTCCCGCCGCCGCGGAAGAACGCGGACGGCGAGCTGGCCAGCGTCCGCGGATGGCGCAGCTTCGCCGGCATCCCGGTCAGCTTCGCCGCCGTGCGCATCGAGATCGGCGGGCGCAGCCACGACGTGGTCGCCGACCGCGGCGGCGTGATCGACGCCCGGATCGAGACGCACCTGGAGCCGGGCTGGCAGACCTTCACGATGTCGGTGGAGGGGCAGGAGCCGGTCGAGGCGAGCGTCTTCGTCGTCGCCGACGACATCCGCTTCGGCGTCGTCTGCGATGTGGACGACACCGTCATGGTCACCGCGCTCCCCCGACCGTTCATCGCCGCCTGGAACTCCTTCGTCGTCGACGAGCACGCCCGCATCCCGGTGCCCGGCATGTCGGTGCTGCTGGAGCAGATCATGCGCAGTCACCCCGGTGCTCCGATGATCTACCTGTCCACCGGCGCCTGGAACATCGCCCCCACCCTGCGCCGCTTCCTCAGCCGCCACCTGTTCCCCGCCGGGGCGATGCTGCTCACCGACTGGGGCCCGACGCACGACCGCTGGTTCCGCAGCGGCCGCGAGCACAAGGCCCGCAACCTGCGTCGCCTGGCCGACGAGTTCCCCGGCATCCGCTGGCTGCTCATCGGCGACGACGGTCAGCATGACGAGGCGATCTACTCGGAGTTCCAGCGCGAGCATCCGGGTTCCGTTGCCGGCGTCGCAATCCGCCGGCTGCTCCCCGCCGAGGCGGTGCTCGCCGGCGGCCGCACCGAGGTGGAGGACCACTCCGGCGAAGGCGTGCCGTGGGTGAGCGCGGAGGACGGCGCCGGACTGCGCGAGCAGCTGAGCGCCGCCGGGCTCATCGACGCTCGCTGAACTGATTCTCGGCCCGCGTCGCCGACACGTATCCTCGTCTGGTGCCCGCATCCGTCCTCTCCCGCGCCGAGTGGCGTGCGCGTGCCCGCGCCCACGAGGAGCGGGCGGATGCACTGACCGCCGGGCACCGCGAGCGGACGGCGCGGGGCGAGAAGCACCCCGTCTGGGACTTCCTGTTCACCTACTACTCGTACAAGCCGGCACGGCTGCGCCGCTGGCATCCGGGTGCCGGTGTCGTGCTCGAAGGCGCGGCGGAGCGCCGCTCCTGGCGCTGGTACTCCCCCGGTCCGTCGGAGGTGGACGCGGTGCCGGATGCCGGCGCCTTCGCGGCGGAGAAGCCCGAGCTGGCGCGCCTGATCGAGCGGATGCTGCGCCGCACGGCCGCGCGCCCCGGCCAGTTCGGCTGCTTCGGGCTGCACGAGTGGGCGATGGTGTACCGGGCCGAGGAGCACCGGCATCCGGTTCCGCTGCGCCTGGGGCAGGCCGGCACGGACGCGGTGGTGGAGTCGCACGAGCTGCGCTGCACGCACTTCGACGCCTTCCGCTTCTTCACACCGGATGCCGTCGCCCGCAACCGCCGGCCGCTCACCCGCGAGGAGCAGCCCGCGCTCGAGCAGCCCGGATGCCTGCACGCCGGCATGGACGTCTACAAGTGGGCGATGAAGCTGGGGCCGCTGGTGCCCGGCGAGCTGCTGCTGGACGCGTTCGAGCTGGCCCGCGACATCCGTCTGCTGGACATGGAGGCGGCGCCGTACGACCTCGCCGCGTGGGGCATCCGGCCGGTGCGGATCGAGACGGCCGAGGGCAAGGCGGAGTACGTCCGCCGGCAGCGGGCGTTCGCCGAGCGGGGCAACGCCCTGCGCGAGCGGATGCTGCGCGCGTGGCTCGGCGAGGACGAGGGCGCCTGACGAGATCACCTGACGAGGGCCTCTGACCAGGGCGCGCCGGGCGAGGGCGTCGCGGCGGCGGCGCGTGCGGCGATGCGCGCGGCTCACCCGCCGGTTATGTCCGCCGCGAGCTGCAGCCGCAGCCGCACCACCCGTTCGGCGGCCTCCTGCAGACGCGCGGCCGGCAGGCGTCCGTCGCCGACCGCCTGCACGATGCCGGAGACGATCCGCGGTGCGGTGTCGGGCGTGGATCCGGCGATCATCAGCACCATGTCTGCTCCGGCGGCCAGCGCCGCGACCGCGTTCTGCACCGGGTCGGCGTACGCGTCGACGCCGGAGTCGCCGAGCATCCCGAGGTCGTCGGTGACGGCGACCCCGTCGAAGCCCAGCTCGCTGCGGGCGATGGCGTACCAGCGCGGCGACAGCGAGGCGGGCGCGGGGTCGACCGACGTGTAGGCCAGGTGCCCGAACATGAGCAGCGGAGCGCCGGCGTCGATGCCCGCGGCGAACGGGACGGCGTCGGTCGCACGCCACTCCTCCAGCGTCCGCGTCGTGGACGGGATGCCATGGTGGGAGTCCCCCGGCGCGGCGCCGTGCCCCGGGAAGTGCTTGAGGGTCGAGGCGACCGCGGCCCGCTCCCCCTCGACCGCTGCGGCGACGCGTTCGGCGGCGCCGGCCGGGTCGGCGCCGAGGGCGCGGCGGTGGATGAAGGACGACGGGGCGGCGGGCACGTCGGCGACGATCCCGAAGTTCACGTTGGCACCCGCGTCGGCGACGAGGGCGCCGCGGGCCGCGAAGGCGGCGCGGGCGTCGCCGGACGGACGGTCCTTGAGGGTGTCCGCGGCGGGCAGGTCGTCCCAGGGCAGGCGCGACACGTCGCCGCCCTCCTGGTCGATCGCGATCAGCGGCGGCAGCCGCGGGTCGGTGACGAGGGCGGCGGTGACGGTGCGCAGCTCCTCGGGGGTCGGCGGGATGTTCGCGCCCATCAGGATGAATCCGCCCAGGCCGGAGGACATGTACTGCCGGAGCGCGGCGGTGTCGGTGGTCGGGATGTGCCCCATCACCACGGTGGCGGCGCGCTGCGCGGTGGTCATCTCGGCGACGAGGGCGGCGGCGGGGTCGGGCGTGGGCGTCGGCGACGGGGTGCGCGTGGGGGACGGCGTGGACGGATGCGGCTGCGGCGAGGCCTGCGGCGCGGAGCATCCGGATGCCGCGAGCACCGCCGCCGCGGCGAGCACGGCGAGGAGGCTTCGGATCGCGGACATGGCCTCAGCCTACGGCGGCCGCCTGAAGCGCCGCCGGATGCCGCGACGCCGTTGCGCGGCCGGCACGAGCGTGCTGACATGACGGTGATGGCATGCGACGATCCTCCGCCTCCGGGCATCCGCCGGCATCCGCCCGAGCAGGCGCCGCAGGATGCCGCGGCCGCGAGCGACCTCACCGCTCTGGATGCGCTGGTCACCACCTGCCGCGCCTGCCCGCGCCTGGTCGCCTGGCGGGAGGAGGTGGCGCGCACGAAGCGCGCCGCGTTCCGCGACCAGGACTACTGGGGGCGTCCGGTGCCCGGGTTCGGGCCGCACGCCGCGTCGATCCTGATCGTCGGCCTGGCCCCGGCGGCGCACGGCGCGAACCGGACCGGGCGCATGTTCACCGGCGACCGCAGCGGGGACGTGCTGTACGCGGCGATGTACGCCGTGGGGCTCGCCTCGCAGCCGGTCGCCGCGTCGCGCGACGACGGGCTGGAGCTGTTCGGCACGCGGATCAGCGCGCCGGTGCGGTGCGCCCCGCCCGAGAACAAGCCGACCCCGCAGGAGCGCCGCACGTGCGCGCCGTTCCTCGCGAGGGAGTTGGAGCTGCTGGCCGGCACCCTGCGCGTGGTCGTGGTGCTGGGCGGGTTCGGCTGGCAGGCGCTGCTGGCCACGCTGACGGATGCCGGGTGGCTGGTGCCCCGCCCGCGCCCGCGGTTCGGTCACGGCGCCCGGGTGCGGCTCGCGCATCCCGACGGCCGGGCGCTGGAAGTGCTCGGATGCTTCCACGTCAGCCAGCAGAACACCTTCACCGGCCGGCTCACTCCGGCCATGCTCGAGGAGGTTCTCATCCAGGCGAAGTCCGCCGCCGCCGTCGGACCCTGAGCCCGTCGCCGGACCCTGAGCCCGTCGCCGGACCCTGAGCCCGTCGAAGGGTCCTGAGCCTGTCAGCGGACCCTGAGCCTGTCAGCGGACCCCGAGCCTGTCAGCGGACCCTGAGCCTGTCGAAGGGTCCGCCCGCCGCATCCGCTACGACGCCAGCCGGAGCCCGTCCGCGGGCCGCACCTCCTGCAGGTACCGCCGGACGCCGGTCGCCGCTGTCCGCCCCGCGCGGTTGGCGCCGATCGTGCTCGCCGAGGGCCCGTATCCGACCAGCTGCACCCGAGGGTCTGCGACGGCGGTGGTGCCGCGTCCGCCGCGATCCAGGCGGATGCCGCCCGAGGCGCTGCGCAGCCGCAGCGGAGCGAGGTGCGCGATGGCCGGCCGGAACCCGGTCGCCCAGAGGATCACGTCGACCCGCTCGAACGTCCCGTCCGCCCACCGCACGCCGTCCGGCTCGATCCGCTCGAACATCGGCCGGCGCGCCGCGTAGGCGCCCAGCCGCGCGGCCTCCTGCTCCTGCGGGCGCAGCATCAGGCCGGTCACGCTCACCACGCTCTGCGGAGGCAGGCCCTGCGCCACCCGCTGCTCCACGAGGGCGACGGCCGCGGCGCCCGCCTCCGGGGTGAACTCGTCGTCGCGCCAGACCGGCTCCCGCCGGGTCACCCACAGGGTGTCCGTGATCGGCGCCAGGGCGCCGAGGAACTGCACGGCAGACGCTCCACCGCCCACGACCAGCACCCGCTTCCCGCGGAAGTGGTCCGGCCCGGGGTAGTCGACGGTGTGCAGCTGCTCGCCGAGGAAGCTCTCCCGGCCGGGATGGTGCGGCAGAAACGGACGCGTCCAGGTGCCGGTGGCGTTCACGAGCGTGCGCGTGCGCCACTCCCCCTGCGCGGCGTGCACGACGAGGATGCCGTCCTCGTCGGTGACCGTGTGGACCGACACCGGGCGGAGCACCGGCAGCGCGTGCTCGCGTTCGTAGGAGCCGAAATACGCCGGCACGACGCGGTTCGCCCGGGCGGCGGTCCGAGGCGGGGGCTGCGAACCGGGCAGTTCGGCGACGCCGTGCACGTCGACCATCGTGAGGGCGTCCCAGCGGTGCTGCCACGCCCCGCCCGGCCGCTCGTCGGCATCGAGCACGAGATGACGGATGCCGAGGCGCCGCAGGTGGTACGACGCGGAGAGCCCGGCCTGGCCGGCGCCGATCACCACGCTCTCGAGGATGTCCACGACCGTCCCAACGCCCGCGGCGCCGCCGTTGTTCCGGACACGCCCGGGACGCACGCCCGTCCCCGCCTCGATTGGCGTTCGCGCGGGATGCTGTTGTATTCTGAACGGGTTGCTCCGGGCTTCTACGGAGCAGCATCTGGGCCTGTGGCGCAGCTGGTAGCGCACCTGCATGGCATGCAGGGGGTCAGGGGTTCGAGTCCCCTCAGGTCCACCAAATCGGAAACGTTCGAACCTTGCGCCGCTTATCGTGGTGCAAGGTTCTTTCGTTGTGCTGCCTGGCGCTCGTCGCCAGGATCGTTGCGATGGGCTCGTTCGGCACGAGAGTTGCGTCTCGGCAACGACCGCTGCCGCCGTCGCGTTCCCCGTCAGTTTGGTCATCGGGGTAATGGTGATGCATCCGGCGAGACCGACGTAGCCGGAAGCCGGCTGGTGATGGCGCAGTCGCCGTCGTTGGCAGCGCGATCTGCTGCGACTCGTACCGTGGGTCCAGGCCGCAGCCGTTTCCAGGGCATCGCTCACCTTCGCTTCGCCGAGAACCCAGCGCGCGTGGTACGCGTATCCCGGCCGTGCCTGTCGAGCATCTCCAGCACCAGGGCGGCGTCCTCGTGCAGGGTCGCGGATGCCTGGAACATGAGCCGGTTGCCCCCTGCCGGTCGTCGGCATCCGTCGCGGCCTGGGCTGAGTACGACTAGTGGGGGCGGGCGAGCTCCGCACCTGGCCGCGATCTCGGGTGGTTGCGATCAGGTCGCTAATCACCCGATACGGCACGTCCGCATCCTCGACGTGCTGGGTCACTTGGGCATTATGGGGTCTCTCGCTCGCCGCGGTAGCGACCCTGTGCGCCGCGGACGCTATCCGTGTCAGTGGCCTCGGATACGGTGCTCTTCAACCAGGTAGAGCAGCAGATCGGGAGGCAAGGGTGGGGTCGGCGCAGTACCGCGGTGAATTGCAGCGCAAGCGGAAGCAGCGCGTAGATGCCGAGAAGAAGGCCGGCGACTACCGGAGCAAGGAGTCGAAGAAGCGCAGTGAGGCCGATCGGGCGCGGCGCGAGGCGGCGAGTACGAAGAGCGAAGCGACGAGAAAGTCGAAGCTGAACCGCGCCGCCCAGCGAGACAAGGAAGCAGCCACTGCAGGTGCCGAGGCGAATCGGTGGCAGACCAAGGCCGCGGGGTATGCGAAGCAGGAAGCTAACCTCCAGACCAAACTGGCCAAAGCTGAGCGGTCCGAGGCTGACGCGGCCGAACGAAAGCGCCAAAGAGAGCAGGCTGCTGCGGATCGCCGTGCCGCGACTGAGAGGGCGCAGACTAATGCCCAGCTGATCCGCACCGAGCGCGCTCTCGGTGAAGCTCTCCGAGAGCTGCGCGCCCCGAAACCGGAGAAACTGCGCGTGCTGCTATTAGGCGCATCCTCGGAGGGTGATCTGCGAGTCGGGCGAGAGCAGAAGCGCATCCGGGCCGCCGTCGAGTCTGCCCTGCACCGCGATCTGATCGAACTCGACGTGCGCCCCGCCGCAACCGCCGCCGATCTGCTGGACGGCATCACGAAGTTCCGGCCGCACATCCTGCACTTCTCAGGGCACAGCAACGAAGACCTGATCATCTTCGAGTACGAGAACGACAACCCCCATCGGGGGCACCCGGTAACCGCGCGCGCTTTCTCCCGTGCGATCGCTGCGACCGATGAGCCGCCGTTGCTAGTGCTGCTCAACGCCTGCAGGTCTGCCGCGCAGATCGACCAGCTCGTTGCCGATGTGGTGCCGTTCGCGATCGGCATGGCGGACAGCATCGCCGACGGCGACGCGATCAACTACGCAACCCAGTTCTATGCCTCGATCGCGAACGGCCAGTCCGTCTCCTCAGCACACCTCGCCGGGCAAGTCGCCTTGGAGATGGCCGGACTCGACGGTGCGGAACTTCCTACGCTCGCCTCAGCAGAAGACGTGGACCCCACGTCCACAGTCCTGGTCAAGCCGACCGAATGACCCGTCAAATGCGGCGGGCCGACGGAAGCACGGCCGCGGTGAACGCGGCGGCTTGCTGGCGCTCATGGCCTCACCGGACTGTCACCAGTTCCCGCAGCAGCCTCGAATCGCCGCTACGTTGTCAGTGTGAACTCGACCCATGGTGACCTCGAATTACTGACTACCCACCGCCTGGACTATTACGACGCGAATCTCGCCCGCCGAAAAGCACTCGTCGAGGAAATGAAGCCCGCCGTCGAGAAGCGGCTCCATGCCGCAGGGCTCAATCACTTCCGCGTCGAAGCACGCGTCAAGTCCCGCGCCAGCTTTGAGCAGAAGGTACGTAAGAATCCGACTCGCGAGGTCGAAGACGTCGTGGGCGTTCGCATTCTCGTATTCTTCCGATCTGATCTCGTGGTGGCGGAGGAGGTTGTCCGGAAGATGCTGATCCTCGAGCAGGGGTCTTACGTAGACAAGGCCGATCTCTTGCAGGACAGCGAGTTTGGGTATCGCAGCATTCAGTTCATCGGCCGGACCAAGAAGGGCGGCTGGGACGCGTATCCGGACCCAATGTGGCAGGTATCGGTCAACTCAGGTGACAAGGTGGAGGTCCAGATCAGGACGCTCCTTGAGCACGGCTTCGCAGAAGTTGAACACGACATCCGCTATAAGCCGGGTCCGGTCGATATAACCGCAGACGTCCACCGACGATTCGCGCTGACGGCCGCACTGCTGGAGCAGGCGGATACCAATTTGGACGACATCAGGTCGATACTCCATTCGCGCGAAGAGACCCGCACGACCTCTCGCGCTGCGGACATCAAGGGATCGGATGCCGAGCGGTTTACACGGGCAAGTCGGGCGTCGATTGACCTTGATCGCGACATCAGGATCGCGCTTGATCTGAAACACGGTCATGTGCTCAAGTCGGTGCGCGAAGTTGAGAGAGCGGCAAGTCTCGCGGGGTGGACGACATTCTGGCAGTATCAGCACGCAGTGGAAAGCTATGGTGAGCTGGGACGCCGGCTCGCCATAGCGTGCGCGGATACGTCGCGCGGGGTGGTGTTTATAGACTTCGAGCCGCAGCACGCGCCGATTGGGTATCCGGGAATCGGTCTGTACTGGACTGCTCTGGCGGTCGCACTTGGGGTGAACGACCTCGATCCGAAGAGGCCCCATGGCCAGATATCGATTCCCGACGGTCGGCTCGAGGAGTTCAGGAGCGTAGCGAGATATCTCGTGCGGAACCCAGATGTTCCGGCCCCAACCGTGCGGGACCGCTATCGTGCGCAGGCGGCGCCTGCTGGCTCGACACGGGCTGGCGACTTTCGGTCGATCGAACTGACGTAGTCACGACCTGTCTTGCGGGTTGCGCTACGTCCTGTTCTCTGGGGCTCGGCGTTCTCTGCGGGCTGTTGTCTGCGCGCCGTTCGCCGCTACAGTCACGACGTCGATCTCGTCGAGGCGGTGCGCGACCTCACCGACGGCCGCGGTGTGGACTACGCGTTCGAGGCGATCGGCCTGCCGTTCACCATCGAGGCGTGCTTCGAGGCGATCCGCCGCGGGGGCACCGCGGTCGTCGTCGGCCAGGTCGCCGACGGCGTGAAGATCTCGATCGATCCCTTCGTGATGAGCGATCAGGAGAAGAAGCTGATCGGCTGCAACGACGGGTCCACCCGCATGTCGATCGATTTCCCGAAGATCATCGACCTATACATGGAGGGCCGGATCGACCTGGACTCCATGGTCACCGATCGCATCGCGCTCGACGACGTCAACGACGCCTTCGCACGGATGCGGCAGGGCCAGGGCATCCGCAGCGTCATCGAGTACTGAGCGCAGCGGGTCTCACTCCTGGAGCTGCGCGCGAGCCTGCTCCAGCTCGTGCCGGGCGTCCTCATGCGCCCGCGCGGCGGCGGCCAGCCGCTCCTCGAGCTCGCCGAGGCCGGTGCGCGCCTCGTCACGCGCCTCGCGCACCCGCGTCAGCTCGGCCTCCAGCCGCCGCTCCTGCTCGGCCAGCTCGTCGACGCGCGCGGTGGCGGCGCGCAGTTCAGCCGCGATCCGGCCGTGCTCCCGCTCGGTGCGCGCCGCGTCCGTCTCCGCCTGATGCAACCGCCGCTCCGCCTCCTTGCGGGCGCGGCGGGCACCCACCTCGTCCTCCGGCACCTCACGGCGCTCCGGAGCCGACGGCAACGAGCCGGCCACGGCCTCGGGGAGGACGGCGGCGAGGTCGTCGGCGGGATCGAGAGGGCGCAGCAGGCGCCCGGAGGCGACGGCCGCGGCCGCGCGCACGTCGAACATCGCCGCGTTGAGGGTCTGCTCCACCGCCTCGGTCACGGCGGGGGTCAGCGTCTGCCCGCGCGCCTTCGCGAGATCCGCCGCCTGCGCGGTCAGTCCCCGGACGAGGGCACGACGCTGTCGGGTCAGGGCCGTCAGCGCGGCCGCGTCCAGATCGTCCTGCGCCTCGCGCAGAGCCTCCGCGAGGTCGAGCACCTCCTGCAGCTGCGCCGCGCGCTCCCGGGCGAACAGGTTCACCGCCCAGGCGGCGAGCACCGGCTTGCGCAGGCCCTTCACATCCTTCACCAGCTGCGGGTCGTCCAGCTCCTTCGCCTTCGCATTGCGGGCGGCGGTGAACTCGTCCGGCGGCAGAGCGAGCAGCTCGGCCGCGATGTCGTCCAGGGCATCCTTCGGGGCTTCACCCATCGCCCCATTGTGCCGCACTCGGGATGCGGAGGACGGACCGGCTGCGGGGGTACCGCCCACACGCCTCCTCTAGCGCCGCATCCACCCGTGGTCAAGGCGTTCCCTTGCTCCGCCGTGCCGCCTCTACCGTGAACGCACACGGAAGGAGCCGATCATGTCGAACCCCACCCCTCCCTACCTGCCCGTCCCCGGCCCGGACGATGACGGCCTGCCCGGCGACGGGCTGCCCGATGACGACATCGCCACACGCGAGGTCGACGGGGAGACCGTCCTCGACCCCGACGCGAACGACGATCTCATCGACAGCGCGGCCGCGGACCGTGTCGCCGCCGGCGACGAGGACACGCCGCCGGAGTCGGTGGACGACGTGCCCGCCGGCGGAGCCGGCGCCGACTCGGGCGCCGCGGATGCCGTACGAGTCGATCCCGACGACGAGGCGTCGATCCCGGACATCTCCGAGACGAACGACACCCCGGGTGTCGGCACGCGCCGGGAGGAATGACCGCCGAAGCGGGGCACCACGACCGATGGCCGGCGGGAGCCGTCGCGGTCCGAAACCAGCCGTCTCGCAGCCGATGACGGCGTGGGTGGCGTGGCGCTAGCCTGAACGCGTGCTGCGCATCGCGATCCTGGCCGTCCGGGTGTTGCTGTCCGCATGGCTCGTCCTGTGGGTGGCCGAAGGCCTCCTCGGCGTGGATCAGCGGAATTCGCTGCTGCCCTTCCGCGGTGACGATCCCACGATTCCGGCGGTGCTGATCGGCGTCGCCTGGGGTGTGCTGGGAACGTTCGGCTCGGCGTTCAGCGGCATCCGCAGGCGCCCGCCGCAGCCCGGTGACGAGGTGGCCATCGGGCGGATCGTGGAGGTGCAGCGCACCGGACTCCGCGTCAACGAGATCCCGCAGTACGACGTGTTCGTGCGCGTCTCCCCACCGCACGCGGGCGAGTTCGTCGCGCGCCTGCGCACGCTGGTGCGTCCGGAGGATCAGGCGATCCTCCGGATCGGGCGCAGCATCCCGGTCTCCTACGCCCCGGGCCGGCACGACGACGTCTCCCTCGCCGACACCGGCGACCCGGCCGTGCGCAAGGCGCTGCTGGACTGGCGGATCGCCAAGGGACTGATCGATCCGCGCCTGGTGCCCGCACGGACCACGGGCGTCACCGCTCCCGCCGACGTCGTGGCCGTGCGTCCCACGGGCCGGCGCCGGGAGGGGCAGAGCGAGCTGGCGCTCACGGTCCTGGTCAGCCCGGAGGGGCAGACCGCCTGGCAGGCGGAGACCACGGTGTTCGTCTATCCGGAGGCCGTCGGGCAGCTGCAGGTCGGCTCCCCCGTGTGGGCGATGTACCGGCCCGAGGACCCGCGCCGTGTGGCGGTCACGCTCCACAAGGAGGAGGCGGCCTGACATGCTCGACACGATCTTCTGGCTGCTGAACTTCCCGGCAGCGAACGGCTACGCCATGGTCTTCCTCGCCGCCTTCGGCGCCACCGGCGTCGGCATGCGCGCGCTCCGCGGACCGTCGGTGACCGCCGCCGGCCGGCTGCGTGCCGTGCGCGAGCGCGAGGGGCTGCTCCCGGCGGACGCTCCGACGACGACCTCCTCCGCCGCGGCACACCTGCAGCGGGTGGCCTTCCGCGTCCTCTTCCTCGTCCTGCTCGGCGGGGGCCTCATCGGGTTGCTGTCGCTTGTCGGCGTGCCGGTCACGCGCGCGTACATCCACGCCAACGGCGTCGAGGCGCAGGGCACGGTCGACGGGAACTGGGTGCGCTTCACGACCGCGGACGGCACCGCCTACACGCTGCCCAACGACGTCTTCACGCCGTCGGTCCACCCCGACCGGCACGCCTCGGTCGGCGCCGGCGGGACCGTCACGGTGCGGTATCTGCCGGGGCATCCGCAGGCGTACGTGATCGACAGCGGCTCCGTCGCCGAGTGAGCGGCGACGCCTGACGGGGTGCTGTCAGGACGGATGCCGTGAGGACGCGCGCCGGGCCGGCACGCGCCGGGCGTCAGACTCCCGGCTGGGACAGCTCGATCGGGATGACCGGGCAGTCCTTCCACAGCCGCTCGAGGCCGTAGTACACGCGCTCCTCGGCGTGGAACACGTGCACGATGAGATCGCCGAAGTCCAGGAGCACCCAGCGCGCCTCGGCGCGTCCCTCGCGGCGGACGCGCTTGTGGCCCGCCTCGATGAGCTTGTCCTCGACCTCGTCGGCGATCGCGGCGACGTTGCGCTCGCTCGTGCCGGTGACGAGCAGGAAGATGTCGACGAGCGGGAGCGGCTCCGACACGTTGAGCGCGACGAGATCCTCACCGCCCTTGGACGCGGCGGCGTCGGCCGCGATCTGGAGCATGTGGGCGGCGGATTCAGGTGATTGCATCAGAAGACGTTCGTGGTGAAGGCGACGATCAGGGCGGCGGCCAGCGCGAGCGCGAGGCCGCCGGCGACGATCGCCAGGGTGAGCATGAGCTTGTTGCCGGTCTCCGGGGCCGGCGGCCGGATGACCTCGCCGGCGGGTCGGGAGGTGCTGACGGCCGAGCTGGCGGCGATCGGCGTGGGCGAGGAGGTCGGCGGCAGCTCGCCGTCGATGAGCACCGCGTCGACGTCCTTGCCGTCGGCGACGCCGTCGGCGTGTCCCTGCGAGCCGAGGCCGTTCGGCAGCTCGTAGGTGCCGGTGATGAGGACCTCGCCGGTCGCGGCGATCGGACCGGACAGCGACGCCTCGGTCGGCGCCTGGGTGAAGATCAGCGCGTTCGGCGCGGAGTGCTGGGACCCGGCCGAGTCGCTGTCGATGAGCTCGTCGAACGCGCCGGGCACCTCCGAGCTCTTCGCCTCGATCAGGCCCTGGCCGAACCGGGGGTTCACGGTCGCCCGCGGCTGCTGTGCGTTCTCGGAGGGCTCGGCCGCCCCGGCCAGGGGCACGGCGTCGATCGGAGCGGGGGCGGCGTCGACGGGTGCGGGAGTGTCGGACGGCGCCGTGTCCTCCGTGCCGGCGGCACCCGCCTCAGCGGGAGCGCCGGAGACCGGCACGTCCTCGACCGGCACGACCTCAGCCGGTCGTTCGTCGACGGGGGCGAGGGCGGATGCCGGGGTCGGCACCTCCTCGACGAGAACCTCGGGCTGTGCGGAGTCAGGCGCGGGCGTCTGCGCGGAAGCCTGCTCCGCAGCATCTGCGGCTCCGGCATCCGCGGGTTCCGCATCCTCGGGCCTCGCGTTCGCGGGCTGCGACGCCTCCTCCGCGGGCCGGGCATCCGGAGCCGGCGCGTCGATCGTGGCGACGACCGGGAAGGAGGCCGTGCGGATGCGCTCCTGGGCGCGCGCCTGCTTGCGCGTCAGCGGGGTCGCGCGGAGGTCGACGTCCTTCTCCTCGGGCGCGGGAGCGACCGGTGCGGGCTCGGCCGGCCGCGGCAGCACGGGGGTCGGCGGCGGGGGCGCGGCCCCCTCCTGCTCCGTGACGACCGGCGTCGAACCGGTCAGGCGGAGCTCACGCAGCTGCTTGCGCGTCAGCGGCGTCCTTCCGTTCTGATCCGATGTGCTCATGCCTTGCTCCGATACAGATGATGCTTCGCGATGTACTGGACGACCCCGTCGGGAACCAGATACCACACGGGTTCCCCGTCACGCACGCGTTCGCGGCAGTCGGTCGACGAGATCGCGAGGGCCGGGACCTCGAGCTGGCTGACGTCGTCGGTGGGCAGTCCCTCCGTGCTCAGCACGTGTCCCGGTCGGGAGACGGCGACGAAGTGGGCCAGGTCCCATAACTCATCATGGTCCCTCCAACTGAGAATCTGCGCCACGGCATCCGCACCCGTGATGAAGAAGAACTCGGCGTCCGGCCGCTCACGCCGCAGGTCGCGCAGCGTGTCGATGGTGTACGTGGGCCCTTCACGGTCGATGTCCACGCGGCTGACCGTGAAATCGGGGTTGGATGCCGTGGCGATCACCGTCATCAGGTAGCGGTGCTCGCTGGGGGTCACGTGCTCCTTGTGCCACGGCTGCCCGGTCGGCACGAAGATGACCTCGTCGAGGTCGAAGGAGTGCGCCACCTCGCTCGCCGCCACCAGGTGCCCATGATGGATGGGGTCGAACGTGCCACCCATCACGCCGATGCGCGGAGCCCGAGTGGTCGAGGAGAGCATACGGTCCTAGTGGCCGTGTCCCGATCCGTGACCGTCCTTGCCGTGCTTCTCCGCCCATGCCTCGGCCTTGGCCGAGTGCCGGTTCGCGACGTTCTTGTAGGACAGCGTCACGAGCGCGAGCAGCAGGAACACCACCGCGGCGATGATCCCGTAGATCACCGTGTCGGCCGCCACGTTGCCGTGGTGCTCCGTCTCTGCGGCTGCCATCGCAATCTGCGCGACGAGGTTCATCCTGTCTCCGTTCCTGACCGGCGGGAAAACGCCTCTCCAGTCTAGTCCTCAGCCGCGCGTCTGCCCGGAACCGCGCGCCAGCCACTTGGTGCTGGTCAGCTCGGCGAGCCCCATCGGCCCGCGGGTGTGCAGCTTCTGCGTGGAGATGCCCACCTCGGCGCCGAAGCCGAACTCCCCGCCGTCGGTGAAGCGGGTGGACGCGTTCGCCATCACCACGGCCGAGTCGACCTCGGCGAGGAAGCGCTCGGCGTTGCGCGCGTCGGTCGTGATGATCGACTCGGTGTGGCCGGTGCTGTAGCGGCGGATGTGCTCCAGGGCGTCGTCGAGCGTGTCCACGACCTTCATCGCGATGTCGAGGCTGAGGTACTCCGCCGCCCAGTCCTCCTCGGTCGCGGGCACCACGTTGCTGACCAGGCCCGCGACCATGTCGTCGCCGTGGATCGTGACGCCCTCGCTCTGCAGCGCGCTGGCCACGACCGGCACCAGCTGAGGTGCCGCCTGTCGCAGCACCAGCACGGTCTCCACGGCGTTGCACACGCTCGGGCGCTGCACCTTGGCGTTCACGACGATGTCGCGCGCCCAGTCGATCGGCGCGGACTCGTCGAGCACGATGTGCACCACACCGGCGCCGGTCTCGATCACCGGCACGGTGGATTCCGTCACGACCGTCTCGATCAGGGCGGCGCTGCCGCGGGGCACGAGCACGTCCACGAACCCGCGACCGTGCATGAGCGCCTTGGCACCGTCGCGGCCGAAGTCGTCGACCGTCTGGATGGCCTCGGGAGTGACGCCGGCGGATGCCAGGGCGGCGCGCATGACCTCGACCAGCACGGTGTTGGAGCGCAGGGCCGCACTGCCGCCCCGCAGCACGACCGCGTTGCCGGCGCGCAGCGCGAGCGCGGCGATGTCGACGGTCACGTTCGGGCGCGCCTCGTAGATGGCGCCGACCACGCCGAAGGGCACCCGCACCTGTTCCAGGGCGACGCCGTTCGGCATCCGGTGCCCGCCGACGACCTGGCCGATCGGGTCCGGCAGCGCGGCCACGTCGCGGACCGCGGACGCGAGAGCCGCCACGCGCTTCTCGTCGAGCCGCAGCCGGTCGATCAGGGCGTCGCCGATGCCGTCCCGGCGTCCGCGTTCGACGTCCTCCTCGTTCGCCGCGATGATGCGCGCGGCCTCCGTCTCGATCCCGGCCGCGATGGCCTCGAGGGCCGCTGCCTTCTCCCCGCTGGTGAGACGGGCGACCAGCCGGGAAGCGTCCTTCGCCTTGACGAGGCGGTCCTGGGCGGTGTCGGTCGCGACGGCGTCGGGGACGGTGGTGGTCATCCGCTCAGTCTAGCCACGCCGCTCGCGGTGAAGCCGCGGGATGACGCGGCTCAGGCGGTCGTCGCCGGCTCGAACCAGGTGCCGATGCGGGCGCCGTCCAGGGCCTGGCCGACGAGGTCGGCGCTGGTGACGAGGACGCCGATGCCGGATGCCGCCGCCATGCGCGCGGCGGACACCTTGGTCGCCGCGCCGCCGGTGCCCACGCTGTTCACGACGGTGGCCCCGAACTCGAGACCGGACAGGTCGGCGTCCGCGGCGATCACGTCGATCGGCTCCGCGCGCGGGTCGGTCGGCGGCTTGGTGTACAGCGATTCGATGTCGCTGAGCAGCACCAGGGCATCCGCCTGCACCAGCTGCGCGACGAGAGCGGCGAGCCGGTCGTTGTCTCCGAAGCGGATCTCCTGGGTGGCGACCGTGTCGTTCTCGTTCACGATCGGCAGGATGCGCAGCCCGAGCAGGCGCTCCATGGCGCGGCGCGCGTTGCTGCGGGAGGTGGGATGCTCCAGGTCGCCGGTGGTGAGCAGCACCTGGCCGGCGACGATCCCGAACGGACGCAGCGCCTCCTGATACCGGTACACCAGGACGTTCTGACCCACCGCGGCCGCGGCCTGCTGGGTCGCCAGGTCGGTGGGCCGGGACTCGAGACGCAGAAACGGGAGGCCTGTGGCGATCGCGCCGGAGGACACCAGCACGATCTCGGCGCCCCGCGCGTGCGCCTTGGCCAGTGCTTCGACGAGGATCGGGATCCGCCACGCGGCCTCGCCGCTGATGGACGAGGAGCCCACCTTCACGACGACGCGCTGGACGGTGGCCAGCTCCTCCCGGGACCGCGCGCTCACTCGTCGCCCTCGCGGCTCGCGCGGCGCTGCTCCTCCAGCTCCGCTCGGGCGGCGGCCTTGGCATCCATCCGCTCGTGGTACCGCTCGCGACGCTCGCTGGTGGTGCGGCGCGTGCTGCGGTCGAAGCGGGGGTCGGTGCCGCGCGGAGCGGTCATCAGCTCCGCCGCCGACGAGATGGACGGCTCCCAGTCGAACACGATGCCGTCGCCCTCGCCGATCACCACGGTGGACCCGGGGGTCGCGCCGGCGCGGAACAGCGCGTCCTCGACGCCCAGGCGCTCCAGCCGGTCGGCGAGGTACCCGACGGCCTCCTCGTTCTGGAAGTCCGTCTGCTGCACCCAGCGCACCGGCTTCTCGCCGAGCACGCGGTACACGTTGCCGTAGGTCCCACCCTCGACACGGATGCTGAACTCGGCCTCCGAACCCTTGGGACGGATGACGATGCGCTCCTTCGGCGCCTCGACCGCGACCTCGGAGCGGTGCTGCTCGACGAGCTCGGCAAGGGCGAAGGTGAGCGGGCGCAGCCCCTCGTGCGAGACCGTGGAGATCTCGAACACGCGGAAGCCGCGCGCCTCCAGGTCCGGACGGACGAGCTCGGCGAGGTCGCGGGCCTCCGGCACGTCGACCTTGTTCAGGGCGACCAGCTGCGGGCGCTCCAGCAGCGGCTTCTGCCCCTCGGGGACCTCGTAGGCGGCCAGCTCGGCGAGGATCACCTCCAGGTCGGAGATCGGGTCGCGGCCCGGGTCGAGGGTGGCGCAGTCGAGCACATGAAGCAGCGCCGAGCACCGCTCGACGTGACGCAGGAAGTCCAGGCCGAGCCCGCGGCCCTCGCTGGCGCCCTCGATCAGTCCGGGCACGTCGGCGACGGTGTAGCGCACGTCACCGGCCTCCACGACGCCGAGGTTGGGGTGCAGGGTGGTGAACGGGTAGTCGGCGATCTTGGGCCGTGCGGCGGAGATCGCCGCGATCAGGCTGGACTTGCCCGCGGACGGGTAGCCGACCAGGGCGACGTCGGCCACGGTCTTCAGTTCGAGGACGACGTCGCCCTCGAAGCCGGGGGTGCCGAGCAGCGCGAACCCGGGCGCCTTGCGCTTCGGCGAGGCGAGCGCGGCGTTGCCGAGCCCGCCGCGTCCGCCGGGTGCCACGACGAAGCGCTCGCCCGGCACGACCATGTCGTGCAGCACCTCGCCGTCGACGGTCTTCACGACGGTGCCGACCGGCACGGGCAGCTCGAGGTCCTCCCCCGCCGCGCCGGAGCGCATGTCGCCCATGCCGAAGCCGCCGTTGCCGGCGGAGCGGTGCGGCGAGTGGTGGTACGACAGCAGCGTCGTCACCTGCGGATCGGCGACGAGGATGATGTCGCCGCCGTCGCCGCCGTTGCCGCCGTCCGGTCCGGCGAGAGGCTTGAACTTCTCGCGGCGCACCGAGACGCAGCCGTTGCCGCCCTTGCCTGCGCGCAGGTGGAGCGTCACCGTGTCGACGAACGAGACCATTCGTGGCATCCCTTGGTTGCGGAGTGTGTGGATGCGCATGCGCCCGAGAGGAGGGCGGATACGCGGACGGGGCGAGCCGAAGCCCGCCCCGTCCGGATGCTGCAGTTCTTACTGAGCGGCAGCGACGATGTTGACGACCTTGCGGCCGCCCTTCGTGCCGAACTCGACGGCGCCCGACGCGAGCGCGAAGAGCGTGTCGTCGCCACCACGGCCGACGTTCACGCCGGGGTGGAAGTGCGTGCCGCGCTGACGGACGAGGATCTCGCCGGCGTTGACGGTCTGGCCGCCGAAGCGCTTCACGCCGAGTCGCTGTGCGTTGGAGTCACGACCGTTGCGGGTCGAGCTCGCACCCTTCTTGTGTGCCATTGTTCAGCCTCTTCCGTGCTTACTTGATGCCGGTGATCTTGACGCGCGTGAGCTCCTGGCGGTGGCCCTGACGCTTCTTGTAGCCGGTCTTGTTCTTGTACTTCTGGATGACGATCTTCGGGCCGCGGAGGTCACCGATAACCTCGGCGGTGACCTTGACCTTCGCCAGCTTCTCGGCGTCGGTGGTCACCGTGGCGCCGTCGACGAGCAGCACTGCGGGCAGCTCGATCTTCTCGCCCTGAGCAGCCTGAACACGGTCGAGCTGAACGATCGTGCCGACCTCGACCTTCTCCTGCCGGCCACCGGCGCGCACTACTGCGTAAACCACTTCATACCTGTTTCGTTGGGGAGCACGGGGCTCCGGGAATCTCACGGGAAGACTGTTTGCTTGCGTTCGTCGCGCGGGCGACGGGTGCGGATGCAAGGCTTGTCCTCGCCGTCCGCCGGGGACGACAGGGTTCGCGCACCAAAGGACAACTTTACCGGATGCCGCCCGATGCCGCAAAGCGACACGGCCCCGGCCTCCTCGCCCCGGTCGGTGAGCGAGCGAAGCGAGACGAAACGCACCGCCTCCCCTGAGC
Source organism: Microbacterium neungamense (assembly GCF_024971095.1). Classification (NCBI taxonomy): domain Bacteria; kingdom Bacillati; phylum Actinomycetota; class Actinomycetes; order Micrococcales; family Microbacteriaceae; genus Microbacterium; species Microbacterium neungamense. The sequence goes on from NZ_CP069717.1 coordinate 1,547,307, forward strand.
ATCCGTCCTAGGATCGCGACATGACCGTTCTCGTCGACGATCCCCTCTGGCCGGCGCACGGCCGCCTCTGGGCGCATCTCATCAGCGACGAGAGCCTCGACGAGCTGCACGCCTTCGCCGCGGCGCAGGACGTGCCCGCGCGGGCCTTCGACCGCGACCACTACGACGTCCCCGCGGACATGCTGCCGCGACTCCTCGCCGCCGGCGCGGAGCACGTCGGCGGCAAGGAGCTCGTCAGGAGGCTGATCGCGTCAGGGCTGCGGGTCCCCGCCCGCGACCGGCGCTGAAGGCTCCGGGCGGACGACGACGGGAGTGCCGGCGAGGGCGGCGGTGGTCACCCGGCGGCGGTTGCGCCCCTGACCGGGGGCCTTCGGCTCGGGGAGCGCGTCGAGCACGGTCTCCAGGAGCGCCTCGGCCTCGGTGCGCGGCGGCTTGCGGTCCGCGGACCGCTTCTTGCGCGCCTTCTTCGGACGCTCGGCGGCGGGAGCGGCCGGCTCGGCCGTCTCACGCGGCGCCTCCTCGGAGACGCTGAGCGTCGAGGCGGCGATCTGCGCGAGCGCGGTCTTCGCCCCCTCCGGGATGCCGTGCGTGCCGACGCTCGGGGCGGCGGGAGCCGGCGCGGACGGGGCGCTGCCGCGGGAGCGACGGCCCTGGCCGCCGTTGGCGGAGGCGCTGCGGTGCTTCACGACGGGGTCGTGGTGGACGATGATGCCGCGGCCGGCGCACACGTCGCACGGCTCGCTGAAGGTCTCCAGCAGCCCGAGCCCGAGCTTCTTGCGGGTCATCTGCACGAGGCCGAGCGAGGTGACCTCCGCCACCTGGTGCTTCGTGCGGTCGCGGCTCAGGCACTCGATCAGGCGGCGCAGCACCAGGTCGCGGTTGGACTCGAGCACCATGTCGATGAAGTCGACGACGATGATGCCGCCGATGTCGCGCAGGCGCAGCTGCCGCACGATCTCCTCGGCCGCCTCCAGGTTGTTCTTGGTGACGGTCTCCTCGAGGTTGCCGCCGGAGCCGACGAACTTGCCGGTGTTCACGTCGACGACCGTCATCGCCTCGGTGCGGTCGATCACCAGCGAGCCGCCGGAGGGCAGCCACACCTTGCGGTCCAGCGCCTTCTCGATCTGCTCGGTGATGCGGTACGCGTCGAACGGGTCGATCTCGTCCTCGTACGACTCCACGCGCTCCAGCAGGTCGGGGGCGACGCTCTCCAGGTAGGCGCGGATCGTGCGCTGCGCGTCCTCGCCCTGGATGAGCATCTTCGTGAAGTCCTCGTTGAACACGTCGCGGACGATCTTCACGAGCAGATCCGGCTCGGCGTGCAGCAGCGCCGGGGCCTGCTGGGTCTCCACCTGCTTCTGGATGTGCTCCCACTGCGCGGTGAGGCGCTGCACGTCGCGGGTGAGCTGCTCCTCGGTGGCGCCCTCGGCGGCGGTGCGCACGATCACGCCGGCGGACTCGGGCAGCACCTCCTTCAGGATGCGCTTCAGCCGGGCGCGCTCGTTGTCGGGAAGCTTGCGCGAGATGCCGTTCATCGACCCGCCGGGCACGTACACCAGGTAGCGGCCGGGCAGCGAGATCTGGCTGGTCAGGCGGGCGCCCTTGTGGCCGACCGGGTCCTTCGTGACCTGGACCAGCACGCGGTCGCCAGGCTTGAGCGCGAGCTCGATGCGCCGCGGCTGGTTGCCGGTCTCCACGCCGTCCCAGTCCACCTCGCCGGAGTACAGCACGGCGTTGCGGCCGCGGCCGATGTCGACGAACGCGGCCTCCATGCTGGGCAGCACGTTCTGGACGCGGCCGAGGTACACGTTGCCGATCAGCGACGCGTCCTGGTTGCGGGCGACGTAGTGCTCGACGAGCACGTTGTCCTCGAGGACGCCGATCTGGGTGCGGCCGTTCTTGGAGCGCACCACCATCATCCGGTCGACCGACTCGCGGCGGGCGAGGAACTCGGCCTCGGTCACGACGGGGCGCCGGCGTCCGGCGTCGCGGCCATCGCGGCGGCGCTGCTTCTTCGCCTCCAGGCGGGTCGAGCCCTTGATCGCCTTCGGCTCGGTGATGAACTCGACGGTGCGCTGGCGCTGACGAGGCTCGTCGCGCTGGTCGTCGGCGTCGGACCCGCCGCGGCGACGGCGTCCCCGGCGGCCGGAGCCGCCCTGGTCCTCGGGCTCCTCGTCGCGGCGCGAGCGGGCCGGCAGCGGCACGATCTCGGGTGCGTAGAAGTGCAGCTGCGTCGACACCTTCGACACGAACACCTCGGGCAGCAGGCCCAGGCTGACCGCGGTCACCGGCTCCGGCTGGGCGGGCTCCGGCTCGGGCGCGGAAGCCGACGCTTCGACAGGCTCAGCGTCCGCAGGAGGCTCAGCGTCCGCAGGAGGCTCAGCGTCCGCAGGAGGCTCGGCGTCCGCGACGGGGTCGGCGTCCGTGACGGGGTCGACGGGCGCGAGGATCTCCTCGGCTACCGGCTGCTCCGGCGTCGCGTCGTGGGTGCGGGTGTTGTTGTCATCGTTCTCGTCGGCCATCTCTGGCTTGCTCCCTGCGCGGGCACTGGGTGCTCCGCGAAAACTCGTGCGGCATCGGATGCCGCGAACTCAATCGGCGTGCGGCCGGCTCAGCAGATCGGCTCAGGCCGCCCTGTCGGACCGCGTGGGGCGTCTACCCCGAAGTCTCATCGATGCGTGTCGCAACAGGTCACGACGTCATCTCCCCTCATTATCGCACCTCGGAGCCTCCGCCGCGGCATCCGTGCGCGCCGCGCCGCTCGCGTCTCACGCCGATCGCATAGCAACCGTTGGGATAATCGCGCCATGACCGCCCCGCGCACTCGGCACCTCGGCTACGGAATCTGGCTCATCGTGGCGAGCCTGATCGGATGGTGGGCGGCGTTCCAGCTCACGCTGGAGAAGTTCTTCCTGCTGGAGAACCCGGGCGAGCAGACCAGCTGCTACGTGAGCGTGCTGCTGCAGTGCGACAAGAACCTCGGCTCGTGGCAGGGCGAGGTCTTCGGCTTCCCGAACCCGATCATCGGTCTCACCGGCTGGATGGCCGTGCTCGTGATGGGCGTCGCGGTGATCGCGGGCGCCCGCTTCCCGCGCTGGTTCTGGGCGCTGTTCGGCCTCGGCATCGCCGGCGCCTTCGCGTTCGTGTGCTGGCTGATCGCGCAGAGCATCTACGTGCTCGCGGTGCTGTGCCCGTGGTGCATGGCGACCTGGGCGGTGACCATCCCGACCTTCCTCGCCACCGCGGTGCACCTGGTGCGCAACGGCACCCTGGGCGGGTCGGCGGCGGCCAGGGCGCGGGCCGGGAGGCTGATGGCGTGGGTGCCGCTGGCGACGATCCTCGCCTACGCGCTCGTGATCGCGCTGGCGCAGCTGGCGGGGCTCGACGTGCTGGGCGAGGTCGCCGGGATGGTGTTCTGACCCGCACGGACGACGAAGGGCGCCCACGAGGGGCGCCCTTCTCGTTTCAGGGGTCGGCTCAGCCGAACCAGATCTGCAGCTCGCGGGCGGCGGATTCGGGGCTGTCCGAGCCGTGCACCAGGTTCTGCTGCACCTTCAGGCCCCAGTCCCGGCCGAAGTCGCCGCGGATGGTGCCGGGCGCCGCGACGGTCGGGTCGGTGGCGCCGGCGAGCGAGCGGAAGCCCTCGATCACGCGGTTGCCGGCGAGGCGGATCGCGACCGACGGGCCCGACATCATGAACTCGATGAGCGGCTCGTAGAACGGCTTGCCCTCGTGCTCGGCGTAGTGCGCGGCGAGCAGTTCGCGGTCGGGCTCGACGAGACGGATGTCGACGAGCGCGTACCCCTTCGCCTCGATGCGGGCGAGGATCGCGCCGGTCAGGCCGCGGGCGACGCCGTCGGGCTTGACGAGGACGAGGGTTTCTTCAGTGGCCATGTCATTCGCTCTCTGTGTGAGTGTCTGCCGGCGGCCCGGCCGGACCTCGCCGGTCCAGGCGGGCCCCCACGATCGTCGCATACGCCCACATTCCGCCGAAAATCAGGGCGACGAGGGCGATGGCGGGCACGACCACGGCGGCGAGCAGCACGACGACCTGCAGCGCCCAGCCGACCGCGATGGCGCCGGGCCGGGCGATCGCCCCGGCCGTGGCGATCATCGCGACCGCGACGGCGAGACCGCCGACGACGCCCCACCAGTCCGGGATGCCGTCCGGCAGCGCCCGCAGCCCGAACACGGTGAGCCCGGCGAGGAAGACGATGATCGACTCGAAGCCGAGCACGATCGCGCCGAGCTTCTGGACGAGGGTGCGCGGCGCGCGGACGCGCGGACCGCTCACGCCCGCCACCCCGACTTCCAGTCCTCCTCCTCCGCGAGGCCGATCGCCTCGCCCGCCAGCACGACGGACCCGGCGATCACCACGGCGCGGCGGTCGGATGCGGCCGCCCACTCCCGGGCGGCATCCGCGGCTTCGGCGAGGGTCGGATGCACGCTGGCGCGGCGTCCTCGCTCCTCGACGAGGTCGGCGATGGCATCCGCGTCGCTGGCGCGCTCGGAGTCGGGGGCGGTGGCGAACACCTCCGTGACCGCCGGCAGCAGCCGGTCGACGATGCCCTCGGCATCCTTGTCGGCGAGCACGCCGAGCACGAGACCCCACTCGTCGAAGTCGAAGCTGTCGCCGAGCGCCTGCGCCAGCGCGGCGGCGCCGTGCGGGTTGTGCGCCGCGTCGACCAGCACGGTCGGCGCGATGCCGACGAGCTGGAGGCGTCCGGGCGAGGTGGCGTTCTGCAGCCCCTCGGCGAGGATGTCGCCGGCGATGTGCTGCGAGGCCGCGCCGATCAGCGACTCCACGGCGGCGACGGCGAGGGCGGCGTTGTGCCCCTGGTGCGCGCCGTACTGCGGCAGGTACTCCTCGACGTACTCGCCCGCGAGCCCGCGGATCGTGAGCAGCTGCCCGCCCACGGCGAGGCGCTGATCCACGAGGCCGAAGTCGTCGCCGGCGAAGGCGATGGTCGCGCCCCGCTCGGCCGCCACCCGGCGCAGCACCTCGGCCGCCTCCGGCGGCTGCTGCGCCGAGACCACGGCCGCGCCGTCCTTGATGATGCCGGCCTTCACCTCGGCGATCTTCGCGATCGTGTCGCCGAGGCGGTCGGCGTGATCGAGATCGATCGGGGTGAACACCGCCACGTCGCCGTCGGCGGTGTTCGTGGAGTCCCACGAGCCGCCCATGCCGACCTCCAGCACCAGCACGTCCACCGGTGCGTCGGATGCCGCGACGAAGGCGAGCACCGTGAGCAGCTCGAAGAAGGTCAGCGGCGCGTCGCCGGTCGCCTCGAGTTCGGCGTCCACGATGTCGACGAACGGCTCGATCTCGTCCCAGGCGTCGGCGATCGCGGCATCCGCGATGGGCTCGCCGTCGATCATGATCCGCTCGGTGAACCGCTTCAGGTGCGGGCTGGTGAACAGCCCGGTGCGCAGGCCGTGCGCCCGCAGCAGGCTCTCGATCATCCGCGCCGTCGAGGTCTTCCCGTTCGTGCCGGTGATGTGCACGACGCGGTAGGTGCGCTGCGGGTCGTCCAGCAGGGTCAGGATGCGGGCGACCCGCTCCTTCCGCGGCTGCACCCAGCGCTCCCCCGCCCTGGCCAGCAGGGCCTCGTACACGGCATCCGCTCGCTGCACGTCGCTCACAGTGCCGCGCTCCGCTCGCTCAGCGCCTCGGGCGCGCCGGCGCCGAGCCGCGTCACGGCGACGGCGAAGGCGCCGCGGTTGGCGTAGGTGCCCTTGGCGATCTCGGCCACGTGCTCGGCATCCGCGAGCGCCTCGCCGGCGCGCAGGACCCGGTGCTCGAGGGCGAGGGTCTCCCCCGCGACGTCGGCGATGTCGAACGCCGAGGCCACGGCATCCGCATCCGCGTCGTCCTCGAAGCGCAGCTCGAGGCGGATGCGGTCGCTGACGTCGAAACCGGCGTTCTTGCGGGTGTCCTGCACCGCGCGGATCACGTCGCGCGCGAGCCCCTCGGCCTCCAGCTCCGGGGTCGTGGCGGTGTCGAGCAGCACGAAGCCGCCGGACGGGACCAGTGCGAGGGCCTCGCCCTCCGGCCGGCCGGTGGTCTCCAGCACCAGCTCGTACTCCGAGGGCTCGAGCACGACGCCGTCCGCGGTGACCACGCCGTTCTCCTCGGTCCAGAAGCCCTCCTTGGCGGCGCGGATCACCCGCTGCACCTCCTTGCCCAGGCGCGGGCCGGCGGCGCGGGCGTTCACGCTCAGCCGGTGGCTGATGCCGTACTCGGCGGCGGCGGTGTCGGTGAGCGGCACGAGCTCGACGGACTTGACGTTGAGCTCCTCGCGCAGGATGTCCTCGAACCGGGCGAGCTCGGCGGCGAGCGGAGACACCACCGTGAGCCGGGCCAGCGGCAGGCGCACCCGCAGCTTCTCCTTCTTGCGCAGCGCGTTGCCGACGCTGGAGAGCTCGCGGACCGCGTCCATCGCGTCGCGGACGTCGTCCGCCGCGGGGAAGGCGGAGGCGTCCGGCCAGTCGGTCAGGTGCACGCTGCGGCCGCCGGTGAGCCCCTGCCAGACCCGCTCGCTGATCAGCGGCACCAGCGGTGCGGCGACGCGGGTCAGGGTCTCCAGCACCGTGTACAGGGTGTCGAACGCCTGGCGGCTCTCCGGGTCCTCGGTCACGCCCGCCCAGAACCGGTCGCGCGAACGGCGGATGTACCAGTTCGTGAGCACCTCGGCGAAGTCGCGCAGGCGCGCGGCCGCGGTCGTGGAGTCGAGCCCCTCGAGGTCCTCGCGCACCTCGCGGATGAGGTCGCCGGTGCGGGCGAGGATGTAGCGGTCGAGGACGTCGGCGGAGTCGGTGCGCCACTGCGCCTCGTAGCCGCCGGCTGCGGCACCGGTGGCGGCATTCGCGTAGGTGGCGAAGAAGTACCACGAGTTCCACAGCGGCAGGATGAACTCCCGCACGCCGGCGCGGATGCCCTCCTCGGTCACCGACAGGTTGCCGCCGCGGAGCACCGAGCTGGACATCAGGAACCAGCGCATCGCGTCGGAGCCGTCCCGGTCGAAGACCTCGGACACGTCCGGGTAGTTCCGCAGCGACTTCGACATCTTGTACCCGTCGCTGCCGAGGACGATGCCGTGGCAGCTGACGCCGGTGAACGCCGGGCGATCGAACAGCGCGGTGGAGAGCACGTGCATGACGTAGAACCAGCCGCGGGTCTGCCCGATGTACTCCACGATGAAGTCCGCCGGGGCGTGCGTGTCGAACCACTCCTGGTTCTCGAACGGGTAGTGCACCTGGGCGTACGGCATGGAGCCGGAGTCGAACCAGACGTCGAAGACGTCCTCGATGCGGCGCATGGTGCTCTTGCCGGTCGGGTCGTCCGGGTTCGGCCGGGTCAGCGCGTCGATGTACGGCCGGTGCAGGTCGATCTCGCCCTCGGGGTTGCGCGGCAGCGCGCCGAAGTCGCGCTCGAGCTCCTCGAGGGAGCCGTACACGTCCACGCGCGGGTGCTCGGGGTCGTCGCTCTTCCACACCGGGATCGGCGAACCCCAGTAGCGGTTGCGGCTGATCGACCAGTCGCGGGCGCCTTCCAGCCACTTGCCGAACTGGCCGTGCTTGACGTTCTCCGGCACCCAGGTGATCTGCTCGTTGTTCGCCAGCAGCCGGTCTTTGATGTCGGTGACGCGGATGAACCAGCTGGAGACCGCCTTGTAGATGAGGGGGTTCCGGCAGCGCCAGCAGTGCGGGTACGAGTGCTCGTAGCTCTGCAGGCGCAGCAGCCGCCCGGCGCTGCGGATCAGGCGGACCAGCGGCGTGTTCGCGTCCATCCAGAGTTCGCCCGCGACGTCGGTCACCTGCGGCAGGAAGCGCCCGCCGTCGTCGAGGGAGATGATCGTGGGGATGCCGGCGGCGCCGGTCACCCGCTGGTCGTCCTCACCGTAGGCCGGAGCCTGGTGCACGACGCCGGTGCCGTCGCCGGTGGTGACGTAGTCGTCGACGAGGATCCGCCAGGCGTTCTCGGTGCCCCACGTCTCGGTGTCGGTGTAGTAGTCGAACAGCGGCTCGTAGGCGACCCCGTCGAGGTCAGCGCCGCGGTGCACGGTCTCGACCGCGGCGAGCGCGTCCTCGGCGCTCTCGTAGCCGAGGTCCTTCGCGTAGCCGCCCAGGAGCTCCCGGGCGAGGAGGTAGCGGGCGGCGGGAGCTGAGCCCGTCGAAGCGGTCGAAGCGGATGCTGAGCCCGTCGAAGCGTCCGCTGAGCCTGTCGAAGCGGTTGCTGAGCCGGTCGAAGCGCCCGCAGCATCCGACGCGCCGTTCGGGCCCGCGGGCACGACGACGTACTCGATCTCGGGCCCCACGGCGAGCGCGAGGTTCGTCGGCAGGGTCCACGGCGTCGTCGTCCACGCCAGCGCCCGGACGCCGTCGAGGCCGAGGGCCTGCGCGCGCTCGCCGGTGAGCGGGAACGCGACGGTGACGGACGGGTCCTGACGCATCTGGTACACGTCGTCGTCCATCCGCAGCTCGTGCGCGGAGAGCGGAGTCTCGTCGCGCCAGCAGTACGGCAGCACGCGGTAGCCCTCGTAGGCGAGGCCCTTGTCGTACAGGGTCTTGAACGCCCAGAGCACGCTCTCCATGTATCCGAGGTCGAGGGTCTTGTACCCGCGTTCGAAGTCGACCCAGCGGGCCTGGCGGGTGACGTAGTCCTCCCACTCGCGGGTGTAGGCGAGCACCGAGCCGCGCGCCTTCGCGTTGAAGACGTCGATGCCCATCTCCTCGATCTCGCTCTTCTCGGTGATGCCGAGCTGCTTCATCGCCTCGAGCTCCGCGGGCAGGCCGTGCGTGTCCCACCCGAACACGCGGTCGACCTTCTTGCCGAGCATGGTCTGGAAGCGCGGGAACACGTCCTTCGCGTACCCGGTGAGGAGGTGGCCGTAGTGCGGCAGGCCGTTGGCGAACGGCGGGCCGTCGTAGAACACCCACTCCTCGGCGCCCTCGCGCTGCGCGATGGACGCCCGGAAGGTGTCGTCGGCCTTCCAGTACTCGAGCACCTCGCGCTCGATCTCCGGGAACCGCGGGCTCGGGCTGACGGATGCCGTGGCGGCCTGGCCGAACGACGCGCCGGGGGCGCTGACGGGGATGCGGGGGTAGGTCATCGGTCTCTCGCAGTGATCGGTGGTGACGGCGGATGCTGCTGCGAGGACGACCCTTGCGGACCGCGGTACCACCCCGCGTGCGTCACCGGACGGCGACGCCACTCTCACTGCGGCTGTGACGGGCCTGACCCGCTCGGTTCTACTTGCCTCGACCTGCTGCGCGTGCGCTGAACCTGTCGAGACGTTCTTCCGAGAGCTCCCCGGTGATGGCCGGATCGATGCCGATGCGCTCCATTGTACGCGGGCCGCCGGGCGGGCGGGGCGTTGCCGCGGAGGGAGGCTATGCGGCGCGGTGCAGCCCCTGGGCCACGGCGCGCATGATCAGGTCCTGCACCACGTGCCATTCGAACATCACCTGCCGATACGAGACCCGGATCACGTGGTAGCCGAGCAGCATCAGCTCGGCGTCGTGACGGATGTCCTCGCTGCGCTGCGCGCCGACGTGATGCTTCCCGTCGATCTGCAGCACGAGGCGGTCGCCGATCAGCGCATCGACCCGGTGCCCGTGGATCCAGATCTGCACCCGGATCGGCAGCCGCAGCCAGGCCAGCCGGCGACGCAGATACGTCTCGAGACCGGCATCCGCGAACGGCGAGGCTTCCGCGAGCACCCGGCGGGCCGCGGGCCGCAGCGGCAGCCGCTCCAGCACTCCGCGCTCGACGAGGCCGAGGTTGAGCGCGGACTCCCACGTCGCGAGCGCCTGCTCGAACGGCTCGCACTCGGCGATGTAGGCGAGGACGTTCTCGATCGGGTCGACGAGGGCGTCCGGATGCCGCGGCACCACCGGCTCACCCCAGTGCACCTTCGCCCGCACGCCGACCCTGCCGGTCCGGTTCGGCGGCACCGCCACATGCGGCTCACCTCCGGCATCGTGCAGCCACAGGCCGAGCATCCGGGCCCGGGTGCGGCACGTGAGCACCACGCCGAACCGGGCGGCGGACAGCAGCATCCGGCGCGCGGCGGGGACGGCGACCCAGCCCCGCCGCGGGCGGATGAGCAGCCCGGCGCGGACGGCGGTCTCCAGGGCGCGTCTGCCGAAACCCTGCTCGATGAGGCGGGCGGTGCGGATCACCTCGCCGTGCTCGGACACGAAGCGGACGATGTCGGAAACGGACGGCGTCATCCCGCCATCGTGATCGTGCCGCAGGTGCGCGGACCCGGCGGACCCGGGAACTGTGGAGAGCTTCCCCCGTCGCCGGGATTGTGCAGAACCATCCCCGCGCCCCTCGCGCGGCCATGTACACCTCCCGCGGCCCGTTCTCCGGCATCCGTCCGCGCGAAGCGCACATGGCCGCGCGAAGAACACGCTCCGCCGCGCATCCGACCCCGCGGATCGAAGCCGGCCGACATCCGTACCGCGCCGCCGCACTCGTACCCCGGCCCTGCCCGGCCGTATCCAGCCGTACACAACCGCGGACATGTGCAGTTCCCGCGGCCGTTTCCCCGCATTCCATCCGCGCGAAGCGCACAACTCCGCGCGAACAGCACGCACCGAGCTCCCACCCGAAACCCGCAGCGCGCCGGCCCCGGGTCACCTCCCGGCGTCGAGGAGCTCGCGCGTGAACGGATGCCGCGGGGCGGCGAACACGTCCCGCACCGGCCCCTGCTCCACGATCGCTCCGTCCTGCATGACGAGGACGTCATCGGCGACGGCGGCGACGACGTCGAGGTCGTGCGAGATGAAGATCATGGTGAGCCCGCGGTCCCGCTGCAGGCGCAGCAGCAGCTGCAGCACCCGCTCGCGCACCGACGGGTCCAGCGCGGAGACCGGCTCGTCGAGCACGAGCACGGTCGGGTCCGCGGCGAGCGCCCGTGCGATCGCGGCGCGCTGCCGCTGCCCGCCCGACAGCGCCCTCGGCCGTCGCGCACCCAGCCGCGGGTCGAGATCCACCTCCGCCAGGAGCGCCGCGACCCGCGCGGGGCGCCGACTCCGCGGCATGCCGGCGGCCTGCAGCGCCTCCCGCAGTGAGCGCTCGATCGTCCAACGCGGATCGAACGCCCCCAGCGGGTTCTGGTGCACGAACTGCACCCGCGGCGCGCCGGTCCACCGCAGCTCGCCCGCATCCGGGCGATCCACGCCGATCAGCATCCGGGCGAGCGTGGTCTTCCCCGATCCCGACTCCCCCACGATCCCGAGCGTCCGGCCGCGGCGCACCGTGAACCCGGCATCCGTCACCGCCGGCACCCCGGCGAACGCCTTCGACAGCCCGCGCACCTCCAGCACGGGGTCCGGGTCTCCCTCCGCCTGCGGCCGGGGGCGGTGCATGGTCGCCGCGATCAGCTGCCGCGTGTACTCGTGCTGCGGATGCTCCAGCACCTCCACGGTCGCCCCGGACTCGATCATCGTCCCCTCGCGCATGACCAGCACCCGGTCGGCGATTCGGCGCACGGCCGCGAAGTCGTGGCTGATGAACAGCACGGCCGTCCCCTGATCCGCGATCGAGCGCAGCAGGTCGAGCACCCGCGCCTGCACGGTCGCGTCGAGGGCCGTGGTCGGCTCGTCGGCGATGAGGATCCGCGGGCCCGCCGCCAGCGCCGAGGCGATCAGCGCCCGCTGCCGCAGACCGCCGGACAGCTCGTGCGGGTACTGCCGCGCACGCCGCTCCGGCTCGGGCATCCACACCCGCTCCAGCTGCGCGCGCACCCGGGCCCGCAGCGCCGCGCCGCGCACACCGGGCTCGTGCAGCCGGAGCGGCTCCGCCACCTCGTTGCCGATCCGCTGCAGCGGGTCGAGCGAGACCAGCGCATCCTGCGAGACGAGGGCGATCGCCGCCCCGCGCAGGCGCCGCCATGCGCGCTCACCGAGCCGCCGCGCGTCCTCTCCTCCGATCTCGAGCCGGGATGCGTCCACGGCGCCATCCGTGGGAAGCAGGCCGAGCAGGGCACGCGCGGTGAGCGACTTCCCCGCTCCGGACTCCCCGACGATCGCCACGCACTCGCCGGGTGCGACCGCCAGGGACACGCCGTCGACGACGGTCGCATCCCCGAAGCGAATGCGCAGCCCCTCGACCTCGAGCGCGCTCATCGCCGCCCCTCGCTCCGAGCCCGCAGCACGCGGCCGACGATCGTCGCCGCGATCACGGTGACGGTGATCGCCGCGCCGGGGAACACCGGCACCCACCACGCCGTGCCGAGCACGTTCCGCCCGCCGGCGAGCATCAGACCCCATTCCGGCGTCGGCTCGGTCGGCCCGAGCCCGAGGAAGCTGAGTCCGGCGGCCGCCAGGATGCTGGATCCGATGCCGATCGTCGCCAGGACGCTGAGCGCGCCGAGCACCCCCGGGATGACATGCCGCAGGAACGCCCGCACCGGCCCGACGCCCAGGATGCGCGCCGCCTCCACGTGCTCCGCCAGGCGCAGGGTACGGGTCTGAGTGCGGGCGAGCCGCAGATACACCGGCACGGCGGCGATGGTCACCGCGATCGCCACGTTGGCGTGCCCGGGGCCGAGCACGGCCACGATCACGAGCGCCACGAGGAACTCCGGGAACGCCAGCAGGATGTCGGTCAGGCGCATCAGCACCGCGTCGACGACCCGCGGCGCACTCCCCGACAGCGCTCCCGCCACCAGCCCCAGCAGCAGTGCCAGGCCGGTGGCGAGCACGCCGATGCCGACCGACGCCCCGGCGCCGTGCACCACCCGCGAGAACACGTCGCGACCGCTCTGATCGGTGCCGAAGAGGTGCTCTGCACTCGGCGGCCGCAGCGCCGCGCGCACATCCGTCTGCAGCGGGTCGTGCGTCGCGACCAGCCCTGGTGCGAGTGCCGCGAACGCTACGACGGCGAGGACCACGACCGCGGACCACAGGCCGATGGTCGCCAGAGACGACGGCCCGGGTCGCCGGATCCGCGTGCGCACCTCGCTCCGGATGCCGGATGCCGCGCTCACCGCCGCTCCTCCACCGCCGGCACCGCGACCGCGGACGCCGCCGTGAGCGGCCTGGACCCGCGCAGCCGCGGATCGATGAGCGGATGCAGCAGCTCGATGATGACGTTCACCACGACGAACACGGCGGCGCTGAGCATGATCACCCCGGTCACCACCGGCAGGTCCCGGTCGGTGATCGCGGTGAGCGTCACCCGTCCGAGTCCCGGCCGGGCGAACACCGTCTCCACGAGCACGGCGCCGCCGAGGAGGGACCCGACGAGGTAGGCGGTGAGCGTGAGCGCGTTCGCCGCACCGTGTCGCAGCGTGTGACGGAGTGTGAGCCACGCCGGCCCGGCGCCCCGGGCGCGGACGGTCTCCGCGAACGGCTGCCGCTCCGCCTGGTCGATGCCGTCGCGGAGCACCTGCCCGATCAGGGCGGCCACCGGAAGCGCGAGCGTCACCGCAGGCAGGACGATCGTGGCCGGGTTGCGCGTCCCGGCGACCGGGAACCAGCCGAGGCCGAAGGCGAAGACACCCAGCAGCACCAGCCCGATCCAGAACACCGGGGACGACAGCACGACGAGCTCGACCGTGACGACCACGGCGCGGGCGGGGCCGCGGCGGGCGAAGAGCGCCAGCGCGAGCGCGAGCACGACGGCGATCGCGAGGGCGAGTGTGGCCAGCTGCACCGTGGCGCCGAGCTGCCGCCCGATCACCTCCGCCACCGGCATCCGCAGCTGGTACGACTCGCCCAGATCGCCGCGCAGCAGCCGGCCCAAGAACGCGAGGTACTGCGCGGGCCACGGCCGGTCCAGGCCGAGCTCGGCGCGGATGCCGTCCTTCACGGCATCCGACACCTGCGCCTGCGGACCGAGCATCACCTCGACCGGGTCGCCGGGGATCGCCCGGAAGGCGAGGAACGCGAGGGTCGCCGCGCCCCACAGCACGAGGGCCGCGGAGACGGCGAGCTCGGCGCCCCGCCGGATCACTTCCCGGCGACCGTGGCGCCGTGGAACAGCGGGCGCCCGTACAGGTCGAAGGTCAGCCCGTCGACGGTGTCGGCCACGGCCGTGATCAGCGAGGGCGTGTACAGCGGGACGATCGCCACGTGCTCGGCGTTCCACCGCTGCAGCGCCCCGTACGCCTCCGCGCGTTCGGCGTCGTCGGTGGACGCCAGGCCCCGCGCGAGGAGCGCGTCGACCTCGGCGTCCTTCACCTGAGAGGCGTTCTGGAACCCGTCGGTGGAGAGGTGGCTACGCAGCAGGTCGGCATCCACGCCCGAGAAGCCCCAGTCGGTGATGTCGAACGTCTTCGGGCCGTACTGCTCGTTGTAGGCGCCGGGCTCGAGCACCTCGCGCTGGATCTCGAATCCCACCTCGGCGAGGTCGGACTGGATGGCGTTCGCGAGGGTGGTGCGCTCCTCGGGCACCGGGGTCCAGGCGATCCAGCGCGCCGAGAGCCGCTTGCCGTCCTTCATGCGGATGCCGTCGCTGTCGCGCGCCGTCCATCCTGCGGCGTCCAGCAGCGCGTTCGCCTCGTCGCGGTCGAAGGCGTTGGCCCCCTCGACGGAGGCGTCGTAGTACGGGGTGGAGGCGCTGAGGATGCTCCAGGCGCGCGGGAACTCGCCGTGGAAGATCTCCTCGACGGCGGTGTCCACGTCGATCGCACGGGCGAACGCCTGGCGCACGCGCTGGTCGGCGAAGACGCCGTACGCCTCGTTGAGGAACAGCGAGTACGGCAGCCCCGGGTACTCGATCGATTCGACGGTCAGCCCCTCGGGCAGCTCGCCGACCTGACGCGGGGTGAGGTTGCTGGCCAGATCCGCCTCGCCGCTCTCCACGACGCCGGCGCGCACGGATGCCTCGGGGAGGATCTCGACGCGCAGCGTCTCGAATGCGGGCGCCTCCTCGCCGTGCGGGCCCCAGGCGTAGTCGTCGTTGCGGGTGTACACGATCTCCTGGTCGGGGGTGTACTCGGTGAGCTCGAACGGGCCGGTGCCGACCGTGATGCCCGGTCCCCCGGCCTTCAGCTCGTCGGCCGCCTCGGCCAGCACCTTCGGCGAGTAGAAGCCGAGCTGGGCGGTGCTCGCCGCCTGCAGGAACGGCGCGTACGGCTGAGTGAAGCGCACGGCGACCTCGTGCTCGCCACGCACCTCGGTGCCGGCGTAGTAGTCGGCGCCGAGCATGCTGGCCGCCTGGGCCGATGCCGTCTCCGGGTCGGCGATCCGGTCGAAGTTCGCCTTCACCGCCTCGGCGTCGAAGGGCTCGCCGTCGTGGAAGGTCACGTCGTCGCGCAGCCGGAACGTGTAGGTGGTGCCGTCGGGTGAGACCTCCCAGCTCTCCGCCAGCCAGGGCGAGAACGTGCCGTCCGCCTCCTGGAACACCAGGGAGTCGAGCACCTGCCGCTGCACCATCGCCGACACGTCGAGCTGGCTGACCTGCGGGTCCATGTGACCGGCGGAGAGGTTCGCGCCCTCGATCGCCCAGACGATCTCGCCGTCGCCGTCCGAGCTGCCGCCGCCGGGTGCGGTGCACGCGCTGAGCAGGAGGGCGGAAGCCGCGGCGAGCGCGGCGAAGGGCACGAGACGGCGCACGGATGCGGGCATGACAGACCTCGGAGCAGGGACGAGCAGGGAACGATCCATGCTACTCCCGGGTTGTTGGACCGGGTCGATCTACCACAGCGGCATCCGCCGTCCAACGCCTTGTAGACTGTCCCGACAACCCACACTCAGGCACGCTCACACGGTGCCGCACACATCGCTCAAGGAGACCCTCATGTCCGCGATCCCCGACAAGCCCGCCCTCGAAGGTCTCGAAGCGAAGTGGGACGAGGTCTGGTCCCGGGAGGGGACCTACCTGTTCGACCGCGCACGCGCCGCCGCTTCCGGCCGTGAGGGCGTCTACTCGATCGACACGCCGCCGCCCACGGCATCCGGCAGCCTCCACATCGGCCACGTGTTCTCCTATACGCACACCGACATCAAGGCACGCTTCGAGCGGATGCGGGGCAAGACGGTGTTCTACCCGATGGGCTGGGACGACAATGGCCTGCCCACCGAGCGGCGGGTGCAGAACTACTACGGCGTGCGCTGCGACCCCTCGCTCCCCTACGACCCCGACTTCACACCCCCGTTCGAGGGCGGCGACAACAAGTCCAGCCGCGCCGCCGATCAGAGGCCGATCAGCCGCCGCAACTTCATCGAGCTGTGCGAGAAGCTCACCGTCGAGGACGAGAAGCACTTCGAGGCGCTGTTCCGCCAGCTCGGCCTGAGCGTCGACTGGACCCAGACCTACCGCACCATCTCCGACGAGACGATCCGGCAGAGCCAGCTCGCCTTCCTGCGCAACCTGGAGCGCGGCGAGGCGTACCAGTCGCTCGCCCCCACGCTGTGGGACATCGACTTCCGCTCCGCGATCGCGCAGGCCGAGCTGGAGGACCGCGAGCAGCCGGCCTCGTTCCACCGTCTCGCCTTCCACAAGACCGACGGCTCCGGCGACATCCACATCGAGACCACCCGGCCCGAGCTGCTCGCCGCCTGCGTGGCCCTCGTCGCGCATCCGGACGACGAGCGCTACCAGCCGCACTTCGGCACCACTGTGCAGACCCCGCTGTTCGACGTCGAGGTTCCGGTGCTCGCGCACCACCTCGCGCAGCCGGACAAGGGCACCGGCATCGCCATGATCTGCACCTTCGGCGATGTCACCGACATCGTGTGGTGGCGCGAGCTGGACCTCCCCAACCGCACCATCCTCGGCCAGGACGGCCGCGTCCTCGCCGAGGCGCCGGAGGCGATCACGAGCGACGCGGGGCGGTCCGCGTACGCCGAACTGGCCGGGAAGACCGTGTTCAGCGCCCGCAAGCGGATCGTCGAGCTGCTCGAGGAGTCCGGTGAGCTGCTCGAAGTGTCCAAGCCGTTCCAGCACGCGGTGAAGTTCTACGAGAAAGGCGACCGCCCGCTCGAGATCGTCTCCACGCGCCAGTGGTACATCCGCAACGGCGCCCGCGACACCGACCTGCGCGACCGTCTCATCGAGAACGGCCGCGAGCTCACCTGGCACCCCGACTTCATGCGGGTGCGCTACGAGAACTGGGTCGGCGGCCTCACCGGCGACTGGCTCATCTCGCGACAGCGCTTCTTCGGCGTGCCGATCCCGGTCTGGTACGCGCTCGACGAGAACGGCGAGCGGGACTACGACCGGGTGCTCGTGCCGGACGCCGCGCAGCTGCCGATCGACCCGACCAGCGACGTGCCGGCCGGCTACACCGAGGACCAGCGCGGCAAGCCCGGCGGGTTCGACGGCGAGAAGGACATCTTCGACACCTGGGCGACGTCGTCGCTGACCCCGCAGCTCGCAGGCGGCTGGGAGCGCGACGAGGACCTCTGGGAGCTCGTGGCGCCGTTCGACCTGCGCCCGCAGGGTCAGGACATCATCCGCACCTGGCTGTTCTCGACGATGCTGCGCTCCACCCTGGAGGACGGCCGGTCGCCGTGGCGCAACGCGGCGATCTCCGGCTTCATCGTGGACCCGGACCGCAAGAAGATGTCGAAGTCGAAGGGCAACGTGGTCACCCCCGCCGACATCCTCGACAAGCACGGGTCGGACGCTGTGCGCTACTGGTCCGCGTCGAGCCGGCTGGGCATGGACGCCGCCTTCGACCCGCAGAACCCGACGCAGGTGAAGATCGGCCGGCGCCTGGCGATCAAGATCCTGAACGCCGCGAAGTTCGTGCTGTCCTTCCCGGTTCCGGAGGGGGCGCAGATCACGCACGCCCTGGACGCGTCGATGCTCACCGCGCTGGACGGCGTGGTGCGTGAGGCGACGAAGGCGTACGAGAACTACGACCAGGCCCGCGCGCTCGAGGTGACCGAAGCGTTCTTCTGGACGTTCTGCGACGACTACCTCGAGCTCGTGAAGGAGCGCGCCTACAATCAGGCCGACGTGGGTCAGGCATCGGCCGCGCTGGCGCTGCGCCTGGCGCTGTCGACGCTGCTGAGGCTGCTCGCCCCGATCATCTCGTTCGCCACCGAGGAGGCGTGGTCGTGGTTCGAGGAGGGCTCGATCCACACCGCGTCCTGGCCGGAGCCGCTCGGCATCGAGGGCGACCCGACCGTGCTCGCCGCGACCAGCGCGGCGCTGATCGGCATCCGGCGTGCGAAGACCGAGGCCAAGGCTTCGCAGAAGACGCCGGTCGCGCGGGCGACGATCGCCGCGCCGGCGGCGACCATCGACGCCCTGCGCGCGGCGGTCGACGATCTGCGCGCCGTGGGCCGCATCGCGCACCTCGAGTTCGCGGATGCCGAGGAGCTGACCGTGACGCAGATCGAGCTCGCCCCGGTGGAGGTGTGATGCAGCTCGGAACGCGCTGGGCCGCGGGGGCGGAGCCGCCCGCATCCGTTCCCGCGGCGCTGCGCCCCGCGATCGCCGAGGTCGAGGCGAAGGGCCTCGGCGGGCACTGGACGCTCACGTGGCTCGAGGGCCGCCCGATCGCCGAGCTGGATGCCGGGTGGGAGGTCCTCCTCACTGCATCCGGCGACGTCATCGCCCGTCCCTTCGAGGACTGACCCCGGGGTCGTCGAGCGATGTCGGCGGGAGGATCCCGCATCCCTCAGCGGCTTCCGCGATGCGTTTTGCTCCCGGCGGCACCGGCCATCAACGTCGCCGGGAGCTTCCCGCATCCCGCAGCGCCTCCCCGGTGCGATTTCCTCCCCGCGGCGGACGACGCGACCGCCCGCGCGTCAGCGCGGCCGCGATCCGATCGCCAGCAGCGCGATGTCCAGCGCCCGCGGGTCCTGCCGGCGCGCCCGCTGCTCGCGCAGCAGGTCGGCGGCGAGCTCGCGGCGCTCGGCGCGGGCGGCGATGCGCCGCTCGACGTACCGGGAGAGTGCCGAGGCGATGCGCTGCAGTGTCCGTTCCAGCGGAGTCGGCGCCGCGAGATATGGAGATGCGGTGATCATGGCATCCTGATGGCGGAGCTGCGCCCGATTCGCCTCGCGGAAGCCATCCCGAGCTCGCACACCGCTCCCTGAGGAGGACTCATGACCGCATTGCCCGCCGGCCCGTTCGGGCCCGCCGATCGGATCGACCTGACCGCGACGCCTCTCGCCGTCGTCCGGCGCGCCGGTCTGCGGGTCGACGACCTCACCGAGGCGTTCGATGCAGGGTACGGGGCGCTCGGCCGGCTCATCGCGGACGGCCGGGTGGTGCCGGCCGGTCCTGCGATGGCGATCTACCGCGGCGACCCGATGGGCGTCTTCGACCTGGAGATCGGCTTCCCTCTGCGCACGCCGCTCGCGGATGCGGTGGATGCCGGTGGCGCGGAGACCGTGCATCCGTCGGAGCTGCCTCAGGGACCGGCGTTCGCGACCACGGCGGTCGGCCCGTACGACCAGCTCGGATCGGCGTGGGGCGCACTGGTGCAGCGCGCCGCCGACCAGGGCGCCGCACCGGCGGGCATCTGGATCGAGAGCTACGTCTCGGACCCCAGCGACACTCCCGCCGACCGTCTCCGCACCGACCTCATCATGCCGCTGCGACCCTGACCCAGGCCGGTCGGGCGCGCGGTCAGGCGCTCGTGCGCTTGCGCTCGATGACGAGGTGGCAGCTCACTGTGCGAGCGGCGCCCGATCTGCGGATGAGAACTCTCTCATCCGCGCACGCGGCGCGGCCGACTCGGCCAGACTGGAGCCATGGCACGCTGGGCGTACCTCTCCCTCCCGGTCGGCGCCGTGCTCCTGCTCGGGGCGTGGTGGGCGGCGGACCGGGGCTTCGGCGAGCCGGAGCCGGATCTCGGACCGGCGATCACGCTCACCCCCGCGCCATCCATGACCCCGTCGGCACCTCCCCCGGCCCCCGGCGATCCGGCGCCCGGCGATCCGGCGCCCGGCGGGCAATCCCCGGGCGACACCGCGCCCGTCGGCCCGGCGCAGACCGTGCCGCCCGCTCCGCCGCAGGATGCCGGAGGCGACGACGACGACGGCCGGGAGCCGGACCAGGACGACGGCGACGACGATGACTCCGCGGAGTGACGGGCGCCGTGCGCTGACCGTGCGCACGCGGATCCTCGCCTGGACGCTCCTCGTCGTCGCGATCGCGCTGTGCGCCATCGTCCTGGTGACCGCGAGGACACTGTTCACCCGCATCGAAGCGACGCGGCGGCCGAGCTCGGCCACGAGGCCGCCAAGCTGCGCGCCTTCGCGGAAGGAGCCGACCCCGCGACGGGCGCCGGCTTCACGGATGCGCGGACCCTGCTCACCCGGTACCTCGCGCACAACGTGCCCGAGCAGCACGAGACGTTCTTCAGCGTCGTGGACGGCCGGGCCGATCGGCGCAGCGGCACCGCCCCACCGGCCCGGCTGGACACCGACGACACCCTGATCCGCACCGCGGCCGATGCCGAGCGGCCGGTGTGGGGCCGTGAGGAGACGCCGGCCGGCCCCGTCATGTACGCCGCCCTGCCCGTCCGGATCGACGGGGACTCCTCCCGCGGGGTGCTCGTGGTCGCCGAATTCCTCGGCCCCGCGCAGGCGCGCACCTGGTCGACCGTGCTCACCATGGCTGCGGCCGGACTGATCGCGCTCGCGATCGCGGCCGCGGTCGGCTGGTTCGTCGCCGGACGTGCTCTCACCCCCATCCGGGAGGTGCGCGAGACGGCGGCCCGCATCGACGGCAGCGACCTCACCCGGCGCATCGAGGTGGTCGGTTCCGACGACGCGGCCCAGCTCGCGCAGACGTTCAACCGGATGCTGGACCGCGTGCAGGCCGCGTTCGACGGGCAGCGCCGATTCCTCGATGATGCCGGACACGAACTGCGCACCCCGATTACGGTGATCCGCGGGCATCTCGAGCTGATGGGCGACGACCCGCAGGAGCGTGCGCAGACCCTCCGGCTCGTCACCGACGAACTTGAGCGGATGTCCCGTCTCGTCGACGAGCTGATCCTGCTCGCCCGCAGCGAGAGCCCCGGATTCCTCACCACCACTGCCGTCGACCTCACCGATCTCGTGGTGGAGACCCTGGCGAAGGCATCCGCGATGGCGCCGCGCGTGTGGGCGCTCGATGCGGTGCCGGAGGGCGCCATCCGCGCGGACGGGCAGCGCCTCACCCAGGCGCTGCTCCAGCTCGCCGCCAACGCCGTCGCCCACACCGGCGAGGAGGACACCATCGCCCTCGGCGGCGAGGCCGGCCCGGCACGCGTGCGGCTGTGGGTGCGCGACACCGGCCCCGGCATCCCCGAGACCGACCAGGAGCGGATCTTCGAGAGGTTCGCTCGCGGACCCGGGCCGCACCACGGGCCGGGCAGCGGCCTGGGCCTGGCGATCGTCACACGGATCGCGGAGGCGCACGGTGGCGAGGTGCATGTGCGCTCCCGTCCGGGCGAGGGTGCCGTCTTCACCCTGGACCTGCCGAGAAGGGAGCCCGCACCGTGAACCGCATCCTCATCGCCGAGGACGAGGAGCGCATCGCCTCCTTCGTGGAGAAGGGCCTGCGCGCGAACGGATTCCGCTGCGAGACGGTCACGGACGGCGGGTCCGCGGTGGAGTTCGCCCGGAGTGGCGGCTTCGACCTGATGGTGCTCGACATCGGCCTGCCGGGCCTCGACGGGTTCAGCGTGCTGCGCCAGCTGCGCTCGGAGCGCGTGGATCTGCCGATCATCATCCTCACCGCGCGCGACGCCGTGGAGGACACCGTGGCGGGGCTGTCCGGCGGCGCCGACGACTACATGCGCAAGCCGTTCGCGTTCGACGAGCTGCTCGCGCGGATCCGGCTGCGGCTGGCATCCGCCGCGCCGGCCGAGGCGGTCGTGCTGCGCTCCGGTGAGCTGTCCCTGGATCTCCGCACCCGCCGCGCGGTTGCCGACGGCCGCAGCGTCGACCTGACCGCGCGGGAGTTCGCGCTGCTCGAGACCTTCCTGCGGCATCCGGAGGAGGTGCTCTCGCGGCAGCAGCTGCTGAGCCGGGTGTGGGAGTTCGATTTCGACCCGGGATCGAACGTCGTCGACGTCTACATCCGGTACCTGCGGGGCAAGATCGGGGCCGAGCGGATCGAGACGGTGCGCGGCGCGGGTTACCGTCTGCGCTGCATGTGAACTCTCTCTCATCCAGTGCTCACGAGGACCTCATCGCGGCCGGTGAGCATCGAAGGATCGTCACGAAGGAGTCCGCCATGTCCCTGCTCGTCCCGATCCTGACCGATCTCGTCGCGATCGTCCTCCTCGCCTACGCGCTGTATTTCCGGCGGCACCGGCGACGCGACCTGCTGCTGTCCTACGTCGCGCTGAATGTCGGTGTGCTCGCAGTGACCATCGCGATGAGCTCGGTCCCGGTGAGCGTCGGCCTCGGCATGGGGCTGTTCGGCATCCTGTCGATCATCCGGCTGCGCTCCGATCAGATCACGCAGCAGGAGATCGCGTACTACTTCGTCGCCCTCGCCCTCGGTCTGCTGGCGGGGCTCCGGCCCGCGCCGGAGTGGATGACCCCCGCGCTGTCGGCGCTCATGCTCGGGGTGATGCTGGTCGCGGACAGTCGATGGACCGCCGCGCGGACCCGTCATCACACGCTCGTGCTGGACCGGGCGTACACCGACGAGCGTCAGCTGACCGACGCCGTCACCCGGCTGCTCGACGCCTCGGTGCTGCGCGTGGAGGTACGGGACCTCGATCTGGTCCGGGACACCACGCTCGTCGATGTCCGCTATCGCGTCCGCGCCGCGCGGCCGGCATCCGTCCGAGGCGGCACCGGGAGCCGGCCCGCCATCGCGCGAACGGAGCGGATGCCGGAGGAGGCGCTCGCGTGATCCTCGCCGAGGTGCTGGGCGCCCTGCCGCCGATCTCGCTGCCGGAGCTGAACGCGCAGGCGGCGCTGATGAACCGGGTGGATCGGAAGTACTTCGTCCCGAGGGACACGCTCGCCGAGCTCATCGCCGCCCTGGGGACCGAGGCCCGCATCCTGCGCATCGCCGGGCGGAACCGCTTCCGCTACTGGACTGTGTACCTCGACACCGAGCGGTTCGACTTCTTCCGCCAGCATGTTCAACGGCGCCGGCACCGCTTCAAGGTGCGCACCCGCACCTACTGCGACTCCGGCGGGGACGTGCTCGAGGTGAAGACGAAGGGAGCCAGGGATCTCACGGTCAAGCATCGGATCGCGTGGGACCCCGCGGTGCCGTGGCAGCAGGACGAAGCGGGGCAGGCGTTCGTGAGCAGGATCACCGGAATGGATGCCGCGCAGCTGCGACCCGTGCTGCACACCCTGTACCGCCGCTCGACCCTGGTGCTCGGCGACCAGCGGATCACCCTCGACGCCGACCTCGAGTTCGGCACGGCGGAGCGGCGCATCACCGGCCCTGACGACATCCTGGTCGAGACCAAGACGCCGGCGGGCGCGTCCGACCTGGACCGGATGCTGGTGCGCGCGGGCATCCGCCCCCACCGTGTGAGCAAGTACTGCCTAGCCGCGTCGATCCTGTACCCGCAGCTGCCCGGCAACGACTGGGCCCGCCTCCGCCGCACCTATTGGAGCCTTCTGCCGCCTACGCTCGATCCGCCGCCGCCCGTCGACCAGGAGACGCGGTGACCGCATCGCCGGCCGGCCCGTTCGGGCCCGCCGATCCGGGGTCAGGCGCTCTTGCGCTTGCGCTCGAGGACGACGGTCGGGGGCGCCCCTTCGTCGACGGATGCCTTGGTCACGATGACCTTGGCGACGTCATCGGCGGACGGGATCTCGAACATGATCGGGCCGAGGACGTCCTCGAGGATGGCGCGAAGGCCGCGCGCGCCGGTCTTGCGGGCGACCGCGAGGTCGGCGATCGAGCGCAGCGCGTCCTCCTCGAACTCCAGCTGCACGCCGTCGAGCTCGAACATCCGCTGGTACTGCTTGACCAGGGCGTTGCGCGGGCCGGTGAGGATGTCGATCAGGGCGTCCTGGTCGAGCGGGGTCACCGAAGCGACGACCGGAAGGCGGCCGATGAACTCGGGGATGAGGCCGAACTTGTGCAGGTCCTCCGGCAGCACCTCGCTGAACAGGTCGAGGTCCTTGCCCTTGTCGTGCAACGGTGCCCCGAAGCCGACGCCATGCTTGCCCACCCGCGACGACACGATGTCCTCGAGCCCGGCGAAGGCCCCGGCGACGATGAACAGCACGTTCGTGGTGTCGATCTGCAGGAACTCCTGGTGCGGGTGCTTCCGTCCGCCCTGCGGGGGGACCGAAGCCACGGTGCCCTCGAGGATCTTCAGCAGCGCCTGCTGCACGCCCTCCCCGGAGACGTCGCGGGTGATCGACGGGTTCTCCGCCTTGCGGGCGATCTTGTCGACCTCGTCGATGTAGATGATGCCCGTCTCGGCGCGCTTGACGTCGTAGTCGGCCGCCTGGATGAGCTTGAGCAGGATGTTCTCGACGTCCTCACCGACGTACCCCGCCTCGGTGAGCGCAGTGGCGTCGGCGACGGCGAACGGCACGTTCAGCCGCTTCGCGAGCGTCTGCGCCAGGTAGGTCTTGCCGCACCCGGTCGGGCCGATGAGCAGGATGTTGCTCTTCGCGATCTCGACCTCGTTGGCCTTCTGCTCGGCGGGCACCAGCGTGCCGCGGGCGCGGACGCGCTTGTAGTGGTTGTAGACGGCGACTGACAGCGCGCGCTTGGCGGCCTCCTGGCCGACGACGTACTCCTCGAGGAAGGCGTAGATCTCACGCGGCTTGGGGAGGTCGAAGTCCGCGATGGGGCCGTCGCCGGCCTCCGCCATCCGCTCCTCGATGATCTCGTTGCACAACTCGACGCACTCGTCGCAGATGTACACGCCGGGACCGGCGATCAGCTGCTGCACCTGCTTCTGGCTCTTTCCGCAGAATGAGCACTTGAACATGTCGGCGCTCTCACCGATGCGTGCCATGCCCGTCCTCCTCAACGATTCTGAGATCGTCCTTCGAGCCTAATCGCTGCATCGGACACCGGGGCGGATTGGCGCGCCCCGGTGTCCGCGGACGGGGAGTCGAGCGGCTTCCCCGCATCCGCCTCACACCATGCTCTTGGTGTGCCACACCGTCTTCGTCTCCACGAACGCCGTGATCCGCTGCGGGGAGGCGTCCACGTCGGCGGTGCCGGCGACAGGCGGCAGCACCCGCTTCAGCGTGTCCGCCGCGGCGATCTCGAGGTCGACCCAGTCCAGTTCCCCCGCCCCGGCGAGGTCCAGGGCGTTGACGTCGGCATGCGAGGCCAGCCAGGGCGCGATCTCCGCCGGCGAGCCGGTGAGCACGTTCACCACTCCCCCGGGCACGTCGCTGGTGGCGAGCACCTCGGCCAGGCTGATGGCCGACAGCGGGAACCGTTCGCTGGCGATCGCGACCACCGTGTTCCCCGCCACCAGGGCCGGCGCGACGACCGCGACCAGTCCGAGCAGCGCGGTGTCCTGCGGGGCGACGATCGCCACCACGCCGGTCGGCTCGGGCACCGAGATGTTGAAGTAGGGACCGGCGACCGGGTTCGCGTTGCCGGCCACCTGGGCGTACTTGTCGCACCATCCGGCGTACCAGACCCACAGGTCGATCGCGGCGTCCACCTGGGCGGCCGCCGCCGCGGCGGACACGCCTTCCTGCGCGGTGATCTCGTCGATGAACTGCGCTCGGCGCCCCTCCAGGATCTCCGCGACCCGGTACAGCACCTGCCCGCGGTTGTACGCGGTCGCAGCGGACCAGCCCTTCACCGCCGCGCGGGCGGCGACCACGGCGTCACGGGCATCCTTCCGCGAGGCCTTCGCGGCGTTCGCGAGGAACGCCCCCTTGGCGGTGCGCACCTCGAAGGTGCGGCCGGACTCGCTGCGCGGGAACGCCCCGCCGATGGCGAGCTTGTACGTCTTCGGCACACTCAGTCGCGCGGTCATGCGGATGCTCCCTTCTTCGCGGAACGGGTTCGGCGCGTCTCGTCTCGCTTCGCTCGCTCGACGACCGGGGTGGCGGCCCTCTTCGCGCGTTCGAGGACCGGGGTCCCGGCCGGCGCGGCGCCCTTCAGGTAGGCGGTCAGCCCGTGACGGCCGCCCTCGCGCCCGTACCCGGACTCCTTGTAGCCGCCGAACGGGCTCGCCGGGTCGAACCGGTTGAACGTGTTCGCCCAGACCACGCCCGCGCGCAGCCGGTCCGCGACCGCGAGGATGCGGGAGCCCTTGTCCGACCAGATCCCCGCGGAAAGGCCGTAGGGGGTGTTGTTCGCCTTCGCGACCGCCTCCGCCGGGGTGCGGAAGGTGAGCACGGACAGCACCGGGCCGAACACCTCGTCGCGCGCGATCCGGTGCGAGGCCTCGACGCCGGTGAAGATCGTCGGCGCGAACCAGAACCCCTTCTCCGGGATCACGCAGTCCGCGGTCCAGCGCTGCGCGCCCTCCGCCTCGCCGATGTCGCTCAGCTCGCGGATGCGGGCGAGCTGCTCGGCGGAGTTGATCGCCCCGATGTCGGTGTTCTTGTCCAGCGGATCGCCGAGGCGCAGAGTGGACAGGCGGTGCTTCAGCCGGTCGAGGACCTCGTCGTGGATCGACTCCTGCACCAGCAGCCGGCTGCCCGCGCAGCACACGTGACCCTGGTTGAAGAAGATGCCGTTGACGATGCCCTCCACCGCCTGGTCGATCGGCGCGTCGTCGAAGACGATGTTCGCCGCCTTGCCGCCCAGCTCGAGCGTCACCTTCTTGGGGGTGCCGGCCACGGCCTTGGCGATGTCGCGCCCGACCGCGGTCGACCCGGTGAACGCGACCTTGTCGACGTCCGGATGCCGCACCACGGCCGCACCGGTCGCGCCCGCGCCGGTGACGATGTTCACGACGCCCGCGGGCAGGTCGGCCTGCTGCAGGATCTCGGCGAAGATCAGTGCGGTCAGCGGCGTCGTCTCCGCCGGCTTCAGCACCACCGTGTTCCCGGCGGCCAGAGCGGGGGCGACCTTCCACGCCAGCATCAGCAGCGGGAAGTTCCAGGGGATGACCTGGCCCGCCACGCCGAGGGCGCGCGGGTTGGCGCCGAGGCCCGCATAGTCGAGCTTGTCGGCCCAGCCGGCGTAGTAGAAGAACCACGATGCGACCAGGGGCACGTCGACGTCGCGGCTCTCCTTGATCGGCTTGCCGTTGTCGAGGCTCTCGGCGACGGCGAGCTCACGGGAGCGCTCCTGCACCAGCCGGGCGATGCGGAACAGGTACTTCCCGCGATCGCGCCCGCTCATCTTCGACCACACCCGGTCGTAGGCGCGGCGGGCCGCGGCGACCGCGCGGTCCACGTCCGCCTCGCTCGCACCGGCGATCTCGGCGATGCGGCTCTCGTCCGACGGCGAGATGGTGAGGAAGCTGGGACCCGTGCCGTCGACGAACTCGCCGTCGATGAACAGTCCGTAGCTGTCGCGGAGGTTGAGGATCGCCTTCGACTCGGGGGCCGGAGCGTATTCCAGGAACGACATGTCCGTGATCCTTGTCAGTCGATGGTGAGGTAGTCGGGGCCGGAGTAGTGGCCGGTGGTGATCTTCTGGCGCTGCAGCAGCACGTCGTTGAGCAGGCTCGACGCGCCGAAGCGGAACAGGTGCGGCTGCAGCCATTCCTCGCCCGCGGTCTCGGCGACGGTCACGAGGTACTTGATCGCGTCCTTGGACGAGCGGATGCCGCCTGCGGGCTTCACGCCGATCCGCTCGCCGGTGAACCGGTGCCAGTCGCGGACGGTCTCGAGCATCAGCAGCGTGGTCGGCAGCGTCGCGGCGGGCTGCACCTTGCCGGTGGAGGTCTTGATGAAGTCGCCGCCGGCGAGGATCGACAGCCACGAGGCGCGCTTGATGTTGTCGTACGTGTTCAGCTCGCCGGTCTCCATGATCACCTTGAGGGACGCGTAGGTGCCGTCCGGCCGGCGGCACGCCTCCTTCACCCGGGCGATCTGGTCGAACACGAGGCCGTAGCGGCCCTCCAGGAACGCGCCGCGGTCGATCACCATGTCGATCTCGTCGGCGCCGGCGGCGACGGCATCCGCGGTGTCGGCGAGCTTGATGTCCAGCGACGCACGGCCCGACGGGAAGGCGGTGGCGACGGCCGCCACCGCGATGAGACCGTCGTCCGGGTCGCCGTGCAGCGCCCCGAGGGCTTCGACCGCGTGCCCCACCATGTCCCCGTACACGCAGACCGCCGCCACGCGCGGGCAGCTGGGGTCCGAGGCATCCGGCGTCTTCGCCTTTGAGACGAGCGAGCGCACCTTGCCTGCGGTGTCGGCGCCCTCCAGGGTGGTGAGGTCGATCAGCGAGATGATCCTGTCCAGCGCCCACGCCTTCGAGGTCGTCTTGATGGAGCGCGTGCCGAGTGCGGCCGCGCGCTGCTCCAGGCCCACGGCGTCGACGCCGGGGAGACCGTGCAGGAACCGCCGCAGGGTCGCGTCGTCGGGCTCACCGCCCAGCACGTCGACCACGCCGCGGCGGGTGAGTTCCTTGGTCGTCATCGTTCCTCCAGCAGTGCTCGGGCGGTGTTCTCGTCGGTGATGATCGCGGTGCACAGGCCGTTGCTGACGACTGTACGCGCGATGTCGTGCTTCGCGGCCCCCGCGGTGACGAACACCGCACGGCGGGCCGCGCGCAGGCGGTCCAGGTCGATGCCGACCGTGCGGGCGTCGAGGGCGGGGTCGACGATGTTGCCGTCGGCGTCGACATACCGGCCCAGCAGGTCCCCGACGGCGCCGCGACGGGCGAGCTCGGCGACGTCCTCCGCGGTGAGGTAGCCGTGCTCGACGTGCGCGGAGGTGCGGTCGGCGGGACCGGCCGAGAAGAGGAAGGCGTCGGCGTGGGCGGCCTGATCGAGGATGGCCGCGACGGTGCGGTCCGCTTCGATGGCCCGTTTGGTCTCGACGCGCTCCAGGATCGCGGGGCTCGGCAGCAGCACCACCTGTCCGGATGCCCGCTGAGCGATGGTCGCGGCGAGGCTCGCGGCCCCGCCGGAGCGCCGGTTGAGGCTCACTCCCCCGTTCGCCTGCACGACGGTGACGCCGTTCGCCCAGCCGTACGGCAGCGCCTCGGCGACCGCGGTCAAGGTGCGGCCCCAGCTCACGGCGAGGGTGCGCGGCACGGGACGCGACGCGGCGAGGTGGTCGGCGGCGGCCTGGGCGACGCGCGCCAGTTCGTCGTCCTCGGAGGCCGGCACCACCACGGCATCCGTCAGAGCGAAGCGGTCCGACAGCTCGCGCTCGAGCCCGAGGCGACGCGCCCGCGGATGCACGATCTCGATCCGCACGATCCCGCGCTCCCGCGCCTGGGTGAGCAGCCGTCCCGCCTTCCACCGTGAGATGCCGAGCAGGGCGCCGATCTCGTCCTGGGTCTTGCCCTCGTCGTAGTAGAGCTCGGCCACGCGCACCGAGAGCAGCTCGTCGTCCACGGCTTCCTCCTTCCCCTCCAGGGTAGGAGGAATCCGGCACACGCGCATGGCGATGCTCAGATGAGCAGCGGATGCCTGTGGTGGTGCGCATCTGCGGCGGGGACGACGAAGGGCGGCCCCGGCGAACCGGGACCGCCCTTCGCGGGAACGCAGCGCTCAGGCGCGCTTGCGGCTGGTCAGCACCTGGTCGACGATGCCATAGGCGCGGGCGTCCTCGGCCGAGAGGATCTTGTCGCGGTCGATGTCGCGGTTGACCTCCTCGGCGGTCTTGTGCGTGTGCTTGGCCAGGGTCTCCTCCAGCCAGGTGCGCATGCGCATGATCTCCGCGGCCTGGATCTCGATGTCGGATGCCTGGCCGTGCCCGGCCTCGCCCATCGCCGGCTGGTGGATCAGCACGCGGGCGTTCGGCAGCGCCAGTCGCTTGCCCGGCGTGCCGGCGGCCAGCAGCACGGCCGCCGCCGACGCCGCTTGCCCGAGCACCACGGTCTGGATCTGCGGCGCCACGTACTGCATGGTGTCGTAGATCGCGGTCATCGCCGTGAACGAGCCGCCGGGAGAGTTGATGTACATCGTGATGTCACGCTCGGAGTCCTGGCTCTCCAGGACGAGCAGCTGGGCCATGACGTCGTCCGCGGAGGCGTCGTCGACCTGCACGCCGAGGAAGATCACGCGGTCCTCGAACAGCTTGTTGTAGGGGTCCTGGCGCTTGAAGCCGTAGGCCGTGCGCTCCTCGAACTGGGGAAGGATGTACCGGCTCTGGGGAAGGTTCCCGGCGGCGCGGAAGGTGGGTGTGTACATGTAGGTCCTCTCCTGCCTCAGTTCGCCGCCGCCGTGCCGCCGCCGCCGGACACGTCGCGGGCGTGCTCGCGGATGTGGTCGACGAAGCCGTACTCGAGCGCCTCCTCGGCGGTGAACCAGCGGTCGCGGTCGCCGTCGGCGTTGATCTGCTCCACGGTCTTGCCGGTCTGGGCGGCGGTGATCTCGGCGAGGCGCTTCTTCATCGAGAGGATGAGCTGCGCCTGCGTCTGGATGTCGCTCGCGGTGCCGCCGAAGCCGCCGTGCGGCTGGTGCAGCAGCACGCGGGCGTTCGGCGTGATGTACCGCTTGCCCTTGGTGCCGCTGGTCAGCAGCAGCTGGCCCATCGAGGCCGCCATGCCGATGCCGACCGTGACGATGTCGTTCGGCACGAACTGCATGGTGTCGTAGATGGCCATGCCCGCGGTGATCGAGCCGCCGGGCGAGTTGATGTAGAGGTAGATGTCCTTCTCGGGGTCCTCTGCGGCGAGAAGGAGGATCTTCGCGCAGATCTCGTTGGCGTTCTCATCGCGCACCTCGGATCCGAGCCAGATGATGCGGTCCTTCAGCAGCCTGTCGAAGACACTCGTCGCGACGAGGGGTTCTGCAGCCATGTCAGCTCCTGTTTCCGTGTTTCGGTGATTCGAATCTACCGGCGACAACACGGACGGCCGGTCGTGTTCGCCGTCGGCATATCAGCGTGGCGGACGGAGCTCCCGGGCGTATCCGGTCACGGACCGCGTGTACCGCGGCAGGTGGGGTGCAAGGGCCTCCAGGGCGACGGAAGCCGCGGCCAGCGGATCCCCCGCGGAGGCGAGCGCGAGGGCGTAGAACGCGGATGCCGCATCCGCGAGCGGACCGCCGCGTTCGCGCTCCGCCGCCAGCAGCTCGAGGCTCTCGGCGACGCGGCCGAGGTTGCGCAGCGTGCTCGCCAGCTGGATCACGGCCTGCGCGCGCAGGTCTTCGGGCAGGCCGAGATCGAGCGCGCCGAGATCGAGCGCGCGACGGTAGAGCGGCTCCGTCTCGGACTCCAGGCCCGCCGAATCGCGGGCGCCCGCGCGTTCGAACGCCGCGTGCGCCTCGTCCGGGGCCTCGGCCGCGAGGGCATCGATGCGCGCGATGCGCTCGAGGTCGGTCAGCGCGTCGTCTGCCCAGATCGCGTCGATCCGCTGCTGCCAGTCCGGCACGGGTCCTTCCGGGAACGGGGAAGGGCGGATGCCGCAGCATCCGCCCTTCCGTGAATGATCCGCGATCACTCGGCCTTGTCGGCCTCGTCCTTCTTCGCGGCGGCCTTCTTCGCCGGAGCCTTCTTCGCCGGAGCCTTCTTCGCGGGCTTCTCCTCCGCCTTCTCGGCGTCGGCGGCCTCGTCCTTCTTCGCGGCGGCCTTCTTCGCCGGAGCCTTCTTCGCCGGAGCCTTCTTCGCGGGCTTCTCCTCGGCCTTCTCGGCGTCGGCGGCCTCGGCGTCCGCGGCCTCGTCCTCGGCCTCATCGATGTCGCCGATGAACTCGGACAGGTCGACGTCCTTGCCGGCGGTGTCGACGACCTTCACCTTGCTGAGCGCGACCGCGAGCGCCTTGTTGCGGGCGACCTCGCCGATCAGCGCGGGCAGCTGGTTGGCCGACTGCAGCGCCTCGACGAACTCCTGCGGCGCCATGCCGTACTGCGCGGCGGACTGGATCAGGTACTGGCTGAGCTCCTCCTGCGACACCTGCACCTTGGCGTCCTCGGCGATCGCGTCGAGCAGCACCTGGGTGCGGAACTGCTTCTCGCTGGCCTCGGTGACCTCGGCACGGTGCTCGTCGTCCTCGAGACGGCCCTCGCCCTCGAGGTGGCTGTGCACCTCGTCCTCGATGAGCTGGGGCGGCACCGGGATCTCGATCTGCTCGAGAAGGGTCTCGATGAGCTTGTCGCGGGCGGCGGCGCCCTGGGCGAAGACGCCCTGCTGGGCGACGCGCTCGGCGAGGCTGGCGCGCAGCTCGGCGAGGGTGTCGAACTCGCTGGCCATCTGCGCGAAGTCGTCGTCGGCCTCGGGGAGGTCGCGCTCCTTGACGGCCTTGACGGTGACGGAGACCTCGGCCTCCTCGCCGGCGTGGTCGCCGCCGACGAGCTTGGAGCGGAACGTGGTCTGCTCGCCTGCGGTGAGGGACTCGATCGCCTCGTCGATGCCCTCGAGCAGCTCACCCGAGCCCACCTCGTAGGAGACGCCGTCGGCGCGGTCGATCTCGGCGCCGTCGATCGACGCGGTCAGGTCGAGCTCGACGAAGTCGCCCTTGGCGGCCGGGCGGTCGACCGGGATCAGCGTGCCGAAGCGCGCGCGCAGGCGGTCCAGCTCGGCGTCGACCGCCGCCTCGTCGGCCTCGACGGCGTCGACGGTGACGGTGATGTCCGACAGGTCGGGGAGCTCGATCTCCGGGCGGACGTCGACCTCGATGTCGACGAGCAGGTCGCCCGAGAAGTCCTTCTCGCTCGGCCACTGCGTGATGTCAGCGGTGGGACGGCCGACCATGCGCACGTTGTGCTCGGCGGCTGCGGCACGGAAGAAGCCGTCGAGGCCCTCGTTCACGGCGTGCTCGATCACGGCGCCGCGGCCGATGCGCTGGTCGATGATCGGCGCGGGGACCTTGCCCTTGCGGAAGCCCGGGATCTGCACGTCGCGGGCGATGTGCTCGTAGGCGTGCTGGATGCTGGGCTTGAGGTCCTCGGGGGTGACCGTGATGCTGAGCTTCACCCGAGTCGGGGACAGCTTCTCGACGGTGCTGTTGGCCATGCTGGTGTGTTCTCCTTGTGGTTTCCGCGCAGACGACGCGGTCGTGAAGTCTGGATTCCGTGGTGGGTCTGGATTCCGTGGTCGGGGCGACAGGATTTGAACCTGCGACCTCCCGCTCCCAAAGCGGGCGCTCTACCAAGCTGAGCTACGCCCCGGTGAACCCGCGCGCACGGGAACGGCCTCCACGAGTCTAACGGACGGGAGGCCGCGCCCCGTCCGCTATGCTTGATCGGTCGGCCGGCAGACGGCCGGCGCCGGATTCCGGTCCGGGGGCGTAGCTCAATGGTAGAGCCCCAGTCTTCCAAACTGGTGGTGCGGGTTCGATTCCCGTCGCCCCCTCTGATGTGCAAAGGCCCCGCCGCACGGCGGGGCCTTTGCACATCAGGATCGAAGACGTTCCACAGCCGCCGCGTCCCAAATCGGCTGCCCGTTTATGCAGTCCCGGCAAATCCGGTTCGCCTCCTCGCGATATACCAATACGCTGACCCGACTCGGTGCGCATCACCCGAGTGATTCGGAAGGGGGATGCTCCATGGAGCACCGGACTGCCGCGGGGGCGGCACTGACATCCACTCGACGACGCAAGGTTCTCGCCGTCCTCGCCGGCGGCCTCGTGCTCGGCGTCGGCGCGGCCGTGACGCTCGCGGCGTGGAACGACTCGGAGTTCGCGACCGGCACGTTCACCGCCGGCTCGTTCAACCTCGAGGGGTCGACGACAGGGCGCTTCAACGCGTCCTACGGCGACCACAACGTCGACAACGGCGACGCCGCCGCGAGCCTGGTCTTCCAGCTGCCCGAGACCGCCGCCGCGATGTCGCCCGGCGACGTCGTGTACGCGCCGTTCTGGGTGCGCCTGGACGAGACGACCACGAACGACGCCACGCTCGTGCCGGACGGGACCACTGCCGGCACCGGCGGCAACGAGGCGAACCTCTCGTACACGGTGCGCGCCATCGCCCCCGCCGCGACCTGCGACGCGACCGCTGCCGGCACGCTCATCGCCTCCGGGAGCACGCTGAGCGCGCAGACGGGGGCGACCTCGGTGCCGCTGACCAAGGGGGCCGCCGCGGGTGCGCCCGGGACCGCCGTGCAGCTCTGCTTCGCGGTGACGGCCGGCGAGGGCATCACTCAGGGCGCCTCGGCGACCGCGACGTGGAAGTTCACCGCCACCTCGACCGCGGACTGACATGACACGCACCCGCAGAGGCCGGCGGGAGGCGAGGCGGCTGCGCTTCCGCCGCATCCAGGCGCTCCTCGCGGGCGGCCTGGTGCTCGGTGTGGGTGCCGCGGCCACGCTCGCGGCGTGGAACGACACCGAGCATGGCAGCGCGACCTTCACGGCCGGCCGCCTTGGTCGTCTGGGCCTTCTGGCCGCGCGGTCCGGCGCGGGCTCGTCCTCGGAGCGACGGGAACGGGGCGTCGGCATGAGAGCGGCACGGGTGCTCGCCGGTGCCGCGGTCGTCGCGGCGCTCCTGTCCCCCACGCCCGCGTGGGCGGCGCCGGCGACCGAAGTGGTGCAGGGCGACGTGCTGCGCCTCGTCTCGGTGGCGGACTGGGATGCCGCCTCCCGGCTGGTGCCCGGCCGCCCCGTGCACTGGGACGTGACGGTGAGCGCGGACGCGCCGGACCCCGGGACGGTGCTGATCGGCGTCAGCGCGGCCGGCGACGCCGCACTCACCGTCGCCGTGCACCGCTGCGAAGCCGCGTGGGGGATCAGCGGATGCCCGGCCGGCGCGCTGCCGATCCGGACCGAGTGGCGGGTTCCGCTCGACGGCGCCGAGGTGCCGCTGACCCGGATCCGCGACGACGAGGTCGCCCGCCTGCGGCTCACCGTCGCCCTGGTATCCGGAAGCGGCGGCAGCACCCGGCTGCGCGTGCACGCGCACGGCGCCGGGGAGTCCGCCGCGATCGCCCCAGGCGGCGACCTCGCCGTCACCGGCCCACCCCCGCTCGCTCCCTGGGCGCTCGGCGGCGGCGCGCTGCTCCTCGCAGGGCTGGCGCTGCTCGTCCTGCGGCGGCCGGACCGCGGAGGCCGCTCATGAAGCGCGGTCTTCCCGCCGCGGTGGCGGGTCTCGTGCTCCTCGCCTTCTCGGCATCCGGCGCGCAGGCCGCGGCCCGCACGGAGGTGACGGATGCCGCGTTCACGGATGCCGAGCACGCGGCCTCGGCGACGTTCACCGCGCTGAACGTGCCGGAGCCGGTGAGCTCGCGCTCGCCGGGCTGCGTGACGGATCCCGGGCTCCTCGCGCTCGCGCCGACCATCACCATCTCCTGGCGGGTGCCGTCCGGCGTCGCCGGGTACACGCAGGCGAACGCCGAGTACGGCCTGACGCGAACGGGCCCCCGAGGTTCCTCGGGGGCCCGTTCCGATGCTCGATCAGCGGGGCGTCAGGCCTGCCCTCGCCGCGCGCGCAGCTGGTTCAGCGCATCCTGGAGGAGCTGCTCGGCCTCCTCCTCGGTGCGACGCTCCTTCACGTACGCGAGGTGCGTCTTGTACGGCTCGGCCTTCGCCAGCGCCGGCGGATTGTCCTTGTCCCGCCCGGCCGGGAGGCCCGAGTGCGGGTGGTCGATGACGTCCGGGATCTCCTCCTCGGGCAGGCCGGCCGCGAAGTAGCGGACGGTCTCGTTGCCCAGGGCATCCCAATACGACACCGCGATGCGGTCGGCGTGATAGCCGTGGTCCTGCTCGCCCATCGGCCCGGAGCCGACTCGGGTGCCGCGGATCGCGTTCC
Organism: Microbacterium neungamense; assembly: GCF_024971095.1. Taxonomy (NCBI): domain Bacteria; kingdom Bacillati; phylum Actinomycetota; class Actinomycetes; order Micrococcales; family Microbacteriaceae; genus Microbacterium; species Microbacterium neungamense. The sequence continues at coordinate 1,582,946 of NZ_CP069717.1, forward strand.
CTCCGGTGGCCATCAGATCACCTGGAACTTCGTGATGAGCCCGAGGGCGACGATGGACACGAACCACAGCAGCGCGAGCACCACCGTGAACCGGTTCAGGTTCCGCTCGGCGAGGCCGGACGAGCCGACCGCCGCGGACATGCCGCCGCCGAACATGTCCGACAGCCCGCCGCCGCGGCCTTTGTGGAGAAGGATGAGGAGGGTCAGCAGGACGCTGGTGATGCCCAGCAGCACCTGCAGCACGAACTCAAGAACTGGCACGAGTGAAAGCCTTTCGACCGGGCCGTTCGGCCCGCGTAACGGTCAAGTATACGGGGCGGCGGGGCCGGAGCCCCGCCGCACACTCAGACGCCGACGTGCTTCTCGAAGCGGACGATGGCCGCGAAATCGTCGACCACGAGGCTGGCTCCTCCGACGAGAGCGCCGTCCACATCGGGCTCGCGCATGAACGAGGCGATGTTCGCGGCCTTCACGGATCCGCCGTAGAGGATGCGGGTGCGTGCCGCGGCATCCTCGTCGAGCACCGAGGCGATGACCTTCCGCAGCGCGGCGCAGACCTCCTGGGCCTGCTGCGGGGTCGCCGCCTGACCGGACCCGATCGCCCACACCGGCTCGTACGCCACGACGATGTCCGCGGAGGCGGGCACACCCTGGAGGGCGGCCTCGAGCTGTGCCGCCGGGACGGCGCTCGCGCCGTGCTTCTCCAGGTCCTCCGCCGTCTCGCCGACGCAGATGACCGGCACCAGGCCGTGCTTCAGCGCGGCCTTGACCTTCGCGTTGACGACCTCGTCGGTCTCCCGGTGGTACTCGCGGCGCTCGGAGTGCCCGATGATGACGTACTTCACGTCGAGCTTCGCGAGGAACGCACCGGAGACCTCGCCGGTGTACGCGCCCGAGTCGTGCGCGGACAGGTCCTGCGCGCCGAGCGCGAACGGGATCTTGTCGGCGTCGATGAGCGTCTGCACGCTGCGGATGTCGGTGAAAGGCGGGAACACCGCCACCTCCACCGAGCCGTCCTCATGCCCCGCCTCTTTGAGCGTCCAGTGCAGCTTCTGCACCGTGGCGACCGCCTGCAGGTGGTCGAGGTTCATCTTCCAGTTGCCCGCGATCAGCGGGACGCGGCTGCTCACTGCCATCCGAGGACCTCCAGTCCGGGGAGCTTCTTGCCTTCCAGGAACTCGAGGCTGGCCCCTCCGCCCGTCGAGATGTGTCCGAACTCGTCGTCCGCGAAGCCGAGCTGGCGCACGGCTGCCGCGGAGTCGCCGCCGCCGACGACGGCCAGGCCGTCGACCTCGGTGAGGGCCTTCGCGACCGCCTTCGTGCCCGCCGCGAAGGCGGGGAACTCGAACACGCCCATCGGGCCGTTCCAGAACACCGTCTTCGAGTCGCGGATCGCGTCGGCGAAGCGGGCGGCGGTCTCCGGGCCGATGTCCAGGCCGATGCCGGAGGCACCGAACGAGCTCTGCTCGATGGCATCCGCGGCGACCACCTCGTGCTCGGCATCCGCGGCGAACGCCGACGCGACCACGACGTCGGTGGGGAGCACGAGCTCCACGCCGCGCTCCTTCGCCTCCGCGATGTAGCCGCGCACGGTCTCCAGCTGGTCCTGCTCGAGGAGGCTGGATGCCACGGCGTGGCCCTCCGCCGCGAGGAAGGTGAACAGCATGCCGCCGCCGATCAGGAGCCGGTCGACCCGCGGCAGCAGGTGCGAGATGACGCCGAGCTTGTCGCTGACCTTCGATCCGCCGAGCACGACCGTGTACGGGCGCTCCGGCTTCTCGGTGAGCCGGTCGAGCACGTCCAGCTCGGCGGCGATCAGCAGTCCAGCAGCGGACGGCAGCAGCTGCGCGAGGTCGTAGACGCTCGCCTGCTTGCGGTGCACCACGCCGAACCCGTCGGAGACGAGCGCGTCGCCGAGCTCGGCCAGCTGTGCCGCGAAGGCCTGTCGCTCGCCGTCGTCCTTCGACGTCTCGCCGGGGTTGAACCGCAGGTTCTCGAGCACGACGACGTCGCCGTCCTCGAGCGCGGCGACCGCCTCGCGCGCGGACTCGCCGACCGTGTCACGGGCGAAGGCGACCGGCTTGCCGAGCAGCTCGGACAGTCGCTGCGCGACCGGCGCAAGGCTGTACTGCGGGTCGGGCGCGCCGTCGGGCCGGCCGAGGTGCGAGCACACGATGACGCGGGCTCCCGCGTTGATGAGGGCGTTCAGGGTCGGCAGGGAGGCGCGGACACGTCCATCGTCCGTGATGACCCCGTCCCGCAGCGGGACGTTGAGGTCACAGCGGACGATGACGCGCTTGCCCTCCAGCGACCCGGCGTCTCCCGTCAGGGATTCAAGGGTTCGCAGGCTCATAGCGTACGGCTCAGAGACGCTCGGCGACGTACTCGGTGAGGTCGACCAGGCGGTTCGAGTAGCCCCACTCGTTGTCGTACCAGGCGGACAGCTTGACCTGGTTGCCCAGGACGCGCAGCAGTCCGGCGTCGAAGATCGAGGAGTACGGGTCGGTGACGATGTCGCTCGAGACGATGTCGTCCTCGGTGTACTTCAGGATGCCCTTGAGCGGGCCCTCCGCGGCGGCCTTGTACGCGGCCTTCACCTCGTCGGCGGTGACCGGGCGCGAGGTGGTGACGGTGAGGTCGGTGATCGACCCGGTGGGGACGGGCACGCGCAGCGCGAAGCCGTCGAGCTTGCCCTTGAGCTCGGGCAGGACCAGGCCGATGGCCTTGGCCGCGCCGGTCGAGGTCGGGACGATGTTGATCGCCGCGGCGCGGGCGCGGCGGAGGTCCTTGTGCGGGCCGTCCTGCAGGTTCTGGTCGGCGGTGTAGGCGTGGACCGTGGTCATCAGGCCGTTCTCGATGCCGAAGGCGTCGTTGAAGACCTTCGCCAGCGGGGCGAGGCAGTTCGTGGTGCACGAGGCGTTGGAGATGATGTTGTGCTTCTCCGGGTCGTAGGTGTCCTCGTTCACGCCCATCACGAAGGTGGCGTCCTCGCCGGTGGCGGGTGCGGAGATGAGCACCTTCTTGGCGCCGGCCTCGATGTGCTTGCGCGCGGCATCCGCGTTGGTGAAGAAGCCGGTGGACTCGATCACGATGTCGACGCCGAGCTCGCCCCACGGCAGGTTGGCGGGGTCGCGCTCCGCGAAGGCCTTGATGACCTTGCCGTCGACGGTGATGCTCTCCTCGTCGTAGGTCACGTCGGCATCCAGGCGCCCGGTCACGGAGTCGTACTTGAGGAGGTGCGCCAGCGTCTTGTTGTCAGTGAGGTCGTTGACCGCGACGATGTCGAGGTCCGCACCCTGTGCGAGTGCGGCGCGGAAGTAGTTGCGTCCGATACGACCGAAGCCGTTGATACCGATCTTGACAGACACTCAGATTCTCCTGTGTCTCGTGCGCGAGATGCGCGTTCTATTCAGGGGGATATATGGACAACGGCGTCCCGACGGGCGGTGGCCCGTCGGGACGCCCGTCTTGTTTATGACAGTACCAGCAGGCCCGAGGTCTTCTCGCGGGCTGTTTCGAACCGCTGAGCGACGTTCTGCCAGTTGGCGATGTTCCACGCCGCCTTGACGTAATCCGCCTTGACGTTCAGGTAGTCGAGGTAGAACGCGTGCTCCCACATGTCCAGCTGGAACAGGGGGATGGTGCCCTGCGCGGTGTTCGACTGCTGGTCGAACAGCTGCTGGATGATCAGGCGCGCACCGATCGGGTCCCAGCTGAGCACGGCCCAGCCCGAGCCCTGGATGCCCGTGGCGGCGGCGGTGAAGTGCGCCTGAAACTTCTCGAAGGAGCCGAAGAACTCGTCGATCGCGGCCTTGAGCTCGCCCTCGGGCTGCCCGCCGCCCTCCGGCGACAGGTTGGTCCAGAAGATCGAGTGGTTGACGTGGCCGCCGAGGTTGAACGCGAGGTCCTTCTCGAGCTTGTTCACGTTCGCCAGGTTGCCGCTCTCGCGGGCCTCGGCGAGCTGTTCGAGGGCGGTGTTGGCGCCTGCGACGTACGCGGCGTGGTGCTTGTCATGGTGCAGTTCCATGATCTTCGCGCTGATGTGCGGCTCGAGCGCCGCGTAGTCGTACGGAAGGTCCGGGAGCGTGTATGTCGCCATGTCGATATCATCCAATCCGCGCCGCGCCCGCGGCGCTTGCGATCGTCTGCGAGCCGAAGTGCTTCGCAGAGCGGTCTTCTCACATCCTAGTGACGGCAACGCGGGAGGGAAGGGGTTCCTTCCCCGTGTGACGGGATCGGCCGGGCGGATCAGTCGTCGAGGCCGGCGGGCACGGCGGCCTCGGTGCCGGGGATGCCCTCCTGCTGCGCGCGCTTGTCCGCCATGGCGAGCAGGCGGCGGATGCGGCCGGCCACGGCGTCCTTGGTGAGCGGCGGGTCGGCGTGGTGGCCGAGCTCGTCGAGGCTGGCGTCGCGGTGCGCGAGGCGCAGGTTGCCGGCCATCCGCAGGTGCTCGGGGACGTCGTCGCCGAGGATCTCGAGGGCGCGCTCCACGCGGGCGCAGGCCGCGACGGCGGCCTGGGCGGAGCGGCGCAGGTTCGCGTCGTCGAAGTTCACCAGCCGGTTCACGCCGGCGCGCACCTCGCGGCGCTGGCGCATCTCCTCCCAGGCGGCGGCGGTGCGGCGGGCGCCCATGATGCTGAGGATCGCGCGGATGGCCTCGCCCTCGCGCACGACGACGCGCGGCAGACCGCGCACTTCGCGGGCCTTGGCGGTCACGCCGAGGCGGTGCGCGGCGCCGACGAGGGCCATCGCAGCCTCGCCGGACGGGCAGGAGACCTCGAGCACGGCCGAGCGGCCCGGCTCGCTCAGCGAACCGGCGGCGAGGAACGCGCCACGCCAGATGCCCGCGAGCTCCTCGCGCGAGCCGGTGGTGAGCCGGTTCGGCAGACCGCGGACCGGACGACGGCGCGGGTCGAGCAGACCGGTCTGACGCGCCAGGGTCTCCCCTGCACCGATCACCCGCACGGCCCAGCGCGCGCCCTCGTTCGCGGCGCCCGGCGTGGATCCGCCGGACTTCACCTGGGCGATCTCCGGGCGCACGCCGTAGATCTCGGCGAGATCGCGCGCGACCCGCCGCGCCAGCGTCTCGGCATCCACCTCGGCCTCGACCGCCACGCGCCCCGCGATGGAGTGCAGGCCGCCGGCGAACCGGAGGATGGTGGTCACCTCCGCGACGCGCACCGTCGGGGGTGCGTTGCGGATGCTGACCAGTTCTGCCTTGACGTCGGTGGTTAGTGCCACGGAACTCCCTCACGCTTGCGCGTCGGATCGCGACGCAAGGGAATAGCCTACAAGGCCGGACGGCTCCGCTACTCCTTGCCGAGGTCGCGGTGCCGCACGCTCACGGCCACCCCGGGCACGCTCGCCAGACGCCGTGCCAGCTCCTCCGCGGTCGCGACCGAGCGGTGCTTGCCGCCGGTGCATCCGATCGCGACCGTGGAATGGCTCTTGTTCTCGCGCTGGTACCCCTCCAGCACCGGACGCAGCGCGGCCGCGTAGGCGTCGAGGAACTCGCCGGCGCCCTCCTGGCCGAGCACGTAGTCGCGCACCGCGGCGTCCTGACCGGTGAAGTTGCGCAGGTCTTCGTTCCAGAACGGGTTCGGCAGGAACCGCATGTCGGCGACGAGGTCGACGTCCGTGGGCAGGCCGTACTTGAACCCGAAGCTGAGGATGGTCAGCTTGTGCCGTGCCGCGCCCTCCTCGGAGAACAGCTCGGACACCTGCGTGGCCAGCTGGTGGATGTTCAGACCGGAGGTGTCCAGGAGCACGTCGGCCGCCTCGCGGATGGGGGCGAGACGCTGCCGCTCGATCCGGATGCCGTCGAGCAGGGTGCCGTCGCCCTGCAGCGGATGCGGGCGCCGCACCGACTCGAACCGGCGGACCAGCACGTCGTCCGAGGCGTCCAGGAAGAGCACCTTCACCGAGCCGCGGGAGCGGAGCGCGCGGGCAACGCCGGGGAAGTCGTCGAAGAGGTTCCGCCCGCGGACGTCGACCACGGCGGCGACCTTCGGCAGGCTGCCGCCGCCCATGTCGGTGAGGTCGAGCAGCGGCCGCAGCATCTGCGGCGGCAGGTTGTCGACCACGTACCAGCCGAGGTCCTCCAGGGCGTTCGCCGCCGTGGTCCGGCCTGCTCCCGACATCCCGGTGACGATCAGGAACTCGCCCTTCTCCTCGGCGGTCATCGCTTCTCCCTCCCCTGCGGCTCCAGCCTATCGAGTGGCGGCCGGGCGCTGCGCCGTCAGATGGGTGTGGATGGCCGCGGCGAGGGCGGGGCCGATGCCGGCCACCTCGGTGATCCGCTCGGGCGTCGCCGCCCGCAGCGCGGTGACCGAGCCGAAGTGCTTCAGCAGCGCCTTGATCCGCGCCTCGCCGAGCCCCGGCACCTCGGCGAGCACCGTGGTGATGTCGCGCTTGCGGCGGCGGCGCTGGTGGGAGATCGCGAACCGGTGTGCCTCGTCGCGCAGCCGCTGCACGAGGTAGAGCGCCTCGCTGGTGCGGGGCAGGATGACCGGGAACTCGTCGCCGGGCACCCAGATCTCCTCGAGCCGCTTGGCGATGCCGCACAGGGCGACCTCCGGATGCCCGCTGTCGCGCAGCGCCCGCGCGGCGGCCTCGACCTGCGGGCGTCCGCCGTCCACGATCAGCAGCTGCGGCCGGTACGCGAAGCGCGGCTTCCGCCGCGTGACGACCCCTGCCGCTTCCACGGACCCTGAGCCTTCGACGGACCCTGAGCCTTCGACGGACCCTGAGCCTGTCGAAGGGTCCGGTGACGCTTCGACGAGCTCAGCGTCCGCGGCCGGCGAAAGCGGGTCGGCATCCATGTACGCCAGCCGCCGCATCAGCACCTGGTACATCGAGTCGGTGTCGTCGGTGGTCTCGGCGATGTTGAACGAGCGGTATTGGTCCTTGCGCGGCAGACCGTCCTCGAAGACGACCATCGAGGCGACGACGTTCGTGCCGCCGAGGTGTGAGATGTCGAAGCACTCGATCCGCAGCGGCGCCTCGTCCATCCCGAGCGCCTCCTGCAGGTCGGTCAGCGCCTGCGTGCGTGAGACGTAGTCGCTGGTGCGGCGGGTCTTGTGCCGCAGCAGCGCCTGCTGGGCGTTCAGCGTCGCCGTCCGCATCAGCTCGGCACGCTGTCCGCGCTGCGCGACGGCGATCTCGACCTTGCGCCCGCGCCGTTCCCGCAGCCATTCCTCGAGCTCCCGCGCGTCGTCCGGCAGCACCGGGACGAGGATGCGGCGCGGCACGTCGGCGGCCTCGCCGTACGCCTGCTGGAGCACCTGCTCGACGAGCTCGCCGCCGGAGATGTCGAGCTCCTTCTCGATCGTGAGGGCGCGGACGCCGCGCACGCGTCCTCCGCGGATGACGAAGTGCTGCACCGCCGCGGCCAGCTCGTCCTCGGCGATGCCGAACAGGTCCGCGTCCTCGTCCGCGGGCAGCACCAGGGCGCTCTTGCCGAGCACGGCCTCGATCGCGCGGAGCTTGTCGCGGTACTTCGCCGCCGCCTCGTAGTCCATGGCGGCGGACGCCTCGTGCATCCGCTTCGTCAGCTCCCGCGTGAAGCGCTCGTCACCGCCGGCCATGAAGGCGACGAAGTCGTCGACCATGGCCCGGTGCTCCTCGATGGTCACGGTCATCGAGCACGGTCCGCCGCATTTGCCGATCTGCCCGGGGAAGCACGGCCGCCCGGTCTGCATGGCCCGCTTGTAGCTGGCGTCGCTGCAGGTGCGGATCGGGAACGCCTTGATCATCAGGTCGATCGTCTCGTGCACCGCCCACACCTTCGGGTATGGACCGAAGTAGCGGGCGCCGGGGATGCGCCGGTTGCGCGTGACCATCACCCGGGGTGCCTCGTCGGCGAGCGTGATCGCCATGAACGGGTACGACTTGTCGTCCTTGTAGCGGACGTTGAACGGTGGATCGAACTCCTTGATCCACATGTACTCGAGCTGCAGCGAGTCCACGTCGGTGGCCACCACCGTCCACTCCACGGATGCCGCGGTGGTCACCATCCGGCGGGTGCGCTCGTGCAGCGTGTGCAGCGGCGCGAAGTAGTTCGACAGCCGCTGACGGAGGTTCTTCGCCTTGCCGACGTAGAGCACCCGTCCGTCGGCGTCGCGGAACCGATACACGCCCGGATCCGTGGGGATCTCGCCCGTCCGCGGCTTGTACGGCAGGACGTCGGCCATCAACCCGCCTTGCGTGCCGTCCGGTCGCCGAGGATCTCGGCAAGGAACTGCCCGGTGTGGCTCTCGTGCACGCGCGCCACCTGTTCGGGGGTGCCGGTCGCGATGATCTCGCCGCCGCCGGAGCCGCCCTCGGGACCGAGATCGATGACCCAGTCGGCGGACTTGATGACGTCGAGGTTGTGCTCGATGACGATGACGGTGTTCCCCTTGTCGACCAGGCCGTTCAGCACCTCGAGGAGCTTGCGCACGTCCTCGAAGTGCAGACCGGTGGTCGGCTCGTCGAGTACGTAGATGCTCCGCCCGTTGCTGCGGCGCTGGAGCTCGGTGGCGAGCTTGACGCGCTGCGCCTCCCCGCCGGAGAGCGTGGTCGCGGACTGCCCGAGCCGGACGTAGCCGAGCCCGACGTCGACGAGCGTCTTCAGATAGCGATGGATCGCCTGGATCGGCTCGAAGAACTCCGCGGCCTCCTCGATCGGCATCTCGAGCACCTCGGCGATGTTCTTGCCCTTGTAGTGCACGGCGAGGGTGTCCCGGTTGTACCGCTTGCCGTGGCACACCTCGCAGTCGACATACACGTCCGGCAGGAAGTTCATCTCGATCTTGATCGTGCCGTCGCCTGAGCACGCCTCGCAGCGGCCGCCCTTGACGTTGAAGCTGAACCGCCCGGGCTGGTAGCCGCGCACCTTCGCCTCGGGGGTCTCGGCGAACAGCGACCGGATCCGGTCGAAGACGCCCGTGTACGTCGCCGGGTTCGAGCGCGGCGTACGGCCGATCGGCGCCTGGTCGACGTGCACGACCTTGTCGAGGTTGTCGAGTCCCGTGACCCGGGTGTGCTTGCCCGGCACGGTGCGGGCACCGTTCAGCCGCGCGGCGAGCACCTGGTACAGGATGTCGTTCACGAGGGACGACTTGCCGGAGCCGCTCACCCCGGTGACGGCCGTGAGCACGCCGAGCGGGAACTCGGCGCTGACGTTCTTCAGGTTGTTCTCCCGGGCGCCGACGACGGTCAGCATCCGCTTCCGGTCGATCTTGCGGCGTTTGGCGGGGATCGGGATCTCGCGACGACCGGAGAGGTAGTCGCCGGTGAGCGAGTCGCGGTCGGTGAGCAGCGCGGAGTACGGGCCGGAGTGGACGACCTGTCCCCCGTCGACACCGGCCCGCGGCCCGATGTCGACGACCCAGTCGGCGGCCTCGATGGTCTCCTCGTCGTGCTCGACGACGATCAGGGTGTTCCCGAGGTCGCGCAGCTTCTCCAGGGTCTGGATGAGACGGCGGTTGTCGCGCTGATGCAGGCCGATGGAGGGCTCGTCGAGCACGTAGAGCACCCCGGTCAGGCCGGAGCCGATCTGCGTGGCGAGCCGGATGCGCTGCGCCTCGCCGCCCGAGAGGGAGCCGGCCGAGCGGCTGAGGTTGAGGTATGCCAGGCCCACCTGCAGCAGGAAGTCGAGCCGGAGCCGGATCTCGCGCAGCACCTGCGCAGCGATCTTCGCCTCGCGATCGGTGAGCACCAGCTTCTCCATGAACTCGCGCGCCTCGGCGAGGCTGAGGTGCGACACCTCGGCGATGGAGTGGCCGTGCACGAGCACCGAGAGCACCTCCGGCTTGAGCCGATCGCCGTTGCAGACGGGGCACGGCACCTCGCGGAGGTACTCGCCCCAGCGGTTGCGCTGGGTGTCGCTCTCGGCCTGCAGGTACTGGCGCTCGATGTAGGGGACGACACCCTCGAAGCCGGACGTGTACCGCATCTCCCGGCCGTACCGGTTCTTCCACTTCACGGTGACCTTGTAGTTGTCACCGCGCAGCACGGCCTCGCGCACGTCGGAGTGCAGTTCCCGCCACGGCGTGTCCAGTGAGAAGTCGAGATCGCGAGCGAGCCCTTCCAGAAGCCGCTCGTAGTACTGGAAGAGCCCCTTGCCCTGCGTGGTCCAGGGCAGGATGACACCCTCCCGGATGGACAGATCCTCGTCGCCGAGCATGAGGTCGACGTCCACCGACATCCGGGTGCCCAGGCCCGAGCAGGCGGGGCAGGCGCCGAACGGCGCGTTGAAGGAGAAGGTGCGCGGCTCGATCTCGGTGAGGGTGATCGGATGCCCGTTGGGGCAGGCGAGCTTCTCGGAGAACGACTGCCAGGCGGCATCCCCCTCCTGGTCCACGAAGTTCACCTGCATGACGCCGCCGGCCAGGCTCAGCGCGGTCTCCACCGAGTCGGTGACCCGTGCGAGGATGTCTGGCGACGCGACGAGACGGTCGACGACGACGGCGATGTCGTGCTTGTAGCTCTTCTTGAGCGTCGGCGGCTCGGAGAGCTGGATGAGCTCCCCGTCGACGATGGCCCGCGAGTACCCCTTGGCCCCGAGCTCGCGGAACAGGTCGACGAACTCGCCCTTCTTCTGCGAGACCACGGGAGCGACGATCTGGTAGCGGGTGCGCTCCGGCAGCTCCATCAGCTGGTCGGCGATCTGCTGCACGGTCTGGCGCTGGATCTTCTCACCGCACTCCGGACAGTGCGGCACGCCGATGCGGGCCCAGAGCAGACGCATGTAGTCGTAGATCTCGGTGATCGTGCCCACCGTCGACCGCGGGTTGCGGTTCGTCGACTTCTGGTCGATGGACACCGCAGGGCTGAGACCCTCGATGAAGTCCACGTCCGGTCGGTCCACCTGACCGAGGAACTGACGGGCGTAGGCGCTCAGCGACTCGACGTACCGGCGCTGCCCCTCCGCGAAGATCGTGTCGAAGGCGAGGCTCGATTTCCCGGAGCCGGACAGGCCGGTGAAGACGACCAGCGCGTCTCTGGGGATGTCGAGGTCGACGTTCTTGAGATTGTGCACGCGGGCACCGCGAACACTGAGTTTTCCTTGGCTGGCGACGGGAACGATGGGCACCCGTCAAGTCTAGGAGGGGCCACGGACACCGGCTCCGGAGTCGCTGACAGCGTAATCGCGGAGGGCTGCGGCAGGCTCAGCGGACGGCGGGAACGGAGCGGACCGGCGGCTCCTCCGGGGCGCGCCCGGCGAAGGGTGCGAGGGCGTCGCGGAGCCGCGCGACCTCGTCCACGTCCATGCCGACGCGGGCCATCACCTGCTTCGGCACCTCGACCGCCCTGGCGCGGAGTGCGCGACCGGCATCCGTCAGCTCGATGTCGAGACGGCGCTCGTCCTGGGCGCTGCGGGTGCGCCGCACCAGGCCGTCGCGCTCGAGGCGCTTGACCAGCGGCGAGGCGCTTGCCGGATCCATCGCGAGGTCGGCGGCGAGGTCGTGCAGCGCCCGCGGCGCCCTCTCCCACAGCGCGAGCATGACCAGGTACTGCGGATGCGTGAGCCCGAGCGGCTCGAGGATGGGCCGGTACACCGCGACGACGTTCCGTGCGGCGGTGACCATGGCGAAGCAGAGCTGGTTCTCCAGGCGGAGGAGGTCGTCGTCGCTCGTCATGACGTTCATGATACCGGGTAGCAAATAGTTAGTACACTAAGGATCATGAACGAGCATCCCGAGCGCACCTCCCTCCGAACCCGCGTGCGCGAGGCGGGCGGGTGGTACGCGTGGTTCAACTCGCGCCTCATCCGCTACGCGGGACCGGCATCCGTCGGTCCGTATGAGAAGACGCCGCCGCCCACCCCGGAGGAACGCGCCGAACGCGGATGCCCGCTGTGCGGCGCACCGATGAACCGGCACGAGATCGACCGCAGCGGCCCCAAGCCGCTCATGCACTGCCCTTGAGCTTCCCCGGGAAGCCGTGAGCGCCGGCCGCCGTGGGCTGATCGTCAGGCGTGGCCGGCCCGCTCCATCGCCCGCAGCTCCTTCTTCAGGTCCTGCACCTCGTCGCGCAGACGGGCGGCGAGTTCGAACTTGAGCTCCGCAGCGGCCGCGAGCATCTGCTCGGACAGATCGGCGATCGTCTCCTCCAGCTGCGTGGCGCCCTCCGCGGCGATGCCCTCGCGGCGCAGATTCGGCGTCGGCGACTTGCCCTTGCCGCTCTTGCCCGCCTTGCCGCGGCCGGCCCTCATATCGGCGGTGTCCGCGGCTTCGCGGGCGAGCACCTCGGTGATGTCGGCGATCCGCTTGCGCAGCGGCTGCGGATCGATGCCGTGCGCGGTGTTGTAGGCGATCTGCTTCTCGCGACGACGCTCGGTCTCCTCGATGGCGCTGCGCATCGACTCCGTGATGTTGTCGGCGTACATGTGCACCTGACCGGACACGTTGCGGGCCGCGCGTCCGATGGTCTGGATGAGCGAGGTGCCCGAGCGGAGGAAGCCCTCCTTGTCCGCGTCCAGGATCGCGACGAGCGACACCTCGGGCAGGTCGAGGCCCTCCCGCAGCAGGTTGATGCCGACGAGCACGTCGTACACCCCCGCCCGTAGCTCGGTGAGCAGTTCCACGCGCCGGAGGGTGTCGACGTCGGAGTGCAGGTAGCGCACCCGCACGCCGTGCTCGCCGAGGAAGTCCGTGAGCTCCTCGGCCATCTTCTTGGTGAGGGTGGTGACCAGCACCCGCTCGTCGCGCTCGACGCGCAGCCGGATCTCCTCGAGCAGGTCGTCGATCTGCCCCTTCGACGGCTTCACCACGATCTCCGGGTCGACCAGACCGGTCGGGCGGATGATCTGCTCGACGACCCCGTCGGCGATGCCCATCTCGTACTTGCCCGGGGTGGCCGAGAGGTACACGGTCTGCCCGATCCGGTTCTTGAACTCGTCCCAACGCAGCGGCCGGTTGTCCATGGCGCTGGGCAGTCGGAACCCGTGCTCGACCAGCGTGCGCTTGCGCGACGCATCCCCTTCGTACATGGCGCCGATCTGCGGGACCGTGACGTGCGACTCGTCGATGACGAGCAGGAAGTCGTCGGGGAAGAAGTCGAGCAGGGTGTGCGGCGGCTCGCCGGGCTGCCGGCCGTCCAGGTGGCGGGAGTAGTTCTCGATGCCGGAGCAGAAGCCGAGCTGCTGCAGCATCTCGAGATCGAAGGTGGTGCGCATGCGCAGGCGCTGCGCCTCGAGCAGCTTGCCCTGGCGCTCCAGCTCGGCGAGCCGCTCCGCCAGCTCCGCCTCGATCGTTCCGATCGCGCGCTGGATGACGTCGGTTCCTGCCACGTAGTGGGATGCCGGGAAGATCGGGACCGAGTCGAGCTTGGCGAGCACCTCGCCGGTGAGCGGATGCAGGGAGTAGAGCGCCTCGATCTCGTCGCCGAACAACTCGATCCGGATCGCGTGCTCCTCGTACACCGGGATGATCTCGATCGTGTCGCCGCGGACGCGGAAGTTGCCGCGCGAGAAGTCGACGTCGTTGCGGTTGTACTGCATCGAGATGAACTGGCGGATGAGGGCGTCCCGGTCGTACCGCTCCCCCACCTGCAGCGCGACCATGGCGCGGAGGTACTCCTCGGGCGCACCGAGGCCGTAGATGCAGGACACCGTGGAGACCACGACGACGTCCCGGCGGGACAGCAGCGAGTTGGTCGTCGAGTGCCGGAGCCGCTCGACCTCGGCGTTGATCGAGGAGTCCTTCTCGATGAAGGTGTCCGTCTGCGGCACGTACGCCTCGGGCTGGTAGTAGTCGTAATAGGAGACGAAGTACTCGACGGCGTTGTGGGGCATCAGCTCGCGGAACTCGTTCGCCAGCTGCGCGGCGAGGGTCTTGTTGTGCGCGAGCACGAGTGTGGGCCGCTGCACCTGCTCGATGAGCCAGGCGGTGGTCGCCGACTTGCCGGTTCCGGTCGCGCCCAGCAGCACGACGTCCGTCTCGCCGGCGTTGATGCGCGCCGCGAGCTCGGCGATCGCCTGGGGCTGGTCGCCGGCGGGCGCGTACTCGCTGACGACCTCGAAGGGGCGGACGCTGCGCGTGGGTTGCATACCTCCAGCGTAGGCCGGGCCCCGGACATCGGGTCCGCCGGCGCCGACGTCCCCCCTCGGGTCCTGTCCGCAGGTTCGCGCACGGTGCGCGGGAGCGGATGTCGACGGCGCCGCCTATCGTGGAGCCGTGATCGAGTTCCTGATCGGCACCAGCCTCGCGGCGTCCGCGGGGCTGAATGCGTGGATGCCGCTGTTCCTGCTCGGGCTCGCCGATCGCCTGCTTCCACCGGTGCAGCTGCCGAGCGCGTGGGCGTGGCTGTCGAGCGATCCGGCGCTGTGGATCATCGGGGCGCTGCTCGTGCTGGAGATCGTGGCCGACAAGATCCCGGCGCTGGACTCCGTCAACGACATCGTGCAGAGCGTGATCCGCCCCGCCGCCGGCGGCATCGCGTTCGGGGCGGGCGCCGGAGCGGAGACGCTGGCCGTCGGCGACCCCGCGGCGTTCTTCGCGGACAACGCCTGGGTGCCGGTCGCGCTCGGCATCGCGGTCGCGCTGGTCGTGCACGTGGTCAAGGCGAGCACGCGCGTGGCGGCGAACACGACGACCGCCGGGATGGCGGGCCCGGTGCTCAGCACGGCCGAGGACGGCACGTCCTTCCTGCTCGCGGCGCTGGCCCTGACGATCCCCGTCCTCGCCGGCGTCGTGCTCATCGCCCTCGTCATGGGTGTCGTGGCGATCACCCGTCGCCTGCGGCGCCGGCGAGAGCGCACCCGGAGCGCGGCGGGCGGCATACCGACGTGACCCCGGCCCTCGGCCCCGAGGTTCGAGGGCCTCAGACCCGACCCGAGGGTTCCGACCGCAGTGCGGCGACGGCGAGGGCTGCGGCGGCCGCGCACATCCCGACGATGAGCAGCACGAACCAGGCCCAGTCAGCCCGGCCGAAGACCAGCCCGAGCGCCCAGCCGAAAAGGCTCGATCCGGAGTAGTAGCCGAAGTAGTACAGGGAGGATGCCTGGGCGCGGTGCCGGGCATCCGACGCGACCGGCGCCCACCCGGACGCGATCGCGTGCGCGGCGAAGAAGCCCGCCGTGAAGAGCACCAGGCCGATCAGCACGGCCGCCGTGAGCGGGACGAGCATGAGCAGGACGCCCAGCGCCGTCACGGCGAGCGATCCGAGCAGCACCCGGTAGCGTCCGTATCGGGTGGCCGCCGACCCCGCCCAGGGTGAGGAGATCGTGCCGGCGAGGTAGGCGAGGAAGAGCAGCGTCACCAGCCATGCGGGCAGCAGGAACGGCGCCGCGGCGAGGTGGAAGCCGAGGTAGTTGTACACCGCGACGAAGGCGCCCATCAGCAGGAAGCCCTGCGCGTAGAGCGCGATCTGCGGGAAGGACCGCAGCGGCACCAGCAGCCGTGCCAGCAGGCCCGGGCCTTCCGCCCGGAGCGGACGGGGCGTGAAGCGGCGGGAGCGCGGGGTGAGCCAGAGGAACAGCGCCGCCGCGATGGCGCAGAGCAGTGCGACCGCCCAGACGCCGGCCCGCCAGCCGGCGAGCTCGCCGACGGCGCCCGACACGATGCGGCCACTGAGGCCGCCGACCGTAGTCCCGGCGATGTAGCTTCCCGCCGCCGCGGCCGCATGGCGTGCGCCCACCTCCTCGCTCAGGTAGGCGAGGGCGACCGCAGGCACGGCGCCCAGCGCGATGCCCTCCGCAAAGCGGACCAGGAGCAGCTGGGTCACCTCTCCGGTCAACGGCGCGGCGAGGCCGAGCAGGGTCGCGGCGATCACGCCGCCGCCCATGGCACGGATGCGGCCGAAGCGGTCGGCGACGAGGGACCACGGGATCACCGCCGCGGCGAGTCCGGGGGTCGCGGCCGAGACGCTCAGCGCGGCGGTCGCCGGGGAGACGGACAGGTCGTCGGCCATCCGCGGCAGCACCGCCTGCGTCGAGTACAACTGGGCGAAGGTGGCGATCCCGGCGAAGAAGAGGCCGGCGAGAAGCCGGCGGTACGATCGGGAGCCCGGGGCGTGCCCAGAACCTGCTGTGCTCACCGGGAGCGGATCCGGCGCCAGAGCGCGTCGACCTGTGCGAAGGTCTCCTCCAGCGTCCCCGAGGTGTCGATCACCACGTCCGCGATCGCGCGGCGTTCGGCATCCGTCACCTGTGCGGCGATCCTCGCCTCCGCGGCCTCGGACGTCATGCCGCGCTGCTCGACGAGCCGGCGCCGCCGCACCTCGGCGGGCGCGTCGGCGACGACGATGAGCTCCCACGGGTCGTCCACGCGCGCCTCCACCAGCAGCGGCACGTCGTACACCACGACGGCCTCCGGGTCCGCGGCCAAGGCGTCGGCGAAGCGACGTGCGGACTCGGCGCGGACGGCGGGATGCACGATCGCGTTCAGACGCGCGAGCGCCTCCGGGTCCCCGAAGACGCGGGCGCCCAGGGCGGCGCGGTCGAGGGAGCCGTCCGGCAGCAGGACGTCGTCGCCGAACGCGGCCGCGATCTCGCCCAGCACAGGCGAGCCGGGGGCCTGCACCTCGCGCACGAGCTGGTCGGCGTCCACGATCACGGCGCCGAGTGCGGCCAGGCGCCGGGCGATCGTCGACTTGCCGGATGCGATGCCGCCGGTGAGCGCGATGAGGGGCATGGTGTCCATCCTGGCACGCCGCCCTCCGGCATCCGGCGCGCGGGGAGACGCGAAAGCGGGCCGCCACCCGGAGGTGACGGCCCGCTTTCGAAGGGGCGTGCTTACGCGTTGCCGCCCGACAGCTTCTCGCGGAGAGCCGCGAGAGCCTCGTCGTCAGCGAGGGTGCCGGCGCCGGCCGACTCGCTCGAGAACGACTGGGCGCCGAAGTCGTCGCCCGCGGCGGCCTCGGCCTCGGCGGCCTTGAGGACCTGAGCCTTGTGCGCCTCCCAGCGGGCCTGAGCAGCGGCGTACTCCTGCTCCCACTTGTCGCGGGCCTCCTCGAAGCCTTCCTTCCACTGGTTGGTCTCCGGGTCGAAGCCCTCGGGGTACTTGTACTCGCCGTTCTCGTCGTACTCGGCGAGCATGCCGTACAGGGCCGGGTCGAACTCGGTGCCGTACGGGTCGACCGACTCGTTCGCCTGCTTCAGCGAGAGCGAGATGCGGCGACGCTCGAGGTCGATGTCGATGACCTTGACGAAGACCTCCTCGCCCACCGACACGACCTGCTCGGCCAGCTCGACGTGCTTGCTGGAGAGCTCGGAGATGTGCACGAGGCCCTCGATGCCGTCGGCGACGCGGACGAACGCACCGAACGGAACGAGCTTGGTGACCTTGCCCGGAGCGATCTGGCCGATCGCGTGGGTGCGGGCGAAGACCTGCCACGGGTCCTCCTGCGTCGCCTTGAGCGACAGCGAGACGCGCTCGCGGTCGAGGTCGACCTCGAGGATCTCGACGGTGACCTCCTGGCCGACCTCGACGACCTCGGAGGCGTGCTCGATGTGCTTCCAGGACAGCTCGGAGACGTGCACGAGGCCGTCCACGCCGCCCAGGTCGACGAACGCACCGAAGTTGACGATCGAGGAGACGACACCCTTGCGGACCTGACCCTTGTGCAGGTTGTTCAGGAAGGTGGTGCGCGACTCGGACTGGGTCTGCTCGAGCAGCGCGCGGCGGCTGAGCACAACGTTGTTGCGGTTCTTGTCCAGCTCGAGGATCTTCGCCTCGAGCTCCTGGCCCAGGTACGGGGTCAGGTCGCGGACGCGGCGCAGCTCGATGAGCGAGGCCGGGAGGAAGCCGCGGAGGCCGATGTCGACGATCAGGCCGCCCTTGACGACCTCGATGACGGTGCCGGTGACGACGCCGTCGTTCTCCTTGATCTTCTCGACGTCGCCCCAGGCGCGCTCGTACTGGGCGCGCTTCTTGGAGAGGATCAGGCGGCCTTCCTTGTCCTCCTTCTGGAGAACGAGGGCCTCGACCTGGTCGCCGACGGCGACGACCTCGTTGGGGTCGACGTCGTGCTTGATGGAAAGCTCGCGGGAGGGGATCACACCCTCGGTCTTGTAGCCGACGTCGAGCAGAACCTCATCGCGGTCGATCTTGACGATCGTGCCCTCGATGATGTCGCCGTCGTTGAAGAACTTCAGGGTCTTCTCGACCGCGGCCAGGAAGTCCTCAGCAGAGCCGATGTCGTTGATCGCGACCTGCTTGGTGGCCGGGGCGGTCGTTGCGCTAGTCATGTAGTGGGTTGTCCTTGTTGAATGGATGATCGGGCCCCGAGCCCGAGCCGGCATCGGCCCAGGTGTGAACCTCGAGGCGGGTGGATGGGATTGCAGTGTCACGAAGGCATGCCTAGGCGCGCCACGAGTGACACTTCAGATTATCAGATGCAACGGATGCCGCGAAGCGCGTATTCCTGTGGATAACTCCTGCGGCGTGTCGGCGCGTTCGGTTAGCGTGTCGGGCGTGAGGAAGACCCGCGCCACCGTCCTGTGCGCGTCGGCGATCGTGCTCGGGATGCTGACCGCATGCACTCCTGCTCCGGAGCCGACGCCGACCGAGACCGCGCTGTTCGCATCCGAGGAGGAGGCCTTCGCGGCCGCCGAGGAGACGTATCGCGAGTACACCGATGCCCTGAACGCCGTCGACCTCAGCGATCCGGAAACGTTCGAGCCGCTCTATCGGTGGATGTCGGGAGACGCCGAAGCGTCCGCCAAAGAGATGCTGACTAGTTTTCATGCCGATGGCTACACAACTTCGGGCGAGACGCTGGTTGTGTCGTTCGAGCCAACCGGCGCCGACCTCAAACGCGATCGTGTCAGCGCAAATGTTTGCGTTGACGTCAGCAACGTTGACGTTGTCGACAGTCATGGCGCCTCTGTCGTTCCTCCGGATCGGAAGGATATCCAGGCGCTGGTCGTCGAATTCGTAGTAGCAGAGACACCAACCGGCCTCTCGATCGATTCGAGCAAAGGTGATGGGAGCGTCGTATGCCAACAATGACCGGCATCGGTGTCGCTCTCATTGTTGCCAACAGCCTGGTATCACCAGCGGCGGCGGGTTCGAGTGCTCCGAACTGCGGAGTGATGTGGGTTGGGTGCCCGATCTCGGACAACGACGGTAGTTCTCTCATCATCTCCGGTTCCGACACCCGACCGGGCTCGGGAGGCTCCGATGGCGATGGCCCCGGGTATCACGGGGTCGGGAATGACACCAGTGATCCGGTCATGGACTTCAGTCCGGCGGACCCGCCGAGCTTCGGCGAGTGCATGGTCAATTGGAACGACTACATCGGCTGCTTCCGCGCCCGGCACGAAGACGAGGCCGCCCCCGCACCCGAGGACGACGCGCCCGCCATCCCCGCCGTCACCATCACCGACCTCGCGCGCTTCTCCCCCACCCCGAGCACCGTCGCCGGCGAGCCGGACAACCTCGGTGTAGCCGGGCTCCCCTCGAACTTCGTCGCGACGGCATCCGAGCACACCGCGAACGGCACGCTGTTCGGCTTCCCCATCAGCGTGCGCTTCACCCCCGAGACCTTCACCTTCCACTACGGCGACGGCGCCACCAGGACCACCTCCACCGGCGGCGCGAGCTGGGACGCCCTCGGCCAGGCCCAGTTCACTCCGACCGACACCAGCCACACCTACGCCGCACGCGGTACCTACGACGCCCGCGTCGACGTCTCCTACTCCGCCGAGATCGACCTCGGCATCGGCTGGTTCCCGGTCGACGGCCTGCTCACCACGACCGGGCCGGCGCAGAGCATCCGCGTCTTCGAAGCCCACACCGCGCTCGTCGCGCACACCTGCACCGAGACCCCAGGCGCCGCCGGCTGCTGACCGCCCGCTGCGGCCCGGCCCTGTCGGCGCCCGCCCGTATGCTGAACGCGTGACCGACCGACTGATGCTGCTCGACACCGCGTCCCTCTACTTCCGCGCGTTCTACGGCGTCCCCGACAAGGTGAAGGCGCCGAACGGCATGTCGGTCAACGCCGTCCGCGGGCTGCTCGACATCGTCGCGAAGCTCGTGTCCACGTACCGGCCGACTCATCTCGTCGCCTGCTGGGACGACGACTGGCGCCCGCAGTGGCGGGTCGACCTCATCCCGAGCTACAAGGCCCACCGAGTCGTCGAGGTCGTTCCCGGCGGACCGGACGTCGAAGAGGTGCCCGACCCGCTGGAGCAGCAGGTGCCGCTCATCCGTGAAGCGCTCGCCGCTCTCGACATCCCGATCATCGGCGTCGCCGAGCACGAGGCGGACGATGTGATCGGCACTCTCGCGACCCGTTCGACCATGCCCGTCGACATCGTCACCGGCGACCGCGACCTGTTCCAGCTCATCGACGACGCCCGCGACGTGCGGGTCATCTACACCGCCCGCGGCATGAGCAACCTGGAGATCGTGACGGACGCCGTCGTGGTCGCCAAGTACGGCGTGCTCCCGTCGCAGTACGCCGACTTCGCCACCCTCCGCGGCGACGCATCCGACGGACTGCCCGGCGTCAAGGGCATCGGCGAGAAGACCGCGGCGACGCTGCTGCAGACGCACGGCGACCTCGACGCGATCCGCACGGCCGCGGCGAACGGCTCCGGTCTGAGCGCCACGGTGTCGGCGCGGTTCCTGGCCGCAGCGGACTACCTCGACGTCGCGCCCACCGTCGTGCGGGTGGCCACCGATCTCGACATCGCGGTGCCGGCCGCGCCCCTGCATCCGCTCGACGAACCGGCCGCCAAGGCCGCGACGGCTTTCGCCGAGCAGTGGAACCTGGGCGGTTCGATGACCCGCGCCGTCGACGCGCTCGCCGCCACCGCCTGATCCGGGTCGGCCCGCCTCAGCTCGCCCACGCGCGGAGACGATCCAGACCCCACGTGGTGACGATGCGCTCGGGCGGCACGCCGGCCTGCTCGGCGCGCTCCGCGCCGTAGTCCAGCAGCGACAGCTGCCCGGGCGCGTGCGCGTCGGAGTCGATCGAGAACAGGCACCCCTCCTCCAGCGCGATCGCGATGAGGTCGTCCGGCGGGTCCTGGCGCTCCGGGCGCGAATTGATCTCGACCGCAACCCCGTTCTCGGCGCACGCCGCGAACACGGCTCGCGCGTCGAACTGCGACTGCGGCCGGGTCCCGCGCGATCCCTGCACCAGCCGTCCGGTGCAGTGGCCGAGCACGTTCACGTGCGGGTTCGACACGGCGGCGATCATGCGCGCGGTCATCGGCCCGGCGTCCATGCGCAGCAGGGAGTGGACGGATGCCACGACGATGTCGAGCTCCTCGAGCAGTTCGGGCTCCTGGTCGAGCGCGCCGTCCTCGAGGATGTCCACCTCGATGCCGGCGAGCACGGTGAGCCCGTCGCCGGACTGCCCGCGCACCAGCGGGATCTGCTCGCGGAGCCGCTCGGGTGACAGTCCGCGGGCGACCCGCAGCCGCGGCGAGTGATCGGTGATCGCGAGGTACTCGTGCTTCAGCGCCCGCGCCGCCGCCACCATCGTCTCGATCGGCGTGGTGCCGTCCGACCAGTCGGTGTGCGCGTGCAGGTCGCCGCGCAGCTTCGCCCGCAGCTGGGACGTGCGCTCCGGCTCTGCCACCCCGCGCAGCTCGACCAGGTAGTCCGGCACCCGCCCCTCCTGCGCCTGCCGGATCACCTCGAACGTCGACGACCCTATGCCCTTCACCGCGCGCAGCCGGGTCGGGTCGTGCAGGACCTCCTCAGGCAGCCCTTCGAGCGCCGCGCCCGCCTGGCGGAACGCCCGCGCCCGGTACCGCGACGCCCGCTCCCGCTCCAGCAGGGTGGCGATCTCGAGAAGGGCTTCGACGGCGTCCATGGCGTCCTCAGGAGGCGAGAGGCTCCCGGGTGGCCTGCACCCATTCGTCGAGCTTGGCGCTGGCGCGGCCGTCATCGACCGCCGCCGCCGCGCGCTCCATCGCGTCCCGGAGGCGGTCGAGGATCGGCACCTGCGTGAGGGTGGCGTCCCGCGACAGCTCGAACGCGACCACGCCGGCCGCGGCGTTCAGCAGCACGATGTCCCGCACCGGGCCCTTCTCGCCGGCGAGCGTGCGACGCAGGAGCTCCGCGTTGTGCTCCGGCGAGCCGCCGATCAGATCGGACAGATCCGCGAGCGGGATGCCGAGGTCGCGAGGGTCGAGGTCGTGCTCGTGCGTGTCGCCGACCGCCACCTCCCAGATCCGGCTGTGTCCGGTGGTGGTCAGCTCGTCCAGCCCATCGTCGCCGCGGAAGACCAACGCGGTGGCGCCGCGGGTACGGAACACGCCGGTGATCAGCGGCACCCGGTCGAGCTGGGCGACGCCGACGGCGTTGGCCTCCGCCCGGGCCGGGTTGCACAGCGGGCCGAGCATGTTGAAGACCGTCGGCACGCCGAGCTCCTTGCGCACCGCGCCAGCATGCTTGAAGCCGGGGTGGAACGCCGCCGCCCACGCGAAGGTGATCCCGGTGCGGTCGAGCACGGAGGCGACACGCGCGGGGTCGAGGGAGATGTCCAGTCCGAGCGCGGCGAGCACGTCCGAAGAGCCCGAGGAGGAGCTGGCGGCCCGGTTTCCATGCTTGACGACCGGGATGCCCATCGAGCCGATGATGATGGCGGCCGTGGTGGAGACGTTCACCGTGCCCACACGATCGCCGCCGGTGCCGACGATGTCGAGCACGTCCGGCGAGACGGGAAGCGGCACCGCCGCCTCGAGGATGGCATCGCGGAAGCCGACGATCTCGTCGACCGTCTCGCCCTTCGCGCGGAGCGCGACCAGGAAGGCGGCCAGCTGGGCATCCGTCACCTTCCCCTGCATCACCTGACGCATCGCCCAGGTGGACTCCCAGACGCTCAGGTCCCGGCGCTCCAGGAGGTTCGTCAGGACATCGGGCCAGGTGAGGTAGTCCGCCATAGCTGCGATCCTATCCGCGCGCCCATCGATGCCGATTCGAGATGACGCACGCGGGACGCGGTCCGGCCCCGCGCGGGATCCGGTTCTCCCCGCGAAGCACCGAGGATTCGCAGATGGTTCTTAGGTTCCCCTAAGCCGCGTCGGACGTGGTGAGGGGGCCGCCGGCGGCCGTGTGGGATGGTGGCCCGGGCCCGGGGCTCAGCCGTGCGGGGTGCCCAGTGCTTTCTCGTCATAGGCCTGACGAGCTTCAAGGACGTCATCGAAGTGCTCGGCCGCCCAATCGACCAGCGCCCCAAGTGGATGCTCCAAGGTCGAGCCGAGTGGCGTGAGGCCGTAGTCGACGTGGCGGGGCACTGTGCCGTGATCGATCCGCTCGACGATCCCGTCGCGCTCCAGGTCGCGGAGAGTGTCCACCAGAACCTTCTTGCTGATGCCGTCGACGGCCGCCTGGAGCTCGCCGAAGCGCAGACGCCGATGCTGGAGCGCGATGACGATCAATGCGGTCCACTTGTTGGCGATCCGCGCGAGAGAGGTGCGCGACGGGCAGGTCGCGAGCAGGGGATTCCATGAACGTTCGGTGACCATCAGGTGAACTCCTTCCGTGGTTACGTTGAAGTGACCACAACAGCATCGGCCACCCTCAGAGGGCGGCGATCCTGCTGCGGATCGAACGAAGGAGAACTGACCATGACTGCCACACCCCCCGTTGAGACCGTCGAAACCTACTTCACCCATCTGGCCCAGGGCAACGTCGAGCAGGCCATGGCCGTGCTCGACCCGGACGTCGCGTGGCACCAGCCTGGCGACAACCGCTTCTCGGGCGTGCACCGCGGCCCGGATGCCATCCGTGCCCTGATCGGCGGCATGATGGAAGCCACCGGCGGGACATTCGCGGTGGCCCCGACCGGCCCCCTCATGGCGAACGAGGACGTGGTGGCCGCCCCGGTGCGCTTCACGGGTCACCGAGATGGGCGAGAGCTGGACCAGCCCGGGGTAGATCTTCTCACTGTCCGGGACGGCCGGATCGTCGAGGTCCGGCTCTTCTCCTCAGACGGCCCCGCCGAGGACCAGTTCTGGGGGAAGGCGTAAGACGACGGCCAGGTTGCTCAGCAACCTGGCCGTCGTCGTTGCGGCATGTGCGCGACATACCGATCAGCGACCATCAGGAAGGTTGACATGAACTCCAAGCAGTACGCCCCAGAGCATCGTGAAGTCCTCATCGTAGGCGCCGGCTTCAGCGGCCTGGCCAATCTCCACCTGCTGCGCCGTGCAGGGATCGACGCCGTGATTGTCGAAGCAAGTGACGACGTCGGTGGCACTTGGCATGCGAACCGGTACCCGGGGGTCCGAACAGACAGCGAATCGCACTATTACTGCTTGTCCTTTGCCCAGGAAGTCACCGACTCCTGGTCTTGGACGGAACGCTATCCGAAAGGGGCAGAGGTCCACGCCTATCTTCGCCACGTGGCGGACAAGCTAGGACGTGTTGCTAAATCCATTGCAAGGCGGCGGAGAGGCAGAGCCCTGCCGCGTATGACCGGGCGGTCTTGTCGTAGCGGGAAGCGAGTCCGCGCCACTGCTTCACGAAGTTGAAGCACCGCTCGACGACGTTGCGGCCCTTGTAGCGCTCCCGTTGCTCATCGCCGAAGTCGATCGGACGGCCCGGCCGCTTGCGACGGTGCGCGATCTGGTCGTCGCGTTCGGGGATCGTGGCCTTGACGCCGCGCTCGCGCAGCCAGGCCCGGTTCTTCTTCGACGGGTAGCCCTTGTCCGCGAGCACCCGGTCCGGTCTCGTGCGCGCGGGCCCTCGGCCGGGGATGTGGATCTCGTCGAGTACGCAGGTGAACATGCTCGTGTCTGCGACCTGCCCGCCGGTGAGGACGAACGCCAGCGCCCGGGCCTTCCCGTCGCAGACGAGATGGATCTTCGTCGTCAAACCACCCCGTGACCGGCCGATCGCGTGGTCAGGAGGCTCTGGCCCGGACTTCTTGTAGTTCGACGGATCCCCCTGTGACCCGGGGCAAGGTCGCGCCATGCTGATGGACACGCGCGATCGAGGAATCCACCGACACGACCCAGTCGATCTCACCCTGAAGCGACGCCCGCTTCTGCACGTGGGTGAGCAGGTCCTCCCAGACGCCGTCGCTCGCCCACCGGCGGAAGTTCTTGTAGATCGTGTTCCAGCTCCCGAACCGGTCGGGCAGGTCTCGCCACGCCGATCCCGTGCGGAACCGCCACGCGGTCGCCTCGACCACCGTGCGCCGATCCACCGGAGGACGGCCCCGTGTCCTCACCGGCGGGAACACGTCCCGGATCAGCTCCCAGACCTCGTCCGTGATGACATCTCGCGACACGACTCAAGAATCACCCGAAGGCCCCGAAC
Organism: Microbacterium neungamense; assembly: GCF_024971095.1. Taxonomy (NCBI): domain Bacteria; kingdom Bacillati; phylum Actinomycetota; class Actinomycetes; order Micrococcales; family Microbacteriaceae; genus Microbacterium; species Microbacterium neungamense. The sequence goes on from NZ_CP069717.1 coordinate 1,608,157, forward strand.
CAGCATTTAGCAACACGGCCTACGTGCGACGACAGCGAAACGGGGTCCCCGGGTGCAAGAATTCGCGCGACGGATCGGCCATAATGGACGGGTGACCACCTCAGCGACGTATGCCCCGGCTGCCCGAACGATCAAGCGGCCCAATCCGGTAGCTGTCGGCACCATCGTGTGGCTCGGCAGCGAGGTGATGTTCTTCGCGGGTCTCTTCGCGATCTACTTCACTCTCCGCAGCACCTCCCCCGAACTGTGGGCCGACCGCACCGGTCTGCTGAACGTGACGTTCGCAGCGGTCAACACGGCCATCCTCGTGGCGTCCTCGTTCACCTGTCAGATGGGTGTGTTCGCCGCCGAGGACATGCAGGCCTACCGCCTGCCGCGCGGTCAGGTGAACGCCGCGGGCCGTCGCCGCATCTTCGGCTGGGGCATGGTCGAGTGGTTCTGGGTCACCTTCGCGCTCGGCGCGATCTTCGTGTGCGGCCAGGTCTGGGAGTACGCGCAGCTCGTCGTCGAGGGGATGCCGATCCAGGCGGACTCGTACGCCTCCGCGTTCTACCTCACGACGGGCTTCCACGCCCTGCACGTGACCGGCGGCCTCATCGCGTTCCTGCTCGTCATCGGGCGCGCCTACGCGGTCAAGAACTTCACGCACAAAGAGGCGACCTCGTCGATCGTCGTGTCCTACTACTGGCACTTCGTCGACGTCGTCTGGCTGGTCCTCTTCGGCGTCATCTACTTCCTTAAGTGAGAGCGGAGCGATTCCCCGAAATGGCACGAGAGAAGAAGCGCCGCTCGCGCGGCCGTCGCAGTCCCCTCGCCGCTGCCGCGCTGATCGGTGCAGGCCTCCTGCTCACCGGCGGCGCCTACGCCGGCGCATCCGCGGCCATGGCCTCCACCGACGCGCAGACCGCGGTCTCCACGGAGCTCACCGTGGAGGACGGCGAGAAGCTGTTCACCGCGAACTGCGCCACCTGCCACGGTCTCGACCTGCAGGGCACCGACAACGGCCCCAGCCTGATCGGCGTGGGTGAGCTCGCCACCGAGTTCCAGCTCGCCACCGGACGGATGCCGCTGCAGATGCAGGCACCGCAGGCTCCGCAGAAGCCGCCGCAGTTCACCGACGAGCAGATCAAGGCGATGGCCGCGTACGTGCAGTCCGTCGCCCCGGGCCCGACCTTCCCCGACGAGGAGATCCTCGACGGCGAAGGCGACGTCTCGCACGGCGCCGAGCTGTTCCGGATCAACTGCGCGATGTGCCACAACGTCGCCGCCGCAGGCGGTGCGCTCACCGAGGGCAAGTACGCCCCCGCGCTGACCTCGACGAGCGCCCTGCACATCTACGCGGCCATGGTCACCGGCCCGCAGAACATGCCCGTGTTCGGCGACATGAACCTCAGCCCCGAGGACAAGCGCGACATCATCTCGGCTCTGCTCTATCAGCAGGAGGCCGTGCAGGTCGGCGGACTCTCCCTCGGCTCGCTGGGCCCCGTCTCCGAGGGTCTGTTCATCTGGATCTTCGGTATCGGCGCTCTCGTCGCCCTCACCGTGTGGATCACGGCGAAGTCCAACTGACGAATTTTCATCGAAGAGGAACGTACGAGGAGCACCATGGCACACGACGAGGACACGCTGGCTCTTGACAGGGCCTACCAGCCCTCGCCAGGGCTGGGGGTCGCGGTCAGCGATCCCGTGCAGAACCCGGGGCTGCCCCCGCATCGTGAGCGGATGACCGACAAGGACCCGCGCGCCGAGAAGGCCGCCGTCCGCACGGTCTACACCCTCTTCTACCTCTCGCTCGCCGCGAGCATCTGGGCCGTCGCTGCCTACATGCTGTTCCCGATCGAGAGCGGCGCACTCATCGACGTGCGCAACAACAACCTGTTCATCGGTCTCGGCATCGGCTTCGCCCTGCTCGCGCTGGGTCTCGGCGCGATCCACTGGTCGAAGGCCGTGATGAGCGACAAGGAGTTCATCGAGCACCGGCACCCGACGCGCGGTCGCGACTCCGTCCGTGCCGCCGCGGTCAAGGCCTTCGCGGACGCGAACGAGGAGTCCGGCTTCGGGCGCCGCACGATGATCCGCAACTCGCTGATCGCCGCGCTCGTGGCATCCGTCGTCCCCGGTGTGACGCTGTTCCGCGGCCTCGCCCCGCACGCCTCCGAGGCTCACCCCAACGCGGGCGACCCGGTGGCGCTGTTGAAGCAAACCATGTGGGACAAGGGCACCCGCCTCGTGCGCGACCCCGACGGCACCCCGATCCGCGCCGCGGACGTCACGCTCGGCTCGGCCGTGCACGTGATCCCCGAGGGCCTGAACGAGCTCGGCCACGACGGCGGCCTCCTCGAGGAGAAGGCGAAGGCCATCGTGCTCCTCATGCGCCTGCGCCCCGAGCAGCTCATCGAGACCGAGGAGCGCAAGTCCTGGTCGTACGACGGGATCGTCGCCTACTCGAAGGTCTGCACCCACGTCGGATGCCCGGTGGCGCTGTACGAGCAGCAGACCCACCACCTGCTCTGCCCCTGCCACCAGTCGCAGTTCGACGTGACCGAGCACGCCAAGGTCATCTTCGGCCCGGCGGCCCGTCCGCTGCCGCAGCTGCCCATCACCGTCGACGACGAGGGCTACCTGATCGCGCAGAGCGACTTCCACGAACCCGTCGGCCCGAGCTTCTGGGAGCGTCATTGAGCACCGCAACAACTCCTCGCGAGACCCAGCCCACCGAGGCGCGTGAGGCGCCGCTCGGCGGCAGATTCATCGGCGCGACGGCCAACTACATCGACGAACGGACGAGCCTGTCCGGCTTCGTCAAAGAGCTCGGCCGGAAGATCTTCCCCGACCACTGGTCGTTCATGCTGGGTGAGATCGCGCTGTGGAGCTTCGTCGTCGTGTTCCTCTCGGGCACGTTCCTGACGTTCTTCTTCCAGGCGTCGATGGTCCCCACGCACTACACCGGCGCGTACGAGCCGATGCGCGGCATCGAGATGTCCGCGGCGCTGGAGTCCACGCTGCACATCTCCTTCGATCTGCGCGGCGGCCTGCTGGTGCGTCAGATCCACCACTGGGCGGCACTGGTCTTCGTGGCCGGCATCGGCGTCCACATGCTGCGCATCTTCTTCACGGGTGCATTCCGCAAGCCGCGTGAGCTGAACTGGGTGATCGGCTTCGTGCTCTTCATCCTGGCGATGGCCGAGGGCTTCACGGGCTACTCGCTCCCCGACGACCTGCTCTCCGGCAACGGTCTGCGCATCATCGACGGGATGATCAAGGGCCTCCCGCTCATCGGGACTTGGACCTCGTACCTGCTCTTCGGCGGGGAGTTCCCCGGCACCGACATCGTCGGTCGCCTCTACACGCTCCACATCCTGCTGCTGCCCCTCCTGGTGATCGGCCTGATCGTCGTGCACCTGATGCTCATGGTCATCAACAAGCACACGCAGTTCGCCGGCCCGGGCCGCACCAATGAGAACGTGGTCGGCTACCCCATGATGCCGGTCTACATGTCGAAGATGGGCGGCTTCCTGTTCATCACCTTCGGCACGATCGTCCTCATCGCGTCGATGTTCCAGATCAACCCGATCTGGAACTACGGACCGTACGACCCGTCCCCCGTGTCGGCCGGAACCCAGCCCGACTGGTACATCGGCTTCGCGGACGGCGCGCTGCGTCTGGCGCCGTCGAATCTGGACATCGTGTTCCTGGACCGCACCTGGTCCTTCGGCATCCTGATCCCGGTCGCGGTGCTGGGTCTGTTCCTCGTCACGGTGATGTTCTACCCGTTCATCGAGGCGTGGATCACCGGCGACAAGCGCGAACACCACATCGCAGACCGCCCGCGCAACGCCCCGACCCGTACCGGGATCGGTGTCGCCGGTGTGATCTTCTACGCCGTGATGTGGGCCGCCGCGTCGTCCGACCTCATCGCCACGCACTTCATGCTGACGATGGAGGGCGTCATCCGGGCGCTGCAGATCCTGCTCATCGTGGGCCCGATCATCGGCTACTTCGTCGCGAAGCGCATCGCCATCGCGCTGCAGAAGAAGGACCGCGAGATCGTCCTGCACGGCTACGAATCCGGCCGCATCGTCCGTCTTCCCGGCGGCGAGTTCATCGAGGTCCACCAGCCGGTCGACGTCTACGACCGCTGGAAGCTCATCGATTACGCGACCTACGAGCCGCTGGTCGTGCGCCCGAACGCCAAGGGCCGTATCCCGTGGCACGAGAACCTGCGCTCGGCGCTGTCCCGGTGGTTCTTCGAGGACCGCCTCCAGCCGCTCACCCAGGCGGAGCTGGACGCGGCGGATGCCCACCAGCACCACGCTCTGGCCACCATGGCGGAGATCGAAGCCGAGGAGATCGCCGGTGCCCACGAGCGCGCCGGTGTCACCGACGACCAGATCATCGCCAGTGACCCGCACGTCACCGAGACCGGCAACGTGCCGAGCTCCGTGATCGCAACAGAGCCGGTGCGGAAGCCGCGGCGCCGGAAATCGGAGGACGGCGAGTAATCGCTCGTCCTCAGAAGAGGGCCCCGTCCGAATGGACGGGGCCCTCTTCGTCGTCCCCTCCCCGACCGTGAAAGGATCGATGCGTGTCCTCCGTCGTGCAGCTGCTCCGCTCCCCCGACCTCGCGGTCGCCCCGTACGCGCATGAGTGAACAGTCGACCATGGCAGGGAATCGACGACATCGCGCAGTCATCGACGACGCGGTCACGCACGACGCTCAGTAGGCTGAAGCCATGAACGAGCGCGCCGCATTCTTCGCCGCCAAACTCGCCGCCGAGACCGACCCCAGCGACGTCCATGCCGCCCGCAAGGCCGGAGAGACCCTCTACGTGGTGGACGTGCGTTCCGATGAGGCGTGGGCTCAAGGACGCGTCCCCGACGCGATCCACATGCACTACAGCGAGATCGCAAGGCGGGCCCCCCAGGAGATCCCCGCGGATGCCGCCGTGGTGGTGTACTGCTGGAGCCCAGGATGCAACGCCGGTGCGAAGGGCGCCCTCGAGTTCGCGAATCTGGGCTACGCGGTGCGTGAGATGATCGGCGGCTTCGAGTACTGGGTGCGGGAGGGCTACCCGGTCGAGGACGCGGACGGCGTGCACCGTCGGCCGATCGACCCGCTCACCGGCGTCCCCCGCATCCGCAGCCGCGCCTGAAAACGAGAGAGGCCCTCCGGACGGATCCGGAGGGCCTCTCTGGTAGGAGATGTCAGCGGGCGAAGTGTCCGCGGTAGTACTCGTACACCCAGCCCACGATCGCGACAGCGAAGATCGCCAGACCGATCGGGAGCAGGAAATGCCCGACGGCGAGCCCGATCAGGAAGACCGCGGCGGAGGCCGCGAGCACGATCGGCCACCACGACCACGGGCTGAACTCACCGAGCTCAGGGTCTCCGTCGTCGATGTCCGCCGTGAGGATGTCCTCCGGCAGCTCACCGCCCTGCGCACGGTGCGTGCGGTGCAGGTACCAGGCGATCATCGCGCTCATGAAGGCGACGAACAGCAGGGCGACGGTACCGACCCACTCGATCGCGGTCACGACCGGACGGTCGGGGTGGGCGATGATGTTCCAGGTCGTGTAGATCGCGGCGACGATCAGGAAGAAGACCGTCAGCACCCACCAGAGGATGACGTTGTCGCGCATGGATTACTTGACCTCTCCGTGAGCGGCGCCGGCGGATGCGGACACCGGGTGCTCGGCAGCCTCGGGGTGGTTCAGGTCGAACGCCGGACGCTCGCTGCGGATGCGCGGGATCGACGTGAAGTTGTGCCGCGGCGGCGGGCACGAGGTGGCCCACTCCAGCGAGGCCCCGTAGCCCCACGGGTCGTTCACGGTGACCTTCGGCGCCTTGCGCGCCGTGATCCACACGTTCAGGAAGAACGGCAGCATCGAGGCGCCCAGGATCACGGCGCCGATCGTGGAGACCTGGTTGCCCCAGGTCCAGCCGTCGGCGGCCGAGTAGTCCGCGTAGCGACGCACCATGCCGTCCACGCCGAGCCAGTGCTGCACGAGGAAGGTCATGTGGAAGCCGATGAACAGCATCCAGAAGTGCACGTAGCCGAGGCGCTCGTTCAGCATCCGCCCCGTCCACTTCGGCCACCAGAAGTAGAAGCCGGCGAACATGGCGAACACGACCGTGCCGAACACCACATAGTGGAAGTGGGCGACGACGAAGTACGAGTCGCTGAGGTGGAAGTCCAGCGGCGGCGACGCGAGGATCACGCCGGTGAGACCGCCGAACACGAACGACACCAGGAAGCCGAGCGCGAACACGATCGGCGTCTCGAACGTGACCGAGCCGCGCCACATCGTGCCGATCCAGTTGAAGATCTTCACACCGGTCGGCACCGCGATGAGCATCGTCATCAGGGCGAAGAACGGCAGCAGGACCGAGCCGGTGACGTACATGTGGTGCGCCCACACGGCCACCGACAGTGCGGCGATCGCGATCGTCGCGTACACCAGCGTCTTGTACCCGAAGATCGGCTTGCGGCTGAACACCGGGAAGATCTCGGACACGATGCCGAAGAACGGCAGCGCGATGATGTACACCTCGGGGTGGCCGAAGAACCAGAACAGGTGCTGCCAGAGGAGCACACCGCCATTGGCCACGTCGTAGATGTGAGCGCCGAGCACGCGGTCCGCACCGGCGGCGAAGATCGCCGCCGCCAGCACCGGGAAGGCCATCAGGATCAGCAGGCTGGTGATCAGGGTGTTCCAGGAGAAGATCGGCATCCGCCACATCGTCATGCCCGGAGCGCGCATGGTGATGATCGTGGTGACGAAGTTCACCGCACCGAGGATGGTGCCGAAACCGGAGAGGCCGAGGCCCAGCATCCACAGGTTCCCACCGGCGCCCGGCGAGAACGTGGCGTTCGCGAGGGGCTGGTACGCGAACCAGCCGAACGAGGCGGCGCCCTGCGGGGTGAGGAAGCCGGCCACCGCGATGGTCGAGCCGAACAGGAACAGCCAGAACGCGAAGGCGTTCAGACGCGGGAAGGCGACGTCAGGGGCGCCGATCTGGAGCGGCAGGACCGCGTTGGCGAATCCGGCGAACAGCGGCGTCGCGAACATCAGCAGCATGATCGTGCCGTGCATCGTGAACAGCTGGTTGTACTGCTCCTTGGTCGGCACGATCTGCATGCCCGGCGCGAACAGCTCGGCGCGGATGACCAGCGCCATCACGCCGCCGAGGAGGAAGAAGATCACCGAGGCGATCAGGTACATGTAGCCGATCGTCTTGTGGTCGGTGGAGGTGATCCACTTGACGACGATGTTGCCCTTCTGCTCCACCCGCGAGGAGGTGAGCAGTGCGGCCTGACGCGGCGGGATCGTGGTGGGACGGACGCCGTTCGTCTGAGGTTCGGCTGTGGTCGTCATGTCTTACTCCTCTTCCTCGGAGCTCGAGCTCGGTCCGGTGCCCGGGAAGTTGCCGAGGCGGTCGTAGGCGTCGTTGATGTCGCCCGTGTTGCCCTCCTCGCGCAGCGAGTCGAGGTAGTCCTCGTACTCGTCCTGCTCGACGACCTTCACGTTGAAGAGCATCATCGAGTGGTATTCGCCGCAGAGCTCGGCGCACTTGCCGTCATACTCGCCGACGCGGGTCGGGGTGAAGGACCAGGTGTTGTCCTTCCCGATGTACATGTCCTTCTTGTAGAGGAAGTCGATGATCCAGAAGGAGTGGACGACGTCGCGGGACTGCAGGTGGATGGTGACCTTCTGGTCGACCGGAAGCACCAGCGTCGGCAGCTGCGACTTGTCGATGTTGCCCTCGGCGTCGGGCTGGGCCTGGATGCCCATCGTCCAGACGGCGTCGGAGTTGTCCTCCTCCTCGCCGTTGTACTGGAAGTCCCACGCCCACTGCTTGGCGATCGCGGTGATCTCGACGTCGGGGTCCTCCCACTGCGTCTCGATCTCCGCCTGGTCGCGGGCGGTGAAGAAGAAGAAACCCAGCACGAGGATCAGCGGGATCACCGTGTACAGGATCTCCAGCGGCATGTTGTACCGCAGCTGCACCGGGAGGCCGGTCTGGCCCTTGCGACGGCGGTACGCGACCGCGGCCCAGCCCATCAGGGCCCAGGTGATCAGGCCGACGGCCAGCAGCACGATCCACGAGTTCACCCAGAGGGCGGCGACGCGGTCGGTCTGGTTCGTGGCGGCGGTGCCGTCCTCGACGAAGCCCGGGAGGAAGCCGTGGAGTTCGGTGGGAGTACATCCCGCCAGGGCCACGGCCGCCGAAACTCCCAGCGGGAGGGCGGCCCAACGAAGGCGGCGTTTCGAGGGCACGATGCACCTTTCAGATCGCGGACAGGGACAGCCTCAAGTCTAGGGCAACCTCACACCCGATTCATGCCAACCACGCAGGTTCGGCGGGTCTCAGTGGAAGCTGTCGCCGCACGCGCAGCTGCCTGCCGCGTTGGGGTTGTCGATGGTGAAACCCTGCTCCGAGATGGTGTCCTTGAAGTCGATCGACGCGCCATCCAGATACGGGATGCTCATGTTGTCGACGATCACCTCGACCCCGTCGAAGTCGACCGTCTGGTCGCCCTCGAGGAAGCGCTCGTCGAAGTAGAGCTGGTAGATCAGGCCCGAGCATCCTCCGGGCTGGACGGCGACGCGCAGACGCAGGTCGTCGCGGCCCTCCTGCTCGAGAAGGCTCTTCACCTTCTGCGCCGCGGCAGCCGTCAGCGAGACACCGTGGGCGGGAGCCTCGGTCGAGTTCTGGGCGGTCAGTGTGGTGTCGCTCATGTCACTCCTTGGGACGCGCAGCACGAACTGCTGCTGCGCTCGATTCTACCGCCGGGGTGCGGGGAGGGCTCGGCGCCCGATGGCGCGGCCTCAGGATGCCGTGCGCTCGTTCATCCGCGCCAGCAGCAGGGCCTCGGTGCGCACGGCGTTGCGGAAGGTCTCGAGGTGCAGCGACTCGTTGGGGCTGTGCGCACGGGAGTGCGGGTCCTCGACCCCGGTCACCAGGATCTGCGCCGCAGGGAACTCGCGAACGAGATCGGCGATGAACGGGATGGATCCGCCGACCCCGAGGTCGACCGGGGCGACGCCGTAGCCGTCCGCCATCGCGTCGCGGGTGAGCCCGACCGCCCATCCGGCCGTGTCGACGAGGAACCCGTCGCCGAGGTCGATGTCGCTGAACGTGAGCTCGGCGCCGAAGGGGGCGTGCGCCCGGAGGTGCGCCTCGATCGCCGTGTACGCCTCGCGAGCGCTCTGACCGGGGGCCACGCGCGCGCTGATGACGACGCTCACCTCCGGCAGCAGCGTGTTCGACGCCGCAGCGACGCTGGTGGCGTCGATGCCGGTGATCGTCACGGAGGGCTTGTTCCAGATGCGGCTGAGGATGCTGTCGCGGCCGATCGGCCGGGTGCCGGGCAGCAGCCCCGCCTCTTCGCGGAGCGTGGCCTCCTCGTAGGCGGGGGTGTCGGCGTCTCTCGAGGCGAGTCCTTCGACCGCGACGGCGCCGTCCTCGTCCCAGAGCGTGGCCAGCAGCGTGACGGCCGCCATCATGGCATCCGGCACCGCTCCCCCGAACATGCCGGAGTGCGACGCGTGCTCGAGGGTGCGCACGCGCAGGGTGAAGCGGGCGTTGCCGCGGAGGGAGACGGTGAGGCCGGGCGTGCGCGAATCCCAGTTGCCGGAGTCCGCGACGACGATCGCGTCGGCGCGCAGCGCATCGGCGTTGTCGCGCAGGAAGCGTGCGAAGGAGCGCGAGCCGTACTCCTCCTCCCCCTCGATGAACATCGCGATGCCGAGGTCGAGGTCGTCGCCGAGCACCTCCGCGACCGCGCGGAGGGCGGCGATGTGCGCCATGATGCCGGCCTTGTCGTCCGCCGCTCCCCGCCCGTACAGGCGTCCGTCCCGGACCGTCGGCTCGAAGGGCGGCGTCTCCCAGAGCGCGTCGTCGCCCGGCGGCTGCACGTCGTGGTGCGCGTACAGCAGGATCGTCGGACGCCCGTTGCGCGCGGCCCTCGTCGCCAGGACCGCCGGCTGGCCGAGCTCGTCGGTGTCGTCGATCGCGGCGCGCAGCACCCTGACGTCGTCGAAGACCCCGGTGCCGCGGGCCAGCTCCGCCACCGCGTCGGCGCTGCGCTCGAGCTGGGCCTGATCGAAGGCCGGCCAGGCGATGCCGGGGATGCGCACCAGCGCGCCCAGGTCGGAGAGAGCGGAGGGGATGCCGAGCGCGACGGCTTCGGTGAGCGCGGCTTCGCGCTCGGCGGACGCCGGGGATGCAGAGGGGGTCATGCGAGTAATCTTAAGAGGACCCCGACTCGGAACTGAGGATGCCCGTGCCCACTCCCACCCCCTCGACGAACGACGACGCCCCGCAGACGCCCGCCACGGGTAAGGGACGGCGGACGCCGACACGTGCCGAGCGGGAGGCGGAGCGCCGTCGTCCGCTCGTGGCCAACACGAAGGAGGCGAGGGCCGCGGCGAAGGCCGAGCTGCAGGCGCGCCGGGAGCGTGCCCGTCTCGGCATGGAGCGCGGCGAGGACAAGTACCTTCCCCCGCGCGACAAGGGTCCGCAGCGCCGCTGGGTGCGGGACTACGTGGATGCCGGCTGGCACCTCTCGGAGTGGGTCATGGCCGCGATGCTCGTGGTGATCCTGCTGGCGATGGTGCCGATCCCCGAGGTGTCGCTGTGGTCGATGGCCGCACTGTGGGGCTACATGCTCCTCGCGATCGCGGACATGGTGATCCTCGGCATCCGGGTGAAGAAGAAGGCCGCGGCGAAGTTCGGCATCGAGCGCCGTGAGAAGGGCCTGGGCTGGTACGCCGCGATGCGCGCCCTGCAGATGCGCTTCATGCGCCTCCCGAAGCCGCAGGTCAAGCGCGGCCAGTACCCCGTCTGACCCCCTGCTCCACGCCGCACCTGCCACCCGCGCCACATTGTGTCGCGTTCGGCAGGTCGCTGCGCCTCCAACCAGCACGACGCGCCACAAAGTATCGTCCGCTAAGGCATGGCGCGTCCGACCAGCACGGCCAGCCACAATGTGTCGCATTCGACGGGTCGCGGCGCCTCCAACCAGCACAACGCGCCACAATGTGTCGTCCGCTGGGGTATGAGGCATCCGACCAGCACGGCCAGCCACAATGTGGCGCGTTCGACGGGTCGCAGCGCGTCCAACCAGCACAACGAGCCACAATGTGGCGTGTTCGGCGGGAGGAGGGGGTGATCGGCGGCGTCAGCGGAGGCCGCGGTTGATCTGGCGCGCCCAGAGCGGACCGCGATAGAGGAACGCGGTGTAGCCCTGCACCAGGGTCGCCCCGGCATCCAGCCGCCGCTGCACGTCCTCGGCGGTCTCCACGCCCCCGACCGAGATCACGCAGAAGTCATCCGGCACGGCCGCCTTGACGACGGCGAGCACCTCGAGCGAGCGCTCCTTGAGCGGCGCGCCGGAGAGACCGCCCGCGCCGGCCGCCTCGACCACGGCGGGGTCGGTGCGCAGGCCCTCGCGCGAGATCGTGGTGTTGTGGGCGATGATGCCGGCGAGCCCCTCGGCGACGGCGAGCTTCGCGATGGCGGCGATCTCCTCGTCCGGGAGGTCGGGGGCGATCTTCACGAGCAGCGGGGTCGCGCCGGCCGCCTCCTTCACGGCCCGCAGCAGCGGCGCGAGCGTCTCCACGGCCTGCAGGCCGCGCAGCCCGGGCGTGTTCGGCGACGAGACGTTCACCGCCAGGTAGTCCGCGAGCGGAGCGAGCCGGGTGGCCGAGGCGACGTAGTCCGCGGTGGCGTTCTCGACCTCCACCACGCGGCTCTTGCCGATGTTCACGCCGATGACCGCGCGGGGCGCTCGGCGGCGCAGCCGGCTCAGGTGACGCGCCGCGGCATCCGCACCGGCGTTGTTGAAGCCCATCCTGTTGATCACCGCACGGTCGGGGACGAGCCGGAACAGCCGCGGTTTCGGGTTCCCCTCCTGCGGGATCGCGGTGATCGTGCCCACCTCGATGTGCCCGAACCCGAGCGCCTCCAGACCGCGCACGCCGACCGCGTTCTTGTCGAACCCGGCCGCCACGCCGAAGGGCGACGGGAAGGTCAGCCCGAGGGCGCGCACCTCCAGGCGCCGGTCCGGTGCGGTGAGCGCCCGCGCAGCCCAGGAGAAGGGCGGCACGCCGAGCACTCGGATCACGGCCATCGCGGCGTGGTGGGCGAACTCCGGATCGAGGCGCGACAGGACGTGACGGAAGAGAAGCGGGTACATCCTTGCCAGGCTACCGGTCGGACTGCTCGGTCCGCGCATGATCGGCGCGCAGATCGCCGATCGCTGCTTCGAAGTCCTCCAGCGAGTCGAACTCCTGGTAGACGCTCGCGAAGCGCAGGTAGGCGACCTCGTCGAGCTCGCGCAGCGGACCGAGGATGGCCAGGCCGATCTCGCGCGTGTCCAGCTGCGAGACGCCGGTCTGCCGTACCGCCTCTTCGACGCGCTGGGCGAGGACGGCGAGATCCGCCTCGGTGACCGGGCGCCCCTGGCACGCCTTTCGGACGCCGGTGATCACCTTGTCACGGCTGAACGGCTCCATCACGCCGGAGCGCTTGATCACCATCAGGCTCGCGGTCTCAGTGGTCGAGAAGCGGCCTCCGCACTCGGGGCACTGGCGCCGGCGCTTGATCGAGAGACCGTCGTCGCTGGTGCGCGAGTCGATCACTCGGGAGTCCGGATGCCGGCAGAAGGGGCAGTGCATGATCTCTCAGCGTACTCGCTCGGCGCCGGGGGCCCGCCGGGCGTCCTCGAACCGCGCCTCGATCGCCTCGCCGTGTGCGGGCAGCGCCTCGGCGTCGGCGAGTGCGACCACGCCCGCCCGGACGCCGGCGAGGGCCTCGTGGTCGTACTCGATGACCTGCTGCGGACGCAGGAAGGTGTACGCGCCCAGTCCGGCCGCGTACCGCGCTTGACCCCCGGTGGGCAGGACGTGGTTGCTGCCGGCCATGTAGTCGCCGAGGCTGACCGGGGTCTGCGGACCCACGAACACCGCGCCGGCGCTCGTGAACCGAGGGGCGGCCGCCGCCGCGTCGGCGATGTGCAGCTCCAGGTGCTCGGGGGCGTACGCGTTGCTGAACGCCGCCGCCATGTCGCCGTCGTCGACGAGCACGATCGCGGACTGCGGGCCGGCGAGGGCGGCGGCGACACGCTCGCGGTGCCGCGTGCGCGCGGCGAGCTCGGCCACCTCGTCCGCCACACGGCCGGCCAGTTCCTCGGAGTCGGTGACGAGCACGGCCGAGGCCTGCTCGTCGTGCTCGGCCTGGCTGATCAGGTCGGCGGCGACGAGCCGCGCGTCGGCGTCGGCATCCGCCACGATGAGGATCTCGGTCGCGCCGGCCTCGGCATCCGTCCCCACGATGCCGGCGACCGCGCGCTTGGCGGAAGCGACGTAGTTGTTGCCGGGTCCGGAGACGACGTCGACCGGGTCGAGGCCGAGGCTCGGCACGCCCCAGGCGAGGGCGCCGATGGCGCCGGCGCCGCCCATGGCGTACACCTCGCCCACGCCCAGCAGCGCCGCGGCCGCGAGAATCGTCGGGTGCACGCGTCCGTCGTGATCGGCCTGCGGCGGGGACGCCAGCGCGATCGAGGCGACGCCGGCGACCTGGGCGGGGACGACGTTCATCACGACGCTGGACGGGTACACCGCTTTGCCCCCGGGGATGTATACGCCGGCACGGCCGACCGGCTGCCAGCGCTGCGCGATGGTGGCGCCGGGGCCGATGCGGGTGGTCTGCGGAGCCGGGACCTGGGCGGCGGATGCCTGGCGCACGCGCGCGATGGCCTCCTCGAGCGCGTCCCGCACCGCCGGGGAGAGGGATGCCGCGGCCTCGGCGAGGTGCTCGGCGGGGACACGGATGGCGTGGCCGGTCACCCGGTCGAAGCGTTCGGCCTGCTCCCGGAGCGCCTCCTCGCCGCGAGCGCGGACGTCCTCAACGATGCGGGCGGCGGCCTCGAGCGCCTCGGCGCGCGCCTGCACGGCACGCGGGACGGCGGCGAGCATTCCTGCGGGCGAGAGTCGCTGCCCGCGGAGATCGATGGTGCGCAACTGTCAGCCCTTCGTCACGTCGGAGATGTCGTGCAGGAACCCGATCCGGCCGTCGTCGTGCCGCACGACGTAGGCGCCGCCGCGGTCCTCGATGACGAGCGCCCACGCCGTCGGGCCGATCCGGAAGATCGGGCGGCCTCGCTCGTCGTGGACGTCGCGCTCGGTCGGGGCGAGGATCCAGAACGGCTGGGCGACGGGCGTCTGGAACGCCAGGGTCGGGTCCTCAGGGTCGGGCCGGTCCGCGTCGGGGCGGGGTCCGGCCGAGTCCGCCTCGTCGGGGCGGGTTCCGGTCGAGTCCGGCTCGGCGGGTGCGGACGCCGTGGCGTCGGCGCCGGATGCCTCGGCCACGGCGACCGGTTCGGACGGCCCTGGCTCATCGGGGGACCCATCCGGTGAGGAACCAGCGGCGGCTCCGGCGTCGACGGGCTCCTCGGCCTGCTGGCCCGGCTCTGACGCCGGCGCAGGCGGGCCCGGCACCGACGCCGCCACGGGCTCACCCGCAGACGCGGGCTCACCCTCGGAAGCCCCGGCCCCGGAAATCGCGGCTTCGGAACTCGCGGCTTCGGAACTCGCGGCCTCGAAGGGCTCGCCGACGGCACCGGTCGGGATCACCGTCGTCTCCTGCGCGTCGCGGGCCGCAGCATCCGGGCCCGCGGGCGCGACCGGCGCGAAGCCGGTCGTCGGCCGCGCCACCGCGGGAGCGGCGGCACCCGACTCCGCAGGGGCGGCGGCACCCGTCTCCGCGCGCGCCGGGACGGCAGGGGCGTGCCCGCCGGCATCCGTCGCCGGCCGCGGACGTGCGATGACCGGGCGGACGGGGTTGGCGTTGCGGTGCGCGAGCGTCTCGAGGCGACCGTGGAAGTCCTCGCGCAGCCCGGGGATGAGCGGGGCGGCGACCGTGAACGCGACCAGGGCGAGCATCAACAGGAGCTGCAGGATCGGCACCCAGCCCACCAGGTACAGGCCGGTCTCGATCGACGCAGCCGCACGGGCCCAGACCTCCTGGGCCCACGCCACGGCCCCGACGGAGAACGCGACGGAGGCGAACTGGTCGATGCCGAGCGAGCCGACGCGGCGGATGCCGTCCGGAGAGAACCGGCGAAGCACGATGAGGAACACGGCGGCGGTGGGCACGCCGATGGTGAGGATCCAGCCGAGCCCGCTCCCCCACACCGAGGTGCCGTGGAAGGCGAGCGGGAAGAACGACACCAGGAAGGCGAGGGCCCAGGCGCCGACGATGAGCAGTTCGCGCAGGGTCATCCCGAGGATGCCGTACTCCGGCTTCACCTGCTCCTCGTAGAGGACGCCGTCCTCCTCGGGCTGCGTCGTGTCGACAGCGGGGCGCATGCTGTCGTTCCCCAGGCGCTCGTGCGTGGTCTCGTCGACGCCCGCGCTGTCCTCGGCGCCCGGCATGTCCCGGTCCGTGCTCATGGGAGAGTTCCTTTCGTCGCGGTTCCCGCGCGCGCCACCGATCCTACCCGGCTCGCTCATGCGGCCGGAGGTCGCCGGCGTCGCGCTGCCCCGGGGCAGGGCCGCGCTCAGCCGAGGCAGGACGGCCCGAGCAGGGACTTCAGGTCGCCGAACAGGTCCGCCGACACGCGGACCGGCATCGGCACCTCGAACACCTTGGCGGAGGAGCCGCGGTGCACGCGAAGCAGCACCTCGGTGTCGCCAGCGTGCCGGCGCAGCACCTCGGCGAGATCGGTCATCACCCGCTCCGTGGCGCGCTGCTCCGCGACCAGGAGCGACAGCGGTCCGGCGGCGTCGAAGGAGCCGACATCGGGCGCGAACGCGGACTGCGCGTGCAGGTTCAGGCCGTCGTCGCGACGGGACACCCGGCCGCGCACGGCGAGGATCGCGTCCTGCTGCAGCACGTGCTGGAACTCGGTGTACGTCTTGCCCATGAACATGACGGTGACCTCGCCGTTGAAGTCTTCGATCGTGATCATGCCGTACGGGTTGCCGCTGGCCTTCGCGACCCGGTGCTGCACGCTGGTGACCAGCCCGGCGACGGTGACCTGATCGCCGTCCTGGAGATCCTCCGAGTTGTTCAGGTCGTGGATCGAGATCGAGGCGTGCTTGGCGAGCGCGACCTCGAGCCCGGCGAGCGGATGATCCGAGACGTACAGCCCGAGCATCTCGCGCTCGAAGGCGAGCTTGTCCTTCTTGGTGAACTCCGGTCGCTCCGGCACCTTGGCGGGCATCGCCTCGGGCTCGTCGTAGAGGCTGTCGAAGTCGAAGCCGATGGCCCCCTGGGCCTCGTTGCGCTTGCGGTCGACGGCCGCCTCGACGGCATCCTCGTGGATCTCCAGCAGCGCCCGGCGCGTGTTGCCGAGCGAGTCGAACGCACCGGCTTTGATCAGCGACTCGACGGTCCGCTTGTTCGCGACGTGCAGGGGCACCTTGTCGAGGAAGTCGTGGAAGGAGGTGAACGTGCCGTCCTTGCGCGCCTCGATGATGCCGTCGACCACGTTGCTGCCGACGTTCCGCACGGCCCCGAGACCGAAGCGGATGTCCTCGCCGACGGCCGCGAAGAACGCGATCGACTCGGAGACGTCCGGCGGCAGCACCTTGATGCCCATCCGGCGGCACTCGTTGAGGTAGAGCGCCATCTTGTCCTTCGAGTCGCCGACGCTGGTGAGCAGCGCGGCCATGTACTCGGCCGGATAGTGGGCCTTCAGGTAGGCGGTCCAGTAGGAGACCAGCCCGTACGCGGCGGAGTGCGCTTTGTTGAACGCGTAGTCCGAGAACGGCAGCAGGATGTCCCACAGCGCCTTGATCGCCTCGTCGCTGAAGCCGCGCTCCTTCATACCGCCGGAGAAGCCCTCGTACTGCTTGTCCAGCTCGGACTTCTTCTTCTTGCCCATGGCGCGGCGCAGGATGTCGGCCTGTCCGAGACTGAACCCGGCCACCTTCTGCGCGATCGCCATGACCTGCTCCTGATAGATGATCAGGCCGTAGGTCGTGTCGAGGATGTCGCGCAGCGGCTCCTCGAGCTCGGGATGGATCGGGGTGATCGGCTGCTGCCCGTTCTTACGCAGCGCATAGTTCGTGTGCGAGTTCGCACCCATCGGCCCCGGGCGGTACAGGGCGATGACGGCGGAGATGTCCTCGAAGTTGTCGGGCTTCATCAGCCGCAGCAGCGAGCGCATCGGCCCGCCGTCGAGCTGGAACACGCCCAGGGTGTCGCCGCGGGCGAGCAGGTCGTAGGCGGCGCGGTCGTCGAGGGCGAGATGTTCGAGGTCGAGCTCCTCGCCGCGGTTGGAGCGGATGTTGTCCAGCGCGTCCGAGATGATGGTGAGGTTCCGCAGCCCCAGGAAGTCCATCTTGATCAGGCCGAGCGCCTCGCAGGCGGGATAGTCGAACTGGGTGACGATCTGCCCGTCCTGCTCCCGCTTCATGATCGGGATGATGTCGAGCAGCGGCTCGCTCGACATGATGACGCCGGCGGCGTGCACTCCCCACTGACGCTTCAGCCCCTCGAGCCCCACGGCCCGGTCGAACACGGTCTTCGCGTCCGGGTCGGTCTCGATCAGCGCGCGGAACTCGCTCGCCTCCTTGTAGCGCGGATGCTGCGGGTCGAACATGCCGTCCAGGGGCATGTCCTTGCCCATCACGGGCGGCGGCATCGCCTTCGTCAGCCGCTCCCCCATGCTGAACGGGAAGCCGAGCACGCGCCCGGCATCCTTCAGTGCCTGCTTGGACTTGATCGTGCCATAGGTGACGATCTGAGCGACCCGCTCCGAGCCGTACTTCTCGGTGACGTACTCGATCACCTCGCCACGACGGCGGTCGTCGAAGTCGACATCGAAGTCGGGCATGGAGACGCGGTCGGGGTTCAGGAAGCGCTCGAAGATGAGACCGTGCTCGAGCGGGTCGAGGTCGGTGATGCGCATCGCGTACGCGACCATCGAGCCGGCACCGGAGCCGCGGCCGGGGCCGACGCGGATGCCGTGGTCCTTCGCCCAGTTGATGAAGTCGGCGACGACGAGGAAGTACCCCGGGAAGCCCATCTGCAGGATGATGCCCGTCTCGTACTCCGCTTGCTTGCGGACCTTGTCGGGGATGCCGTTCGGGTACCGGTAGTGCAGGCCCTTCTCGACCTCCTTGATCAGCCAGCTGTCCTCGGTCTCGCCTTCGGGGACCGGGAAGCGCGGCATGTAGTTCGCGGAGGTGTTGAACTCCACCTGGCACCGCTCGGCGATGAGCAGCGTGTTGTCGCAGGCTTCGGGGTGGTCGCGGAACAGCTGACGCATCTCCTGCGCGGTCTTGATGTAGTAGCCGTCGCCGTCGAACTTGAACCGGTTCGGATCGTCGAGCGTGGAGCCGGACTGCACGCACAGCAGCGCGGCATGCGCGTCGGCCTCGTGCTGATGCGTGTAGTGCGAGTCGTTGGTGGCGACCAGCGGGATGCCGAGGTCCTTGGCGAGCCGGAGCAGGTCGGTCATCACCCGGCGCTCGATGGAGAGACCGTGGTCCATGATCTCGGCGAAGTAGTTGTCCTTGCCGAAGATGTCCTGGAACTCGGCGGCGGCGGCGCGCGCCGCGTCGTACTGGCCGAGGCGCAGGCGGGTCTGCACCTCGCCGGACGGGCATCCGGTCGTGGCGATGAGCCCTTTGCCGTAGGTCTGCAGCAGCTCGCGGTCCATGCGCGGCTTGAAGTAGTAGCCCTCGATGCTGGAGAGCGAGCTGAGTCGGAAGAGGTTGTGCATCCCTTCGGTGCTCTCGCTCCACAGCGTCATGTGGGTGTACGCGCCGCCACCGGAGACGTCGTCGTTCTTCTGGTCCGGGGATCCCCAGGAGACCCGGGACTTGTCGCTGCGGTGCGTCCCCGGGGTGACGTACGCCTCGAGGCCGATGATCGGCTTGACCCCGGATGCCCGGGCGGCGTTGTAGAACTCGAAAGCGGCGAAGGTGTTGCCGTGGTCGGTGACGGCGATCGCCGGCATCCCGTAATCGGCGGCAGTCTGCGTCATCGCGTTGATCTTGGCGGCCCCGTCCAGCATCGAGTACTCGCTGTGCACATGGAGGTGGACGAAGGAGTCGGATGCCATGCCTCGAGTCTACGTTTGAGTTCGGACACCGGCGGCTGTCGGCCGGGATAGCCTGAGTGGCATGCCCACACCTGACTTCGTGACCGCCCTCCGCCGGCACGTCGGCACCGCGCCGCTCTCGCTGGTCGGGGTCACCGCGGTCGTCTTCCGGGACGAGAAGGTGCTGCTCGGCAAGCGCGCCGACAACGGCGCCTGGCAGCTGGTCGCGGGGATCGTCGAGCCGGGCGAGGAGCCGGCGGATGCCGCCGCGCGGGAGTGTCTGGAGGAGGCGGGGGTCGTGGTGTCGGTGGACCGGCTCGCCCTCGTGCAGCAGCTGCCGCGCGTGACCTACGCCAACGGCGATCAGGTCGACTACCTGGACATCGTGTTCCGCTGCACATGGGTGTCCGGGGACCCGCATCCCGCGGACGGGGAGCTCACCGAGGTCGGCTTCTACGACCTCGGCGCCATGGGCGAGGTGGACCAGGCCCACGTGCGGAAGATCGCCCTCGCCCTGGCTGAGGACGACCCGGCGCACTTCCGCGGCGGGCGCGTCACGCCCTGAGCCGGGGCATCCGTCACGCGGGGTGGCGCAGATCGAGCCGCATCAGCACGCGCGGGAACCCGCTGAGGACAGAGCCCGTGTCGGCGGCCTTCACGAACCCGGCGCGCTCGAACAGCGCACGCGTGCCGACGTACGCCATGGTCAGATCCACCTTCTCGCCGCGGTTGTCCACCGGGTAGCCCTCGACGGCCGGGGCGCCGCGCTCACGGGCGTAGGCGACGGCGCCGTCGATCAGCGCGTGCGTCACCCCCTGCTTGCGGTACCCGGGCCTCACCCGGAAGCACCACAGCGACCAGACGTCGAGATCGTCGACGTGCGGGATCAGCCGGTTGCGCGCGAAGCTCGTCTCCCGACGTGGATGCAGCGCCGCCCAGCCGACCGGCTCCCCATCGAGGTACGCGATGACGCCGGGCGGAGGATCCTGCGCGCAGAGCTCGCGGACCTTCTCCGCCCTGGCAGCACCGCGCAGAGCGAGATTCTCCTTGCTGCCGAGGCGGTAGCTCAGGCAGAAGCAGACGTTGGAGGTCGGCTTCTTCGGGCCGACCAGTGTGGCGACGTCTTCGAAGACGGTCGCGGGGCGGACCTCGATGCTCATGGGGTCAGTGTGCCACCGGCGTCGGACACCGGGGCCGGAACGCGTTTCGTCTCCCTGCGCTCGCTCAACGACCGGAGAGGCGGAGAACGGCGAGGGCGTGCTGGAAGTCGTCGGGATACGGCGAGGCGAAGTGCACCCACTCGCCCGTGCGCGGATGCGTGAACGCGAGCTCGTGGGCGTGCAGCCACTGGCGGGTGAGGCCCAGGCGCGCCGCCATCGTCGGGTCGGCGCCGTAGAGGGGGTCGCCGACGCACGGATGCCGGTGCGCGGCCATGTGCACGCGGATCTGATGGGTCCGGCCGGTCTCGAGGTGGATCTCCAGCAGCGACGCCCCGGGGAACGCCTCGAGGGTCTCGTAGTGCGTGACCGACGGCTTGCCCTCCGGGGTCACCGCGAACTTCCACTGGTGGTTCGGATGCCGGCCGATCGGCGCGTCGATCGTGCCCGCGAGCGGGTCGGGATGCCCCTGCACCACGGCGTGGTAGATCTTCTCGACCGTGCGCTCCTTGAACGCGCGCTTGAGGGCGGTGTAGGCGGACTCGGTCTTCGCGACGACCATCAGGCCGCTCGTCCCCACGTCCAGCCGGTGCACGACGCCCTGCCGCTCCGGCGCCCCGCTCGTGGCGATGCGGAAGCCGGCGGCCGCCAGCGCCCCGACCACGGTCGGCCCGTCCCACCCCAGGGACGGATGCGCGGCCACACCGGTCGGCTTGTCCACCACGACGATGTCGTCGTCGTCGTGGATGATCCCCAGCTCGGGCACCGCGATCGGCACGATGCGCGGCTCCTCCTTCGGCTGCCAGCTCACCTCGAGCCAGCCGCCGGCGCGGAGCTTGTCGGACTTGCCGAGCACCGCGCCGTCGAGCGTGACGCCGCCGGCCTCGGCGACCTCCGCCGCGAAGGTCCGGGAGAACCCGAGCATCTTCGCCAGCGCAGCGTCCACGCGGGCGCCGTCGAGACCGTCCGGGACGGGGAGGGACCGCGACTGCACGCTCAGCGCTCCTCGGTGCCGGTGACACCCGCCGCCGCGCCGCCCGCCGATCCGCGGTCGGCCGCGGCGCCGTCGGCCCGCGCCGCCGCTGCGACGTGATCCCGCTCCCGGGTGCCGTCGAAGCGCAGGCCGGTGACGATGAGCAGCGCGACCGCGATCATGCCGCAGACGATGAAGATGTCCGCCACGTTGAAGATCGCGGGCATCATCCACGGCATCGAGATCATGTCGACCACGTGCCCCACGGCGAAGCCCGGTTCCCGGAACAGCCGGTCGGTGAGGTTCCCGAGCACGCCGCCGAGCAGGCATCCGAGCACCACGGCCCACAGGCGCGAGCGCAGGGCGAACGCCTTCCACACGATGATGCCGGCGACCAGCGCGAGAGCGATGGTGAAGATCCAGGTCACCCCGGCGCCGATCGAGAACGCCGCACCGGAGTTGCGCGCGTGGTACAGTTGCAGGAACTCCCCGAGCACGGGCACGGGCTCCTGCAGCGGCAGGTTCTCGATGGTCAGGTGCTTCACAAACTGATCGGCGGCCAGCACGAGCGCCGCGAGGATTGCGACGATCGCGCCGGCCGCCGACCGACGAAGCGGACGACGTCCTGGCAAAGGGACGCCTTACAGCCCGGTGGCGGACACCGGGGTGGAGTCCGAGGCCGCAGCCTTCTGGTCGAGCTCGCGGAGCTGGCCCTCGATGAGGTTGCGCAGCTTGCTGCGGTAGTCGCGCTCGAACTCGCGGAGCTCGGTGATGCGGCCCTCGAGGGTGTTGCGCTCGCGCTCGAGGCGGGCGGACTCCTCGCGCTGCTTGGCCTCGGCCTCGCTGCGGATGCGGGCGACCTCGGCCTCGGCCTCCTCGATGAGCTGGCGGCGCTTGGCCTCGCCCTCGGCGACGTGCTCGTCGTGCAGACGCTGCGCGAGCTCGATGATGCCGGCGGTGGCGCTCGTCGCGTTGCCCTCGGCAGCCGGTGCGCCCGCCTCGGCGGGAGCGGCGGCGGCGACCGGGGTGGCCTCGCCCGACTCGTAGGCGGCGAGCTTGGCCTTCAGCTCGTTGTTCTCCTCGATGGTCTTACGCCATTCAACGACGATCTCGTCGAGGTAGTCGTCGACCTCCTCAGGGTCGAACCCGTCCTTGAAGCGGACGTGCTGGAACTCCTTGTGGACGACGTCATCCGGGGTCAGTGCCATGTGTGGCTCCTCTTTCGATGAGTTCGGTGGCCAGTTCGTTGCGAGATGGCGCGTTTGTCAGCTGCGGCGCGAACCCGGGGCGCGCACCTGGGAGCCAAGCATAGTCCCCCCGCCTGAGTGGTGCGAGGTCGCCGGGCGCCGGGCCGCGCGTTCGGCGGTCAGGTCAGCGCGCGCACGATCGACATCACGATCAGCACCACGATCATGGTCAGCGCGAAGCCGAAATCGAGGGAGATCGTGCCGATGCGCAGCGGCGGGACCAGCCGGCGGAAGAAGCGGATCGGAGGGTCGGTGACCGTGTAGACGGCCTCCGCGGCGACCAGCCCGAAGCCCTTCGGCCGCCACTCCCGATTGAGCATCGGGATGTAGTCCAGGATCAGGCGTGCGAACAGCACCAGGATGTACAGCGTCAGCACCGTCTCGACGATGCCGCCGAGGATGCTGAGAAACCCGCCCACCCGCTCAGGAGTGGTCGAACGAGGCGGAGTCCGCCTGCGCGATGCCGCCCTGACCCGAGACCGAGATGTTCTCCGGCGAAAGCAGGAACACCTTGCTGGTCACGCGCTCGATGCGGCCGTACAGACCCAGCGACAGCCCGCTCGCGAAGTCGATGAGCCGGCGCGCGTCGGCGTCGCTCATCTGCGACAGGTTGATGATGACCGGCACGCCCTCGCGGAAGTTCTCGGCGATCACCTGCGCGTCGCGGTACTGCTTCGGGTGCACGGTGAGGATCTCGTTCACCGCACCGGCGGCGGGCTGGCGGATCGCGGTGGGACGACGCAGCGGCGTCACCGGCGCGGGCGCCGGCTCCTCGCGGTGCGCCGGGGTCTCGCGCTGGGCGCGGACGGGCGCCTGCGCCTCCTCCTGGTAGACCTCTTCCTCGTCGGCGAGGCCGAGATACACCATGGTCTTCTTCAGCGGGTTACCCATCGTGTCCTCCGGTTCGAACGTGTCGGGCTGGTCTGTTTGCAAGGCTAAACCCGGTCGGGCCGGGGGCCGGTGATTGCGGAACCGATCCGCAGGTGTGTCGCGCCGGCCTCGATCGCCTCCACGAAATCGCCGGTCATCCCGGCCGAGATCCAGGTCGCGTCGGGGGCGAGCAGGCGGACGCGGTCGGCCACGGTGCGCAGCCGCGCGAAGGCGGATGCGGGGTCCTCGTCGAGCGGTGCGACGGCCATCACGCCGCGCAGCCGGAGCGAGTCCAGGCCGAGAACGTGCTCGGCGACGGCCTCGGCATCCGCGAGGCTCGAACCGCCGCGGCCGGGATCGTCGGTGAGGTTGACCTGCACGAGGACGTCCAGCACGTCCTCGCCGGATGCCGCGCGATGCAGGGCGTCCGCGAGCTTGACGCGGTCGACGGAGTGGACGACGTGCGCGTCGCGGCGGATCGCGGACGCCTTGTTGGTCTGCGCCTGGCCGATGAAATGCCAGCGCAGACCATCCAGGTCGCCGAGCTCGCCGCGCTTGGCGGTGAGCTCCTGCTGGCGGTTCTCGCCGACGTCGCGCACGCCGAGAGCGTGCAGCTCGCGCACCAGCGACGCCGGGTGGAACTTGGTGACCACGATCCGGGTGATCTCCCCCGGGTCGCGGCCGGCCCGGCGCGCAGCGTCGGCGATCCGCTCGTCGATCGCCGACAGCCGCGCCTCCAGACTCACTTCAGGAACTCGGGGATGTCGATGTCGTCGTCGGCGAAGGCCGGCTCGAGGCTGGTCGGGGCCGGAGCGGACACCGGGGACGACGGACGGACCGGCTCGGATGCCGCGGGCTCCTCGGCCTTCTCCTCGAGGCGCACCTCGGGCAGCGCGGCGGCCGGGCGCTCGACGACCATGGGCTCCAGGCGCGGAGCCGGCTCCCCGCCGTCGAAGCCTGCGGCGATGACGGTGACGCGCACCTCGTCGCCCAGGGTGTCGTCGATCACGGTGCCGAAGATGATGTTCGCCTCCGGGTGCGCGGCCTCCTTGACCAGGTCCGCGGCGTCGTGGATCTCGAAGATGCCGAGGTTCGAACCGCCCTGGATCGACAGCAGCACGCCGTGGGCGCCCTCGATCGACGCCTCCAGGAGCGGCGATTCGACGGCCAGCTCAGCGGCCTTGATCGCGCGGTCCGCGCCGCGCGCGGAGCCGATGCCCATCAGCGCGGAGCCCGCGCCCTGCATGACCGACTTCACGTCGGCGAAGTCGAGGTTGATCAGGCCGGGGGTGGTGATCAGGTCGGTGATGCCCTGTACACCGGCCAGAAGCACCTGGTCGGCGGTGGCGAACGCCTCGATCATCGAGATGCCGCGGTCGCTGATTTCCAGCAGCCGGTCGTTCGGCACCACGATGAGGGTGTCGACCTCTTCCTTCAGCTTCGCGACGCCGGCCTCGGCCTGGCTCTGCCGGCGACGGCCTTCGAAGGAGAACGGCTTGGTGACGACGCCGATGGTGAGGGCGCCGATGGACTTCGCGATGCGCGCCACCACCGGCGCACCGCCGGTGCCGGTACCGCCGCCCTCGCCCGCCGTGACGAAGACCATGTCCGCGCCGGTGAGCGCCTGCTCGATCTCCTCGGCGTGGTCCTCGGCGGCGCGACGGCCGACCTCGGGGTCCGCACCGGCGCCGAGGCCGCGGGTGAGCTCGCGGCCCACGTCGAGCTTGACATCGGCGTCGCTCATCAGCAGCGCCTGCGCGTCGGTGTTGACGGCGATGAACTCGACGCCACGCAGGCCGAGTTCGATCATGCGGTTCACGGCGTTGACGCCGCCACCGCCGACGCCGACGACCTTGATCACGGCGAGGTAGTTCTGGTTCTGGCTCATGGCCGGCCTCCGTTATTCGAGCCTGGTGCGGGGTGAACCTTAAACCTCAACTAGAGGTGTAAAGTATTTCCCGGTATTGCGTTCTCCTGAGACGAAGGTATGCGCAGGCATCCCGGCTGCCCGCAGCGACACGGCGTGTCGTGACGATCGCCTCCGGAATCAGCGGCGACGGCGCGGGCTCAGCCGCCGACGACGCCGACGCTCGGCGAGGAGACGTCGAAGGTGCGTGCATCCGGCCGCGCCGCGATCAGCCGGTCGAGGGTCGCCGCCTTCTCGGCGGAGCGTTCGGCGCTCCCCCACACCACCGAGCGGTCGTCGGTGAGGGTGAGCGTGACGTCGTCCGCCGAGGAGGCGCTCACGCCGACCAGGGCCGCGCGCACGTCGGCGGGGAGGGAACGCACCACCATCCCTGCGCTGCGGAAGGCAGCCGAATCGGTGCCGCCGTCGATCTCCAGCAGGGGGGCGCCGTCGGGCCTGCTCGGCGTGGTCGAGAGCACCACCCCGGCGGCGTCGACCAGGGTGAAGCCCGCCTCGGACTCGATCACCCCGATCGGCACGCGCTCCACGATCCGCACCAGCAGCTCGTGCGGGGGCCTGGCCTCCAGGGAGTACGACTCGATCAGCGGGAACGTCATCAGCGCCGCGCGCACCGCGCTGCGGTCGACGAGAGCGAGTGGCGTCCCCTGCTGCTCCGCGAGGGCGGCCTCGACCGCAGCCGGATCCAGCGTCTGCGCGCCTGCCACCGTGATCTTCTGCACCGCGAACAGCGGGCTGTAGGCGGCCACGACGCTGCCGAGGACCAGCAGCAGGACCGCTCCCAGCGATCCCAACCAGATCATCCGCCGCCGGCGCGACCGCAGCGTGAACCGGCGGATCTCGGCGCGCAGCGCTCTCCGGCGCGCGCGGGCGGCCCGCCACACGTCCGCGCTGCTGAGCGGCCGGTCGGGCACGGCATCCGCCGCACCGTCACGGGCCTGCACGTCCGCCGCGCCGGCGAGGGCCTGCGCGTCCGCGGCGTCGGCGGTGGGCACCGCGGCATCCGACACCCCGCGACGCGGCTTGCGGAACGGCGCGGGGGCGCGGACCTCCGCGTCCTCCTGGCTCGGCTCGTCCGGCCGGGCGGGCAGCGGTGCGGGCCGGCGCACGTCAGGCCCCGGGGATGCGCCGAAGGGAGTCGAGCACCTGCGGGATGATCTGGTACACGTTCCCGCAGCCCAGGGTGACCACCACGTCGCCCTCCCGCGCGATGCGCGCGGTGTAGTCGGCCGCCTCCTGCCATTCCGGCACGTAGTGCACGTGCGCCGGATCGGCGAAGGCGCCGCTGACCAGCGCGCCGGTCACGCCGGGCACCGGGTCCTCGCGGGCGCCGTACACGTCGAGCATGACGGTGTGGTCGGCGCACTCCTCGAGCACCTCCGCGAACTCGCGGTACATGTGCTGGGTGCGCGAGTAGGTGTGCGGCTGCTGGATCGCGATCAGGCGCCCCTCCCCGGTGAGCCCGCGCAGCGCCTGCAGCGCGGCGCGCACCTCGGTGGGGTGGTGCGAGTAGTCGTCGTACACACGCACGCCGCGCTCCTCGCCGTGCAGCTCGAGGCGGCGGACCGTGCCGGCGAAGCCCTCCACGGCGCGGACCGCGTCGGGGAGCCCGTGACCGAGGGTGAGCAGCACGGCGACGACACCGGTGGCGTTGACCGCGTTGTGCGCGCCGGGGACGGCGAGCTGCATCCGCACGGACTCGCCGCGGTGCGTGAGCGTGGCGGCGGCGGCGCCCGCGGTGGCGACGTCGGTGAGCCGGACGTCGGCGTCCTCCGCCTGGCCGAACGTCACCACGGCGCGGTGGCTGAGGCCCGCGCGCACGCGCTGCGCGCCCGGGTCGTCGCTGGAGATGACGACCGCTTCAGAGGCCTCGTTCCCGAAACGCACGAACGCGTCGTAGAAGGCGTCCTCGGAGGCGTAGAAGTCGAGGTGGTCGGGGTCGACGTTGGTGATCAGCGCGACCGCGGTGTCGTAGAGCAGGAACGTGCCATCGGACTCGTCCGCCTCGATCACGAACAGCTCGTCGGATCCGGTGGCGCTGGAGGTGCCCAGCTGCTCGATCACCCCGCCGTTCACGAAGCTGGGGTCGGCGCCGAGCGCCTGCAGGGCGGTCACCAGCATCCCGGTCGAGGTGGTCTTGCCGTGCGCGCCGGCCACGGCGACCAGGCGACGCCCTCCGATCAGCCAGTGCAGCGCCTGCGAGCGGTGGATGACGTGCAGGCCGCGCTCCTTGGCGGTGACGAACTCAGGGTTCTCCGGCCAGATGGCGCCGGTGTGCACGACGGTGTCGGCATCGCCGAGGTGGGCCGCGTCGTGGCCCACGTGCACGGTCGCGCCGGCTTCGGCGAGGGCGCGCAGATTGTCGCTGTCGGCACGGTCCGAACCCGACACGCGGATGCCCGCATCGAGGAACATCCGCGCGAGACCGCTCATGCCCGAACCGCCGATGCCGATGAAGTGCGCGGCGGTGATGTGCTCGGGGATGGGGAGGGTGAGGTCGGGTCTGATCATGGCTGGTTCAGTCTACGTCGCGATCTCGGGGCGCCGAGCGAGCACGCCGCGGGCGCCCGGGGTCGGTGCGTCTCTCGTCGCGCCGCTCGCTCAACGACCGGAGGCGGCGAGGGCTCGGTCGACGAGGGCGACGACGTTCTCGGTGCCGGTGCGGGTGCCCACCCGGGCGGCCGCGGCGGCCATGGCGTCCAGCCGCTCCCGGTCCTGCAGCAGCGGGATCACCTGCGAGCGCACGGTGTCGCCGTCGAAGCCCGCGTCGTCGATGAGAATGGCGGCACCGGCGGCGACCGCCGAGGCGGCGTTCAGCCGCTGCTCGCCGTTGCCCACCGCGTACGGCACGTACACCGCCGGGATGCCGAGGGCGCTGACCTCGCTGACGGTCGCGGATCCGGCCCGGGAGACGATGGCATCCGCCAGCGCGAACGCGAGGTCCATCCGGTCCACGTAGCGCCGCAGCGCGTAGCCCGGCGCCCCCGGGTCGGCGAGGTCGCTGCGCTCCCCGGTGACGTGAAGCAGCTGCCATCCGGCCGCGAGCACGTCGCGCCACGCGTCGGCGAAGGCCTCGTTCAGACGCTGCGCTCCCAGCGACCCGCCGAAGACGAGGAGGACGGGCCGGTCCGGGTGGAGCCCGAACGCCGCGGCCGCCTCGGGGCGGGCGGCGCGACGGTCGAGGTCGACGACCTCGCGGCGCAGCGGCATCCCGACGACCTCGGCCTTGCGGATCGGCGTCCCCTCGAAGGCCACACCGACGGCGGCCGCCCAGCGCGCGCCGAGCACGTTCGCCAGGCCAGGCCGCGCGTTCGCCTCGTGCACCACGAACGGGATGCGCTCACGCGCCGCCGCGATGTAGGCCGGCGCCGAGGCGTAGCCGCCGAAACCGACGACGACGTCCACCCCGCGCTCCCGGATGTACCGGCGCACCTGCGCCACCGCGCGCCGGAACCGGAGCGGGAAACCCAGCGCGGCGCGGTTCGGACGGCGCGGGAACGGCAGCCTCTCGATCGTCAGCAGCTCGTATCCGCGGGCCGGCACGAGACGCGCCTCCAGCCCCTCCCGGGTGCCCAGCACGAGCACGGACGCGCCCTCG
This sequence comes from Microbacterium neungamense, assembly GCF_024971095.1. Classification (NCBI taxonomy): domain Bacteria; kingdom Bacillati; phylum Actinomycetota; class Actinomycetes; order Micrococcales; family Microbacteriaceae; genus Microbacterium; species Microbacterium neungamense. Next base: position 1,636,987 of record NZ_CP069717.1, read on the forward strand.
CGCTCGCGCAGCACGTCGGCGACGGCGAGCAGCGGATTGACATGGCCGGCGGTGCCCCCGCCGGCGAGGAGGTAGGTGGTCACCCCGCGACCCTACCCCGTCCGCCCGCGGGGATCGTGCGGGCGAAGGCGAGCATCACGCCGCACGCGATCAGCACCGCCAGCAGCGCCGTGCCGCCCTGCGACATGAACGGCAGCGGCACGCCGAGCACCGGGAACACCCGCAGCACGACGCCGATGTTGATCAGCGCCTGCCCGATCACCCACACCACGATCCCGCCGGTGGCGACGCGGGCGAACGGGTCGTCGGTCTTGCGGATGATGTGGAAGGCGCCCACCGCGAAGCATCCGAACAGGGCGAGCACGAGCACGCACCCGATGAGCCCGAGCTCCTCGCCGATGATCGCGAAGATGTAGTCGTTCGCGGCGGCGGGCAGCCAGCCGTACTTCTCCTGGGAGTTGCCGAGCCCGACGCCGAAGACGCCGCCGTTGGCCATGCCCCAGATGCCGTGGATCGGCTGATAGCAGTCGGTCGCGTACAGCGACATGTCGTCGCAGGCGGCGAGGATGCGCCGCATCCGGTCGGGGCTGGCGACCGCGAGGAACGCGACGGCGGCGATGCCGAGCAGCACCGGGATGATGAACAGCCGCAGCTTCACGCCCGCGAAGAACAGGCAGCCGAGGACGACGAGGATGAGCACCATCGCGGTGCCGAGGTCCTTGCCCGCGATCACCGTGCCGATCGCGAGCAGCGAGACCGGCACGACCGGGATGAACACGTGGTGCCAGATGCCGAGCCGGGTCTGCTTGCGCAGCAGCACGAACGCGGCCCAGAGCGCCAGCGCGAGCTTGAGGAACTCGGAGGGCTGCAGCGTGAACCCGAACAGGCCGATCCAGTTCCGGTTGCCGCCGGACTCGATGCCGAGCCCCGGGACGAACACGAGCAGCTGCAGCATCACCGCGCCGATCAGCGCCGGCCACGCGAGCCGCTTCAACACCGCGATCGGGATGCGGCTGACGAGGAACATCAGCGGGATGCCGAGCAGCGCGAACATGCCCTGCTTGAGCGCGCCCTCGAACGGCGCGGTCGCGTTGGCGCTGGTGGCGGAGAGCACCATCACCAGGCCGAAGACGGTGAGCATCAGCGCCGTGGACGCGATCAGCACGAACTCGGTCGACACCGGCGTGAACAGCCGCCCGAGCGACACCCGGGCGGCGAGCCCGGCGCCGTCAGGGCGAGGCGGGCGAGCCGTCTGCGTCATCCGCACTCCCCCGCTCGATCCACTGCCGCACCGCCTCGGCGAAGCGGCGTCCACGGTCCGCGTAGCTGTGGAACTGATCGAAGGATGCCGCGGCGGGGGCCAGGAGGACCGTGCCCTCGTCACCGGCGATCCCCGTCGCGAGCTCCACGACACGGGCCATGACATCTCCAGTGTCGCCAGCGTCGACCTCGTACACCGGCACGTGCGGCGCGTGTCGCCGGAATGCCGTGAGCACCGGCTCCCGGTCCACGCCGATCACGATCGCGGCACGCGCCGTGCCGCCGGGATCCGCGACCACCTCGGACAGGTCCACGCCCTTCAGATCGCCGCCGACCACCCAGACCGCGCCCGGGTAGGCGCGCAGCGAGGACGCCGCCGCGTGCGGGTTGGTCGCCTTCGAGTCGTCGATCCAGCGGATGCCGCGGTGCTCGGCCACCAGCTCGATGCGGTGCGCGTCCAGGCGGAAGCCGGCGAGGGCACGGTGGATGGCCTCCGGCGCGACGTCGAAGGAGCGCGCCAGCGCGGAGGCGGCGAGGATGTTCTGCACGATGTGCGGCGCCGACAGCCCGGCACGGCGGAGCTCCTCGAGGGTGGTGAGCTCGATGGCGCGGTGCCGGCGGTCGTCGAGGAAGGCGCGGTCGACGAGGATGCCGTCCACGATGCCGACCTCGCTGGGGCCGGGGCTGCCGAGATCGAAGCCGATGGCGCGGGCGCCCTCGACGACATCGGCCTCCTCCACCATGCGCATGGTCGCGGCATCCGCCTTGTTGTACACGCACGCGACGCGCGTGTTGCGGTACACCACGGCCTTCGCGTCGCGATACGCCTGCGCGCTGCCGTGCCAGACCAGGTGGTCGTCGGCGAGGTTGAGGCAGACGGATGCGTACGGCACGAGCTCGCCGGCCGGGCTGGACTGCCCGATGTACCAGAGCTGGTGGCTGGACAGCTCGACGACGAGGACGTCGAAGCCGGAGGGGTCGCGGACCGCGTCCAGGACGGGAACGCCGATGTTGCCGCACGGTGCGACCCGCAGCCCGCCCTCGGACATCAGGGTCGCGGTGAGCTGGGTGGTCGTCGTCTTGCCGTTCGTGCCGGTGATGAGCATCCACTCGGCGGGCGTGCCGTCCGGGCGGACGACCTTGTCGCGCACGCGCCAGGCGAGCTCGACGTCGCCCCAGAGCGCGATCCCGGCATCCTGCGTCCAGCGGATGACCGGGTGCGAGGGCGGGAACCCCGGCGAGGCGATGACCACCTCGGGGTCGAACGCGCGCAGCGCCTGCGGCACTTCGTCGAGGGCGCCGAGCTCGAGCCGTGCTCCGATCACCGGGACGAGCCGCTCGTACTCATCGCTCGCGGACTCCGAGAGCACGAGCACCTCGGCGCCGAGCTCGGTGAGCGTGTCGGCGACGGAGAAGCCGGTGACGGACAGGCCGAGCACGGCCACCCGCAGGCCGGACCAGTCGGCGTGCCACGAGGTGAGCCGGTCCAGACGGTCGGCGCTCATGCGTGGATCAGGATCAGCCAGTCGACGTAGAACAGCCCGACCGCGGAGACGGCGAGCAGGCCCGCGATGATCCACAGTCGGACGACGATGGTGACCTCCGGCCAGCCGCGCATCTCGAGGTGGTGGTGGAACGGGCTCATCAGGAACAGCCGCTTGCCGCGGGTGACCTTGAAGTACAGCCGCTGCAGGATCACCGAGCCGGAGGAGATCACGAAGATGCCGGCGATGACGAACAGGAGCAGCTCGGTGCGGGTGAGGATCGCCATCGCGGTGATGACGCCGCCGATGGCCATGGAGCCGACGTCGCCCATGAACACCTTCGCCTTCGGCGCGTTCCACCACAGGAACCCGACCAGGCCACCGGCGAAGGCGGCGGCGACGGTGGCGAGGTTGAGCGGTTCGCGCACCTCGTAGCATCCGGCGATGGAGGCGCCGATGCAGGACTGCTTGAACTGCCAGAACGCGATCAGGCTGTACGCGCCGACGACGAACACGCCGGCGCCGGCGGCGAGGCCGTCCAGGCCGTCGGTCAGGTTCACGCTGTTGGAGGTGGCCACGCCGATCACGGAGATCCAGATCAGGTAGAGCACCCAGCCCAGGATCGGGCCGCCGATGAGCATGAGGTCGAGCCACGGGATGTCGCGGAACAGCGACACGTGGCTGGATGCCGGGTACTGCCCCCACCGGTTGGGGAAGTTCAGCGCGACCACGCCGAACGGGATGATCACCAGCAGCTGGCCGATGATCTTGCGCCATCCGGAGAGGCCGAGGCTGCGCTGGCTGCGCACTTTCATGTAGTCGTCGATGAAGCCGACGACCCCGAAGCCGAGCATGAGCCAGAGCACGAGGATCGCGGACAGCGCCGGCGTGCTGCCGCCGACGAAGACGCCCACGAGGTAGCCGACGATGGTGCCGAGAATGAAGATGAGGCCGCCCATGGTGGGGGTGCCGCGCTTGGCGCCGTGGCTCGGGTTGGCGATGTCCTCAGGGGTGCGGATCACCTGCCCCCAGCCGAGCCTGCGGAACAGCTTCAGGAAGACGGGGGTCAGAAAGAGCGAGAAGGCGAGGGAGATCGCCGTCGCCATAAGCAGAGACCTCACGAGAACAATTCTCCCAGACGATCGCCGAGGTGCCGGAGCCCGACGGAGTTGGAGGACTTCACCAGCACCCGGTCGCCGTCGCGCAGCTCGGCCCGGAGGTACTCGAATGCTGCGTCCTGGTCGGGCAGGTGGACGGCCTCGCCGTCCCAGGAGCCCTCGCCGACGGCGGCGAGGTAGAGGCGGCGGGCCTCGGGGCCCACGACGACGATCCGCTGGATGTTCAGGCGCACCGCGAGCAGCCCGATCCGGTCGTGCTCCTCCCCGGCGGCGTCCCCCAGCTCGCTCATCGCGCCGAGCACGGCGACCGTGCGCTCCCCCGGCCCGGTGATCTGGGCGAGGGTGCGCAGCGCCGCCGCCATGGAGTCCGGGCTGGCGTTGTAGGCGTCGTTGATGATGCGCACCCGGTCGTTGCCCATCGGCTGCATCCGCCAGCGTTCGGCCAGCTCGACCGTCTCCAGGCGCGCGATGGCATCCGCGGCGGGGACGCCGAGCACCCCGGCCGCGGCGATCGCCGCAAGGGCGTTCGCCACATGATGGGCGCCGAGCACCTGCAACCGCAGCGGCAGGCGCTCGCCCGCCGTCTCGACGACGCAGGACGTGCCGGATGCCGTCACCTCGATGTCGCGGGCGCGCACGTCGGCGGCGGGTCCCTGCCCGAATCCGACGACGGTCATGCCCCGCTCCTCGGCGATCGCGCGCATGGCGGCGACGCGGGGGTCGTCCAGGTTGAGCACGGCCGTGCCGCCCGGGCGGGCGGACCGCACGAGCTCGGACTTCGCCTTCGCGGTCAGCTCGATGCCGCCGAACCCGCCGGCGTGCGCCAGGCCGACCATGAGCACCACGGCGACATCGGGCTCGACCAGGCCGGCGAGGCGGGCGATGCTGCCGGGGCCGGCGGCGCCGAACTCGCTGACCAGGAAGCGCGTCGTGGGCGTCACCCGCAGCATCGTCAGCGGGGCGCCGACCTCGTTGTTGTAGGACTTGATCGGTGCGACGGTCTCTCCCTCGTCCTGCAGGATGCGGGCGAGGAAGTTCTTGGTCGTGGTCTTGCCGTTGGATCCGGTGATGCCGACGATCCGCAGGTCGCCCTGCGCGCGGACCCGCGCGACGACGGCCCGGGCGAGGTCGGCGAGGGCGGCGACGGCATCCGGCACGACGATCTGCGACACGTCGGCGTCGACGGGGCGCTCGACGACCGCGAGGACCGCGCCGGCGGCGGCCGCTTCGGGGACGAACCGGTGGCCGTCGGTGGTCTCCCCCGGCTTGGCGACGAAGATCGCGCCGGGGACCATCGTGCGGGAATCGGTGTCGACGGGACCGTCGACCACCGTCTCAGGGGTGTCTCCGGCCGTGGGGCGCAGCTCACCGCCGAGGATGGCGGCGATCTCGGCGAGCGACAGGGCGATCATCGTGTCTCCATGCGCGGCGGAGGGCCGGCTCAATCGAATTTGGGAAGCGGTTCGTCCATCGGCTGCGAGGACGGGGCGATCCGGTAGGTCTTCAGCACCTGGGTCATCGCCTTCTGGAAGGCCGACGCGGTCGCCGCGGAAGACCTCAGCCTAGTCGGCTCGTCCATGCTCACCACGACGATGTACTTCGGATCCTCGATCGGCGCCATGCCGACCATGCTGGTGTAGTACACCCCGGCCTTGTATCCGCCGTTGCCGTCGGTCTTCTGCGCGGTGCCGGTCTTCAGCCCGACCCGGTACCCCGGGATCTGCACCTGCTCGTTCAGACCGCCCTGGACGGCCACGTTCTCCAGCATCCGCCGCAGCTGAGCCGCGGTGTCGGCGGAGACGACCCGCTCGCGACCGGGATCGGCGGCCTCCGTGACGGTTCCGTCGGCACCGGTGCACGACTCGACGAGGGACAGGTCGATCTTCTCGCCGTCATTGGCGAGAGCCTGGTACGCGCCGGCGAGCTGCGCCATCGTGATCGTGTAGGCGCCCTGCCCGAAGGTGCTGGTGTAGAGGGTCTGGTTGTCCCAGCGGAGCGGGTCGGTGAGCATCCCCTCCTCCTCGAAGGGGAAGCCGACCGCGGTGGGCCGGCCGACCCCGAACCGCTCCAGGTACTCGCCGCGCACCTCGGGCGCCACCATGGTGCCGAACTTGGACATCGACACGTTGGACGAGTCGATGAGCGCCCCGGCCAGCGTGTACTGAGAGACGCCGTGGCGGAAGGGGTCGTTGATGACCGCGCCGTTCGGGAAGACCTCGCGGTCGGCGGCCGACACCGTCGACAGCGGCGTGGCGGCGCCCTGGTCGATGAGAGCGGCGGCCGTGATCGCCTTGAACGTCGAACCGGGCTCGTACGCGTCGGAGAAAATCTGCGACCTCCAGTGCGCCGGGTCGACCGCCTCGATGTCGTTCGGGTCGACCGCGGGGTACTCCGCGGCGGCGCGGATCTTGCCGGTCTCCGCCTCGACGACGGTGACGGTCGCGCCCTTCGCGCCCTGCAGCTGCGCCTCCTCGGCGATCATCTGCTGCAGGTACCAGTTCAGGTCGCTGTCGATCGTGAGCTTCACCGTGCCGCCGTCGACCGCGGGCGTGACGCGCTCGCTTCCAGGGATGATCACCCCGTCCTTGCCGCGAAGGAACGACCGCTCGCCGTTGGTGGGCGCCAGGCATTCGGCCTCGAGGCGCTCGACGCCGTACTGCGCCTCGCCCTCCCCGTTCAGGAAGCCGATCATGTTCCCCGCGACCGCGCCGTTCGGGTACACCCGCACCGAGCGGGGCGGCATGTGCAGGTAGGGCAGGCCGAGCTCGCGCAGATCGAGGTACTGCTGCGTGGACAGGCCGCGGGCCAGCTGCACCCAGCGCGACTGCGGGTTGGCGACGAGCGCGTCCGCGACGAGCGCGCGCACCTCGTCGCCGCTCTTGCCGATGACGTCGGCGATCCGGTCGCTGGCCTCGGCCCAGGGCAGGTCCGGCCGATGCTCCTCGTCCTCCTCGAGCTGCGTGATCACCAGCGGGTCGAGCTCGGCGTCGTAGACGAATGCGCTCGAGGCCAGCACGGTCCCCTTCTCGTCGACGATGTCGCCGCGCGCGCCGGCGATCGTCTGGGTCGAGCCGAGCTGGCCGACGCTGAGGGAGTCGGCCACGTGCTCATCGGCACGGACCACCTGGATGTCGACGAGGCGGACGATGAAGGCGGACAGCACGGCGAGGATGACGGCGAGGGCGGCGACGGTGCGGCGGCGGGGGCCGCGCGTTGCTCGTGTCGTCATGCTGCGGTCTCCGTCCGGGTGATGGCTAGCGGGTCGTGGGGGTGGGCAGTCCGTCGCTGAGGGCGGGCGGGGCGATCGGGCCCTGCACGTCCTGGGCCGTCGAGTCGGCGATCTCCCCGGAGCCCACCAGCGCCCCTTCGGGCGCCAGCAGCGCGTTGCCCACCGCACTGGGCCCGTTCGGGTTCACGGTGGACCGGCCGTCGGCGCTCTGGCTCGCCCCCAGTATCACACCGTCGCTGAGGCGCAGGTAGGAGGCGGAGCCGGCGACGACGAGACCCAGGGCATCCGCCTTGCTGGCCAGCGACTGCGGCGAGCTGAGCGCGACGATCTCCTCACTGAGGGCCTGCTTCTCCAGGGTCAGCGCGCGCTGCTGCGCGGTGAGCTCGGCGAGCACGAACGAGTCCTGCGTGGCGGCGAGGGACAGGCCCATCTGCGCCGCCCCGATCGCGAGCGCGCCGCCGACGGCGAGCAGGGCGTAGGCGAGCTTCGGCCGCCGGCGGCGGTCGGGCTCGGGGACGGCCTGCAGTCGGCGGACCGGGGCCGCGATCGGCTCCGTCCGCGGCTGCGCGCGCAGCGCCTGGAGGCTCATGGCTTCTCCCTCAGCTTCTCGGCGGCGCGCAGCCGCACCGGGATGGCGCGCGGGTTGCGGGCGCGCTCTTCGTCGCTCGCCTGCTCGGCGCCCTTGGTCAGGGTGCGGAACCGGGGGGCGTGCTCGGGCAGCTCGACCGGGAGCCCGGCGGGCGCGGTCGAGGCGGATGCCGCGGCGAAGGCCTGCTTGACGAGCCGGTCCTCGAGCGACTGGTAGGACATCACCGCGATGCGACCGCCCACGGCGAGGGCGTCCATCGCGGCCGGGATCGCGTCGGCGAGGACGCTGAGCTCGGCGTTGACCTCGATGCGCAGCGCCTGGAAGACGCGCTTGGCGGGGTGGCCGGCCCGTTGCGCGGCGGCCGGGGTGGCTGCCACGAGCAGGTCGACCAGCTCGCCCGACCGGGTGATGGGCTTCTCGGTGCGGGCCTGGACGATGAACCGGGCGTACCGTGCCGCGAGCTTCTCCTCGCCGTAGCGTTCGAAGATGCGGCGCAGCTGCCCCTCGCTGTACTCGGCGAGCACCTGCGCGGCGGTCATCCCGCGGGTCTGGTCCATCCGCATGTCGAGCGGGGCGTCCTTGGCGTACGCGAAGCCGCGCTCGGCCTCGTCCAGCTGCAGCGAGGAGACGCCGAGGTCGAAGAGGATCGCCGAGGCGCCCTGCGCGTGCAGGCCGATCTCGTCGTACACGGCGTGCACGAGAGCGATGCGGTCGGCGAAGGGCGACAGCCGCTCCCCCGCGATGCGCAGCGCGTCCGTGTCGCGGTCCAGGCCGATGAGGCGGATGCCGGGGAAGCGCTCCAGGAACGCCTCGGCGTGGCCGCCCATGCCGAGTGTGGCGTCGACGAGGACGGCGCCGTCGCGGTTCAGGGCGGGGCCGAGCAGCTCGATGCAGCGCTCGAGGAGGACCGGGGTGTGGATGTCGCGGAGGTTCATCTCTCTTCCGGGGACCTCCGGCTCTGATTCCTCTCCGCTCGACCCGGCACCGGGGAAGTGTGTCGGGGCGGAGCGGCGAGGCATCACAGCCGTGGTCAGAACAAGCCCGGGATCACCTCCTCCTCCAGCTCGGCATAGGTCTCTTCGTTGCTCTCCAGGTACGCGTTCCAGGCCGCGGCATCCCAGATCTCGGCGTGGGCGCCGACTCCGGTGACCACCAGCTCCTTCTCCAGCCCCGCGTACTGCCGGAGGTGGGCGGGGATGGTGATCCGGTTCTGGCTGTCCGGCATCTCGGCGCTCGCGCCGGAGAGGAACAGCCGCAGGAAGTCACGGGCCTGCTTGTTGCTCAGGGGCGCCTGCCGGATCCGTTCGTGCACGGCCTCGAACTCGGCCGTGCTGAACACATACAGGCAGCGCTCCTGACCTCGAGTGACGACGATGCCGCCGGCCAGGTCCTCACGGAACTTCGCGGGGAGGATGACACGCCCTTTGTCGTCGAGTTTCGGCGTGTGCGTCCCCAGCAACATCGGCCATCACCCCCTCTGTGCTCCGGCCTGACTCGAGGTGCACCCCACTTTACTCCACTTCCCTCCACTTTCCTACGGTCGCGCGCCACTTTCTGGAGCCGGATCGCGCCCCGGACGCAGAGAACCCCCGTGATTCCGCGGAATCACGGGGGTGGAGCGCACTGGAGGCGCAGTGGAGGGCGGGTGGAGGGGGCGGGGAGGAGGACCGCAGGCGACGCTTGCGGAGGATCCCGACCCCTCCGGAAACGACGAAACCCGGATGCTCAGCATCCGGGTCTTCGTGACGGGGTGGGCTCAGCGCTCCTCTTGGCGCCGATCCCAGCGGTCGTTCAGCCGGTCCATGAACGAGCCCGAGCCCTTCGGCTTCGGGCCGCGCCCGCGGGACGGATCGGATCCCGAGGCACCGGACGCGGAGCGCCGCACCGGGGTGAAGGCGAGCATGACGCCCGCCAGCATCGCGAGGAAGGCCAGCACGCCGACGACGATGCTGGCGACGGGTCCCAGCCGGCCGCCGAGGGCGACCGCCGCGATGAGTCCGCCGATGCCTGCGAGCAGCAGAAGGGCGCCGTAGACGAGGTTCCGGTAGCTCAGCGCACGGTCCCCGGATGGCGCGCTCACGACATCGGCATCGTTCTGGAGGAGATGGCGTTCCATCTCGTCGAGCAGACGCTGCTCCTGTTCGGAAAGAGGCATGTCCGTCCCCCTCGGGTCAGTCCTTCCAGTCTACGCTCGTTCGGAAGCAGCGGCTAGCCGGAGAGCCCCTGGATACCTGCATCTAGGCTGGGAATCGTGCCCTCCTCTCCGGTCATCGACGCGGTCTCCGCGCACCTCGCCGCCTTCGTCTCCGACGTGCGTGCGGACGGTGCCCAGTACGGTCCGGATGCGGCCCTGTTCATGGAGTCCGCCGCCGCGACGCTCGAGGGCGGCAAGCGGCTCCGCGCCCGCTTCTGCCACAGCGGATGGGCGGCCGTCGCCCGCGCCCGCTCCGCCGAGGCGACCGAACCGGCGGCGCTGTGGGATCTGGCCGCATCCCTGGAGGTCTTCCAGTCCGCGGCGCTGGTGCACGACGACCTGATCGACAACTCCGACACCCGCCGGGGCCGGCCCGCCACGCACCGGGCGCTGGAGTCCGCGCACCGGCGGGAGGGCTGGGACGGCGACGCCGAGTCCTTCGGGCGCGCCTCCGCGGTCCTGCTCGGCGATCTGCTGGTGGCCTGGAGCGACGATCTGATGGAGCAGGCGATCTCGGGGCATCCGCAGGCCGCCGCGGTGCGGGCGGAGTACGCGCGGATGCGCCGGGACGTCACGGTCGGGCAGATGCTGGACATCGCCGAGGAGTCGGCGTGGAGCGCGCACACCGACGAGATGCACCTGGAGCGCGCGCTGCGGGTGGCCTCCCTGAAGTCGGCGCGCTACAGCGTGGAGCAGCCGCTCCTGCTCGGCGCCGCGCTGGCAGAGGCGGATGCCGGGCAGCGCGACGCGCTGCGCGCCTTCGGGCATCCGATCGGGATGGCCTTCCAGCTGCGCGACGACGTGCTCGGAGTGTTCGGCGACGAGGCGCTCACCGGGAAGCCGGCCGGGGACGATCTGCGCGAGGGCAAGCGCACCGTGCTGGTGGCGCTCACCCGGCAGCGGCTCTCCGGCGCGGACCGGGCCGCCCTGGACGCCGCGCTCGGAAATCCCGGGCTCGACCCGGCACAGGTGGAGCGGATGCAGGACGCCATCCGCTCCAGCGGAGCGCTCCAGCGCGTCGAGGCGATGATCGCCGACTACGTCGCCGCTGCGGATGCCGCCCTGGACGATGCCGCACGGGAGGGCGTCGCACTCGAGGCATCCGCTCTCGAGGAGCTGCGGCGGCTCGCCCACGCCGCGACCACGCGGACGTCCTGACCACGCGGATGTCGCTACGAGGGGCTCAGGCGAGGGTCCGGGCGACCCGGCGTACCTCGCTCTTGTGCCCCGCGAGCAGCGCCGCGATCGGCGTGCGGCCGAGGGTGTCCTCCTCGGCGAGGAGCCAATCGATCACCTCGTCGTCGTCGAAGCCGGCGTCGTGCAGCGCGATGATCGTGCCGCGCAGGGACGGCAGCGGGCCGTCGTCGACGAGGAAGATGGCGGGCACGGCGAGCGGGCCGTGACGGCGGGATCCGACGAGGTAGTGCTCGTCGAGCAGGCGGCGGACACGTCCGGGGGTGACACCCAGCGCCTCCGCGACCTCGGGGACGGTGAGCCACTGCACGGCGTCGCTGTCGGACACGGGATCGTTCTCGGAAACAGGGTCGTTCTCAGAAACAAAGTCGTTCTCAGGAACAGGGTCGTTCTCAGGCACGAGCCCACTATCTCACCTCCGCGCGCGCCGCTCATCCCGGGCCGACGGCGTCGTCACCACGCATCCGTCACATCAGTCACACGCGTCACTCCTGTTGACAACTGTTTACAGCCGTGCCAGCGTGTCGTGAGTGAGAAGCAAGGGGGAATCCGTGATACTTCGCCACCGGACCATCCGCGAGCACGGTCTGCGGGTCGGGCTGCCGGCCGCCGTGATCGGCACGCTCGCCGCGACCCTGACCGCCGCGCCGGCGGGGGCCGAGACCGGGCCGCTCGCGGTGCCCGCGGCGTCGCTGCCGCGCCCGGCGCAGCACCCGTCCCCCGCGACCGCCGCCCTCCCGCACCACGCCGCTCGCCTGGCGCCGACCTCGGCGGCGCCCGCCTCGTACACCGTCGCCCCCGGCGACACGGTGTACGGGATCGCTCGCGCCCACGGCACGTCGGTCGCCGCGATCATCGCCGCCAACGGCCTCGGCCCCGACGCGATCATCTACCCGGGCCAGCAGCTCCGCATCGGCGGGGCCGCTCCCGTCCCCGTCGCCGCGTCGACCCCCGCGCCGGCGGCCGCCCCCGCACCGGCCACGCCCGCCGACACGCACACCGTCGTCGCGGGCGACACGCTGTTCGGGATCGCCGCGAAGCACGGCACCACGGTGGCGACCCTCCTGGCCGCCAACGGACTCGGCGAGGGCGCGATCATCTACCCGGGCCAGACGCTGCGACTCACTCCCCCGCCGAACGCGCAGCGCTTCGCGACCCTCGATGCGGAGCAGGCGGCCAACGCCTCGCTGATCATCCGCATCGGCCGGGAGCTCGGCGTGCCCGACCGCGGCATCGCGATCGCCCTCGCCACGGCGATGGTGGAATCGTCGCTGCGGAACCTCGACTACGGCGACCGCGACTCGCTGGGCCTGTTCCAGCAGCGGCCCAGCCAGGGCTGGGGCACGCCCGAGCAGATCCTGGACGCCGACCGCAGCACCCGCGTGTTCTACGGCGGCTCCGGCGACCCGAACGGCCACGCCTCGCGCGGCCTGCGCGATCTCAGCGGCTGGCACGAGATGGGCTTCAGCGAGGCGGCACAGGCCGTGCAGATCTCCGCCTACCCGGACCGCTACGGACAGTGGGAGCAGCAGGCGCACCAGTGGCTGGCCGGTCTCAGCTGAACCCGGGCATCCGTCACCGGATCGAAACCTTGCAGCGGTGAGCCGTTGCCGGGGCTCACAGGCGCTTGTTCATAGACTCTCCCTGTGACGACCAATCAGCAGGCCGACCCCCTCATCGGGCGGCTTGTCGACGGCCGTTACCGGGTGCGAGCGCGCATCGCCCGCGGCGGCATGGCCACCGTGTATGTCGCCACCGACATGCGTCTCGAGCGCCGCATCGCCCTGAAGGTCATGCACGCGCACCTCAGCGATGACTCGGCGTTCCAAAGCCGGTTCATCCAGGAGGCCCGCGCCGCGGCCCGCCTCGCCGACCCGCACGTCGTGAACGTCTTCGACCAGGGTCAGGACGGCGAGCTCGCGTACCTGGTGATGGAGTACCTGCCCGGCATCACGCTGCGCGAACTGCTCAAGGAGCAGAAGCGTCTCACGGTCACGCAGACCATCACGATCATGGACGCCGTGCTGGCCGGGCTCGCCGCCGCGCACCGCGCCGGCATCGTGCACCGCGACGTGAAGCCGGAGAACGTGCTGCTTGCCGAGGACGGCCGCATCAAGATCGGCGACTTCGGGCTCGCCCGCGCGACCACGGCGAACACCGCCACCGGTCAGCAGCTGCTCGGCACGATCGCGTACCTCGCGCCCGAGCTCGTCACCCGCGGCACGGCGGATGCCCGCAGCGACATCTACGCGCTGGGCATCATGCTGTACGAGATGCTCGTCGGGGAGCAGCCGTACAAGGGCGAGCAGCCCATGCAGATCGCGTTCCAGCACGCCACCGAGCAGGTGCCGCGCCCCAGCATCCGCAATCCCGGGGTGCCGGAGGCCCTCGACGAGCTCGTGCTGTGGGCGACCGAGAAGTCCCCCGACGAGCGCCCCTCGGATGCGCAGGAGATGCTCGACCGGCTGCGCGAGATCGAGCGCGAGATCGGCGTGACGCCGGTGGTGACGACCACCACGGCGCACGGCGGCGGCGGTCTCGACTCGGGCGCGGTCACCACCGTGCTCCCCGGGGCCACGGCGGTGATCGGGCGGCAGACCGGCGAGGCACCTCTCGCCGACGCGGACAACGCCACGCTGCTGCGCCGGCGCACCGCACGGCGCCGGGCGCGCGGTGCGTTCCTGCTCTCGCTCGTGCTGCTGCTGGCGGTGCTCGCCGGCGGCGTGGGCTGGTGGTTCGGCTCCGGGCCGGGATCGCTGGTGGCGGTTCCGGCGGTCGCCGGGATGACCTACGAGGAGGCGGCGGCCGCGCTGGAGGAGGACGGGTTCATCCCGGCGCGCGCGGAGGAGAACTCCGTCGAGGTGCCGGCCGGGATCGCGATCCGCTCGCAGCCCGGCGAGGGGGAGCGCCTCGACCAGGGCGCGGAGGTCACGGTGGTGGTCTCGGCCGGACCTGCCGCGCACACCGTCGAGCCGCTGAACGGGAAGACCGAGACGGAGGCGCGGGAGTACCTGGCGAGCCTGAACGTCACCGTGGCCGAGGAGTCGCTGCGGATGTTCTCGCGCGCGGACCGCGACACCGTGATCAACGCGTTCGTCACGCCGCGCGCGGGCGGGGAGGCGTACGGATGCGGCGAGGGGTGCGACCTGTTCGAGGCCGACAGCGTGGAGCTGTACGTCTCGGTGGGCGCGTTCCCCGATGTGTCCGGGATGTCGGTGGAGGAGGCGACGCGCACGCTCACCGAGCACGATCTGCAGGTATCGTCGGAGCCGCAGTACGCCTTCAGCGACGAGCTCGACAAGGGCATCGTGATCGGCGTCGCGGACCGCGCCGAGGAGGGCAACTGGCGTCTCGGCGACACGGTGACCCTCATCGTGTCCAAGGGCCCGGAGCTCTTCCCGGTGCCCGACGTGACCGGTCAGACGCTCGCGCAGGCGAAGGCCGAGCTCGAGGAGCACGGCTTCACGGCGACCTACGCCGCCTGGGGCGACCTGCCTGGATTCGCCGATCTCGCCCAGGTCACCGCGCAGGACCCGGGCTCGGATGCCTCCCTCCCCCGCGGCGGCACCGTGAAGCTGACCATCCAGCTCAGCGGCTGACCCAGCACAGCGCGACCGAGACGAAACGCCCCCCGAACGGATGCCACGCTTCCGGTCGTTGAGCGAGGACGCGCGCAGCGCGACCGAGACGAAACGCCCCGCCCCGGATGCTGAGCGCGTCAAAGCATCCGCACCCCACGACCGGTCACCGACCGACCGGCGCAACAGTGCGTTTCGTCTCGCTCCGCCTCCGGCGGTGCTCGCTCAACGACCGGAAGGGGACTACCTAGCGCTTCTCGAGCTCCTCCGCGACGAGGAAGGCGAGCTCGAGGCTCTGCATGTGGTTCAGGCGCGGGTCGCACAGGCTCTCGTAGCGCGTCGCCAGGCCGGCCTCGTCGATCTGCTCGGAGCCGCCCAGACACTCGGTGACGTCGTCACCGGTGAGCTCGACGTGGATGCCGCCCGGGTACGTGCCCACGGCGCGGTGGGCCTCGAAGAAGCCGCGCACCTCGTCGATGACATCGTCGAACCGCCGGGTCTTGTACCCCGTCGGCGTGGTGATGCCGTTGCCGTGCATCGGGTCGGTGACCCACAGCGGGTTGGCACCCGAGTCCTTCACGGCCTCGAGCAGCGGCGGCAGCGCGTCGCGGATCTTGCCGGCGCCCATGCGGGTGATGAAGGTGAGCCGGCCGGGCTCGCGCTCGGGATCGAGCTTGTCGATGAGGGCGAGCGCGGTCTCCGGCGTGGTGGTCGGGCCCAGCTTGACCCCGATCGGGTTCCGGATGCGGGAGAAGTAGTCCACGTGCGCACCGTCGAGGTCGCGCGTGCGCTCCCCGATCCAGAGGAAGTGCGCGGAGGTGTTGTAGGGCGTGTTGGTGCGCGAGTCGATCCGGGTCATCGGGCGCTCGTAGTCCATCAGCAGACCCTCGTGCCCGGTGTAGAACTCGACGCGCTTGAGCTCGTCGAAGTCGGCGCCCGCGGCCTCCATGAACTGGATGGCGCGGTCGATCTCGGCGGCCATGCGCTCGTAGCGCTGGTTGGCCGGGTTCTGCGCGAAGCCCTTGTTCCACGAGTGCACCTCGCGGAGGTCGGCGAAGCCGCCCTGGGTGAACGCGCGGATGAGGTTCAGGGTGGATGCCGCGGTGTGGTAGCCCTGCAGCAGGCGCGAAGGGTCGGCCTGCCGGGACTGCTCGGTGAAGTCGTAGCCGTTGACGATGTCGCCGCGGTAGGCCGGCAGCGTGACGTCGCCGCGGGTCTCGGTGGCGCTGGAGCGCGGCTTGGCGAACTGCCCGGCCATGCGCCCCATCTTCACCACGGGCATCGAGGCGCCGTAGGTGAGCACGACCGCCATCTGCAGCACCGTCTTGATGCGGTTGCGGATCTGGTCGGCGGTGGCGCCGGCGAAGGTCTCGGCGCAGTCGCCGCCCTGCAGCAGGAACGCCTTCCCTGATGCCGCGCGGGCCAGCCGGTCGCGGAGGTGGTCCACCTCACCGGCGAACACCAGCGGGGGCAGCGCCGCGATCTGCGCGGAGATCTCGGAGACGCGCTCGGCGTCGGGCCACTGGGGCTGCTGCTTGATGGGGAGGGATCGCCACGCGTCGAGGTCAGGGTGCGAGGGAAGCATCCTCTCAGCTTAGTGCGGGTCCGGAGGTGCCGATCGCGCTGTGACGCCCGTTCGGAGGCGGCTCAGCGGCGCCTGCCCGCGCGCACCGGGAGGCGATCCTTCACCGTCGACGCGTACACGTCCTCGTACTCCTGCGCGCCGAGGCGCTGCAGCGCCACCATGATCTCGTCGGTGACCGAGCGGAGGATGTACCGGTCGTTCTCCATGCCGGCGTAGCGCGAGAAGTCGAGCGGCTCCCCGATCACCACGCCGACGCGCATCACCTTCGGGATGCGCTGCCCGATCGGCATCGCCGTGTCGGTGTCGACCATGATCACCGGGATCACCGGCACGTGCGCCTCCAGCGCCATGCGTGCGATGCCGGTGCGTCCGCGGTACAGCTTGCCGTCCGGGCTGCGCGTCCCCTCCGGGTAGATCCCGAGCAGGTGGCCGCGGCCCAGGACCTGCAGGCCGGTGTTGAGAGAGGCCTCGGATGCCTTGCCGCCGGAGCGGTCGATGGGCAGCTGGCCCGTCGCCTTCATGAAGAAGCGGGTCGCCCAGCCCTTCAGTCCGCGGCCGGTGAAGTAGTCGCTCTTCGCGAGGAACGACATCGGGCGATCGATCATGAGCGGAAGGAAGATCGAGTCCGAGAAGGACAGATGATTGCTGGCAAGGATGGCGGCCCCGGTCGCGGGCACGTTCTCACGACCCACGATCCAGGGGCGGAAGACCGCCTTGATCAGGGGCCCGAGCACGATGTACTTCATCAGCCAGTAGAACATCGCCTTGCAGTCTAGCGCCGCGGATGCCTGCGCGACCCAGTTCCACATTCTGTGCGACTGAATCCCATGGCCTAGACTCAGTGCATAGCCGCCCGTCCGGTACCGAAGGAGCTGCCGTGGTCCAGTTCGAAGTCCCCGCGATCGTCCCTGCCGACCCCGAGGCCAACATCACCGATCTGCTCGAGAAGCGCGTCGAGTCCACGCCGGACCGTGCCCTGTTCGCCGTGCCGGAGGGCGACGGCTGGCGCGACATCAGCGCCGCGGACTTCCGCACCGCCGTGGTCGCCCTGGCGAAGGGATTCGTCGCGGCCGGCGTGCAGCCCGGCGACAAGATCGGCTTCCTCGCCCGCACCACCTACGAGTGGACGCTGGTCGACTTCGCGCTGTTCTACGCCGGCGCGGTCATGGTCCCGATCTACGAGACCAGCTCCCCGGCGCAGATCCAGTGGATCCTCGAGGACTCCGGTGCGGTCGGCCTCATCGTCGAGTCCGCCGACCACTACGCGCGGGTGGACGAGGTGCGCGGCGACCTCCCCCTGATCCGCGAGGTGTGGCAGCTGCACCTCGGCATGATCGACACCCTCACCGCACGCGGAGCGGAGGTGGAGGATGCCGAGATCGAGCGGCGCCGCAGCCTCGCCGTCGGTTCGGACATCGCGACGCTCATCTACACGTCCGGCTCGACCGGGCGCCCCAAGGGGTGTGTGCTCACGCACAGCAACTTCGTGGAGCTGACCCGCAACGCCGCCAAGGCTCTGGACGCCGTCGTGGCGACGCCGGGCGCCTCGACGCTGCTGTTCATCACCACCGCGCACGTGTTCGCCCGCTTCATCTCGATCCTCAACGTGCACGCCGGCGTGCGCACCGGGCACCAGCCCGACACCAAGCAGCTGCTCCCGGCGCTCGGCAGCTTCAAACCGACGTTCCTGCTCGCCGTCCCGCGCGTGTTCGAGAAGGTGTACAACTCCGCGGAGCAGAAGGCCGAGGCGGCCGGCAAGGGCAAGATCTTCCGCGCCGCGGCCGCCGTCGCGGTGGAGCACTCCCAGCTGCGCGAGGAGGGGAAGAAGATCCCCCTCGGCCTGAAGCTGAAGTTCGCCCTGTTCGACAAGCTCGTGTACGCCAAGCTGCGCCACGCGATGGGCGGCAACGTCGTGTACGCGGTGTCGGGCTCGGCTCCCCTCGGACCGCGGCTCGGTCACTTCTTCCACAGCCTCGGCGTGGTGATCCTCGAGGGCTACGGCCTCACCGAGACCACGGCGCCGGCCACCGTCAACCTCGCCGACAAGTCGAAGATCGGCACGGTCGGCCCGGCGCTGCCGGGCGTCGGCATCCGTCTCGCCGAGGACGGCGAGATCGAGGTGCGCGGCATCAACGTCTTCAAGGAGTACTGGAAGAACCCGGAGGCCACCGAGGCCGCCTTCCACGACGGCTGGTTCCGCACCGGCGACATCGGCAGCATCGACACCGAAGGGTTCCTCACCATCACCGGGCGGAAGAAGGAGATCATCGTCACCGCCGGCGGCAAGAACGTCGCCCCGGCCGCGCTGGAGGACCCGATCCGCTCCAACCCCATCGTCGGCCAGGTCGTGGTCGTCGGCGACCAGCGCCCGTTCATCTCCGCGCTGATCACCCTCGACCCGGAGATGCTGCCGACCTGGCTGGCTAACAACGGGCTGCCGGCAGACATGCCGCTCGCCGAGGCCGCGAAGAACGAGACCGTGCGGGCCGAGGTGCAGCGAGCCGTGGACCACGCGAACAAGGCCGTCTCGCGCGCGGAGTCGATCCGGAAGTTCACCATCCTGCCGATCGAATGGACCGAGGCCAGCGGACACCTCACCCCGAAGATGTCGATCAAGCGGAACGTGATCCTCAGCGACTTCGCCGACGAGATCGACCGCATCTACGACGAGCCGGTGCAGACCACCAACGTCTCCCTCGGCTGACGCTCGCTCAACGACCAGGTGGGGCTGCGCCCGCGAGACGGATGAGCGCTACACCCGTTCGACGACCGGGTGCCCGTGTCAGAACCAGTCGCTCTCGCGCACCTGGCGCATCGCCAGCCGGCGCGTCTCCCCCTGGAGGCGGGACAGGTACACCGTGCCATCGAGATGGTCGGTCTCGTGCTGCAGGGCCTGGGCCAGCAGCCCCTCCCCCTCGAGCACGACCGGATTCCCGTCCAGATCGATGCCCTCGACCCGCGCCCACGGATGCCGCGGCGTGTCGTGCCAGAGCCCGGGGACCGAGAGGCATCCCTCCCCGGTCGGCACCGGCTCGCCGCGCACCTCGGTGAGGACCGGGTTGATCACGTACCCGATGTCGCCGTCGATGTTGTAGCTGAACGCCCGCTGCGCCACCCCGATCTGGTTGGCAGCGACGCCCGCGCGCCCGGGCACCGCGACGGTGTCGAGCAGATCGGCGATGAGAGCGCGCACGCCCTCGTCGATCTCCTCGATCGGCGCGCACACGGTGCGCAGGACGGGGTCGCCATACAGGCGGATCTCGCGGACCGTCATCGCGCCGCCTCCCGCAGGCCCTCGACCAGGCGGGCCGCGAGCTCACGAGCCGCACGCCGGGTCTCCGGCTGCAGGCTCTGGAAGTCGATCGCTCCCCCGCCGGCGATCTGCGGGTCGTAGGGGATCCTGACGACGTGCTTCGCGCGGGTGGCGAAGTGCGTCTCCAGCTCGTTCAGCCGCACCAGCGGGGATCCGGGCGTGGACTGATTGAGCACGACGATCGCCTGCCGGGCGAGCTCGGTGCGCCCGTTGGTCTCGAGCCAGGTGAGCGTCTCGGACGCCAGCCGCGCCTCGTCCACGCTGAGCCCGGACACGATCACGAGCTGGTCGGCGAGGTCGAGCATCGCGCCCATCACGGAGTGCACGATGCCGGTGCCGGAATCGGTGATCACGAGCGAGTAGTACTGCGCGGCGACGGCGGCGACGTCACGGTAGTCGGCATCGCCGAACGCCTCGGAGACGTGCGGGTCGGTGTCCGAGGCGATCACGTCGAGGCGCGTCTCGTCGCGCGCGACGATCGCGGAGATGTCGTGGAAGCCGCGGATGTCGTCCTGGATGCGGACCACGTCGCGCACCGAACTGCCGTGGTGCGTTCCGACGACGCGCTCGGCGAGCGTGCCGCGGTCGGGGTTCGCGTCGATGGCGACCACCCGGTCGTCGCGGGCGTCGGCGAGCGCCATGCCGAGCAGGGCGGTGACCGTGGTCTTGCCGACGCCGCCCTTGCGCGAGAGCACGGGCACGAAGCGGGCGGTTCCGGTCAGCGGCGCCGCGATGCGGGCGGTGAGCTCCTTGCGGGCCTTGACGCGCTTGCCGTCGCCGATGTTGATGCGCCGGCCGGAGAGGGTGTAGAGCAGGCGGCTCCAGGGTCCCTCGGGTTCGGGCTTCGCCACGCGGTGCGGATCGAGCAGGCGGTCGGCGGTGAGCAGGTCGGCGCTCTCCCGCGAGGTATCGCCGAGGTCCTCGAGACGCTTGGCCGTGAGCGTCACCTCGCGCGCGGGGACTTCGGATGCCGCGCGCGGCGCATTCGGACGATCGTCGGTGTCCACGGGTCGCTCCTCCTGGGTCGGGGTGCCGGGCCTGCGGGCCGCGGCCGCCGCGACGGCGGCTCTCGCCGCGGCGAGCCCGTCGGCGATGGTCTGCCGCTCGGCGGTGTGCCGCTCGTCAGGCGTCGCGGACAGAGATGCGGCGGCCGGCGATGGGACGGAGCGGATGCCGGCTGCCGGCGCGCCGGCGGTGTCGATGTCGGCGTCCTCGGCGTCTTCGAGATCCGCGTCGTCGAACTCGGCCACGTCGTCGACGTCCTCGTCCGCGCGTTCCCGCAGCTCCACCTCGTCGCCCGCGAACCCGGCGTCCTCGACCTCGACGTCCTCCTCCTCGAGCTCGGCGCCTTCCTCCTCCGGCTCCGCGTCCTCGGCACCCTGAGCCTCGAGCTCGGCGCCGTCGCCCTCGAGGTCCGCGTCTTCGGCAGCGTCGTCCTCGAGGTCCGCGTCCTCGGCAGCCTCGGCCTCGAGCCCGGCGCCCTCGTCCTCGACCTCGACGTCCTCGACCTCGGCGTCCTCGACCTCGGCGTCCTCGACCTCGGCGTCCTCGTCTTCGAGCCCGGCGCCCTCGTCCTCGTCCTCGACCTCGGCGCCCTCGGCGTCCGCGGCGTCGTGCGCGACCTCGAGACGACCGTCTTCGGCATCCGTGGGCGCGTCGTCCGCGGACCGGGCCGCAGGACCGGCGCCCTCCGCCGCAGCGTCCTCGGGATCGACGGCTTCAGCCTTGACGGCTTGGACTTCGGCCTCGGTTTCGACCTCGGCCTCGGTTTCGACCTCGACCTCGGTTTCGACTTCGGCCTCGGTTTCGACCTCGACCTCGGTTTCGACCTCGGCTTCGTCCTCGTCGACCGGCGCGGACCCGGCATCCGTTGCCGCCTCGTCCGCACCTGCCGGGAGTTCGATCACGATCTCGGGCGTCTCCTGCTGGATGCGCGCGATCGTGTCCGGGTCCGCGACCGCGGAGGTGTCGATGATGAGGTCGGTGGGGATCTCGCCGTCGACGACGCCGTCGTCCACGAGGTCGTCGTCCTCCTCCGCGGGCAGGCTGACGCTCACCTGCGCCGTGCCGCCGAGGATGCCGAGGCTGGTGGTGTCGATGGATGGGGTCTCGTCGAGGACACCCAGTTCGTCGTCGGCCTCCGGCTCGTCGGTCTTCTTCGGCGTCACTGTTTCACTCCAAGCTTGTGCGAGCTTCTCGCCCGCACAAGGTTAGTGCGACGGGCGGATGACGACCAAAAGATCCCCCGCCTCCACCTGCTGGGTCGACGCGATCGCGAGCCGCTCGACGACGCCGTCGACGGGGGCCGTGATCGCGGCCTCCATCTTCATCGCCTCGATGGAGGCGACCGGCTCCCCGGCCCGCACCTCGGTGCCCTCCTCTACCTTGAGCGTCACCGCACCGGAGAACGGCGCGGCGACCTGACCCGGCTTCGACGTGTCGGCCTTCTCCGCCTCGTGCACCTCGACCGCGATCGAGCGGTCGCGCACCGCCACCGGGCGCAGCTGCCCGTTCAGGGTGGTCATCACCGTGCGCATGCCCTTCGGGTCGGCCTCGCCGATCGCCTCCAGGCCGACGTACAGGCGGACGCCGCGCTCGATCTCCACCACGTGCTCGGCACCCGGCACCAGCCCGTACAGGTAGTCGGCCGTGTCCAGCACGGACAGGTCGCCGTACTCGTCCCGGTTCTGGCGGAAGATCCGGGTGGGACCGGGGAACAGCAGCTCGTTGAGCATCCCCCGGCGCTCCTCGGACGAGCCGGACAGCGCGGCCGCCTGCTCGTCGGTGATCGGCGTGATCGCGGGCTTCACCGAGCGCCCGGCGAGCACCTTGCTGCGGAACGGCTCCGGCCATCCGCCCGGCAGGTCGCCGAGCTCCCCCGCCATGAACCCGACCACCGAATCCGGGATGTCGTAGCGCTCGGGGTTGCGCTCGAAGTCGTCCGGGTCGGCCTTCACCGCCGCGAGATGCAGGGCGAGGTCGCCGACCACCTTCGAGGACGGCGTCACCTTCGGCACCCTGCCGAGGATGCGGTTCGCCGCGGCGTACATGTCCTCGATGAGCTCGAAGTCGTCGGCCAGACCGAGCGCGATCGCCTGCTGCCGCAGGTTGGACAGCTGACCGCCCGGGATCTCGTGGTGGTAGACCCGGCCGGTGGGGCCGGGCAGCCCCGACTCGAACGGACGGTAGAGGTGGCGGGTCGCCTCCCAGTACGGCTCGAGGTCTGCGGCGGCCTGCAGGTCGATCCCGGTGTCGCGCTCGGTGTGCGCGAGGGCCGCGACCAGGGCCGACAGCGGCGGCTGACTCGTCGTTCCCGCCATCGGCGCGGACGCCGCGTCCACGGCATCCGCCCCCGCGTCGCTCGCGGCGAGCAGCGTCGCGAGCTGTCCGCCGGCGGTGTCGTGCGTGTGCACGTGCACCGGCTGGTCGAACCGCTCCCGCAGCGCGCGCACGAGCTTCGCCGCGGCGGCGGGTCGCAGCAGGCCTGCCATGTCCTTGATGGCGATGACGTGCGCACCGGCGTCCACGATCTGCTCGGCCAGGCGCAGGTAGTAGTCGAGGGTGTACAGATCCTCCGCGGGATTGAGCAGGTCCCCGGTGTAGCAGAGGGCGGCTTCGGCGACAGCGGTGCCGGTGGCGAGGACGGCGTCGATCGCGGGGCGCATCTGCGAGACGTCGTTCAGCGCGTCGAAGATGCGGAAGATGTCCACGCCGGTGGCCGCGGCCTCCGCGACGAACGCGTCGGTCACCTCGGTCGGGTACGGCGTGTACCCGACCGTGTTCCGACCGCGCAGCAGCATCTGGATGTTGATGTTCGGCAGCGCCTCGCGCAGCGCGGCCAGCCGGTCCCACGGGTCCTCGGCGAGGAAGCGAAGGGCCACGTCGTAGGTGGCACCGCCCCACGCCTCCACCGACAGCAGCTGCGGGGTCATCCGGGCCACGTAGGGCGCGACGGCGACGAGGTCCTTGGTGCGCACGCGCGTCGCCAGCAGGGACTGGTGCGCGTCGCGGAACGTCGTCTCGGTGACCGCCAGCGCGGTCTGCGCGCGCAGGTCGGCGGCGAACCCGGCCGGTCCGAGCTGCTGCAGCCGCTGCCGCGAGCCCGCCGGCGCCGGCTCCCGCACGTCGATCGGGGGCAGCTTCGACGCCGGCGGGGCGGCCAGCGGGTTCTCGCCATGCGGCTTGTTCACCGTGGTGTCCACCAGCCAGCGCAGGATCTTCGTGCCGCGGTCCTTCGAGGGGCGGCTGCGCAGCAGCTGGGGGCGCTCGTCGATGAACGAGGTGGAGAGGTCCCCGGCGAGGAAGGCCGGGTCCTCGAGCACGCCCTGGAGGAACGGGATGTTGGTGGAGACGCCGCGGATGCGGAACTCGGCGAGGGCGCGGCGGGCGCGCGAGACGGCGCTCTCGAAGGTGCGGCCACGGCAGGTGAGCTTCGACAGCATCGAATCGAAGTACGGGCTGACCTGGGCGCCGGCGGCGGTGGTGCCGCCGTCGAGACGGATGCCCGCGCCACCGGGCGACCGGTAGGTGGTGATCTTGCCGGTGTCCGGGCGGAACCCCCGCGTCGGGTCCTCGGTGGTGATCCGGCATTGCAGCGCCGCGCCGCGCAGGTGGATGTCCTCCTGCTCCAGTCCCAGCTCGGCCAGGGTCGCGCCCGCCGCGATCTGCATCTGGGCCCGCACGAGGTCGACGTCGGTGACCTCCTCGGTGACGGTGTGCTCCACCTGGATGCGCGGGTTCATCTCGATGAAGACCACCTCGCCGGCACGGGGACCGGCTGTCTCGAGCAGGAACTCCACGGTGCCGGCGTTCTGGTAGCCGATCGACTCGGCGAACGCCACGGCGTGGCGGTGCAGCGCCTGACGGATGCCGTCGTCGAGGTTCGGCGCCGGCGCGATCTCGATCACCTTCTGGTGCCGCCGCTGCACCGAGCAGTCGCGCTCGAAGAGGTGCACGATGTGCCCGTGCCCGTCGGCGAGGATCTGCACCTCGACGTGACGCGGGCGCAGCACCGCCTGCTCGAGGAACATCCGCGGGTCGCCGAACGCGGCATCCGCCTCGCGCATCGCCTCGGCGAGGGCAGGAGCGAGCTCCCCCTTCGTCTCCACGCGCCGCATGCCGCGGCCGCCGCCGCCGGCGACCGCCTTCGCGAACAGCGGGAAGCCGATCTCGTCGGCCTGCGCGACCAGCTCCTCGACGTCGCTCGAGGCCTCGGTGGACCGCAGCACCGGGACACCCGCCCGGATGGCGTGCGCCTTGGCTGCCACCTTGTTGCCCGCCATCTCCAGCACGCGCGCGGGCGGGCCGATGAACGCGATGCCGTTCGCGGCCGCCTTCTCGGCGAGTTCGGGGTTCTCGGACAGGAACCCGTAGCCCGGGTAGATCGCGTCGGCGCCCGCCTCGAGGGCGACGCGGACGATCTCGTCCACGTCCAGGTAGGCCTGGACCGGATGCCCGCGCTCCCCGATCTCGTAAGCCTCATCGGCCTTGAGCCGGTGCAGGGAGCCTCGGTCCTCGTAGGGGAACACCGCGACTGTGCGCGCCCCCACCTCGAATGCCGCTCGGAATGCCCGGATCGCGATCTCGCCGCGGTTGGCCACCAGGATCTTCTGGAACATGCACACCTCTGTCTGCTCGATGTACGCGGTGCGCGCACAGGGGCCGGGGCTGAGTGTGTGTCCAGACTAGGGCACGGTAACGTGGTGTCCGTGCACGTACTCAGCGTCAGCTCCCTGAAGGGAGGCGTCGGGAAGACCACCGTGACCCTCGGTCTGGCCTCCGCCGCCTTCGCCCGCGGCATCCGAACCCTCGTCGTGGACCTCGACCCGCAGTCGGACGTCTCCACGGGCATGGACATCCAGATCGCCGGGCGCCTCAACGTCGCCGACGTCCTGGCCAACCCGAAGGAGAAGGTCGTCCGTCAGGCGATCACCACCAGCGGCTGGGCGAAGGTGCATCCGGGGACCATCGACGTGCTCATCGGCAGCCCATCCGCGATCAACTTCGACGGCCCGCACCCGAGCGTCCGCGACGTGTGGAAGCTGGAGGAGGCGCTGGCCACCGTCGAGTCCGAGTACGACCTCGTCCTCATCGACTGCGCGCCCTCGCTGAACGCGCTCACCCGCACCGCCTGGGCGGCCAGCGACCGCGTCATGGTCGTCACCGAGCCGGGGCTGTTCTCCGTCGCCGCGGCCGACCGCGCGCTGCGCGCGATCGAGGAGATCCGCCGCGGCCTCTCCCCCGCCTGCAGCCCCTGGGCATCGTGGTGAACCGGGTGCGCCCGCAGTCGATCGAGCACCAGTTCCGGATCAAGGAGCTGCGCGACATGTTCGGTCCGCTGGTGCTCGCCCCGCAGCTGCCCGAGCGCACCTCGCTGCAGCAGGCGCAGGGCGCCGCGAAGCCGCTGCACATCTGGCCGGGCGATTCCGCGCAGGAGCTGGCGGCGGACTTCGATCAGCTGCTGAACCGCATCATCCGCACCGGCCGGGTGCCGGTTCCGGAGGCCGGGCCGCAGGCCTGACCGGGTTGTCGACTGTCGGCCGGTCCGTCAGGCGGTGCGCTTCGCGCGACGAGCGGCGAGCTCGTCGACGGGATCCGGCGCGGTCGGGTCGAACTCGACGAGCGTGGACTCGACTTCGCGGAGCACCTTGCCCACCGCGATGCCGAACACGCCCTGACCGCGGCTGACGAGGTCGATGACCTCGTCGTTCGAGGTGCACAGGTACACCGAGGCGCCGTCACTCATCAGCGTGGTGCCGGCGAGATCACGGATGCCGGCGGCGCGCAGCTGCTCCACGGCGGTGCGGATCTGCTGCAGCGAGATGCCGGTGTCGAGGAGGCGCTTGACGAGCTTCAGCACGAGGATGTCGCGGAACCCGTAGAGGCGCTGCGAACCCGAGCCGCTGGCGCCGCGCACCGTGGGCTCGACGAGCTCCGTGCGCGCCCAATAGTCCAGCTGACGGTAGGTGATGCCGGCGGCGCGAGCGGCCACCGCACCGCGGTAGCCGACCTCGTCATCCATGGCCGGAAGCCCGTCCGTGAAGAGGAGCTCGGTCACGAACCGCGGGTCGCCGGAGAGCTCATCCGCATTCATCTCTGTCCTCCTTGAACGGTTACCTCAACGCTAAAGCAGCACCCCCGCAGCGGCAACGACATCCGTGATCGGGCGAAGGTGTGTCGCAACCAGTTCGTTACGAAACCGCGCCGGTCACGACACCACGCGGGCGAGCGCCTGCTTCACCAGCAGCGCCCGCACCTCGCCGATCCGGGCCGCCAGCTCCGGGGCGAGCTCGCCGGCCCTGCCGCGGGATGCGGCGTCGGTGCGGCGCAGCAGCGAGGAGAGGGCCGACTCGATCAGGGCGACCTCACGCTCGGCGGACTGGCGCAGCGCGCGCAGGTGCCGGGGCTCGATGCCGTGCCGGCCGAGCGCCACCAGCTCTCGCAGCAGCGTCGCGGCCTGCTCGGGGTAGGTCTCCGCGGCCGGGATGAGCCCGGCCGTGACCGCCTCGTTCAGCAGCTGCGGGGCCGCGCCGGTCGCGGACAGCAGCTCGTCCCGGCGGTAGCGTCGCGCCGCGGGCGCGATCGAGCGCGGCACGACGTCGCTCCAGGCGGTCCCGCGCGCCTCGGCCTCGTCGAGCTGCTCGCGGATCACGCTCAGCGGCAGGTAGTGGTCGCGCTGCAGGATGAGCGCGGTGCGCAGCCGTTCGACATCCGACGGCGAGAACTTGCGGTACCCGGACTCGGTGCGCGACGGCGTGACGATCCCCTGGACCTCCAGGAACCGCAGCTTGCTCGAGGTGAGCTGCGGGAACTCCGGCGTCAGCCGCGCCAGGACCTGGCCGATGCTCAGGAGGCCCGTGGGCGCGGAGCGCTCCCGGGCCGCACGCACTGCCGCCATCAGGCGTTCGCCGCCGCGAGGTCGACCGGCGAGGCGAAGAAGTTCAGTCGGAACTTCCCGATCCGCAGCTCGTAGCCGTTGGCCAGGCTGCTGCGGTCGACGCGCTCCCCGTTGACGTAGGTGCCGTTCAGCGACCGCTGGTCGATGATCTCGAACGCGGTGCCGGAGCGGGTGATCTCGGCGTGACGACGCGACACCGTCACGTCGTCGAAGAAGATGTCCGCCTCCGGGTGGCGGCCGACCGTCGTGACGTCGGTGTCGAGGAGGTACCGCGCGCCGGCGAGGGCGCCGGAGCGGACCAGCAGCAGTGCGGAGCCCGAGGGCAGAGCGGCGATCGCGGCCTGCTCGGCATCCGTCAACTCCACGCCGAAGGGCACGAAGGACAGATCGGAGTCGTGGCCGAATGTCTGCGTCACGTCGTGCCGCTGCTCGCCGCTGCGGTGGATCGCGCCATCGGCGCCGATCGGGCTGTCGCTCTCTGTCACGGGTTCCCTCCTCGATCCCCAGCCTATCCGATCCCCTCCGCCCGGCGGGAGGAGTCTCCCGGCATCCGCAGGCACCTTGTCGCACTGCGTCGTCGCGCACCTCGGGACGATAGGCTGAGGGCATGCCACACTACGATGTCGTCATCCTCGGCGCGGGCCCTGGCGGCTACGTCGCCGCCGTCCGCAGCGCCCAGCTCGGCCTGTCCACCGCCATCATCGAGGAGAAGTACTGGGGTGGTGTGTGTCTGAACGTGGGCTGCATCCCCTCCAAGGCCCTCCTGAAGAACGCCGAACTCGCGCACACCCTGAAGCACAAGGCCGACTTCTTCGGCATCTCGGGTGAGTTCACGATCGACTACGGCAAGGCGTGGGACCGCAGCCGCGTCGTCGCGGACGGCCGGGTCAAGGGCATCCACTTCCTGATGAAGAAGAACAAGGTCACCGAGTACGAGGGCCGCGGCACCTTCACCGGCCCGAAGGCCATCTCGGTGGCCAAGAAGGACGGCTCCACCGAGGAGGTCACCTTCGACAACGTCATCATCGCCACCGGCTCCACGGTCCGCCTGCTTCCGGGTGTGCAGCTCAGCGACAACGTCGTCACCTACGAGGAGCAGATCCTCTCCCGGGAGCTCCCCGAGTCGATCGTCATCGTCGGCGCCGGCGCCATCGGCATGGAGTTCGCCTACGTCATGTCGAACTACGGCGTGAAGGTGACGATCATCGAGTTCCTCGACCGCGCGCTCCCCAACGAGGACGCGGACGTGTCGAAGGAGATCACCAAGCAGTACAAGAACTACGGCATCGAGATCCTCACGTCCACCAAGGTGGAGTCCGTGGTCGACAACGGCTCGTCGGTCACCGTCACCTACACCGGCAAGGACGGCCAGCAGGGCTCGATCGAGGCCGGCAAGGTGCTCATGTCGGTCGGCTTCGCTCCGAACGTGAACGGCTACGGCCTGGAGAACACCGGCGTCAAGCTCACCGAGCGCGGCGCCATCGAGATCGACGACCACATGCGCACCAACGTCGAGGGCATCTACGCCATCGGCGACGTCACCGCGAAGCTGCAGCTCGCCCACGTGGCCGAGGCGCAGGCGGTCGTCGCGGCGGAGACCATCGGCAACGCCGAGACGATGACGCTGGGCGACTACCGGATGATGCCGCGGGCGACGTTCTGCTCGCCGCAGGTCGCCTCGTTCGGTCTCACCGAGCAGCAGGCGAAGGACGAGGGCCGCGAGATCAAGGTCGCGACCTTCCCGTTCATGGCCAACGGCAAGGCGCACGGCCTGGGCGAGCCGGTCGGCTTCGTGAAGCTCATCGCGGACGCCGAGCACCTCGAGCTGATCGGTGCGCACATGGTCGGCCCGGACGTGTCGGAGCTCCTGCCCGAGCTGACCCTGGCCCAGAAGTGGGACCTCACCGCTCTGGAGCTGGCCCGCAACGTGCACACCCACCCGACGCTGTCGGAGGCGCTGCAGGAGGGCTTCCACGGCCTCGCCGGTCACATGATCAACTTCTGACACGCGGCGCGCTGCGCCCGCGAAGGCCCCGGCCCCTCCCCAAGGGACCGGGGCCTTCCCGTGCAAGGGGGCGGAGGGGTCGCGGGGGTCAGAGGCCTCCCATGGTCACGAGGGCGGCGGCGCGCGCCCGCAGCGGGGCGCGCCGAGGGCGCGGATCAGCGTCTCGCGGGCGGTGAGGAGAGGGCCGGATGCCGGTGCGCCCATCGCCATGTAGAACGCCGACCGCCGGTGCGCGCTCGCGGCGGCCCGCACGGATGCCCGGGCGTACCGTTCAAGGTCGGGGCGGCCGGAGCGCAGCGCCTCCTCGATCGCCGCGGCGAGACGACGGGCATCCGCCCAGCCGAGGTTCATCCCCTGGCCGCCGATCGGGCTGATCTCGTGCGCCGCGTCACCGAGGAGGGCGATCCGGCCGGTCGCGATCCGGCCGGCGCGATGCTGCGCGGCCAGGAACTCGACCGGCCGCGCGTCCTCCGGAATGCCGGGGTCGGTCCCGAGCCGCGCGGCGATCTCGGCCCGGAAGGCCGCCGCATCTGCCAGCGAGCCGGGCCCGGTCCGCCGCACCACCCAGCGCCGGATCCCGCCGGGCAGCGGGAGCGACTCCACCAGCCCGCCGGGTTCGCAGTGCAGCCGGGCGACGGCATCCGAGCCGGCATCCGGCCCCGATCGCACGCCTGCCCCGGCATCCGGCACGTCCGCCATCGCGTACCCGGCGCTGCCCGGTCGCCGTCGCCAGCCGAGGCCGAGTGCGGTGCGGATGCCGCTGCGCACCCCATCGGCCGCGACGAGGAGGGCCGCCGTCAGCTCCCGCTCCCGGCCGCGCTCGCGCACGGCGACCCGCACCCGCGATCCCTCGTCGCGCACCGACAGCACCTCCGTCCCCGGCCGCAGTCCGCCGGACAGTTCGGCAAGACGCGCCCGCAGCAGGGCATCCGTGCGGTGCTGCGGGAGCGTGAGCACCGGGCGCCCGGAGCCCGGCCCGGAGCCCACCCCGGACCTCAGCCCGGCACCTGACCCGGCCCCGAATGCCACCGCCGCCAGCACGCGTCCACGCGACAGCACCTCGCCGCCGCGCAGCGCGAGCGCCTCCGCCCGGATCGCGTCGGCCAGACCCGCCTCGGCGAGCGCGGCAAGCCCCGGCGGGTGGATGCCGATCGCGCGCGTCCGCGGGTCCGGGCCGTCCCGGCGCTCGCATACGATCGCGTCGATCCCGCGCGCGGCGAGCAGGCAGCCCAGCAGCAGCCCGACCGGGCCGCCGCCGGCGACGATCACGTCATGATCCGGCATCCGGCGCCTCCCAGCGCAGCTCGAGGCGCATCGGCGCCCGGCGGCGCACCGTCCAGGCCGGCGGGACCGCCGCGGCGAGCTCGTCAGCGGTGTAGGAGCGGCGGATGCTGGTCAGCCCGTCCGGCCGGATGAACGAACCCGCCAGCACGGTCGGAGCCAGCGGCAGCGTCACGGCGGCGAACAGGAGGTACGCGGCGCGGCTGCGGGCGATGTCGTGGTGCACGGCGACGCCCCCGGGACGCACCAGCCGCTGCGCGTCGGCCAGCAGCGCGCGCAGCTCGCCGGCGGTCAGGTGATGCAGCAGGTGGTTGGAGAGGACGACGTCGTACTCCTCGCCCGCGCGCACCAGGTCGGCGGTCACGCCGTGCACGTAGCGGATCCCGAGCCCGCCGTCGCGCGCCGACGCCCACGCGTTCGCCCGCGCGTCCGCGTCCAGGGCGGTGATCTCCGCGGCCAGCCCGTCCCTGCGCATCCGCCGGGCGAGGGCGCGGGTGAGGTCGGCGCCGCCGGATCCGACGTCGAGGATCCGCACTGATCCGCGACGGGCGCGCGGCCGGATGTCGCGCCGGTACCCGCCCCGCCACGGCGAGACGATCCCATTGACCAGGGCGAAGCGCGCGTAGGTGCGCTGCAGCATCCGCCGGTCGGCATCCGGCTCGTCCATCAGCTCCCGGATGCCGGTGGCGCGTGCGCTGAGGTCAGGCCCCATGTCCTGGTGCGAGGACGGTGAGCAGCGCGCTCTCGGCGGTGAGCCCGGGCCCGAACGCCATCGCGGCGACGCGCTCGCCCGGCCGCGCCCGCTCCTGCTCGAGGATCCGCTGCAGCACGAACAGCACGGTGGCGCTGGACATGTTCCCGTACTCGCGGAGCGTCTCCCGCGCCGGGCGCAGCTGGTCGTCGCTGAGCCGCAGCCGCTCCTGCACCTTGTCCAGGATGCTGCGCCCGCCCGGATGGATGGCCCAGTGCGTCACGGCGTCGCCGATGTCGCCGGCGTCGAATGCGGCGCCCAGCTCCTCCTCCGCGGCGTACAGCGGCCGTAGCGCCGCCTCGATGTTCTCGCCGATGATCTGCGGAACCGCGGTGGAGAGCACCATCTCGAACCCGCTGTCGCCGATCGTCCACGCCATGTCCTTCTCGCCCTCCGTGGCGATCGCGGTGTGGAAGCCGTCCAGCGAGAACGACGGCGCCTCGTCGCCGAGCTCGCGGGCGGTGACCAGGCAGGCCGCCGCGCCGTCGGAGAACAGCGAGGTGGCGACGATCGTGTCCGGGTTCTCCGAGGAGCGCAGATGCAGGGTGCACAGCTCGGCGCTCACCACGAGCACGACGGCGTCCGGGTCGGCGAGGCAGAACTGCCGCGCGGCGCGCAGCGCCGGCACCGAGGCGTAGCAGCCCATGAAACCCAGGTGGTAGCGCTGCACCGCATCCGACAGTCCCAGCCGCTGCACGATCGCATAGTCGGGGCCGGGGGCGTAGAACCCGGTGCACGAGACCGTGACGACGTGCGTGACGTCATCCGGGCCGATCACCGGGTCGGCCTCGAGCGCGCCGCGGGCGACCTCGACGAACAGCGCGCCCGCCTCGCGGGCGTAGACCTCGTTGCGCGCCTTCGTCCCCGGGGCGAGGAGGGTGCCGCTGGCGCGGTCGAAGAACATCGGGTCGTCAGGTTCCTCGGACAGGTCCAGCTCGCGCAGCACGGTGTGCCGGGTCTCGATCCCGGAGCCGTCGAAGGATGCCGTGACGAGGCGCTTCGCGAGCCGCCCCAGCTCGGGCTGCGCGGCGAACACGTCGCGCACGGTCTGCTGTTCGAGGGGTGTCTCCGGGACGACGGTGGACAGGGACCTCAGCTGCACCGGACGGCTCATGCCGACACTCAATCAGCACGCGCCGCCCGGG
This sequence comes from Microbacterium neungamense, assembly GCF_024971095.1. Classification (NCBI taxonomy): domain Bacteria; kingdom Bacillati; phylum Actinomycetota; class Actinomycetes; order Micrococcales; family Microbacteriaceae; genus Microbacterium; species Microbacterium neungamense. The sequence goes on from NZ_CP069717.1 coordinate 1,669,610, forward strand.
GGAAGGGGCTTGCGTCGTCCCGGGCTCTCTGGGAAGGTCCGTGCTCCGCGCCGGCCGCTCAGAACCCCAGCGCGCGGGCCAGCTTCGACGCCGAGGACGCCGGACGCCCGCCGGCGGCGACGACCGCCCGCTCCACCGCGGCGAAGAAGTCCGCCCGCTCCGCGGCATCCGTCGGGGCCGCAGGACCCAGCTCCATCTCCCATTCGCGCCACTCGCGACGGATGCCGGTGCGCTCGTCGGTCGCGCGCACGTGATCGTCGACGAACTCGGCGACGACGCCGCCGTCGCCGAGCAGGTGGTACGCGGTGCGCGCGTTCTCGATGCGCGCGAGCGGCGCGAGCGGCGCGCGGGTCCACTGCGCGACGGTCTCGGCGACGGGGGCCGGGATGGTCCCGTCCTCGTCCAACGGCCAGCCCAGCTCCAGGCGTCCGTCGCCCTGACGCGGCCCCTTGATGTGCCATCCCGCGTCCGGGCCGCCGGTGCGCCGGCGCAGGGCGACGCCCGCGCGCGCCAGGGCGGCGTCGGCCGTGTCGAGGTAGCGCGCGTCGAGGGCGCGGTGCTCCCCCTCCGTGACCGCGGTCACGCCCGGCACTGCCGACCAGTCCGGCAGGGGCGTCGCGGCATCCGCGTCGTACTTGCGCTCGACCTCGAACGCGCGCGACGGCTCGTCCGCCCCGGCCCCCGTCGGCACGGGGTCCGTCGACACGGGGCCCGTCGACACGGGGCCCGTCGACACGGGGTCAGTCGACACGGGGTCAGTCGACACGGGGGACGAAGTCGTCCTCGGATTCGGCGAACCAGAATCCGATCTCGGTGGGGCCGTCGTGCGGTCCGGTGTTGCTCGGCTCGCCGCCGCGGCGGTAGGTGAGCTGCGTCTCGCTGTACGGGACGATGAGCGTCTGCTGCTCGGCGTCGTCGAGCCGGATGATCTGCCCGTCGAGCGGGCCGCCGTGGAGTCGTGCGAGTGCCATGTGCTCACCATAGACCCGGTCACGGTCATCGGGCCGAAGGGCGCCCGGCACGCCCGCCGAGGGCTTCCGACACCCCCGTGGGCCGCTCAGCCGGCGACCATCCCGAGAACCGCCCCGAGGATCATCCACGGCCCGAACGCGATCCGGGTGGACCGGTCCGCGCGCCGGAGCGCCATCAGCGCGAGCGCGTAGACCGCGCCGAGGACGAACGCCCCCGCGGCTCCGATCAGCAGCGTCTGCCAGCCGTGCCACGCCAGCACCAGGCCGATCACGGCGGCCAGCTTCACGTCGCCGCCGCCCACGCCCTGGCGCGACACCAGGTGCAGGATGGCGTAGAAGGCCCCGAGCGCCAGACCGCCGAGCAGCGCGCGCAGCATCCGCCCGCTCTCCCCCGTCGCGAGCGCGTCGACGACGACCAGCGCGACGAGCGCGGCGAGGGTCGGCAGCACGATCCGGTTCGGCAGCCGGTGCTCGCGGGCGTCGATGACGATCAGCCGGAGCCCGACGGCCGCGAGCGCGAGGTGCACGAGGACGACGGCGACGGCGTGGAGGGACATGCCCGAAGGCTAGGGCATCCGCGCGCAGGGCGACGACGCCCTGTGGATAAGCCGCTACAGGTCGAGGATCTCGAGGTCCACGAGCACGACGTCGCCGTCGCCGATGCCCTCGGCGTCGCGCACGGCCTTCTTCACCGGCAGCAGGTACCCCGACCGGCCCGGGAAGATCGAGGTGCGCCAGGTCGTCGTGCCGATCCGGACGTTCACGCGCAGCGACCCGAAGCCGCGCGGCGGGGCGGGCAGTTCGCGAATGTCGGCGGAGAGCTCCTCCGGCAGGGTCGCGAAGAACCAGGAGTCGACGCGGGCGTCCCACCGGGTCACCGGACTCTCGAACTCGATCCGCATGCGCTCAGCGTACCTTCGAGCGCCGACATCGGCGCCGTTCCGCGGATGTCGGATGTCCGAACTAGCGTCCATATCGGACTTGAACTATTCGAAGATGTTTTCGAGGATGGATGCATGGGAAAGGCCACGCTGTCGGCGCTCTCCCCCGCCGACGAAAGGGCGGGGGAGATCCTCCGCCTGCGCCGCGAGATCGGGCGGATGCAGCGGCGACGCAGCGACGACCCCACCCTGCCGCTGGACCCCGCGCTCGCGGGGCTGCTGCCGGGCGGCGGGCTGCAGACCGGGACGGTCTACTCCGTCTCCCCCTCCCCGAGCCTGATCTTCGCGCTGATGAGCGCCGCCTCCCGCCGGGGCGGCTGGTGCGCCGCGGTCGGGATGCCCACGCTGGGCCTCGAGGCGGCGGCCGCCTCCGGGATCGACCTCTCCCGCCTCATCCTGGTGCCCTCGCCCGGGGAGCGCTGGCTGGCGGTGGTCTCCGCGCTCTCCGAGGTGGTGCCGCTGATCGCGATGAACCCCGGCACGCCGGTGCGGGAGGCGGAGGCCGCGCGGCTCGCGGCCCGTCTGCGCGACCGCGGCAGCACCCTGCTCACCACCTCCCCGTGGCCGCAGGGCGAGGGGCTGATCACCCTGCACGATCCGCACTGGGAGGGGCTCGGCGAGGGGTGGGGCTGCTGTCCGACCGGACGGTCACGGTGACGGCGCAGACGAGGACGACCCCGCGCCCGCAGAGCGTGCGGGTGCGGCTCCCCGGCAGCCTGGGCGGCGTGGAGCGCGCGGCTGCGAACGGCACGACTGCGGACCGCGTGACTGCGGACCGCGTGGAGCGCGGAGTCGAGCGCGCTCCCGCGCGGATCGCCGCCGTGCCGGATTGGAGGGCCGCGGGATGACCGCGCAGGAGCCCCTCCGGGTGCACGCGCTGTGGTTCCCCGACTGGCCGCTGCGCGCGGCGCTGGGCGAGCCGCCCCCGCATCCGCCCGTCGCCCTCGTCCGCGGGAACGTCGTCACCGCCTGCACCGCCTCCGCCCGTGCGCACGGGGTGCGGGCCGGGCAGCGCCGGCGCCTCGCGCAGGGACGGATGCCGCAGCTGCGGCTGCTGCCGCACGACGAGGCACAGGAGGATCGGGCTTTCCTCCCCGTGCTGCGCCTGATCGACGAGCACTCCCCGGGCGTGCTGCTGATCCGCCCCGGCCTGGCCGCCCTCCGCTCCCGCGGCGTCTCCCGCTACCACGGCGGCGAGGAGGAGGCGGCCCTGGCGCTGCTGCGGATGCTGGCGGAGGCGGGGTACCCGGAGGTGCGGGTGGGCATCGCCGACGGCGTGTTCACCGCGGAACTGGCGGCCAGGGCGAGCGCGGCGGCGGACGGGCCGCCCTGGGCGACGGTGCCGCCCGGCGGCGCGCGGGAGTTCCTCGCCCCGCTGCCGGTGCAGGTGCTCGACGACGAGGAGCTGACCGGCCTGCTGCTCCGGCTCGGGGTGACCACTCTGGGCGGGTTCGCCGCGCTCGGCGCCGACCAGGTGCGCACCCGGTTCGGGGAGCACGGCGCGCGCCTGCACGCCCTGGCGCGCGGTGCCGACTCCCGTCCGCTCTCCCCCCGTCCGCCGGATCCGGAGCTGGCGCGCGAGATCGCGTTCGACACCCCGCTCGGCCAGGCGGATCAGATCGCCTTCGCGGTGCGGCAGACCGCGGATGCCGTGCTGCTCGCCCTCGCCGACGCCTCCGCGGTGTGCACGGAGGTGCGCATCGACCTCACCGACGACGACGGCAGGGTGCACTCGCGCACCTGGCTGCATCCGACCTGCTTCGACGCCGCCGATCTCGTCGACCGGGTGCGCTGGCAGCTGGAGGCGCTCGTCTCCGACGTCCCCGACGACGACGCCGCGCACGCGTTCCACGGCATCGTCGGGGTGCGGATCGTCCCGGTCGCCGTCGACGACGCCGCGCACCACCAGCCGGGTCTCTTCGGCGCGGGGACGGACGAGCGTCTGCACCACGCCGTCTCCCGGGTGCAGACGCTGCTCGGCCACCGCGGCGTGGTCACGGCGAGCGTGGCCGGCGGACGGCTGCTCGCCGACCGGCAGGTGCTGACCCCGTGGGGCGAGCGGCCGGTGACCGAGCGCGACCCGTCGCAGCCGTGGCCGGGGAGGCTGCCCGGTCCGCTCCCGGCCGAGGTGTTCGTCCCGCCGCGGCCGATCCGGGTGACCGCGGCGGGCGGGGAGAAGATCCGGGTCGATGCGCGCGGCGCGCTGTCGGCCCCGCCCGCGTTCATCGACGACTGCCAGGTCGCCGGCTGGGCCGGGCCCTGGCCGATCCGCGAACACCGCTGGGATCCGGACCGGGCGCTGGACGCCCACCGGTTCCAGCTGCTGGACGCACACCAGCGGGCCTGGCTGGTGATGCTCGCCGACGGCCGGTGGTGGGCCGAGGGGAGGTACCGCTGATGGGCTGGCACAATCCCGGCTACACCTGGGCCGAACTGGAGCGCACCCTGAGCGCCCCCACCGAGCCGGCATCCGCCGAACCGACCGGAATCCGGGCCGACCCCGGTCCGCTGAGCAGGCGCCGCACTCCGGCCGCCCCGCCGCCGGTGGTCCGGCCGGAGGATGCGGTCCCGTACGCCGAGCTGCACGCGCACAGCTCGTACTCCTTCCTCGACGGCGCCTCCTCCCCTGACGAGCTGCTGGCCGAGGCGGAGGCGCTGGGGCTGACCGCACTGGCGATCACCGACCACGACGGCTTCTACGGGGCGGCCCGCTTCGCCGAGGCCGCGGAGTTCACCTCGGTGCAGACCGTGTTCGGCGCCGAGCTCTCCCTGGGCGACCTCGAGGGGACGGGTCGCACGCGGACGGGTCCGTCCCCCGCGCGCAGCGGTGCGCCCGATCCGGTCGGCGAGCATCTGCTCGTCCTCGCCCGCGGCATCGAGGGGTACCACAGGCTCTCCGGCGCGATCACCCGCGCCCAGCTGCGGGGCGGCGAGAAGGGCCGCCCGCTGTACGACCTGGACGATCTGGCTGCCAGCGCCGGCGGGCACTGGACGATCCTCACCGGATGCCGCAAGGGGGGCGTGCGGCGGGGGCTCGCCCGCGGAGATGCGGTCACGCCGCTGCGGCGCCTGGTGGACCTCTTCGGTCACGACAGCGTCGCGGTCGAGCTGATCGACCACGGCGACCCGCTCGACACCCGCCGCAACGACGCGCTCGCCGATCTCGCCGCCGAGTTCCGGCTGCCCGTGGTGGCGACCAACAACGTGCACTACGCGGCCCCCGAGCGTGCGGGGCTGGCCGAGGCCGTGGCCGCCGTGCGGGCCACCCGCAGCATGGACGAGCTGGACGGCTGGCTGCCCGTGCACGGCAGCGCCCACCTGCGCAGCGGCGCGGAGATGACCGAGCGGTTCCGCCGCTATCCGGGGGCGATCGCGACCGGGCTGCGGATCGCGGAGGAGTGCGCGTTCCCGCTGCGGCGCGCCAAGCCCGACCTGCCCCGACTGGACGAGCCGGACGGCCGCACGCCGATGGAGCACCTGCGCGCCCTGGTCTGGGAGGCGGTGCCGCGGCTGTACCCGAACCTGGACGCCGAGGGCAGGGCGCGGATCGAGCGGGAGCTCGCCGTGATCGAGGAGAAGGACTTCCCCGGCTACTTCCTCATCGTGCACGGCATCGTGACGGAGGCGAAGCGCCGCGGCATCCTGTGCCAGGGGCGGGGATCAGCCGCGGCGAGCGCGGTCTGCTACCTGCTGGGCATCACCGCCGTCGACCCGATCCGCTACCGGCTGCCGTTCGAGCGCTTCCTCGCCACCACCCGCGAGGAGGAGCCCGACATCGACGTGGACTTCGACTCCGACCGGCGCGAGGAGATCATCCAGTGGGTGTACGAGCAGTACGGCCGGGAGCGCGCCGCCCAGGTGGCCAACGTCATCCAGTACCGGCCGAAGAACGCGGTGCGCGACATGGCCAGGGCCCTCGGGCACTCCCCCGGGCAGCAGGACGCCTGGTCGCGGCAGGTGGACGGCTGGAGCGCGGGGGTCGAGGTCGGCGAGGGGCACGACATCCCCGAGGACGTGCTCGCCTACGCCGGGCAGCTGCTGAAGGCGCCGCGGCACCTCGGCATCCACTCCGGCGGCATGGTGATCACCGCCCGCCCGGTCGGCGAGGTGGTGCCGGTGGAGCACGCCCGGATGCCCGGCCGCACGGTCATCCAGTGGGACAAGGACGACGCCACCTGGATGGGGCTGGTGAAGTTCGACCTGCTGGGGCTGGGGATGCTGGCCGCGCTGCAGCACTGCTTCGACCTCATCGCCGCGCACACCGGGGAGACCTGGACGCTGCAGTCCCTGCCCAAGGAAGAGCCGGCGGTGTACGACATGCTCTGCCGGGCCGACTCGATCGGGGTGTTCCAGGTGGAGTCGCGCGCCCAGATGGGCCTGCTCCCGCGGCTGCAGCCGCGGGAGTTCTACGAGCTGGCGATCCAGATCGCCCTGATCCGCCCCGGCCCGATCCAGGGCGGCGCGGTGCATCCGTTCGTGCGCCGCAAGACCGGGAAGGACCCGGTGACCTATGCGCATCCGGCGCTGGAGCCGGTGTTGGAGCGCACCCTGGGCATCCCGGTGTTCCAGGAGCAGCTGATCCAGATGGCGACCGTGCTCGGCGACTGCACCGCCGACGAGGCCGACCTGCTGCGCCGCGCGATGGGATCCAAGCGCGGCCTGGAGAGGATCGAGCGCATCCGCGAATCGCTGTACGCCGGGATGCGCCGGCACGGGCTGGACGACGAGACCGCCGACCGCATCTACGCGCAGATCCAGGCGTTCTCCAACTTCGGGTTCGCGGAGTCGCACTCGCTGTCGTTCGCGCTGCTGGTGTACGCCAGTTCCTGGATCAAGCTGCACTACCCGGCGGCGTTCCTGGCCGGGCTGCTGCGGGCGCAGCCGATGGGCTTCTACTCGGCGTCCACCCTCACCGCCGACGCCCGCCGGCACGGGGTGCGGGTGCTGCGGCCCGATCTGCACGCCTCGGGGGTGCTGGACGGGCTGGAGCCGCTCGATCCGGCGGACCCGACCGGCCCGACCGGGATGGACGCATGCCTCGCGCAGGAGCATCCGAAACCCGGCCCCTTCGACCCGGACGCGCCGGACACCTCCGCCGCGCACCGCCGTGACGGGCGGTTCGCGGTGCGGCTGGGACTCTCCGGCATCCGCGGGATCGGCACCGCGCTGGCCGAGCGCATCGTCGCCGCGCGCGCGCAGGACGGGCCGTTCCGCGACCTGCACGACCTGGTGCGCCGCACGGACGCCACCGCCGCCCAGCTGGAGGCCCTCGCCACCGCGGGCGCCTTCGAGTGCCTGGGCCTCACCCGCCGGGAGGCGATCTGGATGGCCGGGGCCGCGGCCGAGGACCGCGCCCGCTACCTGCCCGGCACCGCCGTCGCCGTGCAGCCGCCGCTGTTCGCCGACCAGACCAGCTACGAGCGGCTCACCGCCGATCTGTGGGCGACCGGCGTCTCCACCGACGACCATCCGATGACGCACTTTCGCCCCGCGCTGACCGAGCGCGGGGTGCTCCCCTCCGACCGGCTGCGCGACCACGAGCCCGGCCGGCGGATCGAGGTCGCCGGGCTGGTGACGCATCGGCAGCGGCCGGCGACCGCGGCCGGCGTGACCTTCCTCAACCTGGAGGACGAGCACGGCCTGGTGAACGTGGTGTGCTCGACCGGGGTGTGGAACCGCTACCGCCGGGTCGCGCGGGACTCCCCCGCTCTCATCGTCCGCGGCATCCTGGAGCGCTCCCCCGAGGGGGTGGTCAACGTGATGGCGGATGCCTTCGAGGATCTGCCCACCGGCGTCCCGCACCGTTCGAGGGACTTCCGGTGAGCCCGCGACCTCCGCCCGCAGCCGCGCCGCGCGACGGCGCCGCGCGCCGGCTCACCCGCCGAGGACCGCCACGATCTCCTCGTGCCCGAGACGACGCGCGTTCTCGAGCGCCGTGCGCCCCTGCGCGTCCCGGATGCCGGGGTCGGCGCCCATCGCGACCAGCACCCAGGCCACCGCGACGTGGTCGCCCAGCACCGCGTGCATCAGCGGGGTGCGCTGCTCGGAATCCCGCGCCTCGACCGCGGCCCCCGCCCGCAGCGCGACGGCTGCGGCATCCGCATCGCCCTCGCGGGCGGCGGCGAGCAGGGCGGCGTCCGGATCCGACGGCGCCGGGGCGGAGAGCGTGCTCCAGGATCGCGCGCAGCCCCTCCAGTCCCCGCTGCTCCGCCATCTCCCGCGGCGTCCAGCCCTCCCCGCCGGAGGGGCGGTCCAGCTCCACCCCGCCGGCGATCAGCGCCCGGACGGTGGTGGCGTAGCTCTCGGTGTCCTCGCCGAAGATGACCGCCTCGTGGATGGCCTGGTAGCCGATCCGGTTCACGTGGTCGCGGTCGATGCCGGCGCGCAGCAGCTCGCCGACGACGTATCCGTGCCCGCGCTCGGCGGCGCGGATCAGACCGGTGCCGTTCCAGCTGTCCTTGTCGTCGACGACAGCGCCGTGCGCGAGCGTCAGCCGCAGCAGTTCCAGGTGGCCCTCGCTGGTGGCGATGAGGTACGCGGACTGCTGCGTGTCGTCCTTGGCGTTCACGTCCGCGCCGCGGGCGATGAGGTCGGCGGCGGTCTCGACGTCGTCCGCCCAGGCCGCCTCCCGCAGCTGCGCGTCCAACCGCTGCTGCTGATCGCTCGCGGCGGATGCCGACGACGATGGACCGGATGGACCGGATGGACCCGATCGGTCGGGTGCCGCGGGTGCGCAGGCGACGAGCACGGCCGCCGCCACACCGGCGAGCAGGGCGATCGCGCGCGGGAACCTCGGATACGGGGTGATCGGGCGCGGGGTCATGCCCCCAGTCTGCGGCCTCCCGCCTCGGCCGGCATCGGACGACCGGCGAGCATCGGATCAGCCGATCGGATGGTCCGGCGGCACCGCGCGCGGCGCGGCCTGATCACCAGAACCGGTCCGGCGCCTCCGCCGGCGGACGGTCCGCGCCGCCCCACCGATCCGCCTCGGCCTTCGCCGCTGCGGCAGCGGCATCCGCCTCGCGAAGGGCCGCGTCGGCCGACTCGGCCGGATCCACGGCCGCCACCACGAGCGTCGTCTGCGGTCCCGCCGCGGTGTCGGCGACGGTGCAGTCGCGCACGTGCCCGCGCCACACCTCGACCCGCTCGCCCGGGATGTCCCGCAGCCGGTACCGGATGCCGCGGTCGAGGTCGAACACGAAGGCCACCGCCCCGGCATCCGCCTCGCCCTCGCGCACCTGCGCGATCTCCACCCGGTTCCCGCGCGGCACCGGAGCGGATGCCGCGACGACGAGCGTTCTCTCCATGCCCCCACTTTAGGCTCCGGCACCTGCCACCGGACCGGCCGACCGCGCCGTGCTGTTAGCCTTGCCGGGCCGGTCGGAAGGAGGCGCAGCGCATGAGGCTCTGGTCGCTGCATCCGCGCCATCTCGACCGCGCCGGCCTCACCGCCTGCTGGCGGGAGTCCCTGCTCGCCCAGGCCGTGCTGTCCGGCCGCACGCGTGGGTACCGCCACCACCCGCAGCTGGAGCGGTTCCGCACCCGGCCGGATCCGCTGGCGGCCGTCGGCGCCTATCTGACCGGGCTCCGCGCCGAGGCCGGCCGCCGCGGCTACCGGTTCGATGCCACCTGCATCCTGTCACCGGCCGAGCCGGATGGGACCATCCCGGTGACCACCGGGCAGCTGGCGCTCGAGTGGGCGCATCTCGGGCGCAAGCTCGCGCTGCGCGATGCCGCAGCGGCCGCGCGCTGGGAGCGGGAGGCGCCGTCGCCGCATCCGCTCTTCGTCGCGATCGAGGGCGAGGTCGAGCCGTGGGAGCGGGCCGTCCTCTAGGTGCGCGCCCTGCGGCTGTCAAGGCGGTGCGGGATGCGCGGGAGCGCGCCTAACCTCGTCCCCAGGGCCCCGGCGCGGACGAGCGCGGGCCGCAGCCGAGAGGAGGACCGGATGACCCCTCAGCCGGAACTGAAGGACGAGGAGCTGTACGAGAAGCTCCGCGATGAGGGCGCCTCCAAAGAGAAGGCCGCGCGCATCTCGAACGCGGCGGCCAGGGACGGGCGCTCCACGGTGGGCCGTCGCGGGGGCAAGGCCGGCGACTACGAGGACTGGACGGTCGACGAGCTGCGCAAGCGCGCCAAGGAACTCGGGCTCGAGGGGTACTCCGGCAAGCGCAAGGCGGAGCTCATCCGGATGCTGCGCGAGCACTGACTTCGACGCGCCGAGCCCCGTCGAAGCGTCCGAACCGCCGGCCGCCGAACCCGTCCACGCGCCGGCTCAGCGCCTGTCCGCGTCACGCCCCGGCACATCCCCACGCCCCGGCACCTCGTCGTGCCCGGGCACCTCTCCACGCCCCGGCACCTCGCCGCGCTCCGCGGCGAGCTCCTCGCGCAGACCGGCGTTCTCGTCCTCCAGTTCGAGGATGCGGCCGATGCCGGCGATGTTCATGCCCTCGCTGCGCAGCTGCGCGGCGCGCCGGAGTCGCTCGATGTCGTCGTCGCTGTAGCGGCGCGTGCCGCCCTCGCTGCGGGAGGGTGTGAGCAGGCCCTTGCGCTCGAAGAGACGCAGGGTCGCCTCCGGCATGTCCACGAGCTGTGCCGCCACGGCGATGCCGTACAGCGGAGTGCGCCCGTCGCGTTCCGTCATGCTGAGAGTTTCCTTCAGATCTGTTGCAAATCTTCTCGATTTGTCCTATAACAAATTTGCAGTCACAGATGCAGATTACCTGCATCATCATACAACCGATCCCGCCCTTCCCGGGCCGCACGAAAGGAGAACACATGGGAATGACATTCGATCCGATCAGTCAGCTCGATCGTTTTGCTGCCAGCGTGCTGGACTCCGTTCGGGCACCCCGACTGATGCCGGTGGACCTGTTCCGCGACGGTGACAAGTATGTCCTGCACGCCGATCTGCCCGGCGTGGACCCCGGGTCGATCGACGTGGACGTCGACGGCTCGCAGCTGTCGATCCGCGCCCAGCGCACGGCCGACAGCGGCGAAGGCGTCCGCTGGCTCGCGCGCGAGCGCAGCTCCGGCACCTTCCTGCGCCAGTTCACGCTCGGCGACGGCGTGGACGTGGACAAGATCAGTGCGTCGTACGAGAGCGGTGTGCTGTCGGTGATCATCCCGGTCAGCGAGCGCGCCAAGCCACGCAAGATCACGGTCGAGGCCGCGGAGCACCGCCAGGAGATCGCGGCCTGATCCGCCCCGCCATCGAGGGGGCGCCCCCGCGGAGGGACGCCCCCTTCCGCATCCGCCGACTCCCGCATTAAAGGACGACACGATGAGCCTCTCCCCCACCCTCGATCGCTTCCTGCGCAGTATGGAGTACCCGGCTGTGAAGGACGATCTGCTCCGCGAGGCGGCGCGCGACGGGCTGTCTGCGGAGGACACCGCCCTGCTCGAGCTGCTGCCGGAGCAGAGCTTCGCCGCCCGCTGGCACGTCCGCCACGTGCTGGCACGCATCGCGCGCGCCGAGAGCGCGCTGGTCCCGGCGTAGCAGTGCCCGCTCTCACCGCGGTCCAGGGCGACATCACCGCCCAGCAGGTGGATGCCGTCGTCAACGCCGCCAATCGTTCGATGCGCGGCGGGGGCGGCGTCGACGGCGCCATCCACCGCGCGGGCGGACCCGCGATCCTCGAGGACTGCATCCGTCGGTTCCCGCACGGCCTGGCGACCGGCGACGCCGGCTGGACCACCGCCGGGGACCTGCCCGCCCACTGGGTGATCCACACCGTCGGCCCGGACTGGGGATCCGGCGAGCGCGAGCGCTCACTCCTGGAGTCCTGCTATCGCCGCTCCCTCCAGGTCGCCGACGAGCTCGGCGCGCTGAGCGTCGCCTTCCCGCTGATCAGCGCGGGCGTGTACCGCTGGCCGCGCGAGGACGCCATCGACACGGCGGTGCGGATGCTCGCCGGGACGCCGACGTCCGTGCAGGACATCCGCATCGTCGCGCTGGACGCGGCCATCGCGGAGGCCGTCCACGAGCGGATCGCGCGCGAGTCCTGAGCGGGGCGCATGCTGCCGTTCAGCCGGCCAGGTCCGCCGCCGTGCGCAGATCCGCGACGAAGGCGCGGAAGCCCGCCCGGCGCTCCTCCTCCTCGCGGATGCGCAGAATGCTCGACGGGGTGCACGGTCACGACCACGGTCGTCCGCGCGGCATCCGCGGCCTCGAGGGGGACGCCGCGCACCTCGCCGATCTTCACCGTGCGCCCCAGCACCGCGCGGGCCGCGGTGGCGCCCAGGGCGACGATGACCTGCGGATGCACGACGGCGATCTCTGCCTCCAGCCACGGCCGGCACGCGACGATGTGCCCGACGGCGGGCTTCTCGTGAATGCGGCGCTTGCCGCGGCGCTCGAAGCGGAAGTGCTTCACCGCGTTGGTGACGTAGGCGGAGGCCCCACCGATCCCGGCATCCGCGAGGGCGTCGTCCAGCACCCGCCCGGCCGGGCCGACGAACGGCTCGCCCGCGAGATCCTCCTTGTCGCCGGGCTGCTCGCCCACGAGCATCAGCGCGGCCCCTGGCGCTCCCTGCGAGAACACCGCCTGGGTGGCGTCACGCCACAGCTCGCATCCGCGGCAGTCGTGCACGGCGCTGCGGAGCTCGTCGATGCCCGCCGCATCCGGTACCCAGCGGGCGGCGCCGGACGGTCCACGTCGGGCATCGTGCCGCCTCCTCCTCCGCATCCGTCGCGGCTCGCACCGCTCAGTGCATCGTGTCGGGATCGGAGTCCCCCATGTGCCCCGGCAGCGTGACCGACAGCACCCGCGCGACGAAGGCGGCGTACTCCTCCATGTAGTGGCGCAGGAACTTCTCGGTGCCGGGGTCCTTCACCTCGCCGTCCTCGCCGTACACCTCCGGTTTGAACGAGATGTACGCCTCCGGGGCATTCAGCTGCGGCGCGTCGAGGAAGCTCAGCACGCTGCGCATCGACGACTGCATCACCGCGGTGCCGATCGCGCCGACCGAGGCGCCGATGATGCCGGTGGGCTTGCGCGCGAAGGAGTTCTTCCCCCACGGCCGGGAGCCCCAGTCGATGGCGTTCTTGAGCGGGGCGGGGATGGAGCGGTTGTACTCCGGCGAGATGAAGAGCAGGCCGTCCGAGGCCTCCACCCGCTCCTTGAACCGGGGAACTGCCGGGTCGGGGTTCATCTCGTCATCGCGGTTGAACAGCGGCAGGTCGCCGATCGGGATCTCGGTGAGCTCGAGCTCGTCAGGCGCGAGGCGGACCAGCGCCTTCGCGAGCACCCGGTTGATCGAGTCCTTGGACAAGCTGCCGACGAGGTAGCCGATGCGGTGTGTCATGGTGCTTTTCTCCTTCCACTGCTCCCGGTCCGCCCGGGACAGCCGGTGTCAGGCGGAGCGGACGCGGACGCGTCCGCCCTCGACCCGCAGCTTCCACCGTGGTTGCGGGACGCTGGCAGGGCCGCGCTGAACGCTCCCATCCTCCAGGAAGAACCGGCTGCCGAGCCAGGGGCAGGTGACGCAGCCGTCGGCATCCAGGCTGCCCTCTTCGAGCGGGCCGCCGGCGTGCGAGCAGACGGCGGAGATCGCGTTCAGGCTTCCGTCCTGCCGGGCCAGCAGCACCGGGACGCCGTCCGCCTCGACCCGGATCATCTCCCCCTCGGCGATGTCGGCGTCCGCCGCGACGTCGGTCCAGTCGGTGACCCGCGGCTGGAACGCGGTGTGGTTCACGCCGATGCCGCGGGCGAGGGAGAGATGACCGCCGAGATACGCGGACCCGAGGGTGACGCCGAGCGCCAGCAGACTCAGCGCGGCTCCCGCGCCGCGGTGGCCGCGCCGCCGGAGCAGCCACGACACCGCCTGCAGTCCGGAGACGGTCTCGTTGCTCGCCGCGTGCACGAAGCCGACCCGCTTGTCGCGCCCGTAGGTGTCGCTCCAGTCCGCGGCGCCCGAGAGAGCCGTGGGGGCGGATGCCAGCAGCCCGAGACCGACCAGGCGGCGCGCGACCGGGGCGCCCGCCTCGCCGCAGGTGAGATCGATCGCGACGGCGGAGCTCCACGCCCCGATCGGCAGGTCGGTGAGCACCGGATGCAGCTGATGGCCGAGCCAGGAGCCGGACAGGGCGTTCTTGACCGGTGTCGATCGGGTGAGCGCGGTCACCCAGCCGCTGACCTTCTCCACGACGGGGTCGAGGGACTTCGCCGCTCCGATGCGGCCGATCAGGGAACGCATCGTCTCCGGCACCGCTTCTGTCGCCACGCGCATGGTCGCTCCTCCCGGTGGGGGTCGTCGGAGCATCCGGTCTACCCCGCGCCCGCGAGCCGGTCAACGGGGGTGGCGCGCGCTGCCGCGAGCCGCTATGCGCGCCCCGAGTGGTCCTGCGCCTCGACCTCGTCGCCGCCGGGCGGGTACGCGGTCACCTCGGGGCGCCGGGACAGCAGGACGGTGCTGACGACGAGACCGCCCCAGATGATCACGACGGCGATCACCAGGAACACGAGTGCGATGCCGGTCATCGTGCACCTCCTTCCGTGGTTGCGGATGCCGGACGCGGGCGCTCCCCCGGCACCGCGGGCCAGACCGTGAACAGCGCGGGGTCGCGCCGCCACGGGCTCAGGGTGAGCAGCAGCGACCCGGCGATCATGAGCACCACCGAACCCCAGCCGACGATGAGCAGGTAGGTCTCGTCGTAGCCGCCGTAGGGCTCGGAGAGGAGTCCGAACACGGTGGCGATGAGCATGTACCCGAGCACCACCGGTCCGAGGACGGACACCAGGAACAGCCAGATCCGGCCGACCTTGAAGGTGGACAGCATGCTGAGGTGGCCGCTGAGCTCGGTGCCGGCACGGCGGATCCACAACACGGTGATGGTCATCACCACGGCCGACCCGACGATGCCGATGTTGTTCGCCCAGTTGTCGATGGTGTCCAGGGCGGTCAGGCCCGAGGTGGTGCCGAAGAGGACGATCGAGATCACGGCGAGCGCACCGCCGAGACCGTACACGGCCTGCGCGCGGCTGAGGCCGAACTTGTCCGTCACGGCCGCGAGGATCACCTCCATCACCGAGATCAGCGAGGTGAGGCCGGCGAGCACCAGGGCTCCGAAGAACAGGGCGCCGAAGAACTGTCCCCCGGGCATCTCGGCCACGATGGCCGGGAAGGTCATGAAGGCGAGTCCGACGCCGGTGAGGCCCTCGAGCTCGGCGATGGCGATCGACTGCTGGTGGGCCAAGAACCCGAGCGTCGCGAACACCCCGATGCCGGCGAGCACCTCGAAGGACGAGTTCCCGAAGGCGACGACGAGGCCGGGCCCGGTGAGGTTGGACTTGCGCCGGCGGTACGACGAGTACGTGAGCATGATGCCGAAGGCGACGGACAGCGAGAAGAACACCTGGCTGTACGCGGCGACCCACACCGACGGGCTGCCCAGCGCGGCGAAGTCGGGGGTGAAGAAGGCGTTCAGGCCGTCGATCGCGCCGGGCAGGAACAGCGCCCGCACGACCAGGATGAGGAATCCCGCCACCAGCAGCGGGACGGCGATGACGTTCAGGCGCTGCACGCCCTTGACCACCCCGGCCCCGAGGATCCCGAGGGTGACCACCCACATCAGCACCAGCGGCAGGAGCACGCCCGGCACGAAGTCGAGAGTGAACGGCTCGCCGGCGACACGCAGGTAGTCGCCGGTGAAGAACGCCGCGGCATCCGACCCCCAGCGCAGGTCGAAGGAGAACACGAAGAAGCTCAGCGCCCAGGCGAGCACGGCGGTGTAGTAGAGCGAGATGAACACGCAGATCATCACCTGGAACCAGCCCAGGCCTTCGCCGAACCGGCCGGCCAGGCGGCGCAGCGCGAGCGGCGCCGAACCACGGAAGCGGTGGCCGATGGCGTAGTCGAGGAACAGGATCGGGATGCCGGCGGTGAGCAGGGCGACGATGTACGGGATGAGGAACGCCCCGCCGCCGTTCTCGTAGGCGACGCCGGGGAAGCGCCAGATGTTGCCGAGTCCGACGGCCGAGCCGACGGCGGACAGGATGAAGCCGACCTGACCGGTCCACTCCGCGCGCTGCGGGACGGCGCCGGCTGCCGGGGAGGCGCTCTGGGTCACGGGAGGGTGCTCCTTCGTTCGGATGCGGGAACGTCGTCTGCGAGCGTACCGGTCGCGAGCGGATGCCGCGACCCGGCGCCCGACGGGGGCCGGCGTGCCGAAACCGCTAACGATCGCTTAACGGACGCCGGCGTCTACTGGGTTCCGGCGGCCGACGACGCCCACCTTGCCGGAACTCACGCGAAAGGAAGCGGAGATGTCCTGGTATCTGTACCGCCTGCGGGCGCATCGCCCCGACTTCGCCCAGACGATGTCGGATGCCGAGATGGCGACCATGCAGCGCCACATCGAGTACTGGCGGGAGCCGTTCGAGCAGGGGCGGGTGCTGATCTACTCGCCGGTGGCCGACCCCGACGGCAGCTGGGGGATGTGCGTCGTGCAGGCCGACTCGGAGGACGAGCTGGAGCGCCTGCGGGACCACGACCCGGCGTATCTCGACGACGTCGGCACGGTCGACTGGCTGCTGCTGCCGTTCCCGGTCGCGGTCGATCCGCGCCCGGTCCACTGACCCCGGCGTCCCCCTCGCATCATCCGCATATCGAAAGGAAGAGCAATGTCGAACCATCCCGTGAACTTCTTCGAGATCGTCAGCGACGACCCGGCGCGGCTCCGGTCGTTCTACTCGGACCTGTTCGGCTGGCGCATCCAGGTCGATGAGGACGGCTACGGCCTCGTCGACACCGGCGCCGGAGAGAACGGCGTCGGAGAGAACGGCGTCGGAGAGAACGGCGTCGGAGAGAACGGCGTCGGCGGCGGCATCGGGCCCAAGACGAGTCCGGAAGACGCGGCCGTGAAGATCTACATGCGCACCGACTCGCTGGAGGACACGGTCGCCCGGGCGCAGGAGCTCGGGTCGACGGTGTACCTCCCACCGATGGACCTGCCCGGCGACTACGGGCGCATCGCGATCGTCAGCGACCCGGACGGGAACCCGGTCGGGCTCTGGAGCTGATCCCGACCCGCCCTCCTTCCGGGTGCCGCCCGGCGGCACCCGGAAGGAGGGCTCCGAAGGTGAAGGTCGAATGTCGTGAACGCCACTCCTCTGCCCGCCGCCGGCCGCGTAGCCGGCGCCGGCGAGCGTCCTCGCCTGCTGTCCTGGCCGGCCGCCGTGCTGCTGCACCTCGCGCCGGGCGCGGCGCTGCTGCTCTTCTTCCTCCTCACCGCTCCTGCGCTGCAGACCGCGGGCCTGCCACCTGTGTGGGCGCTGCTCTTCGGCACCGTGCTGGTGATCCTGCCCCTCGAGGTCTGGCTGGGTCGACGGCTGCAGCGCCGCGCGGCCGCGACCGGCGTGACCGTCCTCCCTCTGGGGCGGATCGGCCGGGAGGACCTGCCGGTGCTTCTCGCGGCTCTGGTGGCGGCGCTGCTGGCGCCCGGGGCCGTGGTCTGGCTGGAGCCGATCATCCACGACGCCGTGCTGTCCTGGTTGCCGGGATGGTTCACCGCCGGTCCGAGCGCACTCGCGGAGCATCCACCCCTCGTGGTCGGCACCACCGTGGTTCTCTGGCTGATCACGCAGGTCATCGTTGGACCCGTGATCGAGGAGGTGTACTTCCGCGGCCGCCTCCTTCCGCTGATGCCGGGCGGGTGGATGATCGGCGGCATCGCCGAGGCCGGGCTGTTCAGCCTGTATCACCTGTGGCAGCCGCAGGCCGTCCTCACCATCCTCGTGTTCACCGTGCCTCTCGTGGCGCTCGCCGGCGTGCAGCGCAAGACGGCGACCGCCGTCGTCGTGCACGTCACGGTCAACCTGCTGGCCTTCGTCGCGCTGTTCCTCGGCGCGGCGGAGCGTTGAACGCACTCCGCTGCGAGGAGCCGTCGATGCCATCGCACGGCAGCCTGTCGCTCGACCGCTCGCTGATGTCCGCCGGCCTCGTCGAGAGGCGGAACAGCTCCTGGCCGGTGAGGCCGTGCCGGCGCCATAGTGGATCCGCAGCGGATTCCGGCGCCGGTGTCCCCATCCGGGCATCCCGTCCGTCAACACTGTGACGAGCGTCGACGGTGACGTCCATCGACGGCGGGATCGTCCGAGAGAACGGAGAGAAGATGAAGTACGCACTGCTGATCTACGACACCCCGGACGCCTGGAGCACCCGGAGCGAGGCCGAGGTGGCCGAGGTCATGAGCCGGTATGCGGCGGTGGGGATGGACGCCGCGACCGTCGGCCGCGAGCAGCTGCAGCTGCCGCAGAGCGCGACCACGGTCCGCATCCAGGACGGGCGCGAGCTCGTGACCGACGGGCCGTTCGTGGAGAGCAAGGAGTATCTCGGCGGGTTCTATCTGGTCGACGTGCCCGACCTCGACGCGGCCATGGAGATCGCGCGCCGCATCCCGGCCGCGTCGGAGGGTGGCGCCATCGAGATCCGCCCGGTCGTGGAGCGGACCGGTTGATCGAGACGATCTTCCGCGACGAGTGGAGCCAGCTCGTCGCCTACCTGTGCGGCCTCTTCCGTGACATCCACGTCGCCGAAGAGGCCGCGCAGGAGGCCTTCGAGGCGGCGGCACGGGCGTGGCCGAGGGACGGTGTGCCGGAGAGCCCGCGTGCCTGGCTGCGCACCACCGGGCGCCGCAAGGCGATCGACGCGCTGCGGCGGGACAAGCGCGTGGACGTCGGGCTCGACGAGTCCCTGCCATCGGCGGTCGGCAACCCGGGGACGGATGCCGGGGCGGCCACGGCCATCCCGGACGGCCGGCTGGAGTTGATCTTCGCCTGCTGTCACCCGGCGCTGTCGCGCGAGGCGCAGGTGGCGCTCGTGCTGCGGTCGCTGATCGGCATGAGCACGGTCGAGATCGCGCGGGCGTTCCTGGTGCCGGAGGAGACGATGAAGCGCCGGCTGACCCGCGCGAAGGCCAAGATCCGTGACGCCGGCATCCCGTTCGCGATGCCGCGCCCGGCGGACCTCGACACGCGGGTGGATGCCGTCCTCACCGTGATCTACCTCATCTTCAACGCCGGGTATGCGGGGCGCGCCGAGCTGGCGGACCAGGCGATCTGGCTGGCACGGGTGATGAGCGCGCTGCTGCCCGACTCGTGCCGCATCCACGGCCTGCTCGCCCTGATGCTCTTCCACGGGGTCGACCGGCATCCGGACGCCGTACATCATCCAGGCGCAGATCGCGGCCGAGCACGCGCGCGACCGGGTCGACTGGTCGCGTGTGGTGTCGCTGTACACCGATCTGCAGCAGGTGCTGGACTCCGACATCGTGACGCTGAACAAGGCGATCGCCGTGGC
The DNA here is from genome assembly GCF_024971095.1 of Microbacterium neungamense. NCBI lineage: Bacteria > Bacillati > Actinomycetota > Actinomycetes > Micrococcales > Microbacteriaceae > Microbacterium > Microbacterium neungamense. The sequence continues at coordinate 1,688,820 of NZ_CP069717.1, forward strand.
AGAGGCGGAGTCGGCGGATGCCGGGCTGTCGATGCTCGACACGCTCGACCTCGACGGCTACCACCACCTGCACGCGGCCCGCGGCGAGCTGCTGCACCGCCTCGGCCGGAACGCGGATGCCCGGGCCGAGTTCGCCCGGGCATGGGAGTTCGCGGACAACGAGCTCGATCGGGGGTTCCTGGCGCGGAGACTACAGGAGCTGACCGAGCAGGTCTGAGCCCTTTTCCGGGCCGAGCTTCGGCGAGCCGATTCGCGGCTACATGTCACCAGCGACTCAGCGTTACGCACCCGACACCAGACCGGGCGCTCGGGTCTGCGAGCCCCGGGAAGCGGCATGGCGGCGGACGCTAGAAGGACCGGAAACTCGTGCGAGATCCGGCCCTCAATGGTCGGGCTGCTGCGAAACTACTGCCAACAAGCGCGGAAAACCGCGGAACTGGCCGAACTCCTGGCCACTGCGCGAGGCTCGACGCGGGAAGCGGATGACCGACCACTCCCCCAGCAAAACGCACTGCATCGATCGGTCGTGAGGCTCATCATCGATGACTATGAGGCCGGAGCATCCACGTATGAGCTTGCCAAGCGGTACAACGTGCGCCGCAACACCGTCCGCGACACGCTCCGGCGCGCAGGGTTCGACCTCACCGCCAAGTCGAAGCGCGCAGCCCTGAGCGAGGAGCAGAAGGCCGAGGCTCGGCGTCTGTTCGCCAGCGGGGCGACCCGACGCGAGCTGATGGAGATGTACGGAGTGAGCGAATCCACGATCAGACGGGTACTGCGTCCTCGTCGATGAACGACACCTACTCCTCTTCGGAGGGCCCCGCCGTCACGAAGCCCTCCTTCGCCATGATGCGCCGTCGTCGCGAGTACATGCGCTCCAGAAGCGGTACGTACATGTCGCGGTAGTCATGAACGGTGGCGGGGAGGTGACTGGCATCATGCCCGCGGGTGATGCGTCCGATCTGCTGGATCACTCGCCCCTTGGAGGAGACCGGAACTCCCAGGAACAGCGTGTTGAGCGCCGGGAGATCGAGCCCTTCGCCGGCGACCTTGTCGATGGCGAGGAGCACGTATGGCTGCTGCCGTGCTTCCATCTCGTTGAGAGACGCTCTAATGCTTCGGCGTTCCGCGGTGGGGAGGCGCCCATGGAGCCCGACCACTGGCGCCGCGCATCCCTTCAATGCATCTGCGAGCGCGTCGATATGCTCGAGCCTGTTCGTCAGGACGAGGCACGTCCGCCCCTGGGCGACCGCTTCATTGACGTGCCGGGCGATCATCGCGTTGCGCTCGGGATCGGCGGCGAGCTCCGAGTAGATCGCTTGGATAGACGGCCCGTCTGTCCCGGGCTCGTCCGTGCGGAAGGTCGTCTCGTGGACGATCAGCTTGCGCTCCGCTCGCTCCTGAGAGTCGAGCACGTGCCGCACCGGCCCGCACTGCATCGTGATCAGGCCGTTCATCTGATCGGCACGGTAGGGGGTCGCTGTCAGCCCGACCCAGTAGCGTGCGCTGACATTGCGCAGGGCGGCCTCGGTCGCGGGAGCGGCGACGGCATGGCACTCGTCGACGATGATCTGCCCGTACTCTTCCAGCACCGCAGGGTCGGCGTTCCGGTGCGAGACGGACTGCATCATGATCAGGTCCACGACACCTCGCCGCTTCCGACGCCCGGCTCCCAGCTGTCCGATCTGCTTGTCGGTGAGGCCGAGGAACTGCTGTAGACGCTCACGCCACTGTGTGAGCAGTTCGGCCCGGTTCACGAGGATCGCCGTCGGCCTGGCGCGCTCGGCGATGAGCGCGCAGGCCATGACCGTCTTGCCCGCCCCGGGCGGTGCAACGAGCACTCCGGTGTCATGTGCGAGGAGCGCGTCGACGGCTTCCTGTTGCTTCTCTCGCAGCTGCCCCGTGAATGTCAGCTCCAGACGTGTCTGTGCCGTCGCTGTTGCCTCGATCGCTGCCTGGAATCCCGCATCCGCGAGGAGCGCCACGGTTTCGTCGGTAAGCCCCCGTGGTAGCCGCAGCTCGTGCTCGTCGTGCTCGAAGCTGGTGACCAGGCGTGGCGTCCCGAAGGTGCTGAACCGCTGTGCTTGCCTCCGATAGAACTCGGGGTTGGGCACCGATGCCATGTGCTTGAGCTCGGTGATCACGATGCCCGCAAGGTGTGCCGTCGGGACGTGCAGCAGAGCATCGCGGCGAAGCTTCAGCGACCTATGCGCGGTTCCGCGCGCGGCCGCTCGGATGCTCGCTCGCCGTGGCCTGGTGGCCAACGACTCGGCGGGCCCCACGCGCGCCTCTGCGTGGCTCGTCGCTCCAAGTTCCCTGATTCGTTCTGCGGAGACGGGCGTCGTCGACGCGAGTGCCGCGAATTGGTCCTCGTGCGGACGCCATGTGTCGGGGTCGACGAACACGGTCGTCCCGCGTCGGCGGCAGTCGCCTTGCAAGGGCAACGCGATGAGGTTGCCCAGGCGCGCCCGCCCTGAGGATCGTTCGGGCAGCGTGTCCTGCGAGGGAAAGAAGCGGTCGTAGCTGCGGAAGTCCATCGCCGGCCTGCGTGTCATCGCAGCGCGCAGGAGCCGCATCCCCGCTGCGCGAGCCGTCATGGCGGGGAGCACGTCCTCGAAGAAGATCCAGACATGCGCGCCTTCGCCGGAACGGGAGACCTCGGTGAGCGCGTGGATCCCAACCTGCTCGCACTCTGCGACGAAGGCCGCGGCATCGTGCCGCCACTCTGCGTCGTCGAAATCGCAGACGAGAAGCCTGCACTGGTCGCCTTCGAGCATCGGGTAGAGACCGATATGGAACTCGCGCTCCCCATGAGCAGCCGCGCCCCGCAGATGCCGTTCGATCGTGCGCTCATCGAGTGGCAGGTAGTCAGCAGCGGTCTCGGAGCCGGTGTAGAAGCCGCCGCGCACGGCAGGGCTCCAGCCGAACGTCCCCGTGCGCGCGCTGGTCCAGCGCGTTGCGTAGACGTCGTTCCTGCCGGTGAAGCGCGCTCGGAACAAGGCGAGCTTCTCGGCGCTCGACGAGGCCGCCGTGACGGTAGGAAGCAGATCGGAGCGAGGGCGCGCGCCGACCGGCTCCTCTCGCTGAAGCTCCCTCAGCTGTTCGCGGGCTTCTGCAAGTTCCCGCTCCAGTCTCGCGATCCGTGTCCGCAGGGTATCGATCTCAGCGGTGGTCTCCGGACGGCGCACGGCTCCCAGGGTACCGAGCGCCCCGGACCGTCGGTGATGCGCAAAGAAAAGACCCGGCGCCAGAGGCGCCGGGTGGTATGACCCCATGTTAGCGCTCGTCACCATGGTGCGGGCTTCGTGATCCGGGACGAGATCACGTTCGGGAGCTGATGCGCGTAGAGGTCATCGGGCTCAAGACGGTACCACCAGTGGTTGCCTGCGCCTTCGGTCGGCGTCCCCCTGTGCGTCAGGATGGGGTGAGACACCAGCACTGCTGACCTTCGCACTGCACGGGGCGAGAACGGACCAATACTGAGATGACGATGACGGTTGCTGACGTCGGCACCGATGATGGGGCTATGGCTCCTCGTGCTGACCGGCCCAAGAGGCGGACGTTCACCGCCGAGTTCAAAGCGGCGATCCTGGCCGAGTACGACGCCGCGGACCGCTCTGGGCGTGGGGAGATCCTGCGCCGGGAGGGCCTGTACACCTCCCACATCATCGAGTGGCGCAAGGCCGCGGCCGCCGGCTCGCTGTCCGGGCTGGGCAGCAAGCCGCGGGACCGGCGCGAGCGGGAGCTGCAGGCGCTACGGGCCCGGGCGGAGAAGGCCGAGGCCGAGCTGGCCAAGACCAGGGCGGCGCTGGACCTGATGGGAAAAGCACACGCGCTCTTGGAGACGCTCTCCGAGAGCGCGGACAAGCCGCCGCGGTCGCCGCGGTGATCAACCCGGCCGTCGACGGGCTGGCCGAGCACGTCGGCACCGCGGCTGCGTGCGCGCTGCTGGGTCGCTCCCGCGCCAGTCACTACCGGGCCAAGAACCCGCCACCGCCACGTCCACGGACACCGCGGCCGGCACCGGCGAACAAGCTGTCCGCCGCCGAGCGGGCCCACGTGCTGGCCGTGTTGACCAGCCAGCGGTTCGCGGACAAGTCGGTCGCCCAGGTCTGGGCCACGCTGCTGGACGAGGGCACCTACCTGTGCTCGATGTCCACGATGCACCGGATCCTGCGCGAGCACGACATGGCCGGGGAACGGCGCCGGCAGGCGAGCCACCCGCCCCGGACCCGGCCCGAGCTCGTCGCGACGGCGCCGGGGCAGGTGTGGAGTTGGGACATCACAAAGCTCAAGGGGCCGGAGCGGGGCGTGTACTACGACCTGTACGTCGTGCTCGACATCTTCTCCAGGTTCGTCGTGGGCTGGACCATCGCGGCCCGCGAGGACGCCGAGATCGCCAAGAACCTGCTCGAGCACGCCATGGGCATCCATGGCGTGCCGGAGGCGATCCACGCCGACCGCGGGACCTGATGACCTCCAAACCGGTCGCTCAGCTGCTCGTCGACCTCGGGGTGGCCAGGTCGCACTCCCGCCCGCACGTGTCGAACGACAACCCTTACAGCGAGGCGGCGTTCAAGACGCTGAAGTACGCCCCGGTCTTCCCCGAGCGCTTCGGGTCCCTGGCCGACGCCGGCGCGTTCGCCGAGCAGTTCTTCGCCTACTACAACCACGAGCACCGCCACTGCGGGATCGGGCTGCACACCCCCGCCAGCGTCCACTTCGGCACCGCCGGGCAGGTCCGCGCCCAGCGCCAGGCCACCCTGGACGCGGCCTACGCCGCCCGTCCCGAGCGCTTCGGCCACCGCCGACCCCAGGCGCCCAAGCTGCCCGAGGCCGCCTGGATCAACCAGCCCTCACAGGAGGCCCTCATACAGACCGCCTGACGGAATCTGTCTCACCCGCCTTGACACTTTCCGGTCACATCGACGCCGAGAGAACACCTGATGCTGACGTTCGAGCAAGCGCTGCGGGTCGCCGCCGAGCACTTCGGCGAGCCCTTCGCTCGTGACGGCTGGGAAGACGACGGCGCGCTCCTCGTGACGCCGCAACGGGTCGTCGACGACGAGCGGCGCGGGCTTGTCGAGATCGGCGCCCCGTGGATCGTGGTCGACCGCGCGTCGGGCGAGATCGAGACGTGGCCGACGCTGCCGCATCTTGACCGGGTGCGTGCCATGCGGCGGGTCGTCAGCTAACTGCCGAGGACGTTATTGCGTGCTTTCCCCATCGACTTCCGCAGGTTCTTCCGCATCCGCCGCCTCGCCTTCTTCGCGTCCGGACTCGTCCACAGGTGCTCGATCTGGTGACGCAGGTCCTCGTAGTTCTTCCCCCGCGACTTCGCCGATTCCACACCGACCAGATAGGCGGCGGTGACGATCACCGCGAGAATCACAATGTTCTTGCCTATCGCGTTACTCCTTTCTCTCCCGAGGGAGTGTCAGTTGACTCGCGGCTGGTCGGCTGCGAGACGGGCTCGGACGCCCGAGTGGATCGAGATGAGCGTCGGGGTCTCACGGCCGGTAAGCCTCGCCAGGTTGTCGACCAGCCGGGCCACCGCTTCGGCGACATCGACCGGTGAGGTGTTCTGCCTCGGCGTGACACGGACATGCAGCACGTCTTCGCCACGCACCCTGCTCGCGCTCACGCGCGACGTGAGGATCTCCCCCGGGAGGCGAGCGAATGGGTGATGGCATCGGAGGCGAAGCCCTGCCGGATCACCACCGCTCCCTGCGCACCCTCGCCGCTCTCCTCACGGATCACCACGCTGCTTTGACCGCCACCCAACCGGGCGATCACCGCCACCGCTCCCACCGCGATGACCAGCAGCACGGCCAGCACGCCCATCGTGAGCCAGCTCACGGTCGTCGCGTCGGAGAGGCGGGAGGATTCATCCGCATCCTGCATCCAGGACACCGCATCACCTGCCCACGCCTCCCAGGCCTGGGCTGCGACCGGCCACGCCGATGCGAGGACCGTACACGCACCGGCGGCGAGAAGTATCAGCCCGGTGAGGAGAAGGATGGCCCGGTTCGTTCCTCGATTTGTCGCGTTCATGACGTCTCGTCCCTCCCCGCGGGCGGCAGCACCCGTGCCCGCACCTTCAACCGCGGCTCGGGCGCGTACCCGTTCAGTTCCTCCCCCGCGATCGAACGAACACGGGCCCAATCGATCACCTGCCCGGGCTCCGGGCGAACCGTCACATCCGCGGTGCGATGACCGATCCCCACGACCACCGCCCCTTTCGGAACATCGAGTTCACGCCGCACCCGCTCGGCGACCGCCGAGGCGATCACCCCGTTGTCCACGATCACCGCGTGCCCCGTGACACCCAGGGCATGCTTGGGGCGGCGCCCCGGGGTGACCGCGAACCACAACAGGACGAGCCCGACGATCGCGACCGCCACGGCCCCGGCGATGACCGCCGCGCGCGGTTCCGCTGCGGGCAGCTCCGCTACCCACGCGAGCGCCGCACCCGGCGCCGCCAGCAACGGGGCCGCCCCCACCAGGTGCAGGACGATCTCGACACCGGCATAAACAGCGGCGACCACGACGAGGCCGAGCACGACCACCGTCACCACTGTGCGCGGAGAATGCATCTCGCGGCGCACCACGCGCGTCATCACGGTGTTCGTCATCTACCTCACCCTCCTTCGCTCCGGAACCGTCGCACCCGTCACGGTGAACGACACCCGTCGAATATCGCGCCCGGTCAACCGACCGAGCTCGACACCGAGCACCGTCTGCATCTGCCGGAGCCGCTCGATCACCGTCGGCGCAGCACGGATGGCCTCCGTGTCGTCGAGGTCCGGGATCGGCAGCTTCGCCGCTACACGCACGGCGAGACCACCGCCCCACTCGGACACCTCAACATCCACGTCTGCCCGTGGCACGCCGATCGTGACCGCCGATGCCTCGCGAACGACCTTCTCGATCACCCGCTCCCGCACGTGCACCGATCCCCGAACCGCGGGGGCGGCTCCGGCCGGTGCCTCAACGGTCAGCGTGCTCATGACGAGACGCGCCTCCCCGTGAACACCCCGGCCAGGGCGCGGAGATCCAGCTGACCGGACACCACTCGCCCGGCCAGGGCACCGATACCCATCAGCAGCGCGACCAGCAGGAATCCCCAGAATCCGAAGGTCAACGCCGCGAAGGCGAGCACTGCGCCGACGAGGGCGCCGGTCAGCGTGGTGCTCATGAGACGCGGGACTCGCTGTCGTCGTCAGCGTCGTCGCTGGGCAGGTGCACGTCGTTCACGTCGATGTTCACCTCGACGACCTGCAGACCGACCAGTCGAGTGATCGCATCGGTCACAGCCTGACGGACGTTCTCCGCGACGTCCTGGATCGGCGCCGGGTAGTCCACCACGATCGTGATGTCCGCAGCAGCCTGCGTCTCGCCGACCTCGACCTTCACACCCTGCGTGAAGTCCGTTGCGTTCACCGCATCGCGGATCGCGCCCAGCGCGCGAGCTCCCCCGCCGCCCAGCGCGTGCACACCCGACACCTCACGGGCAGCGATACCGGCGACCTTCGCCACGACCCCGTCCGCGATCGTCGTACGCCCCGCCGACTCGGCCCCGGCCCCGTCAGGGACCCGCGCAGCCGAAGGTGCGCGGTCAACTCGCGACGCAGAGCCCGGCGCCTTGGCCGCAGGAGTATCCGGAACGGCCCCCTCAGCAGAAGCTGCCGTGTTCGTCTCATTCGTAGCCATCTGAACTACCTCCACAATCACGTAGCGCGGCACAGGACCGCACCATCCGACGAGCGAAGGACAACGCTCTAGGTGTACCCGGCCATGAGGTTGGTCCCCTCGTTGGGATTGTGAATGGGGAGGACCTCCGGGCTTAGTGGAGATATCTGACGTCTTCACGAAGCACACGGAGGTCCCATGGCCCACGCTAACGCCCGTCTGACCGTTCATGGCAGGCGGTTGATCATTGAACGTGCCCGAGCCGGCTGGAAGCAGGCGCACATCGCCGCGGCGATGGGAGTCTCACGTCGTTGCGTGAAGCGCTGGATCGAGCGTTACCGCGCCGAGGGCGAGGCTGGGCTGGTCGACCGTTCCTCGCGTCCGCACACCAGCCCGACGCGTACGAGTCCCGGGCGCGAGGAGGCAGTGCTCGAGCTGCGCCAGAGGGAACGCATCGGGCGTGAGGAGATCGCCGCGCGACTGGGCATGTCGGCTCGGACGGTCTCGCGCATCCTCGCCCGTCACGGCGTCCCGCCGCTGCGGGCACTGGATCCGATCACGGGGGAGGTGATCCGCGCGTCGAAGACCACCGCGGTCCGTTACGAGCGGGACCGGGCCGGCGAGCTGGTCCACATGGACGTGAAGAAGCTCGGCAAGATCCCGACGGCGGCGGCTGGAAAGCACACGGCCGCGCCAGCGGATCCATCCTGCGAGACCGGAACACGAAGGTCGGGTACGACTATGTCCACTCACTCGTCGACGATCACTCCCGGCTCGCGTACTCGGAGGTCCTGCCCGACGAGAAGGGAGCCACCTGCGCGGCGTTCCTGGAACGCGCGATCGCCTACTTTGCCGCCCACGGCATCCCCCGCATCGAGCGGCTCATCACCGACAACGCCTGGGCCTACAGGTTCTCGCTGCGCGAGGTCTGCGCCGCGCACGGGATCCGGCAGAAGTTCATCAAGCCGCACTGCCCCTGGCAGAACGGCAAGGTCGAACGCTTCAACCGCACCCTGCAGACCGAATGGGCCTACCGGCACGTCTTCCTCACCAACACAGACCGCACCGCAGCGCTTGCACCCTGGCTCGAGCACTACAACACTGGACGGCGCCACTCAGCCCTCGGAGGCCACCCGCCGATCACCCGACTGGCACCAACGTGATGACCCGGTACATCTAGGCGGATCATACCGGTCAACGCAATGGGTGCTGTGAGATGAAGTAGACATTGATCTCAGGAGGCATCGGTTGCAGGGCAAGCATGGTCATCGCAGTCGTGAGCAGAAGCAGCTCGCGCTCCGTCTCCACTCGAAGGGATGGGGACTCATCGACATCGCTCGCGAGATCGGGTGCACGGCGCCGATGGTCGGCCGCATGGCGCGGGAAGGGCGTCACCTCGACGGGAAACCGTTCGGCTGGGAGCCGCGCGAGGGTCATCACCCGGTCTTCGATCGCGAGGAGATACTCGTGGTCTCGCCCGCGGTGACACGCTCACTGCGATCGCGCGCAGCCTCGGGCGGGCGGTGTCGACGGTCAGCCGCGAGGTCAAGCGGGGCGGCGGACGCGAGGAGTACTCGGCGTGGCGGGCGCATGAGGACGCCCGGGAGCAGGCCCGCAGGCCGAAGCCGTTCAAGCTTGACGGTGGCCGGTTGCTCGAGACCGTGACAGCGCAGTTGAAGCAGCTGTGGTCGCCGCAGGAGATCGCTGCCCGCCTACGGTTGGAGCATCCCGACGACCCGGAGATGCACGTGAGCCACGAGACGATCTATCAGTCCCTGTTCGTACAGGGACGCGGGCAACTGCGCCGAGAACTCGCCCGCTGCCTGAGATCGGGACGCACGGCCAGGAAGGCGCGAACGGCAACGGATCGGCGCGGCCGTCTGCCAGGGATGGTCATGATCAGCGAGCGCCCCGCTGAGGACGAGGACCGTGCCGTTCCCGGGCATTGGGAAGGCGATCTCATCCTTGGTGAGAACAGCCGTAGCGCCGTCGGAATCCTCGTCGAACGCAGCACCCGCCTCACGCTCCTGCTGCATTTGCCTGATGGGAAGAGTGCAGACAAGGTGGAGGCCGCGGATGCGCGAAGCGATCACCGCGCTCCCGTCGTCGCTGGCGCGGACGATCACCTGGGATCAGGGCGCGGAGATGGCCAAGCACCTCAAGTTCACAGCCACAACCGGGATCCCGATCTACTTCTGCGACCCGCACTCCCCGTGGCAGCGGGGCAGCAATGTGAACACCAACGGGTTGCTACGTCAATACCTTCCGACGATCACCGATCTGAGCATCGTCACCCGCGCGGACCTGACCGCGATCCAGGACTCGCTCAACGGACGACCACGCAAGACGCTCGGCTATCTGACACCATCGGAGAAGTTCACAGCTCCCATTGCGTTGACCGGTTGAATCCGCCATCTCATTCGCCCGCCGCAACTCCGCGACCTCGCGCTTGAGACGCTTGATCTCCTCCTGCGCCTCGCTCGTCACGCCCAGCCGAGCGCCGGTGTCGACCTGCATCCGCCGGATCCACTGCCGCACCGTCTCCGGCGAGCCAACGCCGAGGAGCTTGGCGACGTGACTGATCGCCTGGTACTCGCTGTCGTGGTCCGGTCGCACCTCCGCGACCATCCGGACGGCGCGCTCGCGCAACTCGACCGGGTATTTACTGGGACGTCCCATGAGACTGATCCTTCCAAGGAATCCAGTCTCCGGACATGCCGGGGCGACTCACCCCCTACGAGCTGTACATGAACGCCAGCGACGAAGTCCGCCGACGCCTCAACCAGGCCATCTTCAAGCACATCTTCATCGACCACGACGAGATCATCGACCACGACCTCGAAGACCCGCTCGGAGACCTGTTCACCGTCCAGACGATCTACCACGCCAGCACCATCGGAGCACCGCCTGGCCGCCTGCACGACCTCGCCCAGGCCTCCTGGGCCAAGCACTACCAGACGAAGAAGAAGGGAGCCGCCCACATGGGCGACTCCCTTACTTCGTTGACCCTGGAAGCTCCTCCAAACCCGGCCCATAGGGTCGGTATTTGCAGTAAGCCTCACCTGGTCGGGCTGACAGGATTTGAACCTGCGACCCCTTGACCCCCAGTCAAGTGCGCTACCAAGCTGCGCCACAGCCCGTGGACGACCGCGCTCTCGCGCGGGCAACTCCCCTATCGTAGCCCACCAGGCAGAGCCCCGCGAACCGCGGACGGACGGGCGTGGCGCCGGATCGTTGCCCGAAGTCGGAGGCACCGCGTAGCGTGCTGACATGTCGAGGATCACGACTGAGAAGGCCACCATCGAGCGCTGGGACGACATTCAGCACTCGCTCACCGGCGGCGGCGACGGACGCAGCTGCCAGTGCATGTGGCCGATGCTGACGAACAAGGACTGGAACGCCACGAACGTCGACGAACGGCGCGCGATGTTCCACGACGAGATCGCCGCCGGACCCGCGCCCGGCCTGGTCGCGTACGTCGACGGAGAGGCAGCGGGCTGGATCCGCATCGGACCGCGCGACCGGCAACGGCGCATTCCTCGCACCCGGGCGATCGCGGCGGCCACGACCGAACCTTTCGGCGACCCCGGCGTCTGGTCGGTCACCTGCTTCGTGGTGCGCCGAGATCATCGCGGCAAGGGGCTCAACACCGAACTGCTCCGCGCGGCGATCGACTATGCGCGCGAGTCCGGCGCCCGCCTCATCGAGGCGTATCCCGTCGACACTTCCGAGGGCGAGCACCGCTCCAACGATCTCTTCCACGGCACGCTCTCGACGTTCCTCGCGCAGGGCTTCCATCAGGGTGCTCCGTTGACGCGGGGGCGCGTCCTCGTGACCCTCAATCTCAGGGATGACGCCGGACTTCACCCGCATCCCGCGCCTACGATGGACGGATGTTGCGCGAACGTGAGCCCGCCGATGAACGACAAGCCGGTCCGAGTGGACAGCTGGCTGTGGGCGATCCGCATCTACAAGACCCGATCGGCGGCGACCACCGCCTGCCGAGCGGGGCACGTCCGGGTCAACGGGGAACGGACGAAGGCAGCACAGACCGTCCGACCGGGCGACGAAGTACGCGTCCGCATCTCGGGCTTCGATCGGCTCCTCGTCGTGCGGCAGACGCTGTCGAAGCGGGTCGGGGCCCCGGTCGCCGTCACGGCGTACGAGGACCGCACCCCACCACGGGAACCTGTCGCTCTGGTCGCCGTGCGTGATCGCGGTGCGGGTCGGCCCACGAAGCGCGAGCGCCGGGAGATCGACCGTCTGCGCGGCCGCGACTCCTACCCCACAAGCGAAGATTTCTTCTAACTATTCTGTTGCTTCTTTCGTAGTTGTGTTCTAGTATGGGTTCATGGCAGGGACGGATCCTCTGGACTTCGAGCGGCGGACGGCGCTGCTGGATGAGTGGGTGCGGACCCGGGCCGAGATCGCGGCGCTGGAGGCGCGGGCGGCGGGGCTGCTCGCGGAGCGGATGCGGGTGATGGAGACCGATGCGGCCCGGTCGCCGGTGCATCGGGACGGGATCTGGCGGTCGATGGTCGCGGAGTACTCCGCCGCCGGTCGGCTTTCCAAGGGCAGCGTGGAGTACGCGTTCACGGACGCGTGGGCGCTGGCGGAGGACTTCCCCGCCGTACGTGAAGCGCTCCAGGATGGGCGGGTCACGATCGGGCATGTGCGGGAGATCGTGCGCTGCGCCGGTGCGGTGCACGAGGCGATCGGGCACGGCGCGGTCGCCCCGGGCACCCTGGCCCTGTACGAGGCGGCGGTGCTGGTGGTGGCCGAACAGGACAGCCCCGCCCGCACCCGCGCGCACGCCCGGCAGGTCGCCGCGTCCCTGGCCGGGCAGACCGTGACCGAACGGCACAGCAAAGCCCGCGCCGAACGCACCGTCACCATCCGCTCCGTCGGCGACGGCCTCGCCCTGCTCACCGCCGTCCTGCCCGAACACCTCGCCGCCGGCATCATGGACCGCCTCACCCAGATGGGCCGCCACCTCCTCCGCACCCACAAACCCACCAGAACCACCAAGGCGGCGGGAACCGCACGAGCCGGGGCGGGTGCAGGGACCACCGCAGCGGCCGGAGCCGGTGCGGCGGCGGGGACCGGGCGGCCGGGACCGCTCGATCCCGACCTTGGCATCGCCCTCCTGGACGCGCACGAGGACGAGCATGCCCTCACCGCCGAGGACTGGGCAGCCGTCGACGCTTTCCGCCGCCAACTCGACGAGGTTGATGGTGAGCACGACGAAGGATCGCTTCTTTCCGACAACGACGACGTCGATGACGACGGTGAAGACGAGGACGACGGCGGGATCGATGAGAAGGAATGGACGCGGATCTGGGAACAGATCCTCTCCGCCGACCCCGCACCGCTTCTCCCCGCCGAATCGCCCACGGTCGAGGAGACGCGCACGCTGGATCAGATCCGCGCGGACCTGCTCGCCGACCTCCTCCTGACCACGGATCCGGCCCAGGCCCGGGGCACTGCTCTGGACGCCATCACCGCCCGCATCCAGGTCACCATCAACGCCACCACCCTCCACGGCGACGACGACCACCCCGCCGAACTCGACGGCCACGGCCCCCTCCACCCCGACACCGCCCGCGCCCTCGCCGGCCGCACCACCGGATGGACCCGACTCTTCCTCTCGCCCACCGGCCTCACCACCCACACCGACACCTACACACCGACCGAGCCCATGCGACGGTTCCTCCGCGCGCGCGACCAACACTGCCGCTTCCCCGGCTGCCGCATGCCCGCCCACCGCTGCCAGATCGACCATAACCACGATCACGCCAAAGGCGGACCCACCGCGATCGGCAACCTCAGCCACCTCTGCCTGACCCACCACACCATCAAGCACCCCGATCTGCCTGACCACATCCGCTGGGCCGTCCGCCAGCTTCCTGATGGCACTCTGGAATGGACCAGCCCCCTCGGCCGCACCCACACCGACCGACCCCGAGCACGGGTCCTCTTCACCCCCAACCCCGATCCGGGTCCGGATGCCGACCCGGGTCCAGATCCAGACCGACGTTCAGATCCAGTCCTTGAATCCGATCCCGCGCGCCAGCGGCCCGATCACTGGCGACCCGCACCGGAACGAGAGCCCGCACCCTTCTGAACGGCCACCTCCAGTCCAGGGCTCTGAGCGTGCCCGCGTCTGAGCAGGCCGGCTCCGAACATGCCGCGCGTCCGAGCAAGCCCTGTCGAGCAAGCCGTGTCGAGCAAGCCGTCCGATCACGCCCGCGTCCGAACGTGCCCACGTCCGAACATGCCCGCGTCCGCACGATTGCGAACGCCTCATGGTTGAAAGGACCGTCAGTCCGGCAACTGGTCGAGCAACCACCCGGCCGGCATCACCGGCACCCCGGCGGCCTCGAGACGCCCCCGCAGTTCCCGGTCGCTGGTGACGCCCGTCACGCGGCGCCCGGCGTCGCGTCGCGCCACAGCCTCGCGCAAGATCGCGTCATCGCCGTGTCCGTCGGCACGCACCACACGGACAGCAGCGCCCCCGGCGAGCCCACCATCCGGACGACCGCTCGAAGCCGCCCCGGCACCGTCATCCATGCCCCGTGCGGCGCCCTCGACGACGAGGGACACCTCGGGGTACCACCGCTCCGCGTCCAGGCCGAGCGCGGCCCCCGTCACTCCGGCGTGCGTCCACCGGCGCAGACGCTCGCGCAGCCGCGTGGCTGCGCCGGCTCGATCCTTCCACCACCCGTCCGGAACCGATCCGACGACGTTCGCAGCATCCACCACGATCGCCGGCCGCACCTCGAGCAGCGGACGCAGCCGAGCCCAGGCATCCGCGAACCCGGGATGAAGCGGCCGCTCCGTCACCTCGCCGACGGGAACCCATTCCAGCGCGAGGCTCTCCGGGTCGCTGATCACCGGCTCGAACGGCTCCAGCACCTCCCCGACCACCGTCGTGTACGACCAGTACCCGAGATCGAACACGCTCGCGAACCAGGGCCGCACCGCCTCGTCCGGGATGCCGGCCTCCTCCTGCGCCTCTCGCACAGCGCCGTGCAGCGCGGACTCCCCCTCGTGCAGTGCACCCCCGGGCAGCGCCCAGGTCCCCCCGTAATGGCTCCACCCGACGCGGTGCTGCAGCAGCACGCCGCGCTCCGGGTCGACCGCCAGCAGGCCCGCCGCGCCGTACCGCCCCCAGTACCGCTCCCCCGACGGCGCGACCACCCAGGCGTCGCCGCTGTCCCGCGGCCCTTCCGGGCGCCGCGGCTCACCGGGCTGGGGAGGAACGATCGTCACCTCTCCAGCCTTTCACAGCCGCGGCGCCCGTGCCGCCGTCCGGATCGGACGCCGCGCATCAGTTCGCGCCCGGACGCACCTGCAGCCGACCGCGATCGTCAGCGCGCGGCGACCCCGGCGTTCAGCCGCGCCGCCGCCAGCTCCTCCGCCGCGGCGAGCGGGGTGATGCCGCGAGTCTCCGCGTCGTCCAGAATCCGGCGCACCGTGTCACCGATGCCCGCGACGCGCGCCATGATCTCCTCCGTGCTGCCGAGGTGCTTGGCCTCCAGGTCCAGGTAGATCACGCCTCCCGCGTTGACGACGAAGTCGGGCGCGTACAGGATGCCGCGCGCCGCCAGGCGGTCCGCTCCCGAGTGATCGGCAAGCGGGTTGTTCGCCGGACCGCACACCGCCTTCACGTCGAGCGCGTCGATGACCTCGTCGGTGAGCACCCCGCCGATCCCGGCCGGCACGAAGACGTCGGCGGGCACGAGGTGCTCGGTGCCGGGCTCGACCCAGGTGGCCCCGATCGCCTCCGCCAGCTCCTTCTTGGCGGGGTTCACATCTGTGACGGTGAGCACCGCGCCCTCGTCGGCGAGGCGCTTCGCGAGCCGCCCGCCCACCTGGCCCAGGCCGGAGATCGTCACCCGGCGGCCCGCAGGCGACGCGGATCCGGCGATGCGCTCGAACACCGCCTGCATGGAGGAGTACACACCGAGACTGGTCGGCCCGGCCGGCTCGCCCGACCCGCCGACCGTCGACGGAAGGCCCACGACGTGTGCCGTGCGCTCGCTGACCACGAGCATGTCCTCCGTGGTCGAGCCGACGTCCTCCGCGGTGCGGTAGAGACCACCGAGCAGTTCCACGGCGTCACCGAGGTCGAGGAAGGCGGCGCGCCGCCGGTCGGCGTCGAGCACGGTTCCCTCCGGCAAGCCGATCACGGACTTGCCGCCGCCGGCGTCCAGCCCCGCCGCCGCGTTCTTGAGCGTCATCGCGGCGGACAACCGCAGCGCGTCGCCCAGCGCGTCGCTCCAGTGCGGATACGTCCAGAGCCGCGCACCGCCGAGAGCGGAGCCCAGCACGGACGAGTGCAGCGCGACGGCGATGAACAGGCCGCTCCGAGACCCGGTGATCACCTCCACCCGTTCGTGCGTGAAATCAGGCAGGGGCAGGGTGTGGTGCGTCATCGCGTCCTCTTTCGGCGGGCCTTGTGGGCGTGCGCTGCGGATGCCGCGGTGTTGCGGCATCCGCATCCATTATCGCGCGCGGAGGGACCCTTCGACAGGCTCAGGGACCGTTCGACAGGCTCAGGGCCCGTCAGCCGAGGAGACGGGAGCGCTAGCGCTGGCGGCGCTCGCGGACCCGCATGTTGATGACGATCGGCGTGCCCTCGAACTCGTACAGCTCGCGCAGGCGCCGCTGGATGAACCGGCGGTACCCCGGGTCGAGGAACCCGGTCGTGAACAGCACGAAGGTCGGCGGACGGGTGGACGCCTGGGTGCCGAACAGGATGCGCGGCTGCTTGCCCCGCGCAGCGGGTGCGGATGCTCGGCGACCAGCTCGGTGAGGAACGCGTTGAACTTCCCGGTCGGGATGCGGCGGTCCCAGTTCTCCAGCGCCTTCTCCAGAGCCGGCACCAGCTTGTCCAGGTGACGTCCGGTCTTCGCGGAGATGTTCACCCGCGGCGCCCACGCGACGTGGGCGAGATCCTGCTCGATCTCCCGCTCCAGATAGCGGCGGCGGTCCTGGTCCTCGTACTCCGGCGTATTCAGCAGGTCCCACTTGTTGAACGCGAGCACCAGCGCGCGCCCGGACTCGAGCACCATGTCGATGATGTTGAGGTCCTGCACGCTGATCGACTGGCTCACATCCAGCACGACGACGGCGACCTCGGCCTTCTCCAGCGCCGTCGAGGTGCGCAGCGACGCATAGAAGTCGGCACCCTGCTGCAGGTGCACGCGGCGGCGGATGCCGGCGGTGTCGACCAGGCGCCACATCTTGCCGCCCAGCTCGACGACCTCGTCGACGGGGTCGCGGGTGGTGCCGGCGAGGTCGTTGACGACCACGCGCTCCTCCCCCGCGGCCTTGTTCAGCAGCGATGACTTGCCCACGTTCGGCCGGCCGAGGATCGCCACGCGGCGCGGTCCGCCGATCTCCTGCTTCGCGACCGCCGACACCTCCGGCAGCTTCGCCATCACGGCGTCGAGCAGATCGGCCACACCGCGCCCGTGCATCGCCGACACCGGGTACGGCTCGCCGAGCCCGAGGTTCCACAGCGCGGCGGCCTCCGGCTCCTGCCGCGCGTCGTCGATCTTGTTGGCGACGAGGAACACCGGCTTGCCGCTCTTGCGCAGCAGCCGCACGACGTGCTCGTCCGTCGAGGTGGCGCCGACCATGGCGTCCACCACGAACAGCACCACGTCCGACAGGTCGATCGCGACCTCCGCCTGCGCGGCGACCGAGCGGTCGATGCCGCGGGCATCCGGCTCCCACCCGCCGGTGTCGACGAGCGAGAACCGCCGGTCCATCCACTCGGCCTTGTACGTCACGCGGTCGCGCGTCACGCCGGGGGTGTCCTCGACGACGGCCTCGCGGCGACCGAGGATGCGGTTCACCAGCGCCGACTTGCCGACGTTCGGCCGCCCGACGATCGCCACCACCGGCAGCGCGGGGAGGTACTCGATGCCGTCCTCGCCGAGCACCGAGCCCTCGAGCAGCTCGGCGTCGTCCTCGTCGAGCTCGTAGTCCGCGAGGGAGGCGCGCAGCGCCTCGGCCCGCTGCTCGGCGAGGTCCTCGTCGAGCTCCGCCATCTTCTCGGCGAGATGATCGGGCGCGCCCTCGTACTCGTCCTCAGCCATTGTCCACTCCTCTTCCATCGCCGCATCGTCGCTCGATCACCGCGAGCACGGCCTCGACGGTCTGCGGAAAGTCCAGTGCGGTCGAGTCCACCACATCCACGCCCGGCGCGGCGGTGAGGAAGTCGACCACGGTGCTGTCGCGTGCGTCGCGCTTGTGCAGCGCCTCCGCGACGGCGGACGCGTTCTCCGCGCCCAGCTCGTTCGCCCGGCGCGCGGCGCGCACCTCGGGCGCCGCGGTCAGCAGGATGCGCACCGGGGCATCCGGTGCCACCACGGTCGTGATGTCGCGGCCCTCGACGACGACCGCCGGATACGGCGCCTCCGCGACGATGCGCCGGAACATCTCGTTCACCTGCACGCGCACCTCGGGCACGCGCGCCACGCCGCTCACCGCCGCCGACACCCGCGACTCGCGGATCGCGTCGGTCACCTCGGTGTCGCCGACGAGCACGCGGCGGTCGTCCGGGTCCAGTCCCTGCCGGAGCGGGAAATCGGATGCCGCGGCGCGCACCGCCTCGGCGTCCTCGGTGTCCGCGCCGCGCTCCAGCACGTGCCAGGCGAGAGCCCGGTACGCGGCCCCGGTGTCCAGGTAGCCGTAGCCGAGGCGGCGGGCGATCTCCTTCGAGACGCTGGACTTGCCGGACCCGGCCGGGCCGTCGATCGCGATGAGATCGACCGTGTGCTCATTCATTCGTGTCTCCCGCGATCCGCCATCCGCGCTGCTCCAGACCCTCGATCGCGCCGCGCAGCGCGGCCGGCTCGACGCTGATCTCGGCGAGGCCGAACTGCGCGCCCGGCGAGTGCTCGAGCCGCAGGTCCTCCACGTTCACGCCCAGCTCGCCCAGTTCGCCGAACAGCCGGCCGAGCTGGCCGGGGGTGTCGTCGACCATGACGACGAGCTTCTCGAACCGGCGGTTCTGGCCGTGCTTGCCGGGCAGCCGCTCCACGCCGTCGTTGCCGCGGCGGATCGCGTCGGCGACGGTGCGGCGGGCGCCTGCGGCCTCCGGCGCGCGCAGCGCCTCCGCCACCTCGCGCAGGTCCTCGGCGAACGCGTCGAGCACCTCGACAACCGGCTCGGCGTTCGCGCCGAGGATCTGCACCCACAGCTCGGGGGCGGACGCCGCGATGCGGGTGGTGTCGCGCACGCCCTGACCCGCCAGCCGCAGCGCGCCCTCGTCGGCGGCGGCGAGGCGAGCGGCGAGCAGGCTGGCGACCACCTGCGGCACGTGCGAGGTGAGGGCGACCGAGCGGTCGTGCTCCTCCGGGGTCATCTCCAGCGGCATGGCGCCGAGGTCGAGGGCGAGGTCCTCCACGAGCGCGAGGTCGGCCGGGCGGGTCTCCTCGTCGCGGCAGACCACCCACGGACGCCCGATGAACAGGTCGGCGCGGGCGGAGATCGCCCCGCCCCGCTCCCGGCCGGCGAGCGGATGCGAGCCGATGTAGCGGGTGAGGTCGACGCCGCGACGGCGCAGCTCGTGCAGCGGCTCCAGCTTCACGCTGGCCACATCGGTCACCACCGCATCCGGGTACCGCTCCAGCTCCGCCTCGATGACGTCGGCGGTCACGTCCGGCGGCACTGCCACCACGATCAGCGCCGGGCGGTCGTCGTCCCGCGCCGCACGGCCGGCGCCGTAGTCGATGGCGAGCCGCAGCTGTGCCGGCGAGGCATCCGCGAGCACCACGTCCACGCCCTTGGCGCGCAGCGCGTGGCCGATGCTCGACCCGAGCAGGCCGGCGCCGACGATGCGCACGGTCCCCGACAGGCGTGGGGCGACCTGCGCCGCACGCGCTCGTTCGCTCTCGCGCGACGGGATGGTATCGCTCACTCGGTCTCCTGCACGCTGCCCTGCTCGCGGCTCGACGACGCGTCCGTAGAGGGATCCTGGCGCGCGAGGGTCAGCAGCGCGCCGCGTTCGATCTTAGTCAGCTCCCTCGTCCTCCCCGCCGGGAGAGTTCCCAGGTGCAGCGGCCCGAACTGCCGGCGCACCAGCTCGAGCACCGGATGCCCGACCGCCGCCATCATCCGGCGCACGATGCGGTTGCGTCCGGAGTGCAGGGTCAGCTCCACCAGGCTGGACGGCCTGCCGCCACCGGAGGAGGTGTCCAGCAGCCGCGCCTTGTCGGCCGCGATCGGCCCGTCCTCGAGGTCGATGCCGCGGGTGAGCCGGGCGATCGTGTGCGGGGTGACGGTGCCTGCCACCTTCGCGATGTACACCTTGGTGACGCCGAAGGACGGGTGCGCGAGCACGTGCGCGAGCTCCCCGTCGTTGGTGAGGATGAGCAGGCCGCTGGTGTCGGCATCGAGCCTGCCCACGTTGTACAGCCGCTCCGGCCACTCCTTCGTGAAGCGGCGCAGGTCCGGCCGGCCCTTCTCGTCGCGCAGGGAGCTGACCACGCCGGTGGGCTTGTTCAGCATCACGTAGCGCTTCGACACGTCCAGCTGCACCGCGGTGCCGTCGACGTCGACGAGGTCGTGCTCGGGGTCGATGCGGGTGCCGAGCTCGGTGACCGTCCGCCCGTTCACGCGGATGCGGCCCTCGACGATGTACTGCTCGATCACCCGGCGGGAGGCGACCCCGGCGTTCGCCAGCGCCTTCTGCAGGCGGACGCCCTCAGCCCCGCCCTCGAGGCCCGTGCCGCCGCTCATCGCGCGATCACCTCGTCGAACCCGTTGGCCCCGTCGTCCAGCAGCGGGGAGATCGGCGGCAGCTCGTCGAGGGAGTTGATGCCGAGGTGCTGCAGGAAGGCGTCCGTGGTGCCGTAGTTGATCGCGCCGGTCTCGGCATCCGCGAACAGCTCCGTGATCAGGCCGCGCGCGAGCAGCGTGCGCACTACGGAGTCGACGTTCACGGCGCGGATCGAGGCCACCTGGCCGCGGGTGACCGGCTGCTTGTAGGCGATCACGGCCAGCGTCTCCAGCGCCGCCTGCGAGAGCCGTGCCGGCGCCTGCCCGCCGACGAACTCGGCGACGAGGTCGTCGTGGTCCTCGCGCACGTACAGCCGCCAGCCGCCGCCGACCTCGCGCAGTTCGAAGCCGCGACGCGGGCCGTCCCCGCCCCCGTCGTAGTCCGCCACGAGCCGCTCCAGGGTCTGCCGCACGGCGGGCACGGGCGCGCCGACGGCCGCGGCCAGGGCGACGAGGCCGATCGGCTCGTCCACGATCAGCAGGATCGCCTCGACGCGCTCGCTGAGCGGCGTCTCCGCGCGCTGGGTGGACCCTTCGACGGGCTCAGGGTCCGCAGCGAGCTCAGGGTCCGTGGCGGGCTCGGGGTCCGTGTCCATGGTCGCTCCTTCATCGGTCATAGTCGGCTCCCAGGGTCGCGAGCATCTCATCCGACCAGCTCTCCGCGCTCCAGCGCAGCGTGAGCTCCCCCAGCGGCTCGAGCTGCTCGAACGACAGCGCGGCGTGCCGGTACAGCTCCAGCACCGAGATGAACCGTGCCACGACGATGCCCGGCTCGGTCACCCCCGACACCAGCTCGCGGAAGGTCATCGACTCGGTGCTGCGCAGCAACGTCACAACGGTGGCGGCCTGCTCGCGGATGCTGACCAGCGGCGCGTGCAGGTGGTCGAGTCCGACCGTGGGGATCTCCTTGGGCGCGAAGGCCAGCACCGCCAGCGCGGCGAAGTCCTCCTTGCTGAGCGTCCACACCAGCTCCGGGGTCTTCCGGCGGTGCTTCTCGTCCAGCGGCACGGCGCGCACGTGCCGGCGCTCCTCGCGCTGCAGGCAGCGGGCGAACCAGACGGACACCTCCTTGAAGGCGCGGTACTGCAGCAGGCGGGCGAACAGCAGGTCGCGCGCCTCGAGCAGCGCGACCGCCTCGGCGTCCACCAGCTCGCCCTGCGGCAGGAGTCCGGCGACCTTCATGTCCAGCAGCGTGGCGGCGACCACGAGGAACTCGGAGGCCTGCTCGAGCTCCTCGTCGCCGTCGAGCTCCTTCAGGTAGGAGATGAACTCGTCGGTGACCTTGCTCAGCGACACCTCGGTGATGTCGAGCTCGTGCTTGGAGATGAGGTTCAGCAGCAGATCGAACGGGCCGTCGAAGTTGCCGAGCGAGACGCGGAAGCCGGTATCGGACGCTGAGCCTGTCGAAGCGTCCGCTGAGCCTGTCGAAGCGTCAGGCCCTTCGACGGGCGCAGGGGCGGACCCGGAAACCCTGTCAGGCGACGGCGCCACGTGCGACCAGCTCCCGCGCCAGTCGCAGGTACGCCTGGGCGGCGGCGTGCTCCGGCGCGAACTCGGTGATCGGAACGCCCGAGACCGAGGCATCCGGGAACTTCACGGTGCGGCCGATCACGGTCTCCAGCACGTCGTCGCCGAACGCCTCCACGACCCGCTCCAGCACCTCGCGGGAGTGCAGGGTGCGCGGGTCGTACATCGTGGCGAGCAGCCCGTCCAGCGTGATCGCCGGGTTCAGCCGGTCGCGCACCTTGTCGATCGTCTCGATGAGCAGCGCGACGCCGCGCAGTGCGAAGAACTCGCACTCGAGCGGGATGAGCACGCCGTGCGCGGCGGTGAGGGCGTTCACCGTGAGCAGGCCGAGGGACGGCTGGCAGTCGATGAGGATGACGTCGTATTCGCCGGTGACCTGCCGCAGCACGCGGGACAGGATCGTCTCGCGGGCGACCTCGTTGACCAGGTGCACCTCGGCCGCGGAAAGGTCGATGTTCGCCGGGATCACGTCCAGCCCGTCCACCGCGGTGTGCACGATCGCGTCGTGCGCGTCCCGCTTGGTGTCCAGCAGCAGGTCGTAGATCGTGGGCACGTCGTGGGTCTGGATGCCCAGGCCTGCCGACAGCGCGCCCTGGGGGTCGAAGTCGACGGCGAGCACCTTGCGTCCGTACTCGGCGAGGGCGGCGGCGAGGTTGATCGAGGTGGTGGTCTTGCCGACCCCGCCCTTCTGATTGCACAGGGCGATGATGCGGGCCGGCCCGTGCGAGTCCAGGGGCGCCGGAATGGGGAAGCCGTTGTACGGGCGTCCGGTCGGTCCGATCGGGGTGTCGCCCTTCTTGGTCCTCGTCTTCGCCGCGTTCTCCGCCACCGGTTCTCCTGCTCCCTCGTGCTTGGTCGATTGTAGCGACCCGCGTCCGTCGATCCCTGACGGTGTGCGGCGATCCGCCGCATCCGCCTCCCGGCGGGCGACGGACGCGGCGCTCAGCGGGCGCGCGGATGCGAGGTGGCGTAGACGTCGCGGAGCGTGTCGACCGAGACGTGCGTGTAGATCTGCGTGGTGGCCACCGAGGCGTGCCCGAGCAGCTCCTGCACCACCCGCACGTCCGCCCCGCCCTGCAGCAGGTGGGTCGCGAAGGAGTGCCGCAGGGTGTGCGGCGAGACCTCCGCGCTGATCTGCGCGCGGGCGGCGGCGTCGCGGATGATCAGCCACGCGCTCTGCCGGGACAGCGGGGCGCCCCGGGCGCCGAGGAACAGGCGCGCGGTCGCCCTGCCCTTCGCCGCCAGCGCCGGGCGGACCCGGGTGAGGTAGGCGTCCACCGCGGCGCGCGCGAAGGAGCCGACCGGGACGATCCGCTCCTTGTCGCCCTTGCCCCGCAGCCGCAGCACGTCCCCGTAGGCGAGGTCGTCCACGTCCAGCGCGACCGCCTCCGACACCCGCGCTCCGGTCGCGTACAGCAGCTCCAGCAGGGCGCGGTCGCGGATGCCGATCGCCTCGTCGGCGGGGGGTGCGGCCAGCAGCCGCTCGACTTGGTCGATGGTGAGGGCCTTGGGCAGCCGCTTCGGGGTCTTCGGCGGCCGCAGCCGGCCGGAGGGGTCGTCCGGCTCGATGCCCTCGCGGGCGAGGAAGCGGTGCCAGCCGCGCACCGAGGACTGCAGGCGGGCCAGGCTCGTCGCCGCGGGCGGCGGCTCGGCCCCGGCCCGCTCGGCGACGAACGAGGCGATGACGGATGCGGTGACCTCGGCGGTGTCGCCGATCCCGCGCTCCGTCAGCCAGTCGCGGTAGCCGTCGAGGTCGCGTCGGTAGGCGGCGACCGTGTGGGCGGACAGGCCGCGCTCGATCGTGATGTGCCTCAGGTAGGCGTCGATCGCGCGGTCGAGCTGCACGCTAGGCCCCGCCGGCTCGCGTCCCGCCCTGCGCGCTTCCGGACGCGGATGCCCCGCCGTCGGTACGCGTGGCGCCGAGCCGGCGCTCCGCGGCGAGGACGCCGATCGAGAGCACCGCGTTGCGCATCCGCCCTTCCAGCACCGCGTCGGCCGCCTCGCTCAGCGGCACCCAGGCGACCCGGATGTCCGCCTCCTCGTCGATCCGGCTGTGCACGGCATCCACGCGCGCGAGCCCCGTGGCGAGGAAGACGTGGATGATCTCGCTGTTCCCGCCCGGGGTGGTGTACGTCGACAGCAGCGGCTCCCAGTGGGCGGCGACGATGTCGGCCTCCTCGGCCAGCTCCCGCTGCGCGGCGAGCAGCGGCTCCTCGCCCTCCACGTCGAGGAGTCCTGCGGGCAGCTCCCAGTCGCGGCAGCGGATCGGATGCCGGTACTGCTGGATCAGCAGCACCCGCCCCTCGTCGTCGAGGGCGACCACGGCGACCGCGCCGGTGTGGTCGACGTACTGGCGGCGGATCTCGCCGTCGCCGTAGCGCACCCGGTCGTCGCGGACGTCCCACACCGCTCCGCGGTACGCGAGGGTGCTCTCCAGCACCTCCGGCTGGAACGGCTCGTCACGCAGACCGGCGGCCGAGGCGGCGTCACTCATCGTCGCGGAACAGCTCGCTGGCGCGGTGACGCTCGATGGCCGCGCCGACCAGCCCGCGGAACAGCGGGTGCGCCGCGGTAGGCCGGGAGCGCAGCTCGGGGTGGGCCTGCGTGGCGATGTAGAACGGGTGCACCTCGCGCGGCAGCTCGACGTACTCCACGAGGTCCAGCTCCGGGTTCAGGCCGGAGAACACCAGGCCTGCCTCCGCCAGGCGGTCCCGGTACGTGTTGTTCACCTCGTAGCGGTGGCGGTGGCGCTCGGAGGCGACCGCCTCGCCGTACAGCTCGCGCGCGAGCGAGCCCTCCGCCAGTGCCGCCTCGTACAGTCCGAGGCGCATGGTCCCGCCCAGGTCGCCGCCGTCGAGGATCTCGACCTGCTCCGCCATGGTCGCGATCACCGGCTCGGAGGTCTCCGGGTCGAACTCGGTCGAGGAGGCGCCCTCGATGCCGGCGACGTGGCGGGCGTACTCGATGACCATGCACTGCAGGCCCAGGCACAGCCCCAGGGCGGGGATGCCCTGCTCGCGCGCGAAACGCAGCGCGCCGAGCTTGCCCTCGATGCCGCGGATGCCGAAGCCGCCGGGCACGCAGATGCCGTCCAGGTCGGCCAGTGCCTTCGCGGCGCCCTCGGGCGTCTGACAGGTGTCGGAGGGGATCCAGCGGATGTTGACCTTGGTCTCGTGCGCGAAGCCGCCGGCGCGGAGCGCCTCGGTCACCGACAGGTACGCGTCCGGCAGGTCGATGTACTTGCCGACCAGGCCGATGGTCACCTCGGTCTTCGGGTTGTGCACGGCGTGCAGCACCCGGTTCCAGCGCGTCCAGTCCACCTCGCCGGCCTGCAGGCCCAGCCGGCGCACGATGTACGAGTCCAGGCCCTGCTCGTTCAGCGTCGACGGGATGTCGTAGATGCTGGGCAGGTCGACGGTGTTCACCACGCCCTCGGCATCCACGTCGCACATCAGCGCGATCTTGCTGCGGTTGCTCTCGCTCACCGGCCGGTCGCTGCGCAGCACGAGCGCGTCCGGCTGGATGCCGAGCTGACGCAGCGCGGCGACGGAGTGCTGCGTGGGCTTGGTCTTCTGCTCGCCGGAGGCGCCCATGAACGGCACCAGCGACACATGCGCGAAGAACACGTTGTCGCGGCCGAGCTCGTGACGCAGCTGACGGGCGGCCTCCAGGAACGGCTGCGACTCGATGTCGCCCACGGTGCCGCCCACCTCGGTGATGATGACGTCGGGCCGGGGCTCCTCGGTGGCCTGCAGCCGCATCCGGCGCTTGATCTCGTCCGTGATGTGCGGGATGACCTGCACGGTGTCGCCGAGGTACTCGCCGCGGCGCTCCCGCGCGATCACCTGCGAATAGATCTGCCCGGTGGTGACGTTCGCGGCCTGGGACAGGTTGATGTCGAGGAAGCGCTCGTAATGTCCGATGTCGAGGTCGGTCTCGGCGCCGTCGTCCGTGACGAACACCTCGCCGTGCTGGAACGGGTTCATGGTGCCCGGGTCCACGTTGAGGTACGGGTCCAGCTTCTGCATCACGACGCGCAGTCCGCGCGCGGTGAGCAGGTTGCCGAGACTGGCGGCCGTCAGGCCCTTTCCGAGCGAGGAGACGACACCGCCCGTCACGAAGATGTGCTTGGTGGTCTTGTCCCCGGCCGAGGGGCGGGCGTCCGCGCGAGAAATGTCCGTCACGGGCTTCCATGCTATCAGCCCGCACCCTCGAACGGGCTGATCGTACGGTCAGCCGCGCGGCGCGGCGACCGCGAACCGCTCCAGCTCGACAGGCCCGCCGAGCCCGCGCACGGACACCCGTTCGCCGGCCTTCACGTCGGTGAGATCGGTGAGCACCGACACGCCTCCGTCGGCGAAGATCTCCACGGAGGAGACATCCAGCCAGGCCGTGAACGCCAGCCGACGGCCCGCGCCGACGGGCATCCGCTGCACGGTCCGGAAGGCGTCCGGGAAGGCCGTCCCCGCGCCGGTCCGGTCGTGCGTGAGGACGCCGGACTCCGCGTCGTACGCGATCCGCACGCCCCCGTTCCCGGCGTCGTCGTGCCCGAGCACGATCTACCGCTCGTGATCGTGAACGGCTCCTCGTCACTGGAGCATCCGAACGTGCTGCCCGCGGAGCGGGAGGCCGGCGCGGCGGTGGTCCGCCACCTCCTCGAGCGCGGGCACCGCAGGATCGGCATCATCGGCGATCTGCCGGAGATCGTGGCCGGAGCTCGCGCACGAGCGGGTGCCGATGCCGCTCATCGTGCGGGAATCCGTCCGCGACCTGCGCTGAGGCGCAGCCGGGCGGGTCTCAGCGGGGCGGGTCTCAGCGGGGCAGGTCGAGCAGCTCGCGGGCGTGCGTGAGCGCGGCATCCGAGTCAGTGAGACCCGACAGCAGCCGCGCCATCTCCGCCTCGCGCTCCTCGCCTTCGAGGCGGCGGACGCTGGAGGCCGTCACCACGCCGTCGTTCGACTTCACCACGGACAAGTGGTTCGTGGCGAACGCCGCGACCTGCGCCAGATGCGTGACCGCGATGACCTGCGACGTCTCGGCGAGCCGTGCCAGCCGGCGCCCCACCTCGATCGCCGCGGCGCCGCCGATTCCGGCGTCCACCTCGTCGAACACGATGGTCGGCACGGGGTCGGTGCCGGCGATCACGACCTCGATCGCGAGCATGACGCGCGACAGCTCTCCGCCGGAGGCGCTGCGCGCCACGGGACGCGGCTCGGCGCCCGGGTGCGGGGCGAGCAGGATCGCGACGTCGTCGCGGCCGTGGGAGCTCTCCGCGCCGGGTGCGACGCGCACCTCGAGCCGGGCGTCCGGCATGGCGAGGGCGTGCAGCTCCTCGGTGACGGCGGCGGAGAGGCGCTCGGCCGCGGCGGATCGAGCGGCGGTCAGCGCGGCGGCCGCCTCGTCCAGCGCGGCGCGGGCGGCGTCGCGTTCGGCCTGCAGGCGCTCGATGCGGTCGCCGTCGTCGTCCAGTTCGGCGAGCCGGGCCGATCCGGTCCGCCACACCTCCAGCGCCGTGTCCAGCGAGCCGTGCTGCCGGATGAGGGTGGCCAGCGCCGCGCGACGCTCCTCGACGGCGGCGAGCTCGTGCGGCCCGGTCTCGTCGAGGTCGGCGAGGTAGGCGGAGAGCTGGCCGGCGAGGTCGGCGGCGCGGTACCCGATCTCGGCGACGCCCTCTGCGATCGCGGTCAGCTGCGTGTCGGAGGAGCGCTCCAGGGCGCGTCGCGCCTCGGCCAGCAGGCCCTGCACGTCCGGGGCGTCGTTCTCGCTGGAGAGGGCCTCGTGGGCGAGGGCGGCGGCCAGGCGCAGCTCCTCGGCGTTGCTGAGCCGCTCGGCGCGCTCGGTGAGGGCGACGTCCTCCCCCGGCTGCGGGTCGATCGCCTCGATCTGCGCGAGGTCCTCGCGCAGGCGGGCGGCCTCCTCGGCGCGGCGGTCGCGGTTCTCGGTGAGGTCGGCGACCGTGGCCTCCAGCTCCCGCCACCGGGCGTAGGCGTCCGCGTAGACGGCGCGGGGGCCGGTGACGGCCGCTCCTCCGAATCGGTCGAGCGCGTCGCGCTGCGCGGCGGCGGATCGCAGCCGGAGCTGTTCGGACTGGCCGTGCACGACGACGAGCTCGTCGGCCAGGGCGGAGAGCACGCCGGCCGGAGCCGGGCGACCGCCGACGCTGGCCCGGCTGCGCCCTTCGGCGGTGAGCGTGCGCGAGACGTACAGTTCGGCGGCGTCGCCGGCGGGTTCGAGATCGCCGCCGGCATCCGCGACGATCTCGGCGACGCGCCCCTCCGGCGGGACGACCCAGACGCCGGCGACGGATGCCTGGGCGGCGCCGGCGCGCACGGCGCCGGAGTCGGCGCGAGCGCCGAGGAGCAGGCCGAGCCCGGTGACGACCATGGTCTTCCCGGCGCCGGTCTCGCCGGTGACGGCGGTGAAGCCGGGCCCGAGGGGCAGCACGGCGTCGTCGATCACGCCGAGGCCGCGGATGCGCATCTCGTCGATCACGCCGACGCCCCCTGTCCGCGCCAGCCGGTCACCGGGAGCTGGAACTTGCGCACCAGGCGGTCCGTGAACGCGGCCGGATGCAGCCGCGCCAGCCGCACCGGCTGGGAGGAGCGGCGCACGACGACGCGCGCGCCCGGCGGCAGCTCGTGCGAACGCCGTCCGTCGCACCACAGGATGCCGGTGCCGTCGGTCCGCTCGAGCATCTCGATCGCCACGGCCGCTTCAGGGCCGACCACGAGCGGCTTGGCGAACAGGGCGTGGGCGGAGAGCGGCACCAGCGCGATGGCCTCGACCGACGGCCAGATCACCGGACCGCCGGCGGAGAAGTTGTACGCGGTGGATCCGGTCGGCGTGGACACCACCATGCCGTCGCATCCGAAGGTGGACAACGGGCGGCCGTCGATCTCCACGACCACCTCGATCATCCGCTCCCGGCTGGCCTTCTCCACCGTCGCCTCGTTGAGCGCCCAGGTCTCGTAGACGACCGCGCCGTCGGCGTCCTTCACCCGCACGGACAGTGCGAGCCGCTCCTCGACCTCGTAGTCGCGTGCGATGACGCGGTGCACCGCGTCATCCATGTCGTCCCGCTCGATCTCGGCGAGGAATCCGACGTGACCCATGTTGATCCCGAGCACCGGCGCACCGGTGCCCCGGACGAGCTCGGCCGCGCGGAGGATGGTGCCGTCGCCGCCGAGGACGATCGCGAGTTCGAGCGCCGACGCCTCGACGTCGGCGCCGAGCACGTCCACGCCGCTGAAGCGCGGGTCGACGGCGCCGAGGTCCTCCCGGTCGCCGGGGGCGACCACGGGGCGGGCTCCGGCTGCGCGGAGTGCTTCGACCACGCGCAGCGCGGCGGCCACGGTGTCGTCCCGGTGGGCGTGGGCGACGACCAGGATGCTGCGCTCGTTCATCGTCCTCCTGCCAGCTCGTCGATCCGCTTCGTCCATTCTGACGGATCCTCGCCGCGGCCCGGAGCGAGGTGCACCAGGTACTCGGCGTTCCCGCGGGTGCCCAGGATCGGAGAGGGCAGGATGCCGAGCATGCCCAGTCCGGCATCCCACGCGCTCCACACCGTGCGCGCGACGGCGTCGGCCCGGGTGGCGGGATCGGTGACCAGCCCGCCGCGCACCGCGGTGCGTCCGACCTCGAACTGCGGCTTGACGAGCAGCACCACGTCGGCATCCGTCGCCGCCACCGCCGCGACGGCGGGCAGCACGAGCTCGAGCGAGATGAAGGAGAGGTCCCCCGTGACGAGGTCGGGCGCCGCTGATTCGCCGGTGGCGGCGGCGAGGTTCTCCGGGGTCATGTGCCGGACGTTGTAGCCCTCGACAGCGACGACGCCCGGGTCCGCCGCGACGGATGCCGCGAGCTGACCGTGCCCGACGTCGACGGCGAGGACGCGCCGGGCGCCGCGCTCGCGGAGCACCTGGGAGAAGCCTCCGGTGGAGGCTCCCATGTCGAGGGCGAGCCGGCCCGCGACCGGGATCCGGAACCCGTCGAGCGCGGCGATGAGCTTGTGCGCGGCGCGGCTGACGTACTGGTCGGCGCCGTCGACGGTGAGCCGTGCATCGTCGGACACCTGCAGGGACGGCTTCACGGCGGGGCGCCCGTCGACGCGCACCATGCCGTCGGCGATCAGCGCCGCGGCATGGGTCCGTGAGCGTGCGAGGCCGCGGGCGGCGAGTGCGGCGTCGAGGCGGGTCACCGTGGCCCGCTGTCGAGGCGCTTCATCAGCTCGTCGTGCAGCGCGGAGTACGCCTCGGCGCGCGCGGCCAGCGGCTGGCCTTCGATGAGGCGAAGGCGACTCCACAGCGCGTCCGTGGGCTCGTCGACGCGGCGGGCGTCGGGCTCGGCGGTGTCGTCCATCCGTCCACTGTATCCCGCGCTGCGAGGGCGGGCGGGGTGACGCTCAGGGCCTGTGGAAAGGGTCCGCGTACAGACGCTCGGGGACGTCGAACACGTAGATCGCGGCCCCGGTGGCCCAGATCGCCGCGGCGCCCGCGCGCAGCAGGTCGATCTGCGCCGATCCCTCCGCGACGATCTCGACCTCGGCGCCGGTGACGCGCACGGATGCGCCGTTGACCGTGAACACGCCGTTCTTCTCGACGGTCTGCGGGTAGGGCTCGTGCAGTTCGCGCAGGTCGCCGAGGATGTAGGTCGGACGCGAGCCCTGCGGCGCGGCGAGGACGTGCTTGGGACGGTCGATGCCGGTGAGCACGAGCGCGGAGTCGATGCCGGCGCGGCAGGCGCCGAGGATGTCGGTGTCGAGCCGGTCGCCGATGAAGAGCGGGTTGGCGGCGCCGAAGCGGGCGATCGCCTCCTCGAAGATCGGGGTCTCGGGCTTGCCGGCGACGGTCGCGAGCCTGCCGATCGCGGTGTGCACGGCGGAGACCAGGGTGCCGTTGCCGGGGGCGACGCCGCGCTGCTGCGGGATGGTCCAGTCGGTGTTGGTGGCGATCCACGGGATGCCGCCCTCGTCCTCGGGCTGCTTGAGGGCGAAGGCGGCCTCGGCGAGGTCGGTCCAGGAGACGTGCGGGGCGAAGCCCTGCACCACGGCGTCGGGTCCGTCCTGCGCGCTGCGCGTGACGGTGTACCCGGCCTTCTCGGCCTCGTGCACGAGGCCGTCGCCGCCCACGACGAGAAGGGTCGCCGGCGGCGGGACGATGTCGGCGAGGAGCCGCATCGCCGCCTGCGGGCTGGTGATCACATCGTCGGGCCGCACGTCGAGGCCGAGTTCGCGCAGGTGTGCGGCGACCGAGGCATCCGTGCGGGCCGCGTTGTTCGTGATGTAGCCGAGCCGCACGGCCTCGGCGGCGCGGTTCAGGCTCTCCACGGCGTGCGGCAGCGGCCCGGGGCCGGCGTACACGACGCCGTCGAGGTCGGCGAGGACGGCGTCCCGCCCGGTCAGCGGGGTCGGCGGGGTGCTGCGGCGGAACAGCCCCATCAGGCCTCCCCCTCCTCCGGACGCTGAGCCTCTTCCGGACGCTGAGCCGGTTCCGGACGCTGAGCCTGTCGAAGCGTCGTCCCTTCCTCCGCGCCGGCCTCGCTCGCGTCGGCGTGGCCCTCGTCCTCGACGAGTCCGTCCTCGACGAGTCCGTCCTCGACGACGATCTCGTCCTCGTCGTCCTCGAGCCCGAGGGCGGATGCCGCGACCTCGGCCCGTTCGGTCCAGAACGCGGCCTCCTCGGTCCGGCCGAGGTCCTCGAGGACGGCGGCACGGGCGGCGAACAGAGCGGGACTCCACGCGAATGCGAGGTTCGGGTCGAGCTCGGGGATCTCGAGCTCGCCGAGCGCGAGCTCGGTCTCGCCGCGGTCGAGCCGGGCGCCGGACATGGCGATCGCCAGGGCCACGCGGACCTCGACCGGAAGGGACGCGCGGTCCACGGCGCGGCCCTCCTCGAGCGCGCGGTCGGGGCGGCCGACGCCGCGCTCGCTGTCGACGATGAGGGCGATCTGATCGTCGCGCCCGGAGATGCGGCGGTAGGTGCGCAGTTCGCGCAGGGCGAGGGCGAAGTCGCCCAGTGCGTAGGCGGTGATGCCGAGTGTCTCCCGCACGACGGCGACGCGACCGGCGCGCCGGGATGCCGCGAGGGCGTGCTCGTGCGCGCGCTGCGGGTCGTCGTCGATGAGCCGCGAGGCCATCGCCAGGTGCCGGGCCACCTGCTCGGCGTTCTCCTTGCTCAGCGTCTTCAGCTCGTTGCGCGCGGCCGGATGCAGGTCCTTGGGCGTGATGTCCTCGGGCAGCGGCGGCTCGGGAACGCGCTCGCGCACGGGAGCGTGCTCGTTGCGGGGGCGGTCCGCGCCGCCGCGCTGCGGGAATCCGCGCCGTTCGCCCGAGGGCTTGCGGTCGCCGTATGGGCGACGTTCGCCGGACTGGTTCCGGTCGCCGTAGGAACGGCGCTCGCCGGACTGGTTCCGGTCGCCGTATGGGCGACGTTCGCCGGACTGGTTCCGGTCACCGAACGGACGGCGCCCACCGGACTGATTCCGGTCACCGTACGGACGGCGCCCACCGGACTGGTTCCGGTTGCCGTACGGACGGCGTTCACCGGATGCGGCGCGGTCGCCGAACGGACGGCGCCCACCGGACTGATTCCGGTCACCGAACGGACGGCGCCCACCGGACTGATTCCGGTCGCCGTACGGGCGCCGTTCGCCCGACGGCTTACGCTCACCGTAGGGACGGCGCTCACCCGTTCCCCGCTCACCGCGGTCGGAGGCGTTCCGGTCGCGATCACCCTGCGGGCGACGCTTGCCGGCATCGGAGAAGCGCGGCATGCGCGCCCGGTCAGAGCCCGAACGCCGGTCCGCGGCTCCGTCCGCGTTCTCGCGACGGTCTCGCTGATCTTCCGACATTCTGACTCCCTGTTGTCTTGTTAACGCAAGATGGCCACCCAGCTCTGGGTGGCCATCTTACTTAAGAGAAGTCCGGCGGTGTCCTACTCTCCCACAGGGTCTCCCCTGCAGTACCATCGGCGCTGTGAGGCTTAGCTTCCGGGTTCGGAATGTGTCCGGGCGTTTCCCTCACGCTATGGCCGCCGAAACACTGTTGACATGTTCATCGGCAACACACTCGTGTGGTGTGTTGTTTGGTTCCGACCGTACGTCGAGAACCACAAAGTGGACGCGAGCTTTCTCAAGGGAAAGTGTTATCAAGTCGTCGGCTTATTAGTACCAGTCAGCTGCACCCATTGCTGGGCTTCCACATCTGGCCTATCAACCCAGTCGTCTGGCTGGGAGCCTCTCCACCCGAGGGTGATGGAAGTCTCATCTTGAGGCCGGCTTCCCGCTTAGATGCTTTCAGCGGTTATCCATCCCGAACGTAGCTAACCAGCGGTGCTCCTGGCGGAACAACTGGCACACCAGAGGTTCGTCCAACCCGGTCCTCTCGTACTAGGGTCAGATCCTCTCAAACTTCCTACGCGCGCAGCGGATAGGGACCGAACTGTCTCACGACGTTCTAAACCCAGCTCGCGTACCGCTTTAATGGGCGAACAGCCCAACCCTTGGGACCTACTCCAGCCCCAGGATGCGACGAGCCGACATCGAGGTGCCAAACCATGCCGTCGATATGGACTCTTGGGCAAGATCAGCCTGTTATCCCCGAGGTACCTTTTATCCGTTGAGCGACAGCGCTTCCACAAGCCACTGCCGGATCACTAGTCCCGACTTTCGTCCCTGCTCGACCTGTCAGTCTCACAGTCAAGCTCCCTTGTGCACTTACACTCGACACCTGATTGCCAACCAGGTTGAGGGAACCTTTGGGCGCCTCCGTTACTCTTTGGGAGGCAACCGCCCCAGTTAAACTACCCACCAGGCACTGTCCCTGAACCGGATCACGGTTCGAAGTTAGATATCCAGAGTGACCAGAGTGGTATTTCAACAATGACTCCACCCGAACTGGCGTCCGAGCTTCACCGTCTCCCACCTATCCTACACAAGCCACACCGAACACCAATACCAAGCTGTAGTAAAGGTCACGGGGTCTTTCCGTCCTGCTGCGCGTAACGAGCATCTTTACTCGTAATGCAATTTCGCCGAGTTCGCGGTTGAGACAGTTGGGAAGTCGTTACGCCATTCGTGCAGGTCGGAACTTACCCGACAAGGAATTTCGCTACCTTAGGATGGTTATAGTTACCACCGCCGTTTACTGGGGCTTAAATTCTCAGCTTCGCCTTGCGGCTAACCGGTCCTCTTAACCTTCCAGCACCGGGCAGGCGTCAGTCCGTATACATCGTCTTGCGACTTCGCACGGACCTGTGTTTTTAGTAAACAGTCGCTACCCACTAGTCTCTGCGGCCCCCACGCCCTTTCGGAGCAAGTCCTAATAAGCGGAGGGCCCCCCTTCTCCCGAAGTTACGGGGGCATTTTGCCGAGTTCCTTAACCACGATTCTCTCGATCTCCTTGGTATTCTCTACCTGACCACCTGAGTCGGTTTGGGGTACGGGCGGCTAGAACCTCGCGTCGATGCTTTTCTCGGCAGCATAGGATCACCCACTTTTCATCCGCATCGTGTCTCAGCCTGTATGAGCCGCGGATTTGCCTACGACTCGGCCTACGCACTTGCACCAGGACAACCATCGCCTGGCTTGGGCTACCTTCCTGCGTCACACCTGTTAATACGCTAGCCGCACCAGCATGGGGTCGCGCGCTCCCCACCACGATGCCACCCGAAGGCGGCGGTGTGATGGTTCGGGCGCTTAGCACCACTGGATTGACTGGGGCGGTTCTTCGCCGGTACGGGAATATCAACCCGTTGTCCATCGACTACGCCTGTCGGCCTCGCCTTAGGTCCCGACTTACCCAGGGAAGATTAGCTTGACCCTGGAACCCTTGGTCTTCCGGAGGACGTGTTTCTCACACGTCTTTCGCTACTCATGCCTGCATTCTCACTCGTGTGGCCTCCACGGCTAGATCACTCTGCCGCTTCACCGCCCACACGACGCTCTCCTACCCATCAACACGGCTGGACCACGAAGGCCTACCAAAAATGTCAATGCCACAACTTCGGTGGCGTGCTTGAGCCCCGTTACATTGTCGGCGCGGAATCACTTGACCAGTGAGCTATTACGCACTCTTTCAAGGGTGGCTGCTTCTAAGCCAACCTCCTGGTTGTCTGAGCAACTCCACATCCTTTTCCACTTAGCACGCGCTTTGGGACCTTAGATGGTGGTCTGGGTTGTTTCCCTCTCGACTATGAAGCTTATCCCCCACAGTCTCACTGCTGCGCTCTCACTTACCGGCATTCGGAGTTTGGCTGACGTCAGTAACCTGGTGGGGCCCATCGGCCATCCAGTAGCTCTACCTCCGGCAAGAAACACGCAACGCTGCACCTAAATGCATTTCGGAGAGAACCAGCTATCACGAAGTTTGATTGGCCTTTCACCCCTATCCACAGCTCATCCCCTCAGTTTTCAACCTAAGTGGGTTCGGCCCTCCACGACGTCTTACCGTCGCTTCAGCCTGGCCATGGATAGATCACTTCGCTTCGGGTCTAGGACATGCGACTCAAACGCCCTATTCAGACTCGCTTTCGCTACGGCTACCCCACACGGGTTAACCTCGCCACATATCACTAACTCGCAGGCTCATTCTTCAAAAGGCACGCTGTCACACCTACCAGGGGTGCTCCAACGGTTTGTAAGCAAACGGTTTCAGGTACTATTTCACTCCCCTCCCGGGGTACTTTTCACCTTTCCCTCACGGTACTTGTCCGCTATCGGTCATCTGGGAGTATTTAGGCTTATCAGGTGGTCCTGACAGATTCACACGGGATTTCTCGGGCCCCGTGCTACTTGGGATACACTCCACGCTGCGAACCGCATTTCGACTACGGGGCTGGCACCCACTACGGCTGGCCTTTCAAGACCATTCGTCTATACGATCGCATCACGTCGGCCACTCGGCAGAACGACCAGGAGAGTCCCGCAACCCCGGATATGCAACGCCTGCCGGCTCTCACACACACCCGGTTTAGCCTCATCCGCTTTCGCTCGCCACTACTCACGGAATCACGGTTGTTTTCTCTTCCTGTGGGTACTGAGATGTTTCACTTCCCCACGTTCCCTCTACCCGCCCTATATATTCAGACGGGAGTCACCAGGTCGGCACGCCGCCCGGCGGGGTTTCCCCATTCGGAGATCCTCGGATCAAAACTCGCTTATCAGTTCCCCGAGGCTTATCGCAGATTGCTACGTCCT
This sequence comes from Microbacterium neungamense, assembly GCF_024971095.1. Lineage (NCBI taxonomy): Bacteria > Bacillati > Actinomycetota > Actinomycetes > Micrococcales > Microbacteriaceae > Microbacterium > Microbacterium neungamense. The sequence goes on from NZ_CP069717.1 coordinate 1,725,027, forward strand.
TCTTCGGCTCCAGATGCCAAGGCATCCACCGTTTGCTCTTAAAGACTTGAAATCACATGAGCACGACCAACCCCAAAAGGGCCGGTCGAAGTTTTCTTTAAGATGCTCGCGTCCACTGTGTAGTTCTCAAAGTACGGGCGGTCCCCCTCCCCCACCACCACCACGGCGACAGAAGAAAGGGCCACGAGGTCCAGTCCAACCCGAAAGCCGGCCCGGTCCCTCAGGACCCAACAGCGTGCAGACGCCCCGCTCACCACCCCCCACCTTCCAACCACCGAAGCGGCGTACTAGCAGAAGACAGCTGCGCTGACGTCATGTCAAATGTTCCACCCATGAGCTGACCGGCGGGAACGTTCGCCCCGAACCGGCGCCTGGACACCAACAGGTGCCAGATGCTCCTTAGAAAGGAGGTGATCCAGCCGCACCTTCCGGTACGGCTACCTTGTTACGACTTAGTCCTAATCACCGATCCCACCTTCGACGGCTCCCTCCACAAGGGTTAGGCCACCGGCTTCAGGTGTTACCGACTTTCATGACTTGACGGGCGGTGTGTACAAGACCCGGGAACGTATTCACCGCAGCGTTGCTGATCTGCGATTACTAGCGACTCCGACTTCATGAGGTCGAGTTGCAGACCTCAATCCGAACTGGGACCGGCTTTTTGGGATTCGCTCCACCTCGCGGTATCGCAGCCCTTTGTACCGGCCATTGTAGCATGCGTGAAGCCCAAGACATAAGGGGCATGATGATTTGACGTCATCCCCACCTTCCTCCGAGTTGACCCCGGCAGTATCCCATGAGTTCCCACCATAACGTGCTGGCAACATAGAACGAGGGTTGCGCTCGTTGCGGGACTTAACCCAACATCTCACGACACGAGCTGACGACAACCATGCACCACCTGTTCACGAGTGTCCAAAGAGTTCCCTATTTCTAGGGCGTTCTCGTGTATGTCAAGCCTTGGTAAGGTTCTTCGCGTTGCATCGAATTAATCCGCATGCTCCGCCGCTTGTGCGGGTCCCCGTCAATTCCTTTGAGTTTTAGCCTTGCGGCCGTACTCCCCAGGCGGGGAACTTAATGCGTTAGCTGCGTCACGGAATCCGTGGAAAGGACCCCACAACTAGTTCCCAACGTTTACGGGGTGGACTACCAGGGTATCTAAGCCTGTTTGCTCCCCACCCTTTCGCTCCTCAGCGTCAGTTACGGCCCAGAGATCTGCCTTCGCCATCGGTGTTCCTCCTGATATCTGCGCATTCCACCGCTACACCAGGAATTCCAATCTCCCCTACCGCACTCCAGTCTGCCCGTACCCACTGCAGGCCCGAGGTTGAGCCTCGGGTTTTCACAGCAGACGCGACAGACCGCCTACGAGCTCTTTACGCCCAATAATTCCGGATAACGCTTGCGCCCTACGTATTACCGCGGCTGCTGGCACGTAGTTAGCCGGCGCTTTTTCTGCAGGTACCGTCACTCACGCTTCTTCCCTGCTAAAAGAGGTTTACAACCCGAAGGCCGTCATCCCTCACGCGGCGTTGCTGCATCAGGCTTGCGCCCATTGTGCAATATTCCCCACTGCTGCCTCCCGTAGGAGTCTGGGCCGTGTCTCAGTCCCAGTGTGGCCGGTCACCCTCTCAGGCCGGCTACCCGTCGACGCCTTGGTGAGCCATTACCTCACCAACAAGCTGATAGGCCGCGAGCCCATCCCCAACCGAAAAAATCTTTCCAACCACAGACCATGCGGCCATGGCACATATCCAGTATTAGACGCCGTTTCCAGCGCTTATCCCAGAGTCAGGGGCAGGTTGCTCACGTGTTACTCACCCGTTCGCCACTAATCCACCCAGCAAGCTGGGCTTCATCGTTCGACTTGCATGTGTTAAGCACGCCGCCAGCGTTCATCCTGAGCCAGGATCAAACTCTCCGTAAAAAAACAGAAGCCAACCAACAACCGGGAAAACAGTCGAAGGCCAGCGAGTTCAATCATGACCAAAACGAATGTCACTGACATCCGCAAATTGATCCAAAGGAATTCTCAACGACTCCGAAAAGCCGACGAGGATAATTTGGCATTTGACAAGTGCACGCTGTTGAGTTCTCAAGGATCGGACGCACCCACACACCCACCAACCAAGGCAGGACGCGCAGGGCAACTTCGCAATCTGTCCGGGCACCGTTGAGGCTGTGCAGCCTTCCGGACCCGGGCCCTCCATCCTACACCAACGTGACCACTGATGTGAAGTAGGAGGTGTGTCCGCCGCTTGGAGGGGAGCTGGACCTTCCGGCCTTCCGCTCAACCGCTTGGGGCGAACAGGTAATAACTTACGCGGATCCCGCCGACCCGGCAAATCGGCCTCGGATCCCGGGCGTGTCGTACGATCGGCGCATGGCCGACGACCCCGCGCTCCCCCTGCTGGAGCGGCTCTCCGCCGAGCTCCGGCTGCCGGCGTCCGTGCTGGTCCCCGCGGCTCCGCCGCAGCCGGTGCCGCTCCCCTCCCGGCTGGCGACCGGCGCGCTGGCGTGGGCATCCATCCTCGCCGCCGCGGCGTCCGCCGGTGACGGGCGGCGCCCGCCGGCGGTCCCCGACCCCGAGCGCATCGCGGCGGCGTACCGGAGCGACCGCCTGCTCACCATCGACGGCATCGCTCCCGATGTCTGGTCTGCGCTCTCCGGCTTCTGGCGGGCGCGGGACGGCTGGATCCGCACGCACGGCAACTACCCGCATCACGCGCGGGCGCTCCGCCGCGGTCTCGCCCTCCCCGCGGACGCCGCGGCCGGGCGGACCGCCGAGACCATCGCGGGTCTGGACGCCGAGGACGCCGTCACCCGGATCACCGACGCCGGCGGCCTGGCCGTGCGCGTGCTGCCCGAGGATCCCGCCCGGGACCGCGAGCTGCGGCGGCGCGCGCTGATCCCGGTGACCCGTCTGTCGACGGAGGGCCCGACCCGCCAGGTCCGGACAGACCCGGCGCTCCCGCTCGCCGGCATCCGCATTCTCGACCTCACCCGCGTGATCGCCGGCCCCGTGTGCACGCGCACGCTGGCACTCCTCGGGGCCGAGGTGCTCCGCATCGACCCGCCGGGCCTGGCGGAGCCCGAATGGCAGCACCTCGACACCGGGCACGGGAAGCGGTCCGCGATCGCGGACGCCCGAGCCGCGACCGTGGACGCCCTGATCGACGGCGCGGATGTGGTCGTCCTCGGCTACCGCCCGAGCGGGCTGGCGGCGATCGGCCTCTCCCCCGACACGCTCGCGGCCCGCCGCCCCGGCCTCGTGATCGCACAGCTCAGCGCGTGGGGCGAGGGCGTGCCCGATCGGCGCGGCTTCGACAGTCTGGTGCAGGCCGAGTCGGGAATCGCGGTCATCGAGTCGCCCGACGGCGAGCGGCCCGGCGCGCTTCCCGCACAGGCGCTCGACCACAGCGCCGGCTATCTCCTCGCCGCCGGCGTGTGCACGGCGCTCCGACGCCGTCGGGACGAGGGCGGCACCTGGCTCGTGCGCACCTCGCTCCGGCGGGTGGCGGCGGAGCTGCTCGGGATGCCGCGACGGAGCGAGCCCGAGCCGGAGCGTCCGTTCGATCCCGCCGCGCATTCGCAGGCGTTCGAGGTCGCCGGTCGCGCCGTGGTCACCGCGGCATCCGCGATCCCGGGCTTCGCGTACGCGGCGCCGCGCCCGTGGGGCGCGGACGTTCCGTCCTGGTGAGCGGCCGCGCCGAGCGGCGGCCCGCTCGACCCGCGACTGAGCACGAGGCGCGGCTCAGCGGCGCCGGCGCGCGGCGAGCACGATGCACAGCGCCAGCGTCGCCGCGCCCCACACCGCGCACGCCGGCGGCAGCACCCGGTAGGCGAGGTGCTGCGGGGTGAACTCGGCGGTGAACGGCCCGAGGGCGACGAGCCCGGCGACCCAGGCGACCACCAGCACCGCGGGCAGCGCCAGCCACCAGCCGAGCCGTGCCCACGCGGGGAGCACCCGCGTGATCGGCGTCGATGCGTCCCGGCGCGACAGCCAGAGCACCGCGAACACCGCCAGCACGGCGAGACCTGCGGCGCTCGAGCCGTGCTGCAGCCACTTGTAGCCGAGCAGCGGGCCCCACTGCTCCTGCAGCGCCGGGATCGCGGTGACGCCCCAGCGTCCCTCGTGGGTGAACAGGTCCCAGGCGATGTGCGAGAACACGCCCAGCAGCAGCGATCCCGCCAGGAGCACCGGGTACCGGACGCCGCGGCCGACCCCGACCGCGTGCCGCGCGGCATCCGCCGCCGGCTCCGACCACTCGGCCGGCAGCCGGCGCGCCACCGCGGCGGGCATCAGCTCCGGCACCACCGGCCTCAGCAGCACGCGCCACACCAGGAACAGCAGGAACGCGAGCGCCGCGGTCCAGATCGCGTTCCCGAAGGCGTGCGTGAACCCGTAGTCCAGCACCCGCAGGAACAGCGGCAGGTCCGGGGTCATCGCGCCCACGGCGATCGCGCCGGGCACCAGCGGAGTGCGCAGGAACGGCAGCGCCACCACCGCATGGCTGGGTGTCAACGGCATCCGCTGCCCCTCCGCGGTCGGCTCAGCGCAGGAACACGCCGGCGAGCGTCTTCTTGCCCCGCCGCAGCACCGACACGCCGCCTGGCAGCGAGCCCTGCACCGTCGCCGTGTCGTCCGCGACGCGCGCGCCGTCGAGGGAGACGCCGCCCTGCGAGATCGCGCGGCGCGCCTCGGAGACGCTGCTGACCAGGCCGGTCTCGACGAGCGCCTCGGTCACCGGCGTGCCGGCCGCCACGGTCGCGTTCGGCAGCTCCTCGAGCGCGGTGCGCAGCGTGCCCGCATCGAGGGCGGCGAGGTCGCCCTGGCCGAACAGCGCCTCGGACGCGGCGATCGCCGCGGCCGTCGCCTCGGGGCCGTGTACGGTGGCGCACACCTCCAGGGCGAGGCGCTTCTGCGCGGCGCGCCGGAACGGCTCGGCCTCCACGAGCGCGGCGTACTCCTCGATCTCGGCCCGGGTGAGGAAGGTGAACACCTTCAGCCGGTCGATGACGTCGGCGTCGTCGGTGTTCAGCCAGAACTGGTACATCCGGTACGGGCTGCACATCTCCGGATCCAGCCAGATCGCGTTGCCCTCGCTCTTGCCGAACTTCGTGCCGTCGCTGTTCGTGATCAGAGGGGTGCCGATCGCGTGCACCGAGACGCCCTCGACACGGTGGATGAGGTCGGTGCCGCTGGTGAGGTTGCCCCACTGGTCGCTGCCGCCGGTCTGCAGCACGCAGTCGTACGTGCGGTACAGCTCGAGGAAGTCCATGCCCTGCAGGATCTGGTAGCTGAACTCGGTGTAGCTGATGCCGGCCTCGGAGTTCAGCCGCGCGGCGACGGCGTCCTTCTTCAGCATCGTGCCGACGCGGTAGTGCTTGCCGATCTCGCGCAGGAAGTCGATCGCGCTCAGCGGCGCGGTCCAGTCGAGGTTGTTGACGATGCGCGCGGCGTTCTCGCCCTCGAAGCTGAGGAAGCGCTCCACCTGGGCGCGCAGCCGGCCCACCCACTCCTCGACGGTCTCGCGGGTGTTCAGGGTGCGCTCGGCGGTCGGCCGCGGGTCGCCGATGAGGCCGGTGGAGCCGCCGACGAGCCCGAGCGGCTTGTGCCCGGCGAGCTGGATGCGCCGCAGCGTGAGCAGCTGGACGAGGTTGCCCAGGTGCAGGCTCGGCGCGGTCGGGTCGAAGCCGCAGTAGTAGGTGATCGGGTCCCCGGCAAGCAGGGCGCGCAGCGCCTCCGGATCGGTGGACACGTGGACGAGTCCGCGCCACACGAGCTCGTCCCACACGTTCTCGAACGAGGGATCGAGCGCCACCGGCGCGGTCGTCAGAGCGGGATTCGACACGCGTTCCAGGCTATCAGCGCGCCGGACGCGTCCCGTGCGGCGCCCTCGGGTCAGGGGGCCCGGGATCAGGCGTTCACGCTCCACCAGACCAGGAAGGCGGCGGCGAGGGCGATCACCCAGCTGACCAGGCTGCCGACGAGGAAGTACTCCGCGCGCGCACCGGTCTCCCCGTCGCGGGAGATCTCGGGGAAGCGCACGATGCCCTTCGCCGCCAGCATCGCGGCGAGCAGCGAGTATGCCGTGGCGAGGGTGAGCAGGAACACGATGAGGCGTTCGAGCGGCCCGATCAGGCGCCCGCCCTTGAATCCGCCCGTGAGCGGCGCCGGCACCGCCGCGGGAGGCGGGACCGCGGATGCCGAGGCCGAGGGCTCGGATCCCGGGGCCGAGGACTCGGGTCTCGGGGTCGAGGGCTCGGATGCCGCCGTGGGGCCTGCGAAGCCGACCTCGGCGGGGTGCCAGGCGTGCTCCCCCGCCAGCGCCGCGCGGACGACGACGTTCCCGGATTCCAGCAGGAAGGCCACGACGCCCAGCACGAGGAGGGCCAGATCCGCCGAGACCTCGCCGAACGGCGTGTCCAGCCGCCACACGCCGCCGAGGACGCCGGCCGGCCCCCGATCGCCCAGCCAGAGCACGGCCGCCGCCGTGATCGCGCCGAGGGCGACCGCGGGCCAGAACGCCATGCGCGACTCGCCGCGATCCGGCATGCTCCACACCCAGCCGGCCCCGGCGGCGAGCGCGGCGACCGCCGGCAGCACCGCATCCGTGAGCCCCCCGATGACGAGCGCGGCCGCGGCGACGACGAGGTAGCCGATCCATCGCCGCTCGACGAACTGGCGCACGAGATCCGCCGCCCCGACGACGAGCAGGACGAGCCCGGCGACGATCACGACGCCCCTCCGCTCAGCTGCGGCAGCCCCTGCAGGATCGCCACCGCCCCGCTGCGGCGGAGCGCCTTCGACACGCTGGGCTGCGTGATGCCCTCCTGTTCCGCGAGCTCCTGCTGCGAGGTGCCGATCAGACGCCCGTACGCCAGGCGCCGTTCCCGCTCGCTCATCGCGCCGACCAGCTCGTCGCGCAGCAGCAGATAGGCGTTCGCGGCGGCCACGGTGCTCTCCATGACCTCATCCTGCCCCTCGGCGGCCACGATCCAGCTGCGCGCGCTCGGCATGCCGCCCCGCTCGTGCTCCTGGACGATCCCGATCGCCGCCCGCGCCGCCCACCATCCCGGCCCGTCGCTGAGCGGGCCCCCGGAGGAGTCGAAGGCGCGGATCTCGCCGACGCCGAGCCCGAATCGGAAGCCCAGTCCCCCCGGCAGCGCCAGCTGCAGCATCAGCAGCGAGGTCAGCGCCTCGCCGAGACCGCCGTACACCCCCTGCTGCTCGTCCCCCACGGTGGGCGTCAGCGGCTGGACGGCCAGCGGCCGATCCCGCTCCACCCGAGCGATGGTGTGATCCAGCATCCGCTGCGCCGCGGCGCGATCGCGCAGCCGGCGGGAGCCGACGATGTCCGCGATGACCGCGATGACCATGACATAACCTTATCACGAATATCTCGGTAAGATTCTGTATAAAGGCATATACCGAAAATATAACCGTATACGGCATTATCGGGCGACGGCAGACCTCAGAGACCGAGGGCGTGGACGGCGGCCTGCGCGCGCGCGATCAGCTCGGTGCGCTGTTCGGCGACCCGCTCCGGCGCCGTGCCGCCGGCTCCCGCGCGGGAGGCCACGGAGCCCTCGATCGAGAGCACGTCGCGCACTTCGGGCGTCAGCCGCTCGGACACCGAGCGGAGCAGCTCGTCGTCGGCATCCTCGAGCCCGATCCCGCGCTCCTCGCACGCCCGCACCAGCGCACCCGAGATCTCGTGCGCGTCGCGGAACGGCACCCGCCGCTTGACCAGCCACTCCGCGACGTCGGTGGCGAGCGAGAAGCCCTCCGGGGCCAGCGCCGCCATCCGCGCGGTGTCGAACCTCAGCGTCGCGATCATGCCGGCGAACGCGGGCAGGACGACCTCGAGGGTCTGCACCGAGTCGAAGACCGGCTCCTTGTCCTCCTGCAGATCGCGGTTGTACGCCAGGGGCAGCCCCTTGAGGGTCGCCAGCAGGCCGGTGAGGTTGCCGATCAGCCGACCCGACTTGCCGCGCGCGAGTTCGGCGATGTCGGGGTTCTTCTTCTGCGGCATGATGCTCGATCCGGTCGAGTACGCGTCGTCGAGCGTGACGAAGCCGAACTCACGCGTGTTCCAGAGGATGATCTCCTCGCTCAGCCGGGAGATGTCCACCCCGGTCATCGCCGCGATGAAGGCGAACTCGGCGACGACGTCGCGCGCCGACGTGCCGTCCAGCGAGTTCTCCGCCGGCCGGTCCAGGCCGAGCTCGCGCGCGACGAGAGCCGGGTCGAGGCCGAGCGTGGACCCGGCGAGCGCGCCCCCGCCGTACGGGGACACCCCGGCGCGCCGGCGCCAGTCGACGAGTCGCTCGAGCTCGCGCACCAGCGGCCAGGCGTGCGCCTGCAGGTGGTGGGCGAGCAGCACCGGCTGCGCGTGCTGCAGGTGCGTGCGCCCCGGCAGGATCGCGGACGGATGCGCCTCGGCCTGCGCGACGAGCGCGTCGACGACGCGCAGGATGTCGCGGGCGATCACCCGGGCGTGGTCGATGAGGTACATCCGCACCAGCGTCGCGATCTGGTCGTTGCGGCTGCGGCCGGCGCGCAGGCGCCCGCCCAGTTCCGGGCCGACCTCGGCGATGAGCGCCTTCTCGAGGGCACCGTGCACGTCCTCGTCGCCCGGGTCGGGGCGCAGGCTGCCGTCGGCGATCCGTGCGGCGAGGGCGTCCAGGCCCTCGTGCATCCGCCGCGCCTCCTCCGGCTCGAGGTACCCGGCTGCCTCCAGCGCGGTGGCGTGGGCGTGCGAGCCGGCGATGTCGTAGGGAGCGAGCGCCCAGTCGAAGTGGGTGGACCGGCTGAGCTCGGCGAGCTCGGGCGAGGGTCCCCCGGCGAAGCGGGCGCCCCACAGGGCGCCGTCGTTGGTGGTGCCGGCCATCAGTCGTCCTTCTTCCCGAGCAGCCACACCAGCAGCGCCTTCTGCGCGTGCAGACGGTTCTCCGCCTCGTCCCAGACGACGCTCTGCGGGCCGTCGATCACCTCGGAGTCGACCTCGTAGCCGCGGTCGGCGGGGAGGCAGTGGATGAAGATCGCCTCCGGGTCGGCGAGCCCCATGATGCCGGAGGTCACCTTGTAGCCGCCGAGGTCGCGGATGCGGGCGATCTTCTCCTCCTCCTTGCCCATCGACACCCAGGTGTCGGTGACGATGACGTCGGCGCCGGCCGCCGCCTCCTCGGGGTCGGTGAGCAGCGTGATCGATCCGCCGGTCTCCGCGGCTCGGCGCTCGGCATCCGCCACGACGTCCTCGCGCGGCGCGTACGCCGCCGGCGAGGCGACCCGCACGTGCATGCCGGCGGTGACCCCGGCAAGCACGTAGGAGTGCGCCATGTTGTTGCGGCCGTCGCCGAAGAAGCTGAGCGTGAGCCCCGCGAGCCGGCCCTTGTGCTCGCGGATGGTGAGCAGGTCGGCGAGCAGCTGACAGGGGTGGAAGTCGTCGGAGAGGGCGTTGATGACCGGCACCCGGGTGCCGGCGGCCATCTCCTCCAGGCCGGACTGCGCGTAGGTGCGCCACACGATCGCGGCCACCTGGCGCTCCAGCACCCGCGCCGTGTCGGAGGGGGTCTCCTTGCCGCCCAGCTGGCTGTTCGCGGTGGAGATGATCAGCGGCGAGCCGCCGAGGTCGGCGATGCCGACCGCGAACGACACGCGGGTGCGGGTGGAGGACTTGTCGAAGATCACCGCGACGGTCTGCGGACCGGCGAGAGCCTTGTTCGACCAGCGGTCCTTCTTCAGCTCGAGGGCGAGGTCGAGGATCTCGGCCTGCTCGGCCGGGGTGAGGTCGTCGTCGCGCAGCAGGTGGCGGGTCACTTCTGGGTCTCCAAGGGGGCGTCGATGGTCTCGGCGACGGCGGCGAGCGCCGCGCCGAACAGGGTGAGGAACTCCGACACCTCGGCATCGCCGATGGTGTAGGCGGGGGCGATGCGGATCACGTCGTCGGCGGGCGCGTTCACGATCAGCCCGCGCTCGTGGGCGGCCTCGCGCACGCGGCCGGCGACCGGATGCGCGAGGGTGATGCCGATGAGCAGCCCCGCGCCCCGCGTGCCGGTGACCAGCGGCAGGCCGCTCACGCCGTCGCGCAGCTGGGCGCCGCGAGCGGTCACGTTGCCGAGCAGCCCCTCGTCCTCGATGTGGCCGAGGACGGCATCCGCCACGGCGCTGGCCAGCGGGTTGCCGCCGAAGGTGGAGTTGTGCGTGCCGGGGTAGAACAGCTCGCTGGCCGCGCCGAAGGTGATCAGGGCACCGAGCGGGAACCCGGCGCCGATGCTCTTGGCGAGGGTCACCGCGTCGGGCGTCACGCCGTCCCGGCCGAAGGCCTCCTCACGCTGGAAGGCGAACCATTCGCCGGTGCGTCCGGAGCCGGTCTGCACCTCGTCGAGGATGAGCAGCGCGTCGTGAGCGGTGGACAGCTCGCGGGCGCGGGTCAGGAAGCCCTCGGGCAGCTCCACGACCCCGGCCTCGCCCTGGATGGGTTCGACGATGATGGCCGACACGGTGTCGTCGAACGCCTGCTCCAGGCTGTCCAGGGTGCGGGCGACCGTGCGCACCCCCGGGATGGCGGGCTGGAACGGGTCGCGGTAGGCGGCCTTGGGCGTCAGCGACAGCGCCCCCATGGTGCGGCCGTGGAACGCGCCCTCCACGACGAGGATGGTCGGCCGCTCCGCACCGCCGTGCAGGCGGGCGAGCTTGATCGCCATCTCGTTCGCCTCGGTGCCGGAGTTCGCGAGGAAGACCCGCCCCTGCTCGCCGGTGCCCGCGAGGCGCTTCAGCCGGGCGGCGAGAGCGAGCTGCTGCGGGGTGGCGAAGTAGTTCGACACGTGCGCGAGGGTCGCCGCCTGCCGGGACACGGCCTCGACGAAGACCGGATGCGCGTGGCCCAGGCAGTTCACGGCGATGCCGCCGAGGAAGTCCAGGTAACGGTTTCCGTCGGCGTCCCACACCTGGGATCCCTCACCGTGGGTGAGCAGCGCCAGCCGCCCGCCGAGATTCATCAGGTCGCGGGACGCATCGTGCTGCCAGCCGATCATCAGCGCACCACCTCCGTGCCGATCCCCTTGCTGGTGAACAGCTCGACGAGCACCGAGTGCGGCACCCGCCCGTCGATGATGGCGGCCGCTCCCACGCCGCCCTCGACGGCGTCGAGGCAGGCGCGCATCTTCGGGATCATCCCCGACTCCAGCGTCGGCAGCATCTGCACCAGCTCGGCGGAGGTGAGGTGCGAGACGAGGGAGTCGCGGTTGGGCCAGTCCGCGTACAGCCCGGGCACGTCGGTGAGGATGACGAGCTTGCGCGCCCCGAGGGCGACTGCGAGGGCGGATGCCGCGGCATCCGCGTTCACGTTCAGGGACTGCCCGGGGTGGTCGAGATCGGGGGCGATCGAGGAGACCACGGGGATGCGGCCGGCGGCGAGGTGGTCGAGCACCGGCGTCGGGTCGACCTGGACCACGTCCCCGACGCGGCCGAGGTCGACCTCCTCGCCGTCCACGACGACGCCGCGGCGGCGGCCGCCGAACAGGCCGGCGTCCTCGCCGCTCAGGCCGGTGGCGATCGGTCCGTGCGAGTTGATCTTCGCCACCAGCTGCGGGTTGACCTGCCCGGTGAGCACCATCCGCACCACCGTGATCGCCTCGGTGCTGGTCACCCGGTAGCCGCCGCGGAACTCGCTGGGGATGGCCAGCCGGTCGAGCATGTTCGAGATCTGGGGGCCGCCGCCGTGCACGACGACGGGCTGCACGCCGACGTAGCGCAGGTAGGCGATGTCCTGGGCGAACGCGTCCTGCAGCTCCTCCGAGACCATAGCGTTCCCGCCGTACTTGACGACGACGATCTGATCGCGGAAGGTCTTCAGCCACGGCAGCGACTCGATGAGGGTCGCCGCCTTGACCGCGGCCTCCTCGGGCGGGGTGTCTTGCAGGTCTGTCATGAGGCGTAGGCGCTGTTCTCGTGCACGTAGTCGTGGGTCAGGTCGTTGGTGAGGATGGTCGCGGTCTCGTCGCCGGCCTTCAGGTCGATGACGAGGTGCGTGGCGCGCGGGGTCAGATCGACCTCCTCGCGCGGGCGGTCGGGCCCGCCGGCGGTGCAGACGCGGACGCCGTTCATCCAGACGTCGACGTCGTACGGGTCGAACACGGCGCGGGTGGTGCCGATCGCGGCGAGCACGCGCCCCCAGTTCGGGTCGTTGCCGAAGATCGCCGCCTTGAACAGGTTGTTGCGGGCGACGGAGCGGCCCACCTCGACCGCGTCCTCCTCGGAGGCGGCGCCCTTCACCTCGATGGTGATGTCGTGGCTGGCGCCCTCGGCGTCCTGCTGCAGCTTGCGGGCGAGCTCGAGGCACACCTCGGTGAGCGCGGCGGTGAACTCGTCGAGGTCGGGGCGGATGCCGCTGGCCGCGTTGGCGAGCAGCGTGACCTGGTCGTTGGTGGACATGCATCCGTCCGAGTCGAGCCGGTCGAAGCTGACGTGCGTGGCGCGGCGCAGCGCGGCATCCGCGTCGACGGCCTCGAGGTCGGCATCCGTGGTGAGCACGACGAGCATCGTCGCCAGGCCCGGCGCGAGCATCCCGGCGCCCTTCGCCATGCCGCCGATCGTCCAGCCGTCGCGCTCGGCGACCGCGGTCTTGGCGACCGTGTCGGTGGTCATGATGGCCTCCGCCGCCGCCTGCCCGCCGTCCGCGCTGAGCTCCGCGACGCCCTGCTCGACGCCGGCGAGCACCCGGGCGCGGAACTGCTCGTCGCCGGTGCCGATGAGGCCCGTGGAGCAGACGAGCACGTCGCCCGCGCTCACCCCAAGGAGCTCGGCCGCCTTCTCCGCGGTGAGATGGGTGGTCTGGAACCCGAAGCTGCCGGTGAAGCAGTTCGCCCCGCCGGAGTTGAGCACGATCGCCTCGACGGTGCGGTCGACGATCACCTGCTGCGACCACAGGATCGGGTTGGCCTTGGCGCGGTTCGTGGTGAACACGGCGGCGCCGACCTTGCGCGGGCCGCGGTTGACGACCACGGCGACGTCGGGCTTTCCGGTGGACTTCAGCCCGGCGGCGACGCCGGCGGCCTCGAACCCATGGGGTGCGGTGACGGTCACGGTGCCACTCCGTTCACGGTGAGGGCGCGGTCCTCGGGGAGACCGAGCGCGATGTTCATGGACTGGATCGCCGCCCCGGCGGTGCCCTTGACGAGGTTGTCGACGGCGGTGACCACGACGACGCGGTTCGCGGCCCGGTCGACGGCGAGGCCCATCAGCGCGGTGTTGGCGCCGAGCACGTCCGCGGTGCGGGGGAAGTGTCCCTCGGGCAGCAGCTGCACGAAGGTCTCGTCGCCGTAGGCGCCCTCCCACGCGTCGCGGATGTCGGTGTCGGTGACGCCTTCGGCGATCGGGGCGGTGGAGGTGGCGAGGATGCCGCGCGCCATCGGCACAAGGACCGGCGTGAAGGAGATGCGGATGCCGTCGTCCCCCCGATCGTGGAGCGAGGACGCCGCCAGCGCCTGCCGGATCTCCGGGATGTGCCGGTGCGTGCCTCCGACGGCGTACGGGTTCGCGGTGCCCAGCAGCTCGCTGCCGAGCAGGTGCGGCTTCAGGCTCTTGCCCGCCCCGGACGGCCCGACCGCGAGGACGGTGACGATGTCGGACGGGTCGATCACCCCGGCCGCCACACCGGGGCCAGGCTGAGGCTGACCGTGGAGGCGTTGCAGCCGGGGGCGGCGATGCGGGTCGCGCCGCGCAGGTGCTCGCGCTGCTTGCCGCCGCCGACGGGCAGCTCGGGCACGCCGTAGGTCCACGGCTCGTGGAACGCGCCGCCGTAGAAGGCATCCCAGGCGTCCCGCGAGGTGAGCCGGTGGTCCGCGCCCGCGTCGATCACCAGCGGCGCGTCGCCGAGGGCATCCGTGTATTGCCCGGATTGCCCGTGCGGCAGGGCGAGGAAGACGATGTCGTGGCCGGCGAGGATCTCCGGGGTCGTCTCCTGGAGGGTGAGGTGCGCGAGGGAGCGCAGGTGCGGCTGGTGTTCGATGAGAGGCTGACCGGCGTTCGAGTGTGCCGTGACGGTGCGGATCTCGATGTCGGGATGCCCGGCGAGCAGGCGCAGGATCTCGCCTCCTGCGTAGCCGGATGCGCCGGAGACGGCGACGGTGTACGTCATGTTGCCACCTTAACGGTCGTGGGTTCCGCTCCGATCGGTTGTTGCCGTGCGACAACGGGCCGGAGCGCTGGCCGGGGACGGCGACCCGGCTCACCCCGTCGGCGGTGGGTCCGCGGACACGACGGGAGGCGGGGTCGCCTAGATTCGGCGGCCGCCGCGGCGTCGGCGCACGACAGGGACGCTCGGGACGAGCGTCGGACGGGGGTGCGCGGCCGAAGGCATGTCGCGACGATAGCGGTCGCGTCGCGGCCTCCGCAAATCCTCTGCCCTTTCGAATCGCGCAATCGGCCGGGCCGGATTCCCGCCGATTGCGCGATTCCGATCACAGGGGTGGCGCGGCGAAGAAGGCGAGCTCGTGGGCGGCGGAGCGCTCGAACGCGGTGAACATGCGCTGCCGGGTCGCGGTGTCCGCGGTCGACGCCGCGGCGGCGGTGATGTCGGTCGCGCGGCGGCTCGCGGCGGAGAACGCCGGATCGCCGTAGGTCGCCAGCCAGGAGGCGTACGGATGCCCGGGATCCTGCGTGTACGCGCCGAAATCCCCGGCCCGCAGCCGCTCGCCGAGGTCCGCGTACAGCCAGTAGCAGGGCAGCAGGGCGGCGACGAGCTCCGCGTATCCACCGCCGTGCGCGACGGAGCGGAGATGGTCGAGGTACGCCCTGGTGGCCGGGGCGGGGTCGCCGGCGGGCTCGCCCAGCCACGACTCGTGCAGCTCCCGCTCGACCGCGATGCAACGCGCCGCGGATTCCGCCCAGAACACCTGTTCCGGTGCGGAGGGCGCGCGCCGGGCGGCATCCGCGAGAAGCCGCGCGTAATCGCTGAGGTACAGTGCGTCCTGCGCGAGGTAGAACCGGAACGCCGGGTCGGGCAGCGTGCCGTCGGCGAGGCGGCGGATGAACGGCAGTTCGTCGATGCCGGTGCGGATGCCGGCGATCCGGTCCCACCAGTCCGCCTCGATCTCGGCGGGCGTCGGGGCGGTGTCCAGGCCGCCGCGGGCCCACAGGCCGGCGAAGTGGCTGACCGGCCCGTGGCCGCGGCCGACGTCGAGGTCGGCGCCGGCGCGGATCGACTCGCGCAGCCAGGTGCGGGCCTCCTCGGCCGCCCGCGGCCAGTCCGCGCCGCGCGCCCGCCGGGTGGCGAGCGCGGAGGACAGCGAGCATCCGGTGCCGTGCGTGGCGTCGGTGGCGATCCGCTCCCCGGGGAAGGAGGCGACGACGCCGTCGGCGCCGACGAGGGCGTCCGGGGCGTGCGGGCCGTCCAGGTGCCCGCCCTTGACGAGCACGAGCGCGCCGGTGCGGGCGGCGAGCCGTCCGGCCTGCGCGAGCGCGGCGTCCCAGTCGTCCGCGGCCGGCTCGCCCAGAAGCGCGCCGAGCTCGGGGAGGTTCGGGGTGACGACGTCGGCCAGCGGCAGCAGCTCGCGCAGGGCGTCCTCGGCGGCGGCGTCCAGCAGCCGGTCGCCGCTGGTGGCCACCATCACCGGGTCGAGCACGACCGTCTCCGGGCGCTCCCGGCGCAGCCACGCCGCGACCACCTCGATCACCTCGACCCCGGCGAGCATCCCGATCTTGACCGCCTCGATGCCGACGTCGTCGGAGAGCGCGTCCAGCTGCTCGCGCAGGAACGCCGCCGGTGGCGTGTGCACGGACCGCACACCCGACGTGTTCTGCGCGGTGAGGGCGGTGAGGGCGGCCATGCCGTACCCGCCGTTGGCCGCGATGGACTTCAGGTCGGCCTGGATGCCGGCGCCGCCGGACGGGTCGCTGCCGGCGATGCTGAGCACGCGGGGCGGCCGGTCGCCGCGCCAGGCGCGCAGGAACGTCCGCGCGGCGGCGCACGGGTCCTCAGCCGCGCACAGGGCGGAGACCACGGCGACCCCGGCGGCACCGGCCGCGCGGAGCGGGGCGACGTCGTCGAGACCGATCCCGCCGATCGCGACGCAGGGCAGCGGGCTGTCGGCGGCGAACGCGGCGAAGCCTGCGATCCCGAGCGCAGGCGGGTGATCCGGCTTGGTCGCGGTGGGGTGGATGACGCCGACGCCGAGGTAGTCGACAGTGCCGACGGGCAGAGCGCGCACGGCGTCCAGGTGGGCGGCCGTGTTGGCGGTGAGGCCGATGACCGCGTCCGGTCCCAGCGCCGCCCGCGCGTCGAGGACGGAGGCGTCGGACTGGCCCGGTGTGCCCGGCCGCCGCGCGGATGTCCCCGAGCAGGTCCGCGAGCGGCAGCGGGTCGCCGACCGCGTTCACGACGCCCGACCGCGGCGGCCCGGCGGCGAACGCGGCGACGTCCTCGACGTCGATCACCTGCGTCGTCCGCCCGGCGGGGCGCGGTGCGAGCACGGGCTCCGCGCCGGCGCGCGCGAAGGCGGCCGCCCAATAGCCGAAGCGGTCGGTGGGGTCGCCCTGACCGACGATGAGTCCGGGCCGGATGATGAGCGCACGGTCGCCGAGGCCGGCGACGACGGCATCCTCGGCGGCCACCTTCTCCCGTGCGTAGTCGTACTCGTCGCCGTCGTGGGCGGGCTCATGCCGGGCGGCCGTCTCATCGGCATCCGGCACGGTCTCGTCGGCGTAGACCGACACCGAGGAGACGTACGTCCAGTGCGCGGTCCGTTCGCCGAGCGCCGCGACCGCCTGCCGGACGTGCCCGGCGCGCGAGGAGATGTCGACGATCTCGTCCCAGTCCGTCCGAGCCGCGGCGTCGTACGCGCCGGAGTCGTCGCGATCGCCGCGGAGGAGCACCACGCCGCCGGGCGCCGGACGCGACCCGCGCGCCAGCACCGTCACCTCGTCACCGGCATCCCGCCGGCGCCGGGCGATCCGCCCGGACAGCCAGCCCGTCCCACCGAGGATCAGCACACGCGTCATGCCCCCATGACACCAGTCCGGGGGCCGACACCGGAAGGAGATCCGCCGTCAGCGGATGCCGCCGGGCTCTCGCCCACGCGACGCCGCGGGGCGGATTCCGGACGGCTCAGTCCGCCCAGGGCATCGGCCGGTCGGGGTCGCGGGCGCCGTCGTTCGGCATGTGCGGCAGCTCCTCGCCGCCGGCGCGGATGCACAGCCAGCGCAGCTCGCCGGGGCTCTCCGGCCGGGCGCGCCAGGTGCGCCAGACGCCCTGCCCGACCCGGACGACCGTTCCGGGGCCCACGTCGATCACGTCGTCGTCCAGCCCCATCTGCCCGAGCCCCTCCAGGAACACGTACAGCTCCTCGACCCGGGAGTGGGTGTGCCAGTAGCCGGCCTCCTCGCCCGGGACCAGGGCGTTCGCCGTCATCCCGATGTACTGCATGGTCAGCTCGTGGTCCACCACGCGCCGGCCGTCGCGCGAGCGCGCCGCGTCGAAGCCGCCGTAGTGCCCGCGCCACTCCCCGAGGGCGCCGATCTGCGTGATCTCGTAGTCGCTCATGTTCGGTACTCCCTGTCAGTCCCGGATGCTCGCGCCGAAGCGCTCGGCCGCGACCGCGACACCCGCCATCTTCGCCTCGGTCGCCTCGGCGGAGGTGAGCGTCCGGTCCGCGGCGCGGAAGCGCAGCGCGAACGTCAGGCTCTTGGAGCCGTTCGGCAGACCCTCGCCCCGGTAGTCGTCGACCAGCCGCGCGGACTCCAGCAGCTCGCCGGCCCCCTCGACGAGGGCGGCACGCAGCTCGGCGGCGGGCACATCCGCGGCGACCACCAGCGACACGTCCTGCGTCGCCGCCGGGAAGGTCGACAGGGACGCGGCGACGACCCGCGAGCCGGCCAGGTCGAGCAGGCGGTCGAGATCGAGTTCCGCGACGACCGCACGTCCGGGCAGGTCGGCGTCGTCCGCGACCTGCGGATGCAGTTCGCCGACGTAGCCGATCTCCTCGCCGGCGACCGTGAGCACGCCGGTGCGGCCCGGATGCAACGCGGCGCGCCGACCCTGAGCCACCTCGATGTCGACGCCCGCCGCCGCGGCGATCACCCGCACGGCGTCCAGCGCGTCGGACAGCCCGGCGGCCTCGGCGGCCCGGCCGGGCTGGCGCGGCGAGATGCTGCCGGTGAGCAGCACGGCCACGTGACGACGCTGCGGCGGGATCGACGCGTTCAGCTCGGCGAGCTTCTCGTCCGAGGGACGCTCGCCCAGCGGCGGCACGTCGTCGGTGCCGTAGGACACCCCGGCTTCGGGCAGGAACACCACCCCGGTCTCGAACAGCGCGAGATCGGTCAGTCCGCGGGAGATGTTGCGATGCGCGGTCTGCAGCAGGCCCGGGATCAGCGAGCGGCGCAGGAACGGCACGTGCCCGTCGATCGGGTTCGCGAGACGGATGCCCGGCAGGTGCTCCCCGGATGCCGAGCCGTGCAGGTCGTTCTGCGCCTCGGTCGTGAACGGGAAGGCCGGGGTCTCCACGAAGCCGGCCGCGGCGAGGGCGTCCGCCACGCGACGGCGTCCCTGCTGCAGCGGCGTGAGGCCGCGTCCGGACGGCGGGGTCGGCAGCACCGAGGGGATGCGGTCCAGCCCGTGGATGCGGGCGACCTCCTCGGCGAGCGTCCACTTGTCGGTGAGGTCGGGCCGCCAGGACGGCGGGATGACGAACCATCCGGCGGACGGGGACGCTTCGACAGGCTCAGCGTCCGCGACGGGCTCAGCGTCCGCGACGGGCTCAGCGTCCGCGACGGGCTCAGCGTCCGCGACAGGCTCAGCGTCGGCGCGGGTCACCTCGGCGCCGATGGTCTCCAGGGCTCCGGTGATCTCGTCGTCGCTGTACTCGACCCCGACGACGCCCTGTACGAAGCCGGCGGGCAGCTCGATGCCCTCGATCACGACGTCGGTGAACAGCGCGCCACCCTCGTCGGTGAGCGTGCCGCCGGCGAACTCGACCATGAGATCGGCGACCCGGCGGGCCGCGACGAACGGGATGAGCGGGTCGACGCCGCGCTCGAAGCGCTTGGACGCCTCGCTGGGCAGCTTGTGCCGGCGCGCGGTGCGCGCGATCGTGACCGGATCGAACGTGGCCGCCTCGATGAGCACGTTGCGGGTGTCCGCGCTCATCTCCGTGGTCCCGCCGCCCATGACGCCGGCGAGCCCGATCGGCCCGGATCCGTCGGTGATCAACAGGTCCTCCGGGTGCAGCGCCCGCTCCTGCCCGTCCAGGGTGGTGAGCTTCTCGCCGGCCTCGGCGCGGCGGACGGTGATGGTGCCGTCGAGCCGGTCGAGGTCGTAGCCGTGGATGGGCTGGCCCAGCTCGAGCATCACGTAGTTGGTGATGTCGATGAGCACGCCCAGCGACCGCATGCCGGCCAGGGACAGGCGCGCGATCATCCACGGCGGCGTGGGACGCGACGGGTCCACGTCGCGCACCACCCGGGTGACGAACTCGCTTGCCCCCACCCGGCCGCGGATCGGCCGGACGTCGTCGACGATCGCCGTGCGGCCCGTTCCCGGCTGCAGCTCGGCGAAGTCCCGGTCGGCGGGGTCACGGAAGGCCGCGCCGGTGGCGTGCGAGTACTCGCGCGCCACACCGCGGACCGAGAACGCGTAGCCGCGGTCGGGGGTGACGTTGATGTCGACGGCGACGTCGTCCAGGCCGAGCAGCGCGATGGCATCCGTCCCCACCGGCGCGTCCACGCCGAGTTCGGACAGGATCAGGATGCCGTTGTGCTCGTCGCCCAGGCCCAGCTCGCGGGCCGAGGCGATCATGCCGTCGGAGACGTGACCGTAGGTCTTGCGCGCCGCGATCGGGAACGGCCCCGGCAGCACCGAGCCGGGCAGGGTCACCACGACCTTGTCGTCCACGGCGAAGTTGCGGGCGCCGCAGACGATGCCGCGCACGCCGCCGTTCTCCGCGCCGACGTCGACCTGGCACCAGCGGATCGTCTTGCCGTTGGACTGCGGCTCCTCCTCGAAGGACACCACCCGGCCCACGACGACGGGACCGGAGATGTCGAAGCGGTGGATGTCCTCCTCCTCGAAGCCGACGGAGACGAGGGCCGCCAGGACGTCCTCGGCGGTGGCATCCGGCGCCACATCCACGTACTCGCGCAGCCATGACAGCGGAACGCGCATCACACCACCATCCCGAACTGCTCGCTGAAGCGCACATCGCCTTCGGCCATGTCGCGCATGTCCTTCACATCGCTGCGGAACATCAGCGTCCGCTCGATGCCCATCCCGAAGGCGAAGCCGCTGTACACCTCGGGGTCGATCCCGGCCGCGCGCAGGACGTTCGGGTTGACCATGCCGCATCCGCCCCACTCGATCCAGCGGGCGCCGCCCTTGAAGGTCGGATGCCACAGGTCGAGCTCGGCGGACGGCTCGGTGAACGGGAAGTAGTTCGTGCGCAGGCGGGTCTTCGCCTCCGGCCCGAACATCTGCCGGGCGAAGTGGTCGAGCGTGCCCTTCAGGTGCGCCATCGTGATGCCCTTGTCGACGACCAGGCCCTCGAACTGGCTGAACACCGGAAGATGGGTCGCGTCGAACTCGTCGGTGCGGTACGTCCGGCCGGGGCAGAGCACGTAGATCGGCACCTCCCGCTCGAGCATGGAGCGCACCTGCACCGGGCTGGTGTGCGTGCGCATCACCAGGTGACGGGCGGGCGGGTCGACGTAGAAGGTGTCCTGCTCCTGTCGCGCGGGGTGGTCCTCGTCGAAGTTCAGGGCGTCGAAGTTGAACCACTCGTGCTCGAGCTCGGGTCCCTCCGCGATCTCCCAGCCCATGCCGACGAACACGTCGCACACCTGCTCCTGCAGCAGGCTGAGCGGATGCCGGGCGCCGACGCGGCTGCGCGACGGGACGGCGGTGATGTCCACGCGCTCGGCCTCGAGGCGCCGCGCGGTCTCGGCCTCGGCGAGCTCGGCCTCCTTCGCCGCGAGGGCCTGGGTGACGCGGCCTCGTCCCTGCCCGATCAGCTTGCCGAACGCGGCCTTGTGCTCGGGCGCGACCTGGCGCATGGAGGCGTTCAGCACGGCGAGCGGCGAACCCTCCCCCACATGCGCGGCGCGCGCGGCCTTCAGCGCGGCGGTGTCGGCGGCGGCGTCGATCGCGGCGAGCGCTGCGGCGACCGCGGACTCCACCGCCTCGGGCGTGATCTCAGGCGGATTCTCGGGAGATTCGGACACGAGAGTCGAGTCTACCGGTGCGGGCACGCCGGCCCGTGACGGAGGCGGTGAGGGCCGAAGCGCGCGGATCAGAGGTTCGTCGGTGGGACTCCGCTGCCGGCGTCGAACTTCCCCGCGCCGCGCTGCATCGCGATCACCTCGGTCACCGTGGAGCCGTCGTGGATGCGTGGGTCGCCGCCACCGGCATCCGGGGTGTAGCCCTTCAGCTTGGGCGAGCGGCGCGTGCGGTCCTCGACGACCTTCGCGACCCAGGCCAGGATCAGGCACATCACGACGTAGATGCCGCCGATGATGAAGGCCGACTGCAGGATCGGCCGGCCCTGTTGCGAGGTCAGCTGCTTGGCGTAGTAGAGCAGCTCCTGGTAGGTGATGATGAACCCGAGCGCAGTGTCCTTCATGGTCACCACCAGCTGGGCGATGATGACCGGAAGCATGGCCCGGATCGCCTGGGGCAGCAGGATGAACTGCATCACCCCGCTCTTGCGGAGCCCGATCGCGTAGCCGGCCTCCTTCTGCCCGCGCGGCAGGGATTCGACGCCGGCGCGGAGCACCTCCGCGAGCACCGACCCGTTGTAGGCCATCAGGGCGAGCACTACGGCCCAGTACGGGTCCATGCGGATGCCCACGACAGGAAGGCCGTAGTACAGCAGCATCATGAACACCAGCACCGGGACGGCGCGGAACAGCTCGGTGATCGTGGTGACCGGCACGCGGACCCAGGAGTGGTCGGAGAGCCGGCCGATGGCGAGCACGAAGCCGAGCGCCAGGGCGAGCACGGCCGCCAGGGCGAACGCGCCGAGGGTGTTGCCGAGCGCCTTCAGGATGCCCATCCAGACCGCGCTGAACGTGAACACGTACCACTTCTGCGGCGTGAACTGGCCGGTGGCGATCATGCGGTAGATGACGAAGCCGATGACGGCGAGCACCACCAGGACGGTGAGGACGGCGAGGATGCGGTTGCGCGCGATCGCCCGGGGGCCGGGGACGTCGTAGAGGACGGAAGTCATCGGGCGATCCTCCAGCGGTTCTCGAGGTGGCGCTGCACCGCGCTCATCAGCAGCACCAGGACGACGAAGACGACGGCGACCCAGAGCAGGACCTCCATCGGGTTGCCGGGACGGTTCGGCGCGTCGTTGATGGTGGCGCGGAGGGCGGCGAGCTCGGCGATGGAGAAGCCGGCGGCGACCGTGGTGTTCTTCAGCAGGGCGATGAACACGCTCATCATCGGCGGCACCACCGAGCGGAACGCCTGCGGCAGGATCACCAGGGTCATCACCTGCCCGAACGGGAGGCCGATGGCACGCGCGGCCTCGGCCTGCCCGACCGGGACGGTGTTGATGCCCGCGCGCAGCACCTCGGCGACGTAGGTGGCGGTGTACACGCCGATCGCCAGGATGCCGAGCACGGTGTTGGACAGGTCCGGCAGCCCGAGCTGCGGGTAGCCGAACACGAAGAAGAAGAAGACGAGGGTGAGCGGGGTGTTCCGCACCAGGTTGACGTACACGGTCCCCACGGCGCGTGCGATCGGAATCGGCGAGACGCGCATGGCGCCCACGATGACGCCCAGGACCAGCGCGATCAGGCCGCCGACGAAGAACACCAGCAGGGTGTTCCCGATCGCCTGTCCCCACAGATCGAGGTTGCCGAAGATGACGTCCACGTCACCGTCTCCTTCTCAGGTGGATGGGAGGCGGCCCCGCCCGAGGGCGGGGCCGCCGCGGTCGCTCAGTACGCGTCGACCTCGGGCTGCTCGACCTCGATGCCGGAGTCGCCCAGGTTCTTGTCGAAGATCGCCTGCCAGATGTCGCCGCCCTCGGTGAAGAGGTCGTTGATGTGCTGGCGCAGCACGTCGTCGCCCTTCTGCAGGCCGACGCCGTAGCGCTCCTCGGTGAACAGGCCGCCGGTGACCTTGACGTCGTCCGGGTACTGCGCGGCGTAGCCGATCAGGATGGCCTGGTCGGTGGTGACCGCGTCCACCTTGCCGTCGATCAGGTCCTGCACGCAGGCGGAGTACAGGTCGTACTCCTGCGTCTTGATCTCCGGGAAGTTGGCCTTGATGTTCTGGATCGGGGTGGAGCCGGTCGCCGAGCAGACGGTCTTGCCGTTGAAGTCCTCGAGCTTGTCCGCCTCGGGGGCGTCCTTCGCGACCAGCAGGCCCTGACCGGTGACGAAGTACGGGCCGGCGAAGTCGATCTGCTCCTTGCGCTTGTCGTTGATCGAGTAGGTGCCGACGTAGTAGTCGATGTCGCCGTTCACGATCGCCTGCTCGCGGTTCGCCGACGCGATCGGCTTGAACTCGATCTGGTCCTCGTCGAAGCCGAGCGAGGCGGCGATCCAGCGGGCGATGTCGATGTCGAAGCCGGTGCGCTCGCCGGTGGTGACGTCGAGGTAGCCGAGGCCCGGCTGGTCCTCCTTGACGCCGACGACGACGCCGTCGCGCTCCTTCATCTTGTCGAAGGTGGGGCTGCCCTCGAGGTTGACGTCCTCGGCGACCTCGAACCACGTGGTCTCCTCGCCGCCCTCGCCGGTCTCCCCGCCGGTGCCGCCGCCCGGGCTCGAGGGCGAGCCGCTGTTGCAGGCCGTCAGCGCGAGCAGCGCCGCCGCCGCGATACCGATTCCGGCCATTGTCCGTGTGCGTCGCATGTGCGTCTCCTTCTGTTGGTGCAGGTTGCTGGCTGTGACGGCTCAGTGGGTGAGCAGCTTGGAGAGGAAGTCCTTGGCCCGGCTGCTCTTCGGGTTCGTGAAGAACTCCTCAGGCGTGGCCTCCTCGACGATCTGCCCGTCGGCCATGAACACGACGCGGTTGGCCGCCTTGCGGGCGAAGCCCATCTCGTGGGTGACCACGATCATCGTCATGCCCTCATGCGCGAGGCCGACCATGACGTCGAGCACCTCGTTGATCATCTCCGGGTCGAGGGCGCTGGTCGGCTCGTCGAAGAGCATCACCTTCGGATGCATCGCCAGGGCCCGCGCGATCGCGACGCGCTGCTGCTGGCCGCCGGAGAGCTGCGCGGGCAGCTTGGAGGCCTGCTGGGCGACGCCGACGCGCTCGAGCAGCTGCATCGCCTCGCGCTCGGCATCCGCCTTCGTCATGCCGCGCACCTTGATCGGGCCGAGCGTGACGTTCTCGAGGATCGTGAGGTGCGCGAACAGGTTGAACGACTGGAACACCATGCCGACCTCGGCGCGGAGCTTCGCGAGGTCCTTGCCCTCGGCGGGGAGCGCCTTGCCGTCGACGCGGATCTCGCCGCTGGTGATCGTCTCCAGCCGGTTGATCGTCCGGCACAGGGTCGACTTGCCCGACCCGGACGGGCCGATCACGACCACGACCTCGCCCTTGTCGACCCGGAGGTTGATGTCCTTGAGGGCGTGGAACTCGCCGTAGTGCTTCTGGACGTTCTCCACGACCACGAGGGCGTCGTTGCGCTCTGCCATGCCTCCACATTAGGAGCAGCGACCGACGGCGGCGATGCGCGCCGTGGGTGTTTACCGATTCGTGACGTCGGCGCGCTGCGCGAAGGCGCTCTCGTAGAGGCACACGCTCGCGGCGGTGGCGAGGTTCAGCGACTCGGCGCGGCCGAAGATCGGCAGCTTCAGGATGCGGTCGGCGAGAGCGAGGGCGCCCTCCTCGAGCCCTCGCGCCTCGTTGCCGAACAGCCATCCGGTGGGCCCGGCGAGCACGCCCTCGGCGCGGGCGGCGAGCAGATCCTCGCCCTTCACGTCGGCGGCGAGGATGCTCAGGCCCGCACCGTGCGCGTGCTGGACGACGTCGGCGAGATCCCCGCCCACGGAGACCGGCAGGTGGAACAGGGAGCCGGTGGTGGCGCGCACCACCTTCGGGTTGTACGGGTCGACGGTGCGGCCGGTGAGCACGACGGCATCGGCCCCCGCGGCATCCGCGGCACGGATGATGGTGCCGAGGTTGCCGGGGTCGCGCACCTCCTCGCAGATCGCGACCAGCCGCGGTGAGGCGGCGAAGATGTCGCGCACCGAGGTGGGCGTCTGCCGGGCGACGGCGACGAGACCCTGCGGCGTCACCGTGTCGGCCATGGCCGAGAGGACGTACTCGGTGACGAACTCGACCTGCACCCCGGTCGCCTGCGCCTTGGCGCGGAGGTCGGCGTGCTTCTCCCAGCTGGTCGGCGTGGCGAACAGCTCGACGATGGCGTCCGGCCGGTAGGCGAGCGCCTCGCGCACCGCCTGCGGCCCCTCCAGGAGGAACAGGCCGGTCTCGGTGCGCGCGCTGCGCTTGGTGAGCTTGGCGACGGCACGGACACGCGGCGAGCGGGGGTTCTCCAGCACGCTCCCAGTCTATGGGTGCCCCGGATGCGGAAACGGGCGCCTCCCCGGAGGGAGACGCCCGATTCCGGATGCGATGTCTCAGGCGGCCGACTTCGGCGCGTTGACGTCCGAAGGCAGCGCCTTCTTGGCGACCTCGACGAGAGCCGCGAAGGCACCCTGGTCGGTCACCGCGAGCTCGGCGAGCATGCGGCGGTCGACCTGGACGCCGGCGAGGCCGAGACCCTGGATGAAGCGGTTGTACGTGATGCCGTTCTGGCGGGCAGCGGCGTTGATGCGCTGGATCCACAGACGACGGAAGTCGCCCTTGCGCTTGCGGCGGTCGCGGTACGCGTAGACGAGGGAGTGGGTGACCTGCTCCTTCGCCTTGCGGTAGAGGCGCGAACGCTGGCCACGGTAACCCGAGGCGCGCTCGAGGATGACGCGACGCTTCTTCTGCGCGTTGACGGCGCGCTTGACTCTTGCCATTTCTCTGTCTTCCTATTCCTGCGTTCGGGCGCTCAGCGGCCGAGGAGCTTCTTGACGACCTTCAGGTCGTTTCCGGAGATGACCTGGTCCTGGTTCAGGCGGCGGGTGCGACGGCTCGACTTGTGCTCGAGGTTGTGGCGCATGTTGGCCTGCTGCTTCTTGATCTTCCCGCTGCCGGTGATCTTGAAGCGCTTCTTGCTGCCCGAGTGGGTCTTCTGCTTCGGCATCTTCTCTTCCTTCGTGTGGCGCCCTGCGGGCGACGGTGGGCACCCGCTCGGCGCGGGAGTCTCAGGGGCGGATCACTCCGCGGCGGGAGCGGCGGCGCTCCCGGACTTGGCCTCGCGGGCCGCCTGCTTGTTGGCGGCGCGCTGGGCGTTCTGCTCGGCCTTGGCCTCGGACTTGTTCTTCAGCGGTGCGATGACCATGACCATGTTGCGACCGTCGATGGTCGGGTTCGACTCCACCGTGCCGAACTCGGCCACGTCCTCGGCGAACTTCTTCAGCAGGCGCACGCCCTGCTCGGGACGGGACTGCTCACGGCCGCGGAACAGGATCATCGCCTTGACCTTGTCGCCCGCCTTGAGGAAGCCCTCGGCGCGCTTCAGCTTGGTCGTGTAGTCGTGAGCCTCGATCTTCAGGCGGAACCGGACCTCCTTGAGGACCGTGTTGGCCTGGTTGCGACGCGCTTCCTTCGCCTTCTGTGCGGCCTCGTACTTGAACTTGCCGTAGTCC
The DNA here is from genome assembly GCF_024971095.1 of Microbacterium neungamense. Classification (NCBI taxonomy): domain Bacteria; kingdom Bacillati; phylum Actinomycetota; class Actinomycetes; order Micrococcales; family Microbacteriaceae; genus Microbacterium; species Microbacterium neungamense. Next base: position 1,751,746 of record NZ_CP069717.1, read on the forward strand.
ATGATCTTGACCACGGGCGGCTTCGAGTTGGGTGCCACCTCGACCAGGTCGAGATCGGCCTCCTGTGCGAGGCGGAGCGCCACCTGGATGGCGACGACGCCGATCTGCTCGCCTCCGGGGCCGACGAGGCGGACCTCGGGCACGCGGATGCGCTCATTGGTGCGGGGATCGCTGATGCGGAACTCCTTAGCTGGGGGTTTTCGGCCTCCGCGACGCGGTTCGCGTCACGGGCGAAATCGGAGTCTCCCCACCCGCCGGCAGCTCAGACGCCGGCTCTGCACCCTGTCGCCGGTGCGGACACCGGCCTACCGGCACGCGGCCGGCGGAGCGCTGGAACCCGGTAGCCTGGAACGGCAAGCGCGGGTGGGAATCGAATCCTCTTTCGTACCGGAGCATGACGCCCCGGAGCCCGCAGAAGTCTACCAGAAAGCACCATGAAGTGACGATTCCGGGATCGGATGCCGCAGACGACGCGCGCCACGAGCGCTGGCAGGAGCAGGAGGAGGCCGCGGCCGCGGCGACGCGGGACATCGCGGACGTCGCCGCGGTGGAGGTGATCACGACCACCGCCGTGCACCTGATGAGCGCCGCGGCGGTGAAGGTCGGGCTGGCCGACGACCCGGATTCGCAGCGCGACCTGGACGAGGCGCGCAAGCTCATCAACGCCCTCGCCGGGCTGATCACCGCCGCCGCACCCGAGGTCAGCGACATGCACGCCCGGTCGCTGCGGGACGGCCTGCGCTCCCTGCAGCTCGCGTTCCGCGAGGCATCCGTCATCCCCGACCCGATCGGGCAGGGACCGGGCGAGAAGTGGACGGGTCCGGTCACCTAGCATCCGTGATCCGGCGGCTGGGAGGTTCCTTGCGCTCGCCGCGGATCCTTCCGATGCCCGGCATCCGCATCCGAGCACGCCGACGGATGGCGCCGCCGCGCACAGTCCGCGCGGAGATGTGCGCTACGCGCGGACGGATGCCGAAGATTCGGCCGCGGGAACCGCACAAGGCCGCGCGAACGCACACGGGATCCGTCGGCCTACGGCGCCAGGTTGGCTGCGCTCGCTCGACGAGCGGGGCGAGCGGGCGGGTCAGCTTGCGGCGGTGAGCTTGACGGTGAGGGAGTCCACGAGCACGGCGATGCGGTCGTCCGCGGCCCAGCGCTGGGCGAGGCGCGCCAGCACGGCGTCCAGGGTCTCGCGCTCGAGGCCGTCGACGAGGTGCAGGGTGACGACAAGCTCGGGGCCGCGCATCCGCGCATCGGGGTCGCCGGGCGCGACGGAGAGGTCGACGACGGCGAGTTCGTGCGCGACGCTGCGCTGCAGGGCGGCGAACACCTCCGGGGAGAGATGGCTGGGCTCCCAGCGCTGGTCCTGTGCCACCGCCCACACCGCGGGGCGGCGGATCACGAACTCGGTGTCCGAGGCCGGGTCGATCACGATCAGGTCGGTGTCGTCGCTGGACGCCGCCAGCGCGGCGCGGGTCGCCTCGACCGGGATCGGGCGGGCACCGGCATCCCACCGCGCCATGGTCTCCACCGAAGTGAACACCGGCTGCACGCGCCGGCCGTCCGGCGCCGCAACCGTGACGATCGACAGCTCCTGCGTCTTGTCGACGACCAGCCCGTGCGGGCCGACACCCTCCTCGCCCTTCGCCGCCAGCAGCGGGACGAGCACGCGGGCGCCGCGGAACGCGTCGACCACCTCGACCTGCGACCCCTCGCCGGCGCGGAAGCGCCGCAACGCGTCGAGCAGCGCCGGGTCGGCGGAGCCGTCGTCCGCGGCGTGCGGGTTCTCCTGGAAGCGGCGCCCCTCCCAGGGAACGCCGGCGGAGTCGCCCGCCGGATGGCAGGCGTGGTCGTCAGTCCCCGGCGACATCCAGCGCCTCGGCCAGGGTGAACGCCCCGGCGTAGAGGGCCTTCCCGATGATGGCGCCCTCGACGCCCAGCGGGACGAGCTGGCGCAGCGCCGCGATGTCGTCGAGGCTGGCCACGCCGCCGGAGGCGATCACGGGCTTCGGCGTGCGCGAGGTGATCTCGCGCAGCAGCTCGAGGTTCGGGCCGCGCAGCGTGCCGTCCTTGGTCACGTCGGTGACGACGTAGCGGCTGCAGCCGGCCTCCTCCAGTCGCTCCAGCACGTCCCAGAGGTCGCCGCCCTCCTTGGTCCAGCCGCGCGCCGCGAGGGTGGTGCCGCGCACGTCCAAGCCGACGGCGACGGCCTCGCCGTACCGGCTGATCACGTCGGCCGCCCACTCCGGGTTCTCCAGCGCGGCCGTGCCGAGGTTGATGCGCGCGGCGCCCGACTCGAGCGCCGACTCGAGGCTGGCGTCGTCACGGATGCCGCCGGAGACCTCGACGTTGACGCCGCGGAACTGCTTGATGACCTTGCGCAGGATGCCGGCGTTGCTGCCGCGTCCGAACGCCGCGTCCAGGTCGACGAGGTGGATCCACTGCGCACCCTGGGAGACCCACTCCCCCGCGGCATCGATCGGGTCACCGTAGCTGGTCTCGGTGCCCGCCTCGCCCTGCGTCAGGCGGACGGCCTTGCCGCCGGCGACGTCCACAGCGGGCAGGAGGATCAGGGAGGGTGACTGCGCGAAGTCGTTCATGTCGTCCTTGGGTGGATCAGAGGAGGCCCGGTCGCGGGCACGAATCAAGAGAGTAGTCCCGCATCGGGCGGGCGCCAAACCGGTGCGTTACAGGCTCTCCACCCAGTTGCGCAGCAGGCGGATGCCGGCCTGGCCGGACTTCTCCGGGTGGAACTGCGTCGCCGACAGCGGGCCGTTCTCCACGGCGGCGAGGAACCGCTCGCCGTAGGTCGACCAGGTGAGCGCCGGCTGCGGGAACGGCGGGATCACGTCGAGCTCCCAGGCCTTGGCCGCGTAGGAGTGCACGAAGTAGAAGCGCTCGTCCTCGATCCCGCGGAACAGCACGGTCCCGGCATCCGGCTCCACCGTGTTCCAGCCCATGTGCGGCAGCACCGGCGATTCCAGCCGTGTCACCGCCCCCGGCCACTGGCCGAGACCTTCGGTGTCGTGCCCGCGCTCGACCCCGTGCGCGAACATCACCTGCATCCCGACGCAGATGCCGAGCACGGGCCGCCCGCCGGCGAGGCGGCGCTCGATGATCTCGTCGCCGCCGCGCGCGTGCAGGGCGTCGCGGACGGCGGCGAACGCCCCCACCCCGGGCACCAGGAGGCCGTCGGCCTCCAGCGCGGCCTGCCGGTCGCCGGTCAGCTCGACGTCGGCGCCGGCGGCCGCCAGCCCCTTGACGGCGGAGTGCACGTTCCCGGACTCGTAGTCGAAGACCGCCACGCGCGGCGTGCGGGTCACAACGCCCCCTTGGTCGACGGGATGCCCTCGACGAGCGGATCGAGCGCCTTGGCCTGGCGGAAGGCGCGCGCGAAAGCCTTGAACTCGGCCTCGGCGATGTGGTGCGGGTCGCGTCCGCCGAGCACCCGCACGTGCACGGTGAGCCCGGCGTTCAGCGTGATCGCCTCGAACGCGTGCCGGACCAGCGATCCGGTGAAGTGCCCGCCGATGAGATGGAACTCGAAGCCTGCGGGCTCGCCCTCGTGCACGAGGAACGGACGGCCGGAGATGTCCACGACCGCCTGCGCCAGCGCCTCGTCCAGCGGCACGAGCGCGTCGCCGTAGCGCGAGATGCCGGCCTTGTCGCCGAGCGCCTGCCTGATGGCCTGGCCGAGCACGATCGAGATGTCCTCGACGGTGTGGTGGGCGTCGATGTCGGTGTCGCCGGATGCCCGCACGGTGAGGTCGGTGAGCGAGTGCTTCGCGAACGCGGTGAGCATGTGGTCGAAGAACGGCACCGAGGTGTCGATGCTGCTGCGGCCGGTGCCGTCCAGGTTCAGCTCGAGCTCCACGGTGGACTCGGATGTGCTGCGGTGGACGCCCGCGGTGCGGGGCTCGGAGGGGGCGGCGCTCATGACGCCGATCCTACCGAGGCGGTGTCGCCCACGGATGCGAGCGCGTCCAGGAAGGCGGTGGTCTCGGCCTCGGTTCCCGCGGTGACGCGCAGGTGGCCGGGGATGCCGACGTCGCGGATGAGCACGCCTCGGTCGTAGAGGCACTGCCAGACCGCCTTCGGGTCGTCCACTCCCCCGAACAGCACGAAGTTCGTCCACGATTCGTGCGGGCGGTAACCCAGCGCCTCCAGGGTGGCGGAGATGCGGTCGCGCTGCTCGACGATGTCGTCCACCATCCGCAGCATGGTCGGCGCGTTGCGCAGCGCTGCGACCGCGGCGGCCTGGGTGAGCGCACTGAGGTGGTACGGCAGGCGCACCAAGCGCAGGGCGTCGATGAAGGCCGGGTCGGCGGCGAGATAGCCGACCCGTGCACCCGCGAACGCGAACGCCTTGCTCATGGTGCGGGACACCGCGAGCCGCGGGCGGCCGTCGAGCAGGGTGAGGGCCGACGGAGCGTCCTTCGGCGCGAACTCCTGATACGCCTCGTCGACGACCACCACGCCGCGGGCGGCCTCGTAGACGGCCTCGACGACGTCGAGGCCGAGGGGTGTGCCGGTCGGGTTGTTCGGGGTGCAGAGGATGACGACATCCGGGTCGGCGTCCGCCACCTGGGCGGCGCCGTCCTCGGCACTCACCCGGTAGTCCGCCTCGCGCGTGCCGGCGATCCAGCGCGCGCCCGTGCCCTGGGTGAGCAGCGGGTACATGGAGTAGGTGGGGGCGAAGCCGAACGCGGTGCGTCCAGGGCCGGCGAAGGCCTGCAGGATGTGCTGCAGCACCTCGTTCGACCCGTTCCCGGCCCAGATGCGGTCGGGCGTGAGGCCGTGGCCGAGGTACTCGGCGAATCCCTCGCGGAGGAGGGTGAACTCGCGGTCGGGGTACCGGTTCACGTCACGCAGGGCCAGGGCGATGTCGTCGAGGATGTCGCTGGCCACCTCGTCGGGCACCGGATGCGTGTTCTCGTTGACGTTCAGTGCGACGGGGAGAGGGGCCTGCGGCGCGCCGTACGGTGTGAGCCCGCGCAGATCGTCGCGGAGGGGCAGCTCATCGAGGGAGGTCACCCTTCCCATGCTAGGACGAACCGCCGGGGCGCTCGGCGCGTGCGACGAACGGTTCCGAGCCGGGCGCGGCCGGCGTGCCGGCGGGTCAGTCCGCGCAGCCGGCAGGAGAGCCCGCGCAACCGGCGGCTCAGTCCGCGTAAGCAGCGGGGATGGCGATCTCACTGCCCGCCTGCACCATGCCGCCCGGCAGATTGTTCAGGCGGATGATGTCGTCGACGACGTCGCGCGGATCAGCGTCCGGCGCCACGTGCGCGGCGATCGACCACAGCGTGTCGCCCGGCATCACGGTCACGGTCTCGAACGACGCCCGGTACGCCTGCTCACCCGAGGCGAGGGCGGAGCCGCCCGCGAGCGCCGAGAAGGCGATGCCGGCGGCGAGCGGGGCGGCGGCGAGAGCGAGGAGCACCCGGCGTCCGCGTGCGGTGAGGCGGAGACGCGTGCGCGGGCGGGCGATCGGACCCTGGATGGCGATGGTGCTCATGTGCTGTGCTCCTCGATGTGATCGGCAGCTTCGCATCCGACCCTCGGCCGGGAGAGCCGGATGCGAAGCTACGTTCCGAATCTATCTTCGATATCGAACATCTGTCAACACGTCTTCGAAATCCTGTCAGGTAGGTCTCCGACACGCTCGAACAGATCTTCCGAAATCGTGAGGATCTCGGATACGGTTTCGATATCGACACCCCATCACGGGCCACCGACATTCGAACCCGGTCGCCAGCGACGGCGCACGAAGGAGCACAGATGAGCGAGAACAACGCCGCCGAAGCGCCGCGCACGCGCCGGCGCAAGAGCCTCAGCCCGAAGCAGATGGCGATCCTCGAGGTCATCCAGACCTCGATCGCCAAGCACGGCTACCCGCCGAGCATGCGCGAGATCGGCGACGCCGTGGGACTGAAGTCCCTGTCGAGCGTGACGCACCAGCTCGGTCAGCTGGAGCTGAGCGGCTACCTGCGTCGCGACCCGGGCAAGACCCGAGCGATGGAGGTGCTGATCGATCTGCCCGGGGCGAGCGGCGAGAATCCCGCCGACGCGGGCCCGGCCGTGGGCGACGCCGCGCTCGTTCCGCTGGTCGGCCGGATCGCCGCAGGGGTGCCGATCACCGCCGAGCAGCAGGTCGAGGAGATCTTCCCGCTGCCGCGGCAGCTCGTCGGGAAGGGCGAGCTGTTCATGCTCAAGGTCTCCGGCGATTCGATGATCGACGCCGCGATCTGCGACGGGGACTGGGTCGTCGTCCGCACTCAGTCGACGGCCGAGAACGGCGAGATCGTCGCGGCGATGCTCGACGGCGAGGCGACGGTGAAGACCTTCCGCCGCCGGGACGGTCACACCTGGCTGCTCCCCCGCAACTCGGCGTTCGAACCCATCCTCGGCGACGACGCCACCGTGCTCGGCAAGGTCGTCGCGGTGCTGCGCGCGGTCTGACGCCTCGCGCCTGATCCGTTCGGGGCGGGTTCTCACGTTCGGGGCGGTTCTCCGCCGCCCCGGGTGTGAGAATCCGCCCCGAACGCGTGGGGCCGGTCAGGCCGTGACGGCGACGTCCTCGCGGACGCGGCGCGTCGCCTCCGCGATGTTGCGCAGCGAGGCCACGGTCTCCTCGTAGCCGCGGGTCTTCAGGCCGCAGTCCGGGTTGACCCAGACCTGGCGCAGCGGCAGCTCCTCGGTCGCGCGACGCAGCAGCGTCTCGACCTCGTCGACGCTGGGCACGCGGGGCGAGTGGATGTCGTACACGCCCGGGCCGATGCCGTGGTCGAAGCCGGCCTCCGCGACGTCGGCGACGACCTCCATCCGGCTGCGCGCCGCCTCGATCGAGGTGACGTCGGCATCCAGGGCGCGGATCGCGTCGATCACCACGCCGAACTCGGAGTAACAGAGGTGCGTGTGCACCTGCGTGGCGGCGGCGGCGCCGCCGGTGGCCAGGCGGAAGGAGCGCACCGACCAGTCCAGATACGCCGGCTGGTCGGCCCGCTTCAGCGGCAGCAGCTCGCGCAGGGCGGGCTCGTCGACCTGGATGATGCCGATGCCGGCCTCCTCGAGGTCGGCGATCTCGTCGCGCAGCGCGAGGGCGACCTGGTTCGCGGTCTCGCCGAGCGGCTGGTCGTCGCGCACGAACGACCAGGCCAGGATCGTCACCGGCCCGGTGAGCATGCCCTTGACCGGCTTCGCGCTCAGCGACTGGGCGTACGAAGCCCAGGACACCGTGATCGGCGCCGGACGCGACACGTCGCCCCACAGGATGGAGGGACGCGTCGCCCGCGACCCGTAGGACTGCACCCAGCCGTTCTCGGTGACCGCGAAGCCGTCCAGATTCTCGGCGAAGTACTGCACCATGTCGTTGCGCTCGGGCTCGCCGTGCACCAGCACGTCCAGTCCGAGCTCCTCCTGCAGCGAGACAACGCGGTCGATCTCGGCCCGCAGGAAGTCCTCGTAGTCCTCCTGCGGCAGCTCGCCGCGCAGGAACTGCGCCCGCGCCCGGCGGATGTTGCCGGTCTGCGGGAAGGAGCCGATGGTCGTCAGCGGCAGGGCGGGCAGGTCCAGCGCCTGCTGCGCAGCCTCGCGCTCCGCGTACGGGGCGCGGGCGAAGTCGGCCTCGGCGAGCCCGGCGGCGCGCTCGCGCACGGCGCCGTCGCGCACACCGGGTGCGGTGCGGCGGTCCTCGAGCGCGGCGGATGCGGCGTCGAGCTCTGCGGCGATGGCGTCGCGGCCCTCGGCGAGACCGCGCGCCAGGGTGACCACCTGGCCGACCTTCTGGTCGGCGAAGGCGAGCCAGGAGACCAGGCGCGCGTCCAGCTTCGACTCGTCCTCCACGTCGTGCGGCACGTGCAGCAGCGAGGTCGACGTGGCGGCGGTGACCGCCGCGGCGCCCAGCGTGCGCAGCGCCTCCAGCTTCGCGAAGGCCGCGTCGAGGTCGCCGCGCCAGATGTTGTGACCGTCGATCACGCCGCCGACGAGGGTCTTGCCCTCCAGGCCCGGGGCTCCGGCCGGGATGCCGCCGCGGACGAGGTCCACCGCGATGGCCTCGATCGGTGCGGCGGTGAGGACCGGGAACGCCGCGTCGAGGGCGGCGTACGGGGCGGCGACGAGGATCGAAGGGCGGTCCTGCGCACCGCCGAGGACGGCGAGGGCGCGCTCCGCGGCATCCGCGAGGGCCTGCGGCGACGCCGGCAGCGACTCGCTCACCAGCGCCGGCTCGTCCAGCTGCACCCAGGCGGCGCCGGCGGCCTTGAGCGCCGCGAGCAGTTCGGCGTACACGGGCAGCACATCGTCGAGGCGGGAGAGCGGGTCGAAGCCCTCGGGCGCGTCATCGGATGCCTTCGCCAGGGCGAGCAGGGTCACGGGGCCGACGACGACGGGGCGCGTGCGGAAGCCGGCGTCCGCGGCCTCGGCGACCTCGCGCACGAGGCGGTCGCTGGAGAGCGAGAAGTCGGTGTCCGGGCCGATCTCGGGCACGAGGTAGTGGTAGTTCGAGTCGAACCACTTCGTCATCTCCAGCGGCGCGCGGTCCCCCTCGCCGCGCGCGATGGTGAAGTAGGCCGGCAGGCCGATGCGGCCGTCCTCGTCGCGCAGGTCCTCGAAGCGGGCCGGGATCGCGCCGACCGTGACCGCGGCGTCGAGCACCTGGTCATAGAAGGAGAACGACTCCGGGATCGAGGAGTCGTCGCGGCCGAGGCCCAGCGCGGCGAGGCGCTCACGGTTCGCCGCGCGCAGCTCCGCGGCGGCGGTCTCGAGCGCGGCCTCGTCGATGCGGCCCGCCCAGAACGACTCGACGGCCCTCTTGAGCTCGCGGCGGCGTCCGATCCGGGGGTAGCCGAGGATGGTCCCGTCGGGGAAAGCGGTCATGGTGTTCCTTTCGATGAGAACTGCAGGGCGGGGATGATCCCGGCTTCGGCGAGAACCTCGAGCACGGTCTCGTGCTGGTTGAAGGCGTACAGGTGCACTCCCGGTGCGCCGCCGGCGACGACGGCTCGCGCCAGGCGGGCCGCCCACTCGATGCCGATGCGGCGACGGCCCTCGGCGGTGGGCTCCACCTCGAGCGCGACGGCGAGCTCGCCCGGCAGCTCCTCGCCGGTCAGCTCGAGCACGCGAGCGAGCCGGGCGGGCGAGGTGATCGGCATGATGCCGGGCAGGATCGGGATGGTCACGCCGGCGCGGCGGGCGCGCTCCACGAAGGCGAGGTAGTCGTCGGGGTGGAAGAACAGCTGGGTGATCGCGAAGGTGGCGCCCGCGGCCTCCTTCGCCAGCAGCGCCTCGACGTGCTGGGTGCTGTAGGCGGAACGCGGATGCCCGTTCGGGAAGGCGGCGACGGCGATGTTCACCTTGCGGCGGGGCGCGACGCGGACGGCGCCCGGATTGCCCGGGACCGGGGACTCCTCGTACGGGGCGCGCTCGGCCTGCACCCGGTCGATGAGCTGCACGAGCTGCGCGGCGCTCTCCAGGTCGCCGAGGAACGGGTCGCCCTCGTCCTGACCGGCGGGCGGGTCGCCGCGCAGGGCGAGGAAGCTGAGGATGCCGGCGTCGAGGAACTCGCGGATCAGCCGGGTCGCCCCGGCGTAGGTGTTGCCCACGCAGGTGAGGTGCGCGAGCGGCTCGACGTCGGTGTGCTGCCGGATGTGGCGGAGCACTTCGAGCGAGCGCCCGCCGGTGGATCCCCCGGCCCCGTAGGTGACGGAGAGGAACTCGGGCCCGACCGCCGCGAGCTGCCGGATGGTCTCGTGCAGGGCGTCCGCGTTGGCGGGTGAGCGCGGCGGGTAGAGCTCGAAGGAGAACGGCACTCGGGCCATGGTGCTGCTCCTCCTCCGGCTCGTCGGTCACGTCCTCCAGCAGGGTAGAACGGCCCCGGAACCGGGCGCACACTGTGTGACGCCATGTGTCGCACGGTATGACGGTGCATGTCGCGCGACGCCGCGGCGTGCCCGGCCGGATCGCACTCGGCCGTGTCGCGGACGGGCTGCTGGCTAGGCTCGGAGTCATGTCCGGCTCACCCGCATCCCTCCCCTACGGCTCCTGGCCGTCGCCGTTCACCGCCGCCCGCATCGCGCAGGCGTCGCCGCGCATCGACGGTGCGCGCTTCGTCGGCGAGGAGATCTGGTGGGGCGAGTCGGTGCCCGCCGAGGGCGGGCGGGTGAGCGTGCGGAGCTCGTCCGGCGCGGAGGTGCTCCCCGCGCCGTGGAGCGCGCGCTCGCGGGTCCACGAGTACGGCGGTGGGGCCTGGACGGCGGATGCCGAGGGCACTCTCTTCTTCGTGCACGCCGCCGATCAGCGGGTGTACCGGATGCCGCGCGGCGGCGAACCGCATCCGCTCACCGCTCCGGGGCCGCAGCACGGCGGCCTGTCGCTGCAGCATGGCCGGCTGCTGGCTGTGCGCGAGAACCTGCGCGAGCAGCCGCACCGGCGCGGGATCGTGGAGATCCCGGTGGACGGCTCCGCCGCCGCGGGCGAGGCGCGCGAGCGGGTGCTCGTGGACGGTCCGGGCTTCTTCGCGCATCCCGCGCTGTCGCCGGACGGCACCCGGCTGGCGTTCGTGGAGTGGAGCGGCACGCGGATGCCGTGGGAGGAGGCTCAGTTGACCGTGCTCCGCCTCGCCGACGGGGCGCGCACCACCGTCGAATCCCGCGCCGCGCTGCAACCGGAGTGGGTCGGCGAGGGCGGTCTCCTGTTCGCGGACGACCGTTCCGGCCGCTGGAACCTGCGCCGGCTCACCGTGGACGGCATCGGCGTGACCGACGACGCGGCGGTGGCGCCGGCGGATGCGGACACCGGCGGCGGCCTGTGGGTGCTCGGCACCCGCTGGTACCGGCCGCTCGACGACGGCCGCATCGTCGCGGTGCGCACGCACGGTGCCGACGAGGTGGTGCTGCTCTCCCCCGACCTCCCGGACGCTGAGCCCGGCCCGGACGCTGAGCCGGGCCCACGCGCCGGAGGCTCCGCGCGCCGCGTAGCGGCGGGTGGAGGGGGCGTGGGGATCGACGCGTCCCCCGCCCCGGCATCCGTCCACCGCCTCCCCGTGCCGGCGACGAGCGAGGTCAGCGTCGACGACGTCTCCGGCGACCGCGTGCTCGTCTCCGGGGTGGGCGCCGAGGTCGCGCGCGGCCTCTGGCTCCTCGAACTGAGCTCCGGGGCGGCGACCGCGGTCCGCGGCGGTGAGCCGTCCGACCCCGCGTGGATGCCAGCGGCCCGGCCGGTCACCTTCGAGGGCCCGCACGGTCCGGTGCACGCCTTCGACTACCCGCCCGCCAGCCCGGACGCGAAGGGCCCGTCCGGCGAGCGCCCGCCGTACATCGTCATGGTGCACGGCGGTCCCACCGCGCACGTCGCCGGCGCCGCCTCCGCCGCCTACGCCTTCTGGACCAGCCGCGGGATCGGCGTGCTCGACGTCAACTACGGCGGATCCACCGGGTACGGACGGGCGTACCGGGAGCGCCTGGACGGGCAGTGGGGTGTCGTCGACGTCGACGACGTGATCGCCGCCGCCCGCGGACTCGCCGCCTCGGGCGCCGCCGATCCCGCCCGCATCGCGATCCGCGGCGGATCCGCCGGCGGCTGGACGGTGCTCAGCGCCCTCGTGCGCGGCGGGGCGTTCGCCGCCGGGATCAGCCGCTACGGCGTCGCCGACCTGCGGATGCTGGCCGCGGAGACGCACGACTTCGAGAAGCACTATCTCACCGGGCTGGTGGGTCCTCTGCCCGAGGCCGAGGACGTCTACGTGGCGCGGTCGCCGCTCACGCACGCCGACCGGATCGACGTGCCGGTGCTGCTGCTGCAGGGCGAGGACGACCTGGTGGTGCCGCCCTCGCAATCCGAGGCGATCCGGGACGCGCTGGCCGCCCGCGGCATCCCGCACGAGTACGTGCTGTACCCGGGCGAGGGGCACGGATTCCGGCGCGCGGAGACGATCATCGCGTCGCTGGAGACCGAGCTGCGCTTCCTCGGCCGCGTGTTCGGGTTCACGCCCGCGCTCTGAGAGCGTGGGCCCGGCCGGGTGCTACTCGCCGAGGCGGTTGCGCAGCCGCATGGCGCGCTCGGCCTCGCGGTTGTCCTGCCGCTCTCGCAGCGCCTGGCGCTTGTCGTACTCGCGCTTGCCCTTCGCGAGCGCGATCTCGACCTTCGCCCGGCCGTCGGAGAAGTACAGCCGCAGCGGGATGAGGGTGTAACCGCCGGCCGAGACCGCGTGCTCGAGCTTGAGGATCTCCTCACGGTGCAGCAGCAGCTTGCGCACCCGCTTGGCGGAGTGGTTCGTCCAGTGGCCCTGGGTGTACTCCGGGATGTGCACGGCGTCGAGGAACGCCTCGCCGCCCTTGATGTACGCGTACCCGTCGGACAGGTTCGCCCGGCCCTGGCGCAGCGACTTGACCTCGGTGCCGGTGAGCACGAGGCCGGCCTCGTACGACTTCTCGAGGTTGTAGTCGTGGCGCGCACGACGGTTGGTCGCGATGAGCTTCTCGCCGCGTTCCCTGGGCATGGTTCTCTCCTGGTCCGCGCCGTGCGGGGATCGCACGCGCCCGGAGGCGCGTGAGGGCACGGCAGCCCATCAGCTTACACTCCGCCGCCGCGCACGGCGCAGCGGGCTCCGCTCCGCCACCTCGGCAGCCGGCGCCGGTGATCAGGTGCGCAGCCAGCGCCGGATCGCGAAGCCGGCCGAGAGCGCGGCGAGCACGACGCCGATCCCGATCAGCACGGGCACGACGACCGCCGCCTCCTGCATCCCGACCAGCGGCCGCATGAACGGCACGCGAGCCGACAGGTACCCCTCGACGCCGAAGTGCACGCCCGCGACGACGGCGCCGCTGGCGAGCAGGGAGCCGAGGAAGGCGGCGAAGACGCCCTCGAGCACGAACGGCGTCTGGATGGAGCGGTTCGATGCGCCGACGAGACGCATGATCCCGATCTCCTTCCGCCGTGCGTAGGCGGAGAGCCGGATGGTCGTCGCGATCAGCAGCACGGCCGCCACCAGCATGAGGGCGGCGATGCCGACCGCGATGTAGGTCGCCACGGTGAGGGCGGAGAAGAGCGGGTCGAGGTAGCGGCGCTGGTCGGTGACGGCGTCCACCCCGGGCTGACCGGTGAACGCTTCGACGATCACCTGCGACTGGCCCGGGTCCTTCAGGGTGATCTGGAACGCCTCGGACATCTGGTCGAGGGTGAGCACGCTCGCCTGGTCCTCGCCCAGCTGCTCGACGACGTTGGCGAGCGCCTCCTCCTTGGACTCGAAGCGCACCTCACTGATCAGCGGCGCGAGGGCGGGTCCGTCGATCTGGGCGCGCACCTCCTCCAGCTGCTCGGGGGTCGCGGCGCCGCCGACGCAGCTCTCCGACTCCGAGACGGAGGAGCACATGTACACGGTGACGGCCGCGCGCTCGCCCCAGAAGGCGCGCATGGTTCCGATCTGCGCCTGCATGAGCATGGCGGCGCCGACGAAGGTGAGCGAGACGAAGGTGACGAGCACGACGGAGATCACCATGGAGATGTTCCGCCGCAGGCCGAGCAGGGCCTCGGTGAGGATGAGACCGACGTTCACGACGTGGGACCCACTTCCTCGTCATCGGAGTCCGACAGGCCGAGGCGGTCCGCGACGCCGAGCTCGGCGACCTCCACCTCCGGCAGCACGATCGGGTGCGTGCGCGGCCCGGTCCTCGGGCGCGGCGGTTCGGGCGCGGAGGGCGTGCCCGGTTCCGGGGCCGGCGGGGCGGCCGGGGCCGGGCTCGGAGCCGGCGCTGCGCCCGGGGTGCGGGCGGGCTCGGCATCCGTGCGTGCCGGGCGGGGCGCGGCGTCCCCGGCATCCGGGGCCTGGATCGGCTGGATGCTCGCGGTCTCGCGCTGCACCTCCTTGACCGCCGTGAGCGCCGCCGCGGCGGCCGCGCCGCGGACCGCTTCGGGCGTGAGCCGCGGGATGTTGGAGGTGTCGCCGTATCCACCACCCGATTCGTCGCGCACCATCTCGCCGTCGCGCAGCTCGATCACGCGACGCTGCATCTGGTCGACGAAACCGGCCTCGTGCGTGGCCATCACCACGGTCGTGCCGCCCGCGTTGATGCGGGTGAGCAGCTGCATGATGCCGACGGAGGTCGCCGGGTCCAGGTTCCCGGTCGGCTCGTCGGCGAGCAGCACCTGCGGCCGGTTCACGATGGCACGGGCGATCGCGACGCGCTGCTGCTCGCCGCCGGACAGCTCGTGCGGCATCCGCTTGCCCTTGCCCTCGAGGCCGACGAGCTCGAGCGCCTCGGGGACGGCCTGCTGGATGAACCCGCGGGACGCGCCGATCACCTGAAGCGAGAACGCCACGTTCTGGTACACGGTCTTGGACGAGAGCAGCCGGAAGTCCTGGAACACCGACCCGATGTGGCGCCGGAAATAGGGCACCTTGCGGTTCGCGAGGGCCCGCAGGTCGCGGCCGAGGACGGCGACGCGGCCGGAGGTGGGCACCTCCTCCCGCAGGATCAGGCGCAGGCAGGTGGACTTCCCCGACCCGGAGGCGCCGATGAGGAAGACGAACTCCCCGCGCTCGACCTCGAAGTCGACGCCCGCGAGCGCCGGTCGTCTGGTGCCGCGGTAGCGTTTGGTGACGTTCTCGAACCGGATCATGGCCATTCGAGCCTAAGCGCGCTCCGCCCGTGGCGGATCAGCGACACTCCCCGCGCGGGATGGGCAGGGCTCCACATCGTGCGGCGTCGCCGGTGACTGCTATACAGGTTATTGCGCGATCGCGCCGTGACGGGGGTCGCTCATGCGACGCGAGCAGGAGGAGGGTGCCATGAGCGTTCCGGCGGGATGGTACGACGACGGATCAGGACGCCAGCGCTGGTGGGATGGCACGCAGTGGACGGAGCACTTCGCCCCCGAGCAGCCGCAGACCCAGGAGGCGCAGACTCCGCAGGCGCAGCCGGCCTCCGAGTCGGCCGAGGCCGCAGCGTCCGCCGAGTCCGCCGAGTCTGCGGAGTCCGCCGGGGCCGCGCAGTCTGCGCAGTCGGCCCCTGGCACGGAGTCCGATCAGGCGGCATCCGGCCCTCACGCCGAGCCCGACGCCGAGGACGCGTCGCCGGCACCCGGCCGCGACGACGTGGTCCCTCCGCCGACGGAGATCCCGGCGGAGACGACCGCCTTCCCGGCGCCCGGGGCCTCGCCGGCGTACGCGCCGCCGGCATCCGGGGGGTATGCGGCGCCGGGCTACACCGCCCCGCCCGCTCCCGGCGCCGGGGTGCCCCCGTACGCGGGACCGGCGGCTCCGGGCTACCCGGGCGCCGCACCCGGCGGTCAGCCGCCCTACGCCGCACCCGGCGGTCAGCCGCCCTACGGGGCGGCCCCCGGCTACGGTGCGCCGGCGTACGCGACGGCCACCGCGCCCGGGCCGCAGAAGCAGCCGATCGTCGGGTATGTGGGGCTCGGCCTCGCCGTCGTCGGCACGATCCTGGCGTGCATCTTCATCACCTTCGGCCTCGGCGTCTTCGTGCTGTTCGCGGCGTTCGTGGTGTCGATCGTCGCCCTGTTCCTGAAGAACACCCGCAAGTGGCCCGCGATCACCGGCCTCGTCCTGTCGATCGTGGGCGGCATCGCCGGCACGATCCTGTTCCTCGTGATCGTCATCAGCACCGCCAGCCAGCTCGAGGACTTCGCGGACGGGTTGCCCAGCGCGCCGCCGATCGACGAGCCGGCCGAGACGGGTGAGGGCTCCGCCCCGGTCGAGGAGGGCGCCCTCGGCGAGCCGGTCGCCGTCGTGCAGATGGACGGCACCGCGGAGGTGACGATCCGCAGCGCCACCTGGGGCGTCGACAACGGCTCGGACATCGGCATCGACGCCGTCAACGGCGGCTACCTGATCCTCGACGTGCTGTGGGAGGGCGTCGAGGGCACCACGAACGCCAACCCGCTGTACTTCAGCGTCCTCGACGCCGAGGGCAACGAGGGCGACTTCGACTTCATGGTCGACGGCGCGCTGCCCGGCGACTCCGTGCAGAGCGGCGACCAGGTGGAGGGACTGGTGTCGTTCGACGTCGCCGAGTCGCCGTCGTACACCGTGATCATCACCGACGAGCTGCTGCAGGAGGTCGCGCGCGTCGACGTCACCGCGACGGCACGCTGACCCTCCCCCAGACGACGGATCCCCCGGGCGCCGGCCCGGGGATCCTCGCGTTTCGGACGGGTGTCTCAGTCCTCGCTCTTGCGCTTGCGCCAGCGGATGCCGGCCGAGATGAACCCGTCCAGGTCGCCGTCGAACACGGCGGCGGGGTTGCCGGACTCGTGGCCGGTGCGCAGGTCCTTGACGAGCTGCTGGCCGTAGAGGAAGTAGGAGCGCATCTGGTCGCCCCAGCTCGCGGTGATGTTCCCGGCGAGCTCCTTCTTCTTCGCCGCCTCCTCCTCCTTCTGCAGGAGCAGCAGGCGGGTCTGCAGCACGCGCATGGCGGCGGCGCGGTTCTGGATCTGCGACTTCTCGTTCTGCATCGACACGACGATGCCGGTCGGGAGGTGGGTGATGCGCACCGCGGAGTCGGTGGTGTTCACCGACTGCCCGCCCGGGCCCGAGGAGCGGAACACGTCGACGCGGATGTCGCCCTCCGGGATCTCCACCTCGGTGGCCTCCTCCATCAGCGGGATGACCTCGACGGCGGCGAAGGAGGTCTGCCGCTTATCGGCGGACCCGAACGGGCTGATCCGCGCGAGGCGGTGCGTGCCGGCCTCCACCGACAGGGTGCCGAACGCGTAGGGGGCGTCCACTTCGAAGGTGGCCGACTTGATGCCGGCGCCCTCGGCATAGGAGGTGTCCATGACCTTGACCGGGTAGCCGTGCTGCTCCGCCCAGCGCAGGTACATCCGCATCAGCATCTCGGCGAAGTCGGTGGCGTCGTCGCCGCCGGCGCCGGAGCGGATCGTGATGATCGCGGCGCGGTCGTCGTACTCGCCGTCGAGCAGCGTCTGCACCTCGAGCTGGTTGATGGTCTCGGTCAGCGCGGCGAGCTCGGCACGCGCCTCGGCGGCGGACTCCTCGTCCTGCATCTCGTTGGCGAGACCGACGAGCACCTCGAGGTCGTCCAGGCGCTGCTCGACCTCGGTCACCCGCTTCAACTCGGCCTGCTTGTGGCTGAGCGCGCTGGTCACCTTCTGCGCCTTCTCGGGATCGTCCCAGAGGTCGGGCGCGCCGGCCTCCTCGCTGAGGCGCGCGATGTCCTCGCGCAGGGAGTTCACGTCGACGACCTCACGGATGTCGCCGAATGTCTGTCGCAGGGCCTGGATGTCGGCGGAGAGATCGAGTTCGAGCATGGCACTCCAGCCTATCGCGCCGCCGCTCCCCCGCGCCGCGCCCGGTCGCGGGTAGCGTGTGGGGCGTGACCACATCCGCGGCGACCGTCCTGCGCAGCTTCGGGCCGATGGTGTACGCGCCCACGGTGCTGTTCTCGCTGGGCGAGGGAGCGGTCATCCCGCTGATCCCGGTGCTGGCCACGCAGCTGGGCGCCGGCGTCGCGGGCGCGGCGCTCGTGGCTTCCGCTCTCGTCGTCGGGCAGCTGTGCGGCAACCTGCCCGCCGGGTGGGCGGTGGCGAGGATCGGCGAGCGGATGACGATGGCGGTGGCGGGCCTGGTCGCCATGCTCGCCGCGACCGGGATGCTCCTCGCGCCGGCGCTGGGCCTGTTCACCGCGGCGGTGTTCCTGCTCGGGTTCTGCGCCGCCGCGTTCGGGCTGGCGCGGCACGCGTTCATGACGACGCGGGTGCCGCCGCGATTCCGCGCGCGCGCGCTGTCGCTGCTGGGCGGCAGCTTCCGGCTCGGGATCTTCGTCGGCCCGTTCGTCGCGGCCGCGCTGATCGGGCTGTTCGGCGGCGAGCGCTCCTCGATCTGGTTCCTGCTGGCGTGCCTCGCGGTCATGGTGGTGCTCGTCCTGGTCGGGCCGGACCCGGAGAAGAGCGCTCCGCCGATCACGAAACCCACCGACACGCCGTCCGAGGAGGACTCGGGCGAGCCGGTGAGCGGCTCCATCCCGACCGTGGCGCGGCACGGCGTGTTCCGCACGATGTGGGAGTACCGCGCGGTGCTCTCCCGGCTCGGGCTGGCCGCGGCGTCCCTGTCGGCGGTGCGGTCGGCGCGTCAGGTGGTGCTGCCGCTGTGGGGTGTGACGCTGGGCCTCGACGCCGAGACGATCGCCCTCGTCGTCGGCGTCTCGGGGGCGATCGACTTCGCACTGTTCTACGCCAGCGGCCAGGTGATGGACCGGTTCGGCCGGTTGTGGGCGGCGATGCCGGCCATGCTGCTGATGGGGTCGGCGTTCCTGGTGCTCGCCGTCACCCACGCCCTCGACGCGGGGATGCTGTGGTTCGGCATGATGGCGGCGGTGCTCGGTGTCGGCAACGGCCTCTCCAGTGGCATCCTGCTCACCCTCGGCGCGGACCTCGCGCCGACGCGGACCCCGGCGCCGTTCCTCGGATCGTGGCGCACGCTGACGGATGCCGGCGGCGCCGTGGCGCCGCTGATCGTCTCGGCGGTGACCGCGATCGCGTCGCTGCCGGTGGCTGCCGGGACGATGGGCGGCCTGGCCCTGCTCGGCGCCGCCGGCTTCCTGCGCTGGATCCCCCGCTACGTCCCGCGCCGAGACTGACAGGTCTATTCGAGGGCGGTGCGGGTGGTCGCGGTGGCCTCCAGCGGCACCCCGGCGGGCACGAACGCGGAGACGAGGGGCGGATGCCAAGCGGCGCCCACCGTGACCCGAGCCGAGACGCCGTCGGGGGTGCCGGCGGCGAGGAGCGCGACCCCGGGTGCGGTGCCGGCGATGACGGCGGCGGCCTGCTCCTGCACGCCCGCGTCGGTGAGCTCGGCGCGGACGGCGCCGCCCTCCACCTGCAGCGTGAAGCCGTCGGCGCCGGCCAGCGCCGCGGCGTCGGCGACCGCGTCCAGCCGCTTCTGCGCGATGTAGAGATCGGTCGCGCAGACGCAGACGAGCACCACCGCGACGGCGAGCAGCACGTAGCCGAGGATCAGGGGCAGGATGCTGCCGTCCTCGTCGCGTCCGAGCGCCGGCCGGAGCCGCATCATCCGCTCCCCCACAGTCGCGAGATCTTCTGCGCCGCCTGCGCCTCGATCGGGATGGAGGCGAGCCGGTCCAGGCCGAACAGCGGCGGCAGGAGCGGCAGGCTCACCCGCGTCCGCACAGTCACCACGACCACGGCCCCGGCATCCGGGCACGGGTCGGTCGCCGGCGCGCAGGACATCGACACCTGCACGGCATCCGCCTCCATGCCGTACTCGCGGACGACGCTCGCCAGCACGGCGTCGCCGCGGGCGGCGGCGGTCTCGGCATCCGGCGCCTGCCCGATCACGCGGGCGGTGTGTCGGGCGGCGGCCTCGGCCCCGAGCGTCTGCTCCTGCACGGCGCCGAGCGTGATCACGAGGTACACCAGCGGAACCAGCAGCAGCAGTCCGACGACGATGAACTCCAGCGCAGCGGAGCCCTCCTCTCCTCGCGCCCGCGCGTTCACCCGCTCCTCATTCCCCGCCGAGGGTCTCGACCGGTGCACGCCCCTCCACCTCCAGTCCGTACGGGATGCCGATGAGCCCCAGGACGGGGAGCGTGGTGCGCACGCGCACCACGACGGTCGGATGCCCGAGCGCGGTGTCCTCCCCGACCGTGACGTCCTGCGCGTACTCGGCGCCGATCGCCCGCTCGATCACCGCCCGGGTGCGGGCGACGCCCTCCGCGGGTGCGGTGTCGGCGAGCGCGGCATGATGCGCGCCCTCGACGGCGGCGTCGTGCACGACGTTGCGGACGTACACGGCGAACGCGACCTGCAGCACGGCCAGGGTGAGGGCGGTGAGCAGCGTCCCGACGAGCACGAACTCGACCGGGGTGGAACCCCGGTCGTCGCCGAGCATCCGCCGCCGCATCGCGCTCAGAGCCCGGAGACCCGGCCGATCGCCTGCTCGAACAACGACACCAGCGCGGGGCCGGCGACCGCCCAGATCACGACGACCAGGGCGGCGGTCATCAGGGTGACCAGCACCCAGCCGGGCACGTCACCGCGCTCGTCCTGAAAGGTCTCTCGGGCGCTCGCGCGGAGGGCGGCGTACCATCGTCCGATCGTCGACATGGGCAGCTCCTTGGGTCGGGGCTCAGCCGAGGCCGAGCCGGAGGATGAACAAACCGGGGTACACCGCGAACAGCACGGAGAGCGGGAGGATCAGGAACACCAGGGGCAGGAGCATCAGGATCTCCTTGTGCCCGGCCTGCTCGATGAGCACGCGCTTGGCCTCGTCCCGGGCATCCGCCGCCTGCGCGTGCAGCACCGCCGCCAGCGGTGCTCCATGCTCGAGGGCGGCGACGACCTGGTCCACCGCGCGGGTGAGGCCGGGCAGGCGCAGCCGTGCCGCGAGCTCGCCGAGGGCGTCCGCGAGCGGCGAGCCGGTGTGCACCGCGAGCACCGAGCGGCGCAGCTCCGCGGTGAGCTCGCCCGTGCCGATCGCGGACACCCGGCGAAGCGCGTCGAGCAGGGACTCCCCCGCCGACAGGCACAGAGCGAGGAACTCCAGGGTGGTCGGCAGCTCGTCAGCGAGACGCGCCCGGCGGGCACGGGCCCGGCCGCTCAGCCGCAGGTCGCAGCCCACCGCCGCCCCCGCCGCGAGGAGGACGGGCAGCAGGGCCGCCAGCGGCGTCATCCGCCCGCCGACCGCGAGAGCCACCACGACGAGGGCCCCGGCGACCAGCCCGCCGACCGCCCAGGCGAGCTGCCGGCCGCGGAAAGCCGCCGGAGTGCTGTCGATCCCGGCCTGCGCCAAGCGCAGCCGGAGCTCGTCGCCGCCGCCCAGCATCCGTTCGAAGCCCTCGCGCACCCGCGTCCACAGCCACCGGCCCGGCATGCGCATCACACCCGGGGCGGGGAGGATGCCCGGCGGCAGCAGCTCGTCGGGCACGGCGTCGCGCACGTAGGGGGCGATGCGGCGCTCCAGCGGAAGAGCCCGCCAGCGCGGCAGCGCGGACAGCAGGACGATCAGCCCTGCGGCGAGCGCGCCGCCGAGTAGGACGGCGATCGCGAGATCGGTGACCGCCCTCATCCGAACCACCGCTCCGGCTCGGGCAGGCGACCGATCCGCAGCATGATGCGGAAGGCGACGAAGGACACGACCGCGCCGACCGCGATCACGATCACGCCCTCCGGGCTGGCGTACGCGTCGCGCCCTTCCGGGCGCAGAGCCAGGAGCCCGAGGATGACCCAGGGAGCCACCGCGCCGAGCACGGCGGCGCCGCGGATCCAGGACTGCCGCGCCTCCACCTCGCCGCGCAGTGCCGCATCCGCGCGGACCGAGGACGACAGCGCGCGCAGCACCGTGGTGAGCTCCGTGCCGCCCACCTGTCTGGCCATCCGCAGCGTCTCCAGGATGCGATCGGCGATCGGGTCGGCCAGCGCCGCCTTCAGCCGGTCGAGGCTGGTCTCGAAGCGGCCGGTCGCCTGAAGATCGCGGGCGAACACCGCGAAGGCGGGCCGTACGGCGGGAGGGGCGGAGTCGGCAAGGCTGGCGACCGCATCCGGCAGCGGGAGCCCGACGCGGATGGCCGCGACGAGCAGGTCGCACACGTCCGGCCACAGCTGGCGGCGCGCCTTGCGCAGGCGCAGCCGCCGCCCGCGCAGGTGCAGAACGGGCGCGGCGCCGCCGGCGAGGCCGGCGACCGCGGCGAGCGCGGGGATGGCGGTGAGCAGCCAGACCACGGATGCCGCCAGCAGCGCCGCGGCGACCATCACCGCGATCAGGGTGCGCGGGGCCGCCCGCGGGAATCCGGCCTCCTCGAGCAGCCGGGCGAGACGGCCGCGCCGCGACGGGCGCTCGGCTCTCGCCGCGAGCGGCCACAGCCAGGGCGAGACGCACAGCAGCAGGCCGGCGCCGAGCAGGGTGCCCACGAGGAGTGTCATGCGGGCGCTCCGGCACGGTACACGTCGCGCGTGACGATCCGCCCGTCGACGACCTCGCCGGTCGGCGCGACCACTTCGGTCACCCGCCGGCCGCCGTCTGGTTCGCGGGTGCAGTGCACGACGTAGGAGATCGCCCCGGCCAGCGCGGGGGCGATGAAGGCGCGGTCGATGTTGCGGCCGGCCAGCAGCGGGAGCAGGGCGAGCTTCTCGAGCGCCTCCACCGCGGAATTGGCGTGCACCGTGCCGGCCGCGGGCACGCCGGTGTTGAGCGCGAGCACCAGGTCGAGCGCCTCCGCGTCGCGCACCTCGCCGACGACGAGGCGCTCCGGGCGCATCCGCAGTGCCTCCTTCACGAGCCGGCGCAGCGTGATCTCCCCGGTGCCCTCCAAGCTCGCCTGCCGCCCCTGCAGGGCGACGACGTCGGGACCCTCGACGGCCAGCTCGAACGTCTCCTCGACCGTGATGATCCGCTGCCGGTCCGCGCAGGAGGCGAGGAGCGCCCCGAGCAGCGTGGTCTTGCCGGCGTGTGTGGCGCCGGAGACGATGATGCTCCGCCCCTCCAGCAGCGCCCGGTGCAGCAGCTCGGCCACCTCGGCGGGCACGGAGCCCTGGGCGACGAGCGACTCCAGGCTTCGGTGCCGGCGGAGGAACTTGCGGATGTTCACCGCCCACGATCCGCGGACGACGTCGGCGATCGCGACGTGCAGGCGGGAGCCGTCCGGGAGGGATGCGTCGACGAACGGCTGGCTGATGTCCACCCGACGGCCGGTGGAGTGCAGCATCCGCTCGACGAGATCGCGCAGCGTCGCCTCCGTGAGCGGCAGGTCGATCCTCTCGCTGACCCCGCCGCGCGCGACGAAGACGCGATCCGGACCGTTCATCCAGATCTCCTCGATGTCGGGGTCGTCCAGCAGCGGCTGCAGCACCCCGAAGCCGGACACGGCCGCCAGCACGTCGCGGACACACGCCGCCTCGTCGTCGATCATGGCGTGGCCGCGGGCGAGTGCCAGGTCGTTGTGCCGGCGCACTTCGGCCTGGGCGATGCGGCGCGCCTGCTCCGGCGCCGCCGACGGGTCGGTGTTCTCCAGGCGCAGCCGCCGCCGCACGCTCTCGGCGACGAGGACGGACGGATGACTCACGCGGGCATCATGACAGAACGGCGGCGACGGCCGCGGAAGTTATCCACACCCCGTCCGCGGCCGGCGCTACCCTCCCGGTATGACGCCGTACGAGATCAGCTCGCTGTGGGCCCAGTGGGTCGGGTCCATCGCCGGGGCGAGACCTGGCTGCTGGTGAACGAGGGCACGGTGCCCGCGCTCGACGTGCACGTGGAAGGCCTCACCGAGCTCGACCGCCGGCGCCTGAGCGCCGCGCCGCGGCCGCTGCTCGCGCCGGGCGAGGCGGTGGAGTTCACGCTGGTCTCCCGGCTCACCCTGTCCGGACCGGCGAACGTCGTCGTCACCTACCGCCTCGACGGGGACGGCGCGGAGCGGCGCCGGGTGCTGCAGGTGCCCTCCGCCTAGCGGCGCGGCCGTCCACCGGCTTCGCGGACGGCGCGAGGATCCCGGTCAGCAGGAGGATCCCGGTCAGTAGACTGAACGGACCGCGCGGGAGTGGTGAAACTGGCAGACACGCAGGATTTAGGTTCCTGTGCCTTCGGGCGTGTGGGTTCGAGTCCCACCTTCCGCACGAGCGTCGGGGGCGCAGGCTTCCCGCTGACGCCGCCCACCGCCGACCTCTGACACGACGGGACGTCATGCTTCACACCGCTCTGCAGGCGCCGACGGCGCTGATCCCCTGGCTCGATCCTGAGACGATCATCGGCGCGGCAGGTCCCTGGGCCCTGCTGGTGGTGTGCTTCATCGTGTTCGCCGAGACCGGTCTGCTCGTCGGCTTCCTGCTGCCCGGCGACACCCTGCTGGTCATCTCCGGTCTGCTCGCCCACGCGCAGTCGTACGCCCCGAACGGGGTGTTCGGCATCAGCGTGTGGTGGGTGGCGCTGCTGATCGGCCTGGCGGCCTTCGTCGGCGGAGAGGTCGGCTACCTGATCGGCCACAAGGGCGGCCCTGCGGTGTTCGAGCGCAAGGAGTCCGGCCTGTTCAGCCGCAAGAACGTCGAGCGCACCAACGCGTTCTTCGAGCGGTTCGGCGGCATCACGATCATCCTCGCCCGCTTCGTGCCCATCGTCCGCACCTTCGCGCCGGTCGCCGCCGGCGTCGGCCACATGCACAAGGGCAAGTACACCCTCTACAACCTCATCGGCGCCGTGCTGTGGGGCTTCGGGCTGACCATGTTCGGCTACGTGATCGGGTTCATCCCGCCGGTGGCATGGTTCGTCAAGGAGTACATCGATCTGATCCTGCTCGCCGCGGTCGGCGGCACCGCCGTCGTCACGCTCTGGCACTACCTCGTCGAGCGGCACAAGGCGAAGAAGGCCGCGGCGGCCGGGGAGGACGTGATCGTGGACCGCGAGGAGGCCGCTCACCTCGCCCTCGACCCGGAGGTGTTCGAGCGGGCCCCCGACCTCGACGGCGACGGCAAGCGCTGAGCCGCCGCCTGCAGCCCACGTCGGAGGCTCAGCCGGCCTTCTTCTTGCCCTTCTTCGCCGGCGCCCCGGACTCCTTCGACTCCTTGCCGCCGGCATCCTTCCGCGCGGCCTTGGACTTCTCCACGCTCGCGCGCAGCGCCTCCATCAGGTCGATGACCTCGCCGCCCTTCTCCTCGCCCTCCTCGGCGAAGGTCTCGGCGACGTCGAAGCCCTCGCCGGCCTCGATCTTGGCGTCGATGAGGGTGCGCAGCTCCTTCTGGTACTCGTCGACGTACTCATCCGGGTCGAAGTCGCTGGAATAGCTGTCCACGAGCGAGGCCGACAGCTCGAGCTCCTTCTTGCTGATCGTCACGTCCTCCTCGAGGGCCGGGAAGGATGCCTCGCGCACCTCGTCCGCCCAGAGCAGGGTCTGCAGCACGAGCACGTTCCCGCGCACCCGCAGCGCCGCCAGCCGGGTCTTCTGCCGCAGCGTGAACCGCACGATCGCGGTGCGATCGGTCTGCTCCAGGGTCTTCCGCAGCAGCACGTACGCCTTGGGCGACTTCGAGTCCGGCTCCAGGTAGTACGCCCGGTCGAGCGTGAGCAGGTCGACCTGGTCGCTGGGCACGAACTCGACCACGTCGATCTCCCGGCTCTTCTCGGCCGGCAGCGCGTCGAGGTCCTCCTTGGTGATCACGATGGTGCGCCCGTCGTCGACGTAGGCGCGGTCGATGTCGGCGTAGGGGACCGTCTCGCCGCACACCTCGCAGGTGCGCTGGTAGCGGATGCGGCCGCCGTCCTTGGCGTGCACCTGATGCAGCGGCACGTCGTGGTCCTCCGTCGCCGAGTACACCTTCACCGGCACGTTCACCAGGCCGAAGGTCAGCGCGCCCTTCCAGATGCTTCTCATCACACCAGTAGACACCAGGCACACCTTTCACGACCAGGGGGTTGCGCACGGCGGATACGCTGGCGGCATGGCATCCGGCGGGCAGGTCGTGCAGATCGACGGGCGCCGCCTGCGCGTGACCAATCTCGACAAGATCGTCTACCCCGAGACCGGCACCACCAAGGGCGAGGTGATCGCCTACTACACGCGGATCGCCCCGGTGATGCTCCCGCACGTCCGCGGTCGTCCGGCGACGCGCAAGCGGTGGGTGGACGGCGTGGGGACGACGGATGCCCCGGCCGAGGCGTTCTTCACCAAGCAGCTCGAGCAGGGCGCCCCGGACTGGATCCGGCGGATGCCGATCGAGCACTCCGACGGGCCGAAGGAGTACCCGCTCATCGAGGACGTCCCCACCCTGGTGTGGATGGCGCAGATGGCGGCCCTGGAGCTGCACGTGCCGCAGTGGCGGTTCACCGCCTCGGGCGGACGGGGCCGTCCCGATCGCATGGTGCTCGACCTCGATCCCGGCCCGGAGGTCGGGTTGCCCGAGTGCGCCGAGGTGGCGCGGCTGGCCCGCGGCATCCTGACCGGGATGGGGCTGGAGCCGATGCCGGTCACCAGCGGCAGCAAGGGCATCCACCTCTACTGCCGGCTGCCCACGAGCGAGGACGGCACCGGCCTGCAGACCAGCGACGAGGTCTCCGCGGTGGCGAAGGAGCTGGCCCGGCTGATCGAGGCGGACCACCCCGACCTGGCGACGCACGTGATGGCGAAGTCCGCGCGCGGCGGAAAAGTGTTCATCGACTGGAGCCAGAACAGCGCGTCGAAGACGACCATCGCGCCGTACTCGCTGCGCGGCCGCGCGCACCCCTGGGTCGCGGCGCCGCGCACGTGGGAGGAGCTGGACGACCCCGAGCTCGCGCACCTCTCGTTCGGCGAGGTGCTGGACCGGGTGGATGCCGGGATCGACCCGTTCGCCTCCCTCGCCCCGCCGTCCACCGCCCTCTCCTCGTATCTGGCCAAGCGCGACGCGTCGAAGACGCCGGAGCCCATGCCGCGGACGGCATCCGCCGGCGGCTCAGGCGCCCCGCGGTTCGTCATCCAGGAGCACCACGCCTCACGGCTGCACTACGACCTGCGCATCGAGCGCGACGGGGTGCTGATCAGCTGGGCGGTGCCGAAGGGGGTGCCGGAGACCTCGGATCGCAATCATCTGGCCGTGATGACCGAGCCGCATCCGCTGGAGTACCTCACCTTCGAGGGGGAGATCCCGAAGGGCGAGTACGGGGCGGGCACCATGACGCTGTGGGACACCGGCACGGTGGCACTGGAGAAGTGGCGCGACGACGAGGTGATCGGCACCTTCACCGGCCGCCCCGGCGGGCGGCTGGGGTCGGTGCGGCTGGCGCTCATCCGCACCGAGGGCAGCGGGGAGAAGTCGCAGTGGCTCCTCCACCGCATGAAGGACCCGCACGGGCATCCGACGGCCCACCCGGGCGAACCCCCGTCGGCCCCCGAGCCTGTCGCCGGGTCCGCGGCCACGCACGGCGACGCTTCGACGGGCTCAGCGTCCGGAGGCTCGGCGTCCGGAGGCGACGCTTCGACGGGCTCAGCGTTCGCAGGCTCGGCGTCCGGAGACAAGCCCACCCTCGCGACGCTCGAGCCGATGCTGGCCGAGGCGGGGACGCCCGGCCTCGCCCGCGCCCTCGGGGATCCGGCCTGGGCGGAGATCAAGTGGGACGGCATCCGCGCCCTCGGCACGTGGCGGGACGGGCGGATGCGGCTGCACGCCCGCCGCGGCACCGACATCACCGCCCGCTACCCCGAGCTCACCGCCGACGGCGCCCCTCTCCTGCCCGCCGACGAGGCGGTCGTGGACGGCGAGATCGTCGCCTTCGACGCGGCCGGACGCCCCAGCTTCGCCCGGCTGCAGAACCGGATGCACCTGACCCGGCCTCGGGAGATCGAGCGCGAGGTGGTGCGCACGCCCGTCGTGTACCTGCTGTTCGACCTGCTGCGGCTGAACGGGCACGAGCTCACCGGGATGCCGCTGCGGCAGCGCCGGGAGCTGCTCGAACAGGTCGCCGCCGATCTCGACGCCCCGGTGCAGGTCGCCCCGGTGTTCGACGACATCGACGCGGCGCTGGACGCCAGCCGGCAGTACGGTCTGGAGGGGGTGGTCGCCAAGGACCCCGCCTCCCGCTACCGGCCGGGCGTGCGGTCGTCGGCGTGGCTGAAGCTCAAGCACACCCGCACCCAGGAGGCGGTGATCGTGGGCATCCGTCCCGGGCAGGGCAACCGGCAGGGCACGATCGGGTCGCTGCTGCTGGCCGTGCCGGAGGAGGATGCCGGCACGCTCCGGCTGCGCTATGTGGGCAAGGTGGGCAGCGGGTTCACCGAACGGATGCTGGCCGACCTGTCCGCCCGCCTTGAGCCGCTGCGCACGCCGGCCCCGGCGGTGCCGGACGTGCCTCGACCGGAGGCGAAGGACGCGCAGTGGGTGCGACCCGAGCTCGTGGGCGAGGTGGAGTTCTCGGAGTGGACTCCCGGCGGCATCCTGCGGCACGCGCGCTGGCGCGGCCTCCGACCGGACAAGACACCCGACGAGGTGCGCGTGGAGCCGTGACCGGCGTCGAGCCCCGACCGGCGCCGAGCCCGACCGGCGGCGTGGTCAGGCGTGCGCCGCCTCGCAGTCCGGGTGATCGGCGGGCTCGAGCTGGAAGGTGGAGTGCTCCACGTCGAAGTGGTCGGCGAGGCAGGCCTGCAGATCCGCGAGCAGGGCCGACGACCCGCCCGACGCGAGCAGCGCGGGGTCGACCGCGACGTGGGCGGTGAACACCGGGGCGCCGCGGGTGAGTTGCCAGACGTGCACGTCGTGGACGCCGACGACCCCGGGGTAGCCCTCCAGGTGGCCGCGGATCTCGCTCACCGCGGTGCCTTTCGGTGCGGACTCGGCCAGCACGGAGAACACCTCGCGCAGCAGCGAGACCGCCCGCGGCAGGATCATCACCGCGATGACGAGCGAGGCGATCGCATCCGCCGGCATCCATCCGGTCGCGACGATCACGATCGCCGCGGCGATCACGAACACCGAGCCGATGAGGTCGCCCAGCACCTCCAGGTACGCGCCGCGCACGTTGATGCTCTTCCGCTGCGCCGCACTCAGCAGCCACAGCGAGAAGCCGTTCGCGAGCATGCCGACCACGGCGACGATCAGCATCAGCGGGCCGGCGACCTCGGCCTCGCCGGGCTGGATCAGCCGGGTAACCCCCTGCACGGCGACGACCGTCATCAGCACGAGCAGCACGACGGCGTTGATCAGCGCCCCGAACACCTCGGCGCGCTGGTAGCCGAACGTGCGCCGGTCGTCGGCCGGGCGGGCGGCGACGATGCTGGCGATGAGTGCGATCACGAGCGCCGAGGAGTCGGTGAGCATGTGCGCCGCGTCGGCGAGCAGCGCGATCGACCCCGACAGCACGGCGCCGACGATCTGCACGACCATCACGGTCGCGGTGAGCGCGAGCGAGATCGCGAGCAGCCGGCGCCCGCCGGCCTCCCGGATGCTGCCGTGTGCATGTGCGTGGTCGTGCATGCATCCAGGCTAGGACGGCACCGCCCCGGCACGGCGCAGGTCGGCGCAGTCGGGAATGGTGATGATTCTCAGAAGGCGGATGCGGACGGCCGGATGCCCGACCGACGGACGTCCGCCGCCGGGCGTCGGATGCTCAGAGCTCGGCGAGCAGCGGGATCAGCGCCGCGAAGGCGCGGGCGCGGTGGGATTCGGCCTGCTTCTCCTCGGCGGTGTACTCCCCCACGGTGCGCTCGGCGCCGTCAGGCTGGCCGTCCGGGATGAAGATCGGGTCGTAGCCGAAGCCGCCGCTGCCGGACGGGGCGTGTGCGAGCCGGCCGCGCCAGATCCCCTCGACGACGCGCTCCCGGCCGTCGGGTGTGACCAGCGCGATCGTGGAGTGGAACTCGGCGCCGCGGTGCGCGTCGGCGATGTCGCGCAGCTGGTCGAGCAGCAGATCGAGGTTCGCCGCGGCGTCCTTGCGCTGGCCGGCCCAGTACGCGGAGAAGACGCCCGGTGCACCGCCCAGCACGTCGACGCAGATGCCGGAGTCGTCGGCGAGCGCGGCGAGCCCGGTGTGCGCGGCGGCGGCACGTGCCTTGATCAGCGCGTTCTCCGCGAAGGTGACCCCGTCCTCGACCGGCTCCGGACCGTCGTAGCCGATCACCTCGAGGTCCGGGCGGGCCTTCGCCACGATCTGCTGGAACTCGGCGACCTTGTGCGGATTGTGCGTGGCGAGCACGACCTTCATCGCGCGGACCCCGGGTCGGGCGCTTCGACGGGCTCAGCGTCCGAGACCGGCTGAGCGTCCGACAGGGCGGCGGCCTGCAGCTGGGTGAGCCGCGCGCATCCGGCCAGTCCGAGGTCGAGGAGGGCGTCCAGCTCGCTCTTGTCGAACGGCGCCCCCTCGGCGGTGCCCTGCACCTCGACGAAGAGTCCGCGGCCGGTCACGACGACGTTCATGTCGGTCTCGGCGCGCACGTCCTCCACGTATGCCAGATCCAGCATGGGCTCGCCGTCGATGATGCCCACGGACACCGCCGCGACCGAATCGCGCAGCGGCACCGCGTTCTTCCCGATCAGCTTCTGCGCACGGCCCCACGCGATCGCGTCCGCGAGGGCGACGTAGGCGCCGGTGATGGCGGCCGTGCGTGTGCCGCCGTCGGCCTGCAGCACGTCGCAGTCGATCACGATGGTGTTCTCGCCGAGGGCCTTGGTGTCGACGACGGCGCGCAGCGCACGGCCGATCAGCCGGGAGATCTCGTGAGTGCGCCCGCCGATGCGGCCCTTCACGCTCTCGCGGTCGTTGCGGGTGTTCGTCGATCGCGGCAGCATGGCGTACTCCGCGGTCACCCAGCCCTTGCCCTTGCCGGTGAGCCAGCGCGGCACGCCGCTGGTGAACGAAGCGGTGCACAGCACGGTGGTGCCGCCGAAGCTGATCAGCGCGGAGCCCTCGGCGTGGCGCGACCAGCCGCGCTCGATCCGGACCTCGCGGAGCTGGTCGGGGGCGCGGCCGTCGGCGCGGACGATGTCGGTCATGGTGTCCTCTCGGATGTGCGGATGACGCTCAGGCGCGGTCGGCCCGCGACAGGTGGGGAAGGGTGATCGCCCCGGTCTGCACGAGCTGCACGTCGCGCACCTCGCGCCCCATCAGGCGGTTGGCGAGCCGGGTGAAGTCGTCTGCGGACTCCCCCGTCGCCTCGTACACGTAGCTCGGCACAGCGCCCTCCGGCGCCAGCAGGTCGCCGCGCACGAGCTGCCGGTACACGTCCGCGGCGGTCTCGTCATCGCTGGAGACCAGGGTGACCCCGTCGCCCATCACGTAGCTGATCGCCCCGCGCAGGAACGGGTAGTGGGTGCATCCGAGCACCAGCGTGTCGACGCCCGCATCCCGCAGCGGCGCGAGGTACTCCTCGGCGGTCGCGAGCACTTCCGGAGTCCCGGTGATCCCGGCCTCGACGAATTCGACGAAGCGCGGGCACGCCGCTGTGAACACCTCCAGGCGCTCGTTCACCTCGAGCATGTCCTGATAGGCGCGGGAGCCGATCGTGCCCACGGTCCCGATCACGCCGACCCGGCCGTTGCGGGTGGTGGACACGGCGCGGCGCACGGCGGGCCCGATCACCTCGACGACGGGGACGTCGTAGCGCTCGCGGGCGTCGCGCAGCATGGCGGCGGATGCCGTGTTGCACGCGATCACGAGCATCTTCACGCCCTGGTCGACGAGGGTGTCCAGCACCTCGAGCGCGTACCGGCGCACCTCGGCGATCGGCTTGGGCCCGTAGGGCGAGTGGGCGGTGTCGCCGATGTAGACCAGCGACTCCTGCGGCAGCTGCGCGCGGATCGCGCGTGCGACGGTGAGCCCGCCGACACCGGAGTCGAAGATGCCGATCGGCGCGTCGTTCATGATCATCCAGCCTATCCCGGCACGGCGGGTGCGATCGGGCGGTGGCAGCCCCGGCCCGGCAGCTCCCGACGCGGCTCCTAGGCTCCGGACGCGCCGAGCGTCCGGAGCGCCTCCCGCAGCACGCCGCCGGAGGCGGCCAGGGCCTCGCGCGCCCGCGCGGCATCCGTCCCGCCCGCGACGATCGCGATCGCGAGCTTCGCCGAGCCGTCGGCGGCCTCGAGCGCCTGCGCGGACACTCGGGCGTCGCAGCCGGTCGCGTGCATCACGATCCTCTCCGCGCGGGCGCGAAGCTTCGCGTTCGTGGCCTGCACGTCCACCATGAGGTTCCCGTGCACGGCGCCGAGCTGCACCATCGTCAGGGTGGAGAGCGTGTTCAGCACCAGCTTCTGCGCGGTGCCCGCCTTCAGCCGGGTCGACCCGGCGACGATCTCGGGGCCGACCTCGACCTCGATCGCGACGTCCGCCTCGCCGGACATCTCGGCGCCGCGGTTAGCCGCCAGCGCCACGGTGAAGGCGCCGCTCGCCCGCGCGGCCCGCAGCGCGGCGCAGCGCGGTCTCTCCGCCCGCGACGATGCCGACCACGAGGCCGGGATCGGCGCCGAACGTGGGCGGCACCTCGCTGGCGTCGAGCACGCCGAGGCGGCCGGGCGTGCCGGCGCCGATGTAGACGAGCCGGCCTCCGCCGCGCAGCCTCGCCACGATGCCGTCCACGGCACGGGCGATGCTCGCCTGCGCCCGGCGGACCGCCTCGGCCGCGGCGACCCCCTGCTCCGCCATCGCCGCGACCTGCTCCGCCGTGCTCATCAGGTCGAGCTCGGCGTAGGCCGGGTCCACGGCCTCCGTCGCCAGCGTGTCCAGTTCGTCCCGCACTCCGTCGTTCCCGGTCATGCGATCACGGTACCGGGGCCGCCGCCGCGGCGGCATCCGGCCGCATCCGGCGGCGGGTCGGCCGGAGCCCGCTCAGTACACTGAGCCCATGAGCACCGCGTTCCTCACCGACCGCTACGAACTGACCATGCTGGCGGCATCGCTGCGCGACGGGACGGGGCGGCGGCCCAGCGTGTTCGAGCTGTTCTCCAGGCGCCTGTCCGGCGGCCGGCGGTTCGGGGTCGTGGCCGGGACGGGGCGCCTGCTGTCGCTGCTGCGCGACTTCCACTTCGGCGAGGACGAGCTGCGTTATCTGCGCGACAACCGCGTGGTGGATGCCGACGCTCTGCGCTACCTGGAGGGCTACCGGTTCACCGGGACCATCCGCGGATACCGGGAAGGGGAGCTGTACTTCCCCGGATCCCCCATCCTCACCGTGGAGGGCACCTTCGCCGACGCGGTGGTGCTGGAGACGCTCGCGCTCAGCGTCCTCAACCACGACTCGGCGGTGGCGACGGCCGCCTCGCGCATGAGCATCGCGGCCGGTGAGCGCCCGCTCGCCGAGATGGGCTCCCGCCGGGCTGCGGAGGAGTCCGCGGTGGCGGCCGCGCGGGCTGCGTTCATCGCCGGGTTCGGGGCGACCAGCAACCTCGAGGCCGGCCGGCGCTGGGGCATCCCCACCATGGGCACGGCCGCGCACTCCTGGACACTGCTGCACGACACCGAGGAGGACGCGTTCCGCGCCCAGGTGGAGGCGCTCGGCACCGGGACGACCCTGCTCGTCGACACCTACGACATCCGCGCCGGCGTCGAGACTGCGGTGCGCGTGGCCGGCACCGGCCTCGGCGGCGTGCGCATCGACTCCGGCGACCTGCCGATCGTGGCCGCCGAGGTGCGCGCGCACCTCGACGAGCTGGGCGCCACCGGGACGAAGATCACCGTCACCAGCGACCTCGACGAATACGCGATCGCCGCTCTCGCCGCCTCGCCCGTGGACGCCTACGGCGTCGGCACCTCGGTCGTGACCGGATCCGGCTACCCGACCGCGAGCATGGTGTACAAGCTCGTCGCACGCCAGGCGCCGGACGGCTCGTGGGTGGCCGTCGCGAAGGCGTCCACCGACAAGGGGTCCAAGGGCGGCCGGAAGGCCGCGTTCCGGACGCTCGAGGACGGCGTGGCCACCGCGGAGACGATCGCGGTCTCCGACGGCTTCGAAGAGGTCGACGTGCCGTCCGAGCACCCCGGGTCCCGGCCGCTGCAGATCACCCTGGTCGACCACGGCGACATCGACACCGCGCACGAGGGGCCCGAGGGCACGGCCGCCGCGCGCGCCCATCACCTGCAGGTGCGCGAGGAGCTGCCGATCCGCGCTCTCGCGCTCAGCAAGTCCGACCCGGCGATCCCGACCGTCTTCGAAGACGCCCGTTAGGGCCCGGCCTCAGTTCTTGAGGCCCTCGTAGATCTCCTTGCAGGTGGGGCAGATCGAGAACTTCTCCGGGTCGCGCCCGGGCGTCCACTTCTTGCCGCACAGCGCCCGCACAGGCTTGCCGGTAATCGCGGACTCGAGGATCTTGTCCTTCTTCACGTAATGCGAGAAGCGCTCATGGTCGCCGGGCTCGAGGTTCTCCTCGCGGAGGATCTCTTCGAGTTCACGATCAAGCGTTGCCACGCCGCCCTGATCGGGGCTGTCCAGCGGAGTACTCATGCCGCGAGTCTAGTCGCGCCCGGCCCGGCTCAGGTCGTCTCCGCGAACTCCATCAGCCGCTCCCCGCTGCGTTCGAAGATGCGCCCGCCGAGCATCACGCCGCCGGCGACGACGACCGCGCCGGTGAGGACGCCCACCCAGAACGCGGCGGCCCCGTGGCCGCCCGTGATCACCGCGAGAACGAACAGCCAGATCGTCGGGCCGCTCAGCAGGATCGCACCCACGAAGGTCAGCGCCGGGCCGAACGATCCGTACGAGGAGCGCTGCGGCTGCTGGAACGGGCTGTCGCCCGGCCGGGAGACGGCGTAGGGCGCGATGACCGACGCGATGCTGGACATGCCCAGGCCGGTGAGCAGGAGGCTCGCGGCGAGGCCGATCATCGGCATCAGCAGATGCCAGCGGGATGCCACGGCGAGGCTGACCGAGATCGCGACAGCCAGGGTGGGCACCGCGACCAGCGTCACCGGCACCAGCCGGCCCAGCCGGTCGGGGATGCCGCGCAGGCCGCTGGCGACGTGGATCCACACGGCGGTCGAGTCGTAGGCGACGTCGTTGTGCGGCAGCCAGCCGAAGAAGAGCGCCATCACCGGGACCGGGACCAGCGCGGCGATCGACAGCGGCACTCCGGCCAC
This sequence comes from Microbacterium neungamense, assembly GCF_024971095.1. NCBI lineage: Bacteria > Bacillati > Actinomycetota > Actinomycetes > Micrococcales > Microbacteriaceae > Microbacterium > Microbacterium neungamense. The sequence goes on from NZ_CP069717.1 coordinate 1,786,253, forward strand.
CAGCAGCGGGAAGACGGTGAGGACGCCGGCGATCGGCACGACGATCACGTTGACGATGTAGCGCCGGTCGCGCAGCCAGTACACCAGGCTGCGCGCGGCGACGGCGCCGAACGCGGTGGACGGCATGATGCCGAACCAGCCCATGCCGGAGCGCTCCCGGGCGGCGACCGGGCGCTCGGTGGTCGTGAGCATGTGCCGCACGAGCGCGTTCCACAGCCAGGCGATGCCGACCGCGGTGGCGAGGGCGACGATGCCGGAGAGCCACGCCCCGCCGGTGTCTCCGGATTCGGCGGCGAAGATGAGCCCGTACGGGGCGGCGAGCGGTGTCGCACCGGCGATCGCGGACATCGTCTCGACGCCGTGCGGCACCCGCCCCTTCCACGCCAGCGAGGCGAAGTACACCGCGACCGGGAACGCGATCACGATGACCGGGATCGTGAACAGCACGGTCAGCTCCCGCGAGCGCCGCTCGGGCAGCAGGATCGCGCTGGCCGCCATGCCGATCCGCGCGACCATGATCGTGGTCATCGCGCCGACGAGGCTGCACAGCACGGCCAGCAGCCACGGCACGCCGGCGCCGATCGCGACGACGGCGACGCAGGCGGCGATGGCCAGCATCGCCAGGCTCGGAACGCTGACCACCGAGGCGAGCAGGAGGATCCACGGCATCCGCCGTTCGTCGACGCCGAACGGGGCGAAGCGCCTCGGGTCGAGCTGGTCCACCGTGCCGGAGAGCATCGGCCCGACCAGGAAGGCGAGGAAGGCCGCGGCCCCGCCGAGCACGATGACGGCGCGCGCGACGGGCGCGGGCGCGTCGTCCAGGCCGAGCACGGCGACGCACACCGCGACGGTGAGCACGACCGCGATCGCGAACCCGAGCGCGGTGCGCACCGGCCGCTCGCCGCGCAGCGCTCCGACCAGGAGCGCCAGCCTCAGGCGGAGAACGTGTGCAACCACTCGAGGCCCTCCACTTCCCCGCCGCCGCCGGACAGCTCGACGAAGCGCGTCTCCAGGGACTTGCCGGCGCGCACCTCGTCGATCGTGCCCTCTGCGAGGACCTCCCCCTCGACGATGATCGCGACGCGTGAGCAGACCCGCTCGACGAGGTCCATGCCGTGGCTGGACAGGATCACGGTGCCGCCGTGCGACACGTACGAGCGCAGGATGTCGAGGATCACGCCGGAGGACACCGGGTCGACGGCCTCGAACGGCTCGTCGAGCACGAGCACGCGCGGCGAGTGGATCATCGCGCCGGCGAGCATCACCTTCTTGGTCATGCCGGCCGAGTAGTCCGAGACGACGCGACTGAGAGCCTCGGTCAGGTCCAAGGCGCGGGCGAGGTCGGCGATGCGCTTCTCGATCACGGCGTGCTGCAGGCCGCGCAGCTGCCCGTAGTAGTGCAGCAGCTGCCGCCCGGTGAGGCGGTCGAAGGTGCGCAGCCGGTCGGGGAGCACGCCCATCACCCGCTTGGCGGCCAGCGGCTTGACCCGCTGGTCGATGCCGCAGATCATCACGCTGCCCGCGTCCGGCCGCAGCAGCCCGGCGATGACGGAGAGGGTCGTGGTCTTGCCGGCGCCGTTCGGGCCGACGAGCCCGTAGAAGGAGCCGGCCGGAACCGTGATGTCGATGCCGTCCACCGCCCGGCTCTCGCCGAAGCGCTTGACGAGCCCACGGATCACGATCGCCTCGGCCGGGGCCGCCGAGGCGGCGGGCGTCACGCGCGGGGTGGTGGCGGTTTCGGCGGCGGGCGCTTGGGTCGGGGTGGTCTCCCCGGCAGGCGCGTCGGCGGGGGTGGCTTCCGCGACGGGCGCTTCAGCCGCGGCCGCATCGGCGGCAGGGCCGTCGGATGCCGGGGACGCGTCCTGCTCCAGGCCAGGCTCCTCGACGGCCGGCGCAACCTCCGCGACGGCCGGTTCAGGCTCCGCGACGGCGGACGTGGACTCGTCGACGACCGACCCGGACTCGTCGACCGCCGGCGCGGGCTCCTCGACCGAGGCCGGCTTCGAGATGGTCTCGATGGGCCCGGACACGACGTCGATCTCGGTGCGCTTGGCGTCGTCGCTGGAGACGGTCGCCCGCGACCCGCGAGCGCTCCCGGAGCCGGACGAGGTGCGCGACGCGGGCCGGGTCGCAGCGGTCTTCGCGGACGTCGCGCGCGCCGGCTTCCTGCGCGGGGTCGCTTCCGTCGCGGCGGGCTCGGTCGCCGGAGGTTCGGTCGAGACGGCCTCGGTCGGAGCAGGCTGGGTCGAGTCGGACGGCGCCTCCGCATCGGCGGCCAGCGTGGCCGCCGCGGACTTCCGCGCCTTCGTGGTCCGTGCCGTCGTGGTGGTCGTCTTCGTCGTCGCGCCCTCGGCCGCGGTGGTGGCGGCGCTGGTCGGGTCCTCGACGGATGCCGCTTCGCCGGCGGCGTTCTTCCTCGCGGTGGTCTTGGCGGTCGCGGTCTTCGTGCCGGACGTCTTCGTCGCGGCGGTCTTCGCGGCCGTGGTCTTCGTTGCAGTGGTCTTCGCGGCCGTGGTCTTCCGCGCAGCCGGCTTCTTCGCCGCCGTCTTCGTCGTCGCGGTCTTCTTCGCCGCCGTCTTCTTCGCGACAGCCGCGTCCCCGGGCTTCCCCCCAGCAGCCGCCTCCGCCTCCGCCTGCGCGGCCTCCGCCTTCGCCGCTTCGGCCTTCGCAGCGGCGGCCTTGGCGGCAGCCGTCTTGGCCGCCGTCGTCCTGGCGGCGGTTGTCCTCGCGCTGCTCTTCGCCGCCGCGGCCTTCGCGGCCGCCTCCTTCACCGCGGCGGTCTTGGCCGCGGCGGCCGCCGACGCTCGCTTGGTGGCGGCCGCCTTCGCGGCGGCGGTCTTGCGTGCGGCCGCCTTCGCGGCGGCGGTCTTGCGTGCGGCCGCCTTCGCCGCGGCGGTCGCGGCGGCATCCGGGGATGCGGCGGGAGTCTTGCCAGCAGCGGTCTTCTTCGCCGACTTCCGCGCGCCGGCGTCGTCGGTCGCGCCCTCGGATGCGGTGCGCCCGGACGCGCCTCCCGCCCGGGCGCCGCCCGCGCGGGCATCCGTCATCTCGTCCGTCGCGGCGTCAGCAGGATCGGCTCCGGAATCGAGAGAAGAAGTCACGTGCCTAAGGTATCAAGCCGCTTCCCGCGCACTCCGGCGAACCTGAGCGTTCGGTGTGCACTCGGTCACGAAACGGCAACGGCATCCGCGCGACCGGCGCTCTCCCAGGTGACATCGCTAGCATGACAGCGGCACGAAGAGGTGTCCCGTCGATGAACCGACAGTGAACGAATCGACAGCGAACCTTAGGAGAATTTCGTGGCTCTTCAGACCGTCATCCTCGCCGCCGGCATGGGCTCGCGCCTCGGTCGCGCCCTGCCCAAGCCGCTCACCGAGTTGAGCGACGGCCGCACGATCATGCAGCAGCAGCACGACAACATCCGTGCCGCGTTCGGCGACGACGCCCTCATCACCACGGTCGTCGGCTACCGCGCCGAGACCATCATCGAGGCGTTCCCGAACGTGAACTACGTGCACAACGAGCGCTACGACGTCACCAACACCTCCAAGAGCCTGCTGCGTGCGCTCAGCGTGACCGGCAAGGGCGGCGTGCTGTGGATGAACGGCGACGTCGTCTTCGACCCGCGCATCCTGGGCCGCGCGATGCCCTACATCGAGCGGGACCAGTCGTTCGTCACCGTCAACACCTCCAAGGTGAGCGACGAGGAGGTCAAGTACACGGTCACCCCCGAGGGCTACATCAAGGAGCTGTCGAAGACCGTCAAGGGCGGGCTCGGCGAGGCGGTCGGCATCAACTACATCTCCGCGGCGGACAAGAAGGCGTTCATGCGCCAGCTGCAGCGCGTGGACGACCAGGACTACTTCGAGCGTGGCCTCGAGCTCGCGATCGCCGAGAACGGCCTGCTGCTCGAGCCGATGGACATCTCCGACCTGTACGCGGTCGAGATCGACTTCGCCGAGGACCTCGAGCGCGCCAACCACTACGTCTGATCCTGCGATCGCGTCGAGAGCCCGGTTCCCCCAGCGGATGCCGGGCTCTCGGCGTTCTGTATGCCGGGCTCTCGGCGTACTCGCGGATCTCGCACATAGGATCGCCTCATGCGCGAGAAGGTTCACAAGATCCACTCGCTCCCTGACGACGCCCCGTGGGACTCCCCCGTCCCGCCGGTGGGATCCCCGGAGCATCCGCTCGTCGTGCGCGGCCTCGACCGCGTCATGACCGTGCAGCGCCCGCTCGTCGTGGCGCACATCCGCAGCATCCGCCGGCGCCATCCCGAGGCGACGCCCGCGCAGATCGTGAAGATCCTGGAGAACCGCTACCTCACGGCGGTGACCACCGGGGGCGCAGCGGTGGGCGCCACCGCGGTCATCCCCGGGATCGGCACGGGCGTGACGCTGGCGCTGTCGGGCGTGGAGACCGCCGGATTCATGGAGGCCACCGCCCTGTTCGCCCAGTCGCTCGCCGAGGTCCACGGCATCGCGATCGACAACCCGGATCGCGCGCGGGCGCTGGTGATGACGCTCATGCTCGGCAAGGAGGGCGTCGACCTGGTCTCCCAGCTCGCCCGGCAGGCCGTCGGAAAGGGCGGCCCTCGCTCGGCGTACTGGGGCGAACTGGTCACCAAGTCGCTGCCGCGCGCCGCGGTCGGGCCGCTCCTGGACCGGCTGAAGTCCGCGTTCATCCACCAGTTCGCCACCCGCGACAGCGCCTCGCTGCTCGGGAAGGCCCTGCCCTTCGGCATCGGCGCCGCGATCGGCGGCGCCGGCAATCACCTCCTCGGCCGTCGCGTGCTGACCACATCGCGGCGTGCGTTCGGGATCGCCCCCGCCAGCCTGCCGGCCGAGCTCGAGCCGGTGCCCGGCACGGAGCGGATCGAGAGCAGGATCGTCGACGGCGCGAAGTTCGTCGGCAATGCCGTCGCCGGAGCGGCAGGCTCCGCCGTGCGCGGCCTGGGCGCCGCAGGCCGGAAGACGGGCGGGATGCTGCGTCGCAGGGATCGCGAGCAGGCCGGCGACGAGGTCGCCGCCGCGGAGCGCTCCTCCTCCACAGACGAGGCCTGAGCCCGGCTTCTCCCCCGGTCACGGCGACGGGGGTCCAGCGGCCGTGTGCGGGTCGGCGGCCGCTCCTACCGTGACCGCATGCTCTACCCGATCGACCCGAAAGCCCCGCCGCCGCCCATCGCGCACTGAATCTTCGGCCTTTTCTCGTTACACCGAGGTGATACGCGGAGGAGCGCACGACGGCCGTGCTCCCAGTGCGCGGCATCCTGCAAACCATCCGCGGACCCGTTGTGGCGAGCGTCCAACGGCTCCCCGCGCCCCGGCACTAGGGTGGATTCCGTGACGGACACGCCTGACCTCTCGACCACGGCCGCCAAGATCGCGGACCTGCGCGCGCGATACACCGAAGCGGTCATCGACGCGGAGAAGAAAGCCCAGGAGAAGCAGCACGCCAAGGGCAAGATGACCGCCCGCGAGCGGATCGAGCTGCTGGTCGACAAGGGCAGCTTCGTCGAGTTCGACGAGTACGTCCGACACCGCACCACCGCCTTCGGCATGGACCGCAACCGCCCTTACGGCGACTCCGTCGTCACGGGCATCGGCACGATCCACGGCCGCACCGTGGCGGTGTACTCCCAGGACTTCACCACCTTCGGCGGCTCGCTCGGCGAGGTCTCCGGCGACAAGATCATCAAGATCATGGAGTTCGCCCTCCAAGGCGGGATGCCGATCGTCGGCATCCTCGACTCCGGCGGGGCGCGCATCCAGGAGGGCGTGCTCGCGCTCAGCAAGTACGGCGAGATCTTCCGGCTGAACACCCGCTCGTCCGGGGTCATCCCGCAGATCTCGATCATCATGGGACCGGCCGCCGGCGGCGCCGTGTACGGCCCGGCGCTCACCGACTTCGTCATCATGGTCGACAAGACCAGCCAGATGTTCGTCACCGGCCCCGACGTGATCAAGACGGTCACCGGCGAGGACGTCGGCATGGAGGACCTCGGCGGCGCGCTCACGCACAACACCCGCTCCGGCGTCGCGCACTACCTCGCCGAGGACGAGGACGATGCGATCGACTACGCACGCACGCTGCTCGGGTTCCTGCCCGACAACAACATGGCCGAGATCCCGGCGTACGAGACGTCGTTCGAGTTCCAGACGACGGATGCCGACCGCAGCCTGAACACGATCATCCCCGACTCCCCCAACCAGCCCTACGACATCCACGACGTCATCCAGCACGTGGTGGACGACGGCGACTTCCTCGAGGTGCAGCCGCTGTTCGCGCCGAACATCGTGATCGGCTTCGGCCGGGTCGAGGGCCGCTCGGTCGGGATCATCGCCAACCAGCCGTCGCAGATGGCCGGCACGCTCAACATCGACGCGGGCGAGAAGGCCAGCCGCTTCGTCCGCTTCTGCGACGCGTTCTCGATCCCGATCGTCACCCTCGTCGACGTGCCCGGATACCTGCCCGGCACCGACCAGGAGTGGACCGGCGTCATCCGCCGCGGCGCCAAGCTGATCTACGCCTACGCCGAGGCGACCGTGCCCCTGGTGACCGTGATCCTGCGCAAGGCCTACGGCGGTGCCTACATCGTGATGGGCTCGAAGCAGCTGGGCGCCGACGTGAACCTCGCCTGGCCCACCGCCGAGATCGCGGTGATGGGCGGCCAGGGCGCCGTCAACATCCTGTACCGGGGAGAGATCAAGCGGGCCGAGGAGGCCGGTGAGGACGTCGCGGCGGTGCGCACGCGGCTGGCCAACGAGTACACGTACAGCGTCACCTCGCCGTTCCTCGCCGCCGAGCGCGGCGAGATCGACGGCATCATCGAGCCCGCGGCCACCCGCGTCGCCATCGCCAAGGCCCTCCGGGCCCTGCGCGGCAAGCGGGCAGAGCTGCCGCCGAAGAAGCACGGGAACATCCCGCTGTGAGCGAGCCGTCGCCGCAGCCGGCCATCGTGCGCGGAGCACCCACCGAGGAGGAGCTCGCCGCGCTGATCGCCGTCGTGAGCGAGGCCTACGCGCACGAGAGCGAGGAGGCCGTGGCGGAGCAGCCGCCGGTCTCGGTGTGGCAGCGCACCCAGCGCGGGCTGCGCCGTCCACTGCGGCGCGACATCCCCTGGGGCCGCTTCTCCGGCTGAGGATGCCGTCCGAGCGGCGATCCCTTCCGGAAGGCCGGATCTGCCCCCGAAGAGCCGGTTTTGTCCCCCGAAATACCTACAGACAGACCCGTTGCGAATCGGAAGACTGGTGTCAACGCTTCGCGTTAGGCGGATGCTCTGTCCCAGGGTAGGCAGACGCACAACCGCCCTTTAGCGGACAGTTTTCGGGTAGCTGTTCCGCGCTGGCGAGGGGCGGGCGGCTTCGCCGCCCCTCGCCCTCTCTCTCCCCCAGCCGATCGGATCCCCAGCCGGTCGGCCCTGGACGACCGGGCGGTCCTGGACAGCCGCGCTCACGCCCGATCCGTCCGTCTGCGCGACGGATCGGACGACGCCGGGCGGATGCCGCGCTCAGTCCGCCTTCCGACGCGGGATCTCGTGCCACAGGTCGACCCCGTCCTCGTCGTGCCCGCCGGCCGCCCGGCCGACCACCGTCACCGCGACGGTCTCATCCCGGCCGGCGCGGATGATCACCCGCTCGGACCGCACCTCAGCGAGCACGTCGGCGAGCTCGTCCCGGATCTGCGCTCGCCGCTCCTCCGGCACGTCATCCAGACCGCCCTCGTCGAACACGGTGACCACGACGCCACGGCGCCGGGCAGCCTGGATCGCGTCCCGCACCGCATCGTTGAGCAGACTCGCCCCGCGCAGCTCGTCCCGCAGCCGCCCCTCGGCGAGCCGCGCCTCCAGCCGCTCCTCCGGAGTGAGCCGACCCTGCGCGGCGACCGTCCTGCCCAGCACGGGGCCGGCCACCTCGAGCGCGAGCTGCACCCGCATCCGCCTCTCCCGCTGCCGCACCAGCTGCGTCGCATGCCAGGCCGACACGGCCTGCTGGATGTCCGCCAGCCGCTCCGTGTCGCGCACCGCCCGCCCCCAGAAGAACACCAGCAGCTGCGCCAGCACGAGCCAGGTGATGGAGCCGACGAGACCGAAGGTGAAGGCCTCGCCGATGCCGAGGAAGGCGCAGGCCGACACGATCAGCGTCGCCAGGATCACCCAGCCGAACATCGGTCGCCGCCGCACCACGCAGACCACGCCGAGCAGGCCGATCCCCCCGATGTACCAGGTGGCGAAGGGCGCGGTGCGCACCGCCGGCTCGAGGGACAGGTTGACCAGCACGGGGATCACGGCGCTCGCGGCGAGCGCGAGGACGGCGGCCCACAGCGGCATCCGTACGCTCACCGCCTGCTGCACGAGGACGACGGTGAGGATCGTCGCCAGGTAGAGGAAGATCGCCGCGACCATCAGCAGCGGCGCTGTGGGCTGCACGATCCACCACACCGCGCGCGCAGCGAAGTACACCGCGAACCCGAGGGCGAGACCGGTGGCCATGCTGCGGACGGTGCGCCTCATGCCGCCTCCCACGACAGGGTGACGGTCGTCCCGCCGGGCCCGGACCGGACGTCCGCGGTCCCGGCGATGGCCGCCATCCGGGCCAGGATCGATGCGCGGATGCCGAGCCGGTCCGCCCCGATCGCGTCGACGTCGAAGCCGGGGCCGCTGTCGAGGACCGTCACCGACATGGCATCCGGTCGCGCGGCCTCCACCACGACGTGCAGGCCGCGCCCGCCCGCGTGCGTCATCGCGTTGCCGATCGCCTGACGCGCGGCGAGCACGATCGCGCGCGCCACCCGCTCCGGGATCGCCGCCGGGACGCCCCGCTCCTCCACGACGGCGTCGGCGCCCAGCTCGGACAGCGCCCGCCGCAGCTCCGCGACGACCTGCACGCCCGCGATCGGCTGCTCGTTGCCCTCCTGCGCGATCGACGCCTCCGTGTTCGCCAGCCGGGTGAGCGCCTCCCTCGCCATCCCCGCGGCCAGGCCGCGCTCGCGGTCGCTCTCGGCGCGCTCGGCCGCGATGAGCGCCGCGAGCACGCTGTCGTGCATGAGCGCGGCCAGCGACACCCGCTCCTCCTCGGCGGCGGTGGCGGCCGCGGCCCGGGCGTAGGCGGAGACGGTCTGCGAGCGCACCTCGTCGACCCCGCCGGCGACCTGACGGAACATCCACGCCAGGGAGACGATCACCATGCCGAGGATCAGGGTGAACGACACGTCGAACGCGGTCGAGATCCAGAAGCTCTGCGAGAACTCCCCCTGCACGAGCCGCACGAAGCCGTACACGAACGGGACGGCGATGGCCCACGCGAACTGCAGCACCACGGGGAAGGCGATCATGGCCGCGGCCACCCCGATGTTGACCAGGAAGAAGATCCACGGCTGGGTGTCCGGCGTGCGCACCGCCGGGTTCACCACCTGCGGCCACAGCAGCAGCGCCAGCACGTACACGACGGCGAACGTCCCGCACGCCTGCCGGGCCCACCGGCCGGTGATGCAGGCCAGGATCATCGCCAGCAGCGGGCCGAACACCATGATCATCATCGCGATGCGCGCGGGGTCCGCCTCGGGCAGCCGGGTGATCGCGGCGAACAGCGCCTGCGCCCCCAGCGCCGTGGATCCGATCGCGGTGACGATGCCGAGGATGCGCTCCATCCGCTCCCCGGTGAAGCGCTCGAACTCGCCGCCGTTCACCCCGGGCGACGGGATGCGGCTCCACGCCTCCCGGATGGACCCGGCCTCAGCCGCCACTCGTCACCCCGTCGGGGGAGACGATGCCGTCCTCCATCGCGCGGCGCAGCAGGTCGACCTTCGTCGGCGCGGGGCGTCCGACCTCGACGTACTTCACCCGGATGCGGGTGATGTTCTCCTTCGCCGTGGAGTACGCGACGCCGAGCCGCTCCGCCACGACCTTCAGCGGCAGCCCCGTCGCGTACAGGCGCAGCACCTCGCGCTCCCGGCTGGAGAGCTGCGCGTGGGCGAACTCGCGGTCCCCGTCGACGGCGCTGGCCCATTCGACGTTGTTCAGCGCGTCTCCGCGGGCGACCGTGCGGATCGCGTCGAGCACGTCGTCGAGCGCGGAGGACTTGCTCACCACCCCGGCGGCGCCGGCCACGAGCGCCTCGCGCACCGCGGCCGGCCGGTCGGCGACGCTGTGGATCACGACGCTCGCGCCGTCGGCGACGAGGGTCGCCACGTTCTCGGTCACCGTGGTGCCGTCCCCGAGGGTGAGGTCGAGGACGACGACGTCCACCGGCGGGGCATCCGACGACGCGCGCCATGCGAGGTACTCGCGCACGGTCGCGCCGGAGAACACGACGGTCTGCTCACCGTCGCGCTGGCAGGCCGCTTCCAGGCCGAGACGCACGGACTCGTGGTCGTCGATGAGGGCGACGGTGCTCATACGCTCAGCCTACTGACGGCTTCCGCGGTCGCGAGACGGCCCGCCGTCACGACGCCGCGGGCAGCAGCAGCGCCACCGTCTCGAAATGGTGCGTGTGCGGGAACAGGTCGAAGGCGCGCAGCCGCTCCACCCGCCAGCCGAGGTCGCGGAACGTGCCGAGATCGCGGGCGAGCGCCACCGGATCGCACGCGACGTAGGCGATCGCCTCCGGGGAGAGCGCGTGCACGCCCTCCACGACCGCGCGCCCCGCGCCCGAGCGCGGCGGGTCCAGCACCACGGTTCCTGCGCGCGTGCCCTCGGGCGCACCCGCCAGGAACCGGTCGACGCGGGCGGTGACCGCCTCGACGTCGAGGTCTGCGAGATTCTCCCGCGCGTGGGCCGTGGCGCGCGGATCGGACTCCACCGTGACGATGTCCGTGGCGCCGAGCCCGGCGAGGGTGGCGGAGAGCAGGCCGACGCCGCCGTACAGGTCGAAGTGCGTGGCATCCGGATCGACCCGCCCGGCGAGGGCGTCCACGACCGCGTCGTGCAGCGTCCGCGCGGCCGCCGGATGCACCTGCCAGAACCCGCCGGCATCGAGCCGGAAGTCGCGTCCGGCCACCGTCTCGACGATGGTCTCCGGCGCCGGACGGTGCCGTCCCCGGTCCGGGCGGGCGAGCACCCGCACGCGGCCGTCCGCGGGCTCGACGAGATCGACGCGCCCGGGCTTCAGGCCCCGCAGCCCGCGCGCCGCCTCCGCCACCGCGGGGCGGGCGAGCGGATGCGAGGACACCTCGATCACCCGGTGGCTGCGCGGCGCGTATGGGCCGATCCGCCCGTCCTCGGCCACGTGCAGGGTGAGCCGCGTGCGCCACCCCAGCCCGTCGCCATCGTCGAGACCGGCCACCGCCGGGGCCTCCAGGCCGCCGCCGGCGAACCGGTCCAGCGCCTCCTGCAACACCCGCCGCTTGAGCACCCGCTGATGGTCCAGGGCGATATGCCCCAGGTCGGCGCCGCCGGCGCGGTCCTGCGGCGCGCGCGTGATCTCCGCCTCCGGCCACACGTGCGGGCGGCGGTGGGGGGATGCCTCGAGCACGTCCACGGCGTCGGCCCGCCAGAACCGGCGGGTCTCCCCGCTGCCCTCGGCCAGCCGCGCACGCACCCGCTCCCCGGGGATGGCATCCGACACGAACACCACCCGTCCCTCGTGCCGGGCGACGACCGTGCCGCCGTGGGCGATGCCGGTGATATCGAGATCGAGGGTGTCGCCAGCGGGAGAGGTCATCCTCCGATGATCCCAGATACCGTGGAGGGCATGCGCGTGTGCCTGGCATCCACCTCCCCCGCCCGTCTGATGCTGCTGCGGCAGGCCGGGATCGAGCCGGTCACGATGGCGCCGCAGGTGGACGAGGAGGCGGTGGCGGCCGCCGCGGAGAGGGCGCGCGGCACCGCCCTGGCACCGGACGAGCTGGTGCTGCTGCTCGCTCGCGAGAAGGCCGCCGACGTGGCCCGGCGGCTGCGCGCCGAGCAGCCGGACTTCGACGGCCTCGTCGCCGGCGGCGATTCCATGTTCGAGATCGGCGGTCGGGTGTACGGCAAGCCCTACACGCCTGAGGAGGCCACCCGGCGCTGGCGCGGGATGCGCGGATCCACCGGGACACTGCACTCGGGGCACTCCGTGTTCCGGCTCTCCCCCGGCGCCGACCCGCGCGAGGCAACGGCGGTCGCGGAGGCGTCGGTGACGTTCGCGGCGGACGTGTCGGATGCCGAGATCGCCGCGTACGTGGCATCCGGCGAGCCGCTGCACGTGGCCGGCGCGTTCACCGTGGACAGCCTCGGCGGCGCGTTCATCACGCGCGTCGAGGGGGACCCGTCGACCGTGGTCGGGATGTCGCTGTCCACCCTCCGGCGCCTGGCCGGCGAGCTGGGCGTGGTGTGGACCGAGCTCTGGTGACGCGCGGGACGCCGCAGGCGCAGTGGTAGCCGGGACGACACGATCTCCGCGATTTCTTGTGGAGAGTCGTCAAAAGGAACGCGCGCGCACTCGCTAGGCTGACAGTCATGCCTGATATCGCCAAGGTGCTCATCGCGAACCGCGGCGAGATCGCCGTACGCATCATCCGCGCCGCCCGTGACTCCGGGATCTCCTCCGTCGCCGTGTACGCCGACCAGGATCGGGATGCGATGCACGCGCGACTCGCCGACGAGGCCTACGCCCTGGACGGCTCCACGAGTGCGGAGACGTACCTGCAGATCGACAAGATCCTGTCGGTGGCGCGCCGGTCCGGCGCCGACGCCGTGCACCCCGGCTACGGCTTCCTCGCCGAGAACGCCGAGTTCGCGCGCGCCGTGATCGGGGCAGGGCTCACCTGGATCGGGCCCTCGCCGGAGGCGATCGAGGCCCTCGGCGACAAGGTGACCGCCCGGCACGTGGCGGAGAAGGTGGGCGCGCCGCTCGCCGCCGGCACCCCGGGGCCGGTGGACTCCGCCGACGAGGTGATCGCCTTCGCGAAGGAGCACGGCCTGCCCATCGCGATCAAGGCCGCGTACGGCGGCGGCGGGCGCGGGCTGAAGGTCGCCCGAGAGCTGGACGAGGTCGCCGAGCTGTTCGAGTCCGCCACGCGCGAGGCGGTCGCCGCCTTCGGCCGCGGCGAGTGCTTCGTGGAGAAGTACCTCGACAAGCCCCGGCACGTCGAGACGCAGTGCCTCGCGGATGCCGCCGGCAACGTCGTCGTCATCTCCACGCGCGACTGCTCGCTGCAGCGGCGGCACCAGAAGCTGGTCGAGGAGGCGCCCGCGCCGTTCCTCACCGAGGAGCAGAACCGCGCCCTGTACGACGCATCCAAGGCGATCCTGCGCGAGGTCGGCTACGTCGGCGCCGGCACCTGCGAGTTCCTCATCGGCGCGGACGGCACCGTGTCCTTCCTCGAGGTGAACACCCGCCTGCAGGTGGAGCACCCCGTCTCCGAAGAGGTCACCGGCATCGACCTCGTCCGCGAGCAGTTCCGCATCGCCGCGGGCGGCACCATCGACTACGCCGACCCCGAACCGCAGGGCCACTCGATCGAGTTCCGCATCAACGGCGAAGACCCCGGCCGTGGCTTCCTGCCGCAGCCCGGGCCGATCCACGTGTTCAAGACGTTCGGCGGCCCCGGCATCCGTCTCGACTCCGGCGTCACCGCCGGCGACACGGTCTCCGGCGCGTTCGACTCGCTGCTGGCGAAGATCATCGTCACCGGCCGCAGCCGCGAGGAGGCCCTGGAGCGCGCCCGCCGCGCCCTGGACGAGTTCGAGGTCGCGGGCCTGCCCACCGTGCTCCCGTTCCATCGCAAGGTCGTCCGCGACCCCGCCTTCACCGCCGAGAACGGCGAGTTCGGCGTGTACACCCGCTGGATCGAGACCGAGTTCGTGAACGACATCCCGGCATGGGACGGCGAGCTGGAGGACCCGGCGTCGGCCCCCGGCCGGCACACCGTCGTCGTCGAGGTCGGCGGCAAGCGCCTCGAGGTGAGCCTGCCCGACCGCGTCGCCGCGCCGGTCGCGAACACGGCGGGTCGCCCGGCCGCCGTGCCGCCGTCGCGCCGCAGCCACGCGGCGACCGTGAACGCGGGAGCCTCCGGCGACGCGGTGAAGTCGCCCATGCAGGCCACCGTCGTCAAGGTCGCCGTCGAGGAGGGCCAGCAGGTCGTCAAGGGCGACCTGGTCGTGGTGCTCGAGGCGATGAAGATGGAGCAGCCGCTGCAGGCGCACAAGGACGGCGTCATCGGCAACATCAACGCCGAGCCGGGTGCGACCGTGTCGGCGGGGCACCAGCTGCTGACGATCTCCTGAGCCGTGGGCGGCGACGTCTGAGGCGACCCGTGGTTCGTCTCGGGCGCGCCGCACGCGTCCCCGCCCGACGACCGGGACGGGGACGGCGCGGCCCGCGGCGGGCGCGTCCAGACGCTACGCGATGTTGACGTGCATCGCCCGGCTGGCGTCGGTGATGCTCGTGGACAGCGACGGGTATGCGGCGAACACGCGGGAGACCTGGTCGACCGTCAGGCGTCGCTCCACCGCCACGGCGAGCGGGTAGATCAGCTCGGAGGCCTTCGGCGCGACGATCACCCCTCCGATCACTGTGCCCGACCCCTTGCGGGCGATGACCTTCACGAACCCGTCGCGGATGCCCATCATCTTTGCGCGCGGGTTGGCGGCCAGCGGCAGCTTGTAGACGATGCCGTCCGCGACCCCGTTCTCGACGTCCTGCTCCGAGTAGCCGACGGTCGCGATCTCCGGCGCGGTGAAGATGTTCGCGGTGATCTTGCGCTGCTCCAGCGGGATCACGATGTCGCCGAGCGCGTGGAAGACCGCGGTGCGCCCCTGCATGGAGGCGACCGAGGCGAGCGGGAAGAAGTTGGTGCAGTCCCCCACCGCGTAGATGTTCGGCACCGAGGTGCGCGCCACCCGGTTCACCCGGACGTGCCCGGACTCCGTCAGCTCCACACCGGCGTCCTCGAGGCCGATGCCGGCCGTGTTCGGGATCGACCCGACCGCCATCAGGCAGTGGCTGCCCTCCACCGTGCGGCCGTCCGCGAGCGTCACGCGCACGCCGTCCTCAGTGGTCTCCACCGTCTGCGCGCGGGACTTGGACAGCACCTGCATCCCGCCGCGCGTGAACACGCTCTCGAGCACCTTCGCGGCGTCCTTGTCCTCGCCGGGGAGCACCTGGTCACGGCTGGAGACCAGGGTGACCTTGGCGCCGAGGTTCATGTACGCGGACGCGAACTCGGCGCCGGTCACACCGGAGCCGACCACGATGAGGTGCTCGGGCAGCTCCTTCATGTCGTACAGCTGCGTCCAGGTGAGGATGCGCTTGCCGTCGGGTTTGGCGGAGTCCAGCTCGCGCGGCGAGGCGCCCACCGCGACGACGAGCGTGTCGGCCTCCACCCGGTCGAAGTCCGTGCCGCCGGGGGCGGTGGACACGACGATCGCGTTCGCCCCTTCCAGCCGGCCGTGCCCGGACAGGATCCGCACGCCCGCCCCGAGCAGGGCGGTGCGCATGTCCTCGGACTGCTGACCGGCCAGCGCCAGCAGGCGCTTGTTCACGGCGGCGAGGTTGATGGCGATCTCGGGCTTGAGCGGCTTGCCGTTCGCGCCCTTCGCGTAGAACTGCACGCCGAGATCGGATGCCTCGGCGATCGCCACCGCGGCATCCGCCGTCGCGATCAGGCTCTTCGAGGGCACCACGTCGGTGAGCACGGCCGATCCGCCGACCCCGACGCGCTCCACGAGAGTCACCTCCGCGCCCAGCTGCGCGGCGGCGAGTGCCGCCTCGTAGCCGCCGGGACCGCCGCCGAGCACGGCGACACTCTGCCTGTTCGCGAAGGGAGTCTGAGACATGGATTCCATTCTTCCGCAATCATGGCCGCGGAGCCTGCACGTTCATAGAGTGGACTCATGCCTGAGACATCCACGAACCCCCTGGACGACGCGAGCGCGAACCCCTTCGTGGTCGCCGCCGAGGCCGCCGCGGACATCGCGCGGCTGACCGGGGTCGAGCATCACGACATCGCCCTCACCCTCGGGTCGGGCTGGGGCAAGGCGGCCGAGCTGATCGGCGAGACCGTCGCCACGATCCCCGCCACCGAGGTGACCGGGTTCTCCAAGCCCGCCCTCGAGGGGCATGTCGGCACCCTCCGCAGCATCCGCACCCCGCAGGGGAAGAACGTGCTCGTGATCGGCGCGCGCACGCACTACTACGAGGGCCACGGGGTCCGCCGGGTCGTGCACTCCGTCCGCACCGCCGCCGCCACGGGGTCGAAGATCATGGTGCTCACCAACGGCGCCGGCGGCATCCGCGAGACGTGGAAGCCCGGCCAGCCGGTGCTGATCAGCGACCACATCAACCTCACCGCCGACTCCCCGCTCGAGGGCGCCACCTTCATCGACCTCACCGACCTGTACGCGAAGCGCCTGCGCGACATCGCCCGCTCGGTCGACCCCACCCTCGACGAGGGCGTGTACACCCAGTTCCGCGGGCCGCACTACGAGACGCCCGCCGAGGTGCAGATGGCGAAGGCGATCGGCGGCCACATCGTCGGCATGTCCACCGCGCTCGAAGCCATCGCTGCCCGCGAGGCGGGCATGGAGGTCCTCGGCTTCTCGCTGATCACCAACCTCGCCGCGGGCATCCAGCAGACGCCGCTCAGCCACGCCGAGGTGATCGAAGCCGGACGCGAGGCGGAGCCGGTGATCTCGGCCCTGCTCGCCCGAGTGATCGAGGCGCTGTGAGCGACCGACTGACCCAGGCCCGCGCCTGGCTGCGGCAGGACCCCGACCCCGAGACCCGGGACGAACTGGCCGGCCTGATCACGCGCGCCGCCGGCGGCGACACCGCTTCGCTGGCCGAGCTGGACGACCGGTTCGGGTCGCGGCTGGCGTTCGGCACCGCGGGGCTGCGAGGGGCGCTCGGTGCCGGCAGCAACCGGATGAACCGGGTGCTCGTCGCGCAGGCGGCGGCCGGTTTCGCCTCCTACCTGCTGGCGCGGTCGGCGGGTGCGCGGCCGACCGTGGTGGTCGGCTACGACGGCCGCCGCAACTCCCGGCGCTTCGCCCTGGACTCCGCCGAGCTGTTCGCCGGGGCCGGGCTGCGCGCCATCCTGCTGCCGCGCTTGCTGCCCACCCCGGTGCTCGCGTTCGCGGTGCGCCACCTTGGCGCGGATGCCGGGGTGATGGTGACCGCCAGTCACAACCCGCCGGACGACAACGGGTACAAGGTGTACCTCGGCGGCGCGGACCAGGGGTCGCAGATCGTGGCGCCGGCGGATGCCGAGATCGCCGGACACATCCAGCGGGTGGCGGATGCCGGGGACATCGGGCTGCTGCCGCGCTCGGACGCCTACGAGATCGCCTCCGAGGAGGTCGTCGACGCGTACGTGGCGGCGACCGCCGCCGTGGCGCCGGCCCCGTACGGGGTGCAGGAGATGCGCTGGGTGTACACCGCCATGCACGGCGTCGGCTGGGAGACGTTCTCCCGCGTGCTGAAGAGCGCCGGCTACCCGGCGCCGCGGATCGTGGAGGAGCAGCGCGACCCCGACCCGACGTTCCGGACGGTGGCCTTCCCCAACCCGGAGGAGCCGGGGGCGATGGACCTCGCCTTCGCCCGTGCCCGCGCGGTGGATGCCGAGTTCGTGCTCGCGAACGACCCCGACGCCGACCGCCTCGCCGTCGCCGTGCCCGATCCGGATGCGGAGGGCGGCTGGCGCCGGCTCACCGGCAACGAGGTCGGTCTGCTGCTGGGCTGGCGCGCCGCCCGGGCCGCGCAGGACACCGAGGGGGCCTCGCTGGCGTGCTCGCTGGTGTCCTCGCCCGGGCTGGGTGCGATCGCGGAACGGTACGGTCTGGACTTCCACGAGACGCTGACCGGCTTCAAGTGGATCTCGCGGGCGCCGGGGATGGTCTTCGGGTACGAGGAGGCGCTCGGCTATCTCGTCAACCCGCAGACCGTGCGCGACAAGGACGGCATCTCCGCGGCCGTGGCCATGCTCGGCCTCGCGGCCGATGCGCGCGTGCGCGGCACGACGATCAGCGGGCTGCTGGAGGAGCTGAGCGCTCAGATCGGGCACTTCGCGAGCGGGCAGGTCTCCATCCGCGTCGACGACCTGTCGGTGATCTCGGGAGCGATGGCCTCGCTGCGCGCCCAGGCGCCGGCATCCTTCGGCGACCGCGCCGTGGCATCCGCCGAGGATCTCGCCGTCGCGGTGGACGGCGGGATGCCCGCGGGCGATGTGCTGCGCTACCGCCTGGCCGACGGGTCGCGCGTCATCGTGCGCCCGAGCGGCACCGAGCCGAAGCTGAAGGTGTACATCGACGCCCGCGGCGAGTCGGCCGAGGCGGCGCGCGCCGCCGTCGCCGAGCTCGAGGCCGCCGTCCGCGCCCTCCTCGCCGATCGCGCCTGACCCCGCGTCCTCCCCCCACCCCCGTTCCCCCACCTCCCCACCTTCCCCACCTCCCCACCTCCCCACCTTCCCCACCTTCCCCACCTTTCCGGGTTTGGGGCGGATTTTCGCGTTCGGGGCGGTTCTGCGCCGCCCCGAGTGCGAGAATCCGCCCCCAACTCGAGGGAAGAGGGCCCGGGGGATGAGGGAGAGGTCGGGGAACGAGGGTGATCAGCGGGGCGGACGGATGCCGAAGGCGCGCAGCCGTGCGCCGAGCAGGTCCGCGGTGTCGATGTGCGGCCACCCCCACCGCGCCATCGGCTGCTGCCGGACGCCGCGGATCCAGTCCTCGCGGCGCTTCTCGTCGTCGACGACGCTCTCGACGGACCGTCCGCTGCGCAGGTCGGCGTCGGCGTACTTGATCCGGCCGTCGAACTCGCCGAGCCAGCCGGCGCGCCCCTCCCCGACCGCGAAGTCCACGAGGTACGACTCGCCGTGCGGACCCGGCACCGGCAGCTGCAAGGAGATGCCGCGGAAACCGAGTTCCGTCAGGCGGATGCGGCTGATGCTCTCGCCGGGGAGCTGTGCGCGCCCGTCGGCGAACGCCAGCACCCTCGATGCCCGCGCGACACCGTGCGCAGAGCGCTCCGCCACGGACATCACCTCGCGCCGGAATTCCGCGGCGCGGACCTCGTCGTACCGATCGGGGCGCTCCCCCGCGACCCGCCGCAGAGCCGCGTCCGCGACCACGACCGCCTGCTCGAAGGATGCGGTGCGGGCGACATCGGCGACCGTGCGGACCATCGAGGTGACGCGGAGGCCGTCCACGATGACGATGTCCTCGTCCCGCAGCTGTGCCCTGTGCCGGATGGTCCCCCGCGCCGCGCCCGGCCGGCACGGCTCGAGGCTGACGTGGACCTTGGTCGCATGCGGCCGGAACAGCGGGAACCCGTGCACGGCCGCCGCCGTTTCGTGCGACAGCACCGGCTCGGCGGATGCCCCCATGATCAGGGCGCGCGCCCGTGCGACGACGCGCCCTTCGGGCCGGGCGCGCCGCCACTCCTCGTCGCGGGCGTACACGCCGGGCCGGACGCGCACCAGGTCGCCGTCCACGGCGGACGAGCGGTATGCGGCCGCCCGGCGACGGACGGCGCCCAGATCGGTTCCGCGAAGAAGTGCCGGCACGTACAGCATCCGACCAGCATCCGGCATCCGTCGCCGTCGCCTGCGCGGAATCCCAGCGATGTGCACAACCCGGGCAGACCCCGCCGATGTGGAGGAGGACCTCACCTCCCGTTCGGGGCGGATTCTCACGTTCGGGGCGGTGCTGCGCCGCCCCGAACGTGAGAATCCGCCCCAAACCCGACAAACGAAGAGAGGGGGCGAGGGCGGGGGGTCAGCGCTCGAAGCCCTCGGCGATCATCTCGACGAGCTCCTCGCGCTCCTCGACGGGGAGGAACGCGGCGGCGGCCGCGTTGAACTGGAACGCCTCCAGGTCGTCGAGGTCGTAGCCGAAGGCGTCGACGAGCAGGGCCAGCTCGCGGGTGAGGGAGGTGCCGCTCACGGTGCGGTTGTCGACGTTCACCGTGACCGCGAAGCCGAGCTGGTAGAGCAGGTCGAACGGGTGGTCGGCGAGCTCGGCGCCCCACTGTGCGATGGCTCCGGTCTGCAAGTTCGAGGACGGCGACAGCTCCAGCGGGATCTCCCGGTCGCGCACCCAGCGCGCCACATCGCCGAACTGCACCTGCACCTCGTCGCCCTCACGGTCGACCACCTGCAGGTCCTCGGCGATGCGCACCCCGTGGCCGAGCCTCAGCGCGCGGCCGTCGATGAGCGCGGAGCGGATGGATGCCAGGCCCGCGGCCTCGCCGGCGTGCACGGTGACCGGCAGGAACTCGCCGGCGAGGTAGTCGAACACGTCCCGCAGTCGGGATGCCGGGTAGCCGTCCTCCGGCCCGGCGACGTCGAAGCCGACCACCCCGCGCTCCCGGAAGGACACCGCGAGCTCGGCGATCTCGCGGGCCCGGTCGGCGTGCCGCATCGCGGAGAGGATCTGCCCGACCCGGATGCTGCGGCCCGCCGCATCCGCCTCGTCCTCCCCCTCCTCGATGCCGCGCTGCACGGCCTCCACGGCCTGCGCCGGGGTGAGACCGCCGCCGACGTGCAGCTCGGGCGCCCAGCGCACCTCGCCGTAGATGACGCCGTCGGCGGCGAGGTCGGTGACGAACTCGCGGGCGACGCGGGTGAGCGCCTCCTCGGTCTGCATCACCGCGGTGGTCAGGTCGAAGGTCTTCAGGTACTCGACGAGGGACCCGGCGGCGCTGCGCTCGGCGAACCAGCGGCGCAGCGCCTTCGGGTCGGATGCCGGCGCCGCCACGCCCTGCGCGTCGGCGAGCTCCAGGATCGTCTCCGGGCGCACCGCCCCGTCGAGGTGGTCGTGCAGCGACACCTTCGGCAGGCGGCGCAGCGACATGCCCTGCACGCGGACGTCGGCGTTGCGGTCCATGGTCATCCTGTCCTCTTCTCAGCTGTCGGCGGTGATGCGCTCGCGCACGATCGGTCCCCGCTCGGGCGCCTCGGCGCCGATCGCGTAGGCGCCGTCCAGTGCCTCGAGCGCGCGGGCGAACCGGGCCTCGTCGTCGGCGGAGAGCGTGAACAGCGGCTGGCCCGCGGCGACGGCGTCGCCGGGTCTGACGTGCAGGTCGATGCCGGCCGCGTGCACCACGGGGTCTTCGGCGCGGGCGCGTCCGGCGCCCAGACGCCAGGCGGCGATGCCGAACGGCAGGGCGTCCATGCGGCCGACGACGCCGTCCGCCTCCGCGGTGACGACGTGGGTCTCACGGGCGACGGGCAGGGGCGCGTCCGGGTCGCCGTCCTGCGCGCGGATCATCGCCTTCCAGCGGTCCATGGCGCGGCCGTCGTCCAGGGCGGCCTCGACGTCGGCATCCGGCTGCCCGGCGAGGGCGAGCATCTCCCGGGCGAGCGCGAGGGTGAGCTCCCGCACGTCGGCGGGGCCTCCCCCGGCGAGGATCTCCACCGACTCGCGCACCTCGTTGGCGTTGCCGATGGCGCGGCCGAGCGGCACGTTCATGTCGGTGAGCAGGGCGGTGGTGGACACGCCCGAGTCGGTGCCGAGGGCGACCATGGTGCGCGCGAGCTCGCGCGCCCGGTCGATGTCCTGCATGAACGCCCCCGAGCCGAACTTCACGTCCAGCACCAGGGCGTCGGTGCCCTCCGCGATCTTCTTCGACATGATGCTGGAGGCGATCAGCGGGATCGACTCCACCGTGCCGGTGACGTCGCGGAGTGCGTACAGCTTCTTGTCGGCGGGCGCCAGCCCGGAACCGGCGGCGCAGATCACCGCGCCGACCTCGCCCTTCATCTGGGCGAACATCTCCTCGTTCGACAGCGCCGCGCGCCAGCCGGGGATGGACTCCAGCTTGTCGAGCGTGCCGCCGGTGTGGCCGAGACCCCGCCCCGACAGCTGCGGCACCGCCACCCCGAACACCGCCACGAGCGGCGCCAGCGGCAGGGTGATCTTGTCGCCCACCCCGCCGGTGGAGTGCTTGTCGACGGTGGGCTTGCCGAGGCCGGCGAAGTCCATCCGCTCCCCGGAGGCGATCATGGCGTCGGTGAGCACGCGGATCTCCTCGCGCTCCATCCCGCGCTGGTAGACCGCCATCGCGAAGGAGGCCATCTGCGCGTCGGACACGTAGCCGCGGGTGTAGGCGTCCACCATCCAGCGCAGCGCCGGCTCGGGGACGACGCCGCCGTCGCGCTTGGCGCGGATGACATCGACCGCGTCGAAGGGCTCGACCGTCATCGTGCCTCCTCCAGATCGCGGGGCCCGAAGGCGTCGGGCAGGACTTCGTCGATGGTGCGGATGCCGGAGACGGTCTCCAGCAGCATCCCGGGCATGGCGTGCTCGAACAGCAGCTGCCGGCACCGTCCGCACGGCATGATCGTCTCCCCGTCCCCGTTCACGCAGACGAAGGCGACCAGGCGGCCGCCGCCGGACATGTGCAGGTCGCCGACCAGGGCGCACTCCGCGCACAGCGTCACCCCGTAGGAGGCGTTCTCCACGTTGCATCCGGCGACGATGCGCCCGTCGCCGACGAGCGCCGCGGCCCCCACCTTGTAGCGGGAGTACGGCGCGTACGCCTTCCGCATGGCCTCGGTCGCGACCTGGCGCAGCTCGTCCCAGTCGATGTCGGTCACCGTCTCTCCTCCACTCCGACGCCCGCGGCGCGCATCCCCGCGCACGTGACGCCTATGCCTTGATGTACGGCTCGCCGTCGGCCGCCGGCGGGCGGGAGCGCCCGACGAGTCCGGCCACCGCGAAGATCGTCACGACGTACGGCAGCATGAGCATGAACTGGCTCGGCACCGGCGAACCGATCACCGACAGCACACCCTGCAGATTCGTCGCGAAGCCGAACAGCAGCGCCGCCAGGGTCGCCCGGATCGGATCCCACTTCCCGAAGATGACCGCCGCGAGGGCGATGAAGCCGGCGCCCGCGGTCATCTCCTGGTTGAACCGCGGCACGGCCACGAGCGTGTAGAACGCGCCGCCGAGCCCGGCCACCGCGCCGGCGAGCAGGATCGCCCGGTAGCGCGTCGCCAACACCTTGATGCCGACCGTGTCGGCCGCCTGCGGATGCTCGCCGACGGCGCGGAGCCGGAGGCCCCAGCGGGTCCGGTACAGGCCGTACCAGACCAGCGCCACCACGAAGAACATCAGGTACACGATGAACGACTGGCGGAACAGGATCGGCCCGATCACCGGGATCTCGCTGAGCACGGGGATCGCCACCGCGTCGAAGGTGGGCGGGCTGTTCAACGCCTCGGTGTTCGGCGCGAGCACCTGCCGGAACAGGAAGGTGGTCAGGCCGATCACGAGCACGTTGAGCACCACGCCGACGATGACCTGGTCGACGTAGTAGGTGATCGTGAACAGCCCGAGCACGAGCGCGACCAGCACACCCGCCGCCATCGCGGCGACCAGCCCGGCCCACGGCGTGCCCGCCAGCGATCCGGCGATCGCCGCTGCGAAGGCGCCGGCCAGCAATTGTGCCTCGATGGCGATGTTGACCACACCCGCCCGCTCGCCGATCACGCCGCCCAGCGCCCCGAAGATGAGCGGCGTCGCCAGGGCGAGCGCGCCGCCCAGCAGACCGATCATCGGCAGGGTGCTACCCGCGGCCGCCCAGGCCAGGAACCCGATCAGCAGCACGGCGACGTAGCCGATCACGAGCCAGAGCGGGATGCGGCGGCGCGCGGCCGCGAGCGAGAACGCGAGCACGGTGGCGGCGGCGAGCAGGCCCACCGCGATCCAGGCGGTCGCCGTGGCCGGCACGACGACGTCGGGCACGGTGAAGAACGCGGCACCGGAGGTGAGGCGGAAGGTGGTCGCGCCCTCCCGCGGTGCCAGGCCCGGCAGCAGCGCGAGCAGGACGGTGAAGATCCCGAAGATGATCGGGGCCTTCCAGGACGCGACCGCGATGGTGCGGTGCTCCTCGGTCTGCGGGGCGACGTTCGCGGCGGTGGTCATGCCGGCACCTCCTGCTTCGTGGACGATGCCGCCGCGCGGGTCTTCCGGCGCGACGGCCGGCCCGGCTGCGGAAGGCCGAACATCGCACGCACCAGCGGCGGCGCCGCGATGAACAGCACGATGAGGGATTGCACCACGAGCACGATCTCGATCGGGATGCCCTGCGAGGACTGCATCGTGAAGCCGCCGGTCTTGAACGCGCCGAAGAGCAGCCCCGCGGCGAGGATGCCCAGCGGCGAGGAGCGGCCGAGCAGCGCCACCGTGATGGCGTCGAACCCGATGCCGGCGTCGATGCCGCCGCCGAAGCCGTTCGTCTCGGTGCCGAGGATCTGGCTGATCCCGGCGATGCCGACCAGCGCTCCGGCGATCAGCATCACGATGAAGTACATCCGGCCCACGTCGATGCCCGCGACCCTGGCCGCCGCCGGGTTCTCGCCGACGGCGCGGAAACGGAACCCGAGCGCGGAGCGCTCGAGCAGCCACCACGTGAAGGCGACCGCGGCGAGCGCGATCAGCAGGCCGAAGTGCAGCTTGTAGCGCTCCCCCAGCAGCAGCGGGAGCACCGCGGAGTCCGGCATCGGCGCGGTCTTCGGGTTGCTCGAGCCCGGCGCCTGCAAGACGCCCTGGGTGGCCAGCATCCAGGCCAGCAGGTAGACGGCGATGTGGTTGAGCATGATCGTCGTGATCACCTCGTGCGCGCCGGTCCTCGCCTTCAGCAGCCCCGCGATGCCCGCCCAGATCGCCGCGGCGGCCATGCCCGCGACGACGGCGGCGATCAGGTGCAGCGGGAAGGGCAGGTCGATCATCGTGGCGACGTAGCCGCCCGCGGCGGCGGCCATGAGCATCTGACCCTGGCCGCCGATGTTGAACAGCCCGGCCCGGAACGCCAGGCCGACGCCGAGGCCGGCGGCGATCAGCGGCGTGGCGAACTTGAGCGTCTCGGTGAGCGGGCGCAGGCCGGTGAGGACGTCGTCGGCGTTGAAGTTGTAGACGGCGCCGCGGAACAGGGCCGCGTACGCGCCGGAGACGGCGGACCAGATCGCGGCGAACGTGTCGCCTGGCCGGGCGAAGAAGTAGCCGGCGGCTGTCTGCACGTCCTCGTTCGTGGCCGCGATCATGATCGAGCCGACGATGACGGCGAGCAGGACCGCCAGCACCGAGATGATGCCGCTGCCGGTGACGATCCTCTGGAAGGCGACGCGCCAGCGGGACGGCGCCACCGGGGTCTCCGGCTCGGCCAGCGGTGCCCGGGTGTCAGCGCTGCTCATTCGCCCTCTCCCTTCATGCCGGCCATCATCAGGCCCAGCTGGTCCCGCGGGGTGTCGCCGGGCACGATGCCGACGACGCGGCCGCGGTACATCACGAGGATGCGGTCCGCGAGCGCGCTGACCTCGTCGAGCTCCGTGGAGATCACGATCACCGGGATCCCGGCATCCCGCGTCTCGACGATGCGCTTGTGGATGAACTCGATCGAGCCGACGTCGACGCCGCGGGTGGGCTGGGCCGCCACGAACAGCGACAGGTCGCGGCTGAGCTCGCGCGCCAGCACGACCTTCTGCTGGTTGCCGCCGGAGAGACGCCCGGCGGACTGCGCCGGACCCTGCGTGCGGATGTCGAACTCGCGGATCTTCTCGCGCGCGAACTCGTCGAGAGCACCTCGGCGGATCGTGCCGGCCGAGACGAACTCGCCGCCGTGGGAGCGGTCGAGCATCAGGTTCTCGGCGATCGAGAACTCCTTCACCAGGCCGTCGACGCTGCGGTCCTCGGGCACGAACCCGACGCCGGCGTCGAGGATCTCACGGACGCTGCGCCCGACCAGCTCGTGGCCGTTCAGGCGGATGCTGCCGCGCACCCGCGGCTGCAAGCCGACGATCGCCTCGGTCAGCTCGGTCTGCCCGTTGCCCTGCACGCCCGCGATGGCCAGGACCTCCCCGCCGCGCACCTCGAAGGAGACGTCGTCGACGAGCACGGTGCCCGCCTGGTCGGTGACGGTGAGGCCCTCCACGACGAGGGACTCGTCGCGCAGCCGCGGGGGCTCCTTGTGCACGGTCAGCTCCACCGCGCGGCCGACCATCAGCGAGGCCAGCTCCGCGTTGGACGCCGTCGGCGAGGCCTCGCCGACGACCTTGCCCAGGCGCACGACGGTGATCCGGTCGGCGACCTCGCGGACCTCGCGCAGCTTGTGGGTGATGAACACGATCGAGGCGCCCTGTTCCTTGAGCTGCCGCATCGTCGCCATCAGCTCGTCGGTCTCCTGCGGGGTGAGCACGGCGGTCGGCTCGTCGAAGACCAGCACCTCCGCGTCGCGCGAGAGCGCCTTGATGATCTCCACCCGCTGCTGCACCCCCACCGGGAGGTCCTCGACGACGGCATCCGGGTCCACGTCGAAGCCGAAGCGCTCCGAGATCTCGCGCACCCGGGTCCGCGCCGCGGCGATGTCGAGGCGGCCGCCGAAGGTGGTCTGCTCGTGACCGAGCATGACGTTCTCGGCGACGGTGAAGACGGGGATGAGCATGAAGTGCTGGTGCACCATGCCGATGCCGGCGGCCATCGCGTCCCCGGGGCCGGTGAAGTGCTGCACGACGCCGTCGAGGAGGATCTCCCCCTCGTCGGCCTGATAGAGCCCGTAGAGGACGTTCATCAGCGTCGACTTCCCCGCGCCGTTCTCCCCGAGCAGGCAGTGGATCTCGCCCGGCTCGACGGTGAGATCGATGTGGTCGTTGGCCGTCAGCGCGCCGAACCTCTTCGTTATGCCGCGCAGTTCAAGCTTCATGTGGTCGATCCTATTCAGACGGATGCCGGCGCCTTTCGGGCGCCCCGGCGGAAACGAACCGAGGAGGCCGACATGAGCCGGCCTCCTCGGTGTCACGGGGTCGTCACTCGGCGAGGTACGAGGTGACGGTGACCTCGCCGTCGATGATCGCCTGCTTGAGCGCCTCGACCTCCTCCATCAGGGCCGGGTCGACCTTGTCCTCGAAGTTGTGCAGCGGCGCGATGCCGACGCCCTCGTTCTCCAGGGTGCCGATGTAGGCCTCCGGGTCGAACTCGTCCTTGCCGCTGGAGAGGACCGCCTGGTAGGTGGACAGGTCCATCGCCTTCAGCACCGACGTCAGCACGATGTCCTCCGTGCTGGGGTCGGTGACGAACAGGTCGGCGTCCGCGCCGATCAGGGCGATGTCCTTGCCGGACTCCTTGATCGCCTGCTGAGCGGACTGGTAGATCGGCCCGCCGACGGGGAGGATCACGTCGACGCCCTGGTCGAGGATGTTGACCGCGACCTGCTTGGCGTCCTGGTTGGCCTCGAAGCCGCCGGTGAACGAGCCGGTCGTGCCGTCCCAGCCGACGACCTGGACGTTCGCGCCCTTCTCCTTGTTGTAGTGGTCGACGCCCTGCTTGAAGCCGTCCATGAAGATGGTCACGGTCGGGAACTCGCGGCCGCCGAACGTGCCGACCTTGCCGGTCTTGGAGTAGCCCGCGGACAGGTAGCCCGCCAGGAACGCCGCCTGCGCGGTGTCGTAGAGCAGCGGCTTGACGTTCTCGGCGTCCTTCTCACCGTCGAAGTCGTTGTCGGCGGCGTCGTCGACGAGGATGAAGTCGACATCGGGGTTCGCCGAGGCCGCCTCGACCGTGGCCGCCGAGAGCGCGAAGCCCACCGAGACGATGGCGTCGCAGCCCTCGTCCACCAGATTGGTGATGTTCGGACCGTACTCGGTCTCGGCGTTGGACTGGACGTCCTTGAGCTCGACGCCGAGCTCCTCGGCCGCCTTCGACGCGCCCTCGAAGGAGAGCTGGTTGAACGACTTGTCGTCGAAGCCGCCCTCGTCGGACACGATGCACGGCAGGAAGTCGGGTGCGGCCTCGCCGCCGCCGTCGCCGCCGGACTCGGTCGGAGCCTGGCCGCAGCCGGTGAGCGAGAGGATGACGCCGGCGGCGATCGTCGCCCCCAGCAGCTTCTTGGTGGAAGAGATGGGCACTGTTGCCTCCCCTGAGACGGATGCCGCGGATGTCGCGGATCGCTCAAAGTTACCCAGTGTTTCAGCGCGCTCGCATCCTCTCCCGGAGTGTGCTGGCGAAAGGTTACAAACCTGCAATGCTGCCCGCGCGCTCCGGTTGGAGCGCGCCGACTAGAGGACGTCTCCGCGGCCGGTGAGCTTGAGCGATTCGACCACGCCCTTGACCCGCTGCGCGTGCTGCACGGTGGTCACCAGCAGAGCATCCTCGGTGTCGACGACGACGATGTCCTGCACGCCGACGAGGCTGATCACCCGGGAGGTCTGGCTCACGAGGATGCCGCTCGCGGCATCCGTCAGCACCCGCGCCTTGGGCCCGAGCACGGCGAGGTCGTTCTTGCGGCCGTGCGTGATGAGCTTCGTCAGGGACGCGAAGTCGCCGACGTCGTCCCAGTCGAAGTGGCCCGGGATGACGGCGAGCCGGCCCCGCTCGGCGGCAGGTTCGGCGACCGCGTAGTCGATCGCGATCTTCTTCAGCTTGGGCCACACCCGGTCGACGACGGGGCCGCGGCGGTCGCGGTCGTCCCACGCCTCGGCGAGCTCGAGGAGACCGGCGTGCAGCTCCGGCTCGGTCGCGGCGAGCTCGTCGAGCAGCACGCTCGCCTTCGCGATGAACATGCCCGCGTTCCACAGGTAGCTGCGGTCGGCGATGTACTCCTGCGCGGTCTCCAGGTCGGGCTTCTCCACGAAGCGCTCCACGAGCGCCGCCTCGGGGGCGCCCGGGACGACGATCTCGCCGGCCTTCTTGATGTAGCCGAACCCGACCGACGGCTCGGTGGGCGGGATGCCGATGGTGACGATGTAGCCCTCGCGGGCGACCTGGACCGCCTGCTGCACCGCCCATTCGAACACCTGCGTGCCGCGGATGACGTGGTCGGCGCTGAAGGACCCGATGATGACGTCCGGCTCGCGCCGGTGCAGGATCGCCGCGGCGAGCCCGATGGCGGCGGCCGACTCGCGCGGCTCGGACTCCAGGAACACGTTGCGATCCGGGATGCCGGGCAGCTCGGCCTCCACCGCGGCGCGGTGGGCGCGCCCGGTGACGACGGCGATGCGGTCGTGGCCGGCCAGCGGCTCGAGCCGGTCCCAGGTGTCCCGCAGCAGCGAGTGCCCCGATCCGGTCAGATCGTGCAGGAACTTCGGGGCGTCCGCGCGCGAGAGCGGCCACAGCCTGCTCCCGATGCCGCCCGCGGGGATGACGGCGTAGAAGTCCTCGATGATCGGCATGCCCCCAGGCTACCCAACCCGCTCCCCGTGCCCGCGGCGAGGGCGCGGTCCGCCCGACCTCACCTTCCTGCCCTTCCTGCCACATTGTGTCCCGTGGCGAGGGTGCCGGCCCCGCGCGCCCATCCGGCGCGCCACATTGTGTCCCGTGGCGAGGGTTCCAGCCTGCTCGACTGTCGGAACGCGCCACATTGTGTCTCCCAGATGCGCGGCGGGGTGAGAATCCACAGAACGGGGCCCGGGGCGGGTTATCCCCACAGCCCGGGATCTCCGGTCCGTACGGTGGGCAACCGGCGCGATGCTCGGGACATGACGAAGAGAAGGGCACTGCCAGAGGCGCTCGGTCCCGCATTCTCCGTGTCGGATGCCCGAGCGTTGGGCGTTCCTGCTGCGCGGCTGCGCGCGAAGGACCTCCGCCGGCGATTCCGGGGGACGCGCGAAAGGTCGGATGCCGAAGAGGCCATCGAATCCGACGATCGCCCCTTCGCGCGCGACCGAGCGCAGCGCCGACGCGTCGAGCGGATGGCGCGCAGCTTTCAGCCCATCATGTCCCCGCATGCGTTCGTCGCGGGACTCTCCGCGGCGGCGATCTATGAGCTGCCGGTCGAGCACGACGACGAACTGCACGTCTGCGTGTTCGCACCGCACCGCGCGCCGCGGCGGCCAGGAATCAAGGCACGCAAGGTCAACCCCGAGCTGGCGAGCATCCGGAATGTGCGCGGACTTCGCGTCGCCAGTCCAGCCTCGACCTGGGCGATGCTTGCACGGGAGCTGACGGTTCGCCAGCTCGTCGTGCTGGGGGATGCGATCGTAAGGATCCCTCGGGACGAGTTCGGCGAGCCGCATCCGGAGCTGGCTCTCGCCACCGTCGAGCAGCTGAGGGCCGCGGCGGGCGCCGGGCCACGGGCCGGCGTCTCGAGGCTGCGCGCGGCACTGGAGGCGATTCGGGTGGGCAGTGCCTCACCGCTGGAGACGGAGTACCGGCTGGATGCCGTGGCCGGTGGGCTCCCGGAGGCGGCGCTGGATGTCGAGATCCGTGATGGGGACGGCCGCCTGGTCGGAGTGTCCGAGGTCGTGTACCCGGAGTACGGGGTCGTCGTCGAGGTCGAAGGCGACCACCACCGCACGTCGCGCACCCAGTGGGTTCGCGACATCGACAAGTACACCGCATACGCGGCACTGGGGTATGAGGTGGTCAGGGTGACCTCGTCGCACATCCGCGGCGAGCATCCGCGTGCTGTCGCAATGGTCCGGGCAGCGCTGCAACGACACGGTTGGACCGCGTGCCCCTGACCTGCAGCGCGCCGTTCCGCGTCCCCGCGACCGCCCGACGCGACACAATGTGTCACCACAATCAACTCCGGAAGTGCCCGACCCGCCCGCAGCGACACTTCCTCCCCTCTCCTGACGGCTCCGGCGGCCCGAACCGCAACAAGTGACACATTGTGGCCGAAAGTGCGGGATGGATGCAGGACGACCTACACGGCGTGACACATTGCGGCCAGGAGGGGAGGCCGGAGGGAAGCGCTGGGGCTGGCTAAGGGTCGCCTTCGTCGCTCCCAGCGGTCTGACAGGAATAGGATGGCAGGGATCGGGCATGCCCCGGTGCATGCGCCCGATATCGCATCGATCAGGGAGGACGACCGTGTCCACGAGCACTCGCTTGACACCGTCGATTTCGGAAACCACCTCGAAGACGCCGCGCGGAACCCTCTATCGGGGCCGTGAAGGCATGTGGTCATGGGTGCTTCACCGCATCACCGGAGTCGCGATCTTCTTCTTCCTCCTGGTGCATGTGCTCGACACCGCGCTGATCCGCGTCTCCCCCGAGGCGTACAACGCCGTGATCGGCACCTACAAGAACCCGGTCATGGCGCTCGGCGAGGTGGTGCTGGTCGCCGGCATCGTGTTCCACGCGATGAACGGCCTGCGCATCATCCTCGTGGACTTCTGGTCGAAGGGTGCGCGCTACCAGCGCCAGCTGTTCTGGATCGTCCTCGGCGTGTGGGCCGTGCTGATGGCCGGCTTCGTGCCGCGTCACCTGGCGCTCGCCTTCGCCGGCATGGGAGGTGCCCACTGATGACCGCTCAGACCGCCGTCGCCCCCGCCCGCCGTCCCCGGGGCTTCAACCTCGAGAAGTGGGGCTGGGTCTTCATGCGCGCCTCCGGCGTGCTGCTGGTCGTGCTGATCTTCGGCCACCTGTTCGTGAACCTCATGGTCGGCGAGGGCATCCACGCCCTGGACTTCGCCTTCATCGCCGGCAAGTTCGCCACCCCGTTCTGGCAGTGGTGGGACGTGCTGATGCTGTGGCTCGCGCTCATCCACGGCGGCAACGGCATGCGCACGATCGTGAACGACTACGTCACGCACGAGGGCGCCCGCAAGGCGCTGGTGGCGGCGATCGGTCTCGCGGTGGCCCTGCTGATCGTCCTCGGCACGCTCGTGGTGTTCACGTTCGACCCGTGCGCGGGAGTGTTCGGCACGTTCGAGAACCCGGACAGCGCGCTGTTCGAGGTGTGCCAGGCCGCGGCCAACTGAGTGGATTGACAGGAACAGAGAAGAAGTGACTACCCAGACCCAGGAGTCCGTCGTCCGCGACGGCGTGCACTACCACCAGTTCGACGTCGTCATCGTGGGGGCCGGCGGTGCCGGGATGCGCGCCGCCATCGAAGCGGGTCCCGGCGCGAAGACCGCCGTGATCACGAAGCTCTACCCGACCCGGTCGCACACCGGCGCGGCGCAGGGCGGCATGGCCGCGGCGCTCGCGAACGTCGAGGAGGACAGCTGGGAGTGGCACACCTTCGACACCGTCAAGGGCGGTGACTACCTGGTCGACCAGGACGCGGCGGAGATCCTCGCCAAGGAGGCCATCGACGCGGTCATCGACCTGGAGAACATGGGCCTGCCGTTCAACCGCACGCCCGAGGGCAAGATCGACCAGCGCCGCTTCGGCGGTCACACCGCCGAGCACGGCAAGACCCCGGTCCGCCGCGCCTGCTACGCCGCCGACCGCACCGGTCACATGATCCTGCAGACGCTGTTCCAGAACTGCGTCAAGCTCGGCATCAACTTCTTCAACGAGTTCTACGCGCTCGACCTGATCACTGTGAAGGATGCCGACGGCACCACCCGCGTGGCGGGCGTGGTCGCCTACGAGCTGGCCACCGGCGACCTCCATGTGTTCCAGGCCAAGGCGGTCATCTTCGCCACCGGCGGCTTCGGCAAGATCTTCAAGACCACCTCGAACGCGCACACCCTCACCGGCGACGGCGTCGGCATCGTCTGGCGCAAGGGCCTGCCGCTGGAGGACCTCGAGTTCTTCCAGTTCCACCCCACCGGTCTCGCCGGCCTCGGCATCCTGCTCACCGAGGGCGCGCGCGGTGAGGGCGCGATCCTGCGCAACGCCTCCGGCGAGCGGTTCATGGAGCGCTACGCCCCCACCATCAAGGACCTCGCACCGCGCGACATCGTCGCGCGCTGCATGGTGCAGGAGGTCGCGGAGGGCCGCGGCGCCGGCCCGCACAAGGACTACGTGCTGCTGGACTGCACCCACCTGGGCGCCGAGGTGCTCGAGACCAAGCTCCCCGACATCACCGAGTTCGCGCGCACCTATCTGGGCGTCGACCCGGTCGTCGAGCCGGTGCCGGTGATGCCGACCGCCCACTACGCGATGGGCGGCATCCCGACCAACAACGACGCCGAGGTGCTCGCCGACAACGACACCGTGGTGCCCGGCCTGTACGCCGCGGGCGAGTGCGCCTGCGTGTCGGTGCACGGCGCGAACCGCCTGGGCACGAACTCGCTGCTGGACATCAACGTGTTCGGCAAGCGCGCCGGCCGCAACGCCGTCGAGTACGCCCGCACCGCCGACTTCGTGCCGCTGCCGGAGGACCCGGCGAAGGACGTCCGCGAGATGCTCGAGGGGCTGCGGAACAACCCGGGCACCGAGCGCATCGCGGTGCTGCGCAAGAAGCTGCAGGAGGAGATGGACCGCGGCGCCCAGGTGTTCCGCACCGAGGAGTCCCTCACCCACGTCCTCGGCGTCATCCAGGAGCTGCGCGAGCGCTACCGCAACGTGCACGTCGACGACAAGGGCCACCGCTACAACACCGACCTGCTCGAAGCGGTCGAGCTCGGCTTCCTGCTCGACATCGCCGAGGTCGTCGTCTACGCCGCCCGCAACCGCAAGGAGAGCCGCGGCGGCCACATGCGCGACGACTTCCCCCAGCGCGACGACGAGACCTACATGAAGCACACGATGGCCTACCTCGTCGGCGACCCGCACTCGTCGCATCCGGAGGACCACATCAAGCTGGACTGGAAGCCGGTCGTCATCACGAACTACCAGCCGATGGAGAGGAAGTACTGACCATGTCGAACGCCGTCGCAGAGGCACCCGCCGACGCCGCGTCGGACAGCGGAGTGCAGTCGTTCCTGGTGACCTTCATCATCCGCCGGTTCGACCCGGAGGTGGACTCCGAGCCGCGCTGGGTGGACTACGACGTCGAGCTGTACTCGACCGACCGCGTGCTCGACGCGCTGCACAAGATCAAGTGGGAGGTCGACGGCTCGCTCACCTTCCGCCGCTCCTGCGCGCACGGCATCTGCGGCTCCGACGCGATGCGGATCAACGGCCGCAACCGGCTGGCGTGCAAGACGCTGATCAAGGATCTCGACATCTCCAAGCCGATCTACGTCGAGGCGATCAAGGGCCTGCCGCTGGAGAAGGACCTCGTCGTCGACATGGAGCCGTTCTTCGCGGCCTACCGCGACGTCAAGCCGTTCCTCATCGCGAACACCGAGCCCGAGAAGGGCAAGGAGCGCGTGCAGTCGATCGCTGACCGCGCGATCTTCGACGACACCACGAAGTGCATCCTGTGCGCGGCGTGCACCTCCTCCTGCCCGGTGTTCTGGACCGACGGCCAGTACTTCGGTCCGGCCGCGATCGTGAACGCGCACCGCTTCATCTTCGACTCCCGCGACGACGCCGGCGACGTGCGCCTGGACATCCTCAACGACAAGGAGGGCGTGTGGCGCTGCCGCACGACCTTCAACTGCACCGAGGCGTGCCCTCGCGGCATCGAGGTGACCAAGGCGATCGCCGAGGTCAAGCAGGCCGTGCTCAAGGGCGGTCGCTGACCTCCGCTCCCCCGCGTCGAACGGCGCTCTGCTCCTCCGGGGGCAGGGCGCCGTTCCCGTTCCGGCGACGCTGCCCGAGCGGACGGCGGCGCCCAGGCCGGGCGCACGGCGGTGTCTGAGGCTCCCCGTAGGCTGGGAGCATGCCTCATCTGCGTGTCGCCTCCATCAACGTGAACGGGATCCGGGCCGCCGTCCGCAACGGCATGAACGCCTGGCTGGACGCCGCCGACGTCGACGTCCTCACCGTGCAGGAGGTCCGCGGGCAGGACGAGCACCTCGAGGCCGCGTTCCCCGGCTGGTCCGTCGTGCACGACGAGTCCAGTGCGAAGGGACGCGCCGGTGTCGCCATCGTCAGCCGCAGGCCCGCGCTGGCCACCCGCACCGACTTCGGCGACGAGGACTTCGACTCCCGCGGGCGGTGGATCGAGGGGGACTTCCTGCTGGGCGACCGGCCGCTGACGATCGTGAGCGCCTACGTGCACACCGGCGAGGCGGACACTCCCCGCCAGGAGGAGAAGTGGCGCTTCCTCGACGCCATGACCGAACGGATGCGGGAACTGGGCGCCCCCGACGGCGCGCTCGCCCTCGTCACCGGCGACCTCAACGTGGGTCACCGGGAGCTGGACATCAAGAACTGGCGCGGAAACCGCACCAAGGCCGGCTTCCTGCCCCGCGAGCGCGCGTACTTCGACCGGCTGCTCGGTCCCACCGGCGAGGAGGTCGTCTGCGTGGACGGCACGGTGGGCACCGGCATGGGGTGGGTGGACATCGGCCGCCGGCACCACGGCGAGATCGACGGCCCGTACACCTGGTGGTCGATGCGCGGCAAGGCGTTCGACAACGACAGCGGATGGCGGATCGACTACCATCTGGCCACGCCGGCATTGGCCGAGCGTGCGACCGGGTACGCGATCGCCCGCGCGGCGACCTACGCCGAACGCTGGAGCGATCACGCCCCGGTCATCGTCGACTACGCCTACTGATCCCGGCGCCGCGCCCGGCACGGGTCCGTGCCCGACCCGTGCCCGACCCGTGTCCGGCCCCGCCCGGGCCCGCCGCGCCTCCTCAGCGCGCCAGCACCGTCTCGGACAGCACCCGGGAGAGCTTCTCGGGGTTGCGCACGTAGTACAGCCCGGAGACCCCGTCCGGCCCGATGCGCAGCGCGAGCGCGCCGTCCAGCTCGCCGTCCGCGTACAGCAGCAGGGCCGGCGTGCCGTTGATGGTCGTCTCCTCCGCCGACAGCGACAGGGCGTGCTTGGCGACGCCACCCGCCAGCAGGCGGACGATCCGATCGGCGCCGACGATCGGCCGCAACGCGGCGCGCTTGAGGCCGCCGCCGTCGGCGATCAGTTGCGGTGGGCGACGAACACCGCGGTGGCACGGTCGACGGCCGTCATCGCGCCGCGCTCTCCCGCACCGCGGCGGCCGGTTCCCCGGTCCCTGTCGAACGCGCCGCGAGCTTCGCCGCCCGGCTCCGGTCGCGGGCCGGCCACCGGTGCGATCCCGGCTTCCTGGCCTCCTTCGAGATCTGCTTGATCGGGCTGGCGCACGCCTCCTCCTTCACCATGGCGCCCACGCGGCCGCTGGCGAACACCGGCGTCGCGGTGTCGTCCAGGCGGGACAGCTGGAACACGGCATCCGCCCGTCCCAGGCTGATGCACATCGCGCCGATCGCGCGGTCCCACTCGGCCGGCTCGCGGCCTGCGATGCGGCTGAGCACCGTGTCTCCCGCGTGCGAGCCGAGCGGGAGCGCCGCCTGGCAGCTCATCCGCATCGGCAGGCCCGAGGGCGCCGCCGCGTCGCCGGTCGCCACGATCCGCTCGTCGTCCACACTCGTCAGTGTCTCATCCGAGCAGCCGGCCCTCGGCATCCGTGCGCAGCCCGCTGCGCCGCGCGAGCCCGCCCGCGGCGAAACCGACCGTCCACACGGTCGCCGCGCTGGGCAGCTCGCGTCCGTCGTCCAGCACGACGCGGTGCGGATGCACGGCGGCCGCCCGGCGCCCTCGATGATCGCGACGCCGAGCTCGGTGACACGACGCGCCACGCGGCGGCGGGCACGCGGATGCAGGTACGGGCCGAGCTGCGCCCCGCAGACGAGGGTGAGGGCCCGCCCGCGCTCGGCCAGCTCCGCGGCGACCTCGATGCCGAGCGGGCCTGCCCCCACGACGACCACGGGGGCGGTGTCCGGGGTGCCCGCGAGCACCGCGCGCAGCCGCTCGGCCTCCTCCAGCGTGGAGAGCGTCAGGGCGTGGTCCGCGGCGCCCGGGACGTGCGCGGTGTCGGTCGCGCTGCCGACGGCGTAGACGAGGTAGTCGTAGCCCAGCGTCGAGCCGTCCTCGAGGGAGAGCGTCCGTCGGGGGGCGTCGATCGCGGTGACCGTGCCGACGACCAGCCGCACGCGCGGGGCGAGCAGGTCCGAGAAGTCGGCGACCGCGGCGTGCGATCCGGCGACCAGCTGGTGCAGCCGGACCCGCTCCACGAACTGCGGGCGTGCGTTCACCAGCGTGACGCGGACCCGCGGGTCCTGCGTGAGCCGGTTCGCTGCGATCGTGCCGGCGTATCCGCCGCCGAGCACGACGACCTCGATGCTGCTGTTGTTCTGCATGGCGATGACCTCCTGTCGAGAGCATGTGCACATGAGACGCCGCCCGGCGCCGATCTGTGACAGCCAGGGGCAGAATCGGCGACAGCCCGGGGAGGAACGGTGACAGCCCGGGGAGGATCGACAGCCGGAGGCGCCCTCGGCCGGCACGACCGCGGACGGGGCGGCTCCGCGGCCCCCATAGGATTGATGTCGTGACGAGATCCCGCCTCTATTCCGGAATGCAGCCCTCCGCCGACTCCCTCCAGGCCGGCAACTACATCGGGGCGCTCCTGCAGTGGCGGGATCTGCAGAACTCGTACGACGCCTTCTTCTCCGTGGTCGACCTGCATGCGCTCACCGTGCCGCAGGACCCGGCCGAGCTGCGGGAGAAGACCCGGCGCACCGCCGCGCAGTACATCGCCGCGGGCATCGAGCCGTCGCGGTCGACGTTGTACGTGCAGTCGCACGTACGCGCGCACGCCGAGCTGGCCTGGATCCTCAGCACGATCACCGGCTTCGGCGAGGCCGGTCGGATGACGCAGTTCAAGGACAAGTCCAACCGCTACGGCGCGGAGGCGACCTCGGTGGGCCTGTTCACCTACCCGGTGCTGATGGCCGCCGACATCCTGCTCTACCAGGCCGACGTCGTCCCGGTCGGCGACGACCAGAAGCAGCACGTGGAGCTCACCCGCGACCTCGCGGAGCGGTTCAACGCCCGCTTCGGCGAGACGTTCACGGTGCCGATGCCGGTGATCCAGCAGGAGACGGCGCGCATCTACGACCTGCAGAACCCGACGTCGAAGATGTCCAAGTCCGCCGAGAGCGACGCCGGTGTGCTGTGGCTGCTCGACGAGCCGGCGAAGACCGCGAAGAAGATCATGCGCGCGGTCACCGACAACGAGGGCTCGGTGCGCTACGACCGCGAGAACAAGCCGGGGGTGTCGAACCTGCTCACGATCTACGCGGCGCTGACCGGCCGTCAGGTCGGGTCGATCGAGGACGAGTATGCCGGACGCGGCTACGGCGATTTCAAGAAGGGGCTCGCCGAGGTGGTGGTGAACGAGTTCGGCCCGGTGCGCGAGCGCGTTCTCGAGCTGCTCGACGATCCCGCCGAGCTCGACCGCATCCTCGCGATGAACGCGGCGAAGGCGGATGCGGTCGCGGATGCCACGCTCGCGGAGGTCTACGACCGGGTCGGCCTGCTGCGCCGGGTCTGAGGGCCGGCGCCTAGGATGGTGGCGTGACCGATCCCGTCCCGCCCGTCCCGGGGCCGCCGCCGTCCGCGGTGCCGCCGGTTCCGGCGTACCAGGCCCCGCCCGGCGCGTACCGGGTGCCGGTGGGCGGGTACCCGGCTCCTGCGGGCTCGTACACGGTGCCGGACGCCGCGCCGCGCGCCTCCGCGACCATGGGGATCCTCGCTCTCGTCCTCGCCCTGCTGGCCGCGATCGGAGCCCCGCTCCTCGGCGGGGTGATGGGCTTCCAGATCGGGCGGATCCTGCCGGATGTCTTCGCGACGGGTGCGGCGAGCGGGATCACCAGCACCGCTCTGCTCTCCCCCGCCCGCGATCAGGTGCTCTGGGCCGAGATCGCCTTCTGGGCGGGCACCGTGCTCGGCACCGCGGCGTTCGTGCTCGGCATCGTCGCGACGGTGAAGCGGCGGGGCCGCGGTCAGGGTATCGCCGCCATCGTCCTCGCCGCGCTCGGGCCGGTGCTGTTCGGCGTCACCGTGAGCGTGCTGATCGGGTTCGGGGCCGCCGCCGGCGCGGCGGCGACGCTCGGCGCGGCCTGAGCACGCGCCGACGCGGCCCGGCCGGCGTCAGTGGCGGGCCCGGTCGGCGGCGGGAGTGGTGTCAGCGGGAGTGGTGTCAGCGGGAGTGGTGCTTCTGCTGCGCGGCCAGCAGCCCGTCCTCGACGAGCTGCTCCACGGCATCCGCGACGTCTGACAGGAAGATCGGGAGCGTCTTGCGCTCCTCCGCGCCGAACGGCGCCAGCACCCAGTCGGCCGGGTCCTGCCTGCCGGGCGGCCGGCCGATCCCGGCGCGCACGCGCAGGAACTCCGGCGTCGCCAGCGCGCGTGCCACGTCGCGTACGCCGTTGTGCCCGCCGTGTCCGCCGCCGATCTTCATCCGGATGCTGTCGTAGGGGATGTCCAGCTCGTCGTGCACCACGACGACCCGCTCCGCGGGCACCGAATAGAAGCGGGCGAGAGCGGCCACCGGCGTGCCGGAGACGTTCATGAAGCTGTTGGGCTTGGCGAGCACCAGCCGTGCTGCGCCGGGGCGCAGGCGGGTCTCCACGACGCGCGCCCCGGCCTTGTGCTCGCGGAAGCGCTCACCGCGACGCCGGGCGAGCTCGTCGAGCACCATCTGCCCGATGTTGTGCCGCGTCGCCTCGTAACGGGGGCCGGGGTTGCCGAGGCCCACGATCAGCCACGTGTCGTCCATCACGGTTCCCTTCGGTCGGCGGACGAGCGGATGCCCGGCGCCGGGCCGGGAGACGGAGGAGGGGACGCGATGCACTCGCGCCCCCTCCCCCCGCACGGGTGGTCAGCGGATCACTCCGCGGCGGACTCCTCGGCGGCCTCAGCGGCCTCGGCGCCCTCGGCGGCCTCCTCGTTCTCCTCGGCGACGGTGGCAGCCGGCACCGAGATCGCCACGACGAGGGTCTCGGGGTCGGCGACCAGGGTCACGCCCTTGGGGAGCTTCACGTCGGCGGCGGTGATGTGGGTGCCCTCCTCGAGCCCTTCGACATCGACCTCGACGTGCTCCGGGATGTGGGTCGCCTCCGCCTCGACAGCGAGGGTCGCGGCGTCCAGGTTGGCGATGGTGCCCGGGAAGGGCTCGCCCACGACGACGACCGGCAGGTCGACGGCGACCTTCTCGCCCTTCTTGACCACCAGCAGGTCGATGTGCTCGATGATCTGGTGCACCGGGTCCTTCTGCACGTCCTTGACCAGGGCGAGCTCGTTCCGGCCCTCGATGTCGAGGTCGAGCAGCGCGTTCGCGCGGCGGATGATGAGCGAGACCTGGTGGCCGGGCAGGGCGACGTGCACCGGCTCGGTGCCGTGGCCGTAGATGACGGCGGGGATCTTGCCGGCGGCGCGGAGGCGGCGGGCGAAGCCCTTGCCGAACTCGGTGCGCAGTTCGGCGTGGACCTTGGTGTCTTCGGACATGAGGGGTTCTCCTTCGGGACGTGCGGCGGGCCGCACGGTGGTCATGGGGTCTCGGCGCCTCGGACGCGGACACGAGGAGGCGAAGCCGTCACGCTCGAATTGACCAGGAGGCTCACATCGCCGCGTCGATAACGGATGAGCCCACACGGACGCCATCCCTCGCCGAGGAACGTCTCCATGCTACCCGAAGAGCCGATAGGCTGTTCCCATGTTCGACGGCGCCTTCCTCTCCCACGTGGTCCTCTGGCTGATCGGCGCGATCACCGTCTGCGGCACGATCGGCGCCGCCGCGGCCATGTTCAGCATGGGCCGCTCCGGCTACCGCAAGGACTGAGCGACTCAGCGCTGGTCGAACGCGAGCAGCACCTTGCTGGACCGGGACGGGTCGGCCGCGACCTCGAACGCCTCAAGCGCCTGATCCACGCCGAGCTCCTGCGTGACGATCCCGCTCACGTCGAGCGATCCGTCGGCGAGAGCGGCGATGACGTCGGCGAACTCGGCGCCGAAGCGGAACGAGCCGAGCAGGGTCAGTTCGCGCGTGATCGCCGTCGCCATCGGCACCGGCACGTCGCCCGCGCGCTGCAGGCCGAGCAGCACCACGGTCCCGCCGCGGACCGCCGCGGAGACCGCCGAGGCGAGCCCGGGCACGGTCCCGCTGGACTCCACGACGACATCCGCGTGCAGCGCTGCGATCGCCTCCGCGTCACGCGCATCCAGTGTCTCGGCTCCCCGCGATGACGCGATCTCGAGCGGCAGCGGATGCAGGTCGGTCGCGGTGATCCGTGCCGCGCCAGCGCGCCGGGCGACCGCGACGACCAGTTGGCCGATGGGGCCGGCGCCGATCACCGCGACGTGCTTGCCGCGCACGTCCCCGGCCCGCGCCAGGCCGTGCCAGGCCACCGCCGCGGGCTCGGCCAGCGCCGCGGTGCGCAGGTCCAGGCCGTCGGGCAGTGCGTAGAGCATCCGCGCCGGCAACGCGACCCGGCGGGCGAACGCGCCCTGGGTATGCGGCAGGTGCATCGCCGAGCCGAGGTAGGTCGATGCCGGCGCCAGGTTGGGGCGGTCCTCCGGCCACGGCGTGACCCCGTCGCCGCGGGCGGTGAGCGGATGCACGGCGACGGGTGTCCCCGCGTCGGGGCCCGTGCCGTCGGCGGCCGGGCTCACCACGACGCCGGATGCCTCGTGGCCGAGGATCATCGGCTCGCGCAGGATCGAGGCCCCGGCCGCACCGTGCATCCAGTAGTGCAGGTCGGACCCGCAGACGCCGCCGTAGGCGATCTCGACGATCGCCTCGTCCGGGGCGGGGCGCGGCTCGCCGACGTCCTCGATGCGCAGGTCGTTGGCCGCGTACGCGACAACTCCGGGGTTGTCCATTTCTTTCGTCTCCTTCGGGAGGCTCGGCATCCGGCGGGCGCCCGGTCAGCGGGTCGGCGTGCTGAGCACCATACCCGCCACGCGGACGGTCATGCGCGCTCCGGGCCGGACCGGTGCCTGCTCGTACGGGGCGCCGGTCATCACGACGTCGCCGGGACCGAGCGGTGACCACCGCGTCACGTACGCCAGGCACTCGCGGATCGGCACCGGCAGGTCGCGGGAGCCGGTGGCGATGGGCTCGGCGCCGTCGACCGACAGTTCCAGAGGGACGTCGTCGATGCCGGCCTCCGTGTCGATCCAAGGGCCGAGCGGTGTGTATCCCGCGCCGGACTTCGATTCGAAGTTGCGGGGATCCCACTCTCCGCGCTCGGGGCTGGAGAGGTCGTTGACGGCGGTGACGCCCAGCACGTAGTCGTGGGCAGTGCCGGCGGTCAGCCCGTCGGTGTCCCGTCCGATGACGACCGCGATCTCGCCCTCCGCGACCGTGGTGCCCGCGTCCCGCCGAAGACGCACCGGCGCGCCGTCGGCGACGACCGTGCGCGGGCTCTTCAGCCACGCCTGTACGGGCGAGTCGTGACCCGGGCCGTTCTGCGCGATGCCGATGAGCACGCGCGGATCGCACGGCGCGAGCACGGCGCCGGTGATCGCCTCGCCGGCATCCCGCGGCACCCGGCCCGCGGCGAACGCGGTGTACGGGTCCTCGATGGGCTGGAGTCTCTCCCCGTCCAGACGCGCGTGACGGATGCCGGCGGTGGTGC
Organism: Microbacterium neungamense; assembly: GCF_024971095.1. NCBI lineage: Bacteria > Bacillati > Actinomycetota > Actinomycetes > Micrococcales > Microbacteriaceae > Microbacterium > Microbacterium neungamense. Next base: position 1,828,359 of record NZ_CP069717.1, read on the forward strand.
GGACGCGGACGATCCTCATCAGACGACCGCCGTCATTCCCCCGTCGACGAAGATCGTCTGCCCGTTGACGAAGTCGCTCGCGGCGCTGGCGAGGAACACCGCCGCACCGACGAGGTCGCGGGTGTCGCCCCAGCGCCCGGCGGGCGTGCGGCCGCGTACCCAGGCGGAGAACTGCTCGTCCTCGACCAGCGGCTGGGTGAGCGCGGTGGCGAAGTAGCCGGGCGCGATGACGTTGGCCTGGATGCCGTGTGGCGCGAGATCCGCGCACAGCCCCTTCGTGAACATCACGATCGCGCCCTTGGTCGCCGAATAGGCCGAGATCGACGGGCGGGCGAGCTGCGACTGGACCGAGCCGATCTGGATGATCTTCCCCGCGCCGCGCGGGATCATGCCGCGCGCGACACGGCGCGACAGGAGGAACACCGCCGACAGGTTCGTCGCCACGAGCTCCTCCCAGTCCTGATCGGCGAACTCGGCGATCGGCGCGCGGCGCTGGATCCCGGCGTTGTTGATGAGGATGTCGATGCCGCCGTACTCCTCCTCGATCGCCGTGATGCCACGATCGACGGCGGCGGCATCGGTCACATCGAAGGCCGCACCGCGCGCGGGCCGGCCGGTCGCCGCGGTGATGTCCGCGGCGACGCCGGCCGCGGTCGCGGCGTCCCGGCCGTGCACGACGACCGTCGCCCCGGCGGCGGACAGGCCCTCCGCCAGCACCCGCCCGATTCCCCGGGTGGACCCGGTGACGAGGGCGGTGCGGCCGGTGAGGTCGAACAGGGTGAGACCGGCGGGGAGGCTCATGCGCGCACCGACCGGATCGTGACGGTGGTGGCCGAGACGCCCTCGCCGTGCTCGTCGCGGGACACCTTGACGGCGTCGTCCACGCGGGTGAGGTCGCGGCGCAGCGTCTCGGGCACGAGGAACGTGGACGCGGTGGTGATCAGCGCGAGGATCGTCATGTAGATGGCCAGCAGCAGCCAGTTGTGGTCGCTGACGGCGATCAGGTAGGCGCCGAGGACACCGGCCATACCGCCGGCGAGCACGGCGGAGATCTCACGGGCCATGGCCACGCCGAGGTAGCGGTGCCGGTTGCCGAAGAGCTCCGGCAGCATCGCGCACTGCGCGCCGAGCATGGTGTTCACGGCCACGCCGATGCCGATCGCGATCACGGCGATCGCGACGGCGTGGTTGCCCAGCGACATCAGCCACCAGGCCGGGAACGTGTACACGAGCATGAAGACGGCGCCGAAGCGGTAGACGGTGCGCCGTCCGAAGCGGTCGGACAGGTGCCCGGCGATCGGCACGGAGAAGATGCCGATCAGCGACCCGAGGGTCACGCCCCAGGTGAGCAGACCCTTGTCGGCGTTCTCGCCGGCCACGGCGACGAAGAACGCCAGGCCCAGGGTCGAGAACATGTAGGAGCCGCCGTTCTCCGCCATCCGCATGGCTCAGCGGATCCTCGCCGCACGCGGTGAGCTGACGGTGCACGCGCGACGCCCGCAGCCCGAGCTGATCGAGGCCGGAGCGGCGTGGGCGCAGACCCCACGTGAACTCGCCGGCCGCGTCGACGTGCTGCTCAGCATGCTGCCCGACCTTCCGCAGCTCGAGAGTCTGTTGCACGGCGACGACGGCCTGCTCGCCGGCGCCGGAGACCTGCTCATCCTGGTCGGCTCCACGTCCTCGGCGCCGGAGGTAAGGGCCCTTGACCAGCGGCTCCGAGCCCTCACCGACGACAGGGTGCGCCTCGTCGACTGCCCGGTCTCCGGCGGCGAGGACGGCGCGGAATCCGGCGCGCTGTCGATCATGCTCGGCGGAGACGACGAAGACGTCGCGGTGGCGGCCGGGGTGCTCGCCCCCTGCGGCACCGCGGTGCATCTCGGGCCCCTGGGCGCCGGCGAGGTGGCGAAGGCCTGCAACCAGCTCGTGGTGTCCGCCACCATCCTCGCCCTCGGTGAGGCGACCGTACTGGCGGAGCGCTCGGGTCTCGACCTGGACAGGATGTGGGGGCTGCTTTCCGGCGGGTACGCCGGATCCCGCTTGCTCGACAGCAGGCGCGAGAAGCTCGTGGCAGGCGACGACTCCCCCAGCGGCGTCGCCCGCTACATGGTGAAGGATCTGCGTTTCGCGGCGGACATCGCAGCGTCCACCGGCACGTCGGCGGTCATGCGGCCCGCGCTGCGCGCAGCATTCGACGATCTCGTCGCAGCCGGCCTCGGTGATCGCGACATCGCCGTCACCCGACGGTACGTCGCCGAGCGGTCGCAGGCCGGAGACGACACGGAGCGCTCCTGACCCTGACCTCAGCCGATACCCTGAAACCACCCGTCATCCACGATCGAGGAGCCATCTGTGCCCGAAGCCGCAGCAAACATCGGAGTCGTCGGACTCGCCGTCATGGGGTCGAACCTCGCCCGGAACCTCGCCAGCCGCGAGGGAAACACCGTGGCGATCTTCAATCGCAGCCGCGAGAAGACGGATGCGGTGATCGCCGAACACCCCGAGGCGGGTTTCATCCCGGCGTACTCCTACGAGGAGTTCGCCGCGAGCCTGCAGAAGCCGCGCACCGCGATCATCATGGTGAAGGCCGGCGCGGGCACGGATGCCGTGATCAACGAGCTGGTCAAGGTGTTCGAGCCGGGCGACATCATCGTCGACGGCGGCAACGCGTACTTCCCCGACACGATCCGCCGTGAGAAGGCGGTCCGCGAGACCGGCATCAACTTCGTCGGCGCCGGGATCTCCGGCGGCGAGGAGGGCGCCCTGCTCGGCCCGTCGATCATGCCGGGCGGCTCGGACGAGTCCTGGGTCACCCTCGGGCCGATCCTGAAGTCGATCGCCGCGGTGGCCGAGGGCGAGCCGTGTGTCACCCACGTCGGGCACGACGGTGCCGGACACTTCGTGAAGATGGTGCACAACGGCATCGAGTACGCCGACATGCAGCTCATCGCCGAGGCGTACGATCTGATCCGCCGCGGCACCGGCAAGACGCCGGCCGAGATCGCCGACATCTTCGCCGAGTGGAACAAGGGCGAGCTGGAGTCGTACCTCATCGAGATCACCGCCGAGGTGCTGCGGCAGGTGGACGCGGAGACCGGCAAGCCGCTGGTGGACGTGATCCTGGACCAGGCCGGGGCGAAGGGCACGGGCGCATGGACGGTGCAGACCGCCCTCTCGCTCGGCGTGCCGGTATCGGGCATCGCCGAGGCCACGTTCGCCCGCTCGCTCTCCAGCCACCCCGAGCAGCGCGAGGCCGCCGCGTCGCTGCCGGGACCGGACGCCCCGTTCACGGTGGACGACCACGACGCCTTCATCGAGGACGTGCGCCTGGCGCTGTACGCCTCGAAGATCGTCGCGTACTCGCAGGGCTTCGACGAGATCCGCGCCGGCGCCGCCGAGTACGGCTGGAACATCGACCTCGGCGCGATCGCGAAGATCTGGCGCGGCGGCTGCATCATCCGCGCTCAGTTCCTCAACCGCATCGCGGACGCCTACGCGGAGAACCCGGAGCTGCCGGTGCTGATGACCGCCCCGTACTTCGCCGAGGCGCTCACCCGCGGTCAGGCCGCATGGCGGCGCGTGGTGGTCGCCGCGGCCACCGCCGGCACCCCCGCCCCCGCGTTCTCGTCCTCGCTGTCCTACTACGACGGCATCCGCGCCGACCGCCTGCCCGCGGCCCTCGTCCAGGGGCAGCGCGACTTCTTCGGCGCGCACACCTACCGCCGCATCGACAAGCCGGGCACCTTCCACACGCTCTGGTCCGGCGACCGCAGCGAGGTCGAGGCCGTGGACACCCACTGACCTCCGCGGAACACGGGGCCCGGATGCCGCTCGGCATCCGGGCCCCGTCGTTCGTTCGGGGTCGTGATCACGCCGGAATGTTGTGGTTGCGGCGGAACACGTTCTGCGGATCCCACCGCGCCTTCGTCTCCCGCAGCCGCCGGTACGCCGCCTCGGTGAACATCCCCGGGACCGCATCCGGCCGCTCCGAGGGCGCGAAGTTGCCGTACTCGGCGAGCCTGCCGGCGGCGATGGCGTCCGCGTCGGCGAGGATCGCGGTGCGGGTCGCCTCATCGAGCATGCCCGGCACGTCGAAGCCGGCCGCCATCGCGAACCAGGTAGCCTCGCGCGCGGGGAACGGCGAGTCCTCCTGCGCGACGTCACCGAACGCGCCGCCGAGGGAGCGGAGGAAGATCACCGACGCCGGGTAGGTTGCGCGGAAGGCGACCAGCCGGTCGATGAGCGCGTCGTCCAGCTCACGGAACAGCCCGTTGCCGCCGAGGAAGCCCGGCGGGGCGGCATCCGGGTCGGGCGGCTGCGGCGCCTCCATCAGGATCTCCCGGTAGGCGGGCGTCGAGACGTCCCCGACGACACCGTCGAGGGAGGTCACCGGCGCGAGCACGCTCTCCAGGGCGCCGGGATCGGCATCCGCCCACACCGCGGCCAGGCGCGCGCCGGCGGGAGCGCTCGGGTCCATCGCCGGCACGTCCATGAAGGTGACGGTCAACTCGCGCGGGGCATCGCGAAGCACGTCGCGCAGGGCGCGCAGCACGGCGCCGCGGTCGGCCTCGTCCCCGATCAGGTACTCGCCGAAAGCGATCCCCGGCAGCCGGTGCGCCGGGAAGTCGAAGCGGGTGACGATGCCGAAGTTGCCACCGCCGCCGCGCAGCGCCCAGAACAGGTCCGGGTTCTCGTCCGCCGAGGCCTCGACGACGTCCCCGGCGGCGGTGACCACCTGGGCGCCCACGAGCTGGTCGGACGCGAGCCCCCAGGCGCGCACCATCCAGCCGATGCCGCCGCCCAGGGTGAGCCCGCCGACGCCGACGGAGCGGGTGTCGCCGGAGCTGATGGCGAGGCCGTGACCGGCGAGCGCATCGGCGACGGCGCCCCACGTCGCGCCGCCGCCGACGCGCACCAGGGTGTCCTCGACCTGCACGGCATCCATCGCGGACAGATCGATCCGCATGCCCTCGGCCGGGAGATGCGACCAGGGGCCATGGCCCCCGGCGATCACGGTGACGGGCTGCGAGCCCGCCCGCCGCACGAGCGCGGCGATGTCTGCTGCGGTTCGTGGCCGCAGTGTCTGCGTAGCATCCATGGCGCCAACCTAATCGGGGGGTCGGACATCGCGATACCCCTCGGATATTCACAGACTTCGCATAGGCTTCTCGTAGGAAGACCTCCTGCGCGCCGCCCACAATGGACGCATGAGCAACGACCACCCGGAACTGCGCCGTCCCGACGGCTCCCCGCTGCGTATCCTTGCCGTCGACGACGAGCCGATGCTGACCGACCTGCTCGCGATGGCCCTGCGGATGGAGGGCTGGGAGGTGCGCACGGCGGCCTCCGGCCTGGAGGCCCTGCAGATCGCCCGCGAGTTCGAGCCGGACGCGCTGGTGCTGGACGTGATGATGCCGGACCTGGACGGCATGAGCGTGCTGCGCCGGCTGCGCGAGTCCGGCAACCTCGTGCCCGTCGTCTTCCTCACCGCGAAGGACGCCGTCGCCGACCGCATCGCCGGGCTCACCGCCGGCGGCGACGACTACGTCACCAAGCCGTTCAGCCTGGAGGAGGTCATCGCCCGGCTGCGCGCCGTGATCCGCCGGGCCGGGCAGGTGCGCGCCGACGACGAGCAGGCGATCCTGCGAGTGGGCGATCTCAGCCTGAACGAGGACAGCCACGAGGTGATCCGCGGCGAGGACGAGATCGAGCTGACGGCGACCGAGTTCGAGCTGCTGCGCTACCTGATGCGCAACGAGCGGCGCGTGCTGTCCAAGGCCCAGATCCTGGACCGGGTGTGGAGCTACGACTTCGGCGGGAAGTCGTCGGTCGTGGAGCTGTACATCTCCTACCTCCGCAAGAAGATCGACGCCGGCCGCACCCCGCTGCTGCACACCGTGCGCGGCGTCGGCTACATGATCAAGGCTCCGCAGGCCTGACGTGCTCCATCGCCCCCTGACCCTGCAGTCGCGGCTGATGGCCGCGGTGATCGGCTTCGTGTCGCTGATCCTCGTCGTCGTCGCCGTCATCACCAGCGCCACGCTGGGCACCACGCTCGAGTCGCGACTGGAGGAGCAGCTGCGCGACACCGCCGTCACCACGACCGGACTGGTCGCGCAGCGGGCGACCTTCGCATCGATCGCGCGCGAGGAGCTGACGATCGACTACGTGCTGGAGGGCCGGCAGCTGCAGGGCGGTCCGGACCTGCTGCTGGCCATCGCGCCCCCCGGCGGGCGCCCGAGCGGGGCGATCCTGACGCCGGACGACCAGCGCACGCTGAGCCAGTCCGACCTGTTCGCGCTCACCTCCGCCGTGAAGGACGCCGGCACCACCACCGTCTCCCTCGAGCACGCGGGCTCGTTCCGGGTGCTGGTGACCAAGACCCAGGGCGGCACGCTGGTGATGACCGGGCTCTCCCGCGCGGAGATCCAGAACACGATGACCTCGCTGTTCACGGTGATCGCGCTGGCCACGCTGGGCGGGCTCATCCTGCTCGCGCTGACCACCGCGCTCACGATCAGCGTCAGCCTGCGCCCGCTGCGCGCGGCCGCCGCGACGGCGACCCGGGTGTCCGCCCAGCCGCTGGACCGCGGCGAGGTGTCCATCACGGAGCGGGTGCCGGATGCCGAGGCGGATCCGCGCACCGAGATCGGGCGGGTGGGTGCGGCGCTGAACACGCTGCTCGATCACGTGGACGCGTCGCTGGCGGCACGGCAGCGCAACGAGGAGCGGATGCGGCGCTTCGTGGCGGATGCCAGTCACGAGCTGCGCACGCCGCTGGCATCCATCCGCGGGTACTCGGAGCTGTCGCTGCGGACCCTTCGACAGGCTCAGGGTCGACAGGCTCAGGCTCCGCAGGCTCAGGCTCCGCAGGCTCAGGATCCGCAGGCTCAGGGTCGACAGGCTCAGGCTCCGCAGACCCGGGGTGCGGATACGGGCGGTGCGGATGCCCTGGAGAGCACGACATCGGCGCTGGAGCGGATCCAGGCGCAGTCGATCCGGATGACGCGGCTGGTGGAGGATCTGCTGCTGCTGGCCCGGCTGGACGAGGGCCGAGAGCTCGTGCACGGCACGGTCGATCTCACCCGGCTCGCCGTCGAGGGGCTGACGGATGCGCGCCCCACCGCGCCCGACCACGTCTGGCAGCTGGACGTGCCGGAGGAGCCGGTGCTCGTCACCGGCGACGCCGGCCGGCTGCACCAGGTGATCGCGAACCTGCTCGCCAACGCGCGCACGCACACCCCGGCCGGCACCACGATCACCCTCCGCGTCCACGCCGGACCGGATGCCGCCGAGCTGCGCGTGCACGACGACGGCCCTGGCATCGATCCGGGGGTGCGCGACGAACTGTTCTCCCGCTTCGCCCGCGGCGACGTGTCCCGCGCCCGGCAGACCGGCGGAACCGGTCTCGGGCTCGCGATCGCGAAGGCGATCGTGGAGGGGCACGGCGGCACGATCGCGGTGGAGAGCTCCCCCGGCGACACCACGTTCATCGTGCGGCTGCCGCTCGCGGCATCCGTCGAGGCATCCGGTCAGTAGCCGGCGAAGGCGTCCGTCGTCAGCGACCGCGCCTTCTGCAGGGCGGGGGCGAGGTCGGCGATGAGCCGCGGCGGGCCGGAGATGAAGGCGTGCCGCGACGCCAGATCCGGGACGACCCGCTCGAGTCCGGCGGCGTCCAGCCGCACGCCCTGCGCCCACGTCCAGTGCGGCGGGAGGTCCGCCGGCTCGTCGCGGGTGAACACGATCACGCGCGCCCCGGTCTGCTCCAGCTCGTCGCGGAAGGCGAGCTCAGCGGCCTCCGAGGCGACGTACACCAGCACCATGTCGCGCTGCCGGCCGGTCGCCTGCAGCTGCCGCAGCTGCGAGACGAAGGGCGTCACGCCGATCCCCGCCGCCACCATGAGCACCGGGGCGTCCCCGCGCGGCAGCACGAAGTCCCCCCAGGTGCCGGTGACGGCGAGCACGGCGCCCGGCTGCGCGGCCGCGAGCGCACGCTTGTAGCTGGACGGATGCTTGCGGTCGCCCTCCTTGTACGCGATGCGCAGGGTCGGCAGGTCGGCCGGCGCGGAGACGATGCTGAACTCGCGGCGCGTGCCGCGCACGTCCGGATGCCGGTGCGGGACGTCGAGCTCGAGATACTGCCCCGGCACGAACCGCAGCCGGCTGCGCGTCCGGAACGTCAGCTCCTGCGCGGTGGGGGTGACGAACCGCCGGCTCTCCAGCACCAGGCGCACCGAGCCCCGCAGCGCGAACGCGAAGGCGAGCAGGTTGCCGATGAGCAGGGCGCGCTCCTGACCGAGCGTGAACAGCCCGGCGACGGAGAGCGGCCAGCCGGCGAGGACCCCGACGAGGGCGGCGACGCAGAACTGCTGCCAGCGGCGCGGCGGCAGGGTGAGCGGCTCGGAGAGCATGAAGGCCCCGAGGTACAGCAGGGGCGACTGCGTCAGCGCGAAGAGCACGGCATCCGTCGCGGCGAACGACAGCTCGGCGGCCTGCGCCTGCACCGCCTGCCGCAGCACGGTGACGGCGACGGCGACCACGAGGAACACCAGCACGAGGCGCACCTTCTCGGTGCGCCACAGCACGGCCAGCCCGAGCAGCGCGACCGGAACAGCCATCGCGGGCGTGCCGACCCACCACGAGGAGAACGTGCCCAGCCAACCCGCGCCGAGCCCGCCGGCGATCGTGACCACGGCGGCGCCGAAGGCGGCCGGATTGAGGATGTGCCGGCCGCGCCACGCGATCAGGTACTTCGACAGGCTCGCGAGGGCTCCCGCGATCGCGAGGCCGGCGAGGCCGCCCGGGCTGATCGAGGGCTGCAGCACGAACAGCAGGATGAGGGCGGTGACCAGCGACGACTCGATGCGCCAGGGCAGGTGCAGCAGCCGCTGCGCGGCGGCGTCGACCGCCGATGTCGCGGCGGCGAGCACCGCGAAGGAGACCAGCAGCTCCAGCGGGGAGGGGCCGACGAGACCGGCGAGCGAGAGCAGCACGGCGACGGCGGCGAGGGCGATCAGGGCGAACAGCACCAGCCGGTACATCGAGATGGCGCCGAGGACGGCCAGCACGCGCTGGCGGAGCGCGGTGAATGACGTGAGCACGGTTCTACTCTTCCTCATCTGCGGGGCGTTTCGCCCCGTCGCTGCGGTCCCTGAGCCTGCCGGAGGGCGCTCACCGACCGGGACCTGTCAGCGTGAAGAGCTCGCCCGGGAATCCGTGCGAGCGCTCGGCGCGGCCGTCGGTGCTCATCCGCACCCAGTGCACGCCCCAGCGGTCGGCGAGCCGCGGTCCGCCGTCGAAGAAGAGCGCCGTCGCCGCGGCATCCGCATGCATGGCGTCCGGGGCGAGCGCCCACGTCGCCACCCACGTCCGCACCGGCGCCCCGGTGCGGGCGTCGAGCACATGGTGCAGACCGGCGCCCCACGAGCGGCGGTTCGTCGCCGACGCGCACAGCGCGGCGTCGGCGACCTCCACGACCCCGATCGCGCGGGAGGGGTGGTACGGGTGCTCGAGCCCGACGCGGATGCCGCCGCCGCGCACAGCCAGGTCGCCGCTCGCGTCCACCACGAGACGTCCCGGCACGTCGTGCAGGACGGCGGCTACGAGGTCGACGAGGCGGCCCTTGCCGAGCGCGCCGACATCGATCGTCGCCGGTGCGCGCAGGGTCAGGACGGATGCCGTGCACTCCAGCATCCGCTCCCAGTCCGCCGGCGCCGGGACGGGCGCGCCGGGCCGCAGCGTCAGCGCGGCGTCGTAGCCGGCCGCCTCCAGGCTGCCACCGACCAGCGGGTTCACCGCTCCCCCGGTCGCGGCCGAGAGCTCCCGGTACACCGCGAGCATGTCGGCGGCATCCGCCGGCGCCGGGGCGCTGCCGCCGCGCGCGCCGAGCCGGCGCACGACGGAGTCGTCGCGGAAGCGGGACCACTCCGCGTCGAACCGGTCCACGACCGCGCGGACGCGCTCGCGCTGCCGCTCCGTCAGCGCGGTCGCGGACTCGATCTCCCAGCGTGTGCCGATCGCGTCGAAGCGCCAGACGCTCGCGGCGCCGCGGCTCACTCGGCCGCCTGCTCCTTGATCTTCTCCACCGCCTGATTGAACCCGCTGCTGGTGAGCGACGAGCCGGCGACGCGATCGACCTGCAGCTCGTCGACAGGGCGCCCCTCCACCTCGGCGGCGATGCCGTCGATGAACTGGCCCTGGAAGCGCTCCGTCTCCGGCGCCTGCGGGTCGCCAGTCATCTCGACGTCCGTGACGACGCCGTCCTTCAGGGTCAGGGTGACGGTGACCGTCTCCACGGTCTCCGGCGTCTGGTACGAGCCCTCGGCCGTGTACGTGCCGTCGGCGTAGCCCGCCGACCCCGCGGTGTCCGCGCCGGAGTCGGCGGGGGCCTCGGCGTCGGCGGCGCCGGAGCATCCGGCCAGGAGCAGGGCGCCGGCCAGGCCGGCGAGAGCGGTACCGGTGCGGGCCGCGGAGTGCGTCATGGCTCCAGCATCCGTGATCCGGCTATGAGCGCGCTCTACGCGTCGCCGCCGAACATGCTCGTCACCGAGCCGTCCTCGAACACCTGGCGGATCGCGGTGGCCAGCAGCGGCGCGATCGGCAGGATCGTCAGGGTGTCCCAGCGGCGCGACTCGGTGAGCGGGATGGTGTCGGTGACGACGACGTGGTCGATCGCCTCGTCCTGCAGGCGCTCGGATGCCGGGTCGCTGAAGATCGCGTGCGTGGCCGCCACGATCACCTTGCGGGCGCCGTTCGCCTTCAGCGCCTGGGCGGCCTTGACGATGGTGCCGCCGGTGTCGATCATGTCGTCCACGAGCAGGCAGGTGCGACCCTCCACGGTGCCGACGATCTCGTGCACGGTGACCTGGTTGGCCACCTTCGGGTCGCGGCGCTTGTGGATGATCGCCAGCGGCGCCCCGAGGCTGTCCGACCAGGTGTCGGCGACGCGCACGCGGCCCATGTCCGGGGAGACGATAGTGAGGGTCTCCCGGTCCTCGTCCGACAGCGACGTCTCGAAGTGCTCGAGCAGCACCGGCTTGGCGAACAGGTGGTCGACGGGTCCGTCGAAGAACCCCTGGATCTGCGCGGCGTGCAGGTCGACGCTCATCACCCGGTCGGCGCCGGCGGTCTTGAGCAGGTCGGCGACCAGGCGCGCGCTGATCGGCTCCCTGCCGCGGCCCTTCTTGTCCTGACGGGAGTACGGGTAGTACGGGGCGACGACGGTGATCCGCTTGGCCGAGGCGCGCTTGGCGGCGTCGAGCATGATCAGCGTCTCCATCAGCCACTCGTTCACCGGCTCGCCGAACGACTGCACGATGAACAGGTCGCAGCCGCGGATGGAGACCTCGAACCGGGCGTAGATCTCACCGGAGGCGAAGGTGCGGTGCTCGACGGGGGCGATCTCGGTGCCGAGCGCCTGGGCGACCGCCTTCGTCAGCTCCGGATGCGAACGCCCGCCGGCGACGACGAGACGCTTCTTCGTCTTGGCGATCAGGCCCGGCGCGATGCCGTTGTCCCGATCCAGTTCGGTGGTCTTCTTCTTGCGCCCCATCGGACCCGCCTATTCCGCCGATCGTTCCCGGGCCGCGGCATCCGCCGCACCCGTGCCTGCTCTGTTCTTCTCGACCCACCCCTCGATGTTGCGCTGGGGGGCCACGCTCATGGCCAGGGCTCCGGCGGGGACGTCCTTGCGGACGACGGCTCCAGCACCGGTCTTCGCACCAGCACCCAGCCTAACGGGAGCGACGAGCACCGTGTGCGAGCCGGTGTGCACCTCGTCGCCGATCTCGGTGCGGTGCTTGCGGACGTCGTCGTAGTTCGCGGTGATGGTGCTCGCGCCGAGGTTGACCCCGCGGCCGATGGTGGCGTCGCCGACGTAGGACAGGTGCGGCACCTTGCTGCCCTCGCCGATCTGCGCGTTCTTCGTCTCCACGTAGGCGCCGATCTTGCCGCCCGCGCCGAGGACGGTGCCGGGGCGGAGGTAGGAGAACGGCCCGACCGTGGCCCCCGCGCCGATGACCGCCAGCTGCGCGTCGGTGCGCCGGACGACGGCGTCCTCGCCGACCTCGCAGTCCACGAGGGTGGTGTCCGGGCCGATCGTGGCTCCCTCGGCGATGACGGTGGCGCGCAGGATGTGCGTGTTGGGGAGGACGGTCACGTCCGGCGCGAGCTTCGCGTCGTCGTCGATCCAAGTGGTCGCGGGGTCGACGATGGTGACCCCCTCGCGCTGCCAGCGGCGCACGATCCGGTCGTTGAGCACCCGGCCGGCCTCGGCCAGCTGCACGCGATCGTTCACGCCGAAGGTGCTGGCGACGTCGTCGGCGACCTGGGCGGCCACGGTCTCGGAGGCGGCGCGCAGCAGGCCGATCACGTCGGTCAGGTACAGCTCGCCCTGCGCGTTGTCGCGGTCGATGCGGGTGAGGTGGCTGCGCAGCGGCGCGGCGCGGAACACGTACACCCCGGCGTTGATCTCGGTGATCGCGGCCTCGTCGGGGGTGGCGTCCTTCTGCTCCACGATGCGCTCGACGACGCCGTCCGCGTTGCGGATCACGCGGCCGTAGCCGGTGGGGTCGTCCAGGTGGGCGCTCAGCAGCGTGGCCGCGGCGGCGGCCTCGCGATGCGCGGACACCAGCGCCTCAAGGGTGCGGGTCTCCAGCAGCGGCACGTCGCCGGAGAGCACGAGCACGTCGCCATCGAAGTCGCCGGGCAGCGCGTCGATGGCCACCTGGACGGCGCGTCCGGTGCCGGGGATGTCGTCCTGGTCGACGACCACGGCATCCGGGTACTGCTCGGCGAGCACGGCGACGACCTGGTCCCGCTCGTGCCGGACCACGACCTCGATGTGGTCGGCGCCGAGCGAGCGCGCCGTGGTGAGGACGTGCCCGACCAGCGGGCGTCCGCCGATCTCGTGCAGCACCTTGGGGCGCCGGGACTTCATCCGGGTGCCCTGGCCGGCGGCCAGGACGATGATGGCGAGGTTGTTCTGCGTCATGCTCCGCCGCCAGGACTCGAACCTGGACCTCACAGCTCCAAAGGCTGTCGTGCTGCCACTACACCACGGCGGACCGCGGCCGCCGCGCTCGTCCCCGCGGGTCGGTGCGTCGGGCCGCCTGACAAGTCTGCCATGCCGCGCCGGGCTGTCCGCTCCGGATCCTGGCCGTCAGCGGACCGCGGGCAGCGAGGGCGCGAGCCGCCGGAGCCGGTGGTAGGTGGGCAGCAGCGCGTCGTAGAGCTCGTCGAACACCGGCAGCAGTGAGGAGTACACCGCGGACTCCGCCGGACGCGGCCGCACCGTGCGCTCCACGGGCTGCAGCCGCGCGGCGACGTCGATCGACTCGATCAGCCCCAGCGCCTGCATCCCGAGCAGGGCGGCGCCGAAGCCGGAGCCCTCCTGCCCCTCCAGCAGCCCGATCGGCGCCCCGAAGGCGTCGGCCAGGGTCTGCTGCCAGAGCGGATGCCGCATCACCCCGCCGGTGGCTCGGATCTCCCCGATCTCCAGCCCGGCCGCGCGCATGGACTGCAGCACGAGGGCGAGCTGCAGCGCCACCCCCTCCACCGCCGCGCGGACCATGTGGTCCCTGGTGTGCGCGCGGGTGAGCCCGATGTAGGCGCCGCTGGCGATGCTGCTCCAGTGCGGCGCCCGCTCGCTGAGCAGGTAGGGCAGCAGGAGCAGTCCGCCCGACCCGGCCGGGATCCGCCCCGCCCGGTCGAGCATCTCCGCGGTGTCAAGGCCGGGCTCGGCGATCTCGTTGCGCGCCCACTCCAACGTCACTCCGCCGTTGTTGATGGCGCCGCCGATCACCCAGCGGTCCTCGGTGAGGGCGTAGCAGAACACGCCGCCGCGCGGGTCCACGGCCGGCCGGTCGACGGCCACCCGCAACGCGCCGCTGGTGCCGATCGAGCAGGCGGCCACCCCGGGCTGCACGGCGCCCACGCCGAGGTTCGCGAGCGGTCCGTCGCCGGCGCCGACGACCACGCGGGTGGACAGCGGCAGGCCGGTCGCGGCGGCGCCCTCCTCGGTGAGACCGTCGAGCACCGTGGTCGTCGACACCAGTTCGGGCAGCTGCTCCGCGCGGATGCCGGCCAGCGACAGGGCCTCCTCGTCCCACTCCAGCCGATGGATGTCCATCAGCCCGGAGCAGGAGGCGAGGGAGTGGTCGATCACCAGCGCGCCGCACATCCGCAACAGCACCCAGTCCTTCACGCTGGCCCAGATCGCCGACTCCTGACGGATGCGCGGCTCCTGCTCGCGGAACCAGATCAGCTTCGTCAGCGGCGACATCGGATGCACCGGGGTGCCGGTGCGGCGGTGCAGGGCGAGGCCGTGGGCGGACGCCCGCGGCCGGCACCGCCAGGAGCAGCTGGAGTCGCTCATGGAGCTGCGGGTCGCCGTCGAGCCGATGGCCGCGCGCCTGGCCGCCCGCCGGGCGACGCCGCAGCAGCGCGCCGAGCTGCGCCGGCTCGCCGAGGAGATGGGCGAGCTCGGCCGCCGGGGGCTCGCCGCGGACGACGCCTACCTGCAGGCCGACATCGCCTTCCACGAGCTGCTGCTCACCGCATCCGGCAACCCGCTGCTGGCGACGCTCCGGGTTCCGGTGCGGGAGGTGCTCGCCGGACGCACCCGCCTGGGCCTGCATCCGCCGGTGCCCGCGCCGGGGACCCTCGAGGACCACCTCCGGCTGGCGCTGGACATCGCGGCCGGGGATGCGGATGCCGCCGAGCGGCAGTCCCGCTCGCACCTGCTCGGGGTGCTCGGCGAGCTGGCGCCGCGTCCTGCGCCGCCGGTGGGATGATGGTCTGATGAGCGGAACGGAGACGGCGGGCGACGAGGTCGACCGCATCGTCGCCGCCTGGGGACGCCAGCGCCCCGACCTCGACTTCTCGCCGCTCGAGGTGCTCTCCCGCGTGGACCGGCTCTCCCGGCATCTCGACCGGGCCCGGAAGGACGTCTTCCGCCGCAGCGACCTCGAGCCCTGGGAGTGGGACGTGCTGTCGGCGCTGCGCCGCACCGGCGCGCCGTTCCAGCTCTCCCCCAAGCAGCTGCTGCAGCAGACGCTGGTCTCCAGCGGCACCATGACCAACCGCATCGACCGGCTCGTCGGGCGGCGGCTGGTGCGCCGCGAGGCCGACCCGGACGACGGGCGCAGCGTGCTGGTCACCCTCACCGACGACGGCCGGATCCGCGTGGACGCCGCGATCACCCGCCTGGTGGATGCCGAGGCGGAGCTGCTGCGCGCACTCCCCCGCGCCGACCGCGAGCGCCTGGCAGGGCTGCTGCGCAAGCTCAGCCTGGGCTTCGACGCCTGATGGGCATGCCCTCACCCCTGCCCGTCCGCGACGGCGTTGGCGCCACCCGGCTGCACCTGCCGATGTCGGGTCCGTGGCCGACGATCGGGGCGTACATGGCGGAGCGCTTCTTCCACCTGGATCCCGAACGGCTGCTGCGGCGGTTCGACCGCGGGGAGATCGTCGCGCGCGACGGCACGGCGCTGACCCGCGAGACGCCGCTCGGCGCGCACGAGTTCGTCTGGTACTACCGCGAGCCGCCGGTGGAGCGGGAGATCCCGTTCGAGGTCGAGGTGCTGCACGCCGACCGCGATCTCGTCGTCGCCGACAAGCCGCACTTCCTGCCGACCACGCCCGGCGGCAAGTTCCTGCAGAACTCGGCGCTGGTGCGGCTGCGCAACCGCCTCGGAAATCCGGACCTCACGCCCATCCACCGCCTGGACCGCGCCACGGCGGGACTGCTGATGTTCTCGGCGCGCCCGGAGACGCGCGGCGCGTATCAGCTGCTGTTCGAGCGCCGCGAGGTGGAGAAAGTGTACGAGGCGGTGTCCGCGCTCCCCACCGGATGGGATCCGGGCTCCCCCGCCCTGGACGGGCGGCCGTTTCCGATCGTGTACCGCAACCACATCGAGAAGCTGCGCGGCAACGTGTGCGTGCGGGTCGACCCGGAGCGGGAGCCGAACGCGGAGACGCTGATCGAGTTGATCGGCTTCGACGACCGGGTGCTGCACACCCGGCTGCGCCCGCACTCCGGCCGGATGCACCAGCTGCGCGTGCACCTGGCCGCCCTCGGCGCCGGCATCCGCAACGACGGGTTCTACCCGGAGCTGCTCCCGGAGACGCCCGACGACTTCACCCGGCCGCTGCAGCTGCTGGCCCGGGAGCTGCGCTTCACCGATCCGCTCAGCGGCGAGCCGCGCGCCTTCCGCTCCGAACGCACCCTCCAGGACGCTCCTCCTCGCGGTCGTTGAGCGAGCACCGCCGACGGCGCGGAGCCCTAACGCCGCATGATCGCCCGCGCCAGCCGGGTGCCGAGCGACTGCACCAGGTGCACGAACACCACGATGAGGATGATCGCCGCCCACATCACGACCGGCTCGAAGCGGCGGAATCCGTAGATCTGCGCGAACGCGCCGAGCCCGCCGCCGCCGATCATGCCCGCCATCGCCGTCATGTCGATCAGGGCGACGACGATGAACGTGTACCCCAGCACGAGCGGACCCAGCGACTCCGGGATCGCGACGGTGAACAGGATCCGCCACGGCCCCGCCCCCATCGCGCGGGCCGCCTCGATGACGCCCGGGGAGACCGAGACGAGGTGCTGCTCGACGATCCGCCCGATCGCGAAGGACGCGGCCACCCCGATCGCAAAGGCGCCCGCGTTGATGCCGATGCCGGTGCCGATCACGGCGCGAGTGACCGGCTGCAGCACGGCGAGGAAGATCACGAACGGAATCGGCCGGAAGAAGTTCACCAGCATCCCGATCACCGCGTTGAGCACCCGGTTCGGCATGATCCCGCCCGGCCGGGTGACGTACAGCCCGATGCCGATGATCGTGCCGAGCACGCCGCTGAGCAGCAGCGCGTACACCGTCATGTAGAGGGTCTCGACCGCGGCCGCCCAGAACTCGGGCCACAGCTCGTTGAGGCGTTCCATCAGCGGCCCCCCTCCGTCTCGACGGCATCCGCGATCTCGGTGACCTTGGCGTGCGTGCGGATCGTGTCCAGAGCCGCGTCGATCGCGGCATCCGCACCCCGGATCGCGAGCGTGAGGTGCCCGAAGGCGCGGCCGCGGATGTCGTTGATCCCGCCGTAGACGAGCTCGAACTCGAGACCGGCCTGTGCGAGGTCGAGGAACACCTGCCCCTGCGACGAGTCGCCGTCGCGGAACGAGAAGGTCACCAGGCGGCCGCGGTGCCGCTCGCGCAGCGCCGCCGTCTCCGCGGGCGAGGGGATGCCCTTGATCACCGTGCCGACGAATCGCTGCGAGGCGGGGTTCTGCGGGTTGGAGAACACCTCGAAGACGTCGCCCTGCTCGATCACCCGTCCGCGCTCCATCACCGCCACCTTCGTCGCGATGGTCTGGATGACGTCCATCTCGTGCGTGATCACCACGATCGTGACGCCCTGCTCCTCGTTCACGCGCTTGAGCAGCGCCAGCACCTCGTGCGTGGTCTGCGGGTCGAGCGCGCTGGTCGCCTCGTCGGCGAGCAGGATCGCGGGGCGGGTGGCGAGGGCGCGGGCGATGCCGACGCGCTGCTTCTGACCGCCGGAGAGCTGCTCGGGGTACGCCCTGGCCTTGTCGGCGAGGCCGACGAACTGCAGCAGCTCTGCCACCCGCGCGTCGATGTCTGCGCGGGACCACCCGGCGAGCTTGAGCGGGTAGGCGATGTTGGCGTGCACGCTCTTCGACGAGAACAGGTTGAACTGCTGGAAGATCATGCCGATGCCGCCGCGGACGGAGCGCAGCTCGCGCTCGGGCAGCCGGGTGATGTCGACGCCGTCGACGAGGATCGAGCCGCTCGTGGCGGGCTCGAGCGCGTTGATGAGCCGCACCAGGGTGGACTTGCCGGCCCCGGAGTACCCGATGATGCCGAACACGTCGCCCGGCTCGATGTCGAGGCTCACCCCGTCGACGGCCGTGATCGGCTCGCCGTGGCGGTCGGCGGGCGGGTACGTCTTCGTGACGTCGGTGAGACTCACGATGGCCATGGCGACTCCGGATGCTGGACGGCGGAACGGGCGGCGCGAAGATCCGCGCCGCCCGATTCTCTCATTGCGGACGCGTTCAGCCCTCGTGGGCCTTCGTGTCCTCCTCCACCTTCTTCAGCGACTCCTCCAGGTCGGCGACCGGCGTCTTCACCAGCACCGCCGTGTCACCGGATGCCTCGGCGAGGCCCTTCTGCACCTCGGGGTCGTTCTGGAAGATCTCGACGAGCTTGAGGTAGGTCTCGTTGTCCTTGTCCTCGGCGCGCGCGGCGAAGATGTTGATGTACGGGAGGGCGTTCGGGTCCTCCGGGTCGTCCTGCGCGATCGCGTCGTCGAAGCTCAGGCCGGCCTGGGCGACGAAGTCGTTGTTGATGATCGCGGCCGCGGCATCCGGAAGCGAGTTCGGGATGAGCGCCGCCTCGAGCGCGGTGACCTCGACCTTCGAGGCCTCCTTGTCGATGTCGGCGAGATCGGAGAAGATCGTGCCGCCGCTTTTGAGCTCGATCAGCCCGGCGGACTGCAGCACGAGCAGGGCGCGCGCCTGGTTGGAGGCGTCGTCCGGGACCAGGACGGTCTCGCCCTCCTTGATGTCCTTCACGTCGTCGTACTTCTGCGAGTACAGCCCGAGCGGGTAGATCGCGGTCGAGCCGATCGGCACCAGGTCCTCGCCGGAGGCGACGTTGAACCCGGCCAGGTACACGATGTGCTGGAACTGGTTGAGATCCAGCTCGCCCTCGACCAGGGCGGGGTTGGGCTGCTCGTAGGAGGCGAAGTCGACCAGCTCGACGGTGATGCCCTCCTCCTCGGCGGCCTCGACGAAGGCTGGCCACTGCGGATCGCTCTTGCCCACGACGCCGATCTTCACGACCGGGTTCTCCTCGGATCCGGAGCCCTCGGACGCCGGCGACGAGGCGCAGCCGGCGAGGGCGACGACGAGCGGCACCGCGGCGAGCGCGGCGAGGGCGGACGTTGTGCGACGGGACATGCGTGGTTCCTCTCTTGGGGGACTCCGTCATGTTAGGCGGGGAACGGGCGCGGCCGGGAATCCCCTCGTCACAGAACGTCATCCGCCGCCGGTAACGTGAGCAGCGTGACTCTCGCGCAGACGACGGATGCCCTGACGGTCGAGCAGCTGCATGCCCGCGGCGGACTGAAATGGTCGGATCCGGAGGCGCCGATCGGCGCCTGGGTGGCCGAGATGGACTTCGGCGTGGCGCCGCCGGTCTCCGAGGCGCTGCACCGGGCCGTGGACGACGGCGCCTTCGGCTACGCACCGCCGCGGATGTGGGAGGAGCTGAAGGCGGTCACCGCCGACCGGCTGCGCGCGCGGGATGTGGATCGGGCACGGCACCGCGAACCTCGGCGTCGTCGCGAACACCGCCGCGTACCGCGACGGGCAGCCCTGGCTCGACGAGGTGGTGGCGTATCTGCAGGGCAACCGCGACGAGCTGGTGCGGCTGGTGGCCGAGCATCTGCCCGGCGTGACCGTCACCGTGCCGGAGGGCACCTACGTCGGCTGGCTGGACTTCACCGACACCGGCGTGGACGAGCCGGCCGCGTTCTTCCGCCGTCACGCCGGCGTCGGCCTCACCGACGGGGTCGCCTGCGGGGCGGCCGGCGCCGGGTGCGCGCGGTTCATCTTCGCGATGCCCCGGCCGGTGCTGCGCGAGGCGATCGCGCGGATGGGCGCCGCGATGCGTGCGCACGCGGCGGCCGGCGCCGCTGCGGTCAGCCGCTGAGCGGCCGTCAGCCCTGCCGCCCCTTGAACCGGGGGTTCAGCTTGTTGATCACGTACACCCCGCGGCGGCGCACGACCTGAGCGCCGGGCTGGTTCTTCAGGGACTTGATCGAGGCTCGGACCTTCATGCCGCACTCCTTATTGAGAATGGTTATCATTGTTCGGTCAGGACATCGGCTTCATCGGCCTCGACATCGACGCGCCGGCGCTGCTCGCCGCCCTCGACGGGGCCGCGCTCGACGATGCCGAGCTCGCGGCGGGACCGCGCGAGTGGTGCACCTATCCCGACCCGTTCCCGGCCTGGCACGTCGTGCCGGATCGAGCCGACTGATCCTGTCACCGCGCTCGGCGGCCGAGAGTCCATCCGGCGCGTCGCAGGTGCCCGTGATCGGGCTGGCGGGGCCGCTGGGCGCTGGAAAGACGACCCTGCTCAACCGAGCTTCTCGGTGAGCTCGAACCAGCGCAGCTCGAGCTCCTCGACCTCGTCCTGCTGCGCCTGGATCGCCTTCATCTTCTCGCCGAGCCCCGCGTAGTCGGACTGGTCGTGGTCGGCGAGCGCGTGCTTGGCCCGGTCGATCTGGTCGTTCAGCTTCTGCATCCGCCGCTCCAGCGCGGCGAGCTCCTTTTCGGCCGTGCGTCGGGCGGCGCCCTCCAGTCCGGGGCGCGGCTGCGACTCGGCGCTCGTGATCTGGTCGCCGCGCTGCTCTCCCGAGGAGCGCACCTCCAGAGCCCGCAGACGCAGGTACTCGTCCACCCCACCCGGGAGGTGCCGCAGCCGCCCCACCCCGTCGGGGCCGGGGAGGATCGCGTACTGCTGGTCGGTGACGCGTTCCAGGAAGTAGCGGTCGTGGGACACCACGATCAGCGTGCCCGGCCAGGAGTCGAGCAGATCCTCGATGGCGGCGAGCATGTCGGTGTCCATGTCGTTCGTCGGCTCGTCCAGGATGAGCACGTTCGGCTGGTCGAGCAGCACCAGCAGCAGCTGCATCCGGCGCTGCTGCCCGCCGGAGAGGTCCTTCACCGGCGTGGACAGCTGCGCCGAGGAGAACCCGAGGCGCTCGAGGAGCTGGCCCGGGGTGAGCTCCTGCGCCTTCGAGCCGGCGCCGAAGGTGTAGGAGGTGCGCAGGCGGCCGACGACCGTGCGCACCGGCTCGTCCCACACCTCCTCCAGCTCGTCCAGGCGCTGCGTGAGCGTGCGCACCTGGACGGTCTTGCCGCGCTTGACCCGTCCGCTGGTGGGCTGCACGGTGCCGGTGACGAGGCCGAGCAGCGTCGACTTCCCGGCGCCGTTCACGCCGAGGATGCCGGTGCGCTCCCCCGGTGCGATCCGCCACTCGACGTCGCGCAGGACCTCCCGGTCCCCGTAGGCCACCCCGGCGTCGAGCAGATCGACGACGTCCTTGCCGAGTCGGGCGACCGCGAGCGACTGCAGCGACACGCTGTCGCGCACCGGCGGCACGTCGGCGATCAGCGCGTTCGCCGCGTCGATGCGGAACTTGGGCTTGCTGGTGCGGGCGGGCGCCCCGCGGCGCAGCCACGCGAGCTCCTTGCGGGCCAGGTTCTGCCGCTTCGCCTCGGTCGCCGCCGCCATCCGGTCGCGTTCGACACGCTGCAGGATGTAGGCCGCGTAGCCGCCTTCGAACGGCTCCACGATCCGGTCGTGCACCTCCCAGGTCGCCGTGCATACCTCGTCGAGGAACCAGCGGTCATGGGTGACGACCAGCAGCGCGCCCGCGTTACGCGCCCAGCGGGTCTTCAGATGCTCGGCCAGCCAGGTGATCGCCTCGACGTCGAGGTGGTTCGTCGGCTCGTCCAGGGCGATCACGTCCCAGTCGCCGGCCAGCAGCGCGGCGAGCGCCACGCGGCGACGCTGACCGCCGCTGAGCGCCGCCACCGGGGCATCCCAGTCCAGGTCGGAGAGGAGACCGGAGATGACGTCGCGCACGCGCGCGTCGCCGGCCCACTCGTGCTCCGGTGTGTCGCCGACGACGGCCGCGCCGACGGTGAGCTCATCGTGCAGGGTGTCCGCCTGGTCGAGAACGCCGATGGTCGTCCCACCGCGGACCGTGACGCGCCCGGCATCCGGCTCGAGACGTCCGGCCAGCATCGCGAGCAGGCTCGACTTGCCGTCGCCGTTGCGGCCGACGATGCCGATCCGGTCGCCCTCCTCGACGCCGACGGTCACGGAGTCGAAGACGACGCGGGTGGGGAACTCGAGGTGGAGCCCCTCGGCTCCCAGAAGATGTGCCATGTCCCCTCAAGGCTAGGCGACGGGAGGATGTGCGAAGGGCCCGCTCCCGCCCGGTCGGAGCGGAGGCGGGCCCTTCGCGCTGGGATCAGTCCTCGTGCGGGTCGCGTGCTCGTCCTCGTCGCGGACATGGTGATGGCTCACCTGTTCGTCATCCCGCTGCCGGCCGGGATCGGCACGGCGATCGTGGGCGTGCCCTACTTCATCTGGCTCATCATCCGCACCCGACGGAGGACGACGACATGACCCCGACCCGCCTGGAGGCCGTCGGCCTCTCCCTCGCCTACGACGGCCGCAGCGTGGTCGCGGATCTCGATCTCGCGATCCCGGCGGGCGACGTCACCGCGATCATCGGGCCGAACGGATGCGGCAAGTCCACGCTGCTGCGCGGGCTCGCCCGCCTGCTCCCGGCACGGGGCGGCGAGGTGCTCCTCGACGGTGCGCCGCTCGCCGGGTTCGGCCGCCGGGATCTGGCCCGCCGGGTGTCGCTGCTCCCCCAGGCGCCCAGCGCCCCGGGCGGGCTCACCGTGCTGGAGCTGGTGGCCCGCGGGCGGCATCCGCACCAGAACTGGTACGGGCGGTTCACGCCGCAGGACGAGCGCATCGTGCGGGAGGCGCTGGCCGCCACCGGCCTCGACGGGCAGGAGGACCGGCTGGTCGACGAGCTCTCCGGCGGTCAGCGCCAGCGCGCCTGGATCTCGATGACGCTCGCGCAGCAGACCGACACCATGCTGCTCGACGAGCCGACCACATACCTGGATGTGGCCCACCAGCTGGAGGTGCTCGAGCTGGTGCGCCGGCTGAACCGCGGTCACGGGCACACCGTGGTGATGGTGCTGCACGACATCTCCCTCGCCGCGCGGTACGCGGACCGGATCGTGGCAATGCGCGACGGCCGCGTGGTGCACGCCGGGCCCCCGTCCGAGGTCGTCACCCCTGCGATCCTGCACGAGGTGTTCGGCATCCGCGCCGCGCTCGTCGACGACCCCGACGGCGGAACGCCGCACGTGCTGCCGCTGGGACTGCCCGCTCAGGCCACGCCGGCGGCGGATGCCCGTGCCGCGGCATCGGTGACCTCGTCCAGCGAGATCACCTCGTAACCCGCCGGTGCGCTGATCGTGCCGCCGTCCGCGCACGAGGTCCGCCGCGGCTCCTGCACCACCCGCCGCAGCGACACCAGGAACTCGCGGTCACCGACGGCGAGCCGCACGCGGCTCTCGGCGTCCGTGCCCGCCTGCGCGGACACGCACCGCACGGCGTGGAGGCGGGTCTCGCCGAGCAGGTGCCGGACGGCGTAGTCGGCGGCCTGCTGCTCCCCCGGGATGCCGCACGCGCCGCGCCAGCGCTCCAGCAGCACCCTGCCGCCGTCGAGGGCGGGAACCAGGCGGTCGACATCCTCCGCCGTGAGCCCGCCGTGGTATCCGCCGCCGGGCAGGGTGACCGTGTTCGCCGCGAACCGGTCGCCGCCGACGTGGGTGGTCTCCCAGACCCGGCCGGGCAGCCGCGCGTCCAGGGCGACCGCGACCGGGCGGCCGAGGCGGGCGCAGCACACGTCCCGCCGTCCGTGCGTGCACACCAGCACGAGCGGCTCGTCAGGGTCGACGGGGGCGCCGAACCCGGGCGGGCGGCCGGCGGCCAGCGCGTCGAGGTCGAGAGCGCAGAGCTCCTCGAGCTCCCGCACGCGGCGCTGCTCGGCCCAGCATCCGTCCGCGCCCCGCCCCGCGACCACCACGGTGCGCAGGTCCGGCCGGCGGTCGCGGACCCGGCGGATCAGCTGCAGGCGCACCCCGCGGTCCTCGGCGCGCTCCAGCACACCCCGCACGGCCGGCGGGAGGTCGTCCGGCAGGCCGCGGATCGGCCACGGGCCCGGATGCTCGACGAGCAGCCAGTTCGCGATCAGTGCCGGCGCCGACGCCCAGATCGCCTCCGCGCGCGCGGCGCGGATCGAGGCGCACCAGTCGGCGCGCTCGGCGGGACCCTCTTCCATCCCTGCCAGGGTACGGCAGGCACCAGGGTACGGCAGGCACCAGGGTACGGCAGGCACCAGGGTACGGCAGGCACCGGGGTACGGCAGGCACCGGGGTACGGCAGGCACCGGGCCCCCGCGGACGCGGACGGGCCGCCCCGGAGCATCCGGAGCGGCCCGTGTGCGCGATCAGGCGCGATCAGGCGATGTGCGCGATCACTGGTAGGACTCGACGATCTCGAGCAGGCTCGGCACGTTCTTGTACGCCTCGGCGGCGTTCTCCTTCGTGACGATCACCGGCTCGAGCAGGTACGCCGGGACGACCTTGACGCCGTTGTCGTACTGCTCGGTGTCGTTGACGTCGACCTCCTCGCCCTTCTGCAGCTGGCCGACCATCTTGATGGTCTGCTCCACCAGCAGCTGGGTGTCCTTGTTGATGGTGGAGTACTGGACGCCCTCCATGATCGACTTCACCGACTCGACCTCGGAGTCCTGACCGGTGACGACCGGCACCTTCTTGCCCGCCTGCTGCGCCGCGGTGATGATGGCGCGCGCGAGGGTGTCGTTGGGCGAGAGGACGCCGTCCAGCTCGGCGGAGCCGTAGGCGGAGGTGAGGATCGAGTCCATCCGGCGCTGGGCGTTCTCCGCCTTCCAGCCCTCGGTCGCGGTCTGCGCGATCTCGGTCTGGCCCGACAGCACCTTCAGCGTGCCGTCGTCGATCTTCGGCTGCAGCACGTCCATCGCGCCGTTGAAGAAGACCGCCGAGTTGGCGTCGTCCGGCGAACCGGAGAACAGCTCGATGTTGTACGGCGCCTCGTGACCGGCGCGCTCGGCGAGGCCGTCGAGGAGCGCCTGGCCCTGCAGTTGGCCGACCTTGAAGTTGTCGAAGGCGACGTAGTAGTCCACCGCCTCGGTGTTCTCGATCAGCCGGTCGTACGCGATGACGTACGCGCCGGCGTCCCTGGCGGCCTGCACCTGCGTGGACAGCTGCTTGCCGTCCTTCGCGCCGATGACGATGACCTTGGCACCGCCGGTGACCATGGCCTGGATCTGGTTCTGCTGCTCGGCGACCGTGTTCGAGGCGGGCGCGTACTGGACGTTCGCCTTGAAGCCGGCATCCGCCAGGCCCTCCTCGAAGAGCTTGCCGGCGAGCACCCAGTTCTCGCTGGTCTTGTCGGGCAGGGCGACGCCGATGGTGGCGCCCTCCTCGAAGCCGGCCGGCTCCTCGCCGGACCCGCCGGCGGGCGCGCCGCCGCGCTCCGAGGAGCATCCGGTGAGGGTGAGGGCTGCCGCTGCGACAAGCGCTGTCGCCGTGACGATCATCTTCTTCATGCGATCTCTTTCTCTGGTGTCAGACGGATGCTCCGCGCGAGCGCTGTGCGCCGGCATCCGCTACTTGCCGCGCGCCTTGTCGACGGCGGGGGTCTCGAAGGGCTGGTTGGCCTTGAGCTTCTCGTCGGGCGAGAACAGCTCCGCGCCGGGGCCCTGCGGGCGGCGCATCCGCCGCGTGAGGAATCCGATGAGCGAGGGGCGGCCCTGCTGCTTGTTCCAGACGTCGACGCCGACCGCGAACAGCAGCACCAGGCCCTTGATCATCGAGACGACGTCGGCGCCGGCGCCCAGGAGCGCGAGGCCGTTGTTGAGGAACGCCATCACCAGGCCGCCGATGATCGACCCGATCACGGTGCCGATGCCGCCGGAGACCGCGGCGCCGCCGATGAAGACCGAGGCGATCGCGTCCAGCTCCCAGCCGTTGCCGTCCTGCGGGCCGGAGGCCGTGGCGCGGGCGACGTAGATCATGCCGGCGAGCGAGGCGAGCACGGACATGTTCATCATCACGAAGAAGTCGACCCAGCGGTCCTTGACACCCGACAGCCGGGCCGCCTGCCGGTTGCCGCCGACCGCGTAGATGTGCCGGCCGAACACGGTGTTGTTGGTGATGAACGAGTAGAGGATCACCAGCACGAGCAGGATCACGCCGGAGACCGGGAAGCTGGTGCCCGGGCGGCCGGTCGCGAACAGCCAGCCGGCGACGAGGATGACGATCGACAGGATCACGACCTTGGTCGCGCTCACCCAGACCGGGGCCCGCTCCGACCCCATCTTCTTCTGCGCGCGGCGGGTGCGCACCTCCCAGAACACGATCCAGGCGACGCCGAGCAGGGCGAGGATCATGGTCGGCACGTTGAAGTTCAGCGGCAGCGCCACCTCGGGCAGGTAGCCGGCGCCGATGTACTGGAACTCCCTCGGCACCGGCACCGTGGTGGACTGACCCACCCACTGGTTGGCGCCGCGGAAGAAGAGCATGCCGGCCAGGGTCACGATGAACGCCGGGACGCCGACGTACGCGACCCAGAAGCCCTGCCACGCCCCGACGAGGACGCCGACGCCGAGCCCGAGCAGGATCGCGAGCGGCCAGGGCAGGTTCCACTCGGCCATCGCCTTGGCGACCACGATGCCGGTGAAGGCGGCCACCGAGCCCACCGACAGGTCGATGTGGCCCATGATGATCACCATCACCATGCCGATCGCCAGGATCAGGATGTACGAGTACTGGTTGACGACGTTGATCAGGTTGCCGGACGACAGTGTCAGGCCCTGTCCCTTGATCACGAACGTCAGGATCTGGAAGACCAGCAGGATCACGATGAGGCTGCCGAGGATGCCGAACTGGCGCAGCTTCGACTGCCCGCCGCCGAACATCTTCTTGATGTCACCGAAGTGGAAGCCGCGCTTCGCGGTGGAGAGATCAGTGGTCACGTCGACTCGCTTTCGCTCGCTCGGTACGTCGCATGGCGGTTCATGCTTTCTGGGTGGCGGAGGTCATGCTGCGCATGAGGTCTTCCGGGGTGGCCTGGTCGGAGGGGATGCAGTCGGTGACCCGACCTTCGAAGACGGTGTAGATGCGGTCGGTGATGCCGAGCAGCTCCGGCAGCTCGCTGGAGATGACGATGACGCCCTTCCCCTGCGAGGCGAGCTCGTTGATGATCGAGTAGATCTCGTACTTGGCGCCGACGTCGATGCCGCGGGTGGGCTCGTCCAGGATGAGCAGGTCCGGGTCGGTGAACATCCACTTCGCCAGGACCACCTTCTGCTGGTTCCCGCCGGACAGCTTCGCCACGCCCTCCTCCACGGACGGCGTCTTGATGCGCAGCGCCTTGCGGTAGCGCTCGGCGACCGCGAACTCCTGACGGTCGTCGACGACGCCGCGGGTGGCGATCTTGGACAGCTTCGCCGCGACGACGGACCGCTTGATCGAGTCGAGCAGGTTCAGGCCGAGCACCTTGCGGTCCTCGCTGACGTAGGCGAGGCCGTGCTTGATGGCGCTGGCGACGTCGGGCAGCTCGATCTCCTGGCCGTCCTTGATGATCGTGCCGGAGCGGAAGATGCCGTAGGAGCGGCCGAAGATGCTCATGGCGAACTCGGTGCGCCCCGCGCCCATCAGGCCGGCGATGCCGACCACCTCGCCCCGGCGCACCTCGATGCCGGAGCCCTTGACGACCATGCGCTCGGACACCGTGGGGTGCTGCACCCACCAGTCCTTCACCTCGAAGAAGACCTCGCCGATCTCGGGCGTGCGGTCCGGGTAGCGGCTCTCCAGCGAGCGGCCGACCATGCCGCGGATGATGCGGTCCTCGTTGATCTCGCCGCGTGAGATGTCCAGGGTCTCGATGGTGCGGCCGTCGCGGATGATCGTGATCTCGTCCGCGATCTGCTCGATCTCGTTGAGCTTGTGGCTGATGATGATCGACGTGATGCCCTTGGCCTTCAGGCCCAGGATCAGGTCGAGCAGGTGCTGCGAGTCGTTCTCGTTCAGAGCCGCGGTCGGCTCGTCGAGGATGAGCAGCTTGACGTCCTTGTTCAGCGCCTTGGCGATCTCGATCAGCTGCTGCTTGCCGACGCCGAGGTGCTTGATGGCGATGTCGGGGTCCTCGTCCAGCCCGACGCGGGCGAGCAGCTCGACCGTGCGCTGCCGCTGCGCGGCCCAGTCGATGCGCCCGCCGCGGCGGATCTCGTTGCCGAGGAAGATGTTCTCGGTGACCGAGAGCTCGGGGATGAGCGCGAGCTCCTGGTGGATGATGACGATCCCGGCGGCCTCGCTGGCGGCGATGTCCTTGAAGCGCTGCTCCTCCCCGTACAGGAGGATGTCGCCGGTGTACGTGCCGTAGGGGTACACGCCCGAGAGCACCTTCATCAGGGTGGACTTGCCGGCGCCGTTCTCGCCGCAGATGGCGTGGACCTCACCGGGCTGGACGGTGATGGAGACGTCGGAGAGGGCCTTCACGCCCGGGAACTCCTTGGTGATGCTGCGCATCTCCAGGATGGGCCCCGACACGGTCGGCACGGTTGCTGTGGCGCTCACGGATCTTCCTCGATACAGACGGCACGGTGTCCTGCTCGCCGATGTGACCGTTCACATCGACTCACCACATGGTGCCCTGCCGAGGTCGGTCGTGTCAAGAGCCGTTCCGCGGTCGTTTCGCTACCGTGACACGACGGACTCGCGCTCGCGCAGCTCGGGGACGAGCGCGGCGAAGGCCGGCGGCTCCTCCCCGCGGATGCACGCGAGCAGGATGCGGACCGCGCGCCGCCCCAGTTCCGGGAAGTCCTGGTGCACGGTCGTCAGGGTGGGCGCCACGTGCGCGGCCACCGGGATGTCGTCGAACCCGGCGACGCTGACCTGCTCGGGCACGCGGATGCCGGCGTCGCGGAAGCCGTGCATGAGCCCGATCGCCATCAGGTCGTTCGCGGCGAAGACGGCGGTGAAGTCGGGTCTGCGGGCCAGCTCTCCGGCGGCGAAGTAGCCGAAGTCCGCCGTCCAGTCGCCGCGGATCGGCGGGAAGGTCGGCAGGTCCGCATCCCGCAGCGCGTCCAGGTACCCGCGCATCCGGGATTCCGCCTCGATCCAGTCCTGCGGCCCCGCCAGATGCAGGATCTCGGTGTGGCCCAGCCCGATCAGGTGCTCCGTCACGATGCGGGCGCCGGCGACCTGATCGGCCGACAGGCCGACCCCGTCCGACCCGGACGCCGTCTGCAGCGTGACGAAGGGCACCGAGGAGTCCATGCCGCGCAGGACATGGAAGACGCGCACCTGCGGGGCGAGCACCACGATGCCGTCCACGTGCTCGCGAGCGAGCTGGCGGACCGCGGCGCCGATGGCCTCCGGCGTGGTGGTGGGCAGGTTGAGCGTGGAGACCGAGTACCCCTCGGCGCGCGCCGCCTCCTCGATCGCGGCGATCGAGGAGGTGGGGCCGAACTCGCCGATCGTGGCGGAGAGGATGCCGAGCGTGTTCGAGCGGCTGGTGACCAGGGCGCGGGCGGCGAGGTTCGGGCGGTAGTCGAGCACCGAGATCGCGTCCAGCACGCGCGCCTTCGTCTCGGGGCGGATGCTGGGGTGGTCGTTCAGCACGCGCGACACGGTCTGGTGCGACACCCCGGCCAGGCGCGCGACGTCGCGGATGCTGGGCGTGCGGGCGCGGTCGGCGGCGGACGTCATGGCACGCCTCCTTGCATGTGCACGGTCACATCGATGTGACACCATCATGGCACGCGCGACCGGGCGGCGCATCCGGCCGCCGCGCGGGGTCAGCCCATGATCGTCGCGCCGTGCACCGGCCCGTGCACGTGCAGCGCCTCGCGGCCCATCGCCACCAGCTCCTCCTGCACCACGCGCGCGGCCTCGGGCCCTGCGCACAGGAAGGCCACGGTGGGGCCCGAGCCGGAGACGATGCCGGTGAGCGCCCCCGCCCGGACGCCGTCGGTGAGCAGCAGGTCGAGTTCGGGGCGCTCGGCGACGGCCGCGGGCTCGAGGTCGTTCATCATCACCGGGGCCAGCTCCTGCGGATCCCCCGAGCGGAGGGCCTGCAGCACCCCCACCGGCACGTCGAGCGACAGCGGCGGATCGTCCGCGAGGGCGCCGCGCTCCTCCCGCATCCGGTCGAGCCGGCCGTACACGACCGGGGTGGACAGGCCCTGCGGGCTGGTGACCAGCACCCAGTCGAAGCGGCCGTGGGCCAGAGCGGGGGTGAGCCGGTCGCCCCGCCCGGTCCCCACCGCGGTGCCGCCGTGCAGCGCGAACGGCACGTCCGCACCGAGCCGGGAGGCCAGCTCGTGCAGCCGGGCGGAGCCGAGCTCGGTGCCCCACAGCGCGTCGCAGGCGACGAGCGCGGCCGCGGCATCCGCCGATCCGCCCCCCATGCCGCCGGCGACGGGGACGCCCTTGCGCAACTCCAGCGCCACGCCGTCCGTGACGCCCGCCGTCTGCGCCAGCAGCTTCGCGGCGCGCAGCGCGAGGTTGCGGTCGTCGGTGGGCACGCTGCCGGGCTCGGCCCCGTGGACGGTGACGGAGAAGTCGGCGGCGGGGTGCGCGTAGACGTCCTCGTACAGCGACACCGCCTGGAACACGGTGGCGAGCGCGTGGTAGCCGTCGTCGTGACGGGCGCCCACGCCGAGATAGACGTTGATCTTGCCGGGCGCGCGCACGTGCACGGCGCTGCGTCGCTGTGCCATGCTCATGCGCCGCTCACAGGTCCGAGGAGACGGCCCAGAGGTTCACGTCGATCCCGTGCGCCAGGGCGTCGATCGCCGTGAGCTCCTCGTCGGTGAGCGCCGGTCCGTCCAGCGCGGCGAGGTTCTCGTCGAGCTGCTCGGGACGGGATGCGCCGATCAGCGCCGAGGCGACGACGCCGTCGCGCAGCACCCACTGCAGCGCGAGCTGGGCGAGGGTCTGCCCGCGCTCCGCGGCGATGTCGTCGAGTCCGCGCAGCACCGCCAGCCCCTCCTCCGAGACCGGACGGTCGGGCAGGGATCCGCGCTTCTGCGCGCGCTCGGCGGTGCCGTCGGCGAGGTACTTGCCGGTGAGCAGGCCCTGCGCCAGCGGCGTGAACGCGATCGCGCCCATGCCTTCGGCGCGCAGGGTGTCGGTGAGGCCGTCCTCGATCCAGCGGTTCAGGATCGAGTACGAGGGCTGGTGGATCACCAGCGGCGTGCCGAGCTCGCGGGCCACCGCGACCGCCTCGACGGTGCGCTCGGCGCTGTACGAGGAGATGCCGACGTACAGCGCCTTGCCCTGGCGGACCAGGGTGTCCAGCGCCCCGATCGTCTCGGCGACGGGGGTGACCGGGTCCACCCGGTGCGAGTAGAAGATGTCGACGTAGTCGAGGCCCATCCGGGTGAGGGACTGGTCGGCGCTGGCGAGGATGTACTTGCGGCTGCCGAGGTCGCCATAGGGTCCCGGCCACATGTCCCAGCCGGCCTTGGACGAGATGATCAGCTCGTCGCGGTAGGGGCGCAGGTCCTCGGCGAGGATGCGGCCGAAGTTCTTCTCGGCGGAGCCGTGCGGCGGGCCGTAGTTGTTCGCGAGGTCGAAGTGGGTGATGCCGCAGTCGAAGGCGTGCCGCAGCAGCCGGCGCTGATCGTCGATCGGGATGTTGTCGCCGAAGTTCCACCACAGACCGAGGGAGATCGGCGGGAGGTACAGGCCGGAGGTGCCGACCTGGCGGTACTCGAAGCGCCCGTAGCGTTCGGGGGCGGCGGTGTAGGGCCGGTGGATGTCGGGGACGTCGGAGCGGTAGCGCGAGTCGGTCACCGTGCCAGGTTAGCCCGGGCGGGCGGATGCCGCAGATCGCCGGGTCACGGTGCGACGAGCGCGATCCGGTGATAGTCGTCGACGGTGAGGTCCTCGCCGCGCGCGGTCGGCGCGACGCCGGCCCGCTCGAGGGCCTCGGATGCCGCCGCGGAGCTGCCGAACAGCCCGGACAGCGCCTGACGCAGCATCTTCCGGCGCTGCCCGAACGCGGCATCGACGATCGCGAAGGTGCGTCGCCGTTCGTCCTCCGGGCCGCGCGGGGTCTCGTCGCGGACGAAGCCGACCAGGAGGCTGTCCACGTTCGGCACCGGCCAGAACACCTGCCGCGACACGGTCCCGGTGAGCCGCCACGGGCCGTACCAGGCGGCCTTGACGCTCGGGGCGCCGTAGATCTTCGAGCCAGGGGCGGCGGCGAGCCGCTCGGCGACCTCCGCCTGCACCATGACCACCCCGCGACGCAGCCCCGGGAAGGTCTCCAGGAAGTGCAGCAGCACCGGGACCGAGACGTTGTACGGCAGGTTCGCGACGAGCACCTCGGGGTCGCCGGGCAGATCGGTCACCTGCAGGGCATCCGCATCCACGACCGTGAGCGCGTCCTCGGGGACGCCGTGCTCGGCGGCGGTCCTGGGCAGCCGGGCGGCGAGGCGGTGGTCGATCTCGACGGCCGTGACGGAGGCGCCGGCCTCCAGGATCGCGAGCGTCAGCGAGCCGAGACCGGGGCCGATCTCGACGACCCGCTCCCCCGGTCGCACCCCGGCGGCCTGCACGATCTTGCGCACCGTGTTCGCGTCGACGACGAAGTTCTGGCCGAGCTTCTTCGTCGGGGTGACGTCGAGCTCGGCGGCGAGGCGGCGGATCTCGGTGGCGCCGAGCAGGGAGACGGTCATGTCCCCATTCTCCCCTAGGCTGGGCGGGTGCCCGGACTCGGTGAGCTGATCGCGCCGCGGACGGACTCGCCGCTGCTGGTGGCATCCGGCGCGATGATGCAGTACCTGCCGTGGCTGCTGTTCGGTCTGCACGCCGGAGCCATCGCCGA
This sequence comes from Microbacterium neungamense, assembly GCF_024971095.1. Classification (NCBI taxonomy): domain Bacteria; kingdom Bacillati; phylum Actinomycetota; class Actinomycetes; order Micrococcales; family Microbacteriaceae; genus Microbacterium; species Microbacterium neungamense. The sequence continues at coordinate 1,860,926 of NZ_CP069717.1, forward strand.
TCGCGTCGACCGGCGACGCCTGATGATCCTCGCGCACGCCTCGCGGGCGCTGGTGGTGCTCGCGCTGTGCGTCTTCCTGCTCACCGGTACAGCGACGATCTGGATCGTGCTGGCCGTGTCGCTGCTGTACGGCACGGCGGAGGTGTTCGCCGACACGACCACCTCGACGGTGCTGCCGATGATCGTGCGGCCCGCCGACCTCGGCACCGGGAACGCCCGGCTGCAGGCCGGCTATCTCGTCGCGAACCAGTTCGGCGGCCCGCCGCTGGGCGCATTCCTCTTCGCCCTGGGCAGCGTGTGGCCGTTCCTGCTGCAGGTGCTCTGCGTCGCCCTGGCGGTGATCCTGGTCTCCCGGATCGCGCTGCCGGCGGTGCCGCTCGCCGCCGGTGACGGCGGGGCGCGGCGTCGCCCGGTGCACCACGACATCGCGGACGGACTGCGCTGGGTGCGGCACAACAGGCCGGTGCGGACGCTGGTGATCAGCTGGAGCGGCACGTGTCGTTCTCGACGCTGATGCGGATCTGCCTGACGCTGGAGGTGCTGATGCACCTGGCCTTCGCGCTGACGACGGCCGGGTGGGTGGCCCTCGGCATCATGTTCGGCTTCGGCGCGTACGCGTTCGTGTGGCACACGATCTCGACGACCGTCCGCCAGCGCCTCGTGCCGCATGCGCTGCAGGGCCGGGTGTCGTCGGTGACCATGGTCTGCGTGTTCGGCGGCATGGTGCTCGGTCAGGCGCTGGGCGGCGTGATCGCTCAGCTGTGGGGGCTCACCGCGCCGTGGTGGTTCGCCTTCGGCGGCGCGGCCGTGACGCTGCTGCTCGTGTGGCGCTCGCTCGGGCACATCGCCGCCGCGAAGCCGGCCGTCGACGAGGATGCCGGGGCGGCGGGCGCGTCCGGCGCTTCGGACGCCGCCGCGCCGCAGGCTCCGGACGAGCGGGTTCAGACGAACGAGCCGTAGACCGCGAGGGTGTTGGCCGCGAGCTGCGCGCACAGCTCGTCGACGTCGACCCCGAGCTCGGATGCCATGAAGCGGACGGTCACTGGCACCAGGTACGGCGCGTTCGGCCGGCCGCGCAGCGGCACCGGGGTGAGGAAGGGCGCGTCGGTCTCGACGAGGATGCGGTCGATCGGGGTGACCTGCAGGGCGTCGCGCAGGTTCTGCGCGTTCTTGAACGTGATGTTCCCCGCGAAGGACAGGTAGTGGCCGGCATCCGCGCACACCCGCGCCATCGCCTCGTCGCCGGAGAAGCAGTGGAAGACGGTGCGCTCCGGTGCGCCGACGCGGGCGAGGGTCTCGAGGACGTCGTCGTGCGCGTCGCGGTCGTGGATCTGCAGGGCGATGCCGTGCTTCTTCGCGAGCGCGATGTGCGCCTCGAACGACGCGTGCTGCGCCGTGCGAGCGGCAGATCCCGCCTCCGCCGCCTCCGGGGTGCGGAAGTAGTCCAGACCGGTCTCCCCGATCGCCCGGGTGCGCGGATGCCCGGCGAGCTCGTCGATCACGGCGAGCGCCTCCTCCAGGCGCCCGGCGGCGGCGTAGACCGGCGCGTCGTTGGGGTGGACGGCGACCGCGGCGAACACGCGCGGATCCTGCTCGGCCGCGGCGACCGCCCAGCGGGACGACTCGATGTCGCCGGAGGCCTGCACGACACCGGCGATGCCCACCGCGGAGGCCCGGTCGAGCTGCTCGCTCAGCGACAGCGGCTCATCGCCGTCGAGGATCTCGAGGTGCGCGTGGTTGTCGTACACCGGGACGGCCAGCGGCTCGGGGGCGGGCGGATAGCGGAGGTCCTTGCGTCCCTCCGCGGAGCGCGCCTGCACGTACGTGTTCGGCTCGGTCATCTCTCAGACGGTCTGCTCCACGCGGGGGAACAGGGGAGCGAGGGTCTGCACGCGGGTGCCGGCGGGGAGGAGACCCCACGCGCCGGCCTCGCGGATCGGCTGCTCCTGGAGTCCGCCGAGCGCGGCGTCCGCACCCAGCGCGGTCCACAGCTTCCCGGTGGCCTGCGGCATCACCGGGGAGAGCAGCACGGCGAGGGCGCGCAGCCCCTCGGCGCAGGTGTAGAGCACCGTGCCCAGGCGCGCCCGCTGCGCGTCGTCGCGGGCCAGCGCCCACGGCTCGTTGTCGGTGATGTAGCCGTTCAGCTCGTCCACGATCGTCCAGATGGAGGAGATCGCCTCGTCGATGCGGAAGTTCTCCACCGCGGCATCCGCCTTCGCCGCGGCATCCGCCACCACCTGCTGGATCGCGAGGTCCTGCTCGGCGTAGGCGGCGGGCTCGGGGACGACGCCGTCGAAGTACTTCTCGATCATCGCGATCGTGCGCGAGGCGAGGTTGCCGAACCCGTTCGCGAGCTCGGCCTGGTAGCGGGCGGACAGGTCCTCCCACGAGAACGAGCCGTCCTGGCCGAAGGCGATCGCGGAGAGGAAGTAGAACCGGTAGGCGTCCGAGCCGAACACGTCGGTGATCTCGGTCGGGGCGATGCCGGTGAGCTTCGACTTCGACATCTTCTCGCCGCCGACGAGCAGCCAGCCGTGGGCGAAGACGCCCTTGGGCACGTCGAGGCCGGCCGCCATGAGCATGGCGGGCCAGATCACGGCGTGGAAGCGGAGGATGTCCTTGCCGACGACGTGGTAGCCCGGCCAGCGGCGGTCGAACAGCTCCTGGTCGGCGCCGTACCCGATGGCGGTGGCGTAGTTCAGCAGGGCGTCCACCCACACGTAGATCACGTGCGACTCGTCCCAGGGCAGCGGGATGCCCCAGTCGAAGGTGGAGCGGGAGATGGAGAGGTCCTTGAGGCCCTGGCTGACGAACGAGACGACCTCGTTGCGCGCGGAGTCGGGGCGGACGAAGTCGGGCTCGCTGCGGTACAGCTCGAGCAGGCGGTCCTGGAACTCGCTCAGTTTGAAGAAGTAGTTCTTCTCCTGCAGCAGCTCCAGCGGCTTGGAGTGGATCGCGCAGACCTTGAGGCCCTCGAACGGGCCGGTGCCGTCGACGATCTCGGACTCGGGCTTGAACTCCTCGCAGCCCACGCAGTACAGCGCCTCGTACTCGCCGGCGTAGATGTAGCCGGCGTCGTACAGCTTCTGGAAGAAGACCTGCACGTTCTTCTCGTGCCGCTCCTGCGTGGTGCGGATGAAGTCGTCGTTGGCGACGTCGAGGGTGGTCAGCAGCGGGAACCAGCTCTCGCCGACGAGCTTGTCGACCCACTCCTGCGGGGTGACGTTGTTCGCAGCGGCGGCGCGCAGCATCTTCTGCCCGTGCTCGTCGGTGCCGGTGAGCATCCAGGTGTCGTCGCCGGCCTGGCGGTGCCAGCGGGCGAGGGTGTCGACCGCCACCGTCGTGTACCCGTGGCCGATGTGGGGCACATCGGACGGGTAGTAGATGGGCGTGGTGATGTAGAACGAGTCGCCAGCGGGCATGGCTTCGATTCTAGGCGGGAAGCGGGTGGCGTCCGGGATCCGTGACTTCGGGGACACCGGCTCCGGCAACACCGGCTCCGGGGTCGCGGCGTGCGCCTCGCGCGGGAATGTGCGCTTCGCGCGGACGGATTCCCGGAATCGGGCCGCGGGAAGCGCACATCTCCGCGGGAACGCCCGGAGAAGGACGCCGCCGCGATGGCGTCGACCCCGGTCACGGGGTCCGCGCGGCGAGGGCCGCCTGGTACAGGTCGCGGGAGGAGAGGCCGGTGGCGGCGGCGACTTCGGCGGCGGCGTCCTTGAGGCGGATGCCGGATGCGACCAGGGCCTGCACCTGGGCGAGCGCGTCCTCGGCGGAGACGGTGCGCGTCGGCGCTCCCTCCACGACCAGCACGATCTCGCCCTTCACCCCGTCGCCCGCCCAGGCAGCGAGCTGGGCGGCGGTGCCGCGGCGCACCTCCTCATAGAGCTTGGTCAGCTCGCGGCACACCGCGATCCGGCGGTCGGGGCCGAAGGCCTCCCCCATGTCGGTGAGTGCGGCGGACAGGCGGGCCGGGGACTCGAAGAACACCATCGTCCGCGGCTCGGCGGCCAGCATCCGCAGCGCCTGCCGCCGCTCCCCCGGCTTGCGCGGGAGGAATCCCTCGAAGCTGAACCGGTCGGTCGGCAGGCCCGACACGGCGAGCGCCGTGATGACCGCACTCGGTCCGGGAAGGGCGGTGACCGTCACACCCCGCTCCACAGCCGCTGCGACGAGACCGTACCCGGGGTCGCTGACCGTGGGCATCCCGGCGTCGCTGAGCACCACGAGGTCCTGCTCGGCGGCGAGCTCGGCCAGCTCGGCCGCCTTCTGCTTCTCGTTGTGGTCGTGCAGAGCGATCAGCCGCGGGCGGTTCGCGATGCTGAGCGCCTGCAGCAGCCGCTGCGTGGTGCGGGTGTCCTCGGCGGCGACGACCTCCGCGTTCTCGAGCACCTCGACCAGACGGCGCGAGGCGTCGCCGAGGTTGCCGATCGGGGTCGCGGCGAGGATGATCACCCGCCCAGCTTAGGCCGCGCGCCGGGGCGGGCCCGGGCGATTGCCTAGGCTTAGCGGGTGACCTCGCCCGCCCCGCTGCTGCCGTCCCTCGCGGCGGGCACGACCGTGTTCGAGCGGGTGCGCGCACGCGTCCTCGCCGACCCGGTGCGCGATCGGATGCTGTCCTGGCTGGCGCCGGCGCTGCTCGTCATGCTGTCGGGCGCGCTGCGGCTGTGGAACCTGGGTCATCCGCACGAGATCATGTTCGACGAGACGTACTACGTCAAGGATGCGTGGGCCGTGTGGAGCCTCGGCTACGAGGGCACCTGGCAGGACGGCGCGAACGAGGCGTTCGCCCGCGGCGACGACTCCGGGTTGCAGACCACCGGCAGCTTCGTGGTGCATCCGCCGCTCGGCAAGTGGATCATCGCGCTCGGGATGGCGCTGGGCGGCCCGTCGTCGAGCTTCGGCTGGCGGGTGACCACCGCGGTCCTCGGCACCCTGACGGTGCTCCTCGCCTATCTCGTCGCGCGCGAACTGACCCGCTCCCGTGTCGCGGCGTCGCTCGCCGGCTTCCTGCTCGCCATCGACGGCCTCGGCATCGTGATGAGCCGGATCGCCCTGCTGGACGGCGCGCTCACGTTCCTCCTGGTGCTCGGGCTGCTCTTCCTCCTGTACGACCGGCGGCGGACGCTGCCGCGTCTCGCGACGGAACGCGGCTCGCCGCAGCGTCTGACCGGCCCGGTCCTGTGGGCGCGGCCCTGGCTGGTCGCGGCCGGTGTCGCGCTCGGCGCGGCATCCGCGGTGAAGTGGTCGGGCCTGTACGCGCTCGCCGTGTGGGGTCTGTACACGGTGGTGACGGATGCCCTCGCGCGTCGCCGCGCGGGCGTCGTGCTGTGGCCGACGGATGCCGTGTTCCGGCAGGGCCCGCTGTCGTTCGTGCTGCTCGTCGTCCCGGCGGCCGCGACCTATCTGCTGAGCTGGACCGGCTGGCTGGTGACCACCGGCGGGTACGACCGCGGCAGCGACCCGAACCCTCTCGTCTCCCTGTGGAAGTATCACGAGGCGGTCTACGCGTTCCACGTCAGCCTCTCCAGCGGGCATCCGTACGCGAGCCCGGCCTGGCAGTGGCCGCTGCTGCTGCGCCCCACCGCGATCTGGGTGGGGGACGAGCAGGGCGGATGCGGCGCGAACCACTGCATCGCGGTGATCTCCTCGGTGCCGAACCCGCTCCTCTGGTACGCCGGCGTCGCAGCCGCGCTGTACCTGCTGTACCGGTGCGCACGCGGCCTGATCGAGCGGACCGCGGTGCCGGCGGCGGTCACGGTGCCGCTGGTCGGCCTCGCCGCGACGTATCTGCCGTGGCTGCTCTACCCGGCGCGGACGATCTTCCAGTTCTACACGGTCGCGATGCTGCCGTTCCTGCTGCTCGCGCTGGCGGTGGCGCTGCGCGACCTGGCCGGCTCGCCGGCCGCCCCGCTCCCCCGCCGGCAGGCCGGTCAGCGGACTGTCGCGGTCTTCCTCGTCCTCGCCGCCGCGGTGTCGGCGTTCTTCTACCCGGTGTGGACCGGCATGAGCGTGCCGTACCCGTTCTGGCTCATCCACAACTGGCTGCCGGGCTGGATCTGAGCACCTGGCGCCCCGCCGGACGCCAGCGCCGCTCCCGGTCCCACCATGCGGGCCCGCGGATCTCGGGCACGCCGTGCCGCATCCGGATCTGCCATTCGGACAGATGCAGCGTGCGATGGTGGTGCCAGCACAGCGCCACGCCGTTGTCGGTGTGGGTGGGACCGCCGCGGGCGGCGTCGCGGACATGATGGATCTCGCACCAGGTCGCCGGGACCGTGCATCCGGGGATGATGCACCCGCCGTCGCGGGTGAGGATCGCGCGCCGCTGCAGGGCGTTGAAGATGCGGGCCGAGGTGCCGATGCTGACGATCCGGCCGCGCTCGTCGAAGAGCACCCGCTGCACGCCGCCGGCGCACGCGGTCTGAGCGGCCACCCGCACCGGCACCAGCACGTCGGTGCCGTCGACGTGCGCCCAGCCCTCCCCGGTCGCGTAGGCGGATGCCGAGACCGTGACCACCAGCGTCGGCGGCGCCCCGCCCACATCGGGCATCTCCCCGGAGCGGGCGGCGGTCATCAGGATCGCGGCGAACGCGTCGTGCTGCTTCTGCGGGCGGGTGCGGTCGTCGACCGGCATCCACGCCTCGTCGTGCTGGGAGTCGATGAAGTGCACGCCGTCCGGCACCGGGACCTCGCCGACGCGCGGGCTGAGCAGGCTGTCGAGGAGCCGGTTCAACTGGGCCGCGACCTCGGGCAGCAGCTCGCCTCGGAGCGACACCCGCCCGTCACGCTCGCGCCCGAGCCGAAGGCTCCGTCCACGCGAGGCGAGCTCGTCCTTCGGCTCGGCGCCGTCCGGGTCGAGGTAGGCCGCCAGCACTCGCGCGAACTGGCCGAGTTCATCGGGAGTCGGCGCCGGAGCCGGATGCCCGGCGGCGGCCGCACCGGCCGCGTCGGCCATGCCGGCATCCTCGACGTCCTCGCCGCCCCCGTCACCGGCCCCACCCGCGATCCCCCGCGCGAAGGCGGCGAGCTGCCGGTCGGCCTCCACCCGCGCCTCGTCGAGGATCCGCTTGCGGCTGCGCTCGAGCGGGTCCGTGGCGGCGAGGAACCCGGCGAGGCCGATGACGCCGTCGTTGAGCGCGCGACGCAGAGCGTCGTAGCGGGCCGGCAGGAACTCGCCGTCGGTGATCCCGCGCACCCGCGCGGTCAGGCCCGCGGCGGCCACCAGCCGATGCGCCCCGGCCCGGTCGGTGTGCAGCACCATCCGCAGCAGATCGGCGGGGCGATCGCATCCGTACGCACTCGTCATCCGCTCGCCGCGCAGCCCCTCCGAGCGCTCCCGCACCTGCACCGTCGCCTCGACCTGCACCGCCTCGATGCGCCGCTGCAGGCGACCGGTGACCTCGAGCAGGCCCATCACCTCGGCATCCGGCATCCCGGCGACGACCTCCGCCGCGAACGCGCCCGCGAGCACGGAGGCGATCTCGGCCTCCAGCCGCTCGAGCTGTTCGACGACGCTGTTCATACCCTCCATTCCACTGAGGGCCACCGACATTCGAACGCAGTTTCGAGGCGAAGTCTCAACCTCAGGTTGAGGCGAATTCCCTCCGTCAGTGCGCCGCCGCCTCCGGCGACGCGTGCCCCTCCTGGAAGTCCGGGCGCTTGCCGAACAGCCGCGCGATGCCCAGCACCACGCCGACGATCAGCAGCCCCGCCATGAATCCGACGACCGCGGAGATCGCGGTGTCGACGATCCACACCACCACCGGCCCCGCCGCCTCGATCGCGTGCTCCACGCCGTGCAGCAGGTCCTCGAGCAGGTGGAACCCGACCTCGCCGAGGTTGACGATCACGAGGTGCCCGCCCACCCAGAGCATGGCGACGGTGCCGATCACGCTGATCACCCGGAAGACCGCGGGCATCGACCGCACGATGGCCGCGCCGGTGCGGCGGACGCGCGCTGCGGGGCTCTGCTCCATCCGCAGGCCGATGTCGTCGATCTTCACCAGCAGAGCGACGGCGCCGTACACGAGCACGGTCATCAGCAGGGCGATCACGGCCAGCACGGCGAGCGTCTGCCACAGCCCCATCTCGGGGTCGAGGCTGGCGAGGGAGATGAGCATGATCTCGGTGGACAGGATGAGGTCGGTGCGGATCGCGCCGAACACCAGCCGCTTCTCGTCGCGTGCGCCCTCCTCAACGTGGCCGTGCCCGAACCCGAACCACTCCAGCACCTTCTCCGCGCCCTCGAAGCACAGGTACGAGCCGCCGATGATGAGCAGGTAGGGCAGCACCCACGGCGCGAACGCGGTGAGCAGCATCGCCACCGGGATGATGATGAGGAACTTGTTCGCGATCGACCCCAGCGCGATCTTCGCCACCACCGGCAGCTCGCGCGCGGGCGTGATGCCCTGCACGTACTGCGGGGTCACGGCGGCGTCGTCGATGACGACCCCGGCGGACTTGGAGGACGCCTTGATCGCGGCGGTGAGGATGTCGTCGACGACGGCGAGCAGACCGACGGACATGTGGTGCCTCCTGGATGCTGTGGGGAACTCCCACGCTACTAGGCGACGGACGCCCGGCCGGGCACCGCCGGCTCAGCCGGCGTGCGCACTCCAGGATCGGCAGCTGCGGCGACTCGGTCAGCAGCCGGATCAGCTCCGCATCGAGCCGATCGATCCGCACGGCTACTCCTTCACAACCCCGGGTCGGGACACCGTCCGGGTCAGCCGCGCCGCGACCACGAGCAGCACGGTCAGGCCCAGCGTGAGCAGCAGCTGCGTGCGCGCGGCCGGGTCGAACATCGCGAGCACGATCACCACCCCCAGCAGCACGAGGCACAGCCCGGAGAGCCAGGGGAAGCCCCACATCCGCATCGGCATGGGCTCGCCGGCGCGGTCGGCGCGGCCGCGCAGGATGATCTGCGAGACCGCGGTGGCGGTCCAGATGACCAGCAGCGTCGACCCGACGACGTTGAGCAGCGCGGGCAGCACCACGTCCGGGAAGGCCCAGTTCAGGCCCACGGTGACGAAGCCGAAGGCGACGGATGCCAGTACGGCGACGTACGGGACGCCCTTGTCGCTGGTGCGGGTGACCGCGAGAGGCGCGAGCCCGCGCTCGCCGAGCGAGAAGAACATGCGGGAGGCGCCGTAGATGTTGGCGTTCATCGCCGACAGCAGGGCGATCACGACGATGAGCGACATCACCAGGTCGACCCCGGGCACGCGCAGCGTCGCCAGCACGGCGGAGAAGGGCCCCTCGAGCACGGCCGGGGAGTTCCACGGCAGCACCGCGACGATCACGAAGATCGAGCCGAGGTAGAACACCAGGATCCGGACGACGACCTCGCGCACGATGCGGCGGATGTTGCGGGACGGATCGTCGGACTCGGCGGCGGCGATGGCGACGACCTCGGTGCCGCCGAAGGCGAAGATCACCATGAGCAGGGCGCCGGCGACGCCGACGAGACCGTTCGGTGCGAACCCGCCGTGGGCGAAGAGGTTGCCGATGCCGGTGGCCGGCACGCCGGGGACGAACCCGAGGATGGCGCACACGCCGACGACGAGGAACGCGATGATCGCGAAGACCTTGATCGCGGCGAACCAGAACTCGAACATGCCGTAGTTGCGCACGCCGAACAGGTTCACCGTCATCAGCGTCACGACGAAGACGAGCACCCACAGCCAGGCCGGGATGCCGGGCACCCAGCCGGCGACGATGCCGGCGGCCCCGGTGGCCTCGGCCGCGATGACGACGACGAGCTGGATCCAGTACAGCCAGCCGACCGCGCTGCCGGCGCTGCGGCCCATCGCCTTCTGGGCGTAGGAGCTGAACGCGCCGGAGCTCGGCCGCGCGGCGACCATCTCGGCGAGCATGGCCATCACCAGGATGACGATCGCTCCGGCGACGAGGTAGGACACCAGGACGGCGGGCCCGGCGATGCCGATCGCCTGCCCGGATCCGACGAACAGTCCGGCGCCGATCGCCCCGCCGAGGCCCATCATCGAGATCTGCCGGCGGGTGAGACCGGGATGCAGCCCCTTGGTCGTGGTGGTGGTGACGGGAACAGCGCTCATGCGCGGACCTCCTTGTCCTGTGCGTCGGAAGCGTCGGGAAGCATCGGGAGGAGGACACCGGATCGGCCCGGGACTCCGGTGCGCAAGACTAGGACGGCGGCGGCCGGATGGGCAAACGGCCCAGCGATCACTGCGCATGGCGCGCAATGGCGTCGCGGCTCCGGGCGCATCACTGGACGATCTGCACAGTCCCGCCCCCGCAGGGCCGCCCCTCGCGGACCGGCCCGGACGCCGGGCTCAGCGCTCCCGAGGGATCGCCCCCGGGTCGTTCACCGGCAGCCGGCACACGAACGCGCGGCAGTCGTAGGCCACGCCGTCCGCGGCGTCCTTGCCCTCGAAGAGCGCGAACCCGGCATCCGCGAACGCGCGGGCCTGCGCGGGCGAGACCACCGCGACCACGTCCGCGTCGGCGTCCCGCGCCGCGGCTGCGAGGGGCCCGCCGGGATCGGAGTCGACCACGACCAGCTGCCGCGGCGGCTCGGCGAGACCGGCCGTGACGCGCAGCAGCGCCCCGTACGCGAACGGCTGCGCGAGCGCCCGGCCGGCCGTGCGCGTCACCAGCTCCTCGGCCCGCTCGCGGTGCCGCTCGCCGGCTCCCAGCCGCCAGGCGGTCAGCGACGCGGCTGCCAGGGCCGCCGTCCCCGAGGGGAGGTCGCCGTCGCTGTCATCGGACGAGCCCGGGATGCCGTGCGCGGCCAGCACCGGATCCGCCGCCGGCTCCACCTCCAGCAGCTCCCGCGCCGTCACCGCCCAGGTCGCGTCCCCGGTCGCGAGAGCCAGGGCGAACAGCCCCTCCGCGAGCAGGCCGATGTCGGCGGCGGTCGCGACGGCATCCGAGGCCGCACCGTCGACGGATGCCCGCACCAGACGCCCGTCGGGCGCGCGGTTCACCGCCAGCACGTGCCGGGCCGCGTCGGCCGCGGCGCGCTCCCATTCCGGCTCTCCGAGCACGCTCCTGGCGCGGGCGAGGGCGCCGATCGCGAGGCCGTTCCATCCCGTGATCACCTTGGCGTCCACGGCGGGCGGCTCCAGCCCGGCGCGCTCCGCGGCGGAGCGGCGGTAGTAGCCGCCCTCGTCACGCCGGCCGTCGATCCACGATTCGGAGTCCTGCGCAGCGCCGAAGGCTCCCGAGGGGCGGCGCAGCACGCCGAGCAGGAACCCGGCGATCCCGCGGGCGACCTCCTCCTCCCCCGCGTCGAGCGCCACCTCGAGCAGCTGCGCGTTGTCGGTCAGCATCCGCTCGTAGTGCGGCACGCTCCAGTCCCGCTGCGTGGCGTACCGGAAGAACCCGCCCTCCACGGCATCCCGCAGCTCCGAGCGGGCCATCGCGGCGAGCGCGCGGTCGACGACGTCCGGCTCGAAGCGCTGCAGGAACCGGAGCGTGGTGGCCATCGGGAACTTCGGCGCCCCGCCGAAGCCGCCGTGCACGCGGTCCTCGCGCTGGGCGGCGAGGCGGGCGGCGGCGCGCAGCGCGGGAAGATCGGGCAGGTCCGACGGGGCGGCTTCTGCGGATGCCGCGGCGAGCGCGTCCGCGACGGCATCCGCCGACTCGTGCACCCGCCCGCGCCGCTCGGTCCACGCCTCGCGCACGGCGGCGAGCACGTCGCGGAAGCCCGGCATGCCGCCGCGCGCGACCGGCGGCCAGTAGGTCCCGGCGTAGAACGCCCGTCCCTCCGGGGTGGTGAAGACCGTGAGCGGCCAGCCCAGGTTCTGCGTGAACGCGGACGCGGCGGCCATGTACGCCGCGTCGACGTCCGGGTGCTCCTCGCGGTCGACCTTCACGGCGACGAACCCGTCGTTGATGTCCGCGGCGGTGGCGTCGTCGTCGAAAGACTCCCGCACCATCACGTGGCACCAGTGGCAGGTGGAGTAGCCGATCGAGATCAGCAGCGGCACGTCCCGGCGACGCGCCTCGGCGAAGGCGTCCGCGCCCCACGGCCACCAGTCGACCGGGTTCCCCGCGTGCGCGCGGAGGTACGGGCTGAGGGCGTCGGCGAGGCGGTTCATCCCTCCACGCTACGCCGAGCCCTCAGCCCGGGGGCCGTCAGTTCAGGTCGTTCGGGTGGCTGCCGACGCGGCCGGTGCCGTCGAGCGGGTCGAGGGCGTCGATCCGCTCCATCTGCACCGGGGTGAGCTCGAAGTCGAACACGTCGAGGTTCTCGCGCATGCGCTCGGGGCGCGAGGACTTCGGGAAGACGATGAAGCCCTTCTGCAGGTGCCAGCGCAGCACCACCTGGGCCGGGGTCTTGCCGGTCTCCGCGGCCGCCTCGGCGATCGCGGGCGTGCCGAACAGGTCGTACTTGCCCTGGCCGAGCGGGCCCCACGACTCGATGCGCACGCTGTTGCGGTCGGCCCACTCGGTGATGTCGCGCTGCTGGTACGCCGGGTGCAGCTCGATCTGGTTCACCGCGGGCACCACGCCCGTCTCTGCCACAATGCGCTCGAGGTGCGGGACGAGGAAGTTGGACACGCCGATCGAGCGGGCGAGGCCCCGCTCGCGGATGCCGATGAGCTTCTCCCAGGCGTGCACGTAGTTGTCGCGGGCGGGGGTCGGCCAGTGCACCAGGTACAGGTCGACCTGCTCGAGCCCGAGGCGCTCCAGGCTCTCGGCGATCGCGGCATCGGGCTCGTCGCCGTCGTGCCGGTCGTTCCACAGCTTGGTGGTGATGAACAGCTCCTCGCGCGGGATGCCGCTCTTGGCGATCGCGGCGCCCACGCCCTCCTCGTTGCCGTAGATGGCCGCGGTGTCGATGTGCCGGTAACCGGCCTCGAGCGCCTCGCTGACCGCGCGTTCGGCCTCGTCGGCGGGCACGAGGAACACGCCGTAGCCGAGCTGGGGGATGCTGTTGCCGTCGTTGAGTTCGAGGGTGGGGATCGTCATGCCCCCTCAGCCTAGAGCCTGTGATGACAGGCTGTCACCGCCGGAGAGCCCGGGCGCCGAGATCGCGGGTTCATCGCGTGGGGACGGATGCCGCGGCTCGCGCGACCGCGGCGGTGAGGCGCTCCAGCGGACCGCGGCCGGAGAGGATCGACCACAGGGTCGCGCCGAGCAGCAGCACCAGCGCGCTGACCAGCCAGATGCCGTTGTCGCGGAGGAACCCGCCCGGCCCCGCCATCAGCACGTAGGAGATCACGTGCAGGGTGTATGCGCTCAGCGGCATGGATCCCAGCGCCGCGAACGGCAGCAGCAGCAGCCGGAGCGGCTGCGCCGCCCGCAGGCACAGCCCGATCACGGCGGCGGCGATGCCCGCCGCGGCGAGGATGTCGGCGGTGCCGCCGCTGTGCGGGTCGACGGAGAGGAGCGCGGCGAGCGCGACCCGGCCCGGGTCCGCCGCCTGGACGGCGTCGAGCCAACCCTCCCAGCCGGAGGCCCGGAACGCAGCGTCGACCGGCGGCCGCGCGTCGTCCTCGGCCACCCCGAGCATCCGGCCGATCGCGCCCAGCCCGTGCCCGGCCAGCGCGAAGAGGACGCCGCCCGCCAGCATCCACCACGCCGTGGCGGCGCGGTCCATCCCCAGCCGGCCCAGCGCCATCCCGGCCAGGGCGTACGCCAGCCACACCGTGAGCGGGTACGACCCGTACAGCACGAACCCGGCCGCCTGCCCGGACGGGCCCAGCGCGAGCACCCCGATCAGGGCCGTGACGACGGGACCGGCGAGGGCGAGCACCGCGGCCGCGGCGAACAGCGACCCGGTCCGCCATCGCAGCACCGAGATGAGGGCGACGTACAGCACCCCGTACAGGGTGAGGATCACCGCGATCGGGGTGTTCAGCAGCTCCAGCAGCAGGCCGATCGTGAAGATGGTGGCGCCGCGGCCCACGAGTCCGAGCCGCAGCGACGGCAGCCGCTCGGGTGCGGGCCCGGCCGGTCCGCCGGTCATCAGCGCGACGGACACGCCGGCCAGCACTGCGAAGAGCACGGACGGATGCCCGTGCACCACGCTTCCCCAGCTGTCCGGGTCGTCCGGCCGGAAGGCATCCGGCACGTCCCCCAGGTGCGCGCCGATCATGCCGAGGATGGCGACCGCGCGGGCCACGTCGAGTCCCATGATCCGCGGCGGCCGGCCGAAGGTGCGCAACCAGGAGGCCGCCGCGTCGGCACGGCCCGGCTCCCCGGTGCTCGTCATGAGGCAATCCTAGGAGGCGACGGCATACGATGGAGGGCTATGTCCGCGCCTGCGATCTCGTACCCGCCCGAGCTGCCGGTCAGCGCCGCGCGCGACGAGATCGCCGCCGCGATCCGCGACCACCAGGTGGTGATCGTCGCCGGCGCGACCGGCTCGGGCAAGACCACCCAGCTGCCGAAGATCTGCCTGGAGCTGGGGCGGGAGCGGATCGCGCACACCCAGCCGCGCCGGCTCGCCGCACGCACCATCGCCGAGCGCGTGGCCGAAGAGCTGCAGGTGCCGCTGGGCGGCCTCGTCGGCTACAAGGTGCGGTTCACGGATCAGGTGTCGGATGCCACGCGCATCGCGCTGATGACCGACGGCATCCTGCTGAACGAGATCCACCGCGACCGGCTGCTGCGCCGCTACGACACCATCATCATCGACGAGGCGCACGAGCGGTCCTTGAACGTCGACTTCCTGCTCGGCTACCTCAAGCGCGTCCTCCCCGAGCGGCCGGACCTGAAGGTGATCATCACCTCCGCCACCATCGACCCGGAGAGCTTTGCTGCGCACTTCGCCGCCCCGGGCGGCGCACCGGCGCCGATCATCGAGGTCTCCGGCCGCACCTACCCGGTGGAGATCCGCTACCGGCCGCCGGCTGCAGGAGACGATGACGCTTCGACGGGCCCAGCGTCCGCGACGGGCCCAGCGTCCGCGAGGGGCCCAGCGTCCGCTTCTGCATCCGCCGGGGAACCGGAGGACGAGGTGTCGGCGATCGTCGCGGCGCTGCGTGAGCTCGACCGCGAGGCGCCCGGCGACGTCCTCGTCTTCCTGCCCGGCGAGGCCGAGATCCGCGATGCCGCGGACGCCGTGCGCGGCGCGTACCGCTCGCAGACCGCGCCGGTCGAGGTGCTGCCCCTGTACGGCCGGCTGTCCGCCGCCGAGCAGCACCGGGTGTTCGAGAGGTCGACGGTGGCGGGACTGCGCCGCCGGGTGGTGCTGGCTACGAACGTCGCCGAGACCAGCCTCACCGTTCCGGGGATCAAATACGTCATCGACACCGGCACCGCGCGCATCTCGCGGTACAGCAGCCGCTCCAAGGTGCAGCGCCTGCCCATCGAGCCGGTGTCGCAGGCATCCGCGAACCAGCGCTCCGGACGCGCCGGCCGCACCAGCGCCGGCATCGCCATCCGGCTGTACAGCGAGGAGGACTACGCGAAGCGGCCGGAGTTCACCGAACCGGAGATCCTGCGCACCTCGCTCGCCTCGGTGGTGCTGCAGATGCTGTCGCTGGGATTCGGGGACATCGCCGACTTCCCGTTCCTCACTCCGCCGGATTCGCGGGGAATCAAGGCGGCGCTGGACCTGCTCACCGAGATCGGGGCGGCCGACCTCTCCCGGGGCGAGCCGCGCCTCACCCGGATCGGCCGGGAGATCGCGCGCATGCCGATCGACCCGCGGTTCGCCCGGATGCTGGTGGAGGCGGCGAAGAGCTCGCCCGAGGTGCTCCGCGACGTGCTCGCGATCGTCGCCGGGCTGTCCATCCAGGACGTCCGCGAGCGCCCGTCCGCCGACGCCCCGCAGGCGGTGCGCGACGAGGCCGAGCGCGCGCACGCCCGCTTCACCGACCCGGGCAGCGACTTCCTGACCCTGCTGAATCTGTGGAACCATCTGCGCGCGCAGCAGCGGGAGCTCGGGTCGAGCGCCTTCCGCCGGCTGTGCCGCGCCGAGCACCTGAACTACGTCCGCGTGCGGGAGTGGTTCGACGTGCACCGTCAGCTGCGCACCCTGGTGCCCTCCCGGTCGCCCAGTGAGACGGCCACCGCCGACCCGGATGCCCTGCACCGGGCGATCCTCGCCGGTCTGCTCTCCCAGATCGGCATCCTCGACGAGCGCACCGCGGCGAAGGGCCAGGGCGCCCGCACCGATCCGCGCCGTCGCGGCGCCGAGTACCGCGGTGCGCGCGGCATCCGCTTCTCGATCTTCCCGGGCTCCGCGCTGCGGAAGAAGAGCCCGCGCGCGGTGATGTCCGCCGAGATCGTGGAGACCTCGCGCACCTTCGCGCGCACGGTCGCGGCCATCGATCCGGCCTGGGCGGAGGCGCTGGCCGGCGACCTGGCGAAGCGGCAGGTGTCCGAGCCGCACTGGTCGAAGGACGCCGGCGCCGCGGTCGCCTTCGAGAAGGTGCTGCTGTTCGGACTGGAGATCGTGCCGCGCCGGCGCGTGCAGTTCGCCCGGATCGACCGACCCGGCGCGCGCGAGCTGTTCCTGCGGCACGCGCTGGTGGAGGGCGAGTGGGATCCGTCCCGGCTGGACAAGCGGGTCGGCGCGTTCTGGCGCAGCAACGCCGAGCTGCGCCGGCGGCTGGAGAAGCGCGAGGAGCGGGAGCGCCGTCGCGACATCCTCGCCGGCGACGAGGCCGTGTACCGCTTCTACGACGAGCGCATCCCGCCCGAGGTGTTCGATGTGCGCTCCTTCGAGAAGTGGTGGCGCGACACGCTCCCCACCGCCCCGAAGCTGCTCGTGATGCGCGAGAGCGACCTGCTCGAGGACGCCGACCGCGGCGAGCGCGGCGAGTTCCCCACGCGCTGGCCGCAGGGCGACCAGGTGCTCGGCCTCGCCTACCGCTTCGAACCGGGGGCGCCCGACGACGGCGTGAGCGTCGTCGTCCCGCTCGCGCTGCTGCAGCAGGTCCGGGACACCGGCTTCGACTGGCAGGTGCCCGGCCTGCGCGCCGAGCTCATCACCGGGCTGCTGCGGGCGCTGCCCAAGGCGATCCGCCGGCACGTCGTGCCCGCGGCAGACTGGGCGGAGCGCTTCGGCGAGGACGTCGCCCCGGACGCGCCCGAGCGGCATGACGGGCTGCCGCCCCGATCGCTGCGCGAGGCGCTCGCCAAGCTCATCCAGCCGCTCGCGAACCAGCCCGTCTCGGCCGCCGACTTCGACATGGAGCGGGTGCCGGGGCACCTGCGGATGAACTTCCGCGCGGTGGACGAACGCGGCCGCGTGGTCGGCTCGGACCGCGACCTCACCGCGCTGCAGCAGCGGCTCGCCGACCGCTCCCGCGCGAGCGTCGCGCGCACGGTCGCGAAGGGCGACAACAGCACCCCGAGCTCGTCGAAGGGTCCGGGTGACGGAGGAACCCTTCGACAGGCTCAGGGTCCGGGACAGGCTCAGGGTCAGGGACAGGCTCAGGGTCCGGGACGACCGACGGTCGAGCGCGACGGGATCACCACCTGGGACTTCGGCGACCTGCCGCCGGTGCTGGACACCCGGGTGGCCGGAGGCGTGGTCCGCGGCTACCCGGCCCTGATCGACGCCGGGAAGTCCGTCTCGCTGCGCGTGGAGGCGACGGCGGATGCCGCGGCCGCCGCCACCCGCGACGGCGTGCTGCGGCTCGTGCTGCTGAACGTCCCCTCGCCGGCCTCGTACGTGCAGGAGCACCTGACCGCGCAGGAGAAGCTCGCGCTCGCCGCCTCGCCGTATCCGAACGTCGCGGCGCTGATCGAGGACTGCCGTGCCGCGGTCGCCCACCGGATCATCGACGAGGCGAGCCCGGACGGCGGCGGCATCCGCACCGCGGAGGCCTTCGCACGCGTGCGGGATGCCGTCTCGGCCTCCCTCGTCGACGAGCTGTTCGCGTGCGTCTCGCTCGTGGCGCGCATCCTCACCCGTGCGCGCGAGGTCGAGCGCGGCATCCGCGCCCAGAACTCGCTCGCGCTGCTCGGCCCGCTGAACGACATCCGCTCGCAGCTGTCCGGGCTGCTGCATCCCGGCTTCGTCTCGGCCACCGGCATCGCCCGGCTTGCGCATCTCCCCCGCTACCTGGACGGCATGCTCGAGCGCCTGCGCGTGCTGGCCGAGGCTCCCGGGAAGGACCGCGCCCGGATGAGCGAGTTCGAGCGGATGGCGCAGCTGTTCGCGGATGCCGGCGGCACGATCCCCCTCCCCGCCGCCGCGCCGGCGCCGCTCGTGGAGGTCCGCTGGCTGCTCGAGGAATACCGGATCAGCCTGTTCGCGCAGCGGCTCGGCACCGCGCAGCCGGTCTCGCCGCAGCGCATCCAGAAGGCCCTGGCCGGAGCCGCCTGATGCCCGGCACCGTCTGATGCACCAGCACCGTCTGCCGCACCGTCTGCTCGCGATCCTCGCCATCACCGCCGCCTCGGTGCTGTGGGGCACGACCGGGACGGCGGCGACGTTCGCCTCGGATGCGGGGCCGCTCGCGATCGCCGCGGCCGCGCTCGGCGTCGGCCGCGTACTGCAGGCCGCCGTGGCGATCCGGCCGCTGCGCGAGGCGCGCGTCCGGCTGCACGAGCACCGCGCTCTCGTGGCGGCCGGCGCCCTGTCCGTGACGATCTACCCCCTCGCCTTCTACAGCTCGATGCACCTCGCGGGCGTCGCGATCGGGACCGGGGTCTCGCTGGCATCCGCGCCGCTGGCCTCCGGTGTGCTGGAGCGGGTCGTCGACGGCGCGCGGCTGGGACGCTGGTGGGTGGCGGCGGCCGCGGCCGGCATCCTCGGCAGCGCGCTGCTGTGCCTGTCCACCCTCGACGGCGACGCCGGTCGCGCGCTGTGGGGCACGTTCGCCGGCATCCTGCTCGGCCTGGTCGCCGGAGCGACATACGCGATCTACTCGTGGGCCGCGACCCGCCTGATGGGCGCGGGCGTGAGCCGTGCGGCGTCGATGGGAGCGGTGTTCGGGATCGCCGCCACCACGCTCACCCTGACCGAGCCCGCGGTCGCCGCCGTGCTCGCGGTGCTCATCGTCGGCGAGCGGCTGAGCCTCATCGGCTGGGTCGGCCTGGGGCTGATCGGGCTCGTGCTGGTGCTGCTCGTGCTCGCGCCGCCGCCGGGGCAGGAGACGCGCGGGGTCGCCCCGGCGGTGATCCCGGCCGACTAGCCTGGGACCATGGCTCGAGCGATCGTGTACACGGAAATCGGTGCCCCTGACGTCCTGCGCCTCGAGGAGGTGCCCGATCCCGTCGCCGGTCCGGGCGAGGTCGTGGTGCGGATCGAGGCCGCCGGGGTGAACCCCCTCGACGCGAAGCTGCGCGGCGGCCGCCGGCCGTCGCCGCCGATCACCCGGCCGCGCCGGGTCGGCTTCGACGGCGCCGGGGTGATCACGGCGATCGGCGAGGGCGTGCGGGGCTTCGGGGTCGGCGACCGGGTCGCGATCCGCGACACCGTCGGCACCTACGCCACGGCTCTGGCCGTGCCGGCCGCGCACCTGGCGCGCCTGTCGGACGGCGTGACCACCGCCGAGGGCGCCGCCCTCGGCATCCCGGCCGGCACCGCCTACCAGACCCTGCGCTCGCTGGGCGTGCGCAAGGGCGACACCGTGCTGGTGCATGCCGCCTCCGGCGCCGTCGGTCAGGCGATCGTCCAGTACGCCACGCTGTGGGGCGCCACCGTGATCGGCACGGCCAGCCCGGAGCGCTTCGAGCAGGTGCGCGCCCTCGGCGGCATCCCGGTCGCCTACGGCGAGGGGCTCGCCGAGCGGGTCCGCGAGGCGGCGCCCGGCGGCATCACGGTCGCGATCGACGTGGTCGGCACGGACGAGGCCATCCAGACCTCGCTCGCACTCGTCCCCGACCGGGACCGGATCGCGACGCTCGTGCGCGGCCCGGAGGCGGCGGACTTCGGCATCCGCGCGTTCTCCGGCGGCAGCCCGGTGCCGCTCACCGACGAGGAGAAGGCCTGGCGGGCGGAGGCGCTGCCGCTGACCATCAACCTCATCGAGGCCGGCGACTTCCAGGTGGAGCTGGGGCCGGAGCTGCCGCTGGCCGAGGCGGCGCGGGCGCACGAGCTGATCGAGGAGCACGCGGCGCGCGGCAAGATCATCCTGGTGCCGTGACGCCGCGGCGGTAACCGGCGGTAACAGACCGGGCGCGGGCGGGGCCCCTGCCCGGATGATGGACGGCATGAGCGCGTTCGCGACCCTTCAGATCCAGGCCGGCTACGTCCCCGGCACGCCGCAGAACGGCGCGATCCCGCCCATCCACCAGACGGCGGCGTACCAGTTCGCCTCGCTCGCGGATGCCACGGAGCTGTTCGCGCTGCGCAAGTCCGGGAACCTGTACAGCCGCAACGCCAGCCCGACCCAGCAGGTGCTGGAGGAGCGCGTCGCCGCTCTCGAAGGCGGCGCCTCCGCCGCCGCCGTGGCCTCCGGGCAGGCCGCCGTCGCGGTGACGCTGCTCGCCCTGGCGGGCCGCGGCGGGCACATCGTGGCCGCGAACCAGCTCTACGGCGGCACGGTCGACCTGCTGCACGACACGTTCGCCGACTTCGGCATCCCGGTGACCTTCGTCGACCAGGACGACCCGGACGCCTGGCGGGACGCGATCCGGCCCGAGACCCGCGCGGTGTTCGCCGAGTCGGTGGCGAACCCGATCGCGCAGGTGCTGGACATCCGCCTCGTCGCCGACATCGCGCACGAGGCCGGCGTGCCCCTCGTGATCGACAACACCGTCGGCACCCCTTACCTGGTGCGGCCGGGCGAGCACGGCGCGGACTTCGTGGTGCACTCGGCGACGAAGTTCCTCTCCGGTCACGGCACCTCCCTCGGCGGGGTGGTGGTCGACCAGGGCAGCTTCGACTTCGGCGCCGAGCCGGAGCGGTGGCCGCAGTTCACCGCTCCGTACCCGCGGTTCGGCGACTTGGTGCTGTGGGAGCGCTTCGGCATCGGCCAGTCCTTCGTGCCGCTGGTGAAGTCGAAGTACGTGCACGACCTGGGCCCGTCGCTGTCGCCGTTCAACGCGTGGCAGATCCTGCAGGGCATCGAGACGCTCGACCTTCGGGTGACCCGCCAGAGCGCCACGGCGCTCGCCGTGGCGCAGCATCTGCAGCGGCATCCGGCGGTCGCGGCGGTGAACCACCCGGGGCTGCCCGGCAACCCGTGGCACGACCTCGCCGCGCGGTACCTGCCGCGCGGGGTGCCCTCGGTGTTCTCGTTCGATCTCGCAGCCCCCGCCGACCGGGCCGCGCAGGAGGCGGTCGCGCGGGTGATCGACGCCCTCCGGGTGTGGCGCCTGGTTGCGAACATCGGCGACGCGCGCAGCCTGGTCGCGCACCCGGCGTCGATGACGCACTCGCATCTCACGGCCGAGCAGCTCGCCGCGGCGGGCATCTCGCCGACGACGATCCGGCTGTCGGCGGGTCTGGAGGACCCGGACGACCTCATCGCGGATCTCGACCGGGCGCTCGCCGGGATCTGAGGTCCGGGGCGCGGGGTGCCGTCCGCTCGCCCGCCGGGCCGCGCCCGCGCGGGCTAGTCTGAGTGCATGACCGGTCTTCGCTGGGGAATCCTCGCCACCGGGGGCATCGCCTCCGCCTTCGCCTCCGACCTCCGCACCGCCGGCCTCGACCTGGTGGCGGTCGGCTCTCGCACGCAGCAGGCGGCGGATGCCTTCGCCGAGCGCTTCGGCATCCCGCACGCGCACGGGTCGTACGAGGCGCTCGTGTCCGACCCGGACGTCGACATCGTGTACGTGTCCACGCCGCATCCGATGCACCACGCCAACGCACGGCTCGCGCTGGAGCACGGCAAGCACGCCCTGGTCGAGAAGGCGTTCACGATCAACCGGGCGCAGGCGGAGGATCTGCAGCGGCTGGCGGAGGAGAAGGGCCTCCTGGTGATGGAGGCGATGTGGACCCGCTACCTGCCGCACATGGTGCGGCTGCGCGAGATCCTCGCGGCGGGGACGCTCGGCGAGCTGCGCGCGGTGACGGCGGATCACACCCAGCTGCTGCCCTCCGACCCCGCGCACCGGCTGAACGCGCTCGAGCTCGGCGGCGGCGCCCTGCTCGACCTCGCCATCTACTCGATCTCGTTCATCTGGGACGTGCTGGGCGCGCCGACCTCGGTCAAGGCGTCGGGCCGGCTCGTCGAGACGGGCGCCGACAGCGAGGTCGCCACCGTGATGACGCACGAGGGCGGCGCGGTGTCGACCAGCATCTCGTCGTCGCGCGCGGCGGGGCCGAACACGGCGGTGGTCGTGGGAACGGATGCCCGGATCGAGATCGACCGGGTCTGGTACACCCCGACGTCGTTCCGGGTGGTCGCGCCGGCCGGCGAGGTCCTCGAGGAGTACGTGTCGAGGGTGGACGGGCGCGGCATGCAGTTCCAGGCGTTCGCGGCGGAGCGCCTCGTCGCCGACGGCACCCTCGCCGGGGACATCCTCCCGGTGGCCGAGAGCGTCGCCATCATGGGCACCCTCGACGAGATCCGGCGCCAGATCGGCGTCACCTACCCGGGTGAGTGAGGAACGACCTGATGGCCCACGGAGGAACGACCTGATGGCCCACGGAGGAACGACCTGATGGCAGAGAGCACGGACGCCCGCGTCGCGGTCTACCTGGACTTCGACAACATCGTCATCTCCTGGTACGACCGCGTGCACGGCCGCAACGCCTACGGCAAGGACCGGCAGCGCATCGCCGACGACCCGAACGACGCCGAGGTCGCCGACCGGCTCAGCCGCGCCATGATCGAGGTCGGCGCGATCATCGACTACGCCGCCTCCTTCGGCACGCTCGTCCTCACCCGCGCGTACGCCGACTGGTCCTCGCCCGTGAACGCCGAGTACCGCACGCAGCTGGTGGCGCGCGCGGTGGACCTGGTGCAGCTGTTCCCGGCGGCCGCGTACGCCAAGAACGGCGCCGACATCCGCCTCGCCGTGGATGCGGTCGAGGACATGTTCCGCCTGCCCGACCTCACGCACGTGGTGATCGTCGCCGGCGACAGCGACTATGTGCCGCTGGCGCAGCGCTGCAAGCGGCTGGGCCGCTACGTCATCGGCGTGGGGGTGGCCGGTTCCACCGCGAAGTCGCTCGCCGCGGCGTGCGACGAGTTCGAGGCGTACGACTCGCTGCCCGGCGTGGTCCGCCCGACGCCGCGTGCCGAGGTCGTCGCGACGGCATCCGCGCCCGCCAAGGAGCGAGCCGAGGGGAAGACGGGAGGCAGTACCCGCAAGGCGATGGCCGCGCCGAAGCTCGATGAGCAGGGCGAGGCGACGCAGCTGCTCGAGCGTGCACTGCGTCTCGGGCATGACAAGGCGGATGCCGACGAGTGGCTGCACAGCTCGGCGGTGAAGACGCACATGCGGCGCATGGACCCGTCCTTCAGCGAGAAGGCGCTCGGCTACCGGTCGTTCTCCGACTTCCTGAAGTCGCGGGACGACATCGCCGAGCTCGAGGAGACCGGGCACGAGCGCCTGGTGCGCCTGCGCGAGCGCTGAGGAGGACAGCCGCCGCGTTCGAGACCGAGGGAGGAACCATGACCGAGGAGCTGCGCACCCGGATCGCCGAGATCCGGGCCCAGGAGGAGCGCCTGGTGCTCCCCCGCTTCACCTTCGACGAGGCCTGGGAGATCGGGAGCTGGCTCGTCCGGGCCGCCCGCGAACGCGGCCTGGCGATCACGATCCGCATCGTCCGCGGCGAGCAGGTGCTGTTCCACGCCGCGCTTCCCGGCACCTCCGCCGACAACGACGGCTGGGCGACCCGCAAGGCGAACACGGTCTCCCGGTTCGGGCAGAGCTCGTATCTGGTCGGCCTCAGCCACAAGGCATCCGGGGCCGACTTCCTCGACAAGCCGTGGAACGACCCGGCCCGCTACGCCGCGCACGGCGGCGCCTTCCCGGTGACCGTCGCCGGCGTCGGCGTGGTCGGCAGCGTCACGGTGTCGGGCCTGGCGCAGGCGGACGACCACGCGCTGGTCGTCGAGGCACTGGAGCAGCACCTGGCGACCGCGCGCGACTGAGCCCCGGCTACTGGTTGCTGAACGCGGCGTCGAACGACGCCTCCGGCGGCGGCCACAGCAGCGACCGCACGAATCCGACCGCTTGCGCGGCCCCGTGCAGGCGGTCCATCCCCGCGTCCTCCCACTCGATGGAGATGGGCCCGGTGTAGCCGATCGCGTCCAGCGCGCGGAACGCGTCCTCCCAGGGCACGTCGCCGTGACCCGTGGACACGAAGTCCCAGCCGCGACGCGGGTCGCCCCAAGGCAGGTGCGAGCCGAGCACGCCGGCGCGGCCGTTGCGAGGCCGCATCCGGGTGTCCTTGCAGTCGACGTGGTAGATGCGGTCCCGGAAGTCCCAGATGAAGCCGACCGGATCGATGTTCTGCCACATCATGTGGGACGGATCCCAGTTGAAGCCGAAGGCGGGACGGCGGTCGATCGCCTCCAGCGCCCGCACGGACGTCCAGTAATCGTAGGCGATCTCGCCCGGATGAACCGTCGATCCCGGAGTGGTCGCGGAGGAATCGCACCGCCCCCACGACGTCGTCGAGGTGGATCCAGCTGAACTTCTGCCGGCCGCGAGAGCGGATGCCGAGGGGCTGCCGCGGCTGCGTCGGATGCTGCCCGATCCCCCGGTATCGGCGGTGCGGGAACCACCAGCCGTCGTACTGCGGTCCGCCCAGGCCCCACCGTGCGAGCCGGAAGAGCAGGTCGGTGGCGGGGCCGTCCCCGAGCACGATGGTGATGCGGAGAGCGACCCGCCGCGTGGCCGGCAGCGCGCCGCGGAAGAACTCCTCCTCCCAGGCCAGCGCGACGTCCGGGGAGAATCCCGTGTCGAACTCGGTGTCCGCCTCGGTCTGCGGCCGATCGAGCGCGTAGCGGTACACCGTGGCGCTGCTCGCGTTCATCCACACCGCGGGCGGATGCGCGGACTGCGCCACGGCCTCGCGCAGCACCCGGGTGGTGTCGAGGCGGGAGTGCAGGATCTCCTCGCGGTTGCGGTCGGTGAAGCGGCAGTTCACGCTCCGGCCGGCCAGGCCGATCAGCAGGTCGGCGCCGTCGACGAGTCCGCGCACGGCGTCCGGGTCGTCCCACCGGGCATCCGGGCCGTCGCGGCCGATCACCGCGATCTCGTACCCGTCCTCCTCAAGCGCGCGGCGCAGGGCGCGGCCGAGGAAGCCGCTGCCGCCGCCGAGGACCGCCCGCATCAGCCGTCCTGTTCTTCGCCGCGCTCCTTCTTGCGCTTCGCGATCTCCTCGCGCAGCCGCCACTCCTCGATCTCGCGCTCCAGGTCGGCGATCTGCTCCTCGGTGGTGCGGGTGTCGGCGGGCGCCGGCGGCGCCGCCGGCGGCGCCGGAGGGGCGGCCGTGACTGCTCGCGGTGCCCGCGCGGGCCCGCCGAGACGGATGCCGCCGTCGGGGTACTCCCGGCCGATGGCGAACCACAGGATGCTGCCGATGAGGGGCAGCAGGATGACCAGAAGCAGCCAGACGAACTTCGGCATGTACCGCACCTGCGCGTCCTCCCGCCGGATGATGTCGACGAGGGCGAACACCATCAGCGCGATGGTCAGCAGGGTGAACAGGAACGGCATGGTCTCAGGGTAGACGACCGGCGACTCCCGGTCGTCGGACGATGCCCGCGAGCGGACCGACTCGCTCAACGACCGGGAGGAAGGCGATCGAGAGCCCCGGTCGCCACCGGGCGGCCGGGCGTGTTGGACCACGCGCTCCACGACCCCGGATACACCGTCACGTCGCGGCCGGCGATGGCCCCGGCGAGGGCGAACTGGGCCGCGGTGATCCCGGACCCGCAGTACGCCGCGACCGGGGTGTCGACGCCGGCGCCGATGCCGTCCAGCGCAGCGGCGATGTCGGACGCCGGGCGGAACCGGCCGTCCGCGGTGAGCAGCTCCCCGATCGGGAGGTTCCGCGCGCCCGGGATGTGACCGGCGACCGGGTCGATCGGCTCGATCTCGCCGCGGTAGCGCTCCCGCGCGCGGACGTCGATGAGCACCCCGTGCTCCGGCCAGCGCGCGGCGCCCTCGGTGTCGATCGTGCCGGCATCCCCGGGCGCTGCGAGCTCGACGTCGCCCTCGGGCACGACGACCTCCCCGGTCTGGATCTCCCCGCCCGCAGCGAGCCACGCCGGCCATCCGCCGTCCAGCACACGCACATCCGCCACGCCGGCCCGGCGCAGCGCCCACCAGGCGCGGGAGGCGGCCAGCATCCGGTGGTCGTCGTACACCACGACCGGCACCCCGCGGCGGATGCCCCAGCGCCGCGCCGCGGCGGCGAGGTCGGCGTCCCGCGGCAGCGGGTGCCTGCCCTCGTGCGGCTCGCCGTGCCGCGCGAGCTCCCGCTCCACGTCGACGAACACGGCACCGGGGATGTGGCCGGCGAGGTACTGCTCCCGGCCGTCGTCGCGGCCGAGCTGCCAGCGGGCGTCCAGCACGTGCACCTCGCCGAGGCGCCGCTGCAGCTCCTCGGCCTGGATCAGGGGGTTCACCATGGCTCCTCCGCTCTCAGGAACGATCAGGGGGGACGATCAGGGGACGATGTGCCCGGCGGCGCGGAACAGCTCGTACCATTCCGCGCGGCTGAGCTCGACGTCGGCGCCGGCCGCGGCATCCGTCACCCGCTCCGGCGTCGTCGTGCCGAGCACGACCTGCATTTTCGCGGGATGCCGGGTGATCCACGCGGTCGCGATCGCGATGGGCTCGACGCCGTAGGACGCCGCGAGCCGGTCGATCACGGCGTTGAGCTCCGGGTACTCGGGATTGCCGAGGAAGACGCCGGTGAAGAAGCCGCCCTGGAACGGCGACCACGCCTGGATCGTGATGCCGTTGATGCGGCAGTACTCGACGATGCCGCCGCCGTCGCGGACGATGCTCTGGTCCGCGGCCAGCATGTTCGCCGCGAGCGGCTGCGCGAGGATGGGCGCGTGCGTGATCGACAGCTGCAGCTGGTTCGCGATCAGCGGCTGGCGGACCGCGGTGCGGAGCAGGTCGATCTGCCGGGGCGTGTGGTTCGAGACGCCGAACGCCCGCACCTTGCCCGAGGACTCGAGCTCGTCGAACGCCCGGGCGACCTCGTCCGGCTCCACCAGGGCGTCCGGCCGGTGCAGCAGCAGCACATCGAGATAGTCCGTGCGCAGCGCCCGCAGCGACCCCTCGACCTGGGCCACGATGTGCTCGTAGGAGAAGTCGAACATGCCCTGCGCGGGGACGATGCCGCACTTCGTCTGCAGCACGATCTCCTCTCGCTCCGACGCGGTCAGCTGCAGAGCGGCGGCGAACCGGTCCTCGCACACGTGCATGTCACCGCCGTAGATGTCCGCGTGGTCGAAGAAGTCCACGCCCGCGTCGCGCGCGGTGTCGTAGAGGGTGCGGATCTCGGCATCCGTCTTCTCCGTGATCCGCATCATGCCGGCGATCACGGCCGGCGCGGTCCCGGCGCCGAAGGGGACGTGCTTCATGGGGGCTCCTCCCGTGTCGGGACCACGCTATCGCGCTGGTTGAATGGCGGAATGGCATTCGCGATCGACCCCATCACCCTCACCGGCCGCCTCGTCGAGCTGCGTCCGCTCACCCGAGAGCACCGGGACGACCTCATCGAAGCGGTCTCCGAGGGGGACCTGTGGCGGCGGGCCTGGTACACCTCGGTGCCGGCGCCGGACGGCATCGAGGCCGAGATCGAGCGCCGGCTGGCGCTCCAGGAGAAGGGCGAGATGGTGCCGTTCACCGCGGTGGATGCCGCCGGACGCGTCCTCGGGATGACGACGTACTACGACATCGTCGCCGACGTGCCGCGGCTGCACATCGGCTACACCTGGAACCGCCCGTCCGCGCACGGCACCGGCACGAACGCCGAGTCGAAGCTGCTGCTGCTGCGGCACGCCTTCGAGACGCTGGGCGTGTACCGGGTCGGCTTCACCACGCAGTGGGTGAACTTCCAGTCCCGGGCCGCCATCGAGCGACTGGGCGCGAAGCAGGACGGCGTGATGCGGGCGATCGGCCGCTACCGCAACGGCGCTCTCCGCGACAGCGTGGAGTACTCGATCATCGAGCCCGAGTGGCCGGCCGTGGAGGCGAACCTGGAGGCGCGACTCGCGAAACACGCCTGACACGGCGCGACGCTAACGTTGGTCGCATGAGCGCACCGATCGACCCCACTCGCACCTCGGCCTGGGCCGACCTCTCCACCCTCCGTGACGGCTTCTCCCCCGACCTGCGGCGCTGGTTCGCCGAGGATTCGCAGCGCGCCGAGCGGCTCACGTTCCCGCTCGCCGACCTGCACGTCGACCTGTCGAAGAACCTGGTGACCGACGACGTCCTCGCCGCGCTGCTGCGCCTCGCCGAGGAGACCCACGTCACGGAGCGGTTCGCCGCGATGCTCGAGGGCGCGCACATCAACACCACCGAAGACCGGGCGGTGCTGCACACCGCGCTGCGTCGCCCGGCGGGCGCCTCCCCCGCCCTCGTGGTCGACGGTCAGGACGTGGACCGCGACGTGCACGAGGTGCTCGACGCCCTCACCGCCTTCGCGGAGCGCGTGCGCTCCGGCGAGTGGCGCGGCGTCACCGGCAAGAAGGTCACGCACGTGGTGAACATCGGCATCGGCGGGTCGGATCTCGGGCCGGCGATGGTGTACGAGGCGCTGCGCCCGTTCGCGGATGCGGGGCGGATCGAGGCCCGTTTCGTGTCGAACATCGACCCCACCGACATCGCCCAGAAGACGGCGGACCTCGACCCGGAGACGACGCTGTTCGTCGTGGCGTCCAAGACCTTCACCACGCTCGAGACGCTCACCAACGCGCGGCTGGCCCGGGACTGGCTGTGGCAGCGGCTGGCGGCATCCGGCGCCGTGGGCGAGGACGACGCGAGCCGGGCGGATGCCGTGGCGCACCACTTCGTCGCCGTCTCGACCGCCCTCGACAAGGTCGCCGAGTTCGGCATCGACCCGGCCAACGCGTTCGGGTTCTGGGACTGGGTGGGCGGCCGGTACTCGGTGGACTCGGCGATCGGCCTCTCGCTGGCGATCACGCTCGGGCCGGCGGCGTTCCGGGACCTGCTGGCCGGCTTCCACGCCGTGGACGAGCACGTCCGCACCACGCCGCTCGAGCGCAACGTGCCGGTGCTGATGGGCCTGCTCAACGTCTGGTACGTGAACTTCCTGGGCGCGCAGTCGCACGCCGTGCTGCCGTACGCGCAGCAGCTGAGCCGTTTCCCGGCGTACCTGCAGCAGCTGACGATGGAGTCCAACGGCAAGTCGGTCCGCTGGGACGGCACCCCGGTCACCACCGACACCGGCGAGGTGTTCTGGGGCGAGCCGGGCACGAACGGCCAGCACGCCTTCTACCAGCTGATCCATCAGGGCACCCGGCTGATCCCGGCCGACTTCATCGCCGTGGTCAACCCGGCCTACCCGCTGAGCGACGGCGGACGCGACGTGCACGGGCTGTTCCTGGCGAACTTCCTCGCACAGACCAAGGCGCTCGCCTTCGGCAAGACCGCCGCCGAGGTGGAGGCGGAGGGCACCACCGGCGCCCTCGTCGCCGCGCGGACGTTCCCCGGCAACCGGCCGACGACCTCGATCTTCGCCCCGGCGCTCACCCCGCAGGTGCTCGGCCAGCTGATCGCGCTGTACGAGCACATCACCTTCACGCAGGGCGTGGTGTGGGGCATCAACTCGTTCGACCAGTGGGGTGTCGAGCTCGGCAAGCAGCTGGCCCTGCAGATCGCCCCTGCCCTCGAGGGCGACGACGCCGCCATCGACGCGCAGGACCCCTCCACCCGCGCGCTGCTGGCCTACTACCACCAGCACCGCAGCCGCTGAGCGGTGTCTCTCGCCGCGAGCTCACCGGGCCGCCGTGCGCGGCGTCAGACGCGGCGGAAGGATGCCGCGGCGGGGCAGTCGAACGGGTCGCGCGCCGCCAGGCCGACCCGGTTCAGGTAGGCGATGACGATGCCGTAGGAGCGCAGCAGCGTCGTCTCGGTGTACGGCACCTGGTGGGTCGCGCAGTACTCGCGGACGATCTCGCGCGCCCGCGCCAGGTGCGGCCGCGGCATGCTGGGGAACAGGTGGTGCTCCACCTGGTAGTTCAGCCCGCCCATCAGCCAGGTCGCCCACCAGCCGCCGCTGATGTTGCGGGAGGTGCGCACCTGCTTGGAGAAGAAGTCGAGCTTCGCGTCCGGCGCGATGATCGGCATCCCCTTGTGGTTCGGCGCGAAGGACGCGCCCATGTACACGCCGAAGACGGCCAGCTGCACACCGAGGAAGGCGAAGGCCATGCCCAGCGGCAGCAGCAGGAAGATCGGGGTGAGCAGGAGCGCGAAGCGCGCGGCGATGAGGCCGAGCTCGGTCCAGCGGCCCTTCACCGGGCCCCGCGAGACGAGGTGCTTGAGGCCGAGGACGTGCAGGTTCAGCCCCTCGAGGGTGAGCAGCGGGAAGAACAGCCAGCCCTGTCTGCGGGTGATCAGCCGGGTGAGACCGCGCGAGCGCGCGGCATCCGTGTCGAGGAACGAGATGGTGTCGACCTCGATGTCCGGATCCTTGCCGACCCGGTTCGGGTTGCCATGGTGCCGGGTGTGCTTGGAGTCCCACCAGGAGTAGCTCATGCCGACGATGCCGGCGAGGATGCGCGCGAGCCGGAAGTTCGCGGGCCCGCTGGAGAGGATCTGACGGTGTGCCGCCTCATGCGCGAGGAACGCGACCTGCGTGAACAGGATGCCCAGGGCCCCCGCGATCAGCAGCTGGAACCAGCTGTCGCCGAGCAGGAGGAACCCGGCGATGCATCCGGCGAAGCCCAGCAGGATGCCGGCGGCGACGAGACCGTAGAACACCGGGGTGCGGCGCAGCAGGCCGGTCTCGCGCACCACCTGCGAGACCTGGTTGTACGCCTTCGCCATCGGCGGGAAGTCCGCGGTGCCGGCGTACGTCTGCCGGACGGGGCCGAGAGTGGCGGTGGGGGGAGCGGTCTGGGTGAGAGAGATGGCCTTCTCCTGCCGATCGGAAGCCCTTGAGCTGTGGAAGCCAAAGGCGGATGCCGATCGCTGATGCCAGGCTACGCGCCTGCGTATGCAGGCATGGGCATACGCGCCGGGGCCGCTCAGGCCGTTGCGAGACTCTGGTCCGGATCGATCACCTCGTCGACGAGCATGATGCCGCCGGTCGTGTTCGCGAGGTGCATCAGCCGCTCGATCCACTCACGGTTCAGCTGGGGCGGTTCCGACTCCTCGAATTCGAACCGCAGCGGGATGGACGGGTGCATCCAGATCGTCGACCGGCCGGGTGCGTCCCCGTCCGAATGCCGCCAGGACAGCGTGAAGCTCTCCTGGCGGCGGAGCTTCGTTGCGATGACCACCTTCAGGTGCGCCAGCGCGCGATCATCGATGTGTATCGGGTCGTCGGACTGACCGTAGAAAAGTGCGCCCATATGCCGACCGTAGCGCACCAGGAGCGTTTCGGCGGCATCATGTAACGCGCCCGACACAGTCGCGACAGATCGGGTTCGCTCACACGGCTTCGGACACGTTCTCGGGGACGTTCTCCTCCAGCAAGGTGATACCGCCGCTCGAGTTCGCGGAGTGCATGAGCCGCTCGATCCACTCGCGATTGAGTGCGGGCGGCTTCGGATCCTCGAAGACGAAGCGCAGCGGGATGGACGGATGCAGCCAGATCGTCGACCTGCCGCCGTTGTCGCTGTCCGGATGCACCCACGAGAACGTGAACGCCTCGTTCCGGCGCAGCTTGGTCGCGATCACGACCTTGAGGTGCGCAAGGGTCCGATCGTCGATTTCGATCGGGTATTCGGACCCGTCATAGATGATTCTCCCCATGTCAGGACGACACTCCTCGCGGGGCGCCGGCACCATGCGTGCCGGACGTTTCTTGACACCGGCGGGCTCAAGATACCTGTCGCTGCTGACACACCCGCCGAAGGGATGCAACCCCTTACGTGTCCGCGGCGCAGGAGCGTACCGTCGCCGCCCGCTTTCGGGGAGCTCGGCACCACGCTCTTCGAACGCGGTCACGGTGCGCTCCGGCTCACCCACGCCGGCAGACGCTTCCTCGCGATCGTTCGGGATCTCGTCCGCCGGGAGGAGATGGCACGGACCGCGCTGGGCGCCGATCGCCTCCGTGAGACGCAGTTCACCGTGGTCGCTCCGTTCGCGACGATTCTGCGCACCCTCGCCCCGTTCACCGCCGAGCGCGGGTCGTCCCATCCGATCATCGACGCGGTCGAGGCGAGCCCCGCGGTGGTGTTCGAACGCGCCGTCGAGATCGGAGCCGACCTCGGCGTCTCCACCGTCCCTCCGCCTGCCCGCTGGTCGGATCGCCTGCTGTGCGAAGTCGGCCTGAGCGCCCACGTTCCCCCCGATCATCCGCTCGGCGGACGCGGCGAGGTCGAGATGTCCGAGCTGGTGCGGCATCCGCTCGTGCTCATGGATCGCACCAACGCCGCACGGACGGTGTTCGACGACGCGCTGGCCGCCGAGCGGCTGGAGCCCGCGAGCGCCATAGAGATGGCCTCGTCGTTCATGGCACAGGGCGTGGCGGCCACCGGTCGCGGGGCGGCGATCCTGACCAACGCGGCCGTCTTCGGGCTGAGGCCGGTGCGGATCATGCAGCGGGGGAAGCGGGTTCGGATGCGCCTGTATGCGGGATGGGATCCGTCGCACTACGCGGTCAGGGCGATCGAGCGCTGGGTGGACGATTTCGCCGACTGGCTCCCCACGATCCCCGACATCGGCGAGGTCGACGACGCGAGCGCGTGACAGGTCATGGTGCCGGCCGGTCATGAGAAGAGGCCCGGCCCCGCAGCATCCTGCGGGCCGGGCCTCTGTCAGCCGTGCTGACTGCGACTCAGAAGTCCCAGTCGTCGTCCTCGGTCGCGACCGCCTTGCCGATCACGTACGAGGAGCCCGACCCGGAGAAGAAGTCGTGGTTTTCGTCGGCGTTCGGCGACAGGGCCGAGAGGATCGCCGGGTTCACGTTCGTCACCGATGACGGGAACATCGCCTCGTAGCCGAGGTTCATCAGCGCCTTGTTGGCGTTGTAGTGCAGGAACTTCTTCACGTCCTCGGTGAGGCCGACGGCGTCGTAGAGGTCCTGCGTGTACTGCACCTCGTTGTCGTAGAGCTCGTACAGCAGCGAGAAGGTGTAGTCCTTCAGCTCGTCGCGCTTGGCCTGGTCGACCTGCTCCAGCCCGCGCTGGTACTTGTAGCCGATGTAGTAGCCGTGCACGGCCTCGTCGCGGATGATGAGGCGGATCAGGTCGGCGGTGTTGGTGAGCTTGGCGCGGCTCGACCAGTGCATGGGCAGGTAGAAGCCGGAGTAGAACAGGAATGACTCCAGCAGGGTGGAGGCGATCTTGCGCTTCAGCGGCTCGTCGCCGCGGTAGTCGTGCAGGACGATCTGCGCCTTCTTCTGCAGGTTCGGGTTCTCTACCGACCAGCGGAACGCCTCGTCGATCTCCTTCGTCGAGCACAGCGTCGAGAAGATGGACGAGTAGCTCTTCGCGTGCACCGACTCCATGAACGCGATGTTGGTGTACACCGCCTCCTCGTGCGGCGTCAGCGCATCCGGCAGCAGCGAGACCGCACCCACCGTTCCCTGGATGGTGTCCAGCAGCGTGAGCCCGGTGAACACCCGCATCGTGAGGGTCTGCTCCTCGGGGGTGAGCGTGTTCCACGACTGGATGTCGTTGGACAGCGGCACCTTCTCCGGCAGCCAGAAGTTCCCGGTGAGGCGGTTCCAGACCTCGAGGTCCTTGTCGTCCTCGATCCGGTTCCAGTTGATCGCCTGCACCTCGGTGGCCAGCTTGATCTGTTCAGGGGTCATGGTGTTCCTTGAAGTGTCTGAGTGTGCGTTTCGTCTCGGGCCTGCGGCCCTCGCTCAACGGCCGGTGGTCTCCGGGCCTGCGGCCCTCGCTCGACGACCGGGAAGGGTCACAGCATGCAGGAGACGCATTCGGTCATGTCGGTGCCCTCCAGCGCCAGCTGACGGAGCCGCACGTAGTAGATCGTCTTGATTCCCTTCTTCCAGGCGTAGATCTGGGCCTTGTTGATGTCGCGAGTGGTGGCGGTGTCCTTGAAGAACAGCGTCAGCGACAGACCCTGATCGACGTGCTGGGTGGCGGCGGCGTAGGTGTCGATCACCTTCTCGTAGCCGATCTCGTACGCGTCCTGGTAGTACTCCAGGTTGTCGTTCGTCATGAACGGCGCCGGATAGTAGACGCGGCCGAGCTTGCCCTCCTTGCGGATCTCGATCTTCGAGGCGATCGGGTGGATCGAGCTCGTCGAGTTGTTGATGTACGAGATCGACCCGGTCGGCGGGACGGCCTGCAGGTTCTGGTTGTAGATGCCGTGCTTCTGGATGGACTCCTTCAGCTCGATCCAGTCCTGCTGGGTCGGGATGTGGTGCCGGGCGAACAGCTCCTTGACCTTGTCGGTCTGCGGCACCCACTCCCGCTCGATGTACTTGTCGAAGAACTCCCCCGACGCGTACGTCGAGTCCTCGAAGCCGTCGAACGTCTCCCCGCGCTCGATCGCGATCCGGTTGGAGGCGCGCAGCGCGTGGTAGAGCACGGTGTAGAAGTAGATGTTCGTGAAGTCCAGGCCCTCTTCCGAGCCGTAGAACACGCGCTCGCGCGCCAGGTAGCCGTGCAGGTTCATCTGGCCGAGGCCGATCGCGTGGGAGCGGTCGTTGCCGTCCTCGATCGAGCGCACCGAGCGGATGTGGCTCTGGTCGCTGACCGCGGTCAGCGCACGGATCGCGGTCTCGACGGTCTGCCCGAGGTCGTCGGCGTCCATCGACAGGGCGATGTTCATCGAGCCGAGGTTGCAGGAGATGTCCTTGCCGATGTCCTTGTACGACAGGTCGTCGTTGTAGGTGGTCGGCGTGTTCACCTGCAGGATCTCGCTGCAGAGGTTGGACATGTTGATCCGGCCCTTGATCGGGTTGGCCCGGTTCACCGTGTCCTCGAACATGATGTACGGGTAGCCCGACTCGAACTGGATCTCGGCGAGCGTCTGGAAGAACTCGCGGGCGTTGATCTTCGTCTTCTTGATCCGCGCATCGTCCACCATCTCGCGGTACTTCTCGGTGACCGAGATGTCGCCGAACGGCACGCCGTAGACGCGCTCGACGTCGTACGGCGAGAACAGGTACATGTCCTCGTCGTTCTTGGCGAGCTCGAAGGTGATGTCGGGCACGACGACGCCGAGGGAGAGCGTCTTGATGCGGATCTTCTCGTCGGCGTTCTCGCGCTTGGTGTCCAGGAACCGCATGATGTCGGGGTGGTGCGCCGAGAGGTAGACGGCGCCGGCGCCCTGACGCGCACCCAGCTGGTTAGCGTAGCTGAAGCTGTCCTCGAGGAGCTTCATCACCGGGATGATCCCGGAGGACTGGTTCTCGATCTGCTTGATCGGCGCACCGGCCTCGCGGATGTTCGACAGCAGCAACGCCACGCCGCCGCCGCGCTTGGACAGCTGCAGCGCGGAGTTGATGCCGCGGGCGATCGACTCCATGTTGTCCTCGATGCGCAGCAGGAAGCAGCTGACGAGCTCGCCGCGCTGCGCCTTGCCGGCGTTGAGGAAGGTCGGGGTGGCCGGCTGGAACCGGCCGGAGATGATCTCCTCGACGAGGTTCACGGCGAGCTGCTCGTCGCCGTCGGCGAGCGCCAGGGCGGTCATCACGACGCGGTCCTCGAAGCGCTCGAGGTAGCGCTTGCCGTCGAAGGTCTTCAGCGTGTAGCTGGTGTAGTACTTGAACGCGCCGAGGAAGGTCTCGAAGCGGAACTTCTTCGAGTGGGCGAGGTCGTTGAGCTTCTGGATGAACTCGAACGAGTACTTCTCGATGACCGCGGCCTCGTAGTACTCCTTCTCGACCAGGTAGTCCAGCCGCTCCTTGAGCGAGTGGAAGAAGACGGTGTTCTGGTTCACGTGCTGCAGGAAGTACTCCCGCGCCGCCCGCTTGTCGGCGTCGAACTGGATCTTCCCGTTCGCGTCGTACAGGTTCAGCATCGCGTTCAGGGCGTGATAGTCCAGGCCCTCGTACGCGGGGTTGACCTTGAAGGCCTCCTCGGTCTGCTCGGTCATTGCGTCCTGCTCTGCATGCTCGATTGCGCTGCCCACCATCGTTCCAATCCGTCGCTCACGCGATCGACGTCGTCCTGTGTGCCGAAGACTTCGAGCCGGTACAAGTGCGGCACGTGGCACTTGCGGCTGATGATCTCCCCGGCGAGGCAGAAGGCCTCGCCGAAGTTGGTGTTGCCCGCGGAGATGACTCCGCGGATGTGTCTCCGGTTGCGCTCGTCGTTGAGGAACCGGATCACCTGCTTGGGGACCGCACCCTTCTCCTCGCCGCGCCCCTGCCCGCCCCCGTAGGTGGGGGTGATCAGCACGAACGGCTCGTCCACGACGAGCGGTTCATCCGTGCTGTGCAGGGGGATGCGGCGGGCTCGCAGCCCGAGCTTCTCGACGAAGCGGGCTGTGTTGCCGGAGACGCTCGAGAAGAAGACCACGAGCGGCGCGGCGGTGGCGACGACGCTCATGGTCACTCCTCACGCGAGGCGAGCGGCCAGCTCGTCGATCTTGTCCGGGCGGAAGCCCGACCAGTGGTCCTCGTCGGTGACGACGACCGGCGCCTGCATGTAGCCGAGTGCCTTGACCTGCTCGAGCGCGTCCGCGTCCTGCGAGAGGTCGTGGATCTCGTACTCGATGCCCTTGGCGTCGAGGGCGCGGTAGGTGGCGTTGCACTGCACGCACGAAGGCTTGGTGTAGACCGTGATCGACATGATGTTGGCTCTTCTTCCCCTCAGATTCCGGCTGTTGCCCCGGCAGACCCCCGCCGGGAACTCAATACTACATATGGGGACGGACATTGGAAGCGACCACAAGGGGTAGTAGTTACATCCGTGTAGTTTTCCACCGTTCTCCCTGGTTTCAACACAGGTTCTCCCCCGTTTCTTCCACAGGCGCGGATGCCGGCGGAGGGCTCTCGAAGCGCGGTTTCCCGCGGCTCGCGACGGCCGGTCCGCGATCCATCCACAGGGCGGACGCTACGCCACCCCTCGGACATCGGTTTTCCTGTGGAGAGCCGCCTTCGGCGTGTCGCGGCGTGTCGCACCGCCGGCGGCTTCGCGCGGTGTCGCGTCCCGCCGATATCGTTGCTCTGGTGGCGGGATATCGTGACCTTCTTCGCACGCCCGGCGTGGCGCGCATCATCGCCGCGCAGCTGACGGCGCGCTTCCCCAACGGGATGATGAGCCTGGCGATCCTCATGCATGTCGAGCAGCAGACCGGCTCCTACGGCGCGGCCGGCATCGTGCTCGCCGCGGCATCCGTCGGCCAGGCCGTCGCCGGCCCCGTGACCAGCCGCTGGATGGGCGCCTGGGGCATGCGCCGCGTGCTGCTGCTCACCCTCGTCGTGTGCGTCCTCTCGGTGCTCGGCCTGGCGCTGCTGCCGCTCGGGCTGCCCGGCTACATGGCGCTGGCGCTGCTCGCCGGCCTCTCCACGCCCCCGGTGCAGGCGGCGGTGCGCACCATCTACCCCAAGCTCGTCAACGCCGGGCATCTGACGCCGCTGTTCTCACTGGACGCGTCGCTGCAGGAGATCATCTGGATCGTCGCCCCGGTGGTGATCACCGTCGTCTCCACGCAGGCGGGCACGGTGCCCGGTCTGCTCCTGGTGGCGGTGATCCTCGCCGGCGGCGGCGCGTGGTTCATCCTCTCCCCCGAGGTGGGCCGGGTGCGCATCCCGCGCAGCCGCCGCGCCTTCGGACTCGTCGTGCTCAAGCCCCCGGTGCTGCTGGCCACGGTGCTCGGCTTCCTCCTCATCGGCGCCTGCGCCGCGGTCGAGGTCGGGGTGGTCGCCACCTTCGGGCACGGCGGACTGGAGGCCGGCCTCGTCCTGGCCGTGTTCTCGGTGGGCAGCCTGGCCGGCGGTCTCGCCTTCGGCCACGTGCCGATCGGCCCGTGGGCGATGGCGCGGCGCCTGCTCATCGTGACCGTCGGCCTGGCGCTGACGATGGTGTCGCTGAACGTGTTCTGGCTCGGCGGCACGCTCCTGCTCGCCGGGGTCGGCATCGCACCCGCGCTGGCGGTGCTCTTCGCGATCACCAGCGCGAGCGTGAAGTTCAGCGAGACCGCCGAGGCCTTCGGCTGGGCGGGAACCGGTCAGCTGATCGGCGCCGCGGCCGGCTCCGCGGTGGCGGGCGTGCTCATCGACCAGCGCGGACCGGCCGGCGCCTACCTCGCCGCGGTGCTCTTCGTGGCGGTGGGGCTGATCGTGTCGGTGCTCGCCGTCCGCGCCTTCCCCGACCTGCGTCATCGCGACGCCAGCCCGCACCCGGATACCGAGCCGGTGGCGGTCACGCCGTCCTGATCTGTCCCGGTCCTCAGCCGTGCTGGAACCAGGTGGTCTTCCAGTCGGTGTAGTTGTCCAGGGCGTGCCGGGAGAGGTCGCGGCCGAAGCCGGACTGCCGGAAGCCTCCGAACGGCGTGGTCAGTCCCAGCGCGTCGACGGTGTTCACCGACACGGTTCCGGCGACGAGCCGCTCGGACACCCTGTGCGCGCGCGACAGGTCGGACGTCCACAGCGACGCCGCGAGCCCGTACTCGGTCGCGTTCGCCAGCGCCACGGCCTCCTCCTCCGTGTCGAACGGATGCACCACCACGAGAGGTCCGAACACCTCGCTGCGGTGCAGGTCGTGACCGGCGTCCAGCCCGGTGACGATCGCGGGCCGGAGGTACGCGTCGGACCCGGTGATCGTGACCCGCTCGCCGCCGCTGACGAGGCCCCCGTCGCGTGCGCCGGCCTCGATCGCCGGGCTGACGTCGTCGGCGTGCGCGGTGCTGATCAGGCTGCCGTTGCCGGGCCCGCCGGAGAGCGGGTCGGCGGGCTCGTACGCGCGGGAGGCCGCCACGAGAAGCTCCAGGAACTCGTCGTGCACCGCCCTTTCGACGAGCACGCGGGAGTTCGCCGAGCAGACCTGGCCCTGGTTATAGAAGGCCCCGAAGGCGGCCTTCTCCGCGGCGGTGCCGAGGTCCGCGTCGGCGAAGACGAGGTTGGCGCTCTTGCCGCCGGCCTCCAGCGCGACGCGCTTCATGTTCGAGGACCCCGCGTCGATCAGCAGCCGCTTCGCGACGGCCGTGGACCCGGTGAACGCCAGCACGTCGACGTCCGGATGCCGGGCGATCCTGCTTTCGACATCCGAGCCCCGTCCGGGCACGACGTTCAGCACCCCGGCCGGCACCCCGGCCTCGAGCGCCAGGTCCGCGAGCCGCAGCGCGGTCAGCGACGTCTCCGTCGCCGGCTTGTGGACGACGCTGTTGCCCGCGGCGAGGGCCGGGGCGAGCTTCCAGGCGGCGATCTCGAGCGGGTAGTTCCACGGGGTGATCGCACCGACCACGCCCAGCGGCACGCGGCGCACCAGCGCGGTGGATCCGGGCGGCGTCGCCGGGATCTCGTCGGTGCGCTTGTCGGCGAGCTCCCCGTACCAGCGGAACGTCTCCGCCGCGCCCGGCACGTCCACGGTGAGCGTCTGCGCGATCGGCTTGCCCGAGTCGAGCGTCTCCAGCAGCGCCAGCTCCTCCAGGTTCTCCTGGATGAGATCCGCCAGCGCGATCAGCACCCGCCCGCGGTCGGCGGCGCCGATCCGGCTCCAGGCGCCCCCGTCGAACGCGCGGCCGTCGATCCGGAGGTCGCGGGCGCGGGTCTGCCAGTCGATGGTGGTCATGCGGTTCTTCCTTCGATCATGGTGTCGATCGCCGTCCAGGCCATCAGGACGGCGGCGTCCAGGAGTGCGCGCTCCGCGGTCGGCCCGACGCAGGCGGCGGCGAACTCCTTCTGGTGGTTGCCGTGCGGCAGCGAGTCGACGCCGATGTACGGGTGGATGGCGGGGACGAGCAGCGACACGTTCCCCATGTCCGTGGAGGCGCGGTTCATCCGGCCGGCCACCGCCGGATCGGCGAAGACGCGGCCCCGCTCGCGCGCCGCGCGCCGGTACGCGGCGAGCGCGCGCTCGTCGGTGCGGAACTCGGCGTACGGCTTCGACTCGGGGGTGATCGTCAGCGCCGCCCCGGTGGCGAGGGCGCCCGCCTCGAAGCAGCGGCGCACGCGCTCCTCCAGTTCGGCGAGCTCCTCGAGCGTGTTCGCCCGCCAGTACCAGCGCCCCTCGGTGCGCTCCGGGATCGCGTTCGGCGCGTCGCCGCCGAGGGTCTGGATGCCGTGCACCCGGGTGTCCGCGGGCAGCTGCTGGCGCAGCAGGCCGATCGCGACCTGCGCGATCAGGAAGGCGTCGTTGGCGTTCACGCCCTGGTCCGGATAGGCGGCGGCGTGCGCCGACACGCCCTGGTACGCGACGTGGCTGTGCGCCACGGCGAACGGACGCGCCTCGGCCACATCGACCGGCGCCGGATGCACCATCATCGCGAGGTCCAGATCCGCGAACGCGCCGTGCTCGATCATCTCGATCTTGCCGCCGCCGCCCTCCTCGGCCGGCGTCCCGTAGACGCGGACGGTGATGCCGAGCTCGTCGGCGACGCGGGCCAGCGCGAGTCCCGCGCCGACGGCGCTGGCGGCGATGAGGTTGTGCCCGCAGGCGTGACCGAGCCCGGGCAGCGCGTCGTACTGTACCAGCGGGACGGCGGGCGCTACGGGAAGTGGAACGCCGTGGGCCTGGGCACCTACGCGGTGGGCCTGCTCGTGCAGCTGCCGTTCATGGTCACCCCGCTCTACACCGGCCCACTCGGCGTCGCCCTGGCCGACGTGGACGTCGCCTGGATCGTCGGCTTCCTGGCCAGCGGCGCGCTCTACCTCGTCCTCACCCGGCTGGTGCCGCGCCCCGAGCCGGTCACCGCGGCGACCGGATCCGTCGCGCGGGGCTGATCCGCTGCAGACGCCACGGAGGGCCGGCGCGATCGCGCCGGCCCTCCGCCGTAGGCTGGGACGGTGCCCGCACCGCTCACGCTCCCCCGGATCGTCTGGGGCGCCGGCCCGAGCCGCGCCCTGCTCGTCCACGGCCTCGGCTCCTCCGCGGCCCTGATGTGGCGCATCGGCGTCGCGCTCGCGGATGCCGGATGGCAGGCCACGGCCGTCGATCTGCGCGGCCACGGCGACGCCCCGCGCGCCCTGGACTACACCGTCGGCGCCTACGCGGCCGATCTCGCCGCGACCGCGCCGGACGGCGGCGGCGCGTGGGACGCCGTGATCGGGCACTCCCTGGGCGG
This sequence comes from Microbacterium neungamense, assembly GCF_024971095.1. Lineage (NCBI taxonomy): Bacteria > Bacillati > Actinomycetota > Actinomycetes > Micrococcales > Microbacteriaceae > Microbacterium > Microbacterium neungamense. The sequence goes on from NZ_CP069717.1 coordinate 1,902,086, forward strand.
CGCCGCCGGCGTGGTCGCGGCGGCCGGGCATCCGCACTGGACCCGGCGCCTGGTGCTCATCGACCCGGCGATCCACGTCGCCGGCCGGGACGCCGGGATCATCCGCCGCAGCCAGGAGCGGGCCTTCGCCGACCCGTCCGAGGCCACGGTGCGCGCCGAACATCCGCACTGGCATCCGCAGGACGTCGAGCTCAAGGTGGACGCCGTCCGCCGCGCCAGCGCGTGGGCCGTCGCGGAGACCAGCGCCCAGAACCGGCCATGGGACGTGCGCGAGCAGGCCGCGCGCCTCACCGTGCCCACGCACATCATCGGCGCCGATCCGGAGGTGTACAGCCTGTTCACCGGGGAGCTGGCGGCATCCGTCCTGGAGAACCCGCGCATCACCATGTCGATCGTGGCGGGCGCCGGCCACTCCCCGCACCGCGACAAGCCCGACGAGACCGTCCACGAGATCCTGGAGGCCCTGCGATGACCGCCTCAGACCCCGCCGCCTCAGACCCCGCCGCGCACCTGCCCGACGACCTGCTCGCGCGGATCCGCGAGCGCGCCCCGATCCACGACCGGGAGAACACCTTCCCCCAGCAGGACCTCGACGAGCTGCGGGATGCCGGATACCTGCGCATCCTCGTCCCGGAGGCACGGGGCGGCGCCGGGCTCGGGCTGGAGCAGGCGGCGCTGCTGCAGCAGCGCCTGGCGACGGCCTCCCCCGCCACCGCCCTCGCGGTCAACATGCACCTGGTGTGGACCGGGGTCGCGAAAGTGTTCGGCGACCGCGGCGTCCCGGGCCTGGAGTTCGTGCAGGACGGCGCCGCCGCCGGCGAGGTATACGCGTTCGGCATCAGCGAGGCCGGCAACGACCTGGTGCTGTTCGGCAGCAGCGCCGAGGCCGCGCCGCGTCCGGACGGCGGCTACGCGTTCACCGGCACCAAGATCTTCACCTCCCTCGCACCGGTCTGGACGAGGCTCGGCCTGCACGGGCTGGACACCGCGAGCGAGGACGCGCCGAAGCTCGTCTTCGCGTTCGTGGATCGCACGGATGCCGTCGCCACGAGCGGCGACTGGGACACCCTCGGCATGCGGGGCACCCAGAGCCGCACTACGCGCCTGAACGGCGCCGTCGCCGCGCCGGAGCACGTCGTGCGGCGGATCGATCCCGGCCCGAACCCGGATCCGATCGTGTTCGGCATCTTCAGCGTGTTCGAGATCCTGCTCGCCTCCGTGTACACCGGCATCGCCCGGCGGGCCCTCGACCTGGCGGTGGCGACCGCGCAGACCCGGCGCTCCACCCTTCGGCACGCTCAGGGCGCGGTTCAGCGGCCGTACAGCCAGGACCCGGACATCCGCTGGCGCATCGCCGACATGGCCCTCGCCTACGACGCCCTGCCGCCGCAGATCGCCGCCCTCGCACGCGACGTGGACGAACAGGCCGACCACGGGGCCCGATGGTTCACGCTGCTGTCCGGCGTCAAGCACCGCGCGGTCACGATGTCCAAGCGGGTCGTTGACGAGGCGATGCTCGTCGCCGGCGGCGGCTCCTACTTCACCGGCAACGAGCTCTCCCGGCTGTACCGGGACGTGCTCGCCGGGATGTTCCACCCCTCCGACCCCGAGTCGGCGCACGCCACCGCCGCCACCGCGTGGCTGGGGCCGCTCGAGTCCTGAATCCGAAGCTCCAGGCGGACTGAGGCTTCGCTTTCGGTTGTCAAGCTCGCTCGCGACCTGAACCGGGTGTTCTTCACCACGGGCGGCGGCGAGGCGGTGGAGACGGCGTTCAAGCTGGCCAAACAGTACTGGCGCCTGGGCCGGGAAGCCTGGCAAGCACAAGGTGATCTCCCGCGCGGTCGCCTATCACGGCACGCCCCACGGAGCGCTGGCGATCACCGGCATCCCGGCGATGAAGGAGATGTTCGAGCCCGTCGCCCCCGGAGGGTTCCGGGTGCCGAACACGAACTTCTACCGCGCGGCGGAGGCGGGCGGGCCCGCCGACGACGAGGAGGCGTTCGGGAGGTGGGCGGCGGACCGGATCGAGGAGATGATCCTGTTCGAGGGACCGGACACCGTCGCGGCCGTGTTCCTGGAGCCGGTGCAGAACTCGGGCGGATGCTTTCCGCCGCCTCCGGGCTACTTCGCCCGGGTCCGCGAGAACTGCGACCGTCACGATGTCCTTCTGGTCTCCGACGAGGTGATCTGCGCGTTCGGCCGGCTGGGGCACACGTTCGCCTGCGAGGGCTACGGCTACGTCCCGGACATGATCACGTGCGCCAAGGCGATGACGAGCGGGTACGCGCCGATCGGCGCGACCATCGTGTCGGATCGGATCTACGAGCCGTTCTCCACGGGGCAGACCTTCTTCCCGCACGGGTACACCTTCGGCGGGCACCCGGTGTCGGCGGCGGTCGCCCTGGAGAACCTCGACATCTTCGACGAGGAGAGGCTGAACGCGCACGTTTCTGTCGAAGGCGCTGTTCGAGGCCGGGCTGTACTGCCGCGCCGACGACCGGGGCGACCCGGTGATCCAGCTCGCCCCGCCGCTCACGGTCGGCGCCGCGGAGTTCCGCGAGATCGCGGACATCCTCCGCGGGGTCCTCGGCGAGGCGGCCCGCATCCTCTGAGAGCCCGTCCGTCGAGCGGACGTCGACAGGCTCAGGGGCGTCCTCGCTCAGCGACCGGGCTCCGCGTCGTAGACCTGCTCCCCTTCCACCCACGTGCCGAGCACCCGCGTGCTGCCGATCTCGTCGGCCGGTCCGTCGGACGGGTCCCGGTCGAGCAGTGCGAGGCGCCGCCCGCGCGCACCTCGTCGTGTGGATTCGCGGCAGTGCCCGGCATGAGACCTCCCCATCGAGTTCCGACTGCCGGTAGTCAATCACAAGAGCCGACCGAGGTACAGCGAAAAACGAAGCATACGGAGCACTTTGCGACGATATCCGTTGCATTCGCCGAATCGAGCAACGGATATCCGGGATCAGCGTCCGTCGAAGTTGAACGCCTTCAGCAGCTCGCCGACCGCCTTGTCGCGCTGCTCCCCGCCGTGCTCGAACATGTGCGTGACGTGGGTGCGCAGGTGGTTCTCCAGCAGCAGCCGGTTCAGGGATTCGAGGGACCGCTGGATCGCACGGGACTGCGTGATGATGTCCATGCAGTACTCCTCGTTCTCGATCATCCGCGCGATCCCGCGCAGCTGACCCTCGAGGATGCTGGTGCGGTGCAGGGCGCGCTTCTTGATGTCGTCGATCACCCTTCGAGCGTAGTCCGCACGAGCCCGGCGGGATCCGCCGGCACGTCCATGAAAGGATGGCGGCATGTCGCGTACGCCGATGGCGCTGCTGTCCCCCGCCGATCAGGAGCGGCTGCGCGGCCTGCGGCGGATGAAGGCGGTCGCGCTGGGCGCGCTGCTGGCCATGGCGATCGCCTTCGTGTTCGCGTTCTGGCTGCAGGAGCGGCATCCGTGGCTGGCCTATCTGCGCGCCGCGGCCGAAGGCGGCATGGTCGGGGCGCTGGCGGACTGGTTCGCGGTCACCGCCCTGTTCCGCCGCCCGCTCGGCCTGCCGATCCCGCACACCGCGATCATCCCGACCCGCAAGGACGAGATCGGCCGCTCCCTGGGCGAGTTCGTGGAGGCGAACTTCCTGTCCGCGGAGGTCGTGCGCGCCAAGCTCGCGACGACGTCCGTGGCGCGCCGCTTCGGCGACTGGCTGCGCCGGCCCGCGCACGCCGAGCGGGTCGCCGCCGAGGGCGCGACCGTCGCCACCGCCGTGCTGCACGCGCTCAGCGACGACGACGTGCGCGACCTGATCGCCGATCTCGCCCGCGAGCACCTTGTCGCGCCGGAGTGGGGACCGCCGGCGGGCGCCTGGCTGCAGCGGATCGTCGAGGCCGACGCGCACCGCGGCGCGGTGGATCTCGCCGTGGACAGCATCGCCACCTGGCTGGACGGCAACGCGGAGGCGTTCTCCGGCCTGGTGTCGCGCCGCCTGCCGGCCTGGGTGCCGCGGATCGCGCAGCGGCTGGTCGACGAGACCGTGTACAACGAGGCGGTGAAGTTCGTCCGCGCCGTGCAGGCGGATGCCGGGCATCCGGCCCGCCGCGCTCTCGACGGCTACCTCGCCCGCCTCGCCGACGGCCTGCAGCACGACCCGGCGGTGCGCGCCCGCTTCGAGGGCGCCAAGGCGGCCATGTTCGACAGTCCCCGCGTCGCGGCGCTGGCCGCGGAGGCGTGGAACACCGCGAAGAACGGGCTGCTCACGGCTCTCGCCGACCCGGAGAGCGGGCTGCGGCGGCGCGCCGCCACGGCCCTGACCGAGGTGGGCGAGCGGCTGGCCACGGATGCCGCCCTGCAGGCCCGCGTGGACGGCTGGGCCACCGAGGCGGCGGTGTTCCTCGTCGACCGCTACCGGCACGACATCGCCTCGATCATCACCGATACCGTGGAGCGGTGGGACGCCGCCGAGACCACCGAGAAGATCGAGCTCATGGTCGGTCGCGACCTGCAGTACATCCGCCTGAACGGCACGGTCGTGGGCGCCCTCGCGGGCCTGGCGATCTTCGCCGTCGCCCACAACCTGATCCCCGGAGCATGACATGGCACTCTCGCACGACCCCCTCTGGCCCCGCGCGGGCTCCTGGCCGGCCTTCGACGACGCGGCGGATGCCGTGCTGCTCGGCGTCCCCGCCTGGCGCAGCTCGCTGTCGCCGACCGGCGCGCACGCGACCCCGGCGGCCGTGCGCGAGGCGCTGGCCCGGTACAGCCCGACCCTGATGGGCCCGCCCGCGGTGGACCTGAACGCGGTGCTGCGGATCGCGGATGCCGGGGACGTGTCCGAACCGGACGGCGAGGAGGGCATCGCGGCGGTCGTGCAGCGGGTGCGCGAGTTCGGCCCGGCCTTCACGATCGCGCTCGGCGGCGACAACTCGGTGACCTACCCCGTCGCGCGCGGGGCCCGGGCGACCGGTCTGATCACCTTCGACGCGCACTTCGACCTGCGCGACGGCGTCTCCAACGGCTCCCCGGTGCGCCGACTCGTGGAGGACGCCCCCGACGAGGAGCGGATCGACCCGCGGCGGATCGTGCAGATCGGCATCGCCGACTTCACGAACTCGGTCGCCTACGCGCAGCGCGCCGCCGACTGGGGCATCCGAGTGATCGCTCTCGACGAGCTGCGCCGCCGCGGCATCCCGGACGTCCTCGCTGAGGCCCTCGAGATCGCCGGGGCCGGGGACGGCGCCCGCGTGCACCTCGACATCGACGTGGACGTGTGCGACCGGTCGGTCGCACCCGGCTGCCCGGCCAGCGCGCCCGGCGGGCTCGCCGCGTGGGAGCTGCGCGCCCTCACCCGCGGTGTCGCCTCGGACGCCCGCGTCGTCAGCGCCGACCTCGTCGAGGTGGACGCGACGGCGGATGCCGAGGACGCGCGCACCGTGCGCCTGACCGCGCTGTGTGTGCTGGAGCTGCTCGCAGGGCTTGCCTCGCGCTGAGACCGCGCCTCCTCCGGAGGTCGGCGGGCCGACCCTAGGATGAGGGCTGTGACCGCCGCATCCGTGACACCGCACACCTGGACCGAACGCCTCCGCTACGTCAGCGACCCCACCGCCCAGAGGTCCCTCGCCGGCAAGAGCCTCGGGGTGGCCATCGCCTGCGTCCTCGGGATCGGCGTCGGGATCGGGTTCATCCTGCTCGGCGTGCCGCTGGTCGGCTGGATCGTGATCGGCCTGGCGATCGCGGCGATCCTGGTCTGGCTCGCGATCGCGGCGAACGCGGTCGGGAAGGGGATCGCCGACGCCGGCATCGACGCCTCGATGAAGGTGATCACGCTGTCCCTGAAGGACTACGAGGCCGTGAAGGCCCGGGCCACGACCAAGGCGCGCAGGATGGTGCTCTTCGCCCCGATGCTCGGCAGCGCGGCCACCGTGCACGTCGGACTCAACGGCCGCACCGGCGAAGAGGTCCACCGCGCCCTGCAGCTCCTCGGCGCGGCCGCCGCACAGCACGGCATCACGTTCACCCGCAACACCTGAGTCCGGCGTCAGCGCACCGGAACGCCGTCCTTCCAGACCCGCGCCACCAGCGGCACGCCGGGGCGGTAGGCCAGGTGCACGCGGGTCGGGGCGTCCAGCAGCACCAGGTCGGCGCGCCTGCCCGGCGCGATGACGCCGATGTCATCGCGCCGGAGCGCGGCGGCCCCGCCGGCGGTCGCGGCCCAGACCGCCTCCGCCGTGGTCATGCCCATGTCGCGCACGGCGACGGCGATGCAGAACGGCATCGACGAGGTGAAGCTCGACCCGGGGTTGGTGTCGCATGCCAGCGCCACGGTCACCCCGGCGTCGATGAGGCGCCGCGCGTCCGGATAGGGCTGGCGCGTGGAGAACTCCACGCCCGGCAGCAGGGTGAGCACGGTGTCGGATGCGGCGAGCGCGGCGACGTCCGCGTCGGTGAGGTAGGTGCCGTGGTCGACGGATGCCGCGCCGAGCTCGACCGCCAGCTGCACGCCCTCACCGGGGCCGAGCTGGCTGGCGTGCAGGCGCGGCTGCAGCCCGCGCGCGATGCCGGCCTGGAGCACCCGCCGCGACTGCGGCACCGTGAAGGCCCCGGTCTCGCAGAACACGTCGATCCACTTCGCGTGCGGCGCGCACGCGTCCAGCATCTCCCCGACGACGAGGTCGACGTACTCGTCGGCGCGGCCGGCGTACTCGGCCGGCACGACGTGCGCGCCCAGGAACGTCACCTCCTCGGTGACCTCGGCGGCGAGCCGCACCAGCCGCTCCTCGGTGGCGACGTCGAGCCCGTATCCGCTCTTGATCTCCACCGTCGTCGTGCCCTGGGCGTGCATCTCGTCGAGGAAGCCGCGCAGCCGCTCGCGCAGCTGGTCGTCGCTCGCGCCGCGAGTGGCGGTCACGGTCGAGCGGATGCCGCCCGCGGCGTACTTCTCGCCGGCCATGCGCGCTTCGAATTCGGCGGCGCGATCGCCGCCGAAGACGAGGTGGCTGTGGCTGTCCACGAACCCGGGGATGACCGCCCGGCCGCCGGCGTCGACGACCTCGGCGGCGCCGCGGCCGCTCTCCCCGGATGCCCGGACCGGGGCATCCGGGGCGGCGCCGACCCATGCGATCCGGCCATCCTCGATGAGCACGGCGGCATCGTGCAGCGTGCCGCAGCGGTCGCCGGCGGCGCCGGGGTCGTTGGTGGTCAGCTCCCCGATGTTCGTGATCAGCGTGGCGCTCACAGCATCGGCACCTTCAGGCCGCGCTCGCGGGCGACCTCGCGCGCGTGCTCGTAGCCGGCGTCCACATGCCGCATCACGCCGGTGCCGGGGTCGTTGGTGAGCACCCGCTCCAGCTTCTGCGCGGCGAGCTCGGTGCCGTCGGCCACGGTGACCTGGCCGGCGTGGATGCTGCGGCCGATGCCGACACCGCCGCCGTGGTGGATGGACACCCACGCCGCGCCGGAGGCGGTGTTCAGCAGCGCGTTCAGCAGCGGCCAGTCGGCGATCGCGTCGGAGCCGTCCTTCATGGCTTCGGTCTCGCGGTACGGCGAGGCCACCGAGCCGGAGTCGAGGTGGTCTCGGCCGATCACGATCGGCGCCTTCAGCTCGCCCGAGGCGACCATCTCGTTGAACTTCAGGCCGGCGAGGTGGCGCTCCTTGTAGCCGAGCCAGCAGATGCGCGCGGGCAGGCCCTCGAAGTGCACCTTCTCCCCCGCCTTCTTCAGCCAGCGGTGCAGGGCGGCGTCCTCCGGGAACAGCTCGGCGATGGCGCGGTCGGTCTTGTAGATGTCCTCCGGGTCGCCCGAGAGAGCGGCCCAGCGGAACGGGCCGCGGCCCTCCTCGAACTGCGGGCGGATGTAGGCCGGCACGAAGCCGGGGAACGCGAACGCGCGGTCGAAGCCGCCGAGCTGCGCCTCGGCCCGGATCGAGTTGCCGTAGTCGAACACCGCGGCGCCGGCGTCCTGGAAGTCGACCATGGCCCGCACGTGCGCGGCCATCGACTCCCGCGAGCGGCGGGTGAACTCCTCCGGGTCGCGCTCGGCCTCGGCCTTCCAGTCCTCGACCGAGATGCCGATCGGGAGGTAGGCGAGCGGGTCGTGGGCGCTGGTCTGGTCGGTGACGATGTCGATCGGCACGCCGCGGCGGAACAGTTCTGGGAACACCTCGGCGGCGTTGCCGACGATGCCGACCGAGAGGGCCTCGCCGGCCTGCTTGGCTGCCACGGCACGGGCCACCGCGGTGTCGAGGTCGGTGTGGTACTCGTCCAGGTAGCCGTGGTCCACGCGGCGGGCCAGGCGGGTCTCGTCGACGTCGACGATGAGGCAGGCGCCCTCGTTCAGCGTGACCGCGAGCGGCTGCGCGCCGCCCATGCCGCCGGCGCCGCCGGTGAGGGACAGCGTGCCCTTGAGCGAGTCGCGGCCGAGCGAGCGGGCGACGGCGGCGAAGGTCTCGTAGGTGCCCTGCAGGATGCCCTGCGAGCCGATGTAGATCCACGAGCCGGCGGTCATCTGGCCGTACATGGTCAGGCCCAGCGACTCGAGCCGACGGAACTCGGGCCAGGTGGCCCAGTCGCCGACGAGGTTCGAGTTCGCGATGAGCACGCGCGGCGCCCACTCGTGGGTGCGGAACACGCCGACCGGCTTGCCGGACTGCACCAGCAGGGTCTCGTCGGGCTCCAGCTCGTCGAGGGCGCGCACGATCGCGTCGTACGCCTCCCAGCTGCGGGCGGCGCGGCCGGTACCGCCGTAGACGACGAGGTCCTCGGGGTGCTCGGCGACCTCGGGGTCGAGGTTGTTCATCAGCATCCGCTTGGCGGCCTCGGCGCCCCAGCTCTTCGCGGTGCGCTCGTTGCCGCGCGGGGCGCGGACGCTCCGCCCCTGGTGGCCGATCCCGTTGGCGGCGGTCGCAGTGGTGGTCGCGGTGGTGGTGTCAGACATTCGCGTGCTCCTTCGCAGTGCGGAGGACCTCGCCCGAGCGCACGAGCTCGGTGACGGCCTCCATGTCGGGTGAGAGGAAATGGTCGGGTCCGGGGCCTTCGGCCACGGTGCGGACGAGGTCGCGCACCGCGCCGGTGGCGGGTCCGGCCTCGAGCGGCGCGCGCAGGTCGAGCGCGCGGGCGCCCGTGAGGATCTCGATGGCGAGGACGCGGGCGAGTCCGTCGATCGCGCGCCGCAGCTTGCGGGCGGCGGCCCAGCCCATCGAGACGTGGTCCTCCTGCATCGCCGAGGACGGGATGGAGTCGACGGATGCCGGGGCGGCGAGCCGCTTCAGCTCCGAGACGATGCCGGCGGCGGCGTACTGGGCGATCATGAGCCCGGAGTCCACGCCCACCTCGTGGGCGAGGAAGGGCGGCAGGCCGTGGCTGCGCGCCGGGTCGAGGGCGCGGTCCGTGCGGCGCTCGGAGACGGATGCCACGTCGGCGACCGAGATCGCGAGGAAGTCGAGGACCGCGGCGACAGGGGCGCCGTGGAAGTTGCCGTTCGATTCGATGCGTCCGTCGGCGGTGACCACGGGGTTATCGACGACGGAGGCCAGCTCGCGCTCCGCGATCGTCGCGGCGTGCGCCATGGTGTCGCGGGCGGCGCCGTGCACCTGCGGAGAGCAGCGCAGCGAGTAGGCGTCCTGCACGCGCCCGTCCTCCGGGCCCTTGTGGCTGGCCACCATGGGCGAGTCGCCGAGGAAGGCGCGCAGGTTCGCGGCCGAGGCGGCCTGGCCGACCTGGGGGCGCAGCGCCATCAGATCGGCGGCGAACACGGCATCCGTGCCCAGCTGCGACTCGATCGACATCGCGGCGGCGAGGTCGGCGGTGGTGACCAGCGTCTCCAGGTCGTGCAGCGCGAGCACGAGCATCCCGAGCATGCCGTCGGTGCCGTTGATGAGGGCGAGCCCCTCCTTCTCCACGAGCACCAGCGGCTCGATGCCCGCGGCGGCGAGCGCCTGGGCCGCCGGCATCAGCTCGCCGTGGGCGTCGCGCACCTCGCCTTCGCCCATCGCGGCGAGCGCGATGTGGGCGAGCGGGGCGAGGTCGCCGGAGCAGCCGAGCGAGCCGTACTCGCGCACGATCGGGGTGATCCCCGCATTCAGCATGGCCGCGTAGGCGTCGACGACCGCCGGGCGCACGCCCGTGTGGCCGGAGGCGAGCGTCTGCAGGCGCAGCAGCTGCAGCGCGCGGACGACCTCGGTCTCCACCTCGGGGCCGGTGCCGGCGGCGTGCGAGCGGATCAGGCTGACCTGCAACTGACGGCGGCGCTCCGGGGCGATGAAGGTGGTGGCGAGGGCGCCGAACCCGGTGGAGACGCCGTAGTGCGGCTTGGGATCGGCCGCCATGCCGTCGATGACGGCGCGGGCCGCGGCGACGCGGTCACGGGCGCTGTCGGCGATGGTGACGGGGGCGTGGTGGCGGGCGACGGCGACGACGTCCGCGGGAGTGAGCGGCGTCGCGCCGATGACGATCGGGGAGGTTTCCTGCATGCTTCGATTCCACACCCTGGGGGTGCCGGGCGGAGGGGCGGAATGACAGACTGTGTCTGTGATTCCAGACGAACTCGCCCGCCCCGAGGCGCGCCCGCAGGTTCCCGCGGCGGACCAGACGCTGCGCATCCTCCGCCATCTCGCGCGGCGGCCGGCGCCGGTGGCGGCATCCGCGCTCGCCCGGGACCTCGGCATCCCGAGGTCGACGGTCTACCACCTGCTGGCGACGCTCGAGGCGCACGGCTTCGTGGTGCGGCTGCCGCAGGAGCGGCGCTGGGGTCTGGGCACCAGCGCCTTCGAGCTCGCCGGCGGCTACGCCCGGCAGGAGCCCCTGGCGCGTCTCGGCCGGCCCCTGGTCGCAGGCCTCGCCGACCGTCTGGGCGAGAGCGCGCACCTCGCGGTGATGAGCGGACGAGACGTGCTGTACATCGTGGAGGAGCGGGCGCTGCGCCGCCCGGCGCTGGTGACCGAGGTCGGGGTGCGCCTTCCCGCGCACCTCACCGCCACCGGCCGCGCGATGCTCGCCGCGCTGCCGGCCTCGCAGGTGCGCGCGCTGTATCCGGACGTCTCGGCGTTCACCGAGCGCACCGGGCGCGGCCCGTCGAAGCCGTCCGAGCTGAGGGAGCTGCTGCGCCAGGTGCGGCGCACCGGGGTGGCGACCGAGGACGGCGAGGTGACCGAGGGCTTCCGCTCGGTCGCCGTGGCCGTGCGCGATCACGCCGGGTGGCCGACCGCCGCAGTCGCGGTGACCTGGGCGGCGGACGCCGGCGTCGACGTGGGGGCGGTGACGGATGCCGTGACCGGTGCCGCCCGCACGCTGGAGCGACGCACCGGACGGCGCGACCGGCCGGGCGCGTCACCGTGACCGAATCAGGCCCCGAATCATCGTGGCGCCGCGCACGGGAGGTGAGCGCCCCGGGACAGGGGCGTTAAACGCGAAAGAGCCACCCAGCACTGGGTGGCTCTTTCACAGAAGAAGTCCGGCGGTGTCCTACTCTCCCACAGGGTCCCCCCTGCAGTACCATCGGCGCTGTGAGGCTTAGCTTCCGGGTTCGGAATGTGTCCGGGCGTTTCCCTCACGCTATGGCCGCCGAAACACTGTTGACATGTTCATCGGCAACACACTCGTGTGGTGTGTTGTTTGGTTCCGACCGTACGTCGAGAACCACAAAGTGGACGCGAGCTTTCTCAAGGGAAAGTGTTATCAAGTCGTCGGCTTATTAGTACCAGTCAGCTGCACCCATTGCTGGGCTTCCACATCTGGCCTATCAACCCAGTCGTCTGGCTGGGAGCCTCTCCACCCGAGGGTGATGGAAGTCTCATCTTGAGGCCGGCTTCCCGCTTAGATGCTTTCAGCGGTTATCCATCCCGAACGTAGCTAACCAGCGGTGCTCCTGGCGGAACAACTGGCACACCAGAGGTTCGTCCAACCCGGTCCTCTCGTACTAGGGTCAGATCCTCTCAAACTTCCTACGCGCGCAGCGGATAGGGACCGAACTGTCTCACGACGTTCTAAACCCAGCTCGCGTACCGCTTTAATGGGCGAACAGCCCAACCCTTGGGACCTACTCCAGCCCCAGGATGCGACGAGCCGACATCGAGGTGCCAAACCATGCCGTCGATATGGACTCTTGGGCAAGATCAGCCTGTTATCCCCGAGGTACCTTTTATCCGTTGAGCGACAGCGCTTCCACAAGCCACTGCCGGATCACTAGTCCCGACTTTCGTCCCTGCTCGACCTGTCAGTCTCACAGTCAAGCTCCCTTGTGCACTTACACTCGACACCTGATTGCCAACCAGGTTGAGGGAACCTTTGGGCGCCTCCGTTACTCTTTGGGAGGCAACCGCCCCAGTTAAACTACCCACCAGGCACTGTCCCTGAACCGGATCACGGTTCGAAGTTAGATATCCAGAGTGACCAGAGTGGTATTTCAACAATGACTCCACCCGAACTGGCGTCCGAGCTTCACCGTCTCCCACCTATCCTACACAAGCCACACCGAACACCAATACCAAGCTGTAGTAAAGGTCACGGGGTCTTTCCGTCCTGCTGCGCGTAACGAGCATCTTTACTCGTAATGCAATTTCGCCGAGTTCGCGGTTGAGACAGTTGGGAAGTCGTTACGCCATTCGTGCAGGTCGGAACTTACCCGACAAGGAATTTCGCTACCTTAGGATGGTTATAGTTACCACCGCCGTTTACTGGGGCTTAAATTCTCAGCTTCGCCTTGCGGCTAACCGGTCCTCTTAACCTTCCAGCACCGGGCAGGCGTCAGTCCGTATACATCGTCTTGCGACTTCGCACGGACCTGTGTTTTTAGTAAACAGTCGCTACCCACTAGTCTCTGCGGCCCCCACGCCCTTTCGGAGCAAGTCCTAATAAGCGGAGGGCCCCCCTTCTCCCGAAGTTACGGGGGCATTTTGCCGAGTTCCTTAACCACGATTCTCTCGATCTCCTTGGTATTCTCTACCTGACCACCTGAGTCGGTTTGGGGTACGGGCGGCTAGAACCTCGCGTCGATGCTTTTCTCGGCAGCATAGGATCACCCACTTTTCATCCGCATCGTGTCTCAGCCTGTATGAGCCGCGGATTTGCCTACGACTCGGCCTACGCACTTGCACCAGGACAACCATCGCCTGGCTTGGGCTACCTTCCTGCGTCACACCTGTTAATACGCTAGCCGCACCAGCATGGGGTCGCGCGCTCCCCACCACGATGCCACCCGAAGGCGGCGGTGTGATGGTTCGGGCGCTTAGCACCACTGGATTGACTGGGGCGGTTCTTCGCCGGTACGGGAATATCAACCCGTTGTCCATCGACTACGCCTGTCGGCCTCGCCTTAGGTCCCGACTTACCCAGGGAAGATTAGCTTGACCCTGGAACCCTTGGTCTTCCGGAGGACGTGTTTCTCACACGTCTTTCGCTACTCATGCCTGCATTCTCACTCGTGTGGCCTCCACGGCTAGATCACTCTGCCGCTTCACCGCCCACACGACGCTCTCCTACCCATCAACACGGCTGGACCACGAAGGCCTACCAAAAATGTCAATGCCACAACTTCGGTGGCGTGCTTGAGCCCCGTTACATTGTCGGCGCGGAATCACTTGACCAGTGAGCTATTACGCACTCTTTCAAGGGTGGCTGCTTCTAAGCCAACCTCCTGGTTGTCTGAGCAACTCCACATCCTTTTCCACTTAGCACGCGCTTTGGGACCTTAGATGGTGGTCTGGGTTGTTTCCCTCTCGACTATGAAGCTTATCCCCCACAGTCTCACTGCTGCGCTCTCACTTACCGGCATTCGGAGTTTGGCTGACGTCAGTAACCTGGTGGGGCCCATCGGCCATCCAGTAGCTCTACCTCCGGCAAGAAACACGCAACGCTGCACCTAAATGCATTTCGGAGAGAACCAGCTATCACGAAGTTTGATTGGCCTTTCACCCCTATCCACAGCTCATCCCCTCAGTTTTCAACCTAAGTGGGTTCGGCCCTCCACGACGTCTTACCGTCGCTTCAGCCTGGCCATGGATAGATCACTTCGCTTCGGGTCTAGGACATGCGACTCAAACGCCCTATTCAGACTCGCTTTCGCTACGGCTACCCCACACGGGTTAACCTCGCCACATATCACTAACTCGCAGGCTCATTCTTCAAAAGGCACGCTGTCACACCTACCAGGGGTGCTCCAACGGTTTGTAAGCAAACGGTTTCAGGTACTATTTCACTCCCCTCCCGGGGTACTTTTCACCTTTCCCTCACGGTACTTGTCCGCTATCGGTCATCTGGGAGTATTTAGGCTTATCAGGTGGTCCTGACAGATTCACACGGGATTTCTCGGGCCCCGTGCTACTTGGGATACACTCCACGCTGCGAACCGCATTTCGACTACGGGGCTGGCACCCACTACGGCTGGCCTTTCAAGACCATTCGTCTATACGATCGCATCACGTCGGCCACTCGGCAGAATGACCAGGAGAGTCCCGCAACCCCGGATATGCAACGCCTGCCGGCTCTCACACACACCCGGTTTAGCCTCATCCGCTTTCGCTCGCCACTACTCACGGAATCACGGTTGTTTTCTCTTCCTGTGGGTACTGAGATGTTTCACTTCCCCACGTTCCCTCTACCCGCCCTATATATTCAGACGGGAGTCACCAGGTCGGCACGCCGCCCGGCGGGGTTTCCCCATTCGGAGATCCTCGGATCAAAACTCGCTTATCAGTTCCCCGAGGCTTATCGCAGATTGCTACGTCCTTCTTCGGCTCCAGATGCCAAGGCATCCACCGTTTGCTCTTAAAGACTTGAAATCACATGAGCACGACCAACCCCAAAAGGGCCGGTCGAAGTTTTCTTTAAGATGCTCGCGTCCACTGTGTAGTTCTCAAAGTACGGGCGGTCCCCCTCCCCCACCACCACCACGGCGACAGAAGAAAGGGCCACGAGGTCCAGTCCAACCCGAAAGCCGGCCCGGTCCCTCAGGACCCAACAGCGTGCAGACGCCCCGCTCACCACCCCCCACCTTCCAACCACCGAAGCGGCGTACTAGCAGAAGACAGCTGCGCTGACGTCATGTCAAATGTTCCACCCATGAGCTGACCGGCGGGAACGTTCGCCCCGAACCGGCGCCTGGACACCAACAGGTGCCAGATGCTCCTTAGAAAGGAGGTGATCCAGCCGCACCTTCCGGTACGGCTACCTTGTTACGACTTAGTCCTAATTACCGATCCCACCTTCGACGGCTCCCTCCACAAGGGTTAGGCCACCGGCTTCAGGTGTTACCGACTTTCATGACTTGACGGGCGGTGTGTACAAGACCCGGGAACGTATTCACCGCAGCGTTGCTGATCTGCGATTACTAGCGACTCCGACTTCATGAGGTCGAGTTGCAGACCTCAATCCGAACTGGGACCGGCTTTTTGGGATTCGCTCCACCTCGCGGTATCGCAGCCCTTTGTACCGGCCATTGTAGCATGCGTGAAGCCCAAGACATAAGGGGCATGATGATTTGACGTCATCCCCACCTTCCTCCGAGTTGACCCCGGCAGTATCCCATGAGTTCCCACCATAACGTGCTGGCAACATAGAACGAGGGTTGCGCTCGTTGCGGGACTTAACCCAACATCTCACGACACGAGCTGACGACAACCATGCACCACCTGTTCACGAGTGTCCAAAGAGTTCCCTATTTCTAGGGCGTTCTCGTGTATGTCAAGCCTTGGTAAGGTTCTTCGCGTTGCATCGAATTAATCCGCATGCTCCGCCGCTTGTGCGGGTCCCCGTCAATTCCTTTGAGTTTTAGCCTTGCGGCCGTACTCCCCAGGCGGGGAACTTAATGCGTTAGCTGCGTCACGGAATCCGTGGAAAGGACCCCACAACTAGTTCCCAACGTTTACGGGGTGGACTACCAGGGTATCTAAGCCTGTTTGCTCCCCACCCTTTCGCTCCTCAGCGTCAGTTACGGCCCAGAGATCTGCCTTCGCCATCGGTGTTCCTCCTGATATCTGCGCATTCCACCGCTACACCAGGAATTCCAATCTCCCCTACCGCACTCCAGTCTGCCCGTACCCACTGCAGGCCCGAGGTTGAGCCTCGGGTTTTCACAGCAGACGCGACAGACCGCCTACGAGCTCTTTACGCCCAATAATTCCGGATAACGCTTGCGCCCTACGTATTACCGCGGCTGCTGGCACGTAGTTAGCCGGCGCTTTTTCTGCAGGTACCGTCACTCACGCTTCTTCCCTGCTAAAAGAGGTTTACAACCCGAAGGCCGTCATCCCTCACGCGGCGTTGCTGCATCAGGCTTGCGCCCATTGTGCAATATTCCCCACTGCTGCCTCCCGTAGGAGTCTGGGCCGTGTCTCAGTCCCAGTGTGGCCGGTCACCCTCTCAGGCCGGCTACCCGTCGACGCCTTGGTGAGCCATTACCTCACCAACAAGCTGATAGGCCGCGAGCCCATCCCCAACCGAAAAAATCTTTCCAACCACAGACCATGCGGCCATGGCACATATCCAGTATTAGACGCCGTTTCCAGCGCTTATCCCAGAGTCAGGGGCAGGTTGCTCACGTGTTACTCACCCGTTCGCCACTAATCCACCCAGCAAGCTGGGCTTCATCGTTCGACTTGCATGTGTTAAGCACGCCGCCAGCGTTCATCCTGAGCCAGGATCAAACTCTCCGTAAAAAAACAGAAGCCAACCAACAACCGGGAAAACAGTCGAAGGCCAGCGAGTTCAATCATGACCAAAACGAATGTCACTGACATCCGCAAATTGATCCAAAGGAATTCTCAACGACTCCGAAAAGCCGACGAGGATAATTTGGCATTTGACAAGTGCACGCTGTTGAGTTCTCAAGGATCGGACGCACCCACACACCCACCAACCAAGGCAGGACGCGCAGGGCAACTTCGCAATCTGTCCGGGCACCGTTGAGGCTGTGCAGCCTTCCGGACCCGGGCCCTCCATCCTACACCAACGTGACCACTGATGTGAAGTAGGAGGTGTGTCCGCCGCTTGGAGGGGAGCTGGACCTTCCGGCCTTCCGCTCAACCGCTTGGGGCGAACAGGTAACAACTTACGCGGATCCCGCCGACCCGGCAAATCCGGATCGCGCTCCGGGCGTGTCGCGCCGTCGGCCGGGCCGCGCTCAGGGATCGGTCTCGCCCTGGACGACGGCGAGCCGTCCGGCGACGCCGCGACCGATCCCGCGCTCACCGGGGCGATCATCACCACCCGCACCGGCACCAGCCGGGTCCGCACCTCCACCCGCACGATCACCGTCGCCGGCTTCGCCCTGCTGGTGATGTTCGCCGTCTGGGCGGTCGGCGAGGACTCGCTGTGGGCGATGTCCGGCGCGATCGGCATCGCCCAGGCCGGCATGGACGACGGAGGCCTCGGGCTCGTGCTGAGCGCGTCCACGGCCGGAGGCCTGGTCGCCGCGATCGCGCTCATCGTCCTCGGCGCCCGGCTCGGGCGGGCCCTGCCGCTCGGCATCCTGATCGCGCTCGGCGGCGCGCTCAAACTGCTCGCCTGCACGACCACCGACCCCACCGTGTATCTCGTCAGCATGATCGCGTGGAACACCGTGTACGCCGTCGCCTTCATGTACATCGTGGCCACCGCCGCCGCCCTGGACGCGAGCGGGCGATGGTCCGGTCCGGTGCTCGGCGTGTACCTCATCGGCTCGAGCTTCTCGCCGCTGTTCGGGGCGTGGATCGCCGAGATGTCCGGGTTCCTCGGCCTCGGGATCGTGCTCGCCGGCATCAGCGCGGTCCTGCTGATCCCGCTCATCCTGGTCGCCCGCCTCTCCACACGCGTGGAGAAGGAGCAGCTGCTCCCGGGTGAGGCCTCCCCCGATATCGACCTCATCCGCACGGCAGGAGTCTGAATTCATGGCAACGATCTATCGAGGTGCCCGGGTGTTCACCGCCGCGGAGGCCCCCTGGGCCGAGGCGCTCGTCGTCGACGGCGATCGCCTCGCGTTCGTGGGCGACGAGCACTCCGCGCGCGCCGCGGCCGGCCCGGACGCGGAGATCGTCGACCTGGACGGCGGGGTCGTGCTGCCCGGCTTCCTCGACGTGCACACGCACCTGCTGATGATGGGGGAAGCGCTCGGCGCCGTCCCGCTCACGGAGGAGCGCACGCTGGAGGCGATCCAGGCGCGTCTGCGCGAGGCCCGGGCGGCGGATCCCGCGGCCCCGCGCCTGCACGGCCGCGGCTGGCTGTTCGACTCGGTGCCCGGCGGTCGTCCCACGGCAGCCATGATCGACGCGGCCGTGCCGGATGTGCCGGTGTACCTGCAGGCCAACGACTACCACTCCGTGTGGGTGAACTCGGCGGCGCTGGCCGAGCTCGGCGTCACCCGGGACACGCCGGACCCGCTCGGCGGCGAGATCGGCCGTGACGCGGACGGTGCGCCGGACGGGATGTTCTACGAGACGGCCGCGCAGCAGATCGTCTGGCCGTTCCTCGACGAGGTCCGCACGGATGCCGAGCGGGACGAGGCCCTGGAGCGCGCCTTCGCCGCGTACCTCGCCGCCGGCGTGACCGGCGCCGTGGCATGGCGCTCGATCCGGTCGCCCTCGCCGCCCTCGACCGGATCGCCGGGCGCCGCGGCGGGCTCCCGCTCGCGGTGCGCGCGCACTGGTTCGTCCACAACACCGGCGACGACGAGGAGAACCTCGCCCAGGTGCGCCGTGCGGTGGAGCTGTCGCAGCGGACGGATGCCCCGTGGCTGCGCGTGGTCGGCATCAAGCTGATCCTGGACGGCGTGATCGACGCCTGCACCGCGGCGCTGCGGGCGCCGTACACGAACGGCGCGAACGCCGACCCGATCTGGCCCCTCGATCGGCTGATCCCGGTGGTGACCGCCGCGGACGCGGCGGGGCTGCAGATCGCGATGCACGCGATCGGCGATCGGGCCAGCGACATCGCCCTGGACACCCTAGAGGCCGCGGTCGCCCGCAACGGCGCCCGCGAGCGCCGGCACCGCATCGAGCACCTCGAGTACGCCGCGCCGGAGACCCCGGCGCGGATGGCGAAGCTCGGCGTCACCGCATCCATGCAGCCGGTGCACGCCGACCCGTCGATCTGGGAGAACTGGGCCGCCATGCTCGGGCCTGAGCGCGCCGCCCGCGGCTTCGCCTGGCCGGAGTACGTCGACGCCGGGGTGCGGCTCGCGTTC
This sequence comes from Microbacterium neungamense, assembly GCF_024971095.1. Classification (NCBI taxonomy): domain Bacteria; kingdom Bacillati; phylum Actinomycetota; class Actinomycetes; order Micrococcales; family Microbacteriaceae; genus Microbacterium; species Microbacterium neungamense. The sequence goes on from NZ_CP069717.1 coordinate 1,921,215, forward strand.
TCGACCGACGCGCCGACCGCGCCGCACCCGGCGCTGGCGAACATGTTCATCGCGGCCACCCGCCGTTCCGCCGCCGACCCCTCCCTGCCCCCGGTGCTGCCGCACTTCGCGCTCCCCCTCGAGCAGGCGATCGTGCACGGCACGCGCGACGCCGCGGCGTCCCTCGGCGAGGAGCACCTCCGCGGCAGCCTCGCCGCCGGCATGCGGGCGGACTTCGCCGTCCTCGACCGGGACCCGTTCGCCCTCGGCCCGGACGCACTGCTGGCGGCATCCGTCGTCCGCACCGTCGTCGGCGGCCGCACCGTCCACGTCATCGGCACCTGACCCCGGCCCCGTTTCACTACCATCGCTCTAGACCGTCGCCCGAGAGATCAGGCGGCGGCGAATCGAAGGAGATCCCATGTCCTGGCGCATGCCGTCCGAGACCGCACCGCACACCCGCACCTGGATGGCGTTCCCCGCCGAGGGGATCACCCTCGGCGAGAGCGACACCGAGCGCGAGGAGGGATACGCCGCCTGGACCGCGGTCGCGCACGCGGTCGCCGAGTTCGAGCCGGTCACCATGCTCGTCGACCCGAGCGAGCTCGGCCGCGCGCGCCGGATGCTGTCGGAGCAGATCGAGATCGTCGAGGCTCCGGTGGACGAGTTCTGGATGCGCGACTCCGGCCCCACCTTCGTCGTCGACGACGAGCGCCCCGGGGTGCTCGGCGCCGTCGACTGGGTGTTCAACGGCTGGGGCGCCCCGGCCTGGGCGCAGTGGCGGAAGTCCGCGGAGCACGCCCGGATCATCGCGGCGGCCACCGGCGCCGAGCTGGTCAGCTCCACGCTCGTGAACGAGGGCGGCGGCATCCACGTCGACGGCGAGGGCACCGTGCTGCTCACCGACACCGTACAGCTCGACCCGCGCCGCAACCCGTACCTGGACCGCACGCGCGTGGAGGCGGAGATGCTCCGCACGATCGGCGCCACCACCGCGGTCTGGCTGCCCCGCGGCCTCACCCGCGACTACGACGAGTTCGGCACGAACGGCCACGTCGACATCGTGGCGACCCTGCCCTCCCCGGGCGTGCTGCTGATGCACGCGCAGGAGGACCCGGCGCACCCCGATCACCAGGTGATGGCCGAGCTGCGCGCACACCTGGAGACCCAGACGGACGCCGCCGGCCGCACCTTCGAGATCGTCGACCTGCCGGCGCCGTCCACCCTCCGCGACGACGAGGGCTTCGTGGACTGGAGCTACGTCAACCACCTCGTCACGAACGACGGCGTGGTCGCGTGCGGCTTCGGCGACGAGAAGGCGGATGCCCGCGCCCGCGCCATCCTGTCCGACGTGTACCCCGGTCGCCGCGTCGTCACGGTGGACGCGCGCCCGCTGTTCGACCGCGGCGGCGGCATCCACTGCATCACGCAGCAGCAGCCCGCCCTGCCCGACACCACCCGCTGAACGCCCGCCGAGACACAGCCGCCGGCCGCGGCCGGAAAGCCGCCCCAGACGACCCCGGCAACCCGAGACGAACCCTGCAAGGAGTCACCCCATGTTCGACGTGTACGAACGCTCCATCGCCGACCTGCGCCGTGCGCTGGAGACCGGCGCGACGACCGCCGTGGAGCTGGTCGACGCCTATCTCGCCCGCATCGACGCCTACGACGCCCCCGACACGCCCACCGCGCTGAACGCGGTCGTCGTGCGCAACCCGGAGGCGCGCGCGGAGGCCGCCGCATCCGACGCCCGGCGCGCCCGCGGCGAGACGCTCGGCCCGCTGGACGGCATCCCGTACACCGCGAAGGACAGCTACCTGGTGAAGGGGCTCACCGCGGCATCCGGCAGCCCGGCGTTCAAGGACCTCGTCGCCCAGCGCGACGCGTTCACGATCGAGCGGCTGCGCGCCGGCGGGGCGATCTGCCTGGGCCTGACGAACATGCCGCCGATGGCCAACGGGGGCATGCAGCGCGGCGTGTACGGCCGCGCCGAGAGCCCGTACAACGCCGACTACCTCACCGCGCCGTTCGCCTCCGGGTCCTCGAACGGATCCGGCACGGCGACGGCGGCGAGCTTCGGCGCCTTCGGCCTGGGCGAGGAGACGTGGTCGAGCGGGCGGGGACCGGCGACGAACAACGCCCTGTGCGCGTACACGCCGTCCCGCGGCGTGATCTCGGTGCGCGGCAACTGGCCGCTGGTGCCGACCATGGACGTCGTCGTGCCGCACACCCGCAGCATGGCGGATCTGCTCGAGGTGCTCGACGTCATCGTCGGCGACGACGCCGAGACGCGGGGCGACTTCTGGCGCGTGCAGCCGTGGGTGCAGCTGCCCGCGGCATCTGCGGTGCGCCCGGCCTCGTACCCCGCGCTCGCGGTGACGGATGCCGAGCAGGGCGCGGCGGTCCTGGCGGGAAAGCGCATCGGCATCCCGAAGATGTACATCAACGCCGACCCCGAGGCCGGCACCGCGGAGAACCCCGGCATCGGCGGCCCCACCGGGCGGCGCATCGAGACCCGCCCGTCCGTGATCGCCCGCTGGGAGGTCGCGCGCCGCGACCTGGAGGCCGCCGGCGCCACGGTGGTCGAGGTGGACTTCCCGGTCGTGTCGAACTACGAGGGCGACCGGCCTGGGGCGCCCACGATCGCCACCCGCGGCCTGGTCAGCCCGGAGTACCTGCGCCGGGAGATCGTCGACCTCTCCGCGTGGGGCTGGGAGGACTTCCTGCAGGCGAACGGTGACCCGGCTCTGCGCTCGCTCGCGGATGTGGACGGGGCGACGATCTTCCCGCATCCGGAGGGTGCGCTGCCGGACCGGTACGACGGGTTCGACGACGACATCGCGGAGTACCCGGCCTGGGTGCGCGAGCACCCGGGAGCGACGTTCGACGACATGCCGGAGCTCGCCGACGGGCTGCGCGGGCTGGAGGAGACCCGCCGCCGCGACCTCGAGGAGTGGATGGACGGGCTGCGCCTGGATGCGGTGGTGTTCCCCGCGGTCGCGGACGTGGGACCGGCGGACATGGATGTGAACCCGGCATCCGCGGACCTGGGCTGGCGCAACGGCGTCTGGATCGCGAACGGCAACCTGGCGATGCGTCACCTCGGCATCCCGAGCGTGACGGTGCCGATGGGCCTGATGGAGGACATCGGCATGCCGATCGGGCTCACCTTCATCGGCCGGGCGTACGACGACACCGAGCTGCTGCGCGTCGCCTCCGCGTTCGAGGCGATCGGGACCCCCGGCACGCGGCGCACGCCTCCGCCGCGCACGCCGCGGCTCTGACGCCGGGCGCGCGGCGTCGCGGCGTCACACCCGGGCGGCCTCGACCCGGATGCGCTCCGCCCCGGTGTACACGTTCATGGAGCGCCCGCGGAGGAAACCGACGAGCGTGAGTCCGGACGCCGCGGCGAGCTCGACCGCGAGCGACGACGGCGCCGAGACCGCCGCGAGGATGGGGATCAGAATGCGCCGCGAAGAACTCCGGGCCCACGCGGCGCACCGTGGCCTCCTCGGCGACCGCCTTGGCGCCGTTCTCGCAGAACTCCGCGATGTGCCGTCTGTCCTCCTCCGGCCAGGCGCAGCCGGGACAGTCGAACCCGTCCTTCTGGTTGACTCGCGTCAGGGTCTGCACCGAGCGCACGATCCCCATCTGCTCGTGCGCGATCTGCAGGGCGTGCAGCACGGCCGGCACGCCCACGGCCACCTCCTTCGGAGCCGTCACGCGCAGACGCGTCTCGTCGATGTCCTCTGTCGGGGGGTTCCGGGCCATGGGGCGAGAATAGACCACGATCGCCGCTGCGCGGCGCCCCGCGTCACAGGCGCCCGGCGCCGGGCCTCGCGGCCTCAGGCCGCGAACCCCGCGGACCTCACGTCGCGAGACCGCCCAGGCCGACCCAGGACGCCCCGCCGTCGGCCTCCACCTGCTTCTTCCACACCGGCAGCTCCGCCTTCACGCTCTCGACCAGCGCGCGGCACACCTCGAAGGCGTCGGCGCGATGCGCGGACGACACCGCGCACACGATGGCCGTCTCACCCACGCCGAGCGCCCCGACGCGGTGGCTGATCGCGATCCTCAGCCCCGCCGCATCCGCATCGGCGGCGAGCGCGGCGAGGAAGCGCCCGGCATCCGGGTGCGCGCTGTACTCCAGCCGCACCACGCGCCCCTCGGCATCCGGGTCGTGGTCGCGCACAGTGCCGACGAAGAGCGCGGTGGCGCCGGCCGCGGCATCCGCCACCGCGGTCAGGTGCGCGGCGACGTCCAGCGGCTGCGCGGAGATCTCACTGCGCACGATCACGGGTGATCACCCCCGTCGAGCTGCGAGAGCGCGTGCGCGGCGACGGAGAGGACGACCGGGATGCCGTCGCGCACCGCGCCCGGCGAGCCGGGGAGGTTCACCACGAGCGCGCGCCCCGCGATCCCCGCCCGCCCGCGCGAGAGCAGCGCCTGCGGGAGGACGGCGGCGCCGCGGCGGCGCAGCTCCTCGGCGATCCCCGGCAGCTCGCGGTCGAACAGCTCGTCCATCGCGTCGGGCGTCACGTCCCGCGGGGAGACGCCGGTGCCGCCGGTCGTCACGACCAGACGCGCCCCGGCATCCGCGGCCTCTCGCACCGCGGCGACGATCTCCGCGACCTCGTCGGGAACCACCCGGACGTCGGCCCGCCAGCCACCGCCCGCGAGGAGTTCGGCGGCGAGCGGACCGGAGACGTCCTCGCGCAGCCCCGCCGCGGAGCGATCCGAGACCGTCACCACGACGGCCTGCCTGGTCGGAGCGTTCATCCGCTCAGTCTAGATTCCGCCGGGCACCCGCTCCCGGCCCGGGCACAGGCCGTCGGGGTAGCCTGACCCGACCGGCCCGTGCCCGACGGCGCCGAGTCCGAGAACGTGGAGGACGCACGCCGCCCGTGGTCGACATCGTCATCGTGTTGCTGCTGTTCGCCGCGTTCGTGGCGGGGCTGCGCGCCGGCCTGTTCTCCGCGCTCGGCATGGTCTGCGGGCTCATCGCCGGAGGGCTCGCCGCGCCGTGGGCGCTGCCCGCCGTGGCGGGCCTCGTGACCGACGAGGCCTGGCGCGGTCCCGCCGTCGTCGCCGCGGCCGTGCTGCTGCTCGCGGCGGGCGCGGGGATCGGCGCCGCGATGGGCTCGCTGCTGCGCCGCGGCGCCGACCGGCTGCGGATACGGGTCGCCGAGCGCCTGCTCGGCGGGGCGTTCAGCCTGCTCGCCGCGGTCCTCGCCGTCGTCCTCGCCGGCGCCGGCGTGGCCTCCGCGGGCATCCCCGTGGTCTCCTCGGCGGTGGCGTCGTCGACCGTGCTGCGCACGATCGACGGGATGACGCCCGAGCCCCTGGACGAGGCGATGGCGCGCCTGCACGAGGCCGTGCTCGGCGACACCGTGCTCCCCACCATCGACGGCCTCCTGGACGACAGCGACCTGTCCATCGCCCCCGACGCCGGTGAGATCGACACCGACAATCCCCAGCTCGCCCGGGCCGCGGCCTCGGTGGCCCGGCTCACCGGCGTCGCCCGGGAGTGCCAGGCGATGCTGTCCGGCACCGGGTTCGTCGCCGCCGAGGACCGCATCGTGACGAACGCCCACGTCGTCGCCGGCGTCCAGACCCTGCGCGTCGAGCTGCCCGGCGAGCCCGCCCGCGACGGCCACGTGGTGTACTTCGACCCCGTGGACGACCTCGCGGTGGTCGCCGCGGATGTGGATGCGGCCCCGCTCCCCCTCGGCCAGGCCCTCTCCCCGGGTGCGGGCGGCGTCATCCAGGGCTACCCGCACGGCGGGCCGTTCCGCACCGTACCGGCCGGCGTCGCGGCATCCGACCCGATGACGGTCGCCGACATCTACGGCGGGACGGGCGCCGAGCGCGACGTGTACGCCCTGCGGGCGCAGGTCGAGCCCGGCAACTCCGGCGGACCCCTGCTCACCGAGACCGGCGAGGTGGCCGGCGTCGTGTTCGCTCGCGACGAGGCCCGCGCCGACGTCGGCTACGCCATGACGAACGCCGAGCTGATGCCGGCGCTCGAGGCGGCCCAGGGCGCGGATCAGCCGGTGGCGACGGGACGCTGCCTGGGGTGACAGCCGCCCCGCCGATGCCCGGATGACCGCACGGGGATCATGACCGCGCCGGGTTGCCGTCCGCGACCTCGACCTCGAACGCTAGGCTCCCGTCCCTCGCGCGCGGCGCCATGGGACACTGACTTCCATGCCGCAGCCGACCCCCGATGCCCGCCAGAGCCGACGTCTGCCGGAGACGCTGGATGAGTTCCAGGGCGCCGAAGGGCACCCGCACTTCCGCGTGGACGTCGAGCGTATCCGGTTCTCCCCGTTCTACTCGCGGCTGTCGGCCGTGACGCAGGTGATCTCGCAGGCCGGTGCCGGGCTGGCGGTGCACAACCGGCTCACGCACTCCATCAAAGTCGCCGCCGTCGCCAGGGCGATCGCGACGCACCTGTCGGCGCGGACGGACGAACCCGGCCGGATCGCGGCGGAGCTGGGCGGGGCGCACCCGGTTGTCGTGCAGGCGGCCGCCGCGGCGCACGACCTCGGGCATCCGCCGTTCGGCCACCTCGGCGAGCAGACGCTGGACCGCCTGGCCCGCAGCCGGTTCGGTCTGACCGAGGGCTTCGAGGGCAACGCGCAGACCTACCGCATCCTCACCCGCCTCGACGAGTACGACCGGCCTGGCGTCGGCCTCAACCTCACGGCCGCCGTCCGCGCCGCGGTGCTGAAGTATCCGTGGCGCCGCGGCCATGGCGGGCAGCGCCGCGGAGGGGCGAGCAAGTTCAGCTTCTACGCGATCGACGAGCAGGACGCCCGGCAGGCGCTCGACGCCTACCCCCTGATCGAGCCGGGTCAGCAGACCGTCGAATGCTCCATCATGGACATCTCCGACGACATCGCCTATTCGCTGCACGACCTCGACGACTTCTACCGCGCCGACCTGCTGAATCCCGCGACGCTGTCCGCAGAGTTCCGGGCCTGGCGCCGGGATCTCGCGAAGCTGCGCGCCGCCGACGAGGCGGAGCTGGCCTCGGGCAGCAGGAGCCCTGGGCACTCCCTGGAACTGCTGTGGCGGCGGCTGCGGAGCAAAGACGGCTGGATCGCCGACGAGGACGCCTTCGGCGAGGCGGTCGCGAAGGTGCGGGCCGAGGTGGTCGACGGACTCATCGCCGAGCCCTTCGACGGATCTCTGGCGAGTGAGCGGTCGCTCGCGCGGTTCACCACGGCCTGGATCCGGCGCCTGCAGTCGTCGATCGAGGTGCACCGGCATCCGGACATCCGCTCGGGGCACGTCAGCCTGAGCCGCCAGACCTGGCACGAGGTGGCGGTGCTGAAGTTCCTGCATGAGCGGTTCATCCTCGAGCGGCCCGACCTGACGGTGTATCAACGCGGGCAGGCGAGCGTGCTGGAGCGGCTCGTGGACGGCTTCGCCGCGTGGCTCGACGATCCGCGCGACGCGCGCCGAGCGCCGCGCCGTCTGCTCGACCTCGTCGAGCTCGCCACCGACGACTACCGTCGGCTCCGGGAGGATGCGCCGCTGCTGGTCGCCTCTCGGAGCGACGCCGACATCGAGGCCCTGGGCCGAGGGCGCGGGATCATCGACTACGTCGCCTCGCTCACCGACGCCCAGGCACTCTCACTCGATGCGCTGCTCACCGGACGGACCGAGCGCCTGTGGGATGCCGGCCAGGGTCTGTGATCAGCCCGGCGGCGTCACGCGGATCCTCGCGCTGAAGTTGCTCATGATAATCATTATCGATACGGTCATCGTGTGTCCCCTTCCGCTTTCACGGCTTCGATGCGCCCGGAGGCGCCTGCGGTCTTCGCCGGCCGGTCCCGCCGCCGGGTTCGCGCTCGCACGTGGCTGCTGTGCGCCTTCTTGACCGTCGCCGTGGGCGTGCTCGCGGTGGTCTCCGCCGCGACCGGATCGGTGCCGGTCAGCCCGCGTGAAGCCGCACAGCTCGTCGTGGGTCATGTGCTCCCTGGCATGCCCTGGATGTCGGACGGGTCGCTGTCTCCGCTCCAGGACCAGGCGGTGTGGCACTTCCGACTCCCGCGCGCACTGCTCGCGGGACTGGCAGGAGCCGGGCTGGCACTGGCCGGCGCCCTGATGCAGGTCACGGTGCGCAACCCCCTCGCCGAGCCGTACGTCCTCGGCGTCTCGTCCGGGGCCGGCGTCGGCGCCGTGACGGTGATCGTGCTGGGCTCCGCGACGCTCGGCGGCCTGTCACTGAACGTCGCGGCGTTCGCGGGAGCGCTCACGGCCTGTGTCGCGGTGGCGCGGCCGAGCGCATCACCGAGGTCCTCGACTGTCCACCGGCTCTGCACACGCCCACCGGCCCGCACCGTCCGGCTCGTGCGTCCGAGGCCGGGCTCGTCTTCGACCGTGTGGGGTTCGCCTACGACGATTCCGGACGCATCCTCGACGACTTCTCTCTGCACATCCGGCCGGGAGAGACCGTGGCGCTGGTGGGGACCTTCGGGCGCCGGGAAGACGACAGCGGCACGGCTGGCGCTGCGCTTGTGGGATCCGGACACGGGAAGCGTCCGGATCGACGGCACGGATCTCCGCGACATCCCCGATGACGAGCTCCGCCGGCTCGTCTCCGCGGTTCCTCAGTCCTCGCCGCTTCAACGCGGCACGATCCGCTCCAACATCACGCTGGGCGATCCGGAGGCGTGCGACACCGTCATCCGCGCAACGGCCGGCGCCGCCGGACTCCTCGACCCCGGGATCGGGCTTCCCGAAGGACTCGACACCCCGATCGGAGAACACGGAACGGGTCTCTCCGGCGGGCAACGCGCCCGTGTCGCCATCGCCCGCGCACTCCTCAACGATCCCCGGGTACTGATCCTCGACGAGCCGACCGCTTCGCTCGACCCGGCAGCCGATGCGGTGGTGATGGAGTTCCTCAACCGGTCACAGGACCGCGCGGTGCTTCTGATCGCGCACAGACCCGAGACGATCGCCACGGCAGACCGCATCGTCCGGCTCGCCGCGGCGGACACGGAGGCGTCTTCCCCCGCCAGGCCGAATTTTCGTTTACTGATGAACATGAGTACAAATAGCTGTTTGTGCTAGAGTGGCAGCCACCGAGCAAGGAGATTCACGATGGGTGCCCCGGCTGCAGTCGACCTCGATCTGGCATTGCGTGCGCTGGCCGATGGCAACCGGCGAGCGATCCTGCGGCTGATCCGTTCCGCTCCGCAACCGGTGGGGATGATCGCGGAGGACCTCGGGCTCTCGCAGCAGACGACCTCGCACCATCTCGGGGTGCTCCGCAAGGCGGGGCTCGTGGTCGGCACCCGCGAGGGCACCCGCCATCTGTTCGCGGTCGATACCGATGGGCTTGCGGCGGTGCGTTCGTACCTGGATGATTTCTGGCCACGGAAACTGGCCGACCTCAAGACCGCCATCGAGTCGCGGCAGGAGGATTCCCGTGGCTGAGTTCCGCGCCTCCATCGATATCGAGGCTTCGCCGGAGACGGTGTTCGAGTACCTGACCACCAACGACGGCATGACGGCCTGGATGGGGCAATACGCAGACCTCGACCCGACGCCGGGCGGCACGTTCGCCGTCGACATAGCCGGCCATCCCGTGCGGGGCGAGTATCTTCACGTCGAGCCACCGAGCCGCGTCGTGATGAGTTGGGGTTTCGCGGGGAGCGACGACCTTCCGGCAGGAGCATCGACGGTCGAGTTCCGCCTCACCCCGATCAGCGGCGGGACCAGAGTCGATCTGCTCCATTCCGACCTGCCCGACACCGAGGTGCGCGGCCACGCCGACGGCTGGGCGAACTTCCTGCCCCGTCTCGCCATCGCCGGAACCGGCGCAGACGCCGGGCCCGACGGCTGGCAGCCGCTCCCGGACCGACCGATCACGCCGCAACCGCGGCACGAACCAAGGAGAACCTCGTGACCCACCACAACGCCTACGACACCGTGCAGAAGTATCACCGCGCTTGGACGAGCGGCGACATCGACACAGCGATGAGCTACGTCGCCGACGACATCACGTGCCGTGCTCCCGGCGTCGACCTGGACGGCAAGGACGCTTACCGCGGGTACATCGGCGGCTTCGCCCCGATGCTCACCGGCATCGGCGACATCGCCGAGTTCGCTGACGAAGACCGCGTGGCGCTGTTCTATTACCCGCAGACCGCGACGACCTCCACCGCGCCGGCGGCCGAGTTCTTCACCGTCAAGGACGCGAAGATCACCGAGAGCGTACTCATCTTCGATCGACTCTCCTACGGTCCGCCCACGCAGCCCTGAACCGGGCGCAACCCGTCTCTGGTGAGTCGCGTCATAGGTCACTGTCGGAGGTGTGTCGAAGAACCGTGTCATCGTGCTCAGGATCGGCATCCGCGCCACCCACCGCGGCAAGGCGTCATGGGCTGACCCCATTTCCTAGGCCGTGTTGCTAAATGCTGGTTCGGGGCCTTCGGGTGATTCTTGAGGCGTGTCGCGAGATGTCATCACGGACGAGGTCTGGGAGCTGATCCGGGACGTGTTCCCGCCGGTGAGGACACGGGGCCGTCCTCCGGTGGATCGGCGCACGGTGGTCGAGGCGACCGCGTGGCGGTTCCGCACGGGATCGGCGTGGCGAGACCTGCCCGACCGGTTCGGGAGCTGGAACACGATCTACAAGAACTTCCGCCGGTGGGCGAGCGACGGCGTCTGGGAGGACCTGCTCACCCACGTGCAGAAGCGGGCGTCGCTTCAGGGTGAGATCGACTGGGTCGTGTCGGTGGATTCCTCGATCGCGCGTGTCCATCAGCATGGCGCGACCTTGCCCCGGGTCACAGGGGGATCCGTCGAACTACAAGAAGTCCGGGCCGGAGCCTCCTGACCACGCGATCGGCCGGTCACGGGGTGGTTTGACGACGAAGATCCATCTCGTCTGCGACGGGCAGGCCCGGGCGCTGGTGTTCGTCCTCACTGGCGGGCAGGTCGCAGACACGAGCATGTTCACCTGCGTACTCGACGAGATCCACATCCCCGGCCGAGGGCCTGTGCGCACGAGGCCGGACCGGGTGCTCGCGGACAAGGGCTACCCGTCGAAGAAGAACCGGGCCTGGCTGCGCGAGCGCGGCGTCAAGGCCACGATCCCCGAACGCGACGACCAGATCGCGCACCGTCGCAAGCGGCCGGGCCGTCCGATCGACTTCGGCGATGAGCAACGGGAGCGCTACAAGGGCCGCAACGTCGTCGAGCGGTGCTTCAACTTCGTGAAGCAGTGGCGCGGACTCGCTTCCCGCTACGACAAGACCGCCCGGTCATACGCGGCAGGGCTCTGCCTCTCCGCCGCCTTGCAATGGATTTAGCAACACGTCCTAGGGAAATTCGGATCTGGTGCGCGGGGTAGGATCATCGGGTGATGAAGGGGACGAGGGTCATTTCGGTGGCGCTGCTGGCGCTGCTGGTGCTGTGCGTGGCCGTCGTCGGGATGCTGATCTTCGCGAAGGGGGAGGACGTGGACGACGAACCGGGCCGAAGGATCACCCTGCCGCCGCTCGGTGGCATCGCGGACTACCAGATCGGTGGGGCCTACCCGCCCGACCCCGAGGTGGAGATCGTCACCAGGGACCGGTCGCAGGATCCAGTCGACGGGGTGTACTCGATCTGCTACGTCAACGCCTTCCAGGTCCAGCCCGACGAGCTCGCTCAGTGGGAGCGGGACCGTCCGGATCTGGTGCTGCGCGGCCGCGACGGCGCGGTGGTCATCGACGCCGACTGGGACGAGGCGCTTGTCGACACCTCGAGCGCCGCAGCCCGAGAGCGGCTCATGAGTGAGGTGATCGGACCGTGGCTCACGGACTGCGCGAGCCGCGGGTTCGACGCCGTTGAGCCGGACAACCTCGACACCTTCACCCGTAGCGGCGGCGCGCTCACTCGTAGCGACAACCTGGCGCTCGCCACGCTCATCACCTCCCAGGCCCATGACCTCGGGCTGGCCGTGGCGCAGAAGAACACTGCTGAGCTCACCGCAGCCGAGGTACGAGCGGTCGGCTTCGACTTCGCGGTCGCCGAGGACTGCGGCCGCTACTCCTGGGGCGAGGGCACCGAGTGCGACCGCTACCGCGCGATCCATGGCGGGCGCGTGATCGAGATCGAGTATGCGGACGGCGGGGTGGACGCCTTCGAGCGCGCGTGCGCCCGCGCAGACGGGCCCGCCTCGATCATGCTCAGGGACCGCGCCGTCGTGCCGCGAGGTGCTCCCGGGTACGTCTACCGGACGTGCTGAGCGCGCCGCGACGTGGGTCCGAACCAGCCTACCTCACCCCACGGGTGAGGTAGGGCGCCGGGACTGACCCCGAGCAGCGTCGCGCCCAGCTCGCGGCTCCGGCGGACCACTGCGGCCACCTGGTCGGGTCGGCACCCGTGGATCAGGTGCCAGACGTCGCCGGCATCCCCGTCACTGAGCCAACCGGGCGGATCGAGCCGCAGGTGGGTTTCGACGTCGCACTCGCGCACGCAGACCGCATCGCAGAGGTCGAGCAGTGCCGGGTGGCACAGCGTGCCGGGATTGGCGGAGACCCGCGATGCGCCAGCGGAGCGGACTGCGCCGACAACCCGCTCGAACGACGCTGCTGCCGGATGGTCCAGCACACCGGTGCCGGTCACCGCGGACGGCGCGCAGTCGAGGAAGATCGACTCGACCCCATAGAGGTCCTGCCACCGGCGCACATCGGCGACGATCTCGGCGATGGCTCGGCGCCCGTAGTCCATCGGGACGTACCCGTGCACGCGGCTGCCCGGAACCCGCCCGTCCTCACGGTCGAGGAGGGCATCACGATAGGCAGCGTCGGGGGTCGAGCCAGGCCCCGAGTCGACGTTGACGACGAGGACCGACACATCGGGGCTCTGCAGGCAGCGTCGCCAGAGGCCCGGGTCCTCGACGGGATGCCGGTACAGCGGGATGCCGGCACGCATCTCGACCATTTCGGACCTACCAGCTACGGGGGTGGCAGGTGGTGTCGATGGCGCGTGCCGCCGTGAGGACAACGCAGGCCGTGAGCACTGCTGCGCCCAGGGCCGTGGAGAGGTGGGTGACGGCGAGGATACCGATGAGACACAGACCCGCGAGATGCACCGCTCCCATCGCGCGTCCAGCGCGCAGCGTCATCGCCGTCGCCATGGTGAACAGCCCGAGCGCAGGGGCGATGACGAAGAAGGCGACGTCGTCGCTGACCCGTCCGGCGTCGGCGACCGACCGATGGTCGAGCGCAACGGCAACCGTGACGGTGGTGGCGCCGGCGATGAGGCCAGCGAGGGCTAGGTAGGTCAGGGTTCGCGCGATCACCCCGGCCCGCACGGTAGACCAGGCCGAGCCGCGCCGGGTGAGAGCGCGCAGCCGGACCGCGAAGTCAACCATGAGCGGGTCGCACAGAGCGGCGGCGATGACCAGGCCGAGCGAGAGCGGGATCCGCGCCCCGAGGCCGACTGAGTAGAGCGCGACGACCACTGCAGCGGAGAACAGCGCGGCCTGGACCGCGGCGACGGCGCTCGCACCGAGGTCCCGCCGGTCCGGCAGCCTCGGAGCCCGTCGACCCACGCTCGTCGTTCGCCGATAGCTCGCCGTCGCGAGGACGCAGGTTCCCACCGCGAGGGCGACCAGTGCGGCGCCGGGCAGCCAGCGTGCGCCGGCCAGGTGGCCCGTCCCGGCCGCGACGAGGCAGGCGGCGGCCAGGGCGGCCAGGACCCGCAATCGGCCGAAGACCGTGGTCATGGCCTGGGCGGCGACGAAGGGCAGCCACAGCAGGGCGATGAGGCCGACGACTACTCGGTGGTCGCCCGCCATCGCTAACACGAGGAGGATCGCTGCCGGGACAGCGAGGATCGCCAACGCAGCGCTGCGCCTCGCTCCGTCGGCCGGCTGAGCGAGCCCGACGCGACGCCAGGCCACCGCGCCGACGAGGCTGCCGGTGATCCAGCCGGTAAGGCCGAGCGGGACGACCGCTCGCGCGACCGCCTCGATCTGCACGAGGTTGGCCGCGGCGAGGGCGACGATGAGGGCGCCGGAGAGCAGGACCACCGCCCGCAGCCAGCCTTCCGCCCGAGGGCTGGCATCACTCCGGACCGCTCGCCGGTGGGACGTGCTGCCGGTGGGGAGGGTTCGCGCGTAGTGGTAGACGTCGGCGAAGCCGTACTCGCGCGCCATGGCATCGCTGAAGCCGGCGGCCTCGAGGCGCGCAGTGGCGTCCAGGCTGTCCACCGCACCGGCGACGAGGCTGGCGTGCCGCGCGGACGGGTCCACCACCGGGTCCGCATACTTCATGATGACCTGGGTGCCGATAGCACCCGCCCCTTCGGTGGCTGGTCGGCCAGGCGGCTCGCGACGGGTCCGCCGAGTCGCTCGGAGAGGGAGGCGCTCACGAGCTCGACCCTCGCGGACCGACCAGAACGGGAGCGACCCACGCTCTCGTCATGCTCGAGCGGAGGGTCCAGGCGGACGAACGACCGGACCGGCTGGTCGGGAGCATCCGCGGTGGGCGCCACGGAGGCCGGCAGGAACGCCGCGGGCGTCGTTTCCCCTTCGCCGGCGAGCTCGGCATACCAGCGGCGGAACGAACCGACGCAGCTCTGCAGGGTGAGGTGCTCTTGGGCGTACCGACGGGCTGCCGCGCCGACGCGCGCCCGGTGGGCCCGGTCGGTCAGGAGGCGGATGCACTCGGTGGCGAAGGCTTCCGGGTCCTTCGGCGGCACGAGGGCGCCGCGGTCGCCGGATCGCCCGACGAGCTCGACGACGCCGCCGACATCGGTGCTCACGGTGGCCTTGCCGCTCATCATCGCCTCGATGAGGGTCAGCGGCAGCCCTTCGGAGACGGAGGACAGGGCGACGACGTGGCCGGCGAGGAGCGCCGGGCGTGAGCCCTCGCTCGGGCCCTCCCAGGTCACGGCGTCCTCGATGCCCAGGCTGGCACTCTCGGCGAGCAGGTCAGCCTGGTATGCCGCCGCGGAGTCAGAGCAGGGTCCGAAGATGCGCAACCGCGCCTGGGGGACCTTTGTCCGGACGAGGGCGAAGGCGCGCAGCAGGGTATGCAGGTCCTTCAGCGGGTCGATACGGCCGACGAAGCTGATCGTCGGGACGTCCGGCTCGGTCTCGATCGGCGGGTACGCCGTTGGGTCGACGCCGTTGAGCACCGGGCTAGAGCGGTCAGCCTCGGCGCCCAGGCGGATCGCCCACCGCGAGTTGAAGTCGCTCACCGGCAGGAGTCGGTCAGCCTCTGCGTAGGCGAGCTCGCAGAGCGCGCGCAGGGCCGTCGCGACGGCATACCGGCTCTCCCATTCGAGGTCGGTTCCGCCGAGAGCAAGATAGCGCTCGCGCAGGTACACTCCGTGCTCGGTAAGGGCGAAGGGGGTGCCGTCGCGCCACTTGCGCGCGACGGCGATGAGCGCTGCCGCGCCGTTCGAGGACGCGTGCACCACGTCGACCTCGGGGAAGTCGACGTCAGTGGCGCTGAGGATGCGGTCGACGTGTGCCGCAGCGTCGGCGGCAGCCCCGACGGTCAGGCAAGACTCGCCGTCAAGCCCGGGTGCGTGGTGTTCCCACGCAGCGAGCAGGGCCTCGGCCGACCCGGGGGAGACTAGCAGCGTGCGCAGTCGCCCGTTGCCTGCGGCGACGAGGGCGCGGACCGCCGCACCGACCGCGGCAGAGTCGTGCCGGACCGGACCGGTGAACCCGCCCGCTGGCGCTGGCGGCAGCACGGCCGACCAGAACGCGTGCATCGCGTGGGAGATCCACCGACGCCGGCTGCGGGAGAACGGCCGGACGTCGGTCCAAGAGCTCGCTGCTCGTCCCCAGACGGGGTGCAGCGTGGTTGAGGCGACACTCGGCGGGGTCGGCCAGACGATCGGGGTGTCATCAGGACCGGTGACCGTCACCACGTGGAAGCGGTGCTCCGGCATCCCTTCGAGCAGCTGGTGGCACCAGGTGCTCACCCCGCCCGTCGTGATCGGGTAGGTGCCTTCGTTGACGAGCGCGATCTCCATCGGGGCCCCTACCGCGGCTCGTGCGCGCCGTGGCCGTGGTCGGTGACCGCAGACGTCGCCTCGTTGTCCTCGGCGATCTCGACCGTCGCGTCCTGCGCGTCGACGGGCGGTTCGCTCACCTCGGGCAGTTGGGCCGGGTCATCGCTCGTCGGGAGCTCGGCCTCGGGTGCAGGGTCACCGAGTCCGGCGTCGCGGCCCAGATCGACCGTGACGCTTTCCCCGGCGCCGAGCTCGACCCATGAGGAGCGTGAGCCGGCGTAGGAGGTGCCGAAGGGCTGACCCGCGATCGTCGCCGACGAAGGAGCGGTGACCGGGACCCAGAGAGCGGCCGACCCGGTGTTGGTCACCGTGAGCATGTCGCCGGTGACCGAGGCCTCGACCTGGCTCTTAGAGCTCTCCCATTGGTCTCGGCGACGCAGCTCCTCGCCGGACTCGGCGAGCGAGCTGTTCACGACGGGTGCGGAGTCCGCGAAGAGGTCACGGTATGTGCCCAGCACGCCGTCGAGGACGGGGTAGAGGATCCGGTCGCCGGTGAGGTTGGACTGGTGGGCGTAGTGCGGCCGTGGGTCCATCCCGAGCAGGTGACCGAGAGCGATGCGAGTCTCGGTGGGGACGATATAGTCCGCGAACCCGCTGGAGACGTCGAGCGGCTCGATGCAGGTTGAGCGTCGGTCCGTCTCGCAGATCCCGGACCCGCCGTCCGCGGCAGAGGTGTAGACCCAGTTGTACTCGTCGACCGCGGTACTCGTCAGGGAGGTGTTGTAGTAGATGTTCATCGGGTGGCGCGGCACCGTCAGCGCCTTGCCGATACTGCGCTGCTCGGCCTCACGAGAGGCATCTGAGGCGATCCAGGAGATCCCGGTCTGGTTCAGCGCCCCTGCGAGGTTGGGGTTGTCGGCCGGCATCTGCGGGAGGCTCTTCAGACCCGAGTGCTCGCCGGTGACGAGCTCTGTGCGGTCGAGCGCGACGCCGTTCCTCTGGGCCCAGCGGATGTTGCGGTTGATCTCGCGGCTGATGTCCCCCTTCGGGTACCACTTCACCTGACCGGTCACCGGGTCGGACTGGCACTGCCACGGCGTCACCGACTTGTCCTTGAAGCACCCGATGTAGGGGTGCTCCCAGGTGTGGCTCAGCCAGCGCATCTCACCGGCGTTGGCGAGGAGGGACGTGGTGAGCGCATCGCCTCGGCGGGCGCCGGCGGCGTTGAAGGTCATGTCGAGCTTGAAGTCGTTCGCCCGCTGCCAGTCCACGAGGTGACTGACGTCGCTGGCGTCCATCCGGGACGTCGCCCCGGGTGCGGTGTCGGGGTAGCGGGCCGGGTCGCACTCGTCACCCGGGGTGCAGTTGCCCTCGGCGTTCCACTCGCCGTTGGAGAGGAAGACGTCGTCGATGTGAACGCTGAAGATGTTGCGGTAGAGCGAGGTCGAGACGCCCTGGGTGAGCCAGGAGACGATGCCGTGGGAGAGCACCTTGAAGTGGCTCTGGTAGCCGTTGGAGGCGAAGGTGAGGATCAGCCGCTCCCGGCCGCCGACCTCGTGGACCCCCATGAGGGTGCCGCTACGGCCGTCGCTCCCGGTCGCGGTGAGAATCGGCGTGAAGGAGGAGTCGTCCGTCGCGGGGAGGGGGTCGGCAAGGTAGCCGTAGGACTCGGAGACCGCCGGGTCCACGTCGTCGAGGTCGACCTGGCCGTCGAGGTAGGACCAGTCGCCGCCCAGGGCGTCGGAGGTCAGGGTGGCCTCCAGACCATCGACCGGACCCGAGTAGGTCGGGTAGCCGGTCCCGACCCCGGGGTGGGCCCAGTTGTACGCGTCGACCTCGCGGACGCCGAACTCTGCCTGGTAGCTGGCCAGGGTGCTCTTCTCGTCCTCGCCGAGCCCGGTGAGGGCAGCAGACGGGGCGACGACGCCCAGGTAGTGGGCGATGCCGGCCTCGTGGTCGGCGAGGAACTCGGCGGTGATCCGCGCGCGAGAGGGGTCGCCGAGCGCGAGACGGCGGGTGGCCACCCCTTCGTCCTCGAGGCGATCGGCGATCGCTCCGACCGTCGGTGACCCGTCGTCGAGGACGAGGACGGTCAGCTCGATGGTCGGCTCCGCGGTCGTCTCGGCGGCCGCGGCCGCCAGCCCCGAGGGAGCGGCGGCCAGGACCAGCGCCCCGCCGACGGCGAGGGAGGCGAAGCGTCGCCCAGCCACCCGGCGTCGCTGGTCGGAGCGCGCGCCCGCACGGCCCGTCGCAAGGCCGGGCTGTGCGCATGGTGAGTTGATGGGCCGATCGAACGATCGAGACATGGTTCTTCTGACCTATTCCCCGTAGACATGAAGAACGCTGATCGTGATCGTGTGCTGCGCACGGGATGCGGTCACGAGCTCACTCGTGATCGGCTGCCTGCGTGCCCCCCGGCGATCGGATCGTCCGCCCGATCGTCAGACGTGCTCTGCACGATAGCGTCCATTCCCCGTTGTGTGAACTGTTGAATTGTACACAACAGGTGCAGCCGTTTCCCCCCGTTACTTTCTTCGTGACCCGTTCGGCGGCCATGCTGGGCGGTGACGGCCTGCTGGGCCCGGCATGATTGCTGCCCCCTGTCCTCGATGATCCGGGGGGTGTTGTCACCGGGCCTGGTTGGCGGTGTGTGATCGCTGATAGGGGCTGGACCCGAGCATGCTCGAGGCCGTTCGTAACGTGGATGCCGAGACGCGCCGCCGCGGACGCCGTCACGAGTGAAGCGGAGGACGAAGTGGTCACCAGCATCGACAGATACGACGAGGTCGACGTGTTCGTTGGGCTCGACGTCGGCAAGGGCGAGCATCACGCGGTCGCGCTCGACCGGGAAGCCAAGCGACTATTCGACCGAGCACTCCCGAACGACGAGCGCCAATTGCGGGCGGTGATCGACCAGCTCGCCTCGCATGGCGTGGTGCTGCTGGTCGTAGATCAACCCGCGACGATCGGTGCACTCCCGGTCGCGGTCGCGCAAGCCGCAGGTGCTCTCGTTGGTTACCTGCCGGGGTTGGCGATGCGGCGCATCGCGGATCTGCATCCCGGTGAGGCGAAGACCGACGCGAGAGACGCGGCGATCATCGCCGAAACGGCCCGCACCATGCCGCACACGCTCCGGTCGATCCAGGTCGCCGACGAGAAGGTCGCGGAGCTGAGCATGCTCTGCGGGTTCGACGACGACCTCGCCGGTCAGATCGTCCAGGTCTCCAACCGGATCAGGGGTCTGCTCACCCAAATCCACCCGGCGCTGGAACGCGTGCTCGGGCCGCGGCTGGATCACCCCGCGATCCTGGACCTGCTGCAGCGCTACCCGTCGCCGGCGGCGATGAAGACTGCGGGTGAGAAGCGGCTAGGGAACCGGCTGCTGAAGAACGCGCCCCGCAAAGGTCGTGTCTGGGCGGCAGAGATCATGACCGCGCTCGGCGAGCAGACCGTCGTGGTGACCGGCACCGACGCCGCCGCGCTGGTGCTCCCCAGGCTCGCAGAGCAGCTCCAGGCGTTGCGACGGCAGCGTGATGAGATCGCCATCGAGGTCGAGAAGATCGTCGACGCTCACCCTCTTCAACCGGTCCTGACGAGCATGCCCGGAGTCGGCGTCAGGACCGCAGCCCGGCTCCTCACCGAAGTCACCACCAAGACCTTCGCCACTGCCGGGCACCTCGCCGCCTACGCCGGCCTCGCACCCGTGACCCGACGATCCGGCACCTCGATCCGCGGCGAGCATCCCTCCCGGCGCGGGAACAAGATCCTGAAACGGACCATGTTCCTCTCCGCGTTCGCCGCACTCCGAGACCCCGAATCACGCGCCTACTACGACCGCAAGATCGCCCAAGGCAAACGCCACAACCAGGCCCTCATCGCCCTAGCTCGACGCCGCTCCGACGTCCTCTACGCCATGCTCCGCGACGGCACCCTCTACCAACCGCGACCAGCCCAACCCGCCCTCGCCGCTTGACAGAGGACATAGGGGCACGTGATGGCCAGCACGGCCGCCATCCGCTCCTCCGCGTTGAGCGGCGTGCCCTCGAGCGACGTCAACCCCGTCTCGATCCACTCGGAGCTGTTCGGCGTGACGGGCGAGCCCGTGATCGGCAATCGTCGCGGCGTACGACGGGATCACCCCGAGGAACGTCAGCGGCGTGCCCGCGATCAGCAGCGCGAACGCGAGAAACGGGATGAGCCCGGCCTGGCGGATGAGCACCATCGGGTTGCGAGCGTGCACGAGCGAGGTCTGCATGTAGCCCTTGATCCAGCGGCTGCGCTGACGGATGAAGTTCGGGATCGAGGTGTTCGCCTCCTCATAGGTGACCGAGTCGATCACGCCGAGCGGCCCCTCCCCGCAACCGACCCGGCCGCGCCCCTCGGTTGCCGCACGACCCGGCCGCAGCCATCGGTTGCTGAACGAAGCGGCGCGCCGCGAAGATGAAGCGACCACCGCAAGCGGGCGTGCCCGGCAACCGACCCG
Source organism: Microbacterium neungamense (assembly GCF_024971095.1). NCBI lineage: Bacteria > Bacillati > Actinomycetota > Actinomycetes > Micrococcales > Microbacteriaceae > Microbacterium > Microbacterium neungamense. The sequence continues at coordinate 1,941,658 of NZ_CP069717.1, forward strand.
GTGAACCGCCTCAGAGCCAGCCGCGCTCCTGGGCGATGCGGGCGGCGGCGACGCGGCCGGAGGCGCCCGTCTTCGCGATCGCGGCGCTGAGGTAGTTGCGCACCGTGCCGGGCGAGAGATGCACACGCTCGGCGATCGCGGCGACGGGCTGGCCGTCGAGGCAGTGCCGGAGGATCTCGCGCTCCCGCTCACCGAGCGGGTTCGCACCTCCGATGAGCGACTCGGTCGCGAGTGCCGGATCGACGATCCGCTCCCCCGCCTGCACGCGCCGCACGACGTCGGCGAGCTCGCCCGCTGGGGTGTCCTTCACGACGAACCCGGCCGCACCCGCCTCGAGCGCGCGGCGCACGTAGCCGGGTCGGCCGAACGTCGTCACGATGAGCGAGCGCACGCCGGGCAGCTCGCGGCGCAGCGCGGCGGCGGCCTCGATGCCGTCGGCGCCCGGCATCTCGACGTCGAGCAGACAGACATCCGCCCCCGATGCCCGCGCCGCGTCGACGACGACGTCACCCCGATCGACCTGCGCGACGACCTCGAGGTCGGGCTCGAGGCTCAGTAGCGCGGCGAGCGCGCCGCGCACGAGCGCCTGATCGTCGGCGAGCAGCAGCCGGATCACCATGTCACCTCCACGCGCGTGCCGGGGCGATCTCCACCGGCCGCGAGCTCTCGCGCGGGCCCGACCGTGAGCCTGGCGCCCGCCGTCGCCGCGCGCTCCCGGATGCCGCGCAGGCCGGTCGCCGCGACGTCCGCGGGCGTGCCGATCCCGTCGTCCTCCACGACGATCCCGGCCGACGCGAGGCGCACGACGCAGCGCCGCGCCCGCGCGTGCCGCACGACGTTCGTCACCGCCTCGCGCAGCGCCCATGCCACGACGATGCGGTGCCGCGGATCGACGACCTCCGGATCGGCGGGCACGTCCGCCTCGACGCCGGCGTCCGCGAGCGCGCGCCTGGCGCTCTCGAGCTCGTCGCCGAGCCGCGCCACGCGCAGCCCTGCGACGGTCGCACGCACCTCGGCGAGCGCCTCGCGCGTGAGGCTGCGGATCTGCGCGAGCTCCGCCTTCGCCGCGTCGGGATCCCGGTCCACCAGCCGCTCGGCGAGCTCGGCCTTTACCGTCAGGAGCGTCAGGCAGTGCCCGAGCGTGTCGTGTACGTCGCGGGCGACGCGCTCCCGCTCGGCGACGACGGCGAGCTGCCGTTCGAGCTCGTTGTGGTCGTCCTGTGCGCCGTCGATGATCCGCACGATCGCGCACGTGACGAGCACGAACGCCGTCGGCAGCAGGAGCCCCCAGTGGTCGCCCAGCTGTCCGCTCGCCGCGAGCGCGATGACGAGCGCCACGGAGATCGCGACCGCGAGCGCGAGCGACCCCGTGCGGGGGCCGGAGAACATCGCAATGGCCACGAGGAACGGCGCCGCCCCGAGCGCGCCGACGCCGACAAGGGCGGTCGCGATGAGCATGAGCACCGTCATGACGGCGAGCGCCGGCAGGCCCCGCCGGGCGGCCTGCTCCCAGGACGCCGACATCGTCAGCCACACGAACGTCGCGACGTACAGCACGCCGAAGATGACGAGCAGCACGACCGCCGTCGTCCGCGCGGCCGGGGCGGCCCCGGACTCGAGCGCCGACGCGATGGGGAAGAACATGCAGACGACCCAGACGACGCCGAGGGTCCACGAGAAGCGGGCCCAGGGGCCCACATCCGCTCGTCTCGCCTGCGCCATGCCCTCCATGCTGACAGGCGCGGGTGCGGGGCCCAGCATCCGCGCGGGACCCGTCGCGAGCGGATCCGTCACTGGCGGGACCGGCCGCGCCGGGCGACGAGCATCGTGGCGACGATGAAGATCGCGGCCCACACGCCCAGGTTGAGCGCCGGCACCCACAGCGCCTCCTGCACCGAGTCGTCCGCCGGGCTCTGGCGCACCGTCCATCCGTCGGTCAGCGGGTACCGCGCGAGCGCGACGTAGCCGTAGAGCGGGGTGAAGCGCGCGATGTCGAGCAGTGCACCGGTAAGCGGGAAGTAGAGGTTGCCGAGGAAGGCGAAGATCACGAGCGATCCGCTCGCCGCGCTCACCGCGGCCTCGCTGCGGAACAGGAGGCCGGCGAGCAGCCCGAAGAACGAGAACACGGCGGATCCGAGCAGCACGACGAGCGCGCTGATCGCCCACACGTGCGGATCCGCCTCGGCGCCGGTCATGGCGCCCAGCGCGTAGATGAGCGCCACGGGAACGATCGCGACGACGAACCCGACCGCCGCGCGCGTCACCACCCGCTCGGCATCGCTCATCGGTGTGAGCGCGAGCTGCCGACCCCATCCCTGCATCTGCTCGACCGCAGCCGTGCCGCCGACGCCGACCGTGGCCGTCACGGCGCCATACGCCGCCATGCCGATCATGACGTAGAACGCGACGTTGCCGTTGCCGACGCTGTTCTCGCCGTACGACTGGCTCGCGCCGAAGATGACGTAGAGGAGCGCGGGCAGAACCGCGACGAAGAACATCGTCACGACGTCGCGCACGATGCGCCGCAGCTCGATGCCGAAGTACGTGAGGTTCATCACGCCGCTCCCATCGGTGCCGCGGCCGCCGGAGCGGCACCTGCCGTGAGCGCCTCGAACGCATCGTCGAGGCTGCCCGTGGCGATCTCGAGGTCGCGCGCGCCGAGCTCGTTCAACAGCACGCGCGCGACCGCGTCGGAGTCGGCGGTCCGCACGAGCAGCCGCCCGGCGTCGACCTCGACCTCCCCGAGCTCCCGCAGCCGCTCGAGCGCCGCCTGCTGCGATCCGGCATCGACGTAGGCAGACACCCGTCGGCCCGTCGCGGTCGCGCGGATCTCCGCGGTCGTGCCGTCGGCGACCACCCGGCCGCCGGCGACCATCACGATCCGCTGCGCGAACGCGTCGGCCTCCTCGAGGTAGTGCGTCGCGAAGATCACGGTGCGCCCACTTCTGGCATCCGCGCGCATCGTGTCCCAGAACTCCCGGCGAGCGCGCACGTCCATGCCGGCCGTCGGCTCGTCGAGGATGAGCAGATCCGGATCGGGCAGCAGCGCGAGCGCGAACCGCAGCCGCTGCTGCTCTCCTCCCGAGCACTTCGATACTCGTCTGCGCGCAATGCCCTCGAGACCCGCCCGCGCGATCACCTCGTCGACGGAGAGCGGATCGGCGAAGGTCGAGGCGATGAGGGTGATGGTCTCGCGCACGGTGAGGTCGCGCAGCAGTCCGCCGGTCTGCAGCACGGCGGACACCCGGCCGGCGCGCACCGCCCGGCGCGGCGCCTGGCCGAAGACCGCGACGTCGCCGTCGGTGGGATTCGTCAGGCCCAGCACCATGTCGAGCGTCGTCGTCTTCCCGGCACCGTTGGGCCCGAGCAACGCCACGATCTCGCCTCGGCCGATCTCGAGGTCGATCCCGTCGACCGCGCGGACGGCGCCCGGTCCCGTTCCGAACTGCTTCACCACGCCGCGCAGCGCGACCGCGGCGGCATCCCGTGTGTCCATGCCTCCACACTCGCCGAACGCTCCGCGCGCGCACGATCCGCGCCCGTCACGAGTTAGGCATGACAACTGTCACGCCCCGTCGGGCCGCGCAGATGAAGCGATCCCAGCACCCTCGCCCGACGGCGGGTGTGGAGCCTTCGGGTGATCCTTGAGGCGTGTCGCGAGATGTCATCACGGACGAGGTCTGGGAGCTGATCCGGGACGTGTTCCCGCCGGTGAGGACACGGGGCCGTCCTCCGGTGGATCGGCGCACGGTGGTCGAGGCGACCGCGTGGCGGTTCCGCACGGGATCGGCGTGGCGAGACCTGCCCGACCGGTTCGGGAGCTGGAACACGATCTACAAGAACTTCCGCCGGTGGGCGAGCGACGGCGTCTGGGAGGACCTGCTCACCCACGTGCAGAAGCGGGCGTCGCTTCAGGGTGAGATCGACTGGGTCGTGTCGGTGGATTCCTCGATCGCGCGTGTCCATCAGCATGGCGCGACCTTGCCCCGGGTCACAGGGGGATCCGTCGAACTACAAGAAGTCCGGGCCAGAGCCTCCTGACCACGCGATCGGCCGGTCACGGGGTGGTTTGACGACGAAGATCCATCTCGTCTGCGACGGGAAGGCCCGGGCGCTGGTGTTCGTCCTCACTGGCGGGCAGGTCGCAGACACGAGCATGTTCACCTGCGTACTCGACGAGATCCACATCCCCGGCCGAGGGCCCGCGCGCACGAGACCGGACCGGGTGCTCGCGGACAAGGGCTACCCGTCGAAGAAGAACCGGGCCTGGCTGCGCGAGCGCGGCGTCAAGGCCACGATCCCCGAACGCGACGACCAGATCGCGCACCGCCGCAAGCGGCCGGGCCGTCCGATCGACTTCGGCGATGAGCAACGGGAGCGCTACAAGGGCCGCAACGTCGTCGAGCGGTGCTTCAACTTCGTGAAGCAGTGGCGCGGACTCGCTTCCCGCTACGACAAGACCGCCCGGTCATACGCGGCAGGGATCTGCCTCTCCGCCGCCTTGCAATGGATTTAGCAACACGGCCTAGTTCACCGCATCGACCACCGGTAGGCTCGAGACATGCGCGTGCTTCTTACCGGCGGCGCCGGCTTCATCGGTGCTCACACCGCGATCGCACTTGCTGAGGCCGGGCACGAGCCACTCATCATCGATGACCTCTCGAACGCCCACGCAGACGTCGTCGCGCGAGTCGAGTCGATCATCAGCCGGCCGGTGCCGTTCGAACAGGTTGATTGCAGGTCAGCGGCGGCGGTGCAAGCCTTCATCGAAGCTCACGCGCCCATTGACGCGGTCATCCACCTCGCGGGTCTCAAAGCCGTCGCGGAGTCGACGGCCGATCCGGTTCGCTACTACGACGTGAACATTAGCTCGGCGATCGCAGTGCTTAAGGCGATGGCCGCCACGGCGATTGACACGATGATCTTCTCGAGCTCCGCCACTGTCTACGGCTTCCCGGAGAAGTTGCCCGTCACCGAAGAGACCCCGACGTCCCTCGCGCTCGCTAATCCCTACGGCAAGACCAAGCGCATGATCGAAGAGATCATTGCGGATGCTGCAGCCGCTCACGCCTCGCTCAGGGCTGTGAGTCTCCGCTACTTCAATCCCGTCGGAGCGCACCCATCCGGCCTGATCGGCGAGAGCCCTCGCCTCGCCCCTACAAATCTCATGCCTATTGTCGTCGATGCTGCGGCAGGACGTCGCGAAGCGGTGCAAGTCTTCGGGAGCGATTACGACACCGTCGATGGTACGGGAGTTCGTGACTTTATCCATGTTCAAGATCTCGCCTGGGGGCACGTCAAGGCCCTAGAGACTGCGCGTCCCGGTTACGAGGTGTTCAATCTCGGCACGGGCGAGCCTGTAAGCGTTCTGCAGCTCATCCGCACGTTCGAGAAGGTTACGGGGGTGGAGGTACCCTACGTGTTCTGCGAACGACGGCCGGGAGACGTCGCGGTGTCGTACGCCGATCCGTCAAAGGCGGAACGCGTGATGGGCTGGAAGGCCCGGCTCGGGATTGCCGACGCATGCGCGGACGCTTGGAATTGGGAGCAGAAGCGCACCTCATCGAGCAAGTCGATGACCGCATAATGCTCAATAATCTAAAGCACATCGCTCGCGCCCGACGGGCCGGAGCGATCGTAAGTTGGCGGTCGGTGACCCTCGACGATTCGAGACTTGCACTGCACGCCCGTGTTGCGCATCACGCCAGCCTGCGATCCTGCAGCGTTGGCACCTTCACATCGATCGGGCGCTTCTCCAAGATCGCTTTTGCGGATCTGGGATCATTCGGCTCGGTCTCATGGGACGTCACCATCGGCGCGATCTCGCATCCGATGACACACCTCACCACCCATGCATTCCCCTACGTACCCGAACTGGGCATCTCGCGCGATCCCCGTAGCCAGCAGGTGGATCGCGTCGCCATCGGGCATGACGTTTGGATCGGCACGCAGGCGATTGTCATGCCCGGAGTCTCGATCGGTAATGGTGCGGTGATCGATACGGTCATCGTGTGTCCCGATGTCGAGCCCTACAGCGTGGTCGCGGGCGCACCCGCACGCAAGCTGCGGATGCGATTCAGCGACGACGTCATCGCTGACTTGGAGGAGCTCAGATGGTGGGAGCTACCGGTAGAAACCCTCCGCAGCAACATTGATGTTTTCCGCACGGACGACATCCGATCTGCGATCGAGCGGCTGCGCGCGGTAGCCCATTACCCAGTCCAGTAGTTCCACCTCGCGCGTTAACACCTGCCACGCACGTCGCTAAAGGGGCTCTTCACGAACGAGGGTGTAGCGCGGGTCTGAACCCTCCGGCTTCGAGCAGCGACCGAGCGATGTAGTGGGTGAGGTTGCGGAAGCCGAGGGCGGAGCCGCGGAGGTGTTCGAGCCGCCCGTTGAATCTCCTATGTATGTCAAGCAGCCGCCGCAGGTGTGATCGTGGCGTTGAGTTGCCTGTAGATCTGACGGGCGAGGTAGCGCTTGAGCGAGCGGCGAATCTCGCGCGGGGTGCGCCCCTGGAGGATCAGCATCAGAGCCAGCTCCGTGCGATCGACACGCCCCGCCCCACGAACTGCGTCGGCGCTCCCCTGTGCGTCAGGATGGGGTGAGACACCAGCACTGCTGACCTTCGCACTGCACGGGGCGAGAACGGACCAATACTGAGATGACGATGACGGTTGCTGACGTCGGCACCGATGATGGGGCTATGGCTCCTCGTGCTGACCGGCCCAAGAGGCGGACGTTCACCGCCGAGTTCAAAGCGGCGATCCTGGCCGAGTACGACGCCGCGGACCGCTCTGGGCGTGGGGAGATCCTGCGCCGGGAGGGCCTGTACACCTCCCACATCATCGAGTGGCGCAAGGCCGCGGCCGCCGGCTCGCTGTCCGGGCTGGGCAGCAAGCCGCGGGACCGGCGCGAGCGGGAGCTGCAGGCGCTACGGGCCCGGGCGGAGAAGGCCGAGGCCGAGCTGGCCAAGACCAGGGCGGCGCTGGACCTGATGGGAAAAGCACACGCGCTCTTGGAGACGCTCTCCGAGAGCGCGGACAAGCCGCCGCGGTCGCCGCGGTGATCAACCCGGCCGTCGACGGGCTGGCCGAGCACGTCGGCACCGCGGCTGCGTGCGCGCTGCTGGGTCGCTCCCGCGCCAGTCACTACCGGGCCAAGAACCCGCCACCGCCACGTCCACGGACACCGCGGCCGGCACCGGCGAACAAGCTGTCCGCCGCCGAGCGGGCCCACGTGCTGGCCGTGTTGACCAGCCAGCGGTTCGCGGACAAGTCGGTCGCCCAGGTCTGGGCCACGCTGCTGGACGAGGGCACCTACCTGTGCTCGATGTCCACGATGCACCGGATCCTGCGCGAGCACGACATGGCCGGGGAACGGCGCCGGCAGGCGAGCCACCCGCCCCGGACCCGGCCCGAGCTCGTCGCGACGGCGCCGGGGCAGGTGTGGAGTTGGGACATCACAAAGCTCAAGGGGCCGGAGCGGGGCGTGTACTACGACCTGTACGTCGTGCTCGACATCTTCTCCAGGTTCGTCGTGGGCTGGACCATCGCGGCCCGCGAGGACGCCGAGATCGCCAAGAACCTGCTCGAGCACGCCATGGGCATCCATGGCGTGCCGGAGGCGATCCACGCCGACCGCGGGACCTCGATGACCTCCAAACCGGTCGCTCAGCTGCTCGTCGACCTCGGGGTGGCCAGGTCGCACTCCCGCCCGCACGTGTCGAACGACAACCCTTACAGCGAGGCGGCGTTCAAGACGCTGAAGTACGCCCCGGTCTTCCCCGAGCGCTTCGGGTCCCTGGCCGACGCCGGCGCGTTCGCCGAGCAGTTCTTCGCCTACTACAACCACGAGCACCGCCACTGCGGGATCGGGCTGCACACCCCCGCCAGCGTCCACTTCGGCACCGCCGGGCAGGTCCGCGCCCAGCGCCAGGCCACCCTGGACGCGGCCTACGCCGCCCGTCCCGAGCGCTTCGGCCACCGCCGACCCCAGGCGCCCAAGCTGCCCGAGGCCGCCTGGATCAACCAGCCCTCACAGGAGGCCCTCATACAGACCGCCTGACGGAATCTGTCTCACCCGCCTTGACACTTTCCGCTCCTCTCGAGATCGTCGACTGTCTCTCGTGAGGGGAACGCGTGCTCGAGGCCGTGCCGCCGAAGGAGCCTGAAGTGATCGGCCGTGGGATGACATCCCGCCTGCGCCCACCGCACCACGTCCCGGGCTACGCTCCCGACGGCACGACCTGTCGCCCGCGCGATCTGCTGCGGATGAAGCGGATCAAGCCCACTTTCGGCTCTTCGGACATCCGGTGGGGTGAGGGTGGCCGGGCGGTGATTCGGCGGTAGGGGTCGAGGTCCCCGAGGATCAGAAGCGCTAACTCTCTGATTCCGACCGAGGACCTCGACGTGCTTCACCCTACTTCGGGGTGCGCTGACGCGCGCCCCGCCGACTGTCCGTGTGCCCGCTGCGACCTGCTTCTCGGCCTCGACGGTGTCCATGTCGAGCACGTCGAGCGTCGCGACGGACTTCTTGTGGTGACCGTTTCGACTCCGGCGTCCCCGACGGGCTGCCCGGGGTGCGGCGTGCTCGTGACGAGCCGTGGTCGGCGCCTTCGGGTGCTGCATGACGTGCCGGGTGTGACGCGGGTGAGGGTGGTGTGGCGGCAGCGGATGTGGCGGTGCGGCGAGTCCGGCTGTCCGCGGAAGACGTTCGTGGAACAGGTCCCGTCGCTGGTCGCGCCGCGCGGGTCGATCACGAAGCGCGCCGTCGCGTGGGCGATCGGGCAGCTGCGTCGCGAGCACGCCACCATCCAAGGACTCGCCCGGCAGCTCGGGACGTCGTGGAAGACGGTGTGGCGGGCCGTCGAACCCGAACTGGTCAAGCTCGCGGCGGACGAGTCCCGGTTCGAGAATGTCACCAGCCTCGGCGTCGACGAGCACGTCTGGCATCACGTCGACCCGCGCCGACGGGGGCCGAAGGAGCTGACCGGGATGGTCGACCTCACCCGCGACAGCCAAGGGAAGACGCTCCTCGCTGCCGAGCACGGCTGGAACGCCCGCACAGGCGGCGCAGGCCCCGACACCGCCCGCCACGCCACCCAGGCCGCCGCAGCACGCCACACAGGGCCGGAAACGCCGAAAGCCGCCCCGGGGGGCGGCTTGGCGGAACTAAAACATCTCTGGAGTGAGGTACCGAACGGCATTTACGAAGATGCCGATTGCAGTAAGCCTCTTGTGGTGGACCCAGGGGGATTCGAACCCCCGACCTTCTCATTGCGAACGAGACGCGCTACCAACTGCGCCATGGGCCCGTGGACTCAGCTACATTACCATGCGCTCAGCCCGCCGCGCGTCGCGCCAGCAGCCGGCGGACGTGCGCCTCGATCTCGGCGTCGTCGACGAAGCCCATCCGCGCGTACGGCGAGTCGCCGGCATCCGTCGTCGCCGTCTCGGCGGCGGCCGGAAGACGAACGGGAGCCGGCGGCGCGAGCTCCTCCGCGCGGCGGCGCAGCTCTGCCAGCCGGGCCGCCTGACGGCGGTCCTCCTGCGCCTGCTGCTGCGCCCGCGCGGCCTGCGCGCGGGATCCGGCCACCGAGACCATGGGCTGCGGCAGCGGGCGCGGCGTCCACGATGCCGGTCCCTGGTCGTGCAGCGGGGGCGAGACGCGCGGAGCCGCGGCATCCGTCATCACCGGCGCGGCCGCGCGACGCGCGCTGCGGCGGGCGACCCGCGACATCTGCAGGAGCACGGCGACTCCCGCGACGAGCAGCACGGCTCCGATCGCGAGCAGCACCCACCCGCCGGAGACCGCGAACTGCCAGACGCCGAGACCGGCCAGCACCGCTCCGGCCAGGCCCGCGACGGTGGCGCTCAGGCGCACTCGCCGGCGCGCCCGCGCCTGCCGCACGAGCGGATCGCGACGCGTCGCCGCCAGCTCCTCGCGCAGGCGCTCCAGCTCGGCGTTCGCCTTCTCGGCCTGCACGCGCTTGGCGAGCCGCTGCTGCGCGAGCGCGGTGCGCATGTTCAACTCGAGGCGGACCTCGGCGGGCGTCTCGCTCGTCTCCGCGAGCACCCGGAGCGCCTGGTTCAGCCGCACGGCGTTGCGCTCCGCGGCGTAGTACTGATGACGGCCGCGCCAGCTGGGCATCAGATAGAGAGCCCACAGCAGCACGGCGACGACGACGATCACGCCGCCACTCAGCACCGGCCCATCCATGTCCCCCACGGTAGGCGACGACGGGCGGACGCGCCCGGCACGGCGGGCGCGTGTCGTGGCGTGCACCGGCGTGTCGCCGCGACCAGCGGAACCCGCACGGGCTGTGGACGCTCAGCCGGGCAGCCGGTCGCCCGGCGGGATGCTCGCGGCGTCCTCCGGCGCCATCCCCTCCAGCCAGCGCTGCAGCACCCCGTCGGGCACCTCCTCGCGGATGAGCGCGAAGGCGTAGTGGTCGCGCCAGTCGCCGTCGATGTGGATGTAGCGGCGGCGCAGTCCCTCGTAGCGGAAGCCGAGCTTCTGCACCACCCGCAGGCTGGCGCTGTTCTCCGGGCGGATGCAGATCTCGATCCGGTGCAGCCCGTACTGGGTGAAGCTGGCGTCGGTGGCGAGCGCGACGGCCGTCGGGGTGATGCCCCGGCCGGCGAACCGCTCGCTCACCCAGTACCCGATCGTGGCGGAGCACAGCGAGCCGCGGGCCACGCCCCAGATGTTGAGCTGGCCGGCGATCTCGCCGTCGTACTCCATCACGAACGGGTACCCGCCTCCGTCGCGGTGCTGCTGCAGCAGGCGGCGGATGCTGAGACGCATGTCGAAGGACGTGGCCGCGCCCGGCAGCGTGGCCTCCCAGGGCTGCAGCCAGCGGCGGTTGGTCAGCAGCTCGTTCTGCAGCGGCCTCGCGTCGCGGGCGCGGACGAGGCGGAGCGCCACCGGCCCGTGCTGCAGCGGGGCCAGCGCATCGAGCTGCATGACCTGACCGCCCTCCCGTTCAGAGACGTTCCGCGAACTCCTTCAGCCACGGACGAAGGTCCGCGCCGAGGTCGTCCCGGTCGGCGGCGAGCTGCACGATCGCCTTGATGTAGTCGACCCGGTCGCCGGTGTCGTAGCGGCGTCCGCGGAACACCACGCCGACGACGCCCGGCCCGCCCTCGGCGGTGGCGAGCTCCTGCAGGGCGTCGGTGAGCTGGATCTCCCCGCCCTTGCCGGGCTCGGTCCGCTCCAGGATCTCGAACACGCTGGCGGGCAGCACGTACCGGCCGATGACGGCGAGGTTGGACGGCGCGTCCTCCCGCGCGGGCTTCTCGACCAGGTCGGTGACGCGGACGACGTCGGCGTCGTCGGTGGTCTCCACCGCGGCGGCGCCGTACATGTGGATCATCGAGGGTTCGACCTCCATCAGGGCGATGACGGCGGCGCCGGTGCGCTCGTGCTCCTCGATCATCTTCGTCAGCAGCGGGTCGCGCTCGTCGATGAGGTCGTCGCCCAGCAGCACGGCGAAGGAGCTGTCGCCGACGTGGGTGCGGGCGCGCAGCACGGCGTGGCCGAGCCCCTTCGGCTCGCCCTGGCGGACGAAGTGGATGTCGGCGAGGTCGCTCGACTTCATCACCCGCTCCAGGCGGCCGGTGTCGCCTTTCTCCATCAGCTTGACCTCGAGCTCGGGCACGGAGTCGAAGTGGTTCGAGATGGCGTTCTTGTTGCGGCCGATGATCACCAGGATGTCGTCGATCCCGGCGGAGGCCGCCTCTTCGACGACGTACTGGATCGCCGGCTTGTCGACGACGGGCAGCATCTCCTTCGGCATCGCCTTCGTCGCCGGGAGGAACCGGGTCCCCAGTCCCGCCGCGGGGATGACCGCCTTCATTCTCTTCTTCGCCATGCCCGTCAGCTTACCGGTGGCCCGCTCGGCGCCCGCCCCGCGCCGCGTATGATCGGAGGATGCCGACCGAGCCGGAGCAGCAGAAGCGGGCACTGCGCGCCGAGCTGCGGGAACGCCGCCAGCTGCTCTCGCCCGCGCAGCGCGAGAGCGCCGAGGCGGGTATCGCCCGGCAGCTGGACGAGCTGGTCGACCGCCTCGGAGCGCGCTCGGTGTCCTGCTTCCTGTCCACGACCTCCGAGCCGGGGACCCGCGAGTTCGTGCGGAACGCGGTGCGACGCGGCATCCGTGTCCTGCTCCCGATCACGCGGACCGACGGCCTGCTGGACTGGGCCGTCGCCGACGACCCGGACGACGTCGCGGAGGGGATGTTCGGTCTGCCCGAGCCGACCGGGGAGGTCCTCGGCCCCATCGCGGTGGACGATGTGGACCTCATGATCATCCCCGCCGCGGCGGTGGACCGCACCGGAACACGCCTGGGCTGGGGCCGCGGCTACTTCGACAAGACCATCGGCTCGATGCAGAAGTGCCCCCCGGTGTACGCGGTGATCTATGATTCCGAGGTACTCGACACCCTGCCGCGCGAGGTGCACGACCAGCCGGTCGACGGCATCGTCACGCCGACGCAGACCATCGTGCTCTCCCCGGAGCGGCACTGACAACGGAGATTGCGCATGCCCACCTACGCCTACGCCTGCACGGCCTGCGACCACCGGTTCGACGCCGTGCAGAGCTTCACCGACGACGCGCTCACGCTGTGCCCCGAATGCGGCGGCCGGCTGCGCAAGCAGTACGGCTCCGTCGGCGTGACGTTCAACGGCTCCGGCTTCTACCGCACCGACTCGCGCGGCGATGCTGGTGCGAAGGCTGCCTCCCCGGCATCATCGAAGACGGATTCTTCGTCGAGCGCCGCACCGGCGCCCGCGAAGGCCGCGGCCTCGGCCTGAGGTCGCCCGTCTCTGAATAGGGGAGGACCCATGCTCAAGGGATTCAAGGAATTCATCGCCCAGGGCAACGTGATCGACCTGGCCGTCGCGGTCGTCATCGGCGCCGCGTTCTCGGCCATCGTCACCGCGATCGTCGACAACCTGATCAACCCGATCATCGGGCTGCTGTTCAACGCCGAGGACCTCAGCAACGTGAAGCTGGGCGTCATCGGCATCGGCGCGATCATCGGGGCGGTCATCAACTTCCTCGCCGTCGCTCTCATCGTGTACCTCGTGTTCGTCATGCCGATGAACAAGTACCGTGAGCGCCAGGCGGCGAAGAACCCGGCCGTCGAGGAGGAGACCCTCCCGACCGAGCAGGAGCTGCTGATCGAGATCCGCGACGAGCTGCGCAGGAGCGCTGCCCGCTGATCCGGTCACCGACGCCCCCGGCCGCCCTCCGCCGCCGGGGGCGTCGTCGTGTCCGCCGGCTCAGTAGTGCGGCGGGACCTCGCGGAGCATCCGCTCGTCGTTGGGCCCGGATGCCGGGGCGGCGCCGGTGCGCGAACGGGCGACCCGCGGCGGGGCCGCATCCGGCGCGGCAGGATCCGGCGCCGCGTCGGACACCGCTTCGGAGCCCGGCCGCGACTCGGGGTCCGGGTCCGTGCCGGGGGCCGGGGTCAGCCGGGCGCGGCGCGCGCCCGGAACGCGCTCGATCCGCTGGCGGCGGCTCTCAGGCATCCGCGTCCCCAAGGTCGATCGGCTCGGTGTCGTGCTCGGCGCGGACCGCGTCCTCCTGGATGCCGAGCACCGAGGCGATGCGGGTGGCGACCGAGGCCGGGTCGCTGTACAGGTCGAAGGCGTGCACCCGCACGTAGTGCCAGCCGAGCCGGCGCAGCACCTGGGGGCGCAGGCGCAGGCTCTCGCGCAGCGATTCGCCGCGGGACTCCGGGTCGGATTCGATCACCACGGCCCGGCCGGCGTGCTGGGCGACCAGCGGCAGCAGCCCGCGGTAGTCGACGTCCACCGAGGCGCCCAGGCGGCGCAGCTCGCGGGCGAGCGCGAGCGTGAGCGGGTCGGCGAGGTCCTCCAGCCGCGCGTCGCGCCCGCGGGCGGCGAGCCCGCCGAGAATCGACATCAGCGTGGCGGCGCCATGCTCGAGGCGGCCCTCGTCGAAGGCGGAGGGGCGGATGCACGACACGATCACCATCGACCGGCGGGCGCGCGTCATGCCGACCGTGAGCAGGCGCTCTCCGTCGGGCTGGGACAGGTCGCCGAAGTCGCTGAGCACGCGGCCGTGCTTGGTGAGACCGTAGCCCAGCGAGAAGATCACCCGGTCGCGGCTCTCCGCGACGGACTCCTCGAGGGTCAGCACCGCGAACGGCTCCGCGGAGTCGCGACCGACGAAGTCGGCCACGTCGGACCGGCCCGCGAACGCGCTGGTGACTGCGGCCCGCACGCGCTCGGCGTGCCGCCGGCTGGCGGTGACCACCATCAGCGACTCGGTCGGCCGGTGCACCGCGTGCTCGACGACGAGCGTCACCACGCGGGCGACCTCCGCGTCGGGACTCTCCACCGCACCGGTGACCGGGTCGGGCGTGCCCACCCCGCCCTCGACGTAGTCGACGGTGAGGCTGCCGCGGCCGAGGTACGAGCCCGCCCACGGCAGCGACACGATCTCCCCGCCATAGAACGCGTCGTTGATGAGCTCCGCGAGATCCTCGCCGCCGGCGCGGTAGCTGCGGGTGAGGGTCATCACCGGGAACAGCTCGGCGAGCCGCTCGAACACCGACACGTCGTCGAACGGCACCTCCGGCTCCCACTCCGACGCAGGGTCGGTCGCCAGCTGGAACGGGGTCGGCTTCTGCGTGACCGGGTCGCCGAAGGCGACCACCTGCCGCGCGCGGCGGATGGCCGGCGCCGCCTCGGTGAGGTTGATCGCGGCCGCGTCGACCAGCAGCACCAGGTCGAACTCGACGGATTCCGGGATCGCCGGCACCTCGTACGGGGACGCGATCCACACCGGCGCGAGCACCCGCATCAGCGTCGGGGCGACTGCCGCGATCTCGGCGGGCGTCGCCTCCCCGGTCTTCAGCGCCGAGCGCAGGTGCCGCGCCTCCTCGGGCTCGTCGACGATCGCGATCCGCCACTGGCTGGCCAGGTTCCACGCCAGCAGAGGGCCGGCGAGCCCGGTGTGCGCCTCGTCCACGAGCCGGAAGTCGCGTTCGAGCCGGTCCACGACGGCGGTGTTCGCGCCGAGCAGCGCCCGGTCGTCCTGCAGGGCGCGCTCCAGCAGCGACTGCCACCAGGCGAACTCGAGCTCGTCAGCCACGCGGTCCTCGGGGACGTGCCGGATCGAGAGGTCCGCCAGCAGCGGCCCCAGGCCGAGCTCGGCGAGCGAGTCGCGGATGCGGGTGCGCTCCACCAGGTTGTCGAAGACGTCCGATTTCGCGGCCAGGCCGGACAGCGTCCGCAGCAGCCGGGCCACGGGCAGCGAGGCCAGCGGCTCCCGGCGGCCGAGCGCGGCGTCCAGCTCCGAGAGCTCGGCGTTCACGCGCTGCCACGCCACCGCGACGTCCGCCAGTCCCAGCGGCACCTGCGGGGCGACGCCCGCCTCGACGTAGCGCTGCCACTGCGTGCGCTGCTGCTGGATGCGCAGCAGCGCCTCGTGCATCTCGCTGACGTGCGCGCCGGGGCGGACGTATTCGCGGGCCAGCCGCTTCAGGCGCCGGCGGTTCGCCGCCGACATGCCGGGGGCGTCCCGGCGGGAGCCGTGCGCCTGGATGAGCTCGCCGAGGGGGCGCTCGAAGACGGTGGGGCTGAACCGGTCGAGGGAGTCGCGGATGCCCTGCAGCAGGCGCAGGTACTCCCCCAGCTCCTCGACCGTGGAGAACGGGCGCATGCTGGTCTGCGCGATGAGCTCGTAGCCGCGTTCCAGCAGAGACGGCACGGCGCTGGCGTGCAGCCGCCCGGCGAGGGCGTGCGCCGCCCGCGCCGCCTCGGTGGTCTCGAAGCTGACGCCGTACCAGGGCGAGTCGTCGGGGCCGAAGCGGAACTCGCCGAGCCGCGCGGCCGTGGTGAGCGCCTCGGCGGCCGGTCCCCGGTCGGATGCCAGGCGCTCCAGCGCGTCCATGCTCAGCCGTGCCGTCGTGGACGGCGGGACGGGCAGGGAGGCGAGCCGGGTGAGGTGCCGGGTGGCGTCCAGGACGGAGGCGCCGGTGCGCCCCACCGGTGAGGTGAGCGCGGTGCGGTAGTCGCGCAGCACGGCGCGCAGCCGCACCAGCGCATCGTCCACCTCGGCCACCTTGGGCTGCGTCGCCTTCTCGCAGCGTCCGATCGCGCGGATGAGGTCGCGGCGCAGGTTCGCCGGCGAGACGGCCAGGCCGTCCAGGCCGATGCCCGCGAGCCGGTGCCGGACGCCGTCGAGTGTGGAGCGGCGGGCTGAGACGACGAGCACCCGGCGGCCGGCGCGGACCGCCGCACCGAGCGCGTTGATCACGGTCTGCGTGCCGCCGGTGCCGGGGAGCGTGGAGACGACGAGCGAGTGGCCGGCCGCGATCCGCGCCAGCACCTGCTCCTGCTCGGCATCCGCATCCAGGAGCAGGTTGTCGGATGCCGGTGCCCGCTCGTCCGGCCCGACGATCTCCGGCTCCGGGCGCGGGGCGGTGACCTGCTCGCGGTCGGCGCGGTGCCCGGCGAGGGCGTTCAGCACGGGATGGTCGAGGGAGGCCAGGTCGCGCACCATCGGAGCGGCGACGTCGGCGAAGGTGGACACCACCAGGCGCGGCTGCACGGCGAAGGTGTCGATGGACTGGGTGAGCGCGCGCAGCTGATCGATCACCGGCTGCGGTTTGAAGATGCCGCCGTCGTAGGCGAGGGCGGCGAGGCCGACCGGGTCGAGGCTGAGGCCGAAGTGCTCGCGCGCCACCCGCACGAGCTCCGGGTTGACCTCGAAGGCGCCCTGCAGCTTCAGTTCGAAATCGGCGTGGTGCCGGCGGATCGCGAGCGGGCGCAGCAGCACCGGGGCGGAGAACTCGGCGCCGCCGAGCCGCCAGCGGGCGAGACCGACGGCCAGGCGCACCGCGTCGATGCCGCGGACCGTGCGCAGCTCGGTGTTGCGGGCGGTGATGCGCTCGGCGGCCATGCGCGCGGTGCGCAGCCCGACCTCGTCGCGGAACAGGTTGGAGAGCAGGGTGGAGCGTCCGGTGATGAACTGCGGCAGGCTCCCGGGATGGGCCTTGGAGATGTCGATCCCGGCCTCGGGCGTGTCCCGGTAGGTCACCAGCGGGGAGGGTCCGCCGAGATCGGCCGCCTCGGCGCGGCGGCGGGTGCGCTCCGCCTCGGCGGCGTGGGCGATGCCGACGCCGGTCGATGAGTCGCTGAGCTCACCGAGGGTCACCGCGGCATCCGTTCCTGCGCTCTCCGCAGACTTCGCCTCTCGTCGCCACACACGGAAAGCCTAGGCGCGACACGCCGGTCCGTGCGGTATCCCCGCCGGATCGGGCCGAATTCCCGGACGTTCTGCACAGCCGCATCCTCGTCGCGGGTTCTCCCCCGTTCCCGGCCGGCGGCGCGCCGGAGCGGGAGCGCCGGGGCCAGGATGGGTGCATGAGGTACCGCTACGACTTCGTGCCGACGCCGTTCGGCGACGGGCTGGCCGTGTTCTCGGACGACGGCATCGTCGGGTTCGACCTGTCCGAGGCGGAGGATCCCACCGTCCCGTGGCTGCTGGAGGGGTTCAGCCGCCGGCTCGGCTCGGCGCCCGAGCACGATCCCGGGGCGGCGGACGAACTGGCGCACCTGCTGGATGCGTACTTCGACGGCGCGCCGATCCGCTTCGACGATCATCTCCGCTTCGACTGGCGCCTGGTCGACGGCTTCGCCCGCGCGGCGCTGCAGGCCGTGTGCGAGATCCCGTGGGGCGAGACGATGAGCTACGGCGAGGTCGCGGTGCGCGCGGGCAGCCCCGGGGCCGCGCGCGCGGTGGGCACCGCCTGCCGGGAGACGCCGTTCTCGGTCATCGTGCCGGTGCACCGCGTCATCCGCGCCGACGGGACGCCGGGGCACTACGGCGCGTATCCGGAGCGGAAGCGCTTCCTGCTCGACCTCGAACGCGAAGCCGGTCCGAGGCGTGACCCGACGGACCCCGGCGTGTAGGCCGCCGGGGTCCGTCGGGTGCGGGCGTCCGCCGGATCGGGACCGGCGTCAGCATCCGTCATCGGCTACGATCAGTGCTCCACCGCCTTCTCCGCGCCGAAGCCGGTCAGGGAGCGCACGTCCATCTCGGCAGCGAGCGCGCGCGACTCGGTGTGCCGGGCGGTGACCGTGCCGATCCAGCCCAGCAGGAAGCCGAGCGGGATGGAGATGATGCCCGGGTTGTTCAGCGGGAAGATCGCGATGTCGATGCCGGGGATCATCGACTTCTCCCCGCCGGAGAACACCGGGGAGATGACGATCAGGCCGACCGCGGAGATCAGGCCGCCGTACATGCTCCACACCGCACCGCGGGTGTTGAACCGGCGCCAGAACAGCGAGTAGAGGATGGTCGGCAGGTTCGCGGATGCCGCGACCGCGAACGCCAGTGCCACCAGGAACGCGATGTTCTGGCCCTGCGCCGCGATGCCGCCGAGGATCGCAAGGATGCCGATCACGACCACCGTGCGGCGGGCGACCCGCACCTCCCCGTTCGGGTCGGCGGTGTGGTTGCCGTCCTTGTCGCGCTTGATCACGTTGGCGTAGATGTCGTGCGCGAAGGACGCCGCCGCGGTGATCGTGAGCCCGGCGACGACCGCGAGGATCGTCGCGAACGCCACGGCCGAGATGAAGCCGAGCAGGATCGGGCCGCCGAGGGCCTGGGCCAGCAGCGGCGCCGCGGAGTTCACGCCGCCGGGGGCGGCCAGGATGTTCTCCGGTCCGACCAGCGCCCCGGCGCCGTAGCCGAGCACCAGGGTGAGCAGGTAGAACAGACCGATCAGCCAGATCGCCCACACCACCGACCGCCGCGCCTCCTTGGCCGTCGGCACGGTGTAGAAGCGCATCAGCACGTGCGGCAGGCCGGCGGTGCCGAGCACGAGCGCCATCCCCAGGGAGAGGAAGTCGAGCGGGTTCGCGCCGTACTGCAGGCCAGGGCCGAGCACCTTCTCGCCCTGCGGCGAGGCCTCGACGGCCGCGCCGAGCAGCGCGTTCAGGCTGAAGCCGTGCAGCGCGAGCACCCACAGCGTCATCGCGATGGCGCCCGCGATGAGCAGCACCGCCTTCACGATCTGCACCCACGTGGTGCCCTTCATCCCGCCGATGAGGACGTACAGGATCATCAGCACGCCGACCACGGCGATCACCAGGGACTGCCCGATCTGGGTGTCGATGCCGAGCAGCAGGGACACCAGGCCGCCGGCGCCGGACATCTGCGCGAGCAGGTAGAAGAAGCACACCGCGAGGGTCGTGATCGCGGCGGCCAGGCGGACCGGGCGCTGCTGCAGCCGGAACGACAGCACGTCGGCCATGGTGAACTTGCCGGTGTTGCGCATCAGCTCCGCGACGAGCAGCAGCGCCACCAGCCACGCGACCAGGAACCCGATGGAGTACAGGAACCCGTCGTAGCCGTTCACGGCGATCGCCCCGCAGATGCCGAGGAAGGATGCCGCGGACAGGTAGTCGCCGGCGATCGCGAAGCCGTTCTGCGGTCCGCTGAAGGAGCGGCCTGCGGCATAGTAGTCGGCCGCGGTCTTGTTGTTGCGGCTGGCGCGGATGACGATGAACAGCGTCACCGCCACGAATGCGCCGAAGATCGCGATGTTGAGGACGGGGTCGTTCTGGACCGTCTCCGCGGCGATGATCGTGGTGCTCATGCCTTCGCCTCCGCATTCTCGAGTTCTTCACGGATCTCCTGCGCGACGGGATCCAGCCGACGATTCGCGAACGAGACGTACGCCATCGTGATGGCGAATGTGGTGACGAACTGCCCGAGCCCGAAGAGCAGCCCGACGGTGATATCCCCCCAGACCCGCTGGCTCATGAATTCGGTGGCGAATGCCGCCAGCAGGACGTATGCGAAATACCACAGCAGGAAGAACACCGCCAGCGGAAACACGAATGAGCGCTGCATCCGCTTCAGGTGCTGGAACTTCGGCGATTCCTCCACGGCGATGTAATCGATCGCTCCCGGGGAATCGCCCATGACCCGATCCTTCATGAGGCCTCCTTGCCACATGTCCGTGTCTCGCGCGGCGGCGCCGCGCGGGTGATAAGGTCGACGCTACGAAAAGGGGAACGGCGCCGTCACCCCCGAAAGTTGGTATCCGTTGACCACGATGATCCGACCCGACCCCGAGGAGCAGCTCCTCGCCGACGCGGTGCGTGAGCTGGCGCGTCGCACGCGCTTCCCCGTCACGTTCGGCGGACTGGTCGAGGACGGCGTCGTCGCGGTGACCGCGATCGTCGGCAACCGCACGCCCAGCCTGCACGGCCTCCGGGTGCGGCCGGAGCGCGGCCTCGGCGGCCGGGCGATGATGGAGCTGCGGCCGCGGATGACCAGCGACTACCGGACCTCCCAGCAGATCACCCACGACTACGACATGTTCGTGCTCGGCGAGGGGCTGCGCACGCTGCTCGCGATCCCCGTCGTGGTGGGCGGACGGCCGCGCGGGGTGCTCTACGCCGGGGCGTGGGAGGAGTGGCAGGTGGGCGGCGTCGCGACGGCCCCGGCCATGCAGGTCGCGGCCTCGGTGGCGACCGAGCTCGGCATCCGCGACGAGGTCGACCGGCGCCTGCACGCGCTGCCCAGCCCCGCGCAGCTGCCCCCCGCGCAGCGCGAGGAGCTGCGCGAGAGCTACGCCGAGCTGCGCAGCATCGCCGCGGACATCGCGGACGAGTCGCTTCGGGAGCGGCTCGCAGCGGTCGAGCGGCGCCTGCTGGGCCTGGCCGGCGAACCCGTCGTCCCGGCGACGACCGGTCCGGTGCCGACGGTGCGGCTGTCCCCGCGGGAGACCGACGTGCTCGCCTGCGTGGCGCTGGGCGCCACCAATGCGGAGATCGCCGTGCGGCTCGGGCTGCGCGAGGGGACGATCAAGGCATATCTCGGCTCGGCGATGTCGAAGCTGGACGCGTCCACTCGTCACGCCGCGGTGGCGCGGGCGCGGCGGCTCGGCCTGCTCCCCTGACCGGCCGACCCCGCCCGGATAATCTGGGATGCGGCCGCCGGCAGCGGCCCCGGACGAGGCAGGCCAGTACCCGGTGAGCGAAAGGACTGGTCCTGGAGGGTCGCAATCATGGCATGGGTCGTGCTCATCATCTCCGGAGTTCTCGAGGCCGTGTGGGCCACAGCGCTGGGGAAATCCGAGGGCCTTTCCCGGCTGTGGCCGAGCGTGGTGTTCTTCGCGGGGCTCATTCTCTCGATGCTCGGGCTCGCCTGGGCGATGCGCGACATTCCGACCGGGACGGCGTACGCGGTCTGGGTGGGAATCGGCGCCTCGCTCACGGTGATCTGGGCGATGATCACGGGCGAGACGGATATCTCGTGGGTGCGGATTCTGCTGCTGACCGGATTGATCGGATGCATCGTGGGATTGAAACTCGTCGACACCGGTCACGCCTGAATGTTGCCGTCGGAGCCGTTTGCGCAATAGCGTTGTGCCATGGCTCGCAAAATCGTTCATCAGCTCGTCGACGACATCGATGGAACTCTTCTGGAAAGCGGTGAGGGCGAGACGGTGCATTTCTCGCTCAACGGCGCCGCTTACGAGATCGACCTGACCACCGCGCACGCGGACGAGCTGCGTGAGGCGCTCGCCCCGTATATCAAGGCCGGACGGCGTGCGACGACGGCCGGCGCGGTCCGCGGCGGGACGTCCCGCCGCCGTGCGGGCGGCAATGCGGAGGCCGGGGCCATCCGCGAGTGGGCGAAGCAGAACGGCTACAAGGTCTCGGAGCGCGGTCGCGTCTCCAGCGAGATCGTGGACGCCTACCGCGCCGCGCACTGAGCACGCTCCCCCTGCGGCGCTCCGGCGGCGCTCCGGCGGCTTCCGGCGCACGACTAGACTTGACGCGCGCCTTCGTAGCTCAGCTGGATAGAGCAGCCCTCTCCTAAAGGGCAGGTCGCAGGTTCGAATCCTGTCGGGGGCACGATGTTGAAAGGGCCGCCCACGGGCGGCCCTTCCATCGTCTAAGCCCTCGACAGCGGGCCCCCATCGGCCGGAGGCTCCGCGCGCCGCCTTCCCTCCCCACGCGACATCCGCCTCCGACGAGCGGCGCGCGGAGGGGCCGATGGAGGACTCGAGGGCACCATCGCGGGAGGCTCAGGCCGCGAGGGCCAGGTACGGCTCCCAGCGGGGGTCGCTGCGCTCGACGCCGCGGACCGTCCAGGCGGTGCCGTGCGGCGGGCGCGGCGTGACGCGCAGCTCCCAGCCCATCTCCTGCGGAGTGCGGTCGCTCTTGATGTTGTTGCAGCGCAGGCAGCAGGCGACGAGGTTCTCCCAAGTGTCGCGGCCTCCGCGCGACCGCGGCAGCACGTGATCGATCGTCGACGCCGACTTGCCGCAGTAGCCGCAGCGGTGGTCGTCGCGGCGCAGCACGCCGCGGCGGGTGACCGGCATCCGGCGCGCATTCGGCACCCGGACGTAGCGCGAGAGGATGATCACCACGGGGCGCTCGTAGGCGCCGCGGGCGGCCCAGACGGGGTCGTCCTCCATGTGCTCGATCACCGTGGCCTTGTCGTTCATGACCAGGACCAGGGCTCTCTTGAACGACACGACCGCGAGCGGCTCGTATCCGGCGTTCAGGACCAGTGTGCGCATCGTCATCCTCTCGATCCGCCGGGATGGCTTCCCGGCACTCTCGACTCACACGACGCCGTGCGGATGAGGAGCGCTCGCAGGTACGGAAAAGGCGCTGTCTACGGACAGCGCCTTTCACACTCGGCGGAACCGAGGCAGCCCTGCGGGCGATGCCGGAGCACCAGACGACCGAGTGCATCCATGGTGCGGATGCTCGGTATCGGATACATCGGCTTCTCCCACTCGTACGACGACGCGTTCAGGCTAACCCATCCCGGGGCATCCGGGACGGGAACAGCCGGTGAACAGCGCTGGGCGTGTCGACGAGGGCTCAGCCGGCGTTGGCGCTGAGCCAGCCCATCGGCTCGACGAGGGAGCCGTTGACCTGCACCTCGAAGTGGAGGTGGTCGCCGTAGGAGCGGCCGGTGTTGCCCACCTTGCCGATGAACTGGCCGGGCTGGACGACCTGCCCGGCGCTGACGGCGCGGGTGCCGTTGGTCATGTGCGCGTACACGGTGGAGACGCGCTGACCGCCGATCACGTGGTCGATCACGACGGCGACGCCGTAGCCGTAGTAGCTCTCGGAGGAGATCCGGACCACGCCGCCGGCGGCGGCGAAGATCGGGGTGCCGCCGTCGGCGACCATGTCGGCGCCGTCGTGGCCGCTGCTGAGCGTGCGGCTGACGTAGTACGAGCCGGCCGGCAGCGGGTAGCGGACCTCGCCGGAGCCGGCGGCCACCAGGCGGAGGTCGGCGTCGCTGACCCGTCCGCCGTCAGCGCCCGCGGCGGCGAGCTGGGCCGCGGCGGCGGCGCGGGCGGCCGCGGCCTCCTCGGCCTTCTTCTTCTCGATCTCCTCGGGCGTGGTCGCCGAGTAGCTGCCGCGGTTCAGCGGCGCGGCGGTGGCCTCGGAGGCGACGACGAGGGACTGGGCGTCGTCGACGGCCAGCTGCTGCAGCGTGGTCGCCTCCGTACCGGTCGGCTTCGTGGCCGCGTAGGCGGGGAGCGCCACGGCGGCGACGAGCGCGCTGACGGCCGCGAAGATCGCGACGGTCCGCATCGGCTTCACACTCCGGCCGGCCGAGGATGCTCGGCGCCGTGCCGGGGAACTCTGTTCTGCTGTCGTCGCGGTCTTGTCGATGTCTGCGGCCAAAAGGGTTTCCTCCTGCGCCTCGGCGCTCGGGCAGCGCTGGCTCGTCGGCACTGTCGTTTCTCGGGCACGTAGTCACACGGGCACGTTGTGCGAACTTCTCGCGAAGACGACGAGCCAGGGAGGCGATCTTCGCGTGCATCACCGGCGGGCTTCTTCGCCGGCGACCCGTCCGAGGTTACCGGAAGATAACGATTCTGTCACCCTGCGAACCTGGCAATCCCCCGGATGCGGCCCGCAGCCGCGGAATCACGCGGGTTCGCCGACGAGGAAGATGTGCGAGGCGAGCTCGACCGGGAGCTCCAGCCCCTCGTCCTTGCCCTCCATCTGGATGAGCACGTAGCCCTCGTTGTAGCGGTAGTCGCCGCGCGCGCCGGGGACCACGCCGGCGTCTCGCAGCTGCTCCAGAAGCTCCGGGTCCACCTGGGCCGGCTCGGCGAGCCGGCGCACGGTGCCCTCGATCGGGCCGCCCGCCTCGTTCAGCTTCTGCACCAGGCCGACGACGCCCTCGTCGAAGGTGCGGGCCGGCAGGTCGCCGAGCTGATCCAGCCCGGGGATCGGGTTGCCGTACGGCGACTCCGTGGGGTGGCCGAGCAGCTCGACGAGTCGGCGCTCGACCTGCTCGCTCATCACGTGCTCCCAGCGGCAGGCCTCGTCGTGCACGTACGCCCAGTCCAGCCCGATGACGTCGGACAGCAGGCGCTCCGCGAGACGGTGCTTGCGCATCACGTCGACGGCCTTGCGCCGTCCGGTCTCGGTGAGCTCGAGACGGCGGTCCTCGGAGACGACGACGAGACCGTCGCGCTCCATGCGTCCGACGGTCTGCGACACCGTCGGGCCGGAGTGCCCGAGACGCTCCGAGATACGCGCGCGCAGCGGCACGATGTTCTCCTCCTCCAGTTCGAGGATCGTGCGGAGATACATCTCGGTGGTGTCGATCAGGTCGGTCATGCAAGGCCTCCGGTGGTTCTTAGGCAAGCCTACATTCCCGCGATGACGCGGGGCGTCATGCGGGCGGGGCGGCCCAGCCCCTCCCCCTAGAATCGACCCATGGCGATCGAGATCCCCCGAGAACTCCTGCCCGTCGACGGACGCTTCGGATGCGGTCCGTCCAAGGTGCGCCCCGCGCAGCTGGAGGCCCTCGTCGCCGCGGGCGCCGGCCTCCTGGGCACCTCGCACCGTCAGGCCCCGGTGAAGAACCTGGTCGGCAGCGTGCGCGAGCGCCTCGCGAAGCTGTTCCGGCTGCCGGACGGCTACGAGATCCTGCTCGGCAACGGCGGCTCGACCGCGTTCTGGGACGCCGCCGCGTTCGGCCTCATCGAGCGCCGCAGCCAGAACCTGGTGTTCGGCGAGTTCGGCGGCAAGTTCGCCAAGGCCGCCGCGGCTCCGTGGCTGGAGGCGCCGGACGTGCGCAACGCCGAGCCCGGCTCGCGCACCGACGCGGAGGCCGTGGAGGGCGTGGACGTGTACGCCTGGCCGCACAACGAGACCTCCACCGGTGTCGCCGCCCCGGTCCGCCGGGTGGCGGCCGACGGCGCGCTCACGGTGATCGACGCGACCAGCGCCGCCGGCGGGATCGACCTCGACATCGCCGAGGCGGACGTGTACTACTTCGCCCCGCAGAAGAACCTCGGCTCGGACGGCGGCCTGTGGTTCGCCGCCGCCTCCCCGGCCGCCATCGAGCGGATCGAGCGGATCGCGGCATCCGACCGCTACATCCCTGAGTTCCTCAGCCTGAAGAACGCGGTGGACAACTCCCGGCTCAACCAGACCCTGAACACGCCCGCGCTGGCGACGCTGCACCTGCTCGACAGCCAGCTCGGCTGGATCCTCGACAACGGCGGGCTCGGCTGGGCCGCCGCGCGGACCGCGGAGTCCTCCGGCATCCTCTACGACTGGGCGGACGCCTCGGAGGTGGCGACCCCGTTCGTGACGGATGCCGCGCACCGCTCCCCCGTCGTCGTCGCGATCGACTTCGACGAGCGCGTGGACGCCGCGGCCGTCGCCAAGGAGCTGCGCGCGAACGGCATCGTGGACACCGAGCCCTACCGCAAGCTCGGCCGCAACCAGCTGCGCATCGCGACGTTCGTCTCGATCGAGCCGGACGACGTGCGTACGCTCACGCGCGCTCTCGACTACGTGCTGGAGCGCACCGCCGGCTGACGAACGGATGCCCGGGCGCCGCGGTCAGCGCACGCCCGCGCCGGTCACTCCTCCTCGTCGGAGAGCGCCTCGTCGGCGTCGTCGAGTTCCTCGTCGTCGTCGTCCTCGCCGGACTCGTCCAGCTCGTCGATGTCGACCCCGTCCAGGTCGCCGGCGTGCAGGATGTCCTGCTCCTGGTCGTCGTCCTCGTCCAGTCCGTCCGCCTCGAGCGCGGCGTCCAGCAGCGCGTCGGCATCCGTCTCCCCGGCCTCCGCCGACGCGGCGGCCGCCTGCTCGGCCGGTTCGGCCTGGTGCGCGCGGTACTCCGCCAGGCGCTCGGCCCACGGCACCCACTCGGGGGCGAGCAGTGCGCCGTCGCCGGGCAGCAGCTCCACCTCGAGCACGGTCGGCTCGGCGCCTTCCACCTGCGCGACGGTGACCGTCCAGAACCATCCCGGGTAGCCGGGCAGGCGGTTCTGGAACCGCAGCGACACCGCGCCGTCCGCCTCCACCACGTGACCGGCCGCCGGGCCGATCGTCGAAGCCGGGGTGATCTCGTGCAGGGCGGCGAGGGCGAGGTCGCGGGTGGCGGCCGCCAGCTCGTCAGGCGTCGAGCTCATCGGCGACCTTGCGCAGCACGGCCGCGACCTTGCGGCCGTGGCTGGACGACGGGTAGCGGCCGCGGCGCAGATCGCCGCCGATGCTGTCGAGGAGCTTGACGAGGTCCTCGACGATGACGGCCATGTCGTCCGCCGGCTTGCGATGCGCCTTGGCCAGGCTGGGCGGCGCGTCGAGCACGCGGACCGAGAGCGCCTGCGGGCCGCGGCGGCCGTCGGCGAGTCCGAACTCCACGCGGGTGTTCTTCTTCACGGTGACACCCGCGGGAAGGGCAGAGGCGTGCAGGAAGACGTCCTGGCCGTCATCGCTGGCGATGAAGCCGAACCCCTTCTCCTCGTCGTAGAACCTGACCTTGCCGGTGGGCATGGGAGAACCTCGCTGTGAACGGTATGGAAAGAACGTCGCGCGGCGGCGCGACCCCTCCAGCCTACCGGTCCGGCCCCGGCGCGCAGGCGATACGCTGAGACGGATGAGCACTGAGCACGACGGCCCCGACGCCGACCGCGACGTCCCGGTCCGCGGGATCGACCGCTTCCTCGCGTTCGGGGCACTGGGCGTCGCCGCGCTGTCGATCGTCTGCTTCTTCGCGATCATCATCGGCACGGCCGCCGGGATGGACCAGCAGGCGTTCGGCACCGGCGCCTGGCCCGTGGTCGCGGCCGTGCCCATGTACGGGCTGCCGCTCGCCTTCGTGATGATCATCGCCCTGCTCGTCATGAGCTTCATCCGGAAGGGGCGCGCGTCCTCGCGCTCCTGAGCGGCCGATGAGCACCTACGCGCGTCCGCTCGCCGACCGGCTCGCCGCGGCCGACGACGCGTGGCTCGCAGAGCTGTTCCACGCTCGCGGCGTGCGGGCGGATGCCCCGTGGCAGGACTTCTTCGATGCCGCCGAAGCGCTGCTCGACACCGCCTCGGTGGAGCGGGCGCTGTGCACGCTCACCCGCGACGAGGCGGAGGCTCTGGTGCGCGCCGCGCGCGACGGCAGCGCGGGCGATCCCTCGCCGGGCCTGCGCGCCCTCGCGCTGATGGACGACGACGGCCGCGTCCCGCCCCCTGTCGCCGCGATCGCGGAGCAGCGGGACGTGCCGCCGGCGCCGGTCGCCGCGGAGGCCGCGCCCGCGTCCGCCGAGGCGGCGGCACGCGCGGCCGAGCGCGCCTTCCAGACCGTGCGGGGCCTCGCCGACCTGCTGCTGAGCGCCCGCACCGCCCCGCTCACCCTCGTCGCATCCGGCGCCCTCGGCGCCGGTGAGCGACGCCGGCTCGCCGAAGGCGGGATGGATGCCGAGGTGCTCGACGAGCTGCGCGCCCTGGCCGTGACCGCGGACCTCGCCCGCCCCGTCGACCGGGAGCTGCGCATCACCCCCGCCGCCGGCGACTGGCTGGACTCCCCGTTCCGGCGCCGCTGGGCCCTGCTCGCCGAGGCGTTCCGGGAGAGCCTGCCGCGCGGCATCCGCACCGGCGCCGGCTGGATTCCGGTCGCGGCCTGGGACGACGCCCACCCCTGGGATCCGGGATGGCCCGCGGCGGTCGCGGCGCTGCGCAACCGGGCCGCCCTGCTGGGGCTCTCGGCCGACGACGGCGGCGAACCGGCCTGGGCGACACCCCTGCGGCGCGGCGAGCCGGCCGATGCCGAGCCGCTCGCCACCCTGCTGCCCTCGGAGGTGGACCGGGTCTTCCTGCAGAACGACCTCACCGCGATCGCGCCCGGACCGCTGCTGCCGGCGCTGGACAACCGGCTGCGGGCGATGACCGAGCACGACGCCGCGCAGGCCTCCTCCTACCGGTTCACCGCCGAGTCGATCGCCCGCGCCCTCGCGGACGGTGAGACCGGGCAGAGCATCCTGGACTTCCTCACCGGACTGTCGCCGACCGGCCTGCCGCAGCCGCTGTCCTACCTGGTGGCGCAGACGGCGCAGCGGCACGGCCTGGTCCGCGTGACGGCCGACCCGGCCCGCGGCACCGTGGTCTCCAGCACCGACGCGCACCTGCTGCAGGCGATCGAGGTCGACCGCGCGCTGCGACCGCTCGGCCTGGTCCGCGACGGCGAGGTGCTCGTCTCCCGGGTGGGCGCCGACACCATCGCCTGGGCGCTCGCCGACGCGCGCTACCCCGCCACTCTTGTCGGCGGGGACGGGGCCGCGATCCCCCCGGCGCGCCGGCGCATGGCGGACGAGCATCCGGCCGCCGCCGCGTCCTATGCGCCGCTGATCGCCCGGCTGCGCGCGCATCAGGGTCCGGATGCCGATGCGGCGTGGCTCGA
The DNA here is from genome assembly GCF_024971095.1 of Microbacterium neungamense. Taxonomy (NCBI): domain Bacteria; kingdom Bacillati; phylum Actinomycetota; class Actinomycetes; order Micrococcales; family Microbacteriaceae; genus Microbacterium; species Microbacterium neungamense. The sequence goes on from NZ_CP069717.1 coordinate 1,970,393, forward strand.
CCGGGAGCTCGAGGCGGCCGTCCGTGCCCGGGCGGTCGTGCTCGTCGAGGTCGCCATGCCGGACGGCTCCAGCCGGGAGCTGGCGCTCGAGGCATCCGGCCTCGGCGGCGGCCGCCTGCGCGGCCGCGACCGCACCGCCGACGTCGAGCGCACCCTGCCGGTGCGCAGCATCCGCTCGGTGCGCGTGCTGGAGGGCTGAACGGTCCGGCCGGCGGGGGCGGCGGTAGACTGGTCTGCTATGTCTGATGGCCCTTTGATCGTGCAGAGCGATCGCACCGTCCTGCTCGAGGTGGCGCACGCCGACGCCGAGACGGCCCGGCACGAGCTGGCGATCTTCGCGGAGCTGGAGCGCGCACCCGAGCACATCCACACCTACCGGATCACGCGTCTGGGCCTGTGGAACGCACGGGCCGCCGGGCACACCGCGGAGGACATGCTGGAGACCCTGGAGCGCTGGTCGCGCTTCCCGGTCCCGCCGTCGGTGGCGGTCGATCTGCGCGAGACCGTGAACCGCTACGGCCGGCTCGTGATCGAGCGCGACGAGGAGGGCCGGCTGATCCTGCGCTCCAGCGACCCGGCCGTGCTCACGCAGGTGGCCGGCAACAAGCGCATCCAGCCGCTGCTGATCGGGCACCCCTCGCCGGATGCCTACGTGGTGGACGCCTGGGCCCGGGGCCAGATCAAGCAGGAGCTGCTGAAGATCGGCTGGCCGGCGGAGGACCTGGCCGGCTACACGCCGGGCACGCCGCACGAGATCGAGCTGGCCGAGGACGGCTGGCAGATGCGTCCGTACCAGCGCGAGGCGGTGGAGGCGTTCGCGAAGGACGGCTCCGGGGTCGTGGTGCTGCCGTGCGGTGCGGGGAAGACCATCGTCGGCGCCGGCGCCATGGCGAACACGAAGACGACCACGCTGATCCTGGTGACGAACACCGTCTCGGCCCGGCAGTGGCGCGACGAGCTGCTCAAGCGGACCTCGCTCACGCCCGAGGAGATCGGCGAGTACTCCGGCCAGGCCAAGGAGGTCAAGCCGGTCACCATCGCGACGTACCAGATCCTCACCGCCAAGCGGAAGGGCCAGTACGCGCACCTCGCCCTGCTGGACGCCATGGACTGGGGCCTCATCGTGTACGACGAGGTGCACCTGCTGCCGGCGCCGGTGTTCAAGCTCACCGCCGACCTGCAGGCGCGGCGCCGGATCGGGCTGACCGCGACCCTGGTGCGGGAGGACGGCCGGGAGGGTGACGTGTTCAGCCTGATCGGGCCCAAGCGGTTCGACGCGCCGTGGAAGCAGATCGAGGCGCAGGGGTTCATCTCCCCCGCCGCCTGCTACGAGGTGCGCGTCGACCTGCCGCCGGGCGACCGGCTCGAGTACGCGGCGGCGACCGACGAGGAGCGGTACCGGCTCGCGGCATCCGCCCCTGCCAAGATCAAGGCCGTGCGCGACCTGATCGCGAAGCACCCCGGCGAGCGCATCCTCGTGATCGGCCAGTACCTCGACCAGCTGGACACCCTGTCCGAGTCGCTGAATGCGCCGCAGATCACCGGGGCGACGCCGGTGGACGAGCGGGAGGAGCTGTACCGGCAGTTCCGCGAGGGCGAGATCTCGCTGCTGGTGGTGTCGAAGGTCGCGAACTTCTCGATCGACCTGCCGGAGGCGTCCGTCGCGATCCAGGTGTCCGGCTCGTTCGGGTCGCGGCAGGAGGAGGCGCAGCGGCTGGGGCGGCTGCTGCGGCCGAAGCAGTCCGGACACACCGCGAGCTTCTACACGCTGATCGCCCGCGACACCGTCGACCAGGACTACGCCCAGAACCGGCAGCGCTTCCTCGCCGAGCAGGGCTACAGCTACACCATCATGGACGCCGACGCCCTCGCCGCCTGACCACCCACCCGGAACGCCACATTGTGTCACCAGGTGCCAGTCCCCCAGGCCTCAACCCGCAGATCGCGACACAATGTGCCGGGAAGTGAGGGAGGTCAGCTGCGACGGAACCAGTCCAGGATCAATTCGGCCACCTCGTCGGGGGCGTCGTCGGTCATGAAGTGCGCGGCCCCCTCGACGAAAGCCAGCTCGAAGCGGTCGGCACGACGGTCGGCCTCGCGGCAGATCCGCCGGACGATCTCCTCCCGGAACGGCCCGTCCTCACGGCCGAAGGCGGCGAGAGTGGGCGGATGCAGCCGCATCCGCTTGTAGTCGCCACGGGAGAGCCGCATGACCTCCGGGATGACCATTCCGCGGTACAGCGCTCTCACGGCGCGGCTGACCTCGGGCCGGCTGTGCACCCGGAGGTACCCGTCGATCGTCTCGTCGGTCATCGGCGTCGCGGTCCACGGACCTCCGAACACCCAGCGCAGGGAGGCGCCCTCGCGGTGCCGCAACATCCGCGGCATGTGACGGAAGGCGGGAAGCAGCTTCGGGGTGAAGATCATGAATCCCGGCGGCACGGACAGCTGCACCGCCGAGCGCACCCGCTCCGCGTGCGCGTACGCGAGCTGCCCCGCGACCACGGACCCCAGGTCGTGGCTGACCACGCGGACGCGCGGCAGGCCGAGCGCGTCGAGCAGGGCGACGACGTCGTGCAGCATCGTCTCGCGCCGGTAGCCCTGCTCGTCGGCCTCGGTCCATCCGGAGCCGCGCAGGTCCGGGCAGATCACGCGGTACCCCGCGGCGGCGAGCCGCGGCCCGATCCGCCGCCACTGCCACCAGTGCTGCGGGAAGCCGTGCAGCATCAGCACCGGGTCGCCGGTGCCGATCGTCGCGATGTGGGTCCGCAGACCGGGTGTGTCCACCATCCGGTGCTCGAAACCCGGGGCATCCGGCAGCGGCGGCGACCACGTCGTCGTGCCGGCGGTGTGCGATGCGGGCGTGTCCATGATGAGCCTCTCCCTCGATGCGAGCAGGCCGCCCCAGCCATGCGCCCAATCTACTACGTTCATAGTAGTTTGTCACTACGTCTGTAGTATGACGTCATGAGCACCACCCGCGACCGCGCCCTGGATGCCGCCGTCGACCTTGTCGGCACCGAGGGCGTCCGCGCCCTCACCCACGCCCGAGTGGACGCCGCCGCCGGACTCCCCCCGGGGTCCACGTCGAACCACTTCCGCACGCGCGCCGCCCTGCTCGCCGGCGTGATCGACTGGATCGCGGAGAGCGAGCGGGCCGAGGGCGGCTTCCCCGCCCCGATCGAGACCGAGCAGGCGCTGGTCGACATGCTCGTCACCGCGATGGAGATCGAGTCCGGGCCGAGAGCCGCCCGCACCCGCGCCCGGTACGCACTGTTCCTCGAGGCCGTCGACGACGAGGCCGTCACACCCCTGCGCCGTCAGCGGCGCATCTTCGAGGAGTGGACGCGGTCGCTTCTCGGCGCGATCGGCGGCCCCGCCGCGGCCGAGCGCGCGCCGATGCTGATGGCCGCGTGCGACGGGCTGCTCCTGCACCGGCTCACGGTCGACCCCGACGCGCCCATCGCGGCATCCGTCACCCTCGCCGTCGCCGCCGCCGTGCACGGGCCCGCGGCCTGACCGCCGATCCGCGCACAATCAGCCGCCGCATGGCCCGGATCACCATAATGGGGACATGACTGATGCGCGCATCCTGGTCGTCGATGACGAACCCAACATCCGCGACCTGCTGTCCACGGGTCTCAGCTTCGCCGGATTCCAGGTGAAGACGGTCGCGAACGGCGCGGCCACCATCTCGGCCGTGCTCGAGGAGGAGCCCGACCTCATCATCCTCGACGTGATGCTGCCCGACATGAACGGCTTCAGCGTGACCAAGCGCCTGCGCGGCGCCGGCTTCACGGCGCCGATCCTCTTCCTCACCGCCAAGGACGACACCCAGGACAAGATCGAGGGCCTGAACGCCGGCGGCGACGACTACGTCACCAAGCCGTTCGCGCTCGACGAGATCGTCGCCCGCGCGCAGGCGATCCTGCGCCGCACCATGCAGGCCGACGAGGAGTCGGTGATCCGCGCCGGCGAGCTGTCGATGGACCAGGACACGCACGACGTGTACGTCGGCAAGACGCCGATCGAGCTCAGCCCGACCGAGTTCAAGCTGCTCAAGTACCTCATGCTGAACCCCAACCGGGTGCTGTCGAAGGCGCAGATCCTCGACCACGTCTGGGAGTACGACTTCAACGGCGACGCCGGCATCGTGGAGAGCTACATCTCCTACCTGCGCCGCAAGATCGACCCGCACACCGAGGAGTCGGTGATCCAGACCAAGCGCGGCTTCGGCTACATGCTCAAGGTCGGCAAGTAGCCGGCGAGGGGGCCGCATGGCGCACAAGCCCGACGCGGTCACCAGCTGGTGGCGGCGGATCAGCCTGAGGGCGAAGGTCACCGGCGTCACCGTCGCCGTCCTGGCTCTGGGGCTGGTCGTCGCCGGCATCGGCACGGTCCCCATCCTGCGCAACGCGCTGATCAGCAACATCGACGCGCAGCTGCCGGATCTCGCCAAGAGCGGCATCGCCGAGCGGTGGTTCGACATCGCGTCGGAGGGCGGCACCCTCGTCTTCACGCCGAAGGAGACCGCGCCCCGATCCTCCGACTACGTGTTCGCCGTGTACGGGGCGAACGGCACGCTGCTGGCGCGGGGCGGCGGGTCCGGGGCATCCGACGGCCCGGTGTTCCCGCGCACGCTCACCCTCGAAGCCGCGCACGCCCTCGAGGACCGCGCCCCGATCCCGCTGGAGAGCGAGGACGGCGCCGCGTACCACGGGGCGGTCTTCGTGGACGAGGGCCCCGGCGCGTACTACATCCAGTTCGTCGCCCTCCCCCTCGAGGAGGCCGACCGGATCATCGCCACCTACTTCGGGGTGTACACGACCGTCGCGCTGGTCACCATCCTCCTCGCGGCCCTGCTCATCCGCGGACTGGTCACCCTCACCTTCCGGAGGCTCGGGCACGTCGAGGCGACCGCCATGGCCATCGCCGCCGGCGACTTCAGCCAGCGCCTCACCGACCTGGAGCCGAGCACCGAGGTCGGCCGACTGAACGCCGCGATCAACACCATGCTGGATCGCGTCGACCGCTCCCTCGCGCAGCGCGACCGCACCGTCCAGAACATGCGGCGCTTCATCGGCGACGCCAGCCACGAACTGCGCACCCCGCTGGTGAGCGTGCGCGGCTACGCCGAGCTGTACCGGATGGGCGCGATCCGCGGCGAGGAGGACACCGCCCGGGCGATGGAGCGGATCGAGAAGGAGGCGATCCGGATGGGCGTGCTCGTCGAGGACCTCCTCGCCCTGGCGCGCCTCGACGAGGAGCGCGAACGCGAGATCCGGATCGAGCCGCTGGATCTGCGGCCGATCGCCCGGGACGCCGCGCTCGACGTGCGGGTGGCATCCCCCGGGCGCACCGTCACCGTGATCGACACCACCGCCGGGGATGCGCCGCCGGCGACCACGGCCCCGATCCCGATCCAGGACGCGCCGCCGGCGCCGCGCCCCCGTCCCGGCGTGGCGCTGTCGCGGCTGCGACGCCGGCCCCGCCCGGCCCCGGAGGTGCCGTCGATCGATTTCACGGAGACGACGGATGCCCCGGTGCGCACGCCCCCGATCGTTCTCGGCGAGGACAACAAGGTGCGCCAGGTGGTGACGAACCTGCTCGGCAACGCCCGCCGGTTCTCGCCGGACGACAGCCCGATCGAGATCGTCGTGGGCGCGGATCGCCGGCGCGGCGTGGGCACGATCGCGGTGGTGGATCACGGCGAGGGCATCCCGCCGCAGATCCGGGAGCACATCTTCGAGCGCTTCTGGCGCGCCGACACCTCGCGGGCGCGGGAGACCGGGGGCGCGGGCCTGGGGCTGGCGATCGTGGCCTCGATCGTGGATGCCCTGAACGGGTCGGTCACAGTGGACGAGACTCCCGGCGGCGGCGCGACCTTCACGGTGGCCCTGCCGCTCGCCCCGCCGCAGGCGACGCCCGAGCACCTTCTCGAGGAGACGCAGCCGCTCGACCGGCTGGAGCTCTGAGGCCGGTGGGTCGGCCGGGTGATCTCGCGGTCGTCCTCCACAGCGGATGTCTTTCGGCGAGTTCTGCACAGCGACCGGGAACGGGCGCTACGCGGCGCCGGCTCGCCGCGTAGCGTCGGAGACCCGTCGAGAGGAGTCCTGATGACCGTCTTCACCGTCGATACCGACGCCGTCGATGCCGCGCACGGCGCCGTCCTGGGTACGATGTCGCGCCTGCAGACCGAGTCCGGCACGCTGATGTCGCAGCTCACGCAGCTGCAGTCCGCGTGGACCGGCCCGGCATCCGCCGCGTTCCAGGAGTGCAGCGAGCAGTGGCGCGCGGCGCAGCTGCACGTCGAGCAGGTGCTCGGGTCCATCGGCGGCGCCCTCGCCACAGCCGCGATGCAGTACGCCGAGGCCGATCAGTACTCGGCGAGCCTGTTCCGCTGACCCCCTGGCTGTTCCGCCGACCCCCTGGTGGAACGCACAGCGCCCCCGGCCGGAGCCGGGGGCGCTGTGTCGCAGACGGACGTCGGATCGTCAGATCAGAAGTCCATGCCGCCGGACGGGTCGGCCGGAGCGGCGGACGCCTTCTCGGGCTTGTCGGCCACGACCGCCTCGGTGGTGAGGAACAGGCCGGCGATCGACGCGGCGTTCTGCAGCGCCGAGCGGGTGACCTTGGCCGGGTCGATGATGCCCTGGGCGAACAGGTCGCCGTACTCGCCGGTCGCGGCGTTGAGGCCGTGGCCCGCGGGGAGCTCGGCGACCTTCGCGGCGACGACGCCCGGCTCGAGGCCGGCGTTGAGGGCGATCTGCTTGAGCGGAGCCTCGATGGCGACCTTGACGATGTTCGCACCGGTCGCCTCGTCGCCCTCCAGCGAGAGGCCCTCGAAGGCCTTCGTGCCGGACTGGATGAGCGCGACGCCACCACCGGGGACGATGCCCTCCTCGACCGCGGCCTTCGCGTTGCGGACGGCGTCCTCGATGCGGTGCTTGCGCTCCTTGAGCTCGACCTCGGTGGCCGCGCCCGCCTTGATGACGGCGACGCCGCCGGCGAGCTTGGCGAGGCGCTCCTGGAGCTTCTCGCGGTCGTAGTCGCTGTCGGTGTTCTCGATCTCGCGGCGGATCTGGGTCACGCGGCCCTCGATCTGCGCGGAGTCACCGGCGCCCTCGACGATCGTGGTCTCGTCCTTGGTGACGATGACCTTGCGCGCACGGCCGAGCAGGTCGAGGGTGGTGTTCTCGAGCTTGAGACCGACCTCCTCGGTGATGACCTGGCCGCCGGTGAGGATCGCGATGTCCTGCAGCTGAGCCTTGCGGCGGTCGCCGAAGCCCGGGGCCTTGACGGCGACGGACTTGAAGATGCCGCGGATCTTGTTCAGCACGAGGGTCGCGAGAGCCTCGCCCTCGACGTCCTCGGCGATGATGACGAGCTCCTTGCCGTCCTGGATCACCTTGTCGACGATGGGCAGAAGGTCCTTGATGTTGGAGATCTTCTGGTTCGCGATGAGGATGTACGGGTCCTCGAAGACGGCCTCCTGGCGCTCCGGGTCCGTGACGAAGTAGGGGTTGAGGTAACCCTTGTCGAAGCGCATGCCCTCGGTGAGCTCGAGCTCGGTGCCGAAGGTCTGCGACTCCTCGACCGTGACCACGCCCTCCTTGCCGACCTTGTCGATCGCCTCGGCGATGAGCTCGCCGATCGCGGTGTCGGCCGCGGAGATGGATGCCGTCGCGGCGATCTGCTCCTTGGACTCGATCTCCTTGGCGCCCTTGAGGAGCTCCTCGGTGATGGCGGCGACGGCCTTCTCGATGCCGCGCTTGAGCGAGATCGGGTCGGCGCCGGCTGCGACGTTGCGCAGACCCTCGCGGACCAGCGCCTGAGCCAGGACGGTCGCGGTGGTGGTTCCATCACCCGCGACGTCGTCGGTCTTCTTGGCGACCTCCTTGACCAGCTCAGCGCCGATCTTCTCGTACGGGTCGTCGAGCTCGATCTCCTTGGCGATCGACACGCCGTCGTTCGTGATGGTGGGGGCGCCCCACTTCTTCTCGAGCACGACGTTGCGACCGCGGGGGCCGAGGGTCACCTTGACGGCGTCGGCCAGGATGTTCAGGCCGCGCTCGAGGCCGCGGCGGGCCTCCTCATCGAAAGCGATGATCTTTGCCATGAGTTTTGTCGTCCCTCCCGGACGTAGGCGTTGGGTTTAGCACTCAGAGTCGATGAGTGCTAACGCCATTCTGGCACTCGCCCCCAGAGAGTGCAAGCCGCGGCGGAGGCGCGCCTACTCGGCGGGAGTCTCGGGCGCGGCGGCCGCCTTGTCCAGACCGAGCACCACGGTCAGCTGCGGGGAATCGGAGTCGTTCAGCCCCGCGTAGAAGTCGCTCTTCTCGACCTCGGCACCGCCGATCAGCTCGGCAAGGCCGAGGGCGGCGGACACGTCGCCGTCGTCGACGAAGTACACCGTCGTCTGCGGGAAGTCCTCGCTGGCGCCGTCGCTGGCGAACACCGTCTCGGCGGTCCAGCCGTTGTCGAGCAGGGTCTGCCGCAGCTGCTCCCCGAGGCCCTCGTCGGGGGTCGCGTTCAGGATCATCACCCGGTACGAGGTGTCGATCTCCCCCTTCACGCCAGGGGTCGCCGTGGTCACCGGAGCGGCCTCGGGGAAGAGGTCGATGCGGCCCATCACGACGAGCGAGGCGAAGATGCCGCCCACGATGAGCACGAGCGCGGCGGCCGCCGACCACAGCAGCACGATCCACCCGTTCATGCCGGGTGCTTCGGCGCGATGTGCGCCGACACGCCCCGTCGAGCGGGGCACCTCATCGAATCGATCGCGGGGAGGGGTGGACACCACTCGATGCTATCGGCCCGTGGCCGGGAATCCGGTGCGGGCGGTCAGCCGACGAAGCCGCGCATGCGGGCGGCGCGCTGCGCGGAGCGGGTGTCGCGGATACGGCGCAGCCGGCGCACCAGCAGCGGGTCGTGCTCGAGCGCCGCCTCGCTGTCGATCAGCCGGCCGAGCAGCTGGTAGTAGCGCGCCGGGCTCATCCCCAGCTGCGCCCGGATCGTCTCCTCCTTCATGCCGCCGTGCCGCGGCCAGGCGGCTTCCAGCGCCAGGATCGCGCGGTCGCGATCGGTGAGCTCTCCGGACATGGCACCAGGCTATGCGGCATCCGCTCCGTTCCCGGTGCGCCACTCCCACCATCGGCCCAACGGATCCGCCGCGACCATCACCCGCCCGTCGAGCGCCACCGCCGAGCCCCGCCACGCGCCGGCGTCGAGCGGAGGATCCCAGGCGTCGTGGAGACCGGGGGCGTCGATCGTGATCCACCGCGCGGGCAGGGACCGGATGCGGGAGATGAGCGCGAGCCGGGCCGCGCGCGGGAGGTACACGAGCACACCCGGCGTCGTGATCACGAGCGTCGCATCCGCCGGTGCGCGGGCGACGAGCTCGTCGATCCGCTCGGCCGCGTCCCCCGCGAGCAGCAGCGGCGGGTCGGCGGCGGCGATGTCGAGAGCGGCCGTGATCCGCTCCTCCCGCTCCGTCTCCCCCGGCCACACCAGGCTGCGCATCCAGGCGCGATCGGCGGATGACCGGGCGTCCAGCGGGGCGAGGTCGATGCCGGCGCGCCAGACCACCTCCGGCATCCGCAGCGGCGGGAGCGGCCCGGTGACGGTGCTGGTGAGCACGACCGGCGACGCGCCGCCGCGCGGGTCGAGAGCCAGGCGCAGCGCGCCGTCGGCATCGCGCAACCGGTAGGAGTACCGGTCCGGGTACAGGCACAGCCCCGCCGCCGCACCGATCTCCAGCAGCGCGACCGGTCCCTCGATCCGGCTGAGGACCGGCAGCAGCGGCGCCAGCCGCAGCGGCTCGTTGGTCTGCACCCGGCGGCGGGTGCATTCGGCGACGACCGCGTCGGCGTGGGCGAGCACGAAGCGGCGCCATTGCGGATACGGGCCGGCCGTCGCGCCCTGCATCCGCGTCACCGCGAACACCAGCGGCGGCTGCCGGTGCGTCTCGGGGATGCGCGCGAGCACCTCCTGCACGTCGGCGTCCGCCGCGATCCCGGCCGCCCACTCCGCGTACACGTCGCTGCGCCCCGGCGCTTCCTCTGCGGCGAACCGCTCGAAGCGCGCGCGCACGGCATCCGTCATCCTCCCATTCTCGCCTTCCCGCCTCCGCCGGCCCGCGAACGCGATAGAATGGAGCGGAACCCCTGGAGGAGACATGTCGTACAGCGTGAACAAGACCGAGGACGAGTGGCGCGCGGAGCTCGGCGAGCAGGAGTACGCGGTGCTGCGGCAGGCGGCGACGGAGCGCCCGTGGACGGGCGAGCTGCTGGATGAGAAGCGCGAGGGCCTGTACACGTGCGGCGCCTGCGGCGCGGAGCTCTTCAAGAGCGGCACGAAGTTCGACTCCGGATGCGGCTGGCCGAGCTTCTACGAGTCGATCCGCCCCGAGGCCGTGGAGCTGCGGGAGGACAACAGCCTGGGCATGCAGCGCACCGAGGTGCTCTGCGCGACCTGCGGCTCCCACCTCGGGCACGTCTTCCCGGACGGCTTCGGCACCCCCACCGGCGACCGGTACTGCATGAACTCGGTCGCGCTGAAATTCACCCCCGACCCGTCGTGAGCGCGCTCGAGGCCGTCCGGGCGCGGCGGTCGTGGTCAAAGGTCACCCAGGATGCGCCCAGCCGCGAGGAGCTGCTCCCGCTGATCGCCGCCGCCGGGCGGGTCGCCGACCACTCCTCGCTCAAACCATGGCGCCTGATCGAGCTGCGCGTGCAGGACCGCGAACGGCTCGGCGCCGCCATCGCGAAGGCGGAGGGGGACAAGAAGCCCTCCAGCAAGCCGTTGCGCGCGCCGCTGCTGATCGCGGTCGTGGCCAGCTACCGCAAGAGCGACAAGGTGCCGCACTGGGAGCAGGAGGCGGTGGCGTCCGGGGTCGCGCACATGCTGAGCCTGCTCCTGGACGAGGCCGGCTGGGGCGTGATCTGGCGCACGGGTCACTACACCCGCGCCAAGGCGGTCGCGAAGGCGCACGGGCTGAAGAAGGACGAGGAGCTGCTCGGCTGGCTGTACGTCGGCGGGAAGCCGTCGCGGAAGCGGCCGGGACGGCGCAAGCCCGTGGACGCCGAATCCTTCCTCAGCCGGATGCCGGCGAAGGCCAAGACACCGAAGAAGTCCGACAAGCCGGAGAAGTCCGACAAGCCGGAGAAGTCCGAGAAGCCGGAGAAGTCCGAGAAGCCGGCCTGACGCTCAGGCCCGGCGCCGCCGCGGCAGGGCCACGAGCACGGACGCCGCGGCCACGACGACCATCGCGAGCAGCTGCCACAGCGCGGGGCCTCCGGTCGCCGGCCAGAGCAGGTCGATGACCACGGAGGTGGTCAGCTGCCCGAGCACGGACCCGAGGCCCATCAGCAGGACGCCGGTATGCGCCACCAGGAACGCCCCGAGCAGGATGTAGGCGAAGCCGAGGAAGCCGCCCAGGTACAGCCACGGGTCGGACGGCAGGCGCTCCGGCATGCCCCGCACCGCCACGCTCGTGCTCGCGGCCAGGACCAGCACGATCGTGCCGGCGAGGAAGCTCATCAGCGTCGCCGCCAGCGGCGATCCGGTGCGCTGCGCGAGCCGGCCGTTCGCCCCGGCCTGCCAGGCGATCCCGGCGCCGGTGAGGAAGGGCAGCAGGAGCAGCCAGAGCGGGGCGGATGACAGTACGTCGCCGCTCAGCGAGATGCCGACCGCGGCGAGCGCGAGCAGCCCGCCGATGAGGCGCCCGGGGGTGACCGCGACGACCCCGGCGGGGCCGAAGCCGATCCGGTCGAGGAGCAGCCCGTGCAGGGTCTGCCCGGCGACGACGCCGACCGTGAAGAGGGAGACGCCGAGCACACCGGCGACGAGCCCCTGAGTGGAGACGGTCAGTGCGCCGCAGCATCCGCCGAGCAGCATCCAGAACGGGATGCTGCGGGCCCGGATGCCGGATGCCAGGCGGGCGACGCCCGCACGGGCCGAGGGCAGGAACGGCGTGACGATCAGGATCGCGACCAGGCCGACGAAGAAGGAGATGAATCCGGCGACGATGCCGTCGTCGATGCGCACCCCGAGCACGCCGTTGATGCGCGCCTGGGCCGCCGTCATGGCGCCGATCGCCACCGCGCCGCCGAGCGCCGCGAAGGCGGGCAGCGGTCGGGACTCGGTCATTTCTGGAACCCTACCCGAGCCGGATGTCGCCGCCGGTCGCTAGCCTGTCAGCATGTGCGCGAGCTACGGGCTGGATCCCCGGTTCTCCGAGGCGGAGCTGCTGGCGGAGGCCGACGCGGCGGTGCTCGAGGGGGCTGCGCTCCTGGGCCGAGGAGAACGCCGGCGAGACGCTGCGTCCGACCGGGCGGAACCTGCGGAACCTGAACCCGATCGTGCGCTTCGAGGCGGAGCCGGTGCTCGAGCCGGCGTGGTGGGGCTTCCTCGTCAACGGCGCGCCCGCCCGGTTCCCGTCCATCAACACGAGATCGGAGCGGATGCAGGAGAAGCCCGGCGCGCTGCGCGGGCGCGCCATCGTGCCGACGACCGGGTGGTACGAGATGCAGAAGCCGCAGCGCCGCTGGCACGAGTTCGGGCTCGGCAAGGGCGTGCTGTTCGGCATGGCGGCGACGACGCAGCGCGGCCGCACGCCGGACGGCGAGTGGGTCACCTGCTACTCGATCCTGATGCGTCCGGCACCCGAGCACCTCGCGGCACTGCACGATCGCGTGCCGGTGCTGGTGCCTGCCTCGTTCGCCCAGGAGTGGCTGACAGAAGAGGCGTCCCGTGAGCTCATCGACGGTGCGCTGCAGGCCGCGGCGACGCTCGACGAGCGGATCACGGCGACACCGAGGACCGACGACAAGGGCGAGCCGGAACGGCTGTTCTGACGGCGCGGAATTCATACTTCCCCGACCCGTCTACGCGGGTAGAGTGCCGTCACTGATCCAGAGAATCCGCTGGGGACAGGACGACCGGAGGGGGCTTCACCGTGTCTGAACAATTGCCTGCGCCCGGGTGGTACCCGGCTGCGCACGCCAACAACGAGCTGCGAATACGACATCGCCACGCGTCGGATGCAGGGTCACGTATACACCGAGCTGAAGAAGTACGGCTTCATCAGCATGGACCGCTACAGCGTCGGCGGGCCGCGCGAGATCGACATCAAGGGCGGGGTCTCCTCCGCCGTGATGCTCGGTCTGGACTACAACGGCCTCAACCCGACCGGGCACAGCCACCCCATGGTGTTCTTCGAGACCTACGGCGGCTCGATCGGCCAGAAGAGCCGCGGCAAGGCGATCCGGCAGAACGTCCTCGGCATCGAGGCGCCGCTCGGCGGGCTGACCACCGGCCAGGTGTGGAGCACGGACCCGATGATCTGGCACGGCATCCCGCACGCCGACGACATCGGGTACCTGACCGACACCGGGCCCATCGACGGCTGGCCCACGCAGGGGCCGGTCGGCTGAATGCGCGAGAAGGGCGCCGGGGCGGTGGATCCGGCGCCCTTCGTCTGCGCGAGCCGACTGCGGGGTTCGAACCCGCGACATCCTGTTTACAAGACAGGTGCTCTACCAGCTGAGCTAAGTCGGCGGACGGCGTGCTCAAGCTCGCCGCGGTGCATCCTCGAGTCTAGGACCTCACTGCGCGGACGTCGTCCCCGGTGCCGGCGTCGTCGCGCCCGGCGTCGGAGTCGGCGTGGACTCGCCCTCGCCGTAGTAGGCGTCGCTGGCGATGGTCAGCACGAACTGCGAGAACTCCGCCGGGTCGTCCATCGCGCCGACATACGCCTCGCCCTCGACCACGATCATCGGGGCGCCGCTGAGCTTCAGGTCGTCGGAACCGGCCAGCGGACCCTCGAGGGCGCGCGCCGTGGCATCCTTCGCCCACGACACGAAGTCCTGCTTCTCGATGCACGAACGCACCCGCTTGACGTTCTCCGCCCCCACGGCCACGGCCAGGTCGGCGAGCTGCGCGTCGGTGCGGCCGTCGGTGCCCTCCTCGGGCTGGTCGGTGAGCAGCTCGTGGTTGTAGTCGTAGAACTGCGGGGCCGAGTGCGTCGCGACGCAGGCGGCCGCCGCCGCTGCGCGCAGGGAGTACTTCGTGCCGTTCGAGTTGGCGGTCAGCAGCGCCACCGGGTGATACGTGACGGTGACGGCGCCCTCGCTGATCCAGCCGGACAGCTGGCGGGCGTTGGCGCGCTCGAAGTCGGCGGCGCCGGGCGACATGTAGTCGACGTAGATGTGGATGTCGACCGGCTCGGCCGCCGCGGTCTCCTCCGGCGCCGGCGTCGCGGACCCGGCCTCGCTGGGCTCGGCGGACGGCGTCGCCGCGGCGCCCTCCTGGGGCGCGGAGACGTTCACGTCGCGGACGGTGACCCCGTCATCGGCCATGCCCGAGGGGGTGAGGTTCGGCCTCGAGATCGACGAGGTGACGGCCAGCGCGACCGCCGTGCCGATGGATCCGACGGCGACGATCGCGACGAGACCGATGATCACCCGTCGCATGAGCCTCGCCCTCGACTGCTGGGCGTACACCTGCTGGGCCTTCTCCCGCACCGCCTGACGCGAATCGCGAGCGGCAGGGACGTTCGGCGTTTCGTCGCTCGACATCGTTCCTCTTGAAAGTCCGGCGGGGAATCGGCGTCCCCACGGCCGCGAGAAGCGCGGCACCGGGTTCGATGCTAGTCAGGCAGGCTGAGAAATCCCCAGGTGCCGCACGTGGCGCGGATGCCCAGGAGAATCCCGTCATACCCGGATCGGGGACTCCCATGCCATACTGAACTCGGCCCGACGAGGGGCCGCGGCGGGGCAACCCACCGTTTCCATCACTACGGATCGTCCGGCACGTACCTGCCGGTGAAGGAGAAACGCCATGGCATCTGTCACTTTCGACGACGCGACCCGCCTCTATCCCGGAGCAACCCGGCCTGCCGTCGACAAGCTCAACCTCGAGATCGGCGACGGGGAGTTCCTCGTCCTGGTCGGCCCCTCCGGCTGCGGAAAGTCCACCTCGCTGCGCATGCTCGCCGGCCTCGAAGAGGTCAACTCCGGCCGCATCCTGATCGGCGACCGCGACGTCACCGACGTTCCGCCGAAGGACCGCGACATCGCCATGGTGTTCCAGAACTACGCCCTGTACCCGCACATGACCGTCGCGGAGAACATGGGCTTCGCGCTCAAGATCGCCGGCGTCGGCAAGGAGGAGCGCGCCGCGCGCGTGCTGGAGGCCGCGAAGCTGCTCGACCTCGAGCAGTACCTGAACCGCAAGCCGAAGGCGCTCTCCGGCGGTCAGCGTCAGCGCGTCGCGATGGGCCGCGCGATCGTCCGTCAGCCCCAGGTCTTCCTCATGGACGAGCCGCTGTCGAACCTCGACGCCAAGCTGCGCGTGCAGACCCGCACCCAGATCGCCTCGCTGCAGCGCCGCCTCGGCGTCACCACCGTCTACGTCACGCACGACCAGACCGAGGCGCTCACCATGGGCGACCGGATCGCCGTGCTCAAGGACGGTCTGCTGCAGCAGGTCGGCACGCCGCGCGACCTGTACGAGAAGCCGAACAACGTGTTCGTCGCCGGCTTCATCGGCTCGCCCGCGATGAACCTGTTCCCGGCCGACCTGGCCGAGGGCGGCGTCCGCTTCGGCTCCGAGGTCGTGCCGCTCGACCGCGATGTGACCGGCCGCGCCCACGGCAGCCAGGTCACCGTCGGCGTCCGCCCGGAGGACATCACGGTCGGCCCGGCCGACGGCAAGGGTCTCTCTGTCGTCGTGGATCTCGTCGAGGAGCTCGGCGCGGACGGCTACCTGTACGGCCACACCGAGATCAACGGCAAGCGGACCGACATCGTCGCCCGCGTCGACGGCCGCAACCACCCGAACGCCGGCGAGACGGTCACGCTCGCCGCGAACCCGGGTCACGTGCACGCCTTCGACGTGGAGACCGGCGACCGCCTGAACGACAAGCCGATCGTCTCGGCCTGATCACCTTCCGTCGCGCGGCGCGGGTCGACCATGGGGTCGCCCGCGCCGCGTCGTCTTCCCGGAGAGGATGCCGATGCAGGACGCGCTGCGCATCACCGCCAGCACGGTCGATCCCGGGCTGCTGGAGCTGCCCTGGTCCACCCCCCTCGCGAAATGGCCCTCCGAGCACATCGTCTCGCTGCCGAAGGGCCTCTCCCGTCACCTCGTGCGCTTCGCGGACCTCTCCGGTCGAGTGGTCGCCGTCAAGGAGACGACCGAGGAGATGGCGCGCCGCGAATACGAGATGCTGGGGAACCTGGCGCGCCTCGACGTGCCGTGCGTGAGCCGCGTGGCCGTCATCTCGGGTCGCACCGAGCGCGACGGCACGCCGCTGCCGGCGGTGCTGGTCACCTCGCACCTGCGGTTCTCGATGCCGTACCGGGCGCTGTTCACCCGCGTGCTGCGCCCGGACACGGCCACCCGCCTGGTCGACGCGCTCGCGCTGCTGCTGGTCCGGCTGCATAACGTCGGCTTCTACTGGGGCGACGTGTCGCTCTCCAACACGCTGTTCCGGCGCGACGCCGGCGCCTTCGCCGCCTACCTCGTCGACGCCGAGACCGGAGAGCTGCACGAGGAGGGCCTGACCGACGGTCAGCGCGCGTACGACCTCGACATCGCCCGGACCAACATCGCCGGCGAGATCATGGACCTCGCCGCGGGCGGGCGTCTGGAGCGCGGCGTGGACGCGCTGCAGGTCGCCGACGGGATCGTCTCCTCGTACCGGTCGCTGTGGGCGGCGCTCACCGACGAGGAGTCCTTCGACGTCACCGAGTCGTGGCGGATCACCGAACGCGTGGAGAAGCTCAACGCCCTCGGCTTCGACATCGACGAGATGTCGATGCAGACGACCGCGGACGGCACGGTGGTGCGGATCCAGCCTAAGGTGGTGGATGCCGGGCACCACCAGCGCCGCCTCATCCGGCTCACCGGCCTGGACGTCGAGGAGAACCAGGCGCGGCGGCTGCTGAACGACCTGGACGAGTTCCGCGCCCGGTCGACCAAGCAGTACGCGGATGAGGAGATGTACGCGCACGAGTGGCTGACGCGCGTGTTCGAGCCGGTGGTCCGGGCGATCCCGTACGACCTGCGGGCCAAGCTCGAGCCCGCCGAGGTGTTCCACCAGGTGCTCGAGCACCGCTGGTACCTGTCGCAGGCGCAGGGCCGCTCGGTGCCGCTCGCCGAGGTGCTCACCAGCTACATCAACGACGTGCTGCGGCACCGCCGCGACGAGGCGACCATCATGGGCCCGCCGACGGAGACGATGGGCCTGCCCGTGATCACCGGCGAGCTCCCCGTCTCCGACGAGACCGGCGCGATCGACTGGCGCGACCTCGTCTGAGTCCCCGGACGCGCCCGGACCCCTGGCGGGGTGGGGATGGGAGACCCCGTGACCCGAAGGGGCGCGGGGATCAGTAGCCGACGGTGAAGCGGGCGCGGCGGTGGGCGGGGCGCTCGATCTCGTCGACGACGGCCACGGCGAAGTCCGCGCCGGAGATGTACGACGTGCCGTCCTCGGCCTCGACGACGACCTCGCCCCCGGTGCGGTACCGTCCGGTGCGCTCGCCCGGCTCCCACGAGCCGAACACCTTCGGCGGGTGCACCAGGAACCAGTCCAGCCCCGGCTCGGACTGCTGCAGCAGCTCCAGCGTGTCGATGCCGACCTGCGCCTCGTGGCGGTACTCCTCCGGCACGCCGAGGTCCCACAGCCGCGGGCCGCCGGGGGCGGCGAGGCTGCCCATCGCGCCGCCGACGACGCCGAGGCGCGTGGACGTGCCGGTCAGCTTTGTGGCAAGCGCGCGGACCGCGTCCAGACCCTTGTCCGCCATGTCGCCGCGCGGGGACACGGCCGAGATCACGGCATCCGCCCCGTCGAAGACGTCGCCGAGCGCGTCGATGTCGAGCACCGAGCCCTGCACGTACTCCACGCCCTCGATCGGCTCGTCGGGCACCGTGCGGGAGACCGACACCACCTCGTGCCCTCGACTCACCGCCTCGCGGACGATGTGCGATCCGGCGTACCCGGTTCCTCCGACGACGACGATGCGGGCCATGGGGCTTCCTTCCATTCGGGATGTGCTGACAAAGACAATCGCCGACGAGGCGGCGCTATTCCGCCGCGGCGCGCAGGGTGGCGACCTGGTACAGCGCGACGGATGCCGCGATGCCGGCGTTCAACGACTCCGTCGCGGCGGAGATCGGGATCGAGACGACCTGGTCGCAGGTCTCCGTCACCAGGCGCGACAGCCCCTTGCCCTCGGAGCCGACGACGATGACGACCGGCCGGTCCGCCAGCTCCAGGGCGGGCAGCGCGACGTCGCCGCCGCCGTCCAGGCCGAGCACGAACACGCCCTGCTTCTTGAACTCCTTCAGCTGCGTGGTCAGGTTCGCGGCGAGGGCCACCGGGATCCGCGCGGCGGCGCCGGCGCTGGTCTTCCACGCCGCGGAGTTCACGCTCGCGGAGCGACGCTGCGGCAGGATCACGCCCTGCCCGCCGAACGCGGCGGTCGAGCGGATGATCGCGCCGAGGTTGCGCGGGTCGGTGATGCCGTCCAGGGCCACGAGCAGCGGCGTCTCGCCGCGGTCGATGATCTGCTCCAGCAGGTCCTGCGGGTGCGCGTACTCGTACGGCGGCACCTTGAGGCCGACGCCCTGGTGCACGCCGTCGAAGCCGGCCATGCGGTCGAGCTCCTGACGGGTGACCTCCAGCACCGGGATGTCGCGGTTGCGGGCGATCGCGAGCATCTCCTTG
The DNA here is from genome assembly GCF_024971095.1 of Microbacterium neungamense. Classification (NCBI taxonomy): domain Bacteria; kingdom Bacillati; phylum Actinomycetota; class Actinomycetes; order Micrococcales; family Microbacteriaceae; genus Microbacterium; species Microbacterium neungamense. Next base: position 1,989,126 of record NZ_CP069717.1, read on the forward strand.
ACGCGGTCGTCCATCTCGACGCGCTGGGCGATGTACAGCGTCACCGCGGGGATCTTCGCCCGCAGCGCCTCCAGCACCGAGTTGCGCCCGGTGACGATCTCGGTGTCGTTGGTGCTCTTCCCCGCCCCGGATGCCGGGCGCCGGGACGCACCGCTCTGGCCCTTCTGACCCGGCTTGCCCTTGCCGCCGGCGGCGGCGTAGCGCTCCTGCGCCGCCTTCCGCTTGCCGGCGACGTGCCAGGACCGGTCCTCGGCCTTGGGGGTCGGGCCCTTGCCTTCGAGCGCCTTGCGCCCGTGCCCGCCGGTGCCCTTCAGGGCGCCCTTCTTCTTGCTGTTGCCCGCTCCCGGGCGACCTGGCTTAGCCATCGATGCTCCAATGCGTTCCGTCCGGAGTGTCCTCCAGAGTGATCCCCGCCGCGCCGATCGCATCACGGATGCGGTCGGCGGCGGGCCAGTCCTTGTCGGCGCGCGCCTGCGCGCGCTGCGCGATGAGTGTGCGGATGAGGGCGTCGAGAGCGGATGCCGTCGCCCCGCCCTCCGCCGCGACGGCGTCGCCCTCGTCCAGCCCGAGCACACCGGTCATCGCGGCCACGGCGCGTGCGGCGTCCGTGGCGGTGTCGAGATCGCCCCGGTCGAGCGCCCCGTTCGCCGTGCGCGCGGTCTCGTGCAGCACGGCGAGAGCCTGCGGCACGCCGAGGTCGTCGTCCATGGCATCCGCGAACGCCGTCGGCAGCGTTCCCGGGACGAGCGCCGCGGGGTCCGCGTTCGTGGCGCGCAGGATGCGCTGCCGGAGCGTCCGGATCCGCCCCAACGCCGCCTCCGCCTCCGCCCAGGACGACTCGGTGAGGTCGAGACTGGAACGGTAGTGCGCGGCCGCGAGCGCGTACCGCACCACGAGCGGGTCGTGCGCGGCGAGCACGTCGGCGGCGAGGGTGAAGTTGCCCAGCGACTTCGACATCTTCTGCCCGTCGACGGTGACCAGGCCGTTGTGCACCCAGTACCGCGCGAAGCCGTCGCCGGCCGCGGTGGACTGGGCGAGCTCGTTCTCGTGGTGCGGGAAGCGCAGGTCGAGCCCGCCGCCGTGGATGTCGAACTCGGCGCCGAGGTAGCGCTTGGCCATCGCGGAGCACTCGATGTGCCAGCCGGGGCGGCCCGGGCCCCAGGGCGAGGCCCACACGGCATCCGCGGGCTCCTCGGGCTTGGCACCCTTCCACAGCGCGAAGTCCTGCGGGGTGCGCTTGCCGCGCGGGTCGGCGTCCGCCGCGGCCTCCATGGCGTCGACGGACTGGTTCGTCAGCTCGCCGTAGGACGGCCAGGAGCGCACGTCGAAGTACACGTCGCCGGAGCCGTCCGGCGCCGGATAGGCGTGGCCCCGCTCGATGAGCGCCGCGATGATCTCCTGCATCTGCGGGATCGACGCGGTCGCCCTCGGCTCGTACGTCGGGGGAAGGATGCCGACGGCGGCATACGCCCGGGAGAACTCCTGCTCCATGCGGTAGGCGAGCGCCCACCACGGCTCGGCGTCGGTGGCGTTCGCGAGCACCTTGTCGTCGATGTCGGTGACGTTGCGGACGAAGGTCACCCGGCCGTACCGATGCGTCAGCCAGCGGCGGAGCAGATCGAAGCTCAGCGCGGCGCGGACGTGCCCGATGTGCGGTCCGGACTGCACGGTCGGCCCGCAGACGTACATCGTCACGTTCGAGGCGTCGAGCGGAACGAAGTCGCGCAGCTGCTGAGCGCGGGTGTCGTACAGGCGGAGGGTCACCGCTCAAGACTACCGGGGCCGCTGTGCCGCAGCCGGGCGGTGACATCGCACGACGCCCGCGGATGCGCGCGGGTCATCCCGCCGGAACGACCAGCGCGACGGCGGTGACCGCGACGCCCTCGCCCCGGCCGGTGAACCCCAGCCCGTCGGTGGTGGTGGCCGTCACCGACACCGGGGCGCCGCCGAGGGCGGCGGAGAGCACCCGCTCGGCCTCCGCCCGCCGGGCGCTGAACCGCGGCCGGTTGGCCTGGAACTGCACCGAGACGCTGCCGATGCCGAACCCGGCCTCGGCGAGCAGCTGCGCCGTCCGCCGCAGGAAGACGTCGGCGTGGGCGCCGGCGTACTCGGGATGGTCGGTGCCGAAGTGCGTGCCGATGTCGCCCAGCCCTGCCGCCGAGAGCAGCGCGTCGACGATCGCGTGCGCGACCGCGTCGCCGTCGGAGTGGCCGGACAGCGCCCGCCCCCCCGGCCAGCGCAGACCCGCCAGCCACAGGTCGCCCTCGCCGCCGTACGCGTGGGCGTCGGTGCCGATGCCGATGCGCGGCAGCGCGGGCGCCGCCGGGACCCCGGCGTGCCCGAGGAGGTGCCGGGCCCGCTCCAGGTCCGCGGGCGTGGTGATCTTGAAGGCCCGTTCGGATCCGGGAATGCGTCGCACCGGGTGTCCGGCGGCGGCGAACAGGGCGGCGTCGTCGGTGTGGTCGGTGCCGGATGCGGCCGCCTGCGCGTACGCCTCCTCGAGGGCGCGCCGGGGGAAGCCCTGGGGAGTCTGCGCGGCGGCGAGCTCGGACCGGTCCACCGCGGCGACGACCTCCGCCCCGTCCACCCGCTTCAGGGTGTCCACGACCGGCAGCGCCGGGATCACGCCCGCCTGCCCGGTGACCGCATCGGCCACCGCGTCGATCTGGGCGGGCGGCGTGAGCGCGCGGGCGGCGTCGTGCACGAGCACGGTCGTCACGTCGGCCCACAGGGCGCGCAGCCCTGCGGCGACGGACTGCTGCCGGGTCGCACCGCCGGTGACGACGCGGCCGAGGTCGGCGCGATCGCCGGCGGCCGCGCGCAGCTCCGCCTCGGCCTCCCCCTCGTAGCCGGCCGGGGCGACGACGACGACCTGCATGGGCGCGGCGGCGAACACGCCGTCCAGGGCGTGCCGCAGGATCGACCGGCTGTCGATGCCGACGAACGCCTTCGGCGCGTCGGCGCCGAGCCGCGTGCCGGAGCCGGCCGCGACGACGATGATCGCGGTGGTGGGGACGGGAAGCAGGGTCACGGTCTCACGTTACCGATCAGGCGACGCCGAGCAGCCCCACGACGAGCGACACGGTCATCGCGACCACCAGGGAGTTGAAGCCGAAGCCGATCACGGTCTGGGTCCGCACGGCGGACAGGCCCGCCCTCGTCCGCGGGGTCGCCGCCGACAGCGCCCCGGCGGCGGCGATCATCACCGCCAGCGACACGAAGTCCGGGAACCCGGGCTCCTCGTCGATGTCGAACTCGATCCGCTCCCCGGCGGCGTGCAGCCGGAAGTACTTGAGCGCGAACGCGTAGGCCATCAGCACCCAGGAGAGGGCGGCCGTGCCGAGGGCGATCAGCGGCAGCCACAGCATCCGATCCGTGTACCAGACGACCGCGGTCGCGATGGCGACCACCAGCGCGGTGACCGCGGCCGACATCGCCCAGTTCTCCGGGCCGCCGAACCCGACCACGCGGGACATCCGGCTCGGTCCGCCGCGATGCTGCTCCGCTGCGATGCGCAGAGCCTCCCCCTCGGGGGTCGCCGCGTACAGGCGGTGCGTCCAGACCACGTAGACGAGGGAGAACACGGTGAGCGAGACGCCGACGGATGCCACGAGCACGCTCACCGGCACGTCGGCCCCGACGAGTCGCGCGACGATCGGCACCACCATGAACACCGCGGAGACCGCCATCGCGATCGCCCCGCGGAACCCGTCGTCATAGCGGAGGGGGATCGTGCGTCGTCGTGCCGGGCGGGGCATCCCGTCAGTGTAACGATCCGTCCGGACAGACGAAGAAGGCGGATGCCGGAGCATCCGCCTTCTGTCGCGCGTCAAGAAGCGAGCACCTCGTCGAGGAGTTCGCCGGCCTTGTCCTCGTCGATCTTCTCCGCCAGGGCCAGCTCGGAGACCAGGATCTGCCGGGCCTTGGCCAGCATCCGCTTCTCCCCGGCCGACAGACCGCGGTCCTGATCGCGGCGCCACAGGTCGCGGACGACCTCGCTCACCTTGATGACGTCGCCCGAGGCGAGCTTCTCCAGGTTCGCCTTGTAACGACGCGACCAGTTGGTCGGCTCCTCGGTGAACGGGGCGCGCAGTACCTCGAACACGTGGTCGAGGCCCTCCTTGCCGATGACGTCGCGGACGCCGACGAGATCGACGTTCTCTGCCGGCACCTCGATGATCAGATCGCCCTGGGTGACGTTGAGCTTCAGGTACTTCTTCGTCTCGCCCTTGATGATCCGGTCCTTGACCTCGATGATCGTGGCGGCTCCGTGGTGCGGATAGACGACTGTTTCGCCAACCTCAAAAAGCATAAAACGTGTCCTTTCGGCAACCTCCAGAATACCACAGCCGGTATGCAGTAAAGTTCGCGCCTGCGGCCTCCCGGCCGTGCGGCGCGGACCCACTACACTGAAGCAGGACACCCGTCGCACCTCAGGAGGATCCGTGAAATCGCGCCTTGCTGCGTCCGTCGCTCCGCGCCTTGCCGCCACCGCCGTGCTCGGCGCCGCCGTCGCCTTCGGCGCCACCGGATGCGCGTTCCTGACGCACCAGGCGACCACCATCCAGTATCCCGCCTCCGACGGCGTGAACATCGAGACCACCGGCGGTCCGGTCGAGGTCCGCAACGCGATGGTCGTCGCCGACGCCGAGGGGGAGGTCGGGAACCTGGTCGCGGCGCTCGTGAACACCTCGAACGACGACGCCACCCTCACGGTCGAGGTGAACGGCGAGACGCTGACCGTGGACGTCCCCGGCGGGGAGCGGGTCAGCCTGGGCGCCGACGAGGACCCGCTGGAGATCGAGGGCCTGGACGCCGTGCCCGGGTCGACGGTGGAGATCTACTTCGCCTCCGGCGGCGACGCCGGCTCGGCCGCCGAGGTGCCCGTGCTCGACGGCACCCTGCCGTACTACCGCGACCTGGTGCCCGGCGGCTTCACGCCGGCTCCGGAGCCGACCGAGAGCGAGAGCGACCACGAGGAGTCCTCGCACTGACCGACTCCCGGCACAGACAGCCGTGAAGGGCCGGCCCCGCGGGGCCGGCCCTTCACGTTCCCGGCGGGGCTCAGCCCTCGAAGCGGTATCCCAGCCCGCGGACGGTGACCAGCATCACCGGCTCGGACGGGTTCTCCTCGATCCGGGAGCGGATGCGCTTGATGTGCACGTCCAGCGTCTTCGTGTCGCCGAAGTAGTCGCTCCCCCACACCCGGTCGATGAGCTGCCCGCGGGTGAGCACCCGGCCGGCGTTGCGCATCAGCACCTCGAGCAGCTCGAACTCCTTCAGCGGCATGTTGATCTGCTCGCCGGCCACCGACACGGTGTGCCGGTCGATGTCCAGCGTGACCCGGCCGCCCTCCAGCACCCGCTCGTCGAGCTCGCTCTCGGCCTGCACCACGCGGCGCAGCACCGCCCGCATCCGGGCGAGCAGCTCGCGCGAGGAGTAGGGCTTCGTGACGTAGTCGTCCGCGCCGAGCTCCAGCCCGACGACGATGTCCACCTCGGAGTCCTTCGCGGTGAGCATGATGATCGGCACCGCGGAGGACTGCCGGATCTGCCGGCACACCTCGGTCCCGGGCATCCCGGGCAGCATGAGATCCAGCAGGACGATGTCGGCACCGCGCTCGCGGAACGCGTTCAGCGCGCCCGGTCCGTCCTCGGCGATCTCGACCTCGTAGCCCTCGCGGCGCAGCAGGTACGCCAGCGGGTCGGCCAGGTCGGGTTCGTCCTCGACGAGCAGGATGCGGGTCATGCGTTCTCTCCGTTCCGTACGCGCAGCCGCCCGTTGCCGGCCTTGCGTGCGCGCTTCTTCTTGGTCTTCTTCGCGGTGAGGTCGTCCTCGGTGGGGGCGTCGATCCGCGGCAGCCGCATGGTGAAGGTGGAGCCGCGCCCGGGACGCGACCACAGCCGCACCTCGCCGCCGTGGCGCTGGGTGGCGTGCTTCACGATCGACAGGCCGAGCCCGGTGCCGCCGGTGCGGCGGGAACGGGCCTCGTCGGCGCGGTAGAACCGCTCGAAGATGCGCTCGCGATCGGCCTCCGAGATGCCGATGCCCTGATCGGTGACGGCGATCTCGACCACCTCGGCATCCGCCTTGACGCCGATCCCGACGCGGGAGCCCTTCGGCGAGTACGCGATCGCGTTGGCGATGAGGTTGCCGACCGCCTCGATGAGGATCTGCGCGTCGCCGCGCACCCAGACGCCGCGGTCGCCGCCGCGGGTGAGCTCGACCCCGGCCGAGTCGGCCTGCACCGCGTGCGCCTCGATCGACGCCGCGATCACCTCGTCGATCGCCACCGGCCCCACCTCGGTCAGCCCCTCCGCGGCCTGCAGCCGGGACAGGCTCATGATCCGGCCGGTGAGCTGCCCGAGCCGGGCGGCCTCGGCGGAGATGCGGGCGGCGAAGATGCGCACCTGCTCGGGGTCGTCGGCCGCGGATTCGATGGCCTCGGCGAGGAGGCTCACGGCCCCCACCGGCGTCTTCAGCTCGTGGCTGGTGTTGGCCACGAAGTCGTTGCGCATCTGATCGAGCCGCTCGCGCTCGGTCACGTCCCGGATGATGAGCAGCGTCAGCCGCGAGCCGACCGCGCTGGCACGCGCCGAGACGAGCCGCGGGTCGAGCCCGGCTCCGCCGCGGGTCAGCCGCAGCGTCTCGGTGGCGGTGCCGCCGCTGCCGCGCACCCCGCGGACCAGCTGGCGCAGCTCCGGGTTCTCCAGCACCGATCCCGCCTCGATCCCGAACCGGGTGGCCGCCTGCGAGGTTGCGACCACGAGACCGGAGGCGTCCAGCACGCACGCGGCGTCGTCCATCCCCGCCAGCACGTCGGTGATCCCGGTCGGGATCGCGTTCGAGGTCTCCTCGGCGACGCGCGCCCGGGTGCGGTACGCCCAGACGAGCAGGAGGGTGACACCGACGCCGATCATCACTCCGATGGCGAGTGCGATCAGCGCGAGCTGCGGTGAGGGCATGCCTCCAGAGTAGGGCCCGTTCACCCGTCGTCCCGTGGCTCAGCGGCCCCTGCGCGGGCGGTGCGGGCTAGTATTCACGTTCTGGGCACCGTTCGTTAACCTTCGACGAACACAATCGGCTCTGGTCCGCGCCGCCGTGCGCGTCCGATTCGGCCCGAGCCCCGCCGAGCCCACGACGAAAGGTTGCGCCGACATGCGCGAAGTCTTCCACCAGTCCCTCGAGGACCTCCAGTCCCGCCTGGTCGAGATCTCCGATCTGGTGACGATTGCGATCGAGAAGGCGACCCGTGCATTCGCGCAGAGCGACGTGGCCCTGGCCGAGGAGGTCATCGCCGACGACGCGAAGATCGACCACCTCGCCGTCGCCCTGGACGAGCAGGCCATCGAGATCCTCGCCCGCCAGCAGCCGGTCGCCCGCGACCTGCGGATCGTCATCACCGCGCTGCGCGTGAGCGCCTCGCTCGAGCGGATGGGCGACATGGCCGAGCACATCGCCCAGCTCGCGCGGCTGCGGTTCCCCGAGCGCGCGATCCCGAAGGGGCTGAAGAGCACCTTCAAGCGGATGGGCGAGCTGGACGTGGAGATCTCCCGCACCCTGAGCGACCTGCTGCGCACCCAGGATCTGCGCCACGCCGACGCGATCCGCAACGCGGACGACGACGTGGACGAGCTGCACCTCAGCGTGTTCGAGAAGGTGCTCAGCGACAACTGGAAGGGCGAGGCGACCGCGACCGTGGACGCCACCCTGGCCAGCCGGTACCACGAGCGCTTCGCCGACCACGCCGTGGCCGTGGCGAAGAAGGTCGTCTACCTGTCCACCGGCGACTGGACCGTGGACGAGCAGGACATCGCCCTCGCCGCCGAGGCGCAGGAGGAGCGCAACTAGCTCCCCGGCCCCCGCGCGATCCCGGACCCCGGCGCGCTCCGCGCCCCCGGCCGGGCGCGGCCGAAGTCCGACGCCAGCCACGCCTCCACCGATTCCTCGGGGAACGGACGCTCTCGAGCCGTGCCCGGCGCGGGCTCGGCATCCGTCACCCGATCCAGGCGGAACAGCCGCCAGTCGTCGCGGTCCACGTCGAAGGCGACCAGGTACCAGACGTCGCCGCGCAGCACATGACGGTACGGCTCGGTGAGCCGCCGCGTGGCGCGGCCCTCCCCGTCGGTGTAGGAGAACCGCACCCGGGTGCCGGCGGCCACGGCATCCGCGATCGTGCCGATCACCGCCACGTCCACGGCGGGACGGATGCCGGTGCGGAGCACCTGGGTCGACAGCGCCACCGCGCGGGCCCGCCGGGCGAGCCGCGGCGGCAGCACCTGCGCGAGCTTCCCGGCGGCGGCGACGGCGGCCTCGTCCTCCGGCGCCCAGGCCGCGAGCACACCGAGCCCGGCGGCGACGGCCGCGACCTCGTCCTCGGTGAACAGCAGCGGCGGGATGCGCACACCCGGATGCAGCCGGTATCCCGATCCCGGCCCCGGACGCGACCGGACGTCGTATCCGAGGTCGCGCAGCCGACGGGCATCCCGCCGCACCGTGCGCTCGCTCACGCCGAGCCGCCGCGCCAGCAGCCCCGCGGGCAGATCCCCGCCGGCCTGCAGCAGGGACAGCAGGCGCAGAGCGCGGTCGGTCGGCGTCACGCTGCGAGTCTCGCACGGGATGCGGACAGAAGTCGTCCTCATCCGCCCGTAGCGTGACAGCCGGAGAGGAGAACACATGAGGATCGCTGTCACCACGCCGAACGGGCACGTCGGCCGCCACCTCACCCGCGCCCTGATCAGGGCGGGGGTGCGTCCCCGGGTCCTGCTCCGGGATGCCGGCCGGCTGGACGCGGAGCTGCGGGACGTCGTCGACGTCGCCGAGGCCGATTCCCGCGTCGCGGAGGACGTCGTGGCCGCCACCCGCGGCGTCGACGCACTGCACTGGATCAGCCCGCCCGCCGCGGGCGACGACCCGCTCGCGGAGTACGCCCGCGCCCGCGAGGCGCTCGTGCGGGCGGTCACCGCCAACGGCATCCGCCGGGTGGTGTTCCAGAGCAGCGTCGGGGCGGAGAAGCGGCACGGCGCCGGCGAGATCGACGGACTCGCGGCCACCGAGGTCGCGCTGGACGAGCTCGGCATCGACGTCGTGCATCTGCGCTGCGGCTACTTCTTCACCAACCTCGCGTTCCAGGTGGACGCCATCCGCGCCGGGACGATCCCGGTGCTGCTGCCGCCGGATGCCCGGATGCCGTGGGTCGCCCCGCGGGACATCGCAGAGGTCGCGGCCGGACTGCTGCTGAACACCGGGTGGTCGGGCCGGCGGGTGCAGGCGGCGCACGGCCCCGCCGACCTCAGCTGGAACGACGTCGCGGCGCTGCTGACCGCGGAGATCGGACGCCGCGTCACGGCCGAGCGGATCGCCGACGAGGAGATGCGCGAGGCCTACCTGTCGATGGGGATGTCCCCGGCATGGGCGGACGCCATGATCGGCATGTCGGCCGGTCTGCGCGACGGGTTCGTGCCGGAGCAGCCGCGGACCGTGGCATCCACCACGCCCACCACGCTGCGGTCGTGGATCCGCGACGAGCTGGCCGCGATCGTGTGACGGATGCGGGGAGGGGCGGATGCCGCGCGGCATCCGCCCCTCCCCGTGGACCTGCGGGCTACTTCTTGCCCTGCGCGGCGACGGCCGCGGCGCCCGCGGCGGCCGCCTCGGGGTCGAGGTAGCGGCCAGGGCCGGTGGGCCGGTTCTGCTCGTCGAGCTCGTAGACGAGCGGGATGCCGGTGGGGATGTTCAGCTCCGCGATGTCGGCGTCGCTGATGCCCTCCAGGTGCTTGACCAGACCGCGCAGCGAGTTGCCGTGCGCGGTGACGAGCACGGTCTTCCCGGCGGCGAGGTCGGGGACGATCGCGCTCTCCCAGTACGGCAGGAGGCGGTCGATGACGAGCTTGAGCGACTCGGTGCGCGGCACCTCGCCGTCGATGCCGGCGTAGCGCGGGTCGTTCACCTGGCTGAACTCGCTGTGGTCGTCCAGCGGCGGCGGCGGAACGTCGAAGGAGCGGCGCCACAGCTGGAACTGCTCGGGACCGAACTCCTCCAGCGTCTGCGCCTTGTCCTTGCCCTGCAGGGCGCCGTAGTGGCGCTCGTTCAGGCGCCACGAGCGCTGCACCGGGATCCAGAGGCGATCCGCGGCGTCGAGCGCGATGTCGGCGGTCTGGATCGCGCGGCTGAGCAGCGAGGTGTGCAGCACATCGGGCAGGATGCCGGACTCCGCGAGCAGCTCGCCGCCGCGGCGCGCCTCGGCCTTGCCCTTCTCGGTGAGCCGGACGTCCACCCAGCCGGTGAAGAGGTTGAGCTCGTTCCATTCGCTCTGGCCGTGACGGAGGAGGATCAGGGTGCGCGTCATGCGTCCCAGCTTAGCGATGCACCGATGACGGGACTGTTTCGTGTCGGGCCGGGTTCGGCGGCTCTGGGGGTTCCGCGGGGATGTCCTCCCTTCGCTCGCAGAGCGGGTTCCCTCCCCGCTCTGCGAGCGGGGCCCCTCCCGATGCTCGCTCCCGGGAGGACATCCCCGCTCGCGCACCGGATCGGGCCCCTCCCGATGCTCGCTCCGGGAAGGCCGCCGAACCCTCTCCGGTGACGGGGACGCAGGACGGGCGCCCTGGGGTGGGGCGGTAGGTGGGTGCGCTTCTTCCGGTCGTTGAGCGAGGACGCGCGGAGCGCGGACGAGACGAAACGCCCCGGGCGGGCAGGGTGCTCACTCCGCCGGCGCCACCGCGTCCCACGGCACGGTGAGCTCGCCGAGGCGCCAGCGGGCCGGGCGCCCGAGCACCGGCCAGCCCTCCGCCTTCACGGCGGCGACGGCTGCGGCGAACCGCTGCGTGGCGCCGAACACCGACAGACCGGCCGCGCGGTCCCACGCCTGGTCGAGAGCGGCGAGCAGCTCGTGCACGCGCTCCCCGGGGACGTTCCGGTGGATCAGCGCCTTCGGCAGCCGTTCCGCCACGACGCCCGGCCGCTCCAGCTCCGCCAGCCGGAGCGAGATCGTGAAGCGGACAGGACTCCCGTCCGGGGCGACGTCGACCCACGACGCGATCCGGCCGATCTCGTCGCAGGTGCCCTCGCACAGCATCCCGCGGGTCGCCAGGCGCGACGCCATCGCCCGCCACGCCTCCCCCACGTCGCCCTCGTCGTACTGCCGGAGCACGTTCATGGCGCGGATGACCGCCGGCCGGCGATCGTCCGGGAGCGGCACCTCGAAACCCCCGCGCGCGAACGACACCGGCAGGTCGGGCGGGAACGGGGTGCGCCCCGCGCGCACCTCGGCGAGCTGCGCGCGCGCCGTCTCGACCCGCTCCGGGTCGAGCTCCAGGCCGAGCACCTCGGCGTCGGCGCGGTGCCGTCGCAGCCGCGCGGCCAGTTCGAAGGCCGTCACCCCGCTGGCCCCGAACCCGAGGTCGACGACGAGAGGGTCGGATGCCGCGCGGAACGCCGGGCTCGCCGCGATCCACCGGTCGTTCCGCCGCAGCCGGTTCGTCCCCGTCGTCCCCCGTGTGGGCCGACCGAGCGGAGAACGCGCCATCCCCCCATTCTCCCCCGCCGGCGCGGGCATTTCGTCTCGGGCGCCCTCCGGGCGCCCTCGCTCAACGACCGGAAGGACTCAACGACCGGAGGGCGTCAGCGACCGGAAGGCGTCAGCGACGGGAGGGGCTCAAAGACCGGAAGGACTGCCGGGGGCGGCCTCCGGGCGGCGGGAGAGCCTGGTGAGGCGGGGGACGTCGGCGGTGGCCCCGGCATCCGCGGGCACGATCACCTGCTGCGCGGCGGCGATGTCCACGCCGTCGCTGCGGACGACGAGGTCGCCCTCGGGGGCGCGCCGCGACAGGATCGCGAGCGCGATCGGGCCGTCCTCGTGGTGCCGCGCGGCCGAGGTGATCCGGCCGACCTCGGCGTCGCCGGCCAGCACGGGGTCGCCGGGCGACGGCAGCACCGCGTCGCTGCCGTCCAGGTGCAGGGCGGCGAGCCGGCGCGGCGGATGCCCGAGGTTGTGCACCTTCGCGACCGTCTCCTGCCCGCGGTAGCAGCCCTTGTTCAGGTGCACCGCGCTGCGGATCCAGTCGGTCTCGTGCGGCAGGGACTTCTCGTCGACCTCGGTCGCCCAGCGCGGCCGCCACGCGGCGATGCGCAGCGCCTCCGCGGCGAGCGCCCCCGCGAACGGCACCGCGGACGGCCCCGTGAGCTCGGCATCCTCCGCGACCACGGCGACGCACCATGCGAACCCGGCGGACGGATGCCCGGCCGCCTGCGCGTACTGGTGCCCGCCGGGCTGGACCTGCGGCCACGGGTCGCGCCAGACGAGCGGCACCCCGTTCGGGGCGTACGCCGGCACCGCCGCCTCGGCCTCCCCGCCGGCGTGGAAGCCGACCAGCGCGAGCTCCGGACGCGGCGTGACGGTCACCCGCGACCGGAACACCATCCGCTGCAGCCAGGCGGCCAGTCCGTCCGCGTCCCCGGCATCCGCGATCAGCCACGTGGACACCCCGTCGTCGATGATGCCGGCGGCGTGCTCGATGTGGCCGTGCGGGTCGAGCACCAGCAGCTCCGTGCTCTCCCCCGGTCGCAGCCCGGCGACGGCCTGGGACGTGATGGAGTCCAGCCAGGTCAGCCGGTCCTCGCCGGCGACCTCGATCAGCCGGCGATCGCCGAGCGGCACCACGGCCGCACCGGCCGCCAGCCGGCGCTGCTCCGTCATCGGGTCGCCGAAGTGCGCGATGGTCTCGCCGTCTCGGACGGCCCCGGGGATGCTGCCGAGGTCCACGGTCACACCTTCGCCAGCCGGGCCGAGGCGTGCGAGGCGAGCGGGGATCCCTCGGCGGCGATGTCCCACGCCCACAGCAGGTGCCCGTCGACGAGACCGTACATGCGCGAGGCGGCGGTGTACGCCTTCGCCCCGGCGGTGCGCACCACGGCATCCGTGGCGATGTCGATGCGGGGACCGGCGATCCGCCCCAGGTACAGCTCGAGGGTGCCGTCCGAGTGCGCGAGCGACACCTCGATCGGGAAGCCGTCGGAGGTGCGCAGCTCCTCGACGTCCTCCGCGGTGCGCGCGGCGGACCTCTCGCTCGGCGGCAGCAGCGCCGGGCCCGGATCCGCCGCGGTCTGCCGGCGCGACACCCGCCAGAAGCCGGTCTCGGCCAGCAGCGGCACCGGCGGCTCGTCGCCCGTGGCGCCCAGGAACGAGGCCGTCGCGGCGTAGTTCAGGAACGGACCGCCGTCGTGGCTGAAGCTGACGCGGTGCGTGAACTCGCCCTGATGGTGATGGTCACCGGCGGTGTAGTCGATCACGCCGGTGCCCTCCCACACGCCCAGCAGCCACGACAGCGGGACGATGTCGGCGGGCAGGTCGGTCGGCAGATCGCGCACGACGTCCTCGGATCAGCGCTGGCCGCGGAACAGGTTCAGCAGCACGACGCCGGAGACGAAGGCGATCGCGAGGCTCGCCAGGCCGAGGAGGCCGAGGAAGAAGATTTCGAGCGCGACGAGGTCCATGCCTCCACTCTAGTCACTCGCCGCCACGCGCGGGCCGCGGATGCCGGGCGCGACGGGGCGCCGGATGCTCAGGCGCCGCCCAGCGCGGCCAGGGCGAAGCCGATCGAGACGATGCCCATCAGCGCCAGGGCGCCCATCACGCTGCCCGCAGTGCGCACGATGAAGCCCTGCACCCGCCCGTAGGCGAGCTGCACCGCGAAGGACAGCAGGATGATCGCGCCGAACGCGATGAGCACCCACCGCACCCGCTCGGCCTCGGGCACGAGGAACCCGAGGAGGATCGCGGTGACGAACGACACGATCCACACGGCGACGACGCCGTGGAACGCGTTGCGCGGGGCGAGGGCCGGTTCGGACATGCCCCCATTGTCACCCATGCACTGCCCCTAGCATGGTGGCGTGGCCCAGCTGCTGGTTCTCTCCGCCGACGCGGACGGCGTCCTGCCCGCGCTCGAGCTGCTCTCGCACGGGGTGCGGCAGCATCCCGCGGATGCCGCGCGCCTGGCCTCCGCGCCCGACGCCGACGTGATCGTGGTGGACGGGCGCACCCAGCTCGCGCAGGCGAAGTCGCTGTGCCGGCTGCTGGAGACCGCCGGCAACGACACCCCGGTGCTGCTGGTGGTGGGCGAGGGCGGGATGAGCGCGGTCGCGGCCGAGTGGGGATTCGACGACGTCATCCTGAGCACCGCGGGTCCGGCGGAGACGGATGCCCGCATCCGCCTGCTCCTGGCCAGGGCGGAGGCCTCCGAGCCCACCGGCGTGCACGTCTCGGGGATCACCATCGACGAGCAGTCGTACTCCGCCAAGCTGCACGGCAAGCCGCTGGACCTCACCTACAAGGAGTTCCAGCTGCTGCACTTCCTCGCCACGCATCCGTCCCGCGTGTTCACGCGCGAGCAGCTGCTCAGCGACGTGTGGGGCTACGACTACTTCGGCGGCACCCGCACCGTGGACGTGCACGTGCGGCGGCTGCGCGCGAAGCTCGGCGAGGCGGAGCACGTCATCGGGACGGTCCGCAACGTCGGCTACCGTTTCAACCTCTTCGACGACGACCACCCGCGCGCGGAATAGTTCACACGGGCGTCACCGCGCGGTGCAAGGATGTACCCCATGATGGAACCGGCACTGGCAGATGCAGGGCTCGGCGACGCCGAGGACGACGACTTCGACGCGGTCGAAGCCCCGGACGTGCTGCTCCCGGACCACCGCTACCTCGACCGCGAGCTGAGCTGGCTCGCGTTCAACCAGCGGGTGCTGGAGCTCGCCGAGGACCCGTCGCTGCCGGAGCTGGAGCGCGCGAACTTCCTCGCCATCTTCGCCAGCAACCTCGACGAGTTCTTCATGGTGCGCGTCGCCGGCCTCAAGCGCCGCATCGTCACCGGGCTGGCGGTGCCCACGAACGTCGGACGCTCCCCCAGCGACGTGCTCGCCGACATCTCCCGCGAGGCGCACAAGCTGCAGCTGCGCCACGCGGACGTGTGGACCGAGCAGGTGCGGCCCGCGCTGGCGGATGCCGGCATCGAGATCGCCGACTGGGAGGACCTCACCGACGCCGAGCGGTCCACGCTCAGCGACTACTTCCAGGCGCAGGTGTTCCCGGTGCTGATGCCGCTGGCCGTGGACCCCGCGCATCCGTTCCCGTACATCTCCGGGCTCTCGCTGAACCTCGCCATCCGCATCCGCAACGCCCGCACCGGGCGGCAGGAGTTCGCCCGCCTGAAGGTGCCGCCCATGCTGCCGCGCTTCGTCGAGGTGCCCAGCGCCGGCGAGATCACCCGGTTCATCCGGCTCGAGGAGCTCATCGCCAACCACCTCGACGACCTCTTCCCCGGCATGGAGGTGCTCGACCACCACGCGTTCCGGCTCACCCGCAACGAGGACGTGGAGATCGAGGAGGACGAGACCGAGAACCTCATCCAGGCCCTCGAGGCCGAGCTGCTCCGGCGCCGCTTCGGGCCGCCGATCCGGCTCGAGATCACCGACGACATGGACGACGTCACCCTCGAGCTGCTGCTGAAGGAGCTCGACATCACCGACCAGGAGGTGTACCGGCTGCCGGGGCCGCTGGACCTGCGCGGCCTGTTCGACCTGGCCCGCGTCGACCGCCCGGACCTGCGCTACCCGCCGCACGTGCCGACCACGGCCCTCGCCTTCCAGCCCGGCGACAGCAACGAGCGCCCCGACATCTTCAAGGCGATCGGCAAGGCGGACGTGCTCGTGCACCACCCCTACGAGTCGTTCGCGACCAGCGTCCAGGCGTTCCTGGAGCAGGCCGCCCGCGACCCGCACGTGCTCGCCATCAAGCAGACCCTGTACCGCACCTCGGGCGACAGCCCGGTCGTGCAGGCTCTCATCGACGCCGCCGAGGCGGGCAAGCAGGTGCTCGCCCTGGTCGAGGTGAAGGCCCGCTTCGACGAGGCCAACAACATCGTGTGGGCCCGCAAGCTGGAGAAGGCCGGCGTGCACGTGGTCTACGGACTGGTCGGGCTGAAGACGCACTGCAAGCTCGCGCTCGTCATCCGCGAGGAGGACGGCGTGCTGCGGCACTACTCGCACGTCGGCACCGGCAACTACAACCCGAAGACCAGCCGCATCTACGAGGACTTCGGCCTGTTCACCGCCGACCCGCAGGTGGGCAAGGACCTCACCCGCCTGTTCAACGAGCTCAGCGGCTACGCGATCGAGAAGAAGTTCAAGCGCCTGCTGGTCGCTCCGCTGCACCTGCGCAAGGGCCTGCTGCGGCACATCGACAACGAGCGCAAGAACGCCGAGGCCGGCCGGCCCGCGCACATCCGGATCAAGGTCAACTCGATGGTCGACGAGCAGATCATCGACGCGCTGTACCGCGCCAGCCAGGCCGGCGTCCGGGTGGACGTGTGGGTGCGCGGCATCTGCAGCCTGCGCGTGGACCTGCCCGGCATCAGCGACAACATCACGGTGCGCAGCATCCTCGGCCGCTACCTGGAGCACTCCCGGATCTTCGCCTTCCACAACGACGGCGACCCCCAGGTGTTCATCGGCAGCGCCGACATGATGCACCGCAACCTCGACCGGCGGGTGGAGGCGCTGGTGCGGGTGGGCGACCCGGCGCACGTGCACGAGCTGGTGTCGCTGTTCGACGCCGCGATGGACGACGGCATCGCCTCCTGGCACCTCGGCGCCGGCGGCGTGTGGACCCGACACGCCGAGGATGCCGCCGGCGAGCCGCTCGCGGATCTGCAGGATCGGACCATGTCCGAGATCCAGCGTCGCCGTCGCAAGCGAACGGCCCGATGACCGACACGGCCGTGTACGCGGCGGGCGCCGTGGTGTGGCGCCTGGTCGAGGGCAAGCTGAGGGTCCTGCTCATCCACCGCACCAAGTACCGCGACGTGACGCTGCCCAAGGGCAAGGTCGACCCGGGCGAGACGCTCGCCGAGACGGCGGTGCGCGAGGTGCGCGAGGAGACCGGCATCCGCGTCAGCCTCGGCGTGCCGGTCGGGGTCAGCCGCTACCACCTGCGCCCCCGGCGGCAGAAGGTGGTGCACTACTGGGCCGCGGAGGCCACCGAGGAGGCGATCCGCGCCTCCAGCTTCGTGCCGAACGGCGAGATCTCCGGGATCGAGTGGGTGAGCCTGAAGAAGGCGCGGGCGCGTCTGAGCTACCCGGTGGACGTGGAGATCCTCGAGGCGTTCGCGCACCTCGTCGACGACGGCGTGCTGCACACCTTCCCGGTGATCGCGCTGCGGCACGCGAAGGCCCTGCCGCGCTCGGAATGGGACGGGCCGGATGCCGAGCGCCCGCTCACCGAGCGCGGGATGCGCCAGGCGAAGGCGATCGTCGGGCCGCTGCGCGCGTTCGGCGTGCGCCGCATCGTCACCAGCGACGCCGTGCGCTGCGTGCAGAGCGTCGCGCCGCTGGCCAAGAAGATCGGCCGCACGCCGGTGCGGACCGCGAAGATCAGCCAGGACGCGTGGGAGGCCGGCACCGCCGACATCCGCTCCGTGATCGGCAAGCGGGTGCGTGCGCGCAAGCCCGCCGTGGTGTGCAGCCACGGGCCGGTGCTGCCGGCGATCATGTCCGAGATCGCCCTGGCCACCGGGACGCTGCAGGGGTCGTACGTGGGCAGCGCGAGCGCCCTGGACGTCGCGGCCTTCTCGGTCGTGCACCTGTCGCTGACGAATCCGGGATCCGGCATCATCTCGATCGAGACGCACGAGCCGCGGGTCTGAGCGCGAAGCGGGGCGCCCACGCACCGTGGGTCTGGGCTCGAACGGCCGGTCCGCGGGCGACGTTCCCCGTCCCCGAGCCGTTCACCTGCTGTTCACCTGCGTGGGTGAGTCTCGTTAACCGTCCCTCCTAACGTCACTGTGTGCCCTGCACCGGGCCTCTACCCATCCACGATCGAACGGATCCACAGTGAAGATCACCCGAATCGCTCGAATCGGCGCCATCGGCGCCGTCGCCGCCCTCGCCCTCGCCGGCTGCGCCGCGAACGAGGGCACCGCGCCGGAGGGCTCCGAGGCTCCGGCCGCCTCGAACCTCGAGGGCACGCTCAAGGCCACCGGCGCATCGTCGCAGGGTTCGGCGCAGGAGGCGTGGGTCGCCGCGTTCCAGACCGCCAACCCGAACGTCACCATCAACTACGAGCCGACCGGCTCGGGCACCGGCCGTGAGAACTTCCTCGCCGGCGCGAGCGACTTCATCGGCTCCGACCGCGCGTTCAAGGACGACGAGGTCGCCGCGGGCGGCTTCGGCACCTGCGCCTCGGACGCGATCGTCGAGGTCCCGCTGTACATCTCCCCCGTCGCCGTCGCGTTCAACCTCGAGGGCATCGAGTCGCTGAACCTGGACGCGAAGACCATCGCGGGCATCTTCGCCGGCACCATCACGAAGTGGAACGACCCGGCCATCGCCGCGCAGAACGACGGCGTCGAGCTGCCCGACCTGGCCATCTCGCCGGTGCACCGCTCCGACGACTCGGGCACCACCGAGACCTTCACCGGCTACCTCGCCGCGACCGCCCCCGACGTGTGGACCCACGAGCCCGACGGCGAGTGGCCGGTCCAGGGCGGCGAGGCCGCGCAGGGCACCTCCGGCGTGGTGCAGGCGATCAAGTCCGGCAACGGCGCGATCGGCTACGCCGACGCCTCGCAGACCGAGGGCCTGGGCCAGGTGCACGTCGAGGTGGCCGGCGAGTACGTCGAGTACTCCGCCGAGGCCGCCGCGGCGCTGGTGGAGAGCTCGCCGCTGGTCGAGGGCCGCGGCGCCGGCGACCTGGTCTTCGACGTCGACCCCGCCGCCGCCGAGAAGGGCTCCTACCCGATCGCCCTGGTCAGCTACCTGATCGCGTGCGAGGAGTACGAGGACAACAACACCGCCGCGCTGGTGAAGGCGTACTTCGAGTACATCGCCAGCGAGGAGGGCCAGCAGGCCGCCGCCGACAACGCCGGCAGCGCCCCGATCTCGGAGGGCCTCCGCGAGAAGGTCCTCGCCGCGATCGACACGATCAAGGTCGACTGACCGCCGCATGACGGTCCGCTGACGCCGGTGCCCTCGCGCTCCCCGGAGCGCGAGGGCCCTGGGCCGTCAGGGAACGACCCGCCGGCATCCCGCATCCCCGCCCGACAGCCGGCATCCGCATCCCAGCCCGAAACAGGAGACCATGAGCACGACGACCACGAAGGCGCCGCCCGCCTCGCCGGGCACGCCCGCCGCGCGACCGGCGCCTGCGCCGATCAAGGCCAAGCAGCGCCTGGGCGACCGGGTCTTCTCGGGCACGGCGCTGGGCGCCGGCATCATCATCCTCATCGTCCTCGCGGCGGTCGCGACGTTCCTCGTCGTGCAGAGCCTGCCCGCGTTCGCGCCGGACACGAGCGACAACCACATCCTCCAGGGCGAGTCGTTCTGGGAGTACGTGGGCCCCCTCGCGTTCGGCACCGTGTGGGCGTCGTTCCTGGCGCTGCTGATCGCCACGCCGATCTCGATCGGCATCGCCCTGTTCATCTCGCACTACGCGCCGCGCCGCCTGGCCGGCGTGCTCGGCTACATCATCGACCTGCTCGCCGCGGTCCCCTCGGTCGTCTTCGGCCTCTGGGGCGGCCTGGTGCTGGCCCCGCTGCTGCAGCCGGTGTACGCGTGGCTGAACGAGAACGCCGCCTGGGTGCCGATCTTCGGCGGCCAGGTCTCCTCGACCGGCCGCACGATCATGACCGCCGCGCTCGTGCTCGCGGTCATGGTGATCCCGATCATGACCGCCATCTGCCGCGAGGTGTTCCTGCAGACCCCGAAGCTGCACGAGGAGGCCGCCCTCGCCCTCGGCGCCACCCGCTGGGAGATGGTCCGGATGGCGGTGCTGCCCTTCGCCCGCGGCGGCATGGTCTCGGCCGTGATGCTCGCCCTGGGCCGCGCCCTCGGCGAGACGATGGCGGTGACCATGGTGCTCTCCCCCTCGGCGGTGGTCAGCTTCCTGGTGCTCACCTCCACCAACCCGACGCCCATCCCGGCGAACATCGCCCTCGCCTTCCCGGAGGCGCACGACACCGGCGTGAACACGCTGATCGCCACCGGCCTGATCCTGTTCGTCGTCACCTTCGCGGTGAACGCCGTGGCGCGCTGGATCGTCGCGCGCCGGGCCGAGTTCTCGGGAGCGAACTGACATGACCGTCCTCACCGCACCCGTCGTCTCCGGCGGCTCGCTCACCTCCGGCCGGCTCCCGCGCTGGGCGCCGTGGGCGCTGCTCGGGGCGTGCCTGGCCGTGTCCTTCGTCGTGTTCGGCGTCGCGTCCATCGGCGCCGACCTGGCCGACTTCAACATCGCCGGGGCCGTGATCGTCGGCGTCCTGCTGTACATGGTGCTCATCACGGTGCTCTCGTCGATCGTCGAGAGCCGCCGCAAGGCCGTCGACCGGCTGATGACGGCGCTCGTGGCGACCGCGTTCACGATCGCCCTGCTACCGCTGATCTCGCTGCTGTGGACGGTCGTCGCGAACGGCCTGCAGCGCTTCGACGCCGAGTTCTTCAGCTTCTCGATGCGCAACATCGTCGGCGACGGCGGCGGCATCGTGCACGCCATCTGGGGCACCGTCCTGGTCACCCTGACCGCCGCCGTGATCTCGGTCCCGATCGGGCTGATGACCTCCATCTACCTCGTCGAGTACGGCCGCGGCCGCATCGCGAAGGGCATCACCTTCCTGGTGGACGTGATGACCGGCATCCCGTCGATCGTCGCCGGTCTGTTCATCTACTCGGTGTTCGCCCTCTTCGTCCGCCCCGGCATCTCGATGGGCTTCATGGGCGCGCTGGCCCTCGCCGTGCTGATGGTGCCGGTGGTGGTGCGCGGCAGCGAGGAGCTGCTGCGGATCGTGCCGAACGAGCTGCGCGAGGCCGCCTACGCGCTGGGCGTGCCGAAGTGGCTGACCATCCTCAAGGTCGTGCTGCCCACCTCGATGGCCGGCATCACCACCTCGGTCATGCTGGCCATCGCCCGCGTCATCGGCGAGACCGCGCCGCTGCTGCTGACCGCCGGATTCACCGCGAGCCTGAACACGAACATGTTCAACGGCCAGATGATGACCCTGCCGGTGTTCGCCTACAGCCAGTACATGAACCAGGGCGCGCACGCGGATGCATCCGTCGCCCGCGCCTGGGCGTCCGCGCTCACCCTCATCCTCATCGTCATGCTGCTGAACCTGCTCGCGCGCCTGATCGCCAAGTGGTTCGCCCCGAAGACCAACGGCCGCTGAGCCGCAACCCGAAGGAACCCCCGTGTCCAAGAGCATCGAAGTCAACGACCTGAACGTCTACTACGGCGACTTCCTCGCCGTCGAGGGCGTCTCGCTCGACATCCAGCCGCGCAGCGTCACCGCGTTCATCGGCCCGTCCGGGTGCGGCAAGTCCACGTTCCTGCGCACCCTGAACCGGATGCACGAGGTCATCCCGGGCGCCCGCGTCGAGGGCGAGGTGCTGCTGGACGGCAAGGACCTCTACGGCCCCGGCGTCGACCCGGTGCTGGTGCGCCGCCAGGTGGGCATGGTGTTCCAGCGTCCGAACCCGTTCCCGACGATGTCGATCCGCGAGAACGTGCTGGCCGGCGTGAAGCTGAACAACAAGCGCATGTCCCGCTCGGACGAGGACGCCCTCGTCGAGAAGTCGCTGATGGGCGCGAACCTGTGGAACGAGGTCAAGGACCGGCTCGACAAGCCCGGTTCGGGTCTCTCCGGCGGTCAGCAGCAGCGTCTGTGCATCGCGCGGGCGATCGCGGTCGCCCCGGAGGTGCTGCTGATGGACGAGCCGTGCTCGGCCCTCGACCCGATCTCGACCTACGCGATCGAGGAACTCATCGAGGAGCTGAAGAACGAGTACACCATCGTCATCGTGACGCACAACATGCAGCAGGCGAGCCGCGTGTCGGACAAGACCGCGTTCTTCAACATCGCCGGCACGGGCAAGCCCGGCAAGCTGATCGAGTACGACGACACCCGGACGATCTTCACCACCCCGTCCGTGCAGGCGACCGAGGACTACGTCTCCGGCCGCTTCGGGTGAATTCTCGTGATGGCGCCGGTCGCGTCCCCGGCGCCCGGGTTCAGCGCGGGGAGAGCAGGTAGGCGTTCAGCGACGCCGTGAGGTCGGGGTCGGTGGGCAGCGGTGCGCCGTCGACGGCCGTGATCGGCGCGGCGAGACGGATGCTGGAGACCAGCCACGCGGCATCCGCTTTCGCCAGGTCGGATGCCGTGAGCGTGGCGTACTCGGCCTGGAAGCCCTGCTTCTCGAGCCATTCGTACACGCTCAGCTGGGTCGTGCCGTGCAGGATGCCGCCGGACGGCGCCGGGGTGAGGAACCGGTCGCCGGTGCGGATGATGAGCGACGCCGTGGGCGCCTCGAGCACGTAGCCGTCGCTGGTGACGAACACGGCGTCGTCGGCGCCGCGGCGGCGGGCCTCGCGCAGCGCCGCCATGTTCACCGCGTAGGACAGGGTCTTCGCGCCGAGCAGCAGCCAGGGCGCGCGCTCGGCGGCGCCGAGGTCGTAGCCGCGGTCGAGGGTGACCACCCGGACGCCGTCCCGCCGCACCGCGCTGAAGTCGGGCGCGGGTGCGGCCGTCGCCCAGGCGGTGGGGGCCGGGCCGTGCTCCACGCCGCGGCTGAGGATGAGCTTGATCACGGCCTCGCCCGGCGGGCAGGCGGATGCCGCGCGCTGCACGGCCTGACGCCACTGCTCCAGGTTCGGGGCCGGCAGGTCGCACAGCTTCGCGGAGTGCGCGAGGCGCTGCACGTGGGGCTCGACCTCCTGCGCGTGCCGGTCGATCACGCCGATCGACTCGAACACACCGTCGCCCCGCTGGGTGCTGAGCTCGCCGACGCTGAGCGCCGGCGCGGACGGATCCACCTCGGTGAAGGTGTCGGAGAAGTCGGCGCGGTCGTCCGCGGCGTCGGCGGGGGTGATCATGAGGGCGAACCGGGCTGCCATGGGAACGAGCTTAGGGCTCCGGGGAATACCCCGCCGCCGGACGCGTTACACTTGATCGGCCGGGCCGCATAACCCCGGGCTCCAACTTCTGCCGCTGCGAGCGGCCTTCCGCCGAGAGGCGTTCTTGCGGCCCGGCCCTTTCATGTCCGGGCGGGTCTGCGCCGGGCGTGGGCCGGGGGCATCCCGCCGTCGCGTCCGTCGTCGCTTCCGCCGCCGCATCCGTCCGTGCATCCGCCCCCACCGCATCCGCCGCCCCATCCCCGCCGGGAGAATCCCGCACCTCCCGCGGCCGTCCGCCATGCGGAAAGCTCCTCGCGACAGCGCACTCCTCCGCCGCCGGGAGAATCCCGCACCTCCCACGCCCGTCCCCCATGCGGAAAGCTCCTCGCGACGGCGCACTCCTCCACTGCCGGGAGAATCCCGCACGCCCGAGGGCCCTCGCGGATGCAAGAACCTCCCGACGGCGCTGTCCCGACCCCGCCGGGAGAAACCCGCACCTCCCGAGGGCCCTCGGATGCAAGAACCTCCCAGCGCCGGCGCTCCGATCCCGCCGGGAGAAACCCGCACCTCCCGGGACCGACTCCCGTGCCGAAAGCTCCCGACGACGCCGCGCCCCTTCACTGCCGGGAGAAACCCGCACCTCGCGGCTCCGTTTCCCATGCGGAAAGCTCCCGACGACCGGGGCACCCTTCAACGCCGGGAGAATCCCGCACCCCCGAGGGGCCTCCTGGATGCGAGAAGCTCCCGGCGACCGCGAAGGCGGACCGGCCGGGCGGAGGCAGGCCCGTCAGGTCAGGGCGCCACGGCGCCAGGCGGAGGCGGAGGCGGTGAGGTCGTCGGCGTACGTGCTCAGCCGCAGGGCGCGGCGCGTGAGGTCGCTGGCGCGCCCGGGCTCGGTGGCCTCGTAGTCGTCTGCGGTGTGCGTGGCCCCGGATGCCTGCACCCGGCAGTACGCCGCGGCGCGATCCAGGGCGACCGCGAAGTCGCCGCGGAAGACGCCGCGCAGGATCGTGTCCACCAGGGCGACGAGCTCGCCGGGGCCGGCGGGTGCAGGAGCGCCGGCGATCACGGCATCCGCCGAACGAAGCTCCACGCGCCCGCGCTCGTACAGCATCGCCGTGGTCGTGGCATCCGAGCGGATCGCGATCTGCAGCAGATAGAGCCGCCACAGTGCGCCCGGAAGCGACCGCGCAGGTGCGTGCGACCACAGCTCGGCAATCTCATCGATGCCGTGCTCCGACGCGAAGGCGATCAGCCGTTCCGCAGTCTCCCCCGTCTCGTCCCGACGCGTGCGCTCCAGCAGCGCCGCCGCCGTCGCGTGCGCGACGCGCGCCTGCTCGGCCGGGTCCGCGGCTCCGACGATGTTGTCGAAGGATTCCGGCGGCCGGCGAACGGGGCGATGGAACTGCTCTGGCACCCGATCCAGGGTACGCCGGTCGGCCGCGAAGCTCATCGATGTCCCCGGCTCAGCGTAGCGTGGCGATGACCGAATTGAGGAGACGAGATGACCGACGGAGAGGTGCCCCCGGGGAATTCCGACATCCCGACCCACCGGTTAAAAGCCGGTTGCTCTGCCTCTGAGCTACGGGGGCAGACGCCTGCACAGAAGAGGTGCGGCACCTGCCAGAAGTTTAGACCACTCACAGATTTCAACCGGAAGTCCTCCCGCCCGGACGGGCTGCAAGAGGTCTGTCGCGAATGCAACCGCGAGTCGTCTCGTGCGTACTACCGACGCAATCGCGAGCATCACATCTCTGTCATCCGGGCTCGCACGGTTGCCCAGAGGGAAAGGAGCATCGCCTTTATCGCCGAGTACTTGAGCCAGCACCCTTGCGTGGATTGCGGAATTGCCGATGTTCGTGTGCTCGACTTCGACCACCGCCCAGGTACGGCGAAGCGTGACGGCGTCATGCAGCTGGTTCGCAACGGCTTCAGCATCCCGATCCTCACCGCCGAGATCGCCAAGTGCGATGTCCGGTGTCGCAACTGCCATGCGATCGTCACATATGAACGCATGGGGGACAACTGGCGATCGTCCGCGGCCGCAGCGGGCGCTCCTGCCGAAGACACCAAGGAACCGAACCCATCGCGTCCTCTCCCAGCCGCGCCGCGCACCGTCGATCACCGGCCTCGATAACACGATCCCGGGTCGACGACCACCCCCTCGCTCGCGCCCGGCCGCCGTTGCATGCTGTTCCTCGTCCCCACTCTGAGGACGTCACCACGGAACACAGGGAAAGGATGAACCATGGCGAACGTGTCGGACGCGAAGGTCGCATTCCTGGCCACGAACGGGTACGAGGACAGCGAGCTCACCTCCCCCTGGCAGGCGCTCACCGGCGCCGGTGCGACGGCGACCATGGTGTCGCCGACGGCGGACGAGATCACCGGCAAGAACGGGCACGTGCAGACCGTGGACCTGCACGTCGCGGACGCGTCGGCCGACGACTTCGACGCGCTCGTCCTCCCTGGCGGCGTCGTGAACGCCGACCACCTGCGCATGGACGAGGACGCCGTGGCGTTCGTGCGGGCCTTCTTCGAGCAGCACAAGCCCGTGGGCGTGATCTGCCACGGCGCGTGGATCCTCATCGAGGCCGGCGTCGTGGACGGCCGCACCCTGACCAGCTACCCCAGCCTGGCCACCGACCTGCGCAACGCGGGCGCCGCGTGGGTCGACCGGGAGGTGGTCGTCGACCAGGGCCTCGTCTCCAGCCGCACCCCGGACGACCTGCCCGCCTTCAACGCGAAGGTCCTGGAGGAGGTCGCCGAGGGCGCGCATCGCGGCCAGACCGCCTGAGCGCCGCGAGCAGCCGCACGTCCGCCGGCCGGATGCCGCTGCCGCGAGCCGACGCACGTCCGACAGACGGATGCCGCGGCCGCGAGCCGACGCACGTCCGCCGGCCGGATGCCGCGCGCAGACCGGCCTAGGGACGCGGCACGTCGACGATGCGCTCGATGCCGGTGAGCTCCGCCGCCACGGCGCCGCCGCTCGCCGCCGACACCTCCGCGGAGAGCGCGGCGGCCGCGTCCCCGGGCGACCACACCTCGAGCACGGCCTGCGCGCCGTAGCGCGTCTCGCCCAGCACGACCTCGCGCCGAGCGGCCCAGTCGCGGAGCAGGTGGTCGTAGCGTCCGGCATCCGCATGCCGCACTGCGATGCGCACCTGCTGCAACGTCCGTCGGTCGACGAGCCGGGCGCCGTCGAGCGCCTCGGACACCGCCGAGGAGTAGGCCCGCACGAGCCCGCCCGCGCCGAGCTTGACCCCGCCGAAGTAGCGCGTGACCACCGCGACGACGTCGGTGAGGCGGCGCCGGCGCAGCACCTCGAGCATCGGCATCCCCGCCGTCCCCGACGGCTCGCCGTCGTCCGAGGAGCGTGCGCGGTCGCCGTACAGCCCGAGGACCTGCGCGCTGCAGTGGTGCCGCGCATCCCACGCCCGGCGGCGGGCGCCGGCGATCACGGCATCCGCCTCCTCGACGGATGCCACGGGTGCGACGTGCGCGAGGAAGCGGGACTTCCGGATCACGAGCTCGTGGTCCACCGGCTCCGCGATCGTGGCAGGGAGATCGGCGGAGTCGGCGTGCACCCTCCCAGGCTACGGCCCGCTTCAGTTGCGCTTCAGCCGCGACCGGCCAGACTGGCAGGATGCGGATACTGCTCGTGGACGACGAGGTGCGCCTCGCCGACGGCATCCGTCGCGGTCTGGAGGCGGAGGGCATGGTCGTCGACGTCGCGCATACCGGGCCCGACGGCCTGCGGATGGCGAGCGACCACGACTACGACGCCATCGTCCTCGACGTGATGATGCCCGGCATGAGCGGCTACCGCGTGTGCCAGGCGCTGCGCGCGGCCGGGATCTGGACCCCGGTGCTGTTCCTCACCGCGAAGGACGGCGAGTGGGACGAGGTGGAGGGCCTGGACACCGGAGGCGACGACTGGCTGACCAAGCCGTTCTCCTATCCGGTGCTCGTCGCCCGGCTGCGTGCCCTCGTGCGTCGCGGCGGACGGGAGCGCCCGGCGGTGCTGGAGGCCGGCGACCTGCGCCTGGACCCGGCCGCCCGACGCGTCTTCCGCGGCGGGACCGAGGTCTCCCTCACCGCGCGCGAGCTGGCGGTGCTGGACTTCCTGATGCGGCGCCGCGGCGAGGTCGTCACCAAGCCCGAGGTCATCGCGAACGTGTGGGGCTCGGACTTCGACGGGGACGCCAACATCGTCGAGGTGTACATCGGGCATCTGCGCGGCAAGATCGACCGCCCGTTCGGGCGCGAGGCCATCGAGACGGTGCGGGGCGCCGGCTACCGGCTCGCCGCCGGGGGCGGCTGAGATGGCCGGCCGGCGGCGCGTGCTCCGGTCCATCCGCGGCCGGGTGACGGTCGGCGCCCTGCTCATCGTGGCGATCGCCCTCGGCCTGGGCGCGGTGGCCGCGGTGCAGCTTTTGCGCACCTCCCTGACCGACGGCGTGGCGGTCGCGCTCGAGCAGGATCTGGATGCGATCGACGACGGCCCGGATCGCGGGCCGGGCCCGATCGACCAGGTCGACGACGACGTGCTCGTCCGCGTGCACGGCCCGCAGGGCGCTGAGAACGACCCCGGCAAGGACGACCCCGGCGGGGACGACCCCGGCGAGGGAGAGGGCGACGGCGGCTCCGGCGACGGCGCGGTGAACGACGAGGACGCCGCCGCGCTGCCGATCGTCCCCGAGGGGCGCACGGCCCGCGTGGTCGTCGACGACGAGCCGTACCTCGCCGCCTCGCACGAGACCGACCGCGGCACGGTGACCGTCGCCCGATCGCTGGAGGCGGTCGACGAGGCGGTCGCGGCGACCGCGGGCCTGCTCGCGGTCGCGGTGCCGCTCGTGCTGGCGCTGGTCGGCGTGGTGCTGTGGGTGGTGGCGACGCGTGCGCTCGCCCCCGTCGAGCGCCTGCGCAGCCAGGTGGATGCCATCGGCGCCACGGAGCTGGATCGCCGGGTGGATGCCGGCGGGGACGACGAGCTCGGCGCGCTCGCGGTGACGATGAACCGGATGCTGGAGCGCATCGAGCACGCGCAGAAGACGCAGCGGCGGTTCGTCAGCGACGCCTCGCACGAGCTGCGGTCCCCTCTGGCGACGATCCGGCAGCACGCCGAGGTCGCCGCCGCGCATCCGGAGGCGATGCCGGTGGCGGAGCTCAGCCGCGTGGTGCTGGACGAGGGCGCGCGGATGCAGGAGCTCGTGGAGGCGCTGCTGCTGCTGGCGCGGCTGGACGAGCACCGGGTGCCGCATCCGGCGCCGGTGGACCTCGACGATCTCGCGTTCGCGGAGGCGCAGCGGCTGCGCCGCATGGATGTGGACGTGGACGCCTCCGGAATCGGGCCGGCCCGGGCACTCGGCGCGCAGCAGCTGCTCGCCCGGGCGATCCGCAACCTCGCCGACAACGCCGTCCGGCACGCCCGCACCCGGGTGGTGCTGCGCTCCGGGACGCGGGACGGACGCGCGTTCGTGCAGGTGGAGGACGACGGCTCGGGCATCCCTCCGGCGGAGCGGGAGCGCGTCTTCGAGAGGTTCACCCGCCTGGACGAGGCCCGGGCGCGGGACGACGGCGGCAGCGGGCTCGGACTCGCGATCGTCCGCGAGGTCGCCCTCGCGCACGGCGGGCGGATCCTGCTCGACGAGGGCGAGGCCGGCGGCGCCCGCTTCACGCTGGAGCTGCCGGCGGCATCCTGAAGAGCCCTTCAGGTTCCTTCAGCAGCGGTTCACCGCCCGGTGGGCACAGTGGAGACATGGATACCAACGAGCCCCGCACCCCCGACCAGCCCGAGACCCCGGACCAGTCTCAGACCCCGGACCAGCCGCAGACCCCGGGTCGGCCCGAGACCGGCCCCGGCGCGACCGAAGCGCCCGCCCGCCCCGGCACGGCCGACCCGGCCGACGAGGCCCCCGCCGCCGCGGCCGCCGCCGCGGCCGCCACCGAGACGCAGCGCCTTTCCGAGCAGCCGGCGGGTGCGACCGCCGCCGGTTCCGCATCCACGCCCGGCGACGCGGCGGCACCGGCCGGCGACGCGGCGGCACCCGCAGCCGACGCCGACCGCAAGCGCCGTCGCCGCCGGACGCTCCTGATCGGCGCCGCAGCGGCGGCCGCGCTGCTCCTCGTGGGCGGTGGCGCCTACGCGATCGGCAACGCCGTCGGCGACGAGGATGACGACGACCGCCCCGGCATCCACCAGGAGGGCGGACCCGGCGCCCCCGGCGGCGACCGCCCCGACGGCCCGCGCGGCGACGACCGCGAGGATCAGGACGATCGGGACGACGAGGACGGCCGCCCCGCGACCGAGGACGACGCCGGTGCCGCCGCGGCGGGCCTGCCGGACGCGGATGCCGCCGCGCTGCGCGCCGCCGCCGAGGCCGCGATCGCCGCGGTCGACGGCGAGGGCGTCACCTCCATCGACGTCGAACGGGGCGGATACGAGGTCGAGGTGCGGCTCGCGGACGGCAGCGAGCCGGACGTCTTCGTCGACATCGAGGGCACCGCCACGCGACGCGACGATGACGACGTGGAGGGCAGCGCCGACCCCGTCCTCGATCTCGACCGCCTGGCTGAGGTCATCGAGGCCGCCCTCGCCGCCGCCGAGGCCGAGGGCACCGTCGACGCGGTCGCCGCGAGCGACGACCCCGGCATCGCCTATGAGGTCGGCATCCGGCTCGCCGACGGCGGCGACGCCGACGTGGATCTCGCCGAGGACCTCAGCCCGGTGAACGTCGACATCGACTGACCGGTGCAGCCGGGGCGCGGGCCGGCCGCCTGCTGCGGGGCCGACCTCCCGCGGCGAGAGCCGTCCCGGCCCCGGGTCCGGCTCCGTGTTCCGCCCCGGCGACGGCCGCGCCGCGTCAGGCAACGGGCGCGGGCCGTGTGACGCGTGGAGCCAGGTCAACCATCGAGCCGGCCCCGGGCCTGGCTGGGTGTCCGCCCCGGGCGGCGAGCCGCGTCAGGCGGTGAGCTCCGCGAGCTTGCGCACTGTGAGGACGTTGCGCGCGGTCCCGGCGACCCCGAGCGCGCGGTCGAGCACGGGCCTCGTGAGCCGTGTCGAGTGCACGCCGCCGGCGGCGTAGTCGATCCACAGGTCGCGTCCGTGCAGGGCGATCCGCTCCCCCGGCACCAGGCGCGGCGTGAGCGCTGCGACGGCGTCGCCCGGCGGCTCGTCCTCGAGGAACATCACGTGCACGAGCTTCTCCGCCGCGGCATCCGCGAACGGGTTGCGCGCCAGCGCCGCGACCAGCTCGTCGTGACGGCGCGGGATCACCGGGGTGTCGACGCCGAAGGCATCCGCGATCAGCGCGCGGACCTCGGCGCACGCCGCCGCCGTGTCGTCCGGGGTGCGGCACAGCACGTTCCCGCTCGCGATGTAGGTCGAGACGTCCTGCAGCGTCGTGCGCTCGGCGAGCAGAGCGCGCAGTTCGGCCATCGGCACCCGGTTGCGGGCGCCGAGGTTCACGGCGCGCAGCAGCAGGACGCTGCGCCCCGTCACCGGGCGGTGCTCTCGACCAGCTCGGCGCCCGCGTGCGCGAGCTCGGCGAGGGCCGCGGCGCTGGACTCCTCGCCGACGCCGGCGATGAGGTCGGTGAAGATCCGCACCCGCAGGCCGTGCGCGACGGCATCCAGGGCGGATGCCCGCACGCAGTGATCCGTGGCGATGCCGACGACGTCGGCGCTGACCACGCCGTGCTCGGTGAGGATCGCGCCGACCGTCTCGCCGTCCTCGGTGGTGCCCTCGAACATCGAGTACGCCGGCTTCCCCTGTCCCTTCCGGACGTGATGGGTGATCGCCTCGGTCTCCAGCAGCGGGTCGTAGTCGGCGCCCTCGGTGCCGGCCACGCAGTGCACCGGCCACGAGTCGACGTAGTCGGGGTCGTCGGAGAAGTGACCGCCGTTGTCGCCGTCCGCGTCGTGCCAGTCGCGCGAGGCGATGATCACCTCGTAGTCCCCGGCCCGCTCGGCGAGCAGCCGGGAGACCGCCGAGGCGACCGCGTCGCCGCCGGTCACGGCGAGCGCGCCGCCCTCGGTGAAGTCGTTCTGCACATCGACGATGAGGAGTGCTCTGGTCATACCTCGAGGGTACGCCGCGAGGAACGCGAAGGCCCCGGGATGCAGGCATCCCGGGGCCGATGGAGCCGCCTAAGGGAATCGAACCCTTGACCTATTCATTACGAGTGAATCGCTCTGCCGACTGAGCTAAGGCGGCGTGCGCGGCGCACCGCGGCACGATCATCGATCTTACCCTGTCCCGGGGCGCACCGCGAAATGCGCGACTGGTCACCCGCAGCGCAGTCCGTCCTGCGGGACTGTGCCCTCGATGAGGAACTCCTCGACCGCGCGATCGACGCATGTGTTGCCCTTGTTGTAGCCGGTGTGCCCCTCCCCGACGCGGGTGATCAGCACGCCCTGCTCCAGCTGCGCGGCCAGCGACTCGGACCACTCGTAGGGGGTGGCCGGGTCGTTCGTCGTGCCGACGACGAGGATCGGGCCGGATCCCGGCGCGGCGATCTCGCCGCGGGTGCCGGTCGGCGGATGCGGCCACACCTCGCACGGGTCGGGGCCCTCCCAGTACGGGGCGAAGGTCGGGGCGCCCTCGCGGATCCGCGCCATGGTGGCCTCCTCCGCCGCGGGGTCGTCCTCCACGGGGTAGTCCATGCAGTTGTAGGCGCGGAACGCCTCGGTCGAGTTGTCCAGGTACTGGCCGTGCTCGTCGCGCCCGTTGTAGTTGTCGGCGAGGAAGAACATCTCGGACGGCTCGCCCTCGAGCACGCCGGTGAGGGCGCTGCTGAGGTAGGGCCAGTACTCCTCGCTGTACAGCGCCTGGATCACCCCGGTCACCATGGTGTCGACGCCCAGCATCCGTCCGTCCCCGTTCGGCAGCGGCACGCGCGCGACGGCGGCGAGCAGGGCGCGGAAGTCGGTGAGCGCCTGGTCGACGGTGCCGTTGAACGGGCACTCCGCCGTGTCCAGGCAGCTCTCCAGGTAGGCGCGGAGCGCCTTCTCGAACCCGAGCGCCTGCGTCGCGCCGACCTCGAGGCCGGGGATGGACGGGTCGATCGCCCCGTCGAGCACCAGGCCGGTGGCCCGCTCCGGGTGCAGCTTGGCGTAGGTGGCGCCGAGGAACGTGCCGTAGGAGTAGCCGAGGTAGTTCAGCTCGGTGTCGCCGAGCACGGCGCGGAGCAGGTCGAGATCGCGTGCCGCGTTCTCGGTGGTGATGTGGGGAAGGATGCCGGCGCTGTTGGCCTCGCACGCCTCGGCGAACTCCGCGTTGCGCGCGGTCAGCTCGGCCTCCCACTCCGGGGTGCCGCGTTCGACCTCCGGGATGCCGTAGAGGTAGGCGTCCATGGCCTCGGCGTCCAGGCAGGTCACCGCCGTGGACCGGCCGACGCCGCGCGGATCGAAGCCGACGACGTCGAAGCTCTCGATCAGGTCGGGACCGACCGCGTAGCCGAGGCTCTCCGCGACGAAGTCGAATCCGCTCGCACCGGGACCGCCCGGGTTGATCAGCAGCGACCCCTGCGGCTCGCCGGCGGACTGGTGCCGCACCACCGCGAGCTCGATCTCACCGGCATCCGGGTCGTCCCAGTCCAGCGGGGCGGTGACCGTGGTGCAGTCGAACGACGGGCCGGCCGTCGGGCACGCCTTCCACTCCAGGGTCTGCCCGTAGAACGGCAGCAGCTCCGCGGGCACGCCGCTGGTGTCGGGCGCCTTGGTGCGGGACGGCCGGGACTCCGGGATCATCGCGTACAGGCATCCGGACAGCGCGACGGCCAGCGCGGCAGCGCCGGCGACGACGGCGAGGAGACGACGCGCACCTCTGCGGGCGGCATTGCGCGTCGCGGCACCGTGCGCGGCCGCACCGTGCGCGGCGGCACCGTGCGCGGCCGCACCGCGGGCCGCATCTGGGGCGGGCGGGGTTCGGGGGGTGAGGCTTCCGCGGATCACGGCGTCCTTCCGCTGGCGATCGTGATGAGCAGGCTCTCCAGGGCGAGCAGCGGGGCGACGTTGCGCTCCAGGGACTCACGGGTGTCGGCGATCGCGTCGAGGGCGACGATGGTCCGCTCGACCGGCCAGGCCGCGGCGAGCGCGGCCAGCTCCGCGCCGAGCTCGCGGTTGATCAGCGCCTCGCCGCGCCCGTACTGCAGCATCACGACGTCGCGGTAGAGCGACTGCAGGTCGGTGAGCACCCGGTCGATGCCGTCGCGCAGACTGCGGGTGGCCCGCTTCTTCTGCTCGTCCTCGAGGGCGGAGACCTGGGCGCGCAGCGCCGGCGGCACCGGCTGCCCCTCCGCGACGCCGACGGTGCGCAGCAGCGCCCGGCGCTCGGCCTCGTCGCGCTCGGCGGTCAGCGCCTTGGCGTCGTCCGTCGCGGTCTGGATGATGCGGCCGGCGACCTCGACGGCATCCGCCACCCCGCGCACGCCGAGCACCGCCCGCAGCGACTCGTCACGCCGGCGCCGGGCCGCCTCGTCGGTGGCGAGGCGCTGCGCCATGCCGATGTGGCGCTGCGCGTGCCGGGCCGCCTGCTCCGCGGTCGCCTCGTCCGCGCCGGTGCGCAGCGTGATCAGCCGTGCCACGTCGGCGACATCCGGCTCGCGCAGCCGCAGGGGCCGCACCCGCGAGCGGATGGTGGGCAGCAGATCGGCCTCGCTCGGCGCGCACAGCACCCACACCGTCTGCTCCGGGGGCTCCTCGAGCGCCTTGAGCAGCACGTTCGAGGTGCGCTCGACCATCCGGTCGGCGTCCTCCACCACGATCACCCGGTAGCGTCCGGCGGAGGGGGCGAAGTAGGAGCGCTCGACGAGCGCGCGCGCCTCGGCGATCGTGATGATGACCTTGTCGGTGCGCAGCGCCGTGACGTCCGGATGCGTGCCGGCGAGCACCTGCCGCATCGTCGCCTCGTCCTCGGGGCCGTCGGCGATCAGCGCGGCGGCGAACGCGTAGGCGAGGGTGGACCGGCCGGAGCCCGGCGGCCCCGTGATCAGCCAGGCGTGCGACAGGGATGCCGGGTCGGATGCCGCGGCGCGCAGCGTCTGGACGGCCTCGTCCTGCCCCCACACATCGGACCACGGGAACGGGGCGGTCGCGACGGTGGTCATGCGCTCCAGCCTAGCCGCGGGCACGGACGCCGGCCGGGTCAGGCGCCGAGCAGCGCCTGCACGCGGCCGCGAATCCGCTCGGCGATGACCTCGGGGGCGAGGGCGGCGTCCACGACGAGGAAGCGCTCGGGCTCGGCATCCGCGAGCCGCAGGTAGGCGTCGCGCACCCGGCCGTGGAACTCGTCCTTCTCCGCCTCGAGCCGGTCGAACGGCTTGTCGTCGGCGTCGAGCCGGCGACGGGCGTCGGCGGGGTCGAGGTCGAGCAGCACGGTGAGGTCGGGCAGCGCGCCCTCGGTCGCCCACAGCGACAGGTCGCGCACCTCGCCGGCATCCAGGATCCGCCCGGCACCCTGGTAGGCGACGGAGGAGTCGAGGTAGCGGTCCTGGATGACCACGTCCCCGCGCAGCAGGGCGGGCCGCACCACGGCGGCGATGTGGTGCGCCCGGTCGGCGGCGTACAGCAGCGCCTCGGCGCGCGGTGCGATGTCGCCGCGGTGGTGCAGCACGATCTCGCGGATGAGACGGCCGACCTCGGAACCGCCCGGCTCGCGGGTGTGCACGACCGTGCGACCCTGCGACTGCAGCCATTCGGCGAGCAGGGCGGCCTGGGTGGTCTTGCCCGAACCGTCGCCGCCCTCGAGGGTGATCCAGAGACCGGGGTGCGCGGAGGCGCCACGGCTCGCGGAGTCGCGGTCCGCGGTCACGAATCCGCCTTCGTCACGCCGGTTCACTCCGCCTGCTCGGCCCGGCGCTTCGCGTTCGCGGCGCGCGTCGCGGCGGCCTTCTTCGCCGCAGCCGAACGCGCCGCCGCCTTCGCGCTGTCGGTCGCGGCCGCCGTCTTGGCCGGCGCCTTGGCACCCGTCTTCGCCGCCGCCTTCGACGCCGGAGCCTTCTTCGCGGCCGTCGTCTTCGCGGCCGTCGTCTTCGCGGTGGTCTTCTTCGCCGCCGCACGACCGCGCTTGGGCGCCGGGCCCTTCGCGCGCTTGTCGGCGAGCATCTGCACCGCGATCTCGTACGTGATGTCGCTGGGCTGCTGCCCGCGCGGGATGGTCACGTTCGTCTCGCCGTCGGTGACGTACGGCCCGAAGCGGCCGTCGCGGATGCGGATCGGCTTGCCGCTGACCGGGTCGGCGTCGAACTCGGCGAGCGCGCTGGAGGCACGGCGGGCGCCGTACTTCGGCTGCGCGTAGATCTCCAGCGCCTGCTCGAGGGTGATGTCGAAGATCTGCTGCTCGTTCTCCAGCGACCGCGAGTCGGCGCCCTTCTTCAGGTACGGGCCGAACCGGCCGTTCTGGGCCGTGATCTCCTCGCCGGTGGCGGGGTCGGTGCCGACCACGCGCGGCAGGCTCAGCAGCCTCAGCGCGGTGTCGAGGTCGATGGTGTCCACCGACATCGACCGGAACAGCGAGGCCGTGCGGGGCTTGGGCGCGGCCTCCTTCTTCGCACCGCGGCCCTTCGCCTTCGGCGCCTCGACGACCTCGCCGGTGGCCTCGTCCACGGCGGCGGCGGTCTCGTCGACCGGGTCCTCCTCCTGCACGTACGGTCCGAAGCGGCCGTCCTTGACGACGATGATCTTGCCGTTCTCCGGGTTCTCGCCGAGCACGCGGTCCCCGGCGACGGGGGCGTCGATGAGCTCCTGCGCTTTCTCCGGGGTCAGCTCGTCGGGGGCGAGGTCCTCGGGCACGTTCACGATCCGCGGCTTCGCGTCCGGGTGGGCGGGGTCGACGACCTCGAGGTAGGGGCCGTACTTGCCGAACCGGAGGGTCGCGGTGTCGGTGATCCGCGTGGAGTTCAGCGCCCGGGCGTCGATCTCGCCGAGGTTGTCGACCACCTGGCGCAGGCCGACGTGGTCCTTCGAGCCGTAGTAGAAGGAGCGGAGCCACTCCACCCGGTTCTGCTCTCCGCGGGCGATGGCGTCCAGGTCGTCTTCGAGCGCGGCGGTGAAGTCGTAGTCGATGAGGTCGGCGAAGTGCTGCTCGAGCAGGCGCACGACGCTGAAGGCGAGCCAGGTCGGCACGAGCGCCTGTCCCCGCTTGATCGCGTAGCCGCGGTCGATGACCGTGCCGATGATGCTCGCGAAGGTGGACGGCCGGCCGATGCCGTGCTCCTCCAGGGCCTTCACCAGCGACGCCTCCGTGTACCGGGGCTTCGGAGTGGTGCGGTGGCCCTTGGCCTCGGCATCCGTCACGGCGAGCTCGTCGCCGACCGCGACCTGCGGCAGGGACTGGTCCGCCGCGGTGTCCTGGTCGCCGCGCTTCTCGTCGCGGCCCTCCTCGTACGCCTCCAGGAAGCCCTTGAAGGTGTACACGGTGCCGGATGCCGTGAACTCGGCGCGGCGGCCCGCGGCATCCGTCTCGAGCGTGACCGTCGTCGTCTCGTACTTCGCGTCGGCCATCTGGCTGGCGACCGTGCGCTTCCAGATCAGGTCGTAGAGCCGCAGCTCCTCGCGATCGAGTTCCCCGGAGACGGATGCCGGGGTCCGGAAGTTCTCCCCGGAGGGCCGGATGGCCTCGTGCGCCTCCTGGGCGTTCTTGCTCTTCGACTTGTACACGCGCGGCTTCAGCGGCACGGCGGCGTCGCCGTACAGCGCGACGGCCTGGTTGCGCGCGGCCTGGACGGCCTGCGTGCTGAGCGCCGTCGAGTCGGTGCGCATATAGGTGATGTACCCCTTCTCGTACAGGCGCTGGGCGACGCTCATCGCCTGCTTCGCGCTCATCGAGAGCTTGCGCCCCGCCTCCTGCTGCATGGTGGAGGTCGTGAAGGGTGCGTAGGGGCTGCGGGTGCCGGGCTTGGCCTCGACCTTGGTGACGGTGGCGGAGCCGGCGGCGTTCACGGCAGCGGCGAGGTCGGCCGCCTCCTTCTCGGTGAGGACGACCACGGCCTTCTTCAGCGCGCCGGTGTCGTCGAAGTCGGTGCCGCGGGCGAGCTGGCCGCCGTCGACGCGGACTAGACGCACGGTGAAGCCGGAGCGCGCCGCGGTGCGGGCGGATGCCGTGGCCTCGACGTCCCAGTACTCGGCCGAGACGAAGGCCATCCGCTCCCGCTCGCGGTCGACGATCATCCGGGTCGCGGCCGACTGCACACGGCCGGCGGACAGGCCGGTCTTGACCTTGTACCAGAGCACGGGCGAGACGTCCCACCCGTACAGGCGGTCGAGGATGCGGCGGGTCTCCTGCGCGTCGACGAGCGCGTGGTCCAGTTCGCGGGTGTTGCGCACCGCCTCCTGGATGGCGTCCTTGGTGATCTCGTGGAACACCATGCGCTTGACGGGGACCTTCGGCTTCAGGGTCTCCAGCAGGTGCCACGCGATGGCCTCGCCCTCGCGGTCCTCATCGGTGGCGAGCAGGAGCTCGTCGGCCTGCTTCAGGGCGCGCTTGAGCTCGGCGACGGTCTTCGCCTTGCGGTCGCTGACGACGTAGTACGGGTCGAAGTCGTTCTCGACGTCGATCGAGTACTTCCCGTAGGCCGGCTTGTCGGCGGCGGGGATGTCCTTCTTGTCGGCCAGATCGCGGATGTGACCCACCGAGCTGAGGACCTCGTACTCGTCGCCGAGGTAGCCCTGAATCGAGCGCATCTTCGTCGGCGACTCGACGATGACGAGCTTCTTGCCTGCAGCCAAGGGTGCGTCCTTTCTTCGAAGCACACCATACACACCGCTGTCGTGACGCCGGCCCAGGGTCGGGTGCGGCCGGGCGGCGGATGCAGCGGCGGAGGTCCGGAGCCGTCATGGTCCCTCGGGTGGCCCGGCGCGGGCACGGGAGACGGCGCTCATCCCAGCGTACGCCGCTTCGACCTGCACGGTCGCCATGAGTCCCTCCAGCGCACAGCCGGTGAGCGCCGCCCCGGAGGCCGCGGCGACGCGTGCGGCGACGGCGCACGGATCCTCCGCGGACGGCACCGCGCCGGAGGCGACGTCCGCCGCCGCGAGGGCCGCCGCGTCCGCGGCCCCGGCGGCGCGCTGCGCGGTGACCGCCGCGCCGCCGACGGCCGCGAACCCCAGCGACAGGGTCGCCGCGACCGTCAGGACGCCGGCGGCCATCGCGGTTCCCGCCATGGGCTTCTCCTCTCTCTTTCGGTGTTCCGGCTCTCGGTGCAGGTTCGGTGTTCCACTCTCGGTGCCGACCCCCGGTCTTCTGTCCCTCCAGGTCACAGCCCGCCGGCGAGCGCGCAGCTCTCGGCGCCGAGGGGGATCCGCACCAGGGCGCCGACCTGGAACGACGTCGACGCCGTGACGCAGACCAGATCCCCGCGCTGCTCCGAGCGAGCCGTGGCGCCGCCGACGGCGGTGGAGACGACCGCGAACGCGCGGCCGGCGTCCTCGCCGCGACCGAGCAGTCGCGCCGCGTCGGCGGCGGCATCCTGCAGCGACACCTGGCAGGCGGCGGCGCTCAGCGCGCCGACGCCCATCAGGAGTGCGAGCACCACGGCGGGCACCGCGAGCGCCAGCTCCGCGGCCACGGATCCGTCCTCGCGCCCCGGGCTCGCACGTCCCCGCGGCGCGGGCCCGGGTCCCGCTCGCCTGCGCGAGTACCCCGTCACGACACCGTGAGGGCTCGCCGCACCAGATCGGTGAGGATGCCGCGCACCTCATCCGATCGCATGATCACCACGAGGAGTCCCGCGAAGGCGACCGCGGCCATCGTGGTGATGGCGTACTCCGCAGTGGCCGCGCCCGTCTCGTCGGTGAACAGGTTCGCCGCCCGGCGCCTGGTCAGGGTCGGCAGTTCCATCCGGTTCATCTTCTTCTCTTCCTTTCCTCGGGAGGCACCGTGCCTCTCGTTCCGTGGTCCACAGCCCACAGGGCTCATCCCGGCAGCGGCGTCGAACTCAGCACGCTGAGCATCAGCGGTGCCACGCCGAGCAGGAGGAACGCCGGCAGCGTGCACGCGCCCAGCGGCAGCAGCAGCTTCGCTCCGAGACGCGCGGCGCGCAGACGTCCCTGGACCCGGGCATCCTGCCGTTGCTGCGCGGCGGATGCCCGGAGCAGCTCGACGGCGGGAACGCCGGCGGCGCGGGAGAGCTCGAGCACGGCATCCGTGGCATGACGCTCGTCGCGCAGCTGCGCCGCGCTCGTCTCCACCAGCCGCACCGCCCGGGCGATGGCCGCCCCGCCGGACAGGGCGACGGCGACGAGTTCGGCGTGCATGCCCGGCGTGCCCGGCTCCGGCTGCGCGCGGCGCACCAGCCGGCGGGTCCACCACCGCGCCAGGAGCACCAGGAGCAGGCCGGCGGCCACGCAGGCGATCCCGAACGGGTTCGTGGTGAGCACCGTGACGGTGTCGAAGCCGAGCGCGTACCCGAGCAGCAGGCCCGCCACCGGCAGCCAGAGCAGCAGCCGGGCGGTCCCGGCGGGTTCGGCGAGGGCGATCCTGACGTCATCGGCGGCGGCCGCGGCGTCCTGCAGCGACTCGGCGAGCGCGCGGAGGACCTCCGCGAGCGGGGCGCCCACCGTGGTGGCCACGTCCCACGCCGCCGCCACATCGACCCAGGTGCCGCCTTCGGCCTCGATCGCCGAGACGAGGTCGAGGCCGTCCGCGCAGCGCGCCACGACGCGTTCGGCGGAGGCGTTCCCGGAGTCGGCGAGATGCCGCCAGGCCGTCATCGGCCGCGCTCCGGCCTGCAGCAGCACCGCGAGCGTGCGCACCGCGACCGCTGCGTCCCCGGCGTCGTTCTCGTGTCCCTCGCGACGGCGCGGAAGGCGGATCCGGCGAAGCGGGCTCAGCACGGCGACATCTCCTCGATCCCCAGGCGGTCGCCGTGCAGCACGAACCTCCCGGCGCGCCGGATGCGGCGGGTGCCGTCCGGATCCCGGCCGAGATGCAGCACGACGCTGAACGCGCTGACCACCTGCCGTGCGAGCGCCGTCGCGTCCATGCCGGCGAGCGCCCCGAGGGCTTCCATACGGGCCGGCACATCCGCGAGGCCACTCGCGTGCAGGGTGCCGGCGCCGCCGTCGTGCCCGGTGTTCAGCGCGGTCAGCAGCTCGCGCACCTCCTCGCCGCGGCACTCGCCGACCACGAGGCGATCGGGCCGCATCCGCAGCGACTCGCGCACGAGCATGGCGAGCGTGATCCGTCCCGCGCCCTCGAGGTTGGCCTGACGCGCCTCGAGGGAGACGTGGTGCGGATGCCGCGGCCGCAGCTCCGCCACGTCCTCGATGGTGACGATGCGCTCGGTCGGCGGCACTTCGGACAGCAGGGCGGTCAGCAGGGTGGTCTTGCCGCTGCCGGTGCCGCCGGTGATGAGGACGTTCGCGCGCTCCGCGACGAGCCGCCCCAGCCACTCGCGCTCCCCCGGCGCGAACGTGCCGTATCCAGCGAGCGCGTCCAGATCGGCCGCGAGCACGCGGGGGATGCGGATGGACAGCGCGGTGCCCGAGGTGGAGACCGGGGCGAGCACCGCGTGCACCCGGATGCCGGAGTCCAGGCGCACGTCGACGCACGGCGACTGATCGTCGAGATGACGGCCGCCGGCCGCCACGAGCGCCACGGCCAGGTCGCGCACCTCCCGTTCGGATGCCCGCCAGCCCTCCTCACGCTCCGCGCCCCGTCCGCGGTCGACGAAGAGTCCGCCCGCGCCGTTGACGAAGAGGTCGGTGACCCGGTCATCGGCGCAGAACTCGGCGAGCGCGCCGAAGGCGGGATCAAGCGGCATCCGTCCCGCGGACGGACCGGACCCCGCGTGTGCGGTGCGGGGGCGGAGGACGAAGGGTTCGGCCATGCCCCGACGGTAGGCGGAGCGACGGACGTGCCCGGCCCTCGAACCCGGCCGCTGTGCACAACCCGGCAGAATTGGCCGCCGTGCAGAACGGGCGGGCAGGGGCATCCGGCGCGATCGCCCGCGGCCGCCCCCGCCGCCGCCGGGAGGAGAACGCACCGCACACGCGACTCCGCGATGCCAGAACCTCCCGACGGCACGGGCATCCGCCACCGCCAGGAGAAAACCGCACGGCACACGCCGCCCCGCGATGCGGAAAGCTCCCGGCGGCGCGGCATCCGCCACCGCCAGGAGAAGAACGCACCGCACACGCCGCCCCGCGATGCGGAAAGCTCCCGGCGGGCCGGGGTCGGCGACGTCCCGCGGTCCACGGCGCACCACCCGGAGACGTGAAAGGGCGGCACCTCACGGGGGGAATGAGATGCCGCCCACGCATGCCCGTGATCGGGGGGTATCGGGCACGCGGAAGCCGGAATACGATTCGGCTGAGGTCAGTGTACGCAACGAGCGGACCCGCACAAAACCCGCCGCGGGTACCGACTTCCGGCAGTATCCCGCGTCGGTGGCCCGCATTAGATTCGCCGTGTCACGGTCGTGCCCCGCCACGACCTCGGTACCCACGCAAAGGAGCGAGCGACATGAGCAGCCAGATCGACCATCTCCTCGACGAGTCCCGGCAGTTCCCGCCCTCGCCCGAATTCGTCTCCCAGTCGATCGACGATCCTGCGCTCTACGAGCGGGCCGCGGCCGACCGCGAGGGCTTCTGGGGCGAGCAGGCGCGTGAGCTGCTGCACTGGAGCACGCCGTTCACGCAGGTGCTGGACTGGTCGAATCCGCCCTTCGCGAAGTGGTTCGCGGACGGCGAGCTGAACGTCGCCTACAACTGCCTCGACCGGCACGTCGAAGCGGGCAACGGCGACCGGGTCGCGATCCTGTGGGAGGGCGAACCCGGCGACGAGCGGCGCATCACGTACGCCGAGCTCACCGACGAGGTCAAGCGCCTCGCCCGCGTGCTCGAGGATCTCGGCATCGGCCAGGGCGACCGCGTGGCCATCTACCTGCCGATGATCCCCGAGGCGATCGTGTCCATGCTCGCGGTCGCCCGCCTCGGCGCGATCCACTCCGTGGTCTTCGGCGGGTTCAGCGCCGACAGCCTGCGTTCGCGCATCGACGACGCCGGCGCCCGGCTCGTCATCACCGCCGACGGCGGATATCGCAAGGGCCGGGTGTCGCCGCTCAAGCCCGCCGTCGACCAGGCGCTCAGCGACCGCGGCGACGGCGAGCAGGCCACCGTCGAGCACGTGCTGGTCGTGAAGCGGACCGAGAACGAGGTGGAGTGGCAGCACGGCCGCGACATCTGGTGGCACGACGTCGTCCCGGCGGCCGAGGCCGACCACGAGGCGCAGCCGTTCCCCGCGGAGAATCCGCTCTTCATCCTCTACACCTCCGGCACCACCGGGAAGCCGAAGGGCATCCTGCACACCTCCGGCGGCTACCTCACCCAGGCGTCGTTCACCCACAAGTACGTCTTCGACCTGCACCCCGAGACCGACGTCTTCTGGTGCACGGCCGACATCGGCTGGGTGACCGGCCACTCCTACGTCACCTACGGACCGCTCGCCAACGGCGCCACCCAGGTGCTCTACGAGGGGACGCCGGACACCCCGCATCCGGGCCGCTGGTGGGAGATCATCCAGAAGTACGGCGTGACCATCTTCTACACCGCGCCCACCGCCATCCGCTCCTTCATGAAGATCGGCCGCAGCGTCCCGAAGAAGTTCGACCTGTCGAGCCTGCGCGTGCTCGGTTCGGTGGGCGAGCCGATCAACCCCGAGGCGTGGATGTGGTACCGCGAGGTGATCGGCGGCGAGCGCACGCCGATCGTCGACACCTGGTGGCAGACCGAGACCGGGGCGATCATGGTGTCGCCGCTGCCCGGCATCACCGCGACGAAGCCCGGGTCCGCGCAGGTGCCGCTCCCGGGCATCTCCATCGACGTGGTCGACGACGCCGGCGAGCGGGTGGGCAACGGCAACGGCGGTCTGCTCGTGATCACCGAGCCCTGGCCGAGCATGCTGCGCGGCATCTGGGGAGACCCGGAGCGGTTCAAGGAGACGTACTGGGACAAGTTCGCCGACCGCGGCTACTACTTCGCCGGGGACGGCGCGCGGCTCGACGAGGACGGCGACCTGTGGCTGCTCGGCCGTGTGGACGACGTCATGAACGTGTCCGGCCACCGTCTCTCCACGGCGGAGATCGAGTCGGCGCTGGTGGCGCACGAGGCGACGGCCGAGGCGGCGGTCGTCGGGGCCTCCGACGAGACCACCGGCCAGGCGGTCGTGGCCTTCGTGATCATCAAGGAGAGCTACCTCGCCGAGCACTCCCCCGAGGGGCTCGCCGCACAGCTGCGGCAGTGGGTCGGCGAGCAGATCGGCCCGATCGCCCGCCCGCGGGACGTGTACATCGTGGGCGAGCTGCCCAAGACGCGGTCGGGCAAGATCATGCGCCGTCTGCTGCGGGACGTCGCCGAGGGCCGCGAGGTCGGGGACACCACCACTCTCGCCGACACCGCGGTGATGAGCATCATCTCGGCGCAGGTGAAGTAGCCGCCCGCGCCGAGACCCCGTCGAAACACCGAGACCCCCTGCTGTGGACGTCCGCAGCAGGGGGTCTCGGCGACAGGACGGGGTGTCGGCCGCGCACCGGGGCGTCCGCCGCGGCGTCCGCCGGCGACCTCAGGCGAGCAGGAAGCTGACCTCGACCTCGACCGGGCTGTCCAGTGGCAGCACCGGAACGCCCACGGCGGCGCGCGCGTGCTTCCCGGCATCCCCGAAGATCTCGCCGAGCACCTCGCTGGCGCCGTTGATGACGCCGGGCTGGCCGGTGAAGGAGGGGTCGGATGCCACGAAGCCGCCGACCCGCAGCACGCCGGCGAGCCGGTCCACGCCGCCCGCGGCATCCGCGGCCGCGGCGAGCGCGTTCAGCGCGCAGGTGCGGGCGTACTCCTTGGCATCCGCCGGGTCGACGCCCCCGCCCACCTTGCCGGTGGCGGGCAGCGCGCCGTCCACGAACGGCAGCTGACCCGACGTGTGCACCAGACCGCCGTGGACGACGGCGGGGACGTAGGCCGCCACCGGCGCGGCGACGGCGGGCAGCTCGATGCCGAGCT
This sequence comes from Microbacterium neungamense, assembly GCF_024971095.1. Classification (NCBI taxonomy): domain Bacteria; kingdom Bacillati; phylum Actinomycetota; class Actinomycetes; order Micrococcales; family Microbacteriaceae; genus Microbacterium; species Microbacterium neungamense. The sequence goes on from NZ_CP069717.1 coordinate 2,033,062, forward strand.
CCTGGAGGCGTGCGGCGATGCTCACGCGGCACCGCCCTCGAACTGGCGCGACGCCTCGGCGGCGGCCGCGAGGCCGGCGTTCGCCGTGGCGTCCTGCGTCACCGGACGCTTGAAGTAGGCGACCAGACCGCCCTCGGGTCCCTGCACCACCTGCACCAGCTCCCAGCCCTGCTTGCCCCAGTTGTTGAGGATCGCGGCGGTGTTGTGGATCAGCAGCGGCGTGGTCAGATACTCCCACGTGGTCATGGCACTCCTGCGCGTCGGCGACGGCCAGTTCCGGATGCTGGCGTCGAGGCTCTTATTCAGGGAACTCCCCTACGATCAAGCGTATGCCTGAAACGAAACGCACGCTGAAGGGTGTGCTCGGCGGACTTCTCGGGCTGGTCGGCCTGAGCGCGGTCGCCGGCGTCCTCGTGACCGCGAGTGTCACCCCCGCGATCGCCATGGCCGGTTTCTCCGGCTCCCAGGCCCTGACGCTGTTCGAGGAGCTGCCGAGCTATCTGAAGATCGGCGCTCCGATGGAGCCGACGACGATCTACGGCACTGGCACGGACGGCAACCCGGTGCAGCTGGCGAAGTTCTACGACCAGAACCGCGTGCCGGTCACCTTCGACCAGGTCTCCCCCGTCCTCTACGACGCGATCCTCTCCAGCGAGGACAAGAGCTTCTACGAGCACGGCGGCGTCAACCTCGGCGCCACGATCAAGGCCGTCGTGGACAACCTGCGCAAGACCTCGTCCCGGGGCGCCTCGACGATCAGCCAGCAGTTCGTGAAGAACGTGCTGATCCAGGAGTGCGAGAAGAACGCCTCGCCGAGCGAGGAGGGCTATCTCGACGAGCTCCGCGCCTGCTGGACCGAGGCCACCCAGGCCACCGGCGCGGCCGGCATCGAGCGCAAGCTGCAGGAGATGCGCTACGCGATCCAGATCGAGAAGGACTATTCGAAGAACGACATCCTGCTCGGCTACCTGAACATCGCCAACTTCGGCGGCCAGACCTACGGCATCGAGGCCGCGGCGAACTACTACTTCAACACGACGTCCGCGAACCTCACAGTCTCGCAGGCGGCCACGCTGGCCGGCATCGTGCAGAACCCGAACCGCTACCGGATCGACATGCCGGGCGGCTCGACGACGGATGCCGACGGAAACCCGCTCAACGGCGCCCACGACGGCTACAAGGAGACCAAGGATCGCCGCGACTACGTGCTCGGCCGCATGCACACCGACGGCAAGATCACGGACGAGCAGTACGAGCAGGCGCTCGCCGAGCCGATCACCCCGGTGATCACGCCGACGCAGCAGGGCTGCGGCGCCGCCGGCGACAACGCCTACTTCTGCCAGTACGTGAAGGCGGTCATCGAGAACGACGAGGCCTTCGGCGAGACGCTCGAGGAGCGGCGCGAGAAGCTCAGCCGCGGCGGCATGGAGATCTACACCTCCCTCGACATGCGCGTCCAGCAGCCCGCGATCGACGCCATGAACGAGTGGGTGCCGGAGTCCGACCCCAACATGGCCCTCGGCGCATCCGCGGTGTCGCTCGAGGCGGACACCGGCCGCGTGCTGTCGATCGTGCAGAACACGCGCTTCTCCGAGTCCGCAGGGGATGCCGGCACTCCCGGCGTGTCCAGCCTCGTCTTCGCCGCCGACAAGAGGCTCGGCGGCGGGAGCGGCTTCCAGGTCGGATCGACGTACAAGCTCTTCACGCTTCTGAAGTGGCTCGAGGACGGGCATTCCATCAACGAGACGCTGAACGGCGTGAACCGCACGTTCCGCGAGTTCACCTCCTGCGGGCGCCCGTACAACAACAACAGCTTCATCGGCAATTACGAGCAGAACCGGGGCTACACGGGCTCCGTGCGCAGGTTCACCGAGCAGTCGCTCAACTCGGGGTTCCTCGCCATGGCGCAGGAGCTCGACCTCTGCGAGATCAACAAGGTCGCGGAGAGGCTCGGGGTCTACCAGGGTGACCTCACCCCGGTGACCGAGAAGAACGACCCCTACGGTGCGGTGCTCGGATCGAAGAACATCGCCCCGCTGCAGATGGCGGGGGCCTTTGCGGCGGTCGCCAACAAGGGCATCTTCTGCCAGCCTCGCGTGATCGACAAGATCATCGCCCAGGACGGTACCGAGCTGCCGGTCCCCCAGTCGAACTGCACGCAGGCGATCCAGCCCGAGATCGCCGCGACGGCGGCATTCGCCCTGCAGGGCGTGATGACGAACGGCACCGGCCGCGCCTCGAATCCGTTCGACGGGACGCCGGTGCTCGGCAAGACCGGCACGCACGAGGACTACAGCACGATGATGGTCGAGTCCAGCACCAAGGTGACCACCGCGGTGTGGGTCGGCGACTACAAGGGCGAGAACGGCTCGCTGTACGACAAGTGGTGGAACGGCGTGCGCTACTCCGACCTGCGCCACGAGATCGCCCCGGTCATGCAGCACGCGGCGAACGAGGTCTACGGCGGCGAGGAGTTCCCCCGGCCCGATCAGAACCTCACCCGTCCGGTCATGAAGGAGCTGCCGAACGTCGTCGGCATGCCGGTCGACCAGGCGACCCAGACGCTGGAGGAGGCCGGGTTCCAGGTCAGCGTCGGCGCCCCGGTGGACAGCACCGTCGGGGCCGGCCTCGTCGCCGCCCAGGACCCGGCGGCGGGTCAGGCCGCCGCCGGCACGACCGTCACGATCTCGCCGAGCTCCGGCAAGGCGCCGGCCGCACCGGTGCCGAACGTCGTCGGCTCGAAGCTCAAGCAGGCCGAGAAGGCGCTCACCGACGCCGGCTACGGGGTGACATCGGACGGATGCGGCAACGACGACGCCGTCGTCGCGCAGAACCCGGCCGCCGGCGCCGCTGTACCGCCCGGCACCTCCGTCGCACTGCAGTGCGGCGACGACGATTGAGCGCCGCACGGACGCACCCGGCCCTCATCGCGCTCGGCGCGATGGGGGCCGCCGGTGCGGCCGCCGCGGTGTGGGGCATCGGCATCGAGCGGTATCTGTTCACGGTCCGTGAGGCGACGGTGGCCGCCCTCGCTCCCGGGTCCGCGCCGATCCGGGTGCTGCACGTGTCGGACGCCCACATGGCGCCCTGGCAGGAGCGCAAGCAGCGCTGGCTGGCATCCCTCGCGGCGCTGGAGCCCGACCTTGTCGTGAACACCGGGGACAATCTCGGGCACCGCGACGGCATGCAGGGCATCCGCCGCGCATTCGAGCCGCTGGCGGGCATCCCCGGCGTCTTCGTGCACGGCTCGAACGACGTCAGCGCGCCGTCGCCGCGCAACCCGTTCCGCTACTTCCTGGGCCCGTCCGTGAAGAAGCCGGACCCGCGTCCTCTCGACACCGCGGCCATGGACCGCTTCTTCACAGAGGAGCTGGGCTGGCACGGGCTCAACAACGCCGCGGTGCGGCTCAGCGTCGCCGGCGGGACCGTCGACCTCTTCGGCGTGGACGACGCTCATCGCGACTGGGACCGGCTCGATGACCTCCCCGCCGCCCTCGACGGGCTCGGCCCGCGGCCGGAGGGCGCGTCGGTCCTCGGGGTGACGCACGCGCCGTATCAGCGCGTGCTGAACACGTTCACGGACCTCGGCGCGGATGCGATCTTCGCCGGGCACACGCACGGCGGGCAGGTCTGCCTGCCGTTCTTCGGCGCCCTCGTCGCGAACTGCGACATCCCGCTGAAGCAGGCGAAGGGCCTGAGCAGCTGGACGCACCACCGCCGCACGGTGCCGCTGAACGTGAGCGCCGGGTGCGGGCACTCGATCTACGCCCCGGTGCGCTTCGCGTGCCGTCCGGAGGCCACGCTGCTCACCCTCACGGCCCGGGGCTGACCCGCCGCCGTCACACCAGGACGGTGTGCGGCAGCCAGCCCTCACGACCGTCCGCGGCGCGGCACAGCTCCAGCCGGACTCCGCACGTTACGAGGACACGCCCGCGCGTGCCCCCTCGATTCGGAGATCGGCGCCGGTTCGATGTAGACTCGAACGGTTGCGAAACGGGGTGTGGCGCAGCTTGGTAGCGCGCTTCGTTCGGGACGAAGAGGCCGCAGGTTCAAATCCTGTCACCCCGACAAACGAGGAAGGGCCCGCCATCGGCGGGCCCTTCCTCGTTTCGCCGAGGTGACAGCGGGGCCCCGCGGTGCAGGAGGCTCCGCGCCCCGGCATCCGCCCCGCCCCGCCCACCCTGAACGCCTCCGTTCAGCCTGCTCCACTACCCTGGAACACACCATGACCTCGACCACGCCTCGCCTCGTCGCCTTCGACCTCGATGACACGCTGGCCCCGTCCAAGGGTGCGATCGATCCACGCATCGCGGACCTGCTGCGGGCGCTGCTGCGCCACGTGGACGTCGCGATCATCTCCGGCGGCAACGAGGAGCAGTTCCGCTCCCAGGTGATCGCCCGCCTCGGCGAGGCCGACCCCGCCGAGCAGGCGCGCCTGCACCTGCTCCCCACCTGCGGCACGCGCTATCTGCGCCACGACGGCACCGGCTTCGCGACCGTGTACGCCCACGACCTCTCCGAGGAGGAGAAGGAGGCGGCGATGGTCGCGCTCCGCGAGGAGGCCACGCGTCTGGGACTGTGGGAGGCGGAGCCCTGGGGAGAGATCCTCGAGGACCGCGGCTCGCAGATCACGTTCTCCGCGCTCGGTCAGCAGGCACCGCGCGAGGCGAAGCACCGCTGGGACCCGGACGGCGCCAAGCGCGCCGCCCTGCGCGACGCGGTGGCCGCCCGGCTCCCCGAGCTCGAGGTGCGCTCGGGCGGCTCGACGTCGATCGACGTCACCCGCGCCGGCATCGACAAGGCGTACGGGATGCTGCAGCTCGCCGAGCACACCGGCATCCCGCTGGCCGACATGCTCTTCTACGGCGACCGCCTCGACGAGGGCGGCAACGACTACCCGGTCCTCGCACTCGGCGTCCCCTCGGTCGCCGTCGAGGGCTGGGAGGACACCGCCGACAAGCTCGACGCCCTCCTGGAGACGCTCGAAGCCGACGTGGCATCCGCTCGCGCCTGACCGCGGCCTCCTCGCCCCGTGCGGCGACGCCACTCAGCGGGCGGCGGCCCCCACGGCATCCGACACCACCGGCACCAGCCGGGTCAGCTGCGTGACGTGCGCCGGCTCGAGCTCGGCGAGCGAGGACACGCCGAGCAGGCGCATGGTGCGCTCGATCTCGCCGCGCAGGATCGCGATCGCGCGGTCGACGCCGGCGCGCCCGCCCGCCATCAGCCCGTACAGGTAGGCGCGCCCGATCAGCGTGAAGTCCGCCCCGAGGGCGACGGATGCCACGATGTCCGCGCCGTTCATGATGCCGGTGTCGATCATCACGGTGAACTCGTCGCCGACGGCCCGGCGCACCTGGGGCAGCAGGTGGAACGGGATCGGCGCCCGGTCCAGCTGCCGGCCGCCGTGGTTGGAGAGGACGATGCCGTCCACACCCGCGTCCCGCAGCCGCAGCGAGTCCTCGACCGTCTGCACGCCCTTCACGACGATCCTCCCGGGCCAGAGGTCGCGGATCACGTCGAGGTCGGCGTAGCTGATCGTGGGGTCCATCGCCGCGTCCAGCAGCTCGCCGACCGTGCCGCCGGTCGAGCTCAGCGAGGCGAACTCGAGCTTCGGCGTGGTGAGGAAGTCGAACCACCACCACGGGCGGGGCAGCGCGTCGATGACCGTGCCCAGCGTGAGCTGCGGCGGGATGGAGAAGCCGTTGCGCTTGTCGCGCAGGCGGGCACCGGCGACCGGGGTGTCGACGGTGAACATCAGCGTGTCGAAGCCGGCCGCGGCGGCCCGCCGGGTCAGGTCGTACGAGATCTCCCGGTCGCGCATGACGTAGAGCTGGAACCAGTTGCGTCCGCGCGGGTTCGCCTCGGTCACGCCCTCGATGGAGGTCGTCCCGAGCGTGGAGAGGGTGAACGGGATGCCGGCGGCGCCGGCCGCGCCCGCCCCCGCGACCTCGCCCTCGGTCTGCATGAGCCGGGTGAATCCGGTCGGCGCGATGCCGAACGGGAGCGCGCTCGGTCCGCCGAGGATCGACACGCTCGTGTCCACCGTCGGCGCCGGCTTCAGCATGCCCGGGTGGAACTCGACGTCCTGGAACGCCTGACGGGCGCGGGCGAGGGAGATCTCGCCCTCGGCCGCGCCGTCGGTGTAGTCGAACGCGGCCTTCGGCGTGCGGCGCTTGGCGATGAGCCGCAGGTCGCCGATGGTGAGCGCGGACTCCAGGCGGCGCTTGCGCAGATCCAGCTCGGGCTTCTTGAACCTCATCAGCTCGAAGATCTCGCGGGGGTTGGGCAGCTGGCGCTGGACCATGGCATTCCTCTCGGTGTGCGGCGGCGGGGGCGGTCGGTGCGGACGGTCGGGGCGTCAGTCGGTGCGGACGGGGCGGTCCTCGGCGACGAGGCCCGCCGCGGTGTAGTAGCCGATGATGTGGTCGTGCACGAGGGCGCGGGCGGCATCCGCGTCGCCCGCCGCGATCGCCTCCACGATGCGGCGGTGCTCGCCGCGGAGCCGGCCGGCCATCGCCGGCCAGTCCTCCACGCGACCCGCCCCCTCGAGGACGTACGACTCGATCGAGGTGCGCAGCCCCGCCATCATCGCGGTGATCACGGTGTTGCCGGAGGCCTCGGCGAGGGCGAGGTGCAGCCGGGCGTCCAAGGCGAGGAACTCCGGCGCCGTGAGCTCCTCGGCATCCATCGCGTCGAGGATCCGCCGCGCCTCGGCCAGGTCGCGGTCGGGTCGGGCGGCGAGGGATGCCGCGACCGCGTCCTCCAGCACGAGACGGGTCTGCACCACGTCGCGGAGCGGGAAGCCCTGCGCCGCGACCTGCAGCCGCAGCAGGGCCGCCATCCCGCCTCCGGGAGCGGCCACGACGATCGCGCCCGCCTGCGGGCCGGAGCCGGTCGTGGTGCGGATCAGGCCCATCACCTCGAGCACCCGCAGCGCCTCCCGGACGCTGGAGCGCGCCACGCCGAGGTCGGCCGCGAGCTCACGCTCCGACGGCAGACGGTCCCCCGGGCCGAGGACGCCGTCCAGCAGATTTCCCTCGATCCGCTCCAGCACGGTGCGCCAGGCGCGCGGCGCCTGCGAGCCCTGCCTCGCGTCCGGCATCCGCACCTCCCTGTGGTCTGACCACAGAGTATCCTGTGTGGTCTGACCACGCAACCGCGGCGGCGTCCGTCAGCCCAGCCGCCCGCCGGACTCCTCGAGGTAGCAGTTGCCGCACAGCGACTCGTACGACACCACGCCCGGCCCGGTGGCCGGGCGCAGCGCCCCGGTGCCGTCGATGGCCACCTGGTCGCCCTGGAACACGAAGCGGCCGTCCACGATCCGGCCGTTGAACACGGCCTTGCGTCCGCAGCGGCAGATCGTCTTGAGCTCCTCGAGGGTGTGCGCGATCGCGAGCAGGCGGGCCGAGCCGGGGAAGGCGTGGGTGAGGAAGTCGTTGCGGATGCCGTAGGCCAGCACCGGGATGCCGTCGAGCACGGCGATCCGGAACAGATCGTCGACCTGCGCGGGGGTGAGGAACTGCGCCTCGTCGATGAGCAGGCAGGCCACGTCCATGGGGCCGGCCGGGAGCAGTCCGGCATCCGCGCTCCGGCGCACGCGCTCGCGCTCGGCGGCGAACAGGGCACGGGCGTCGTCGTCGGGGCCGAGCAGGAAGTCGACCTCGCGGGTGACGCCGAGGCGGCTCTCGATCTGCGAGGCGCCCTTCGTGTCGATCGCCGGCTTCGCGAGCAGCACGTGCTGGCCGCGCTCCTCGTAGTTGTACGCCGCCTGCAGCAGCGCGGTGGACTTGCCGGAGTTCATCGCGCCGTAGCGGAAGTACAGTTTGGCCACCGGTCGAGTGTAATGCCGGCCCACTCCCTCGTTCGGGAGGGGGTCAGTCGGTCATGCCGCGGCGCAGCAGCCGGCCGCGCGGGGTCTCGAAGTCGATCACCTCGCCGTGCAGCCACGTCTTGCGCACCACGCCGGCCAGGGGCTTGCCGTGGTACGGGGTGAGCGGGTTCTTGTGGTGCAGCTTCTTCACGTCGACCACGTAGGCGTCGTCGGCGGCGAACACCGAGAAGTCGGCGTCGTAGCCGGGGGCGATGCGGCCCTTGCCGGTCAGCCCGGCGAACTGCGCCGGGCGCTCGCTCATCCAGGAGACCACCTGCTCCAGCGACAGCCCGCGCTGTCGCGCCTCGGTCCAGATCAGCGACAGGCCGAGCTGCAGGGACGCCACGCCGCCCCAGGCGACGGCGAAGTCGCCGTTCTCGAGGTCCTTCAGGTCGAGGGTGGACGGCGAGTGGTCGGAGACGATGAAGTCGATCGTGCCGTCCTCGTGCCCCTGCCAGAGCAGCTCGCGGTTGCCGGCCTCGCGGATCGGCGGGCAGCACTTGAACTGCGTGGCGCCGTGCGGGATCTCCTCGGCGGTGAGCGTGAGGTAGTGCGGGCAGGTCTCGACCGTGAGCTTCAGGCCGTCCTGCTTGGCGGTGCGCAGCATCGGCAGCGCGTCCGAGGAGGACAGGTGCAGGATGTGGGCGCGGGCGCCGGTCCAGCGGGCCCGCTCGATGACCTCGGCGATGGCGAGGTTCTCGGCGCCGCGGGGACGCGAGGCCAGGAACTTGCTGTAGTCGTCGCCCTCGGGCTGCGGGGCGCGGTCGATGGCGCGGGAGTCCTCGGCGTGCACGATGAGGACGGAGTCGAAGGATGCCAGCTCGCGCATGTCCTTCTCCATCTCGTCCGCATCCAGCGGCGGGAACTCGTCCACGCCCGAGTGCAGCAGGAAGCACTTGAACCCGAACACGCCGGCGTCGTGCAGGGCGCGCAGGTCGCCGGTGTTGCCGGGCACGGCGCCAGAAGCCGACGTCCACGTGCGTCTGCCCCGTGGCGGCCTCGCGCTTGACGTTCAGCGCCTCCACGTTCACCGTCGGCGGGATGCTGTTCAGCGGCATGTCGATGATCGGCGTGACGCCGCCGGCGGCGGCCGCCCTGGTCGCCGAGTCGAAGCCCTCCCACTCGGTGCGGCCGGGCTCGTTCACGTGCACGTGCGTGTCGACCAGGCCCGGGATGAGGGTCTCGTCGTCGGCGAGCTCGACGACCTCGGTGCCGTCGAGGTTGTTGCCCAGCGGCTGCATCGCGACGATCACGCCGTCGCGCACGCCCACCTCGCGCGGCCGGATGCCGGCGCTGGTGAGCACGCGCTGACCGCGGATGGGATCGCGTCGGCGACGCGGTCGGCGTGCTCGGGCGAGGAGGTGTTGGCGGTGACGTCGACGATCATGCGGTCGGCGTGCGACTCGACGACGTCGAGCGCGGTGACCTGGCCGCCGGCCGCGCCGACGGCGGCCGCGAGCTCACTGGTGACCTGGTAGCTCGAGGGCGCTTCGACACGGACGGTGATTGAATAACCGGGGCTGGGGTTGGCCATAGGATCCTCCTTGATCGGCGAGGCCCGGCGGGCGCCGCTGCAACCGACTCCCTTCAGGAGGAACCATGACCGAACGGACCACGGGCGGCGTGCAGTCCGTCGAGCGCGCCTTCGAGCTTCTCGATCTCATGGCGGACGCCGGAGGCACGCAGACGCTCTCCGAGCTCGCCAACCGCACCGAGCTGCCCCCGCCCACCATCCACCGGCTGCTGCGCACCCTGGTCGGCCGCGGCTACGTGCGTCAGCTGCCGAACCGCCGGTACGCGCTGGGCCCCCGGCTGATCCGGCTGGGCGACGGCGCCAACCGGCAGCTCGGGCAGATCGCCGAACCGTACCTCGCCGAGCTCGTCGGCACGCTGCAGGAGACGGCGAACCTCGCCGTGCTCGACGGCGACATGGTGCTGTACGTCGCCCAGGTGCCCTCGCCGCACTCGGTGCGCATGTTCACCGAGATCGGCCGCCGCGCCCACACTCACGACACCGGCGTGGGCAAGGCCATCCTGTCCCAGCTGGACGAGCAGACGGTGCGCTCGATCGTGACCCGGGTGGGGATGCCCCGGGCCACCGAGCACAGCATCGGCGACCCGGACCAGCTGCTCGCCCACCTGTCGGAGATCCGCCGCCGCGGCTACTCGATCGACGACAACGAGCAGGAGATCGGCGTGCGCTGCTACGCCGTGCCGATCCCGAACGCGCCCACCCCGACCGCGGTGTCCGTGTCCGGTCCGCAGACCCGCGTCGACGAGGCGTTCGGCGAGCGCGCCGTGCCGCTGCTGATCTCCGCTGCAGAGGCCATCGGCCGCGAGATGAACCGGGTGGCCTGAGCCGAACCGGGCGGCCTGAACGAACCAGGAGCCGCCGCAGACGGGAGCGGGGCCGGCGCGTGACGTACAGCTCGCGCGGCTGGCCGGCATGCAGCACGGCGCTGTCGGCGTCGAGGGCCTCGCGGCGCAGTTCGTGGCTGGTCACAGACCACACGTCCGCGGCTACGCCCCACTCCTCGGCGAGGAGGCGCTGCGCCTCGATCGATCGTGACGACGGGATAGAAGGTGTCCGTGCCGCGCTGCGCGAAGTAGTCGGCGACCTCGAAGCGCAGCCGGTAGTGCCCGGTCTGCAGGGTCTCGGGGCCGAGGTCCTTCACACGTCCGTCCGCATCGGTGCGGGCGGATGCGACGACCGCGCCGTCGCCGGCCTCGAGCACGACCGCGACGTCCGCGGCCGGCCGGCCGATCGAGGCGTCGAGGATGTGCGTGGTGACGTGGCTCATGCGCGGAGGATCCCTTCCAGTCGGAGGAGCGCGATCTGGCGAAGCTGTTCGGCCACTTCCCGGATCTCGTCCTCGTCGGTGTTGCCGAGTCGGCGGTTCAGCTCGTCGAGAATCTCCCGACCGCTGCGGCCCGCCGCCCGGATGAGGAAGACACGGCCGAAGCGCTCCTCATAGGCGCGGTTGCCCTCGAGCAGCTGCTCGGCCAGCGCCGAATCGCTGGCATCGACGCCGGCCTGCTCACCGCGCTACATGCCGGCCTCGGTCGAGCTTCCACTCGCCCGCTCGCCGATGCGCGGATGATGTGCCAGCGCCGCATCGATGTCCTCGTCCGTCCAGTCGAGCGCCCGTTCGCGGGCAACCGACAGCACCTCCTCCACGCTGGAGTACGGACGAGCCGACACCACGGCCTCCACCCAGCCGTCGATGTCCGCGCTCGGGCGGATGAGCGCATCCGCCTCGTCGCGCGTCGCCGTCGTCACCGGAGCGGGCTCCGGGATCGGCCACGCCACCGCGCGAGAGCTGGGCCGGCGCGGCTGGCGGCTCGCCCTGATCGGCCGCACCCCGGAGACCCTCGAGCGCACGGCATCCGAGATCCGCGCGCAGGGCGGGGCGGACGTGCTGTGCGCGCCTGCCGACGTGACGCGCGCCGACGAGGTCGGCGCGGCGTTCGACCTCGCCCACGAGCGCTTCGGCCGGGTGGATCTGCTCTTCAACAACGCCGGCTCCTTCGGCCCGCAGGCGCGCGTCGATGAGCTCTCGGACGAGGACTGGGCGGCCACCCTGGCCGTGAACGTCACCGGCGCGCTGCACTGCGCCCGAGAGGCATTCCGGCGGATGCGGGCGCAGAGCCCGCAGGGCGGACGGATCATCAACAACGGGTCCGTGTCCGCCCACCGGCCGCGGCCGCGCTCGGCGGCGTACGCCATCACCAAGCACGCGGTGACCGGCCTCACCCGCTCAATCGCCTGTAAGTCTCTGAAGTGGCTGGCCTGGGGTCGGCTGGCAGGGTGGGTGCTGGTGCTCCGTCTGGTCGTGACTCTTGAATCGCCTGGCCTCCCGCTTCGGCGGGGTGCCTTTCCCAGGATCTGTCCGGCCGGGTGGGTGCCGGCGCCGACCCTGCCCACTCCGATGGCTTGATCAGAAGCTTGCCCGACCGTTCACGGCGGTCGTGGCCCATTACAGGCCTGCCTCGAAGTGACCATTCCCGGGTCGACGCCAGCAGTGACGTCAACCCAGTGGAGAGGATCACGGTCACCATGACCATCGTCGCAAACACGTTCGCGTATGTCATCGGCGCGGACACCCATTCCAGAACACACACTCTCGCCGTGCTCGACGCGCGCACTGGCGCCAGAGTGGACACTCGGACCTTCCCGACGACGCCGGCGGGATTATCACGCGCGGTCGCGTGGATCGCTCGGCGCACCAGCGGGCTGGCCGATGTGCTCGTAACGATCGAGGGCGTCGGCTCGTATGGCGCCCGGCTCGCGAGAGCATGCCAGGACGCCGGCTACCGGGTCGTGGAGTCGTTCCCGACAGCGGCACGTGAACGTCGCGGACGAGGCAAGAGCGACGAGATCGACGCGGAACTGATCGCCCGCTCCGTGCTCGGCGTCGATGCCGACAACCTCCGTGATCCGCGTCAGGACGCGGGAGTCCGCGCGGCGCTGCGGGTGCTGATCGGCGCCCGCGACCTCATCAACCTCGAACGCACCAGGTCGATCAACGCCTTGACCGCGCTGCTTCGAACGGTCGACCTCGGCATCGACGCCCGCGCCTCGCTCACCAAGAAGCAGCTCGCGGCGATCGAGTCCTGGCGCACGCGACAGGAGGACCTCGCGACCGCGACAGCCCGCCGGGAAGCGATCCGGCTGGCCCGACGGGTTGCCGTCTGCGATGAGGACCTCGCTGCTAACCGTGACGCGATCACCGCGCTGGTCGCCGCCAGCGACGCCGCAATCCTGCTCGACGAGCCCGGGATCGGCGCGATCAACGCGGCCGTGATCATCGCCGCCTGGTCACACCCCGGCCGGGTCCGCTCCGAAGCAGCGTTCGCCGTGCTCGCCGGCGTCAGTCCCGTGCCCGCCTCGAGCGGAAACACCACCCGTCATCGCCTCAACCGAGGAGGCGACAGGCGTCTGAACAGAGCCTTATCGTCGATCGCGCTGACCCGAATGTCGCACCACCCGCCGACCCGCGCCTACGTCGAACGCCGACGAGCCGAAGGACGCACCACCAAGGAAATCCGCCGCTCACTCAAGCGATACATAGCCCGCCAGCTCTACCGCCGCCTCAGCGAGCAGAGCGGACTTGACAACACATAGAAGCATCCTGGACGGGCGCGCGTTCGGCATCACCGCCACCCAGATCGACATCGGCAACGCCGCCACCGAGCTGCTGCAGGGCATCGGCGCGGACGCCGGCGCGCTGCAGGCGGACGGCTCGCGGCGCCCCGAGCCGTCCTTCGACGCCGCGCACGCCGCCCGGCTGATCGCCGACGTCGCCGATCTCCCCCTGGACGTCGCTGTGCACGAACTGGTGGTGACGGCCGCGGGCATGCCCTACGATGGCCGCGGCTGAGAACGCGCCGTTGCGCGCCGCGGCATCCGTGCTCTAGGCTCGGATTCCGATACACAGAAGCTTTGTTTCACGATACGGAACTGGAGGCATCGTGGCCACCCAACTCGAGCCCGGAGACGCCGCACCCGACTTCTCGCTCACGGATGCCGCCGGACGCACGGTCCGGCTCGGCGACTTCGCCGGACGGCGCGTGATCCTGTACTTCTACCCCGCCGCCTTCACGCCGGGGTGCACCACCGAGGCGTGCGACTTCCGCGACAACCTCGCGTCGCTGCGCGGCGCGGGCTACGAGGTCGTCGGGGTGTCCGGCGACGACCAGGAGACGCTGGCGCGCTTCGCCGCGGAGGACCGCCTGGAGTTCCCGCTGCTGTCCGACCCCGGCAACGAGGTCGCGAAGGCGTACGGGGCGTGGGGCGAGAAGGAGATCGACGGACGCACCCTGACGGGTGTGCTGCGCTCCACCTTCGTCATCGACGGCGACGGGCGGATCGAGCTCGCGCAGTACCGGGTCGACCCGAACGGGCACGTCGCAGCCCTGCGCGAGGAGCTCGCCGCCTGAGCCGGGCCCGTCGCGGCCCCGCGCGAGTGGCCGCGACGGGCGTGCTCAGGCCTGGAGCTGCAGCACCTCGGCGGTGCGGCGCATCGATTCCTGCGCCTTGGTGGCGTCGGTGTTCAGCTTCTCGCCGTAGGTCGGGATGAGCTCGCGCAGCGCCGGCTCCCACGACCGGAACCGGTCCGGGAAGCAGCGCTGCAGCAGGCTGAGCATGATCGGCACCGCCGTGGACGCACCCGGCGAGGCGCCGAGGAGTCCGGCGATCGTGCCGTCCTCCGCCGCGACCACCTCGGTGCCGAACTGCAGGATGCCGCCCTTCTCCGGGTCCTTCTTCATGACCTGGGCGCGCTGACCGGCCTGGATGAGCTCCCAGTCCTCGTCCTGCGCGGTCGGCATGAACACCCGCAGGCTGTCCACCTTCTTGCGGTGCGTCTTCAGCAGCTCGCCGACCAGGTAGGTGATCAGGTCGGGGTTGGCGAAGGCGACGCGGAGCATCGGCCAGATGTTGTGCGGCCGCACCTGGGTGACCAGGTCGAGCAGCGAGCCGTTCTTCAGGAATTTCGGGCTGAACGTCGCGAACGGGCCGAACAGCAGCGACGACTCGCCGTCCACGACGCGCGCGTCCAGGTGCGGGACGGACATCGGCGGGGCGCCGACGGAGGCCTGCGAGTACACCTTCGCCTTGTGCTGGGCGACGATCTTCGGGTTCGTGGTCTTCAGGAACTGTCCGCCGATCGGGAAGACGCCGTAGCCCTTGATCTCCGGGATGCCGGAGCGCTGCAGCATCTTCAGCGCCCAGCCGCCGGCGCCGACGAACACGAACCGCGCCTTCACCTCGCCCGGGGTGCCGCCGATGGTGCGGCGGTACTTGACCAGCCAGGAGCCGTCCTTCTGGCGCTTGAGGCGGCGCACCTCGGTGTCGGTGCGCAGCTCCACGCCGTTGGCGGAGAGGTGGTCGAAGAGCTGGTGGGTGAGGGCGCCGAAGTCCACGTCGGTGCCGGAGGGCACCCGCGTCGCCGCGAACGGCTCGCCCTTGCGGCGCTTCTGCATCAGCAGCGGCGCCCACTGGTTGATCACCCGGGAGTCCTCGCTGTACTCGATGCCCTCGAACAGCGGCTGGTCCTTGAGGATCTCGTAGCGGGCCTTCAGGTAGGCGACGTCCTTCTCGCCGCGCACGAAGGTCATGTGCGGCGTGGAGTTGATGAAAGTCGCCGGCTCGCGCAGCACCCCGCGCTCGACGAGGGATGCCCAGAACTGGCGGCTCTGCTGGAACTGCTCGTTGATCGAGATCGCCTTGGCGGGGTCGAGCGAGCCGTCCTTGCCCTGCGGCATGTAGTTCAGCTCGCACAGGGCGGCGTGACCGGTGCCGGCGTTGTTCCAGGGGTTGGTGCTCTCCTCGCCGATGTCGCTGAGGCGCTCGAACGCCACGATCCTCCAGTCGGGCTGGAGCTCGTGCAGCAGGGTACCCAGGGTGGCGCTCATGATGCCACCACCGATCAGGACGACGTCGACGGTTTCAGTCACCCGACCAGTCTAGTTCGACGCCGGATGCCCCCTTGGCCGCGTGACCCGTCCGGGAGCCGTTCAGGCGACGAGCGCGGGGACCAGCAGCTCGGCGATCTGCACGGCGTTCAGCGCGGCGCCCTTGCGGAGGTTGTCGTTGCTGATGAATAGCACGAGCCCCCTGCCCCGGGGGCGGACTGGTCGGCGCGGATGCGGCCGACGAAGCTCGGGTCCTTGCCGGCGGCCTGCAGCGGCGTGGGCACCTCTTCGAGGGCGACGCCGGGTGCGGATGCCAGCACCTCGCGCGCCCGCTCAGGGGTGATCTCCCGCGCGAACTCGGCGTTGATCGAGAGCGAGTGGCCGGTGAACACCGGCACCCGCACGCACGTGCCGGCCACGCGGAGGTCGGGCAGCTCGAGGATCTTGCGGCTCTCGTTGCGGAGCTTCTTCTCCTCGTCGGTCTCGTTCAGCCCGTCGTCGACGACGGATCCGGCCAGCGGGATGACGTCGAACGCGATCGGGGCGACGTACTTCTGCGGCTCCGGGAAGTCCACGGCGGAGCCGTCGTGCACCAGGCGCAGCGTGTCGCCCTGGGCGAGCACGCCCTCGACCTGCCCGAGCAGCTCCTGCGCTCCGGCGAGGCCCGAACCGGACACCGCCTGGTAGGTGGAGACGATGAGACGCTCCAGCCCGGCCTCCTCGTGCAGCGCCTTCAGCACGGGCATCGCCGCCATCGTGGTGCAGTTCGGGTTGGCGATGATGCCCTTGGGCCGGTCGGCGGCGGCGTGCGGGTTGACCTCGCTGACCACCAGCGGCACCTCGGGGTCCATCCGCCAGGCGCTGGAGTTGTCGACCACGACGGCGCCGGCTTCGGCGAACCGCGGCGCGTAGGCGCGGCTGGCGGTGGCGCCGGCGGAGAACAGGGCGACGTCGATCCCGGACGGATCCGCGGTCTCCACATCCTCGACGACGACCGGGACGCCGCCGAAGTCGATGGCGGTGCCGGCGGAGCGGGCGGAGGCGAACAGGCGCAGCTCGCGCACGGGGAAGGACCGCTCGGCGAGGATCTCGCGCATCACGGTGCCCACCTGGCCGGTGGCGCCGACGATGGCGACGGAGAGTCCGGAATCGGAGATACGGGTCATGGGGGATCCTTGGCGTGGTGACGTTACGCCAGGCTCAGCCCCAGGGTGCGGATGCTGCGCCTGGCGGCGATGTCAGGGTTGCCGCGAGTCTACCGCCTCCCCGCACCCCCGGGTCGCGCCTTCTCCCCGGCCGCCCCGCTCCGGACGGTTCGGGGGCCGGGCGCGGTCGCGGCCGGGGGTCGGCGGGATCAGCGGCCGGAGGGCCGGGCGGGGTCGCGGCCGGGGGCGGCGGGATCAGCGGCCGGTGCCGGCGTGGACGACGGCCTCGACCTCGCCGTCCAGGCCGTAGGCGGTGTGCACGGCGCGGGCGGCGTCGACGAGGTCGGAGCCGCGCAGCACCACCGAGATGCGGATCTCCGAGGTGGAGATCATCTCGATGTTGATGCCGGTGTTCTTCAGCGCCTCGAACAGGGTGGCGGACACGCCGGAGTGGGTGCGCATGCCCGCACCGACGACGGAGAGCTTGCCGATCTGGTCGTCGTGGATGAGGTTCTCGAACCCGATCTCGGACTGGTCGGCGGCGAGCGCCTTCAGCGCCGCGGCGGCATCCGCCTTCGGCAGCGTGAACGAGATGTCGGTGCGCCCGGTGGAGGCGGCGGACACGTTCTGCACGATCATGTCCACGTTCGCACCGGACTTGGCGACGATGGTGAAGATCTCGGCTGCCTTGCCCGGCACGTCCGGGACGCCGGACACGGTGATCTTCGCCTGGCTGAGATCGGTGGCGACGCCGGTGACGATCGGTTCTTCCATGGCTGCTCCCTCGGGGTCGCGGGGGCTTCGCATGCCCTCGCCCAGAACGTAGGTGCCCTCTGCCGAGGAGAAGCTCGACCGGGCGTGGATGAGAACGCCGTGGCGGCGGGCGAACTCGACGGCGCGGATGTAGAGGACCTTGGCGCCGTTGGCCGCGAGCTCGAGCATCTCCTCGCTGGTGATGGTGTCGAGCTTGCGCGCCTTCGGGATGACGCGCGGATCGGCGGTGAAGATGCCGTCCACGTCGCTGTAGATCTCGCACACGTCGGCGTCCAGCGCGGCAGCGAGCGCCACGGCGGTGGTGTCGGAGCCGCCGCGGCCGAGCGTGGTGATGTCGCGGGTGTCGCGGTTGAAGCCCTGGAACCCGGCGACGATGACGATCGCCCCCTCGTCCAGCGCCTCGCGCAGCCGCACCGGCGTGACGTCCACGATGCGGGCGGCGCCGTGCTTGGCATCCGTGATCATGCCCGCCTGACTGCCGGTGAAGGAGCGGGCCTCGAAGCCCATCGAGTGGATCGCCATCGCCAGCAGTGCCATCGAGATGCGCTCCCCGCTGGAGAGGAGCATGTCGAGCTCCCGCGGCGCGGGGATCGGCGCCACCTCGCCTGCCAGCTCGAGGAGATCGTCGGTGGTGTCCCCCATCGCGCTCACCGCGACGACGACGTCGTGCCCGGCACGGCGCGTGTCGACGATGCGCTTGGCGACGCGCTTGATGCTCTCGGCGTCGGCGACGGACGAGCCGCCGTATTTCTGCACGATCAGGGCCACGTTCACTCCCGGGGACGTCGGGCGGATCCGCCCACGCACATTCTACGGACGCGCCTCATGCCCGCCCGTGCATGTGACGGTCAGCGCTCGTTGTCGGCGACGACGACCTCGGCGGTCTCGGCGGTGGTGACCGGGCCCGTGGTGAGGTCCGCCGCCGGGGCGTGCAGCCGGCCGCCGGTGGCGGCGAGCCAGCAGCCGGCGAGCACGATCGGGAACCCGACGAGCAGCCCGAGGGTGATCGGCTCGGCGAGCAGGGCGGTGCCGAGCAGGATCGCCACGATCGGGTTGATGTACGTGAACAGCGGCGCCCGCACCGGCCCGACCTCGCGGATCAGGGCGAAGAAGCCCACGAACGCGAGCGCGGTGCAGACGATCCCGAGCAGCGCCAGCGACACCGTGGACCGCAGCGTGGGGACGTCATGCTGGGTCAGCAGCGCGGCGGGCAGGTAGCCGATGCCGATGGCGAACAGGGCGAGGGTGATCGTGCCGATCGAGGGGACGTCGTGAAGCTTGTGCGCGATGATGAACGGCGCGATCGCGTACAGCAGCGCGGTGAGCAGGATCTCGCCGATCGCCAGCATGCTGCCGGCGCCCTGCGGGAACAGGCCGGGGCCGGCGACGACGATGACCACGCCGGCGAACCCGAGCACCAGCCCGCCCAGACGGACCGGGGCGAGCACCGTGCGGTCGCCGCGCAGCAGCGCGATGAGCACGGCGAACAGGGGCACGGTCGCGACCAGCAGCCCGGTCAGCCCGGACGGCAGACGGGTCTCGGCGTGGCTGAGCAGCAGGAACGGGCCGGCCATCTCGACGACGCCGAAGGCGAGCACCCACGGCCAGTGCCGCCACGCGGCGCGCAGGGCGCCGCTGCGGAGGGCGAAGGGCAGCAGGATGAGCGCGCCGAGCAGAGTGCGACCGGCGACGACGGCGGGCGGGCTGTAGGAGTGCACCGCCTCCTTGATGAACAGGTAGGTGGTGCCCCACACGAAGGACATGATCGCGAAGAGGATCCAGCCTTTGCGCGTGAATCCTGCGGTGTGCGCGGTCACAGCCGGCGCCGCCCCTCGAACGCGCGCCCGAGGGTGACCTCGTCGGCGTACTCCAGGTCGCCGCCGACGGGAAGGCCGGATGCCAGGCGGGAGACGGTGATCTGCATGCTCGTGAGCAGCCGGCTGAGGTAGCTCGCGGTGGCCTCCCCCTCGAGGTTCGGGTTGGTGGCGAGGATGACCTCCTGCACGGTGCCGTCGGCGAGGCGGCTCATCAGCTGCGCGACGCGCAGGTCGTCGGGGCCGACGCCGGCGATCGGGCTGATCGCGCCGCCGAGCACGTGGTACAGCCCACGGAACTCGCGGGTGCGCTCGATGGCGGCCACGTCCTTGGCGTCCTCGACCACGCAGATGAGCTCGGGATTGCGTCGCGGGTCGCGGCAGATGGCGCAGCGGTCCTGTTCGGACACGTTCCCGCACACCTCGCAGAATCGCACCCGGGCGCGCACCTCGGTGAGCAGCTCGGCGAGACGGGCGACGTCGAAGCTCGGCGTCTGCAGGATGTGGAACGCGATCCGCTGCGCCGACTTCGGTCCGATGCCGGGCAGCCGGCCGAACTCGTCGATGAGCTCCTGAACGATGCCGTCGTACATCAGCTGAACCTCGTCGGGGGCTCGAAGGGCTCCTCGCGCAGGAAGGTGGCGCCGAGCACCTGGCGGACCACGGCCTCGCCGTAGCGCTGCACGCCCTCGGGCGCCACGGAGCGGGCCGTCACGACCGGCGCGTTCGGCCCGGCCGGCCCGCGCCCGGGGACGGATGCCCGAGAGGCGGATGCCGGCGCGGATGCGGAGCCGGATGCCGGACCGGAGCCGGATGCCGGGCCGGACGGCGCAGCAGGGGCCGACGTCGACGCACGATGGGCCGACGCGCGATCGGGAGCCGACGCGGTCCGTCCCCCCGCCGGGATCACGGGCGCGCCAGCGCGTGCGGACGCACCGGGCCCGTCGAGATACGGATCGTACGGGGGCTCGTCGTCGTAGGGCGGGTGGTCGTCGTAGGGCGGCTCGTCATCGGGCAGCGGCGGCGGCTCCGGGTCGACCATGCCGTCCACCGCAGACGCGGGCGCGGAACGGGCGGCCTCGACCTCGGCCGGCTCCTCGTCGACGGGGAACTGCGGCTGCGGTGCTGTGATCGTCGCCGTGGGGATCGGCGCGACCGCCCACTCGGTCACCGGAGCCGACTGCGCGCGCGGGGCCTGTCGCGGAGCGGATGCCCGGGGGCCCGGCCGCTCCGGCTCCTGCATCGGGTTCGCCCAGCCGGCGGCCGGCGCGCTGTCGGACAGCGGAGCGCTCCCTGCCGCAGCGGGGCCGCTGGAGGGCTGCGAGCCGCGGGCGGGGGCGTCCGGACCGGCGGATGCGCGCGGGTCCGCGGTGCCGCGAGCCGTCCGGGGTGCCGGGCCGGACGACGGACCGCTCCCGCGGGACGCCGAGCCCGGGCCCGAAGCCGGGCCGGCGGACGTTCCTGCGCCCGGGGCCGGGGGCCCCGAGGATCCCGGATTCGCTCCGCCGGGCGGCATCGGCGCGGGCAGGTACTTCACGGTGACGCCGAGCTCCTGCTGGATGGCGGTGCGGAGGTGGTCGGAGGTGCCCTTGCCCGGCGTGGAGCCCTTGAATCGCGCCACGTCGCTCGGGCTGGTGAAGCCCAGTGTGAGCACGCTGCTGTCGGTGTCGTAGGCGAGCGGCTGCACGGCCGTGACGACGAGCCAGGATGCCCGGCTGATGCCCTCGAGACGGCGGAGGATGGCCGGCCAGGCGGCGGCGATGCGCTCGAAGGTCACCGGGCCGGAAGCGGCGGGTGCCGCATCCGTCTGCTCGGCCGCGCCGCCAGGAGCCGGCACCTGCGCGTCGGCAGCGCTCGCGCTGCCCGCTGGGCCCGCGGATGCCGGGCCCGCGCTGGACGGCGTCCCCACCGCCCCACCGGCCGCAGGAGCCCCACCGGCCGCAGGAGCCCCACCGGCCGCAGGAGCCCCACCGGCCGCAGGAGCGGCACCAACGGCGGAACCCGCGGCGTTCGCGGCGGCCTGCGCGGCACTGCCGGCGACGGACGGGGCCGCGACGGCATCCGCCGAGGCCCCCGAGAGCACTCGCGCGACCATCAGCTCCAGGTGCAGTCGCGGCGAGGTGGCGCCGGTCATGTCATCGAGTGCCTGGCTGACCAGGTCCGCGGTGCGCGACAGCCGCGCCGACCCGAAGGCCGCCGCCTGCTCCCGCATCCGCTGCAGCTCGTCCGCCGGGATGCCGCGCAGCACCGCCGAGGCGCCCTCGCCGACCGCGGCGATGACGATGAGGTCGCGCAGCCGCTCGAGCAGGTCGTCCACGAACCGGCGCGGGTCCTGCCCGGTCTGCACCACCCGGTCGACGGCCGGGAAGGCCGCTGCCGCGTCGCCCGCGGCGAGCGCGTCCACGATCTCGTCGAGCAGGGCGGCGTGCGTGTAGCCGAGGAGCGCGACCGCGCGCTCGTACCGCACCGACACCGCGCCGTCGCGGTCCTGATCCGAGCCGGCGATGAGCTGGTCCAGCAGCGACAGCGTGTCGCGCGGCGAACCGCCGCCGGCGCGCACCACGAGCGGAAGCACACCCGGCTCGACCTGCACCCCCTCCTCGGCGCACAGCTTCTCGACGTACTCGAGCATGGCCGCGGGCGGCACCAGCCGGAACGGGTAGTGGTGGGTGCGCGAGCGGATCGTGCCGAGCACCTTCTCCGGCTCGGTGGTCGCGAAGATGAACTTCACGTGCGCCGGCGGCTCCTCGACGAGCTTCAGCAGCGCGTTGAAGCCCTGCGGCGTGACCATGTGCGCCTCGTCGAGGATGAAGATCTTGTAGCGGTCGCGGCTGGGCGCGAAGGTGGCGCGCTCGCGCAGGTCGCGGGCATCGTCGACGCCGTTGTGGCTGGCCGCGTCGATCTCGACGACGTCCAGCGACCCGCCGCCGGAGCGCGACAGCTCCACGCAGCTCGGGCACACGCCGCACGGGGTGTCGGTGGGCCCCTCGGCGCAGTTCAGGCAGCGCGCCAGGATGCGGGCCGAGGTGGTCTTGCCGCACCCGCGCGGCCCGGAGAACAGGTAGGCGTGCCCGACCCGGTCGCTGCGCAGCGCGGTCATGAGCGGCTCGGTCACCTGGGACTGCCCGATCATCTCCGCGAAGGTCTCAGGCCGGTAGCGGCGGTAGAGGGCTGTGGTCACCCGTCCAGCCTACGGCGTGCCGCCGACACCGGACCCCGGGCATCCGCGCATCCCGCCCGGGCTTCCGCCGACCTGTTCCGCCCCGGCATCCGCCGAAGAGCGGGTTCCCGGCATCCGCCCGCGACGGATGCCGGGAACTCGCTAGTCCTCGATGGCGATGACCGGGATCGCCGAGGTCGTCACCGGGACCGTCGGCGACATCAGCGTGCCGTCTTCGCGGCGCGCCTCGGCGAACTTCTGCAGCGACGGGCGGCCGGGCCGCCGCGGGCCCTGCCCGGCGAGCGGGACCAGGGCGTCGCGCCCGACGCCCGCGCTGTGCGCGGCGCCGCGCACCGTGAACTCGACGTCGTCGCCGGAACGCACCTCGACGCGCAGCCGGTCGCGGGTGATCGTCACGAGCAGCTGCGAGCCGCGCCACTGCAGCGGGAAGGTCAGCTCCGGCCAGTCCTGGGGCAGGCGCGGATCGAAGCTGAGCCGGCCGCCGTGGTCGCGCATGCCGCCGAACCCGCAGGCGAGCGCGGCCCAGACGCCGCCCGCCGAGGCGACGTGCACCCCGTCCGCGGCGTTGTGGTGCAGGTCGCCGAGGTCGACGAAGAGCGCCTGCTCGAAGTACTCCCGCGCCAGGTCCTGGTAGCCGACCTCGGCCGCCATGATCGACTGCACCACCGCGGACAGCGTGGAGTCGCCGGTGGTCAGCGGGTCGTAGTACTCGAAGTCGGCGAGCTTCTCCTCGGCCGTGAAGTGGTCGCCCTGCAGGAACAGCGCGAGCACGACGTCCGCCTGCTTCAGCACCTGGAAGCGGTAGATGACCAGCGGGTGGAAGTGCAGCAGCAGCGGCCGCTGCTCCGGCGGGGTGTTCGCCAGGTCCCACACCTCGCGCTCCAGGAACAGCGAGTCCTGCGGGTGGATGCCGA
This sequence comes from Microbacterium neungamense, assembly GCF_024971095.1. NCBI lineage: Bacteria > Bacillati > Actinomycetota > Actinomycetes > Micrococcales > Microbacteriaceae > Microbacterium > Microbacterium neungamense. The sequence goes on from NZ_CP069717.1 coordinate 2,056,179, forward strand.
GGTTCTCGCTGAACGGGATGTGCATGGCCTCCGCGGCGCGCGCCCACGCCTGCGGCTCGCCGGCGTCGAGTCCGGTGCGCTCGACCAGGGCGGCGTAGGCGGCCGGATGCTCCTGCGCGATCTCCTGCACCACCTGCGCGGCGTAGCCGAGGTTGAAGCGGGCCATCACGTTGGTGAACAGGTTGTCGTTCACGACCGTGGTGTACTCGTCCGGCCCGGTCACGCCGTGGATGTGGAAGGTCGCCGAGCCGTGGTGACCGGCCGCGGCCGGCAGCGTCCCGGCCGCCGGGTCGCGCCAGAAGCCGAGCGTCGCCCACAGCCGCGCGGTCTCGACGAGGATGTCGGCCCCCTCGCGGAGCAGGAAGTCGCGGTCGCCGGTGGCCTCGACGTACTTGCCGACCGCGAAGGAGATGTCGGCGTTGATGTGGTACTGCGCGGTGCCGGCGGCGTAGTAGGCGGACGCCTCCTCGCCGTTGATCGTGCGCCACGGGAACAGCGCCCCCGCCTCGTTCAGCTGCGCGGCGCGACGGCGCGCGGCCGGCAGCATCAGGGCACGCGCGCGCAGGGCGTTCCGCGCCCACTGCGGGGAGGTGTAGGTGAGGAACGGGAGCACGTAGATCTCGGTGTCCCAGAAATAGTGGCCGCTGTATCCGGAGCCGGTGAGGCCCTTCGCGGGCACGCCGGCGCCGTCGGCGCGCGCCGAGGCCTGCGCGAGCTGGAACAGGCACCAGCGGATCGCCTGCTGCAGGTCGTCGCGTCCGCCGATGCGCACGTCGCTGCGATCCCAGAACGCGGTCAGCCATTCCGCCTGACGGCGGAACTGGGTGTCCACACCCTCCACCGCGGCCCGGTCGAGCGTGCGCCGGCAGCGGTCCACGAGCTCGCGGGGCGGGACGCCGCGGGAGGTGTGGTAGCTCACCAGCTTGGTGATCCGCACCGGGACGCCGGCCTTCGCCTGCACGCGGAACACGTTCTTCGCGATGTCGGGCTCGACCAGCGAGCGGGCGCTGTAGTCGTTGTCGGTCTCGATGATGTGGTCGGCGACCACCGCGACCGTCATGCCCGAATCGGTGACCCGGTACGACAGCGCGGAGCGCAGCCCGTCCTGCCAGTACTCGGCGGGCTGCAGCACCCGCTCGGTGATCTTCTCCGCCTTGCGCGGGTCGAACGTCGCGGTCTTCCCCGCCGTGGACCGCGCCGCGGCCGGCGTGCCGGCGTAGATGCTGCCGCCGTCCTGGCGGTTCAGCAGCTGGCAGCTGATCGTGACCGGGGCGTCGGCGTTCTCCACCTCGACCTCGAGGCGCAGCACCGCCAGATGCCGCTCCTCGAAGCTCACCATCCGCTCGTCACGGATGCGCACCCGCTTCCCGGACGGGGTCTCCCACACCAGCGAGCGCTCCAGCACGCCGCGGCGCATGTCCAGCACCCGGGAGTACTCGCGCACGTCCGCCTCGTCGAAGGACAGCGGCTCGTCGTCGACGTAGACGCGCATGATCTTGGCATCCGGCGCGTTCACGATGGTCTGGCCCACCTCGGCGAACCCGTACGCCTGCTCGGCGTGCCGGATCGGCCAGGTCTCGTGCAGGCCGTTGATGAACGTGCCGTGCTCGTGCGCGCCGCGGCCCTCCACGTGGTTGCCGCGCAGGCCGAGGTAGCCGTTGCCGACCGAGAACAGGGTCTCGGACACGCCGTGCTGGTCGTAGCGCGTCTCGATGAGGCGCCACGGGTCGACGGGGTAGAGGCCGCGGTCGATCATGCGTTCTCCGAGGGGGTCGGAAGGAGTCGGGCAAGGTCATCGACGATACCGGTTGCGCCGGCCGCGCGGAGCGCATCCGCGCCGGCCCCGCGGTCGACGCCGATCACGACGCCGAAGCCGGCCGCCGCGGCGGACGCGACGCCCGAGACGGCGTCCTCCACCGCCACGGCGTCCGCGGGCGCGACGCCGAGCGCCGCGGCGCCCTCGCGGAACATGTCCGGCGCCGGCTTGGAGGCGAGGCTGTCGCGCTCGGCGACCGCGCCGTCGACGACGGCGGTGAAGAAGTCGCGGATGCCGGCGGAGGCGAGCACCTCCTCGGCGTTCTTCGAGCTGGAGACGACGCCCATCGGCACGCCCTCCTCACGGAGCAGCTCGATCAGCGCCAGCGATCCGGGGAACGGCGCGATGCCGCCGCTGCGCAGCGCCGCGGCGAAGGCGGCGTTCTTGCGGTTGCCGATGCCGCACACCGTCTCCGCCTCGGGCGGATCGTCGACCTCGCCCCAGGGGATCTCGACGTTGCGGCTGTGCAGCAGGCTCGCCACGCCGTCGTAGCGCTTCTTGCCGTCGACGTAGGCGAAGTAGTCGTCGTCGGTGTACGGGGGCTCGATCCCCCAGCGGTCGAACACCTCGTCGAACACCTGCTTCCAGGCGCGCATGTGCACCTCGGCGGTGGGGGTGAGCACGCCGTCGAGGTCGAAGAGGACCGCTGCGGCGCGGCGCAGGTCGGGCAAGTCGGACACGGAGGCTCCTGGGGGCGGCGGGCTGGTCGGTTGGCCGTTACCCAGCGTAGTGACGCCGGTGCCCGCATGCGCCGCGAATCCCGCATCCGCCCCTCCCCGGCATCCGCTCCTCCCGGGCATCCACGCCCCGGCATCCGCCGGAAATCCCGGACCGGATGCCGCAGGCGCGGCGTGTCGAACCGGCGACACGCCGGAGGTGTGACGATCGGACTGGGTTTTCCGTCGCCCACCGGGCCCGCGCACCCACCCGCCCGCCGCGGTCAGATCGCGCTGAGCGTCTGCCGTGCGATCTCGAGCTCCTCGTCGGTGGGTACGACGAGGACGGCGACCGCGGAGTCGTCGGCGGAGATGAGACGGATGCCCCGGGCCCGCTCGGCGTTCCGGTCCGGGTCGACCCGCACGCCGAGGAAGCCGAGCGTGGCGAGGGCATCCGCGCGCACCGGCGCCGCGTTCTCGCCCACGCCCGCGGTGAACGAGATCACGTCCACTCCCCCGAGCTGGGCGATGTACGCCCCGGCGTAGGCGCGCAGCCGGTGGATGTACACGTCGTAGGCGAGGGTGGCCGCCTCGTCGCCCGCCTCCCGGCCGGCGAGGATGTCGCGCATGTCGCTGCGGCCGGCAAGGCCCCGCAGCCCGCTGCGCTTGTTCAGCAGGTCGTCGAGATCGTCCACGCCGAGACCGGCGCGGCGGGCGAGGTGCAGCAGAGCCGCGGGATCGATGTCGCCCGAGCGGGTGCCCATCACCAGGCCCTCGAGCGGTGTCAGGCCCATCGACGTCTCCACCGAGCGCCCGCCGTCGACGGCGGTGACGGATGCCCCGTTGCCGAGGTGGAACACGATCTGCTTCAGCGCGCCGAGGTCGCGGCCGAGGAAGGCCGCGGCGGCTTCGCTGACGTACTTGTGGCTGGTGCCGTGGAACCCGTAGCGGCGCACCCGGTGCTCCCGCGCGAGAGCCTCGTCGATGGCGTACGTGTACGCCGGGGCGGGCAGGGTCTGATGGAAGGCGGTGTCGAAGACCGCGACGTGGGGCACGTCGCCGAAGACCGCCTTCGCCGCGCGGATGCCGGCGAGATTGGCCGGGTTGTGCAGCGGCGCGAGCACGCTGAGCTCGCCGATCTGCCGCTCCACGTCGTCGGTGATCGGGGTGGGCGCGAAGAAGCGGGCGCCGCCGTGCACGACCCGGTGCCCGACCGCGACCGGCGGGCGGTCCTCCAGCGCGGGGCCGTGCGCCGCGAACATCGCCAGCATCGCGGCGAAGGCCTCGTCGTGGTCGGCGATCGGCCGCTCCTCGGTCCGCGTGGCCCTCAGCATCGCCGGCGCGGGCTCCCCGGGCCCGGCGCTCTGGTGCACGGTGTGGGTGACGGCCCCCTCAGCCTGGCCGATCCGCTCGACGAGCCCGTCCGCGAGCTCGGTCTCGCTGTCCATGTCGATCAGGCTGTACTTCAGCGACGACGAGCCGCTGTTGATCACCAGGACGACGCTCACCGGTCCTCCCCCGGGGTCGTCGCGTCGGCGCCCGCCGGTGCGCCCGCGGCCTGCGCCTGGATGGCGGTGATCGCGACGGTGTTCACGATGTCGTCGACGAGGGCGCCTCGGGAGAGGTCGTTGATCGGCTTGTTCAGGCCCTGCAGCACCGGGCCGATCGCCACCGCGCCGGCCGAGCGCTGCACGGCCTTGTAGGTGTTGTTGCCGGTGTTGAGATCCGGGAAGACGAACACGGTGGCGCGGCCGGCCACCGCCGACCCGGGCAGCTTCGCCTTCGCCACCGCGGCGTCGGCTGCCGCGTCGTACTGGATCGGCCCCTCCACCAGCAGCTCCGGCGCCCGCTCGCGCACGAGCGCGGTCGCCTCGCGCACCTTGTCGACGTCGGCCCCGGAGCCGGACTCGCCGGTCGAGTAGGAGAGCATCGCGACCCGCGGCTCGATGCCGAACTGCCGCGCGGTCGCCGCCGAGGAGATCGCGATGTCGGCGAGCTGCACGCTGGTGGGGTCGGGGATGACGGCGCAGTCGCCGTAGACGAGCACCCGATCGGCGAGCGCCATCAGGAAGACGCTGGAGACGACGTCCACGCCCGGACGCGTCTTGATCACCTCGAACGCGGGCCGGATGGTGTGCGCGGTGGTGTGCGCGGCGCCGGAGACCATTCCGTCGGCGAGGCCGAGATGCACCATCATCGTGCCGAAGTAGGACACGTCGGTGACGGTGTCCGCCGCCTGCTGCAGGGTGACGCCCTTGTGCGCCCGCAGCCGGGCGTACTCGGCCGCGAACCGCTCCACAAGCTCCGGGTCGGTCGGGCTCACCACGCGCGCCGCGGACAGGTCGAGGCCGAGGGCCGCGGCACGGGCGCGGATGTCCTTCTCGGCGCCGACGAGGGTGAGGTCGGCGACGTCGCGCGCGAGCAGGATCGCGGCGGCGCGCAGGATGCGGTCGTCGTCGCCCTCCGGCAGCACGATGTGCCGCCGGTCGGCCCGCGCCCGCTCGATCAGGCCGTACTGGAACATCAGCGGCGTGACCACGCGGGACTCGGCGAGCCCGAGCTCGATGGTCAGCTCGGTGAGGTCCACATGGCGCTGGAACAGCGACAGCGCGCGCTGGTAGCGCGGGCCGGATTCGGCGGTGAGCCGGCCGCGCGTGCTCATGATCCGCACCGCGGTGTCGTAGGTGCCGAGGTCGGTGGCGACGATGGGGATCTGCACGGAGAACCCGTCCAGCAGCCGCTCGATCGGCTCGGGGAGCGGGAACGGGCCGTTCAGCACGATCCCGGCGAGCGACGGGAAGGTGCCAGAGGAGGAGGCGAGCAGGGTGGCCAGCAGCACCTCGGTGCGGTCGGCGGGGATCACCACGACGGCGCCCTCGGTCAGCCGCGGCAGCACGTTCACCATCGACATGCCGGCGATCACGACCGCGTACGCCTCGCGTTCGAGCAGGTCGGCGTCGCCGCGCACGACGCGGCCGTCGACGGCGGCGAGGATGCCCCGCATGGACGGGGCGACGAGGGTGCGGTCCTCCGGGATCGCCCACACCGGTGTCCGGCCCACCGGGCCGTCCTGCAGCTCGTCCACGATCTCGCGGAGCCGGTCCGGGTCGGCGCGGTTGACGACGACGGCGAACAGCTCGGCGCGCTCGGCGGCGAGCTCGGCGGATGCCAGAGCCGCGATGTGACCGACCTCGGCGGGGGTCCGCGCGGTGGTGGTGCCCAGCTGCTCGGCCTGCCGCTGCTGGTCGCGGCCGGAGAGCACGAGCATCACCGGGGCGCCGAGGTTCGCGGCGATGCGGGCGTTGTAGCCGAGCTCGGCGGGACTGGCCACATCCGTGTAGTCGCTGCCGATCACGACCACCGCGTCGCACTGGGCCTCCACGGCCTTGAACCGGGCGACGATCGTCGCCAGCGCGTGCTCCGCGTCCTCCCGCACGTCGTCGTACGTCACGCCGACGCAGTCCTCGTAGTCCAGGTGCACGCCGTCGTGCGCGAGCAGCAGCTCGAGCACGTAGTCGCGCTCGCCGGCCGAGCGCGCGATCGGGCGGAACACGCCGACGCGCGGCGAGACCCGCATCAGGGCGTCGAGCACGCCCAGCGCGATCGTCGACTTGCCGGTGTGCCCCTCGGCCGAGGTGATGTAGATGCTCCGCGCCACGGCCCCAGCCTAGGTGGGGGCGGCGCGGCCCCGCATCCCTCCGCCTCGCCCCGCCGCTAGCTGTACCCGGCCATGAGGTTGGTCCCCTCGTTGGGATTGTGAATGGGGAGGACCTCCGGGCTTAGTGGAGATATCTGACGTCTTCACGAAGCACACGGAGGTCCCATGGCCCACGCTAACGCCCGTCTGACCGTTCATGGCAGGCGGTTGATCATTGAACGTGCCCGAGCCGGCTGGAAGCAGGCGCACATCGCCGCGGCGATGGGAGTCTCACGTCGTTGCGTGAAGCGCTGGATCGAGCGTTACCGCGCCGAGGGCGAGGCTGGGCTGGTCGACCGTTCCTCGCGTCCGCACACCAGCCCGACGCGTACGAGTCCCGGGCGCGAGGAGGCAGTGCTCGAGCTGCGCCAGAGGGAACGCATCGGGCGTGAGGAGATCGCCGCGCGACTGGGCATGTCGGCTCGGACGGTCTCGCGCATCCTCGCCCGTCACGGCGTCCCGCCGCTGCGGGCACTGGATCCGATCACGGGGGAGGTGATCCGCGCGTCGAAGACCACCGCGGTCCGTTACGAGCGGGACCGGGCCGGCGAGCTGGTCCACATGGACGTGAAGAAGCTCGGCAAGATCCCCGACGGCGGCGGCTGGAAAGCACACGGCCGCGCCAGCGGATCCATCCTGCGAGACCGGAACACGAAGGTCGGGTACGACTATGTCCACTCACTCGTCGACGATCACTCCCGGCTCGCGTACTCGGAGGTCCTGCCCGACGAGAAGGGAGCCACCTGCGCGGCGTTCCTGGAACGCGCGATCGCCTACTTTGCCGCCCACGGCATCCCCCGCATCGAGCGGCTCATCACCGACAACGCCTGGGCCTACAGGTTCTCGCTGCGCGAGGTCTGCGCCGCGCACGGGATCCGGCAGAAGTTCATCAAGCCGCACTGCCCCTGGCAGAACGGCAAGGTCGAACGCTTCAACCGCACCCTGCAGACCGAATGGGCCTACCGGCACGTCTTCCTCACCAACACAGACCGCACCGCAGCGCTTGCACCCTGGCTCGAGCACTACAACACTGGACGGCGCCACTCAGCCCTCGGAGGCCACCCGCCGATCACCCGACTGGCACCAACGTGATGACCCGGTACAGCTAGCGCGTCGTCGCCGGGCACGGCCCGGACAGGGCGTCGACGACGGCGGCGGCATCCGCCTCGAACCGGGCGTAGTGCTCGGGGTCGCTGTTGACCTGCACCCGGTGGATGGCGTGCGACGGCTCCATCTGCTGCCAGCCGTCCAGCCGTGCCAGGCGGGTGTAGAAGAGGGCGGCCGCGGTGGCCGGGTCCAGGCGCGCCTCGCGGCTGCCCCACCAGTCCTGCTGCTGGAACAGGCCGATGCTGGAGGTGGGGGTGCCGTCCGGGTTGGTGACGCCCGAGGTCTCCCAGTCGCCGTAGGCGATGTTGCGCAGCGAACTCTCCCCCATCGCCGTCATCACCCCGATGATCTGGCCGTCCCGGGCGAAGCCCAGCTCGCGCGCCGTGCGCACGATGGTCGCGGCGTTCTCCAGCTGCTCGCCGTTCCAGCCGGCCACGCCGGCCGCCGGGTAGGCCTGCGGCTCGTCCAGGCAGAACGGCTCCGGACGGGAGGAGGTCACCAGACCAAGGATCAGCAGCAGCACGGACGCCGCGGCGCCGACGGCCGCGGTGATCGCCGCGACCCGCATCCGGCGCCGGCGGCGTGCCACCGTCGCGCGCCGCCGCTGCGCGGTCGAGCGCCGCCGCTGACGGGCGGCGGGTGTCCTGCGCCGCTGTGCGGCTGCCGCAGACCTGCTCACGTCCCGATCCTGACAGCGCGGCCCCGGAGGAGCCTGGAAAAGAGAAGACCCTCCGCGCACCCGACAGAGCCCGGTTACCCTTGCTACGTTTCCGTCCTGGGGGAATTGGCCTGGATGCCGTCACGCGGAGAGCCGTCGTCCAGTCTACCCGACGCCGGGACCGGGGTCCTCCCCGGAGGGTACGATCGGGTACACGCACCGTCGCGCCAGCGAGAGGCATCGCATGCATCAGACCGCATCCTCGACGTCACCGTCGCTCTCCGCCGAGCAGTTCGCCGAGCAGACCTCCCGCATCATCGCATCCGTCTCGTCGGTGATCGACGGCAAGCCCGAGGCGGTGCGCAGCGCGCTGGTGTGCCTGCTCGCCGAGGGGCACCTGCTCATCGAGGACGTGCCCGGCGTGGGGAAGACCATGCTCGCCCGCGCCCTGGCCGCGAGCATCGACGCCACGGTGCGGCGCATCCAGTTCACCCCCGACCTGCTGCCCGGGGACGTCACCGGGGTCGCCGTGTTCAACCCGGTCGACCGCGAGTTCGAGTTCAAGCGCGGCGCCGTGTTCGCGCACATCGTGATCGCCGACGAGATCAACCGCGCCTCGCCGAAGACCCAGTCGGCGCTGCTGGAGGCGATGGAGGAGCACCAGGTCACCGTCGACGGCACCTCGCACCCGCTGCCCGCGCCGTTCCTCGTCGTCGCCACCCAGAACCCGCTCGAGATGGAGGGCACCTACCCGCTGCCGGAGGCGCAGCGCGACCGCTTCATGATGCGGATCTCGATGGGGTACCCGGATGCCGCCGCGGAGGCGCTGATGATCCGGCAGCGCGAGCGGGTGAATCCGCTCGCCGCGGTCACGGCGGTGACGGATGCCCGGGCCGTGCAGCAGCTGATCGCCTGGGCGCGCGGGGTGCACGTCGCCGAGTCGCTCGAGGAGTACGCCGTGGCGCTGGCGCAGGCCACCCGCATGGACCCGAACCTGCACCTCGGGGCGAGCCCGCGCGCCACGCTGCAGCTGGTCCGCGCGGCGAAGGTGTGGGCGGCGCTGGACGGCAGGGACTTCGTCATCCCGGACGACCTGACCGACCTGCTGATCCCCGTCTTCGCGCACCGGCTGCTGCCGGCCCGCGGGGTGCACCGCGCAGGGGCGCAGCCGGTGGAGGCCGCGCTGAACCAGATCGTCGCCCGGGTGCCGGTGCCGCTCGCCGCCGGCCGGCTCTGAGCCATGTCCCCCCGTCGGCGCCGGACGCTCACCGCTCGCGGTGCCGGGTGCCTGGCGCTCGGCGTCCTGCTGGTGATCGCCGGCGGCGTGGCCGCCGCCCCCGCGCTGCAGTACGTCGGCGCGCTGCTGGTGCTGCTGACCGTGATCGCCGTGCTGGCGGTGCGGCTGCCGCGCCGGCGCGGCACGGTGACGCGGGTGATCGCGACCGACCTGGTCGCCGTGGGCGAGGCGTCCCGCGTGTCGGTGCGCTTCGACCTGGTGGCCCCCGGCATCCCGCGCGGCGTCTGGCGGGACGTGCTTCCGGACGCGGTCAGCGGCACGGCATCCGGGGAGTACCCGGACGGCAGCCGCGTGCTGCGCTACGAGATCACCGGGGTGCGCCGCGGCATCTCCACGCTGGGGCCGCTGATCCTGCGGACGGTGGACCCGTTCGGGCTCGCCCAGCGGGAGCAGGTGTTCGGCGACACCCGCACCATCACCGTGGTGCCCCAGGTGTCGGCGCTCGCCCCGCTGCCGACGCGGGTGGGTGCCGCGGGCGGCACCGCGCAGACCCGGTCGAGCCGGCTCGGGCAGGGCAGCGACGACCTCATCCCGCGGCGGTACGTGTCCGGCGACTCGATGCGCCGCATCCACTGGCGCGCCACCGCGCACCGCGGCGATCTCATGGTCCGGCAGGAGGAGGAGGAGTCCAGCCCGGACGCGATGGTCGTGCTCGACCGCTCGGCGGCGCGCTGGCCTCGCGCCGGGGAGGAGCCGGATCCCGGCTTCGAGGCGGCCGTGTCGCTGTGCGCCTCCGCCGCCCTGCGCTTCATGCAGGACGGGTACAGCGTGGACGTGCTGGATTCCTCCGGCACGCTGCTCGGGGCGCTGCGCGGGCACGAGGACGACCGGGACGGGCTGCTCGTCGCCCTGGCCGCCCTCGCTCCGCGCGGCGAGGCGCGCGACATCCGCTCCCTGGTGGGCGGGACGGCGCCGGGGCCGCTGGTGATGATCACGGGACGGCTGTCGGAGGAGGACGCCGGGCACCTGAGCACGGCCGGGGCGGCGGCGCCGATGCTGTTCGCCAGCGCACCGGAGGCCGGTGCGCTGGCGGCGGCGTCCCATCGCGGCTGGCGCACCGCGCACCTGCGCACCGGGGACGACCTCGCCGAGGTGTGGGCCGACGCCCTGCCGGAGTTCGGGAGCGCGCGTGTTTGAGCGGAGCAGGATGCCGGAGGGTCCGCCGCGGCCGGCGGGGGCGGCTGTCGCTGCGGAGGAGACGCACGCGGTGCGACGGCGGGCCGTGTCGGGCGCCGCGCTCGGCGCCGCGGCCACGCTGGTGCCGATGTGGCCGTACACCGGGGTGATCACGCCCGGACGGTGGACGTTCGTGGTCGTCGTGCTCGTCGCCGTCATCGCCCTCACCGGTCTGGCCGCGCGCAGCGCCGCCGCGCGCCTGCGCCGCGGGACCCGCGAGCTGATCGCCCTGTGCGCCCAGCTCGCCGCGGCGGGGATGATCGGCACGGCGCTGCTGGCGCCGGAGGGCGCCGGGTTCGGCCTCATCCCGACCTCGGCGACGGTGCGCGTGCACGGCATCCGGATCCAGCAGGCGCTCGACGAGATCGTGAACGGATCCGCGCCGCTGGCGGCATCCGTCCCCCTCGCCACCCTGCTCGGACTCTCCTTCGCCGTGGTCGCGGTGCTCGTGGACCACCTCGTGGCGCAGCGGCTGGCGCTCCTGGCGGTGCTGCTGACCACGGTGGTCGGGGCGATGCCGATGCTGGTCACCTTCGGCGGCGTCAACATCGCCTGGTTCCTGCTGCACGCCGTGCTGGTGCTCCTGCTGCTGCGCACCGCGGCCCGCGGCGATCGCGACTCGCCCCGCGAGGCGTCCTTCGCGGTGGCGATGACGGTGGGCGCGGCGTCGGTCGCCGGCGCCCTGATCGTGGCGCCCGGGCTGCCGGCGGCGGAGACTCTGCCCGGTGCGGGTGCGGCGCTGACCGTCGATGCCAACCTGCGGCTGGGCGACGACCTGCGCCGGCCTCGGGAGACCGAGGTGCTCACGGTGGTCACCACCGGCACAGCCGCGCCGTACCTGCGGATGGCGACGCTCTCGCGGTTCGACGGTGAGGTGTGGCGCCCCGACCGCAGCAGGCTGCAGCCGCTGTCGGACGGGTTCGGCGGGGCGGACTGGACGGAGGAGATCGCGACCACGCAGGAGCGGACCTCCATCCGGGTGCTCGGGATGTCGAGCAGCCGGCTGCCGGTGCCGTACGCCGCCGAGGAGGTGTTCGGCGTGGCGAGCGGGTGGAGCGCCATGCCGCTGAACCGGACGGTGATCAGCCGCGGCCGCGACGCCGCCGGCAGCGACTACACCGTGGAGGCGACCGTCGTGACGCCCACCCTGGAGCAGATCCAGGCCGCGGAGGCGACCGCGGCTCCGGTCGACCTGCAGCCCGCCGCGGACCTGCCGCCGGTCATCGCGGAGACCGCGCGCGAGGTGACGGCCGGGGCGCAGAACGACTACGACCGGCTCATCGCGCTGCAGGACTGGTTCCGGTCCGCGTTCAGCTACTCCCTCGAGGCGCCGGTGGAGGAGGGCTTCGATGGCACGGGCGTGGAGGCGGTGGAGCGCTTCCTGCAGGAGCGCACCGGGTACTGCATCCACTTCGCCGGGGCGTTCGCGCTGATGGCGCAGACCATGGACATGCCGGTGCGGATCGTGGTCGGCTACCTGCCCGGAAACCCCACCGATCAGCAGCGCGGGGACGACACGGTGTACTCGGTCACCAGCGACCAGCTGCACGCCTGGCCCGAGGTGTTCTTCTCCGGGATCGGGTGGGTGCCCTTCGAGCCGACGGCGACGCTCGGCGTGCCCACGGCGTTCGCCCCGGCGAGCACGACCGGCGGAACCGGGGGCACCCCGGACGAGCCGGGACAGGAGCAGGGCCCGACGACCGCGCCGACCACGGGACCGACCGCGGGTCAGGATCCGCGGGCGGACGAGGCCGGCGGCGGTGACGCGCTGCGCACGGTCGACCCGAGGCCGGTGACGTACACGGTGCTCGGCGTGCTCGCGGTCGTGCTGCTGCCCGCCGCGGTGCGCGCGGTGCGCCGTCTGGTGCGGTTCGGCAGGGCGCGGGCGGGCGATGCGCTGGCCGCGTGGCGCGAGCTCACCGACACGCTGGTCGATCTCGGCCTTCCGGCCACCGACGCGCAGACCGTGCGGATGCGCGCCGCCGAGCTGGTGGAGGAGAGAGGGGTGGATGCCGCGGCGATCGCCCGGCTGGTGGACGCGCTGGAGCAGGCGGGGTATGCGCGCAATCCCCGGGATGCCGGCGATCTGGCCGCTCCGCTGCGGACGGTGCTGCGGCGCCTGGGCGGCGTGCTCGGGCCGGTGGCGCGGATCAGGGCGCTGATGATGCCGCGGTCGCTGCTGCCGAGGATCCGGTCCCGATCAGACGGCGCGCGCGTCTGAGCGCTCGGCGGGCGGGGCGGACTGCTCGCGGCGCGCCGCGGGGTGCGCCTCCGCGTGTTCGGCGCACGCCACGGCGTCGCAGTCCTCGCACACCACGGACTGCCGGCGGCAGGAGGCATCAGGGCAGTTCGCGGTGCGGCTGGTCGCCGCGCCGCATCCGCTGCACTCGCCGATGACGGCCGCGTGATCGGAGAAGGCGATCGCGCCGCGCCCGTCGAAGACGTACAGCGAGCCCTCCCAGAGGCCGTCGTCGCCGAAGGTCTCGCCGTAGCGGACGATGCCGCCGTCGAGCTGGTACACCTCGCCGAAGCCGCGCGCCGTCATCAGGCTGGAGAGCACCTCGCAGCGGATGCCGCCGGTGCAGTACGTCACCACCGGCTTGTCCTTGAGGTCGTCGTACGCTCCGGAGTCGAGCAGCCGCACGAAGTCGCGGGTGGTCTCGGTGTCGGGGACGACGGCGCCGCGGAAGCGCCCGATCTGCGCCTCGAGCGCATTGCGGCCGTCGAAGAACACGACCTCCTCGCCGCGTTCGGCGACGAGCTCGTGCAGCGCCTCGGGGGTGAGGCGGATGCCGCCGCCGACGACGCCGTGCTCATCGACGCGCAGCTCGCCCGGCGCTCCGAACGACACGATCTCGTCGCGCACCTTCACGCTCAGCTTCGGGAAGTCGAGGCTGAGACCGTCCTCGTCGAGCCCGGTGCCCTCGCTCCACTTGATGTCGGCGTTCTTGAAGGCGGGGTACTCGCGGAAGCGTCGCACCCACTTCTTCACGTTCGGCAGGTCACCGCCCAGGGTGCCGTTGATGCCGTGCGACGAGATCAGGATGCGGCCGCGGAGCTTCAGCGCCTCACACAGATCGCGCTGCCAGAGCCGGAGCGCCTCGGGGTCGGCGAGCGGCGCGAACGCGTAGAACAGGACGATCTTCGGGGTGGGCACCAGGAGATTCTAGGCGCCCGTCCTCCCGGTCCCTCCCGGCCGCCGCGCGCCCTCCACAGCTCGCACCGGCGCAGCCGGAGCGAGACGAACGCCCCCGGTCGTTGAGCGCCCTTCGACAGGCTCAGGAACCGCACCGGCGCAGCCGGAGCGAGACGAAACGCCCTCGGCGGATCGGGACGCCACAGCCCCCAGTTGTTCCCCCTCCCCCGGTCGTTGAGCGCCCTTCGACAGGCTCAGGAACCGCACCGGCGCAGCCGGAGCGAGACGAAACGCCCTCGCCGATCGGATAGGATGGTCAGGTTGTTCCCCAGGTGACGTGTCCGAGCGGCCGAAGGAGCACGCTTGGAAAGCGTGTGTTGTGCAAGCAACCGAGGGTTCGAATCCCTCCGTCACCGCCGACTGTCCGAAGGCCTCCGCGTAGCGGGGGCCTTCGGACATTTATCGAGGTTGTGGGATTCGAACCAGCGGCGCGCAGCGCCGCCGCGTGACCCGCGGGGCGTCAGTCCTCGAATCGGATGCCGTAGCTGAGCGTCCCCGGCGGGGACGCCAGCGGCACCATGCCGAGCCGCTCGTAGAAGGCCCTGGCACCGGTGTTCTCGGGGCTGAGTCCCAGATGCAGCCCGGGAACGCCCCGGCGGCGCAGCTCGGTGAACAGCGTGTCCATCAGCGCCCGTCCGAGACCCTGCCCCTGGGTCTCCGGGAGCAGGTCGATGTGCAGGTGCGCGGGGTACTCGGCGGTGTTCGGCTCGCGGCCGGGCGCGCGGCCCGCCGCGTACCTGATGATGCCGTCCTGCCGGGTGGGCTCGGCCTGGCCGGACAGCGGGTACCGCTCGGCATGCGTCGGCCACCACTCGTCCCGGAACCACTGCTCGAAGGCGTCCGTGTCATCCGTGGCGACGATGTAGCCGATCACACGGCCGTCCTCCGCCTCGACCACCCAAGCCAGATCCGGATGCCGTTCGGCGTAGGGCACCGCGAACACGTCGCCCCACAACCGGTCATCGGTGAACATCCCGGTCGCGTCCCCGCCGGCATCCGCGGTGCGCACGCACACCTCGTAGAGCGCATCGCAGTCTTCGGGGCGGTACGGACGGATGCGCGGCGCGGCGGTCTCCTCGGGATCCGGCCCGGACGGAACGGCCGGCGCGGACGGCCCGGACGGCGCCGACGGCCCGGACGGCTCAGACGGCCCGGACGGCCCGGACGGCGCCGACGGCCCGGACGGGTCAGACGGCGCCGCGGACGGAGCATCCGTCCATCCCAGCGAAGCCCACGAGGACGCTGCCGCGACGACGATCAGCGCCGCGCCGACGCCGACGAGGATTCCGCCCACCGTGTCGGTCAGCCAGTGCACGCTCAGCACGGTGCGCGACAGCGCCATCAGCACCGTCCACAGGATGCCGAGAACCGCGACCCAGATCCGCGGGAACACCGCCCACAGCACGACCGCGATCGTCGCGGCGTTCGCCGCATGCCCGGACGGGAAGGAACCGAAGTCGGAGGCCACGAGCATGTCGTCGGGACGCGCCCTGCGGAACACCCCCTTGATCAGCTGCACCATCGCGGCGCTCACCGCGAACGCGAAGAACGCGAACAGCGCCGACCGCCACCGCTGCAGCAGCACCAGCAGGCCTGCGATGAGCATCGGCACGAGGATCGTCGCGATCCATCCGCCGCCGGTCTTGTTCATCACGTGTGCGAAGGCAAGCATCCACGGCTGCCGGACCTCCGCCATGAACGAGTTCCACGCGACGTCGAACGACGCCGTCGCCTCGCCCGGCAGCACCACGACGAGTATGCCGAGCAGGCAGGCCGCCGTGATCAGCCCGGTTCCGGTCGTCAGCGCCGCGCGTCGAGTGATCGTCCGATGTGCGGTCATCGTCCCATTCTGCCCAAGCCGCTCGAGAGGCGTCGGAGCGACGTCAGGGTGCCAGCATCCCGACCGACCGCGGGCGCACCACGAGCCACAGCGAGAGGATGCCGACCACGGCGCATCCGACCATGACCGACGCCATCGTGGTCGCCGTGATCCCGGCATCCGCCGAGATCAACCCGACCACCGGCGAGATGATCGCCGCCACGCCGAAGTTCGCCGCCCCGAGGATCGACGCCGCGGTGCCGGCGGCCTTGCCGTGCCGGTCGAGGGCGAGCACCTGCACGCAGGGGAAGCTGAACCCGCAGGCCGTCATGAAGAACCACAGCGGGATGACCGTGCCCCAGAAGCCGAGCCCGAGCACATCGAACGCGACGATCGCCGCGCCGGAGACGAGCTGCATCGCCGTCGAGAACGCCAGGACCCACTGCGGCCCGAAGCGCGTCGCCAGCCGGGAGGACACCTGCACGCCGCCGACGACGCCGAGCGAGTTCACCGCGAACAGCAGCCCGTACGCCTGCGGGTCGAGGCCGTGCGTCTGCTGGAACAGGAACGGCGACGCGGACAGGTACGAGAACAGGCCGGAGAAGGTCATCCCGCCGATCACCAGCACCCCGAGGTACACGCGATCGGTGAGCACGCTGCGGTACCGCTGCAGCACG
This sequence comes from Microbacterium neungamense, assembly GCF_024971095.1. NCBI lineage: Bacteria > Bacillati > Actinomycetota > Actinomycetes > Micrococcales > Microbacteriaceae > Microbacterium > Microbacterium neungamense. Next base: position 2,072,278 of record NZ_CP069717.1, read on the forward strand.
GTCGTCGCCCCGCGCTCGTGACGACGCTCCCGCGGCAGGGTCTCCGGGATGAGCAGCACCGCCGAGACGAGCATGACCGCTCCGTAGCCGGCGAGCACGCCGAAGATGCCTCGCCACGGCATCACCGTGAGCAGCGCCGATCCGATGAGCGGCGCCACCACCGGCGCCACTCCCGACACCAGTGCCAGGCGCGACAGCATCACGACGAGACGCTGCCCGCCGAAGAGGTCGCGTACGATCGCCATCGCCACGACGCCGCCGGCCGCCGCGCCGATGCCCATCAGCACCCGTGCGATGCCGAGCAGCATGAGATCGGGGGCGAACGCCGCGGCGAGGCTGGAGAGCACATGCAGCGCGGTGACCACGATCAGCGGGATGCGGCGGCCGAGCTTGTCGCTGAGGGGCCCCACCACGAGCTGGCCGATCGCGAAGCCGATCATCGTGCCGGTCAGCGTCAGCTGGATCATGGCCGCCGAGGTGGCGAAGTCCTGCTCCAGCTGCGGGAACGCCGGCAGGTACAGGTCGATCGTGAACGGGCCCAGCGCGGTTAGCGCTCCGAGCAGCAGGATGTACGCCGTGCGCCGGCCGCACGGGATCGCGTCGCCCGGATGCAGGACGACCGGTGCGGTCGCCGGATTCCTGCCGAGCGTGCGGATCGCCCCGGTCGGCGGCGTGGCGCGGATGGTGTCGGTGATGGCGCGGATGCTGCCGGTCGGCGTGCGGGAGTGCTCAGTGGGCGTGTCGGAACTCTCGGTGGGCGTGCGGATGCTGCCGGTGGGCGTGCGGAGGTCGGTCACGGAAGGCCTTCACGAGTGGGGGATGCCGGGCCGAATCGTTTCGACTCGGAGGGTTCCATGCTACTCGCGGGCATCCGCTCGTCCGCAACGGGCAGCCAGCGCGCGCCCGTGCGCCCCGCCGTCAGCGGGCGACGCGGGCGAGGCCCTGCTCGAGGTCGGCGATGAGGTCGCTCACGTCCTCGATGCCCACCGACAGGCGGACGACGTTCTCGGGCACGGCGAGCGCGGTGCCGCGCACCGACGCGTGCGTCATCTCCGGCGGGTAGCCGATCAGCGACTCCACTCCCCCGAGCGACTCGGCGAGCTGGAACAGTTCGGTGGACTCCGCGAAGGCGCGGGCCGCCTCGGGTCCGGCGGCGAGCCCCAGCGAGAGCATCCCGCCGAAGGCGCTCATCTGCCGCGCGGCCACCTCGTGCCCGGGGTGCGACGACAGCCCCGGGTAGAACACCTCGGAGAACTCGGGCCGCGCCGCCGCCCACTCCGCGATCGCCGCCGCGTTCTCGGAGTGCTGCCGCATCCGCACCGCGAGCGTCTTGATGCCGCGGGTCGTCAGCCAGGCGTCCAGCGGGGCGGAGACGGCCCCGACCGCGAACTGCTGGAACCCGACCTGCTCGACGAACCGGTCGTCGCCGAACACGACGGCGCCGCCGAGAACATCGGAGTGCCCTCCGAGGTACTTCGTGGTCGAGTGCACGACGAGGTCCGCGCCGAGCGCGAGGGGCTGCTGCAGCGCGGGCGAGGCGAAGGTGTTGTCGACCACGACGATCGCCCCTGCGGCGTGCGCGATCCCGGCGATCTGCGCGATGTCGACGATCTTCAGCAGCGGGTTGCTCGGCGTCTCCAGCCAGACGATCCGGGTCTCCGGCCGCAGCGCCGAGCGCAGGGCGTCGGCGTCGCCGAGTTCGACCGTCGTGGTGTCGATGCCCCACGGCGCGAGCACCCGGGTGAGCAGCCGGTAGGTGCCGCCGTACACGTCGTTGCCGAGCACGACGTGATCGCCCGGCTTCAGGACGCCGCGCAGCAGCGCGTCCTCGGCGGCAAGCCCCGAGGCGAACGACAGCGCCCGTACGCCGCCCTCGAGCGCGGCGAGCTGCGTCTCCAGCGACGAGCGGGTGGGGTTGCCGGCCCGGTTGTACTCGTAGCCGCCGCGGAAGTTGCCGATGCCGTCCTGCACGTGAGTGGACGACTGGTAGATCGGCGGGATGATCGCCCCGGTCGTCGGGTCCGGCGTCTGGCCGGCATGGATGGCACGGGTGGCGAAGGCGCGGTCGGTCATGTCACTCCTCGGGTCGGTGCTTCCACGCTACGCCCCGCGCCCGGGGCACCCCCGCCCCTCCCGACACAATGTGTCACCAAGTGCTGAGGGAAGCCCCTCCGACCCGCAGTTCGGGACACAGTGTGGCTGGAAGGGCGGGGGCTCAGCGCGACAGGTAGGCCAGCAGGTCCTGGCGGGTGAGCACCGTGTGCGGGCGGCCGTCCTGGGTCACCAGCAGGGCGTCGGCGTCGGCGAGCGCCGCCCTGGCCTGCTCCACGGGCGCGTGCAGACCGACCAGAGGCAGCCGCTCCCCCACATGCCGGCCGACCGGGTCGGCGGGCGTCGCCTCCCCGCGGAACAGCAGGTCCAGCAGGCCGCGCTCATCCACCGTCCCGATCAGCTCGCCCATCATCACCGGCGGCTCGGTGCTGAGCACCACCAGCTGCGAGACGCCGTACTCGCCCATGATGCCGATCGCGTCCAGCACGGTCTCGTCCGGATGCACGTGCACGAGGTCGGGGATCACGGACCCCGACTCCTCCCGCATCCGTGCGCGCACCGCGAGGACGTCGGCCACGGTCCCCGGGCCCTCGTCGTCGCCGAAGCCGTACGCCCGCATCCACGCGTCGTTGAAGATCTTGCTCAGGTACCCGCGCCCGCCGTCCGGCAGCAGCACCACCATCACGGCATCCGCGGGGAGGTCCTTCGCGACGCGAAGCGCCCCCACCACCGCCATGCCGCTGGACCCGCCGACGAGGATGCCCTCCTCGCGCGCGAGCCGGCGGGTCATGGCGAACGCCTCCGCGTCGCTCACCGCCACGATCTCGTGCGGCACCGACGCGTCGTACGCCCCCGGCCAGATGTCCTCGCCGACGCCCTCGACGAGGTACGGCCGCCCGGTGCCGCCGCTGTAGACGCTGCCCTCCGGGTCGACGCCCACGATCCGCACCCGGTCGCCGGACACCTCGCGCAGGTACCGTCCGGTGCCGGTGATCGTGCCGCCGGTGCCGACGCCGGCGACGAAGTGCGTGATCCGCCCCTCGGTGTCCGCCCAGATCTCGGGGCCAGTGGTCTCGTAGTGGCTGCGCGGGCCGTTCGGGTTCTCGTACTGGTTCGGCTTGAACGCGCCGGGGATCTCACGCGCGAGCCGGTCGCTGACGCTGTAGTACGACTCGGGGCTGTCGGCGGGGACGGATGTCGGTGTCACCACCACCTCGGCGCCGTAGGCGCGCAGCACGTCGATCTTGTCCTGCCCCACCTTGTCCGGTACGACGAACACGCAGCGATACCCGCGCTGCTGGGCGACCAGAGCCAGCCCTACACCGGTGTTGCCGCTGGTCGGCTCGACGATGGTCCCGCCCGGACGCAGGTCGCCGGATGCCTCGGCGGCGTCGATGATCCGGCGGGCGATGCGGTCCTTGCTCGATCCGCCCGGGTTCAGGTACTCGAGCTTGACCAGCACGGTGCAGGCGACGCCGTCCGTCACCCGGTTGAGCCGGACCAGGGGCGTGCCGCCGACGAGGTCGGCGACGGATTCCGCGTAGCGCATGCTCTCAGGCTAGACGCGCGGATGCCGGATGGGACTCCCCGTTTCGGGGCGGCTTCTCCCGTTCGGGGCGGGCATCCGCCGCCCCAAGTGCGAGAATCCGCCCCGAACCCGGCTTGGCAACCGTCCGACCCGGCCCGGCATCCGTCTCCGGAGCCGGGCGGGCGGAGCCGGGCCGGGCGGGCGGAGATCAGCCCTTCGTGGCCCCCGCCAGCAGACCGCGGACGAAGAAGCGCTGCAGGGAGAAGAACACGATCAGCGGCACGATGATCGAGATGAAGGTACCCGCCGACTGCAGGAACCAGCGGTTGCCCCATGTGCCCGACAGCGAGTTCAGCGCCTGGGTGATCGGCAGCGCGCCCGGTGCGGCGAAGATCGTCGCCACGAGCAGGTCGTTCCACACCCAGAGGAACTGGAAGATCGCGAACGACGCGATCGCCGGCATCGCCAGCGGCAGGATGATCCGGAAGAACACCTGGCCGTGGCCGGCCCCGTCCACCCGGGCGGCCTCGACGATGTCGCCCGGGATCTCCGCGATGAAGTTGTGCAGCATGAACGTCGCCAGAGGCAGCGCGAAGATCGCGTGCGCGATCCAGACGCGGGCGTAGCTGTAGTTCACGTCGTTCAGGCCGAAGCCCGGGAACACCTGCACATCGCCGATCGTCAGCCCGTCCGAGAACAGGCTCAGCAGCGGGACGAGGGCCATCTGCAGCGGCACGATCTGCAGGGCGAACACGAAGATGAACAGCATGTTCCGGCCCTTGAAGTCGATCCACGCGAACGCGTAGGCGGCCATCGACGCGATCACGATCGGGAACACCGTGGCCGGGATCGTGATCGCGAGCGAGTTCACGAACGCGGCGGCGAGCGTGGTCGAGGTGCCGCCCGAGGTGAGCGCCTCGGCATAGTTCTGCAGCGTGAACGACGGGTCGGTGAACACCGTCCACCATCCGGTCGACTGCGTGTCGGCGCCGGGACGGAAGGAGGTGACGAACAGGCCGAAGGTCGGGATCGTCCAGAACACCGCGATGATGACCGCGGCGATCGTGGCGCCCTTGGACCGCAGCTTCTTGTGGGCGATCGCCTCGTTGCGGCGGGTGTCGCGCGCCACCTGGCGCTTGCTGCGGTTGTCCAGCACGACGGCTTCGGTGGCACTCATCAGCGGATCTCCCTCTGCTTGCGCAGCGATCGGGCGTTGTAGACGATCAGCGGCAGCACGAACAGGAACAGCACCACGGCCAGCGCCGAGGAGTGCCCGTAGCTCTGGAACCGCTGCTGCTGGTTCACCATCTCGAAGCCGAGCACGGTGGTGTCGTCACGTCCGCCGGTCATCACCGCGACGATGTCGTACACCTTCAGCGACGCGATCGTGATGGTCGTCAGCACGACGATGAGCGACGAGCGGATGCCGGGGACGGTGACGTTCCGGAAGCGCTCCCACGCGTTCGCGCCGTCGAGCTCGGCCGCCTCGATCTGCTCGGTGGGCACCGCCTTGATCGCGGCGGACAGGATCACCATGGCGAAGCCGGTCTGCGTCCAGATGAACACGACCAGCAGCATCAGGGTGTTCACGATCGGCTTCACCGCCAGCCAGTTGACCGGGTCGCCGCCGAACAGCGTGACGACCGCGTTCAACAGGCCGAGCTGGTCGCCCTGCCGGTAGTCGTACATGAACTTCCAGATGATGCCCGCGCCGACGAACGAGATCGCCACCGGCATGAACACCAGCACCTTCAGCACCTTCTCGCCGTGCGCGCGGTCGATGAACACCGCATACGCCAGGCCGATCACCACGGAGACGACCGGGGCGAGGATCGCCCAGATCAGCGTGTTGATCACGGATGCCGAGCCGACGGGGTTCGTGAAGACCCAGACGTAGTTCTCGAGGCCGACGAAGTCGGTGCCGGTCTTGTCGAAGAACGACTTCACGAAGGTGGCGATCGCCGGGTAGATCAGCCCGGTCAGCAGCATCACCGCCGCCGGGGCCATGAACAGCACCAGCTGGAACAGGTAGCCGGCGCCCTGCCGCGACCGGTAGTCGGCGAAGAACAGCAGCGCCCCGACGAGCAGGGCGATCGCGACGACGTAGAGCACCGCGTTCGCATACGGACGCAGCAGCATGAACGCCAGCACGGGGATGGCGAGGCATGCGACCAGGCGCATGACGAAGTACCCGCGGCCCGGTCGCGGCGCGAACTCGATGAGCACGAGCAGGATCGCCACGACGACGCCGAAGGCGAGCAGCACGGCCGGGATCTGCAGCAGCGGATGCAGGTTGCCCAGCCACAGGAAGTAGCTGTTCAGCGAGACCCCGATCGTGACCCGTGCCGGGTCCTCCACCGGGGCGCTGAAGATGAGCATGAAGAGCAGTGCGGCGACGAGCACGAAGCCGACGATCACGACGGCACGCGTGATCGCGCGCCCCTTCGGATCAGTGCCGTGCGTCGTCACCGGACTGTCGGTCGTCGCCTCACGGTCGACGGTCGCTTGTGACATGGAGACCCCTTCTGAGTACGGCGCCGGACTCGTCCGGTGCGGATGCGGACGCGGGGTCGGGCACGCGGCCCGACCCCGCGTCGATCAGCAGGTTGAGATCAGCCCTGCTCCGGACTAGTTCTCGTAGCCGGCCTGGATGTCGGAGAGCACCTGCTCGGTGGGCTTCCCGTCGATCCAGTCGACCATCCCCTTCCAGAAGGAGCCAGAGCCGACCGTGGAGGGCATCAGGTCGGACGCGTCGAAACGGAACGTGGTCGACTCGTCCTGGAGGATCGCCATGGACTCCTGCAGGAACTCGCTCGAGGCGAGGCTCGGGTCGGCCTTCTTGTTCGCCGAGATGACACCGCCCAGCTCGACGCGCGCGTCAGCGAACTCCGGGGTCGTCATGAACTCGAGCACCTGCTGGGTGGCCTCGTCGTCGTTGAACGCGGCGACGAACTCGCCGCCACCGGAGACCTGCAGCTCGCCCTCGGTCATGCCCGGGGTGATGAACGCGTAGACGTCGCCGTCCGGCGCCACCGTCGGGGTCTCACCGTCGGCGTTCTTCACGTCGAGGAAGTTCGCCGACAGGAACGACGCCTGGTGGGTGAGCGCGCAGGTGCCGTCGGCGATCTTGGCCGCGACGTCGGCGAACGCGGTGGAGTTGATGCTCTTCACGTCGCCGAACCCGGCGTTCACGTACTCCGGGTTGAGCAGGATGGAGCCGACCGCGTCGAAGGCCTCCTTGATCTTCGGGTCGGTGAACTCCACCTCGCCCGCAGCCCACTGGTCGTAGACCTCGGGGCCGGCCTGGCGCAGGACCAGGTCCTCGATCCAGTCGGTGCCCGGCCAGCCGGAGGCGTCGCCGGAGGCGAAGCCCGCGCACCACGGCGGCTGCCCCGTCTTCTCGCGGATCGTCTCAGTCAGGGTGATCAGCTCGTCCCAGGTCTTCGGGACCTCGACACCCCATTCCTGGAACTTCGCAGGCTGGTACCAGATGTAGCCCTTCAGGTTGGCCAGCATCGGTGCGGCGTAGAAGGTGTCGTCGAACGTGGCGATGTCCTTCCACGCTTCGGACCAGTTCTCGTCGACGGCCTTCTCGACGCTCTCCGGTGCCGGCACGACCTTGCCGGTGTCGACGAGGGTCTTCAGCAGACCCGGCTGCGGGACGATCGCGATGTCCGGCGCGTCACCGCCGGTCACCTTGGTGACGATGTTGCCCTCGAAGCTCTTGTCGCCGGTGTACTCGACGTTGATCCCGGTCTCCTCCTCGAACGCCGCGAAGGACTCGTTCAGGTCGTCCGCCTCGGTGCCGGTGATGCCGCCGGAGATGCGCACCGTCTGCTCGCCGTCGCCGCCGCCACCACCGGTGTCGGCTTCCGCGCATCCGACGAGCGAGACGCCCAGGACCGTCGGGACCGCGAGCGAAGCAAGCAACATGCGCCGCTTGGAAATACTCATTCGTGCCTCCTTGATGTGCGCAGGATCTCTTCCTCACGCGGCGATCGACACCGACCGCCATGGTGACAATCTATTCACCCCTGGTAACGCTTACAACGACCCGCAGGTCACAACCGGCTAACAGATCGCGCCCGCGAGCACCGCCGCAGGCGGAGCGAGACGAAACGCCCCCGCACACGCACGAAGGCCCCGGGCGGACCTCCCCGGTCGTTGAGCGAGCACCGCCGCAGGCGGAGCGAGACGAAACGCCCCCGCACACACACGAAGGCCCCGGGCGGACCTCCCCGGTCGTTGAGCGAGCACCGCCGCAGGCGGAGCGAGACGAAACGCCCCCGCACACGCACGAAGGCCCCGGGCGGACCCGGGGCCTTCATGAAACGCGGTGACGCGGATTACTTGAGGGTGACCGTCGCGCCGGCCTCCTCCAGGGCGGCCTTCGCCTTCTCGGCGGTCTCCTTGTTGGCGCCCTCGAGGACGGCCTTCGGAGCACCGTCGACGACGGCCTTGGCCTCGCCGAGGCCGAGCGAGGTGAGCTCGCGGACGACCTTGATGACCTGGATCTTCTTGTCGCCGGCGGCCTCGAGGACGACGTCGAACGAGTCCTTCTCCTCGGCCTCCTCGGCGGGGGCGCCACCGGCCGGGGCACCCGCGGCGGCAACGGCCACCGGAGCAGCAGCGGTGACGTCGAAGGTCTCCTCGAAGGCCTTCACGAACTCGCTGAGCTCGATGAGGGTGAGCTCCTTGAACGCGTCGAGCAGCTCCTCAGTGCTGAGCTTCGCCATGATGTATCTCCTTGATCGGGGTTTCTATCGCCGCGCCCGGATTCAGGCAGCGGACTCCTGCTTCTCACGCAGCGCCTCGACCGTGCGGACGGTCTTCGACAGCGGTGCCTGGAAGAGTGCGGCTGCCTTCGCCATCGAGGCCTTGAAGAGGCCGGCTGCCTTGGCGAGCAGGACCTCACGGCTCTCGAGGTCGGCGAGCTTGCCGACCTCTTCTGCGGACAGGGCGGCACCGTCGAAGTAGCCGCCCTTGATCACCAGAAGAGGGTGTGCCTTGGCGAAAGCACGCAGACCCTTCGCGACGGAGACCGGGTCACCGTGCACGAAGGCGATGGCGGACGGGCCCTTCAGCTCGTCGTCCAGCGCCGTGATCCCCGCGTTGTTCGCGGCGATCTTGGTCAGCGTGTTCTTCACCACGGCGTATTCCGCGTCCTGACGGATGCTGTTGCGAAGCTCCTTGAGCTCGGCGACCGTCAGACCGCGGTACTCGGTGAGCAGAACGGCGGTCGAGTCCTCGAAGTGCTTCGTGAGCTCGGCGACCGATGCTTCCTTCTGCGCCATGGCCACTCCTTGTGTGTGCGTGATGTCCCACGGCAGTGGGACATCGGCCTCGACCCCGGGCGCACGGCAAAGAAAAACGCTCCGGCGCAAGCGCACGGAGCGGTGGACAGGAGGAATCCTGAATCGTTCGTGTCACCTGCGCGGGCCCCTGCTCAGCAGTGCTTCGATCCCCGTGCTCGCGCACGACGATGACCGGCGGTCTTCGGTTACGACAACTCTAACGGCTCCCCGCCCGCTCGCCAAATCGGCGGGGGTTCCGCGCGCGACGGCCCGCAGGCTAGCGTGGCGTGCATGACCGACGAGACGACGCTCGTGCTCTTCGGGGCATCCGGCGACCTGGCATCCCGCCTGCTCCTGCCGGCCCTCGGCCAGCTGCTCAGCACCGAACCCGACCGCTCGGTGCGGCTGCTCGGGTCCAGCACCGAGGACTGGACAGACGCGGATCTGCAGCGGGTCGTCGACACGGCATTCGCCGCGGCGAAGGCGGAATCGGCGCTCGACCGCATCCGCGTCGAGTACGTCCGCTGCGACATCACGGATGCCGCCGAGCTCGCCGCCCTGCTCGAACGCGCGCCGGACGCCGCCGCGCTGTACTTCGCGGTGCCGCCGGCGGTCACCGCGAAGGCATGCGAGGCGCTGACGTCCGAGATGCTGCCGCCGGGGGTCATGCTCGCCCTCGAGAAGCCGTTCGGGGTCGACGAGGAGAGCGCCCGCGCGCTGAACGAGCGGCTGGCGAGGATCGTGCCGGAGAACCAGGTGTTCCGCATCGACCACTTCCTCGGCCGCTCCAGCATCCTGAACCTGCTCGGCGTGCGCTTCGCGAACCGCCGCGTCGAGCCGATCTGGTCGGCCGAGCACATCGAGTCGGTGACGATCGTGTACGACGAGAAGCTCGGGCTCGAGGGCCGCGCCGGCTACTACGACAAGGCGGGCGCCCTGGTCGACATGATCCAGAGCCACCTGCTGCAGCTGCTCGCCGTCGTGGCGATGGACCGCCCGGAGGCGCTCGACGAGCACGACTTCCGCGAGGCGACCACGCGGGTGCTCCGCGACGTGCACGTCTGGGGCGACGATCCGGTGCGCTCCTCGCGCCGCGCCCGCTACACGGCCGGCGAGATCGACGGCGCCGCACGGGCCGGCTACCTCGAGGAGCCGGGCGTGGATCCGGCCCGCGACACCGAGACCCTGGCCGAGGTCGATCTCGAGGTGCGCAGCGACCGCTGGCGCGGGGTGCCGTTCACGCTCCGCTCCGGCAAGGCCATGGGCGCGAAGTTCGCCGAGGTCGCGGTGTTCTTCCGCCCGGTCGAGGCGATCCCGCGCGGGTTCACCGGCTCCGCACCCGGCGAGGTGATGCGGTTCACGCTCGGCCCCGACCGGATGTCGATCGAGATGAACGTGAACGGCCCGGGCGACCCGTTCGAGCTGGATCGGGCGACCCTCACCGCCGAACTCGGCCCGGGGGCGCTGCAGGCGTACGCGGAGGTGCTCGCCGGCATCCTGGATCGCGACGCGACGCTCGCGGTGCGCGGGGACGCCGCGGAGGAGTGCTGGCGGATCGTCGCGCCGATCCTGGAGGCGTGGCGCCGCGGCGAGGTGCCGATGCAGGAGTACCCGGCGGGCTCGCGCGGCCCGGCCGACTGGCCGTCCAAGCGCTGAGGCCGGCGGCCCCGCGCCGGCGCGCACGTGACAGCGGCGGATGCCCGGCACGCCGAGGATCCGGCGCGGGCGTGTCGGCGGTCCGGGGGTAGCGTGGAGGGGTGACCCCGGAACTCCAAGCGCGCATCGTGGCGGACTCCCGCGACCGCGTCGCGTGGCTCCGCGCCAGGGCCAGGGGGATCACCGCCACCGACGTCGCCGGGCTCTCCAGCGAGGCGTCGATCGCGCGTGCGGCGGACGCCAAGCTGGGCCGCGGCCCGCGCTTCGGCGGCAACGCGTACACCGACCACGGCCGCCGTCGCGAGCCCGAGATCGCGTCCTGGGTCGCCGCGACGCACGGCATCCTGCCCTCCACCGCGCTGTTCTGCGCCGAACGCGAGCGGCGCCATCTGGCCACCCCGGACGGGATCCGCGTCGACGGCGAGGGCCGGGTGCTGCTCGCCGAGATCAAGACGACGAACAAGTCCTGGCGCAGCATCCCGCGCACCTACCTGCGCCAGGTGTGGTGGCAGCAGCACGTGCTCGGCGCCGAGCGGACCCTGTTCGTCTGGGAGGAGCACGACGACTTCAGCCCGGTGCACGACGAGCCGAAGGCGGTGTGGATCGACCGCGACGAGCGCGAGATCGCGCGCCTCGTCGGCCTCGCCACCCGCCTGATCGACGAGCTCTACCACCGCACCACCGGTCAGCGCCCGCCGGCCGCCGCGCCGGCATCCGTCGAGAGCCGCCTGGAATCCCTCCGCGAGCGCGACATGTTCCGCGCCCTCGCCCTCGCGGACTGACCCGCGCCCCTCCCCTGCGCCCGTCGCGCGCGGAACCACGCTGTTCACGCGGAACCACGCTGCCTCGGCGAATCCGATGGTTCCGCATGAACACCGTGGTTCGAGGCAGGGTGGAGCGGATGCCGTCAGAGCAGGCGCCGGCGGTCCAGCCGGAGGTCGCCGGTGAACGGGACGCCGAAGGCGCCGAGCCGGGCGGCGAAGGCGTCCACGGTCACGATGTGCTCGTCGCCCCAGCGGTAGAACGGCCGCCCCGACGTCCCCCGCAGCCAGTCCTCGCGTCTCTTCTCGTCGAGCACGGCGTCCTCGATGCTGCGATTTCCGCGCATGGCGGGATCGAGGTACTTGCCGACGCCGTCGAACTCCCCGAAGGCGGGGATGTCCTCCAGACCGAAGTCGACGAAGTACTCGCCGCCTCCCGGCGCCGCAACCGCGACCTGCAGCTCGACCTCGCGGAATCCGAGGCTGCGCAGTCTCAGACGGCTCACGCTCTCGCCGGGCAGCTGGGCCCGCCCGTCGGCGAACGCCGCGATCGCCCGGCCCCGCTGCGTGCCCGGCGCCCCGTGCGCATCGCGGAAGCGGCGCTGCAGGTCGTCGTGCCAGAGCCCGGCGAGGTCCTCGTCCTGCGGTGCCCGGTCACCGCGAAGCGGCGCAGACCGGCATCCGCGATGGACTGCGCCGCCTCGGTGGACAGGACGCGGCTGACGTCGAAGACGGTGCACAGCGGGCTCGTCACCCGCATCCCCGCCACCTCGACGACGTCCTCGTCGCTGAGATCGAGCCGATGCCGCAGCACGTCCGAGCTGCTGCCCGCATGGCCCGGCTGCGGGATCGCGACGTGGACTCGCGCCGGCTCGTGACGGTAGAGCGGGAAGCCGTGGATGACCGCCGCGGATGCACCGCAGAAGATGGGCGGGGCGACGGCATCCCGATGCACGGCGAGCACGCGCAGCAGGTGACGCCCCTCCGGCCAGAGCCGGCCCCACGACGCCGCCGGCGCATAATGGCCGCGCCGCACCCGCACAAGCACGCCGGACGCCACCCCGGCGGCGATCCAGGCGTCGGTGCGACCTCGGTCGATCAGGTCGGCCCGGCTGCGGAGCATCCTGTTCGCGCGCTCCAGTGTGAGCCGCTCCTTCCGCACCTGCACTGCGCTCGACATGGAGCCCACCCTCCCGCATCCGCACCCCGCCCCCGCCGGAATCCACAGCCCCGCACCATCCTTCGCACCTGTGCAGGACGATCACGCACCCTGCACGGCGCATAGATAGTTGACTTGCGTCAACCACTCGGTTATAGTTGACGATCGTCCACTATCGAGGAGATCCATTGACCGCACCGTCCATGACCCACCGCCAGGTGCTCGAAGCCCTCTCCGGCCTGCTGCTCGGCATGTTCGTGTCGATGCTGTCCGGAACCGTCGTGTCGACCTCGCTCCCGGTCATCGTGCACGACCTCGGTGGGGATCAGGCGGCGTTCACGTGGGTGGTCACCTCGACCCTGCTCACGACCGCGATCGCCACCCCGATCTGGGGCAAGCTCGCCGACCTCTTCAACCGCAAGCTGCTCATCCAGCTCGCCCTCGTGATCTTCGTCGGTGCGACCGCGGCGGCCGGCTTCTCGCAGGATGCCGGGATGCTGATCGCCTTCCGCGCGGTCCAGGGCGTCGGCGCCGGCGGGCTCGCCGCCCTCAGCCAGGTGATCATGGCCGACATCATCAGCCCGCGCGAGCGCGGCCGGTACATGGGGCTGTTCGGCGCGGTGATGGCCCTCGCCACCGTCGGCGGCCCGCTGCTGGGCGGCTTCCTCACGGATGCCGCGGACTGGCGCTGGAACTTCTACGTCGCCATCCCCTTCGCCGTCGTCGCCCTGATCATCCTGCAGGTCACCCTGAAGCCCGGCATCCGCACCCGCGAGACGGTGCGCATCGACTACCTCGGCATCGTCCTGCTGGCCACCTCCGTGTCGCTGCTGCTGATCTGGGTGACCGGCGCCGGCACGGACTTCGGCTGGTGGAGCATGCAGACGCTGCTGATGGCGGGCGGCGCGGTCGTCGCAGGCGTGCTGTTCGTGATCGTCGAGCTGCGCTCGGCGGAGCCGCTGATCCCGCTGACGATGTTCCGCGACCGCACGTTCACGCTGTCGGTGCTCGCCTCGATCGCGATCGGCATCGCGATGTTCGGCACCTCGGTGTTCCTCAGCCAGTACATGCAGATGGCCCGGGGGGCCACACCGACCCAGGCGGGCCTGATGACCCTGCCGATGATCGGTGGACTGCTCATCGCGTCGATGGTGGTCGGCAGCCTGATCACTCGGCACGGCCGGTGGAAGGGCTTCGTCATCGCCGGCGCCGTGCTCACGATCGCCGGATCCGCACTGCTGTCGACGCTGCACTACGACACGCCCTTTGTGCTGGTCTCGCTGTACATGCTGCTGCTCGGCGCGGGTGTGGGCATGACCATGCAGAACCTCGTGCTCATCGTGCAGAACACCGCCCGGCCCGAGGACCTCGGCGCCGCCAGCTCGGGCGTGACGTTCTTCCGCAGCCTCGGCGGCACCGTCGGGGTGTCGGTGATGGGCGCCGCCCTCGCCGGAACCGTGACCGGCCTGATCGACGACCGCAAGGCCGAGCTCGCCGCCGCGATCCGCAGGCTCGGCGCGGCCGGCGCGGAGGCGGCCGCGCAGCTGGACTCGGGCGCCCTGCCCGAGGTGCGGGCGCTGCCGCAGGCGGTGCGCGTGATCGTCGAGGACGTCTACGCCCAGGGCATCGCCGCCTCCTTCCTCATCGCGATCCCGTTCGCCGTGCTCAGTCTGGTGGCGGTGCTGTTCCTGCCGAACCTGCCGCTCACCCGGCTCACCACCTCGGAGCGGATGCAGGCCACGGAGGCCGATCTCGTCACGATCGCCGCCCCGCGCGGCATGGACGCGGTGCCCGCCACCGGGTCGATCCCCACGCAGCAGGCGCGCCGGACGCCGCGCCGGACGCCGCGCCCGGAGCACGACGATGACTGACGGTCGGCTCGACCCGGAGCGCGAGGAGGCGCTGCACGCCCTCGAGGACGAGTTCAGCGCGCTCTTCGCGCGAGTGCGCCGGATGTACCTCGAGTACGCCGCGCGCCTGGCACCCGGGCTCTCCCCCGCCGCCTACAAGCTCTTCAGCGCGATCGCGGCGGCCGGCCAGGCCCGCCCCTCGGAGCTGTCCGAACGGATGATGGCGGACAAGTCGCAGGTCAGCCGCATGGTCCGCGAGCTCGAGGGGCACGGCCTGATCGAGCGGATGCCGGATCCCGCCGACGGCCGCTCCAGCCTGCTGCGCCCCACCGAGGACGGGCTTCGCCGGCTCACCGCGGTGCGCGAGGGCGACGAGCAGCGGCTGCGGAACTCGCTGCGGTCGTGGTCGCTGGACGACATCCGCAACCTCGCCCGCCTGCTGCACGCGCTCTCCTCCGGCGAGACTCCCTGATCAGCGCAGCGGCGCGGAATCACGCTGTTCACCCGGAACCACGCTGCCGCGGCGAATCCGACGGTTCCGCGTGAACATCGTGGTTCGCGGCGCCTGGAGTCCCGGTCAGCGCAGCGGCGCGAGCCTGCGGCGCGCCTCGGCGGCGATCTCCGCGCCGATCGCGTCGAGGAGCGGCGAGCGCAGATTCCACTGCTGCCAGTAGAGCGCCACGCGGGTCGGCTCGCCGCCGAGGTCGACGAGATCGGCGGATGCCGGCGAGGCCTGCGGCTCCGGGATGAGCCCCCACCCCAGCCCGAGCTCGACCGCCCTCGCGAAGTCGTACGAGGCGGGCACGTAGTGTCGCGGCACCGCCCACGGGTCCACGCCGCGCGCCCGCAGCCAGTCGTGCTGCAGGGTGTCGCGCCGGTCGAAGTCGACGAACGGCGCTCGGGCGAGCGCCTCCGGGGTGACGCCGTCGGGCAGCCAGCGCTCGGCATACGCGCGCGTGGCCATCGGCCGGTACTCCAGCACGCCGAGGCCGGTGACGAGGCATCCGCCCACCGGCTTCGCCTCCGAGGTGACCGCCGCCATCACCTCCCCGGACTCGAGCAGCCGCGCGGTGTAGTTCTGGTCGTCGCGGTGCAGGTCGAAGTCGACGTCGTGCTCCTCGGCCAGGCGGGCGATCGGCGGCAGGAACCAGGTCGCCATCGAGTCGGCGTTCACCGCCAGCGGGATGCGGATGCGGGGCGCCTCGCCGCCGTCCGGGCGCAGGCCGAACGCGGTGACCGTGTCGTGCTCGAGCAGCGCGATCTGCCGCGCCAGGCGGACCAGCGCCTCCCCGGCCTCGGTGGCGCGCACCGGTTTGGAGCGCACCAGCACCACCCGGCCGAGACGCTGCTCCAGGGCCTTGATCCGCTGGCTGATCGCGGACGGCGTGACATGTAGGCGCCGCGCGGCGGCGTCGAAGCTGCCCTCGTCGATCACGGCGGCGACGGTCGCGGCGAGCTGGGCGTCGATCTGCACATGAATCATGCTAATGCCGAGACAGGATTCATAACTGGTGTTCATGTGAACGGCGACCTAGCGTGGAGGCATGCTCACCGTTCTCGCGGGTCTCGGACTCGGCCTCTCCCTCATCGTCGCCATCGGCGCGCAGAACGTCTTCGTACTGCGCCAGGGCCTCCGGCGGGAGCACGTCCTGCCCGTGGTCGTGATCTGCGCGGTGTCGGATGCCGTGCTCATCGCCGCCGGTGTGGCCGGCCTCGGCTACATCGTGCAGCAGGCGCCGTGGCTGGTGACGATCGCCCGCTGGGCGGGCGCGGTCTTCCTCGTGACCTACGGCGTGATGGCGGCCCGGCGCGCCTGGCGCGGGGACGGCAGCCTGCAGGTGGACGCCTCCCCCTCCTCCGCCGGCCTCTCGACCGCCGACGCCGGCGCGGCATCCGCTCCGACATCCGGCGGCACCGCGACGATGACCCGCACCCGCCTGGCGCCCGTGATCGGCACGGTGCTCGCGCTCACCTGGCTGAACCCGCACGTCTACCTCGACACGGTCCTCATGCTGGGTTCGGTGGCCGCGACGCACGGCGAGGAGCGCTGGCTGTTCGCGGCGGGGGCGATGACGGCGAGCGTGCTGTGGTTCGCCGGGCTCGGCTTCGGCGCGCGTCACCTCGGACGCTGGCTGCGCACGCGGCGGGCGTGGCGGATGCTGGATGCCGGGATCGCCGTGGTCATGGTGGTGCTCGGCATCGGCCTGGTGCTGCCGGTCCTCGGCGGCTGACCCGGCCGGCGGCCGGCCCCGACCGACGGTCGTCGGGCCCCGACCGACGGTGGTCGGGCTCCCGACCGACGGTCGTCGGGCTCCCGACCTACCCGCCGTCGAGCGGGCGCAGGATGCGGGTGAGGAACCGGCGGGTGCGCTCGTGCGCGGGAGCCGTGAACAGCTGCGCGGGCGGCCCCTCCTCGACGACCACGCCGTGATCCAGGAAGAGGACGTGGTCGGCGGCCTCGCGGGCGAAGCCGAGCTCGTGGGTGACGACGATCATCGACCAGCCCTCGTCGGCCAGCTCCTTGATCACCAGGAGCACCTCGCCGACGAGCTCCGGGTCGAGGGCGCTGGTGGGCTCGTCGAAGAGCAGCAGCTCGGGCCGCAGGGCGAGGGCGCGCACGATGCCCACCCGCTGCTGCTGCCCGCCGGAGAGCTCGTGCGGATAGGCATCCTGCCTGCCCTCGAGCCCGACGCGGGCGAGGAGCTGCTGCGCCTCGGCGACCACCTCGTCCTTGGGCCGCCGCTGCACCCGCCACGGACCCTCGATCACGTTCTGCAGCACGGTCATGTGCGGGAACAGGTTGTGGTGCTGGAAGACCATCGCCGACCGATCACGCAGCGCGAAGCGCTCGGCCGGGGTGATGCCGCCGGCGAAGTCGACCCGGGTGTCGGCGATCGACAGCGTCCCGGCGTCCGGGATCTCGAGGCCGTTCAGCGAGCGCAGCACGGTGGTCTTGCCGGAGCCGCTGGGGCCGATCAGCACGACCACCTCGCCGCGGTGCAGCGTGAGGTCGATGCCCTTGAGCACCTCGGTGCCGCCGAAGCTCTTGTGCAGGCCCTGTGCGGTCAGCAGCGGGGTGCCGCCGAACGTCCTATCGCGCGACATGACGATCCAGCCTCTTCTCCAGCAGGTTCTGCAGCCCGGACAGCACCAGGCAGATCACCCAGTAGACCAGGGCGGCGGCGAGGTACACGATCATGAACCGCTGCGTCGACGAGGCGATCTGCTGACCGATCCGGAACAGCTCGGTGACGAGGATGAGGGATGCCAGCGAGGTGTCCTTCACCAGCGAGATGAACGTGTTCGACAGCGGCGGCACCGACACCCGCGCCGCCTGCGGCAGGATCACCCGGCGCAGGGTCCGGGCCCGCCCCATCCCGACGGTGTAGGCGGCCTCCCACTGCCCCTTCGGCACCGAGAGGATCGCGGCGCGCACCACCTCGGCGGCGTACCCGCCCACGTTCAGCGAGAAGGCGACGATGGCGCTCGGCCACGGGTCGACGAGGAGCCCGATCGAGGGCAGGCCGTAGAAGATCACGAACAGCTGCACGAGCAGCGGCGTGCCGCGGATGACGGAGATGTAGCCCCGGGCGAGGCCCGAGACGAGCGGCCGGGTGGAGATCCGCATCAGCGCGATCCCGATCGCGATGACCAGCCCGAGCGCGAACGAGATCACCGCGAGCGGGATCGACCCGGTGATGCCCGCGAGCGCCAGCGGGCCCAGCGAGCCGAGGAAGAGCTCCCAGCCGTCCATCCGCTACTGCGTGACGTCGGCGCCGAAGTACTTCTCGCTGATCTCGGCGAGCGTCCCGTCGGCCCGCAGCTCCTCCAGTGCGCCGTCGATCGCCTCGACCAGCGCCTTCTTGTCCTTGGTGAAGACGAAGGCCTGCTCGCCGGCCTCCACGGTCTCGGCGGCGATCTTCAGCCCGGTCGGGCCGTCGGTCTTCTCGTAGTCGAGGTAGGTGAGCTTGTCGTTGATCGTGGCGTCGACGCGCCCCTGCTGCAGCAGGGCGACGGCCTGCGCCCAGCCCTCGACGGCCTCCACGTTCGCGCCCGACTCGACGGCCAGGTCGTACCAGTTGCTGGTGAGGGACTGCGCGGTGGTCTTGCCCTTGAGGTCGTCGAAGGAGGAGATCGAGTCGTCGTCCTCGAGGGTCACGATGACGCCCGGAGAGACGGTGTACGGCTCGCTGAACAGGTAGTTCGCCTCGCGCTCCTCGTTGATGGTGACCTGGTTGGCGATGAGGTCGAAGCGCCCGGCGTCGAGTCCTGCGAAGATCGCATCCCACTGCGTCTCCTTGAACTCGATCTCGAGGTCGAGCTTCTCGGCGACCGCTTCGATGATCTCCACGTCGTAGCCGACCAGGTCACCGGTGCCGCCGTCCTCGTGGTAGCTGAACGGACGGTAGGTGCCCTCCGTGGCGACGGTGAGGGTGCCGGGGGTGACCAGTCCGAAGTCGTCGCCGCCGGCATCCGCGGTGCTGCTCGGCTCGGAGCTGCCGCCGCACCCGGCGAGGGCGAGGGCGGTGACGGCGAGGGCTGCGACGGCGGTGAGGCGGCGGACCATGGGCGATCTCCTGTGTCTCGGGTGAGGCGGCGCTCTCGGATGAGGGCGCGTTCGCGCGTGATCCAGCGTACGCGGGTTGCGGCGGCCCGGCCGCATCCTGTGACGGCGCGTGACATCAGGCGGGACCGGGTGCCCGCGGGACGGGGCGCCTGCGGGACCGGGCACCCGCGGGACCGGGCACCGGTGGGGACGGCACCGGCGCCCGGAACGCGGAAGAGCCCCCGCCGAGGCGAGGGCTCTTCGTGCCGGGTGTCAGCGTCAGATGGCGTTGACGTCCAGCGGGATGCCGGGGCCGAACGTGGTCGACACGGCGCCCTTCTGGATGTAGCGGCCCTTCGAGCTGGACGGCTTCAGGCGCACGATCTCCTCGAGCGCGGCCTTCAGGTTCTCGTCGAGCTGCTCGGCCGAGAACGAGGCCTTGCCGACGATGAAGTGCACGTTGGCGTGCTTGTCGACGCGGAACTCGATCTTTCCGCCCTTGATCTCCTCGACGGCCTTGGCCGGGTTCGGGGTGACGGTGCCGGTCTTCGGGTTCGGCATCAGGCCGCGGGGGCCGAGCACCTTGCCGAGACGACCGACCTGGCCCATGAGCTCCGGAGTCGCGACGGCGGCGTCGAAGTCGGTCCAGCCGGCGGCGACCTTCTCGATGAGCTCGGTGCCGCCGACCTCGTCCGCACCCGCGGCGAGAGCGGCCTCAGCGGCCGGGCCGTTCGCGAACACGATGACGCGGGCGGTCTTGCCGGTGCCGTGCGGGAGCATGACGGTGCCGCGCACCATCTGGTCGGCCTTGCGCGGGTCGACCGAGAGCTTCAGCGCGACCTCGACGGTCGAGTCGAACTTCGCCGAACCGGTCTCCTTCGCCAGAGCGACGGCCTCGGTGGGCGTGTAGTAGCGGTCCGCCTCGATCTTCGCGGCGGCAGCCTTGTAAGCCTTGGACTTGGTAGCCATTGTTCCTATCCCCCTCAGTCCTCGACCGTGATGCCCATGGAACGGGCGGTGCCGGCGATGATCTTCGACGCGGCCTCGATGTCGTTCGCGTTGAGGTCGGGCTGCTTGGTCTCGGCGATCTGGCGCACCTGCTCCTTGGTCAGCTTGCCGACCTTGGTGGTGTGCGGGGTGGCCGAGCCCTTCTGCAGGCCGGCGGCCTTCTTGATGAGCTCCGCGGCCGGCGGGGTCTTCAGGACGAAGGTGAAGCTGCGGTCCTCGTAGACGGTGATCTCCACGGGGATGACGTTGCCGCGCTGCGACTCGGTCGCGGCGTTGTACGCCTTGCAGAACTCCATGATGTTGACGCCATGCTGACCGAGCGCGGGGCCGATCGGCGGCGCCGGGTTGGCGGCACCGGCGTTGATCTGAAGCTTGATCAGGCCGGTCACCTTCTTCTTCGGTGCCATTCTCTTTCCTTTCGTCGAGCGGATGCCGCGGCATCCGTTCTCCCGCGAATCCGGCATCTCCGGACCGCGGTCGCCTGCGCGCACGCATGAGCGCGCACACAAACCACAACAGTCTACCGGATCGGCGCGGATGCTCGAGTCCGCGCCGATCCGCGGCAACCACTTCGGGGGTCGACACGCCACACCTCGGTCGGATCCGGCGATGTGGTCCGTCAACCGGCGTGTCGACCCCCGATTCGTCACGGGGCCGCCGGATGCTACGCGTCGCGGTATCGCGCCACGATGCGCTCCCCGAGCATCCGCAGCGCGACGCGGACCTCGGCCGGCTCGACGACCTCCGCCACGTCGACCCAGCCCGCCAGCTGCTCCGCGAGCGCGTCCGCGCGATGCGCACTCACCTCCACCCGCACCCGGCTCGGCGCCTCGGCGCTCGCGCCGTGGTCGAGCAGGCGGGCCTGCACCCCGAAGCGGTCGCACAGCGCCCGCACCGCCCACGCGTCGACCTCCACGACGGCACGGACAGCGCCGCGCAACCCCTCCACCCGCTCGACCATGCGCGCCCACGTCGCGGCGGCGTCGAAGTCGGACGGCGGCAGTCCGGGTAGGTCGAGCGGTTCGAGCGACGAGAGACGGTCGACGCGGTAGGTGCGCAGTCCGCTCTCGTCGGCGGCATCCGTCCCGCGCTGCGCCGGCGCGCCGAGCAGGTACCAGCGTGCACCGCGGCTGCCCACGACGAGCGGCACGAGTTCGGCCGTCGCCGGACCCGTGAGCCGTCGTAGTCGAACCGCACGCGGATGCGCCGTGCGATCGCTCGCTGCAGCACCGCCACCTTGGCGGGGTCGTCGGGCGCGGAGCTCTCACCCCACGGCACGTCTCGCACGGTCGCCTCGGCGATCCGCTGCGCTCCTTCACGAAAGGGCGCGGGGACGGCGCGGACGAGCTTGCGGAGAGCGGCCACGCGGTCAGGTCCTGCCCCGAGACTCTGGGTCAGACCGGCCAGAAGAGCGGTGACCTCGGTCTCGGTGAGGCCGGTCAGGTCGGTGCGTGCCCCGCCGATCAGCTGCCAGCCCCCGCCCCTCCCCCGGGTCGGATAGATCGGCACGCCCGCCATCGCCAGCGCCTCGAGGTCGCGGCGCGCCGTCGGCACCGAGACCTCGAGCTCGGCCGCGAGCTCGGCGGCCGTGATCCGGGCGCGCCCCTGCATCAGCAGCAGCAGCGCCTGGATGAGGCGATCGGCGCGCATTCGGAATCCGTCCCGCGAGAAGTGATCAAGGGGTGATCACTTCAACGTCGAGCATAGAAGCATCCGCACCTCGCCAGAAGGAGAACCGACATGTTCCGTGGACTCGCCAACCTCAACCTCGTGGCCGACGACATGGCCGCCGCCATCGACTGGTACACCCGCGTGTTCGACGCGCCGCCGTACTTCGTCCGCCCCGAGCAGGGCCCCGCCCAGTACGCCGAGTGGCGCTTCGGCGACGACGAGGACGAACTCGCCCTGATGGACGCGCGCTTCCGACCTGCTCTCCCGCAGCCCGGCGGCGCGCTCGTCAGCATGCATGTGGATGACATCCGGGCGGCCTTCGACCGCTTGATCGCGCTCGGGGCGCAGCCCCTCGACCCGGTCACGCAGCGGGGCGAGGGCTGGTGGTCGGCATCCGTCAGCGACCCGTTCGGCAACCTGCTGGGCCTCGTCCAGAGTCCGCACTGGGCCGCACGGCACGCCGGCTGACGAGCATCCGCCGGCGCATCGTGCCCCGGGCGCTTCGCACGGATGCGGCGGCGCACGCGTCCCGGGCAACCACTTCGGGGGTCGACACGCCACATGTCGGTCGGGTTCGGCGATGTAACCCGCCAACTGGCGTGTCGACCCCCGATCCGTCACGACGGCGCCGACGGCCGTCGGATGCAGGAACGGCCGCCCCCGGAGGAGCGGCCGTTCCAGTGACGGGTCAGAACCGTCAGAGCATCTTGGTGACCTGGTCGAACGACAGCTCGACCGGGGTCTCGCGCTCGAACAGCGACACGAGCACGGTGAGCTTGCCGCTCTCCGGCTTGATCTCGCTGATCGTGCCGGGAAGACCCGCGAACGAGCCCTCCTTGATCGTGATGGTCTCGCCGACCTCGAAGTCGACCTCGGCCAGCACCGGGCGGGCGACCGCGGTGCCGCCCTTGGCGGCGATGGACTTCGCGGTGGGGACGTCCTTGACCTCGACGAGCGGCTTCAGCATGTTGAAGGCCTCTTCGAAGCGCAGCGGGGTCGGGTTGTGCGCGTTCCCGACGAAGCCGGTCACGCCCGGCGTGTGCCGCACGACCGACCAGGTGTCCTCGTTCAGCTCCATGCGCACCAGCACGTAGCCGGGGATGCGCACGCGGTTGACCATCTTGCGCTGGCCGTTCTTGATCTCGACGACGTCCTCCATCGGGACCTCGACCTGGTAGATCTCGTCCTCGACCTCGAGCGTCGACTTGCGCTGCTCGATGTTGGCCTTCACCTTGCGCTCGAAGCCGGCGTAGGAGTGGATCACGTACCACTTGCCGGGCAGCATCCGAAGCTCGGCGCGGAAGGCCTCGTACGGGTCCTCCTCCGCGTCGGACTCGTCGTCCGAGGTCTCCGCGTCGCCGTTCACGTCGGGCCCGTCGTACGGGTCCACTTCGTCCGCGGCCGCGGCCTCGAGCTCGGCGGCCTCTTCGGCGACCGAATCGTTGAGGACTTCAGCGGCGGCCTCAGCCTCAGCCGCTTCGTCCAGGTTGAGAGCGTCGTTCACGATCGCGTCCGCCTCCGGGTCTTCGATGTCGATGTCTTCGTCCGCGCCGTCGAACTCCTCGCCGTCGCCCTCGATGTGGAGGGCGATGTGCTCGGCCGAGGTCGACGAGCGCTCCTGCTCTGCGAGGACGTTGCCCTCCTGGGCCTCGTCCTCCTCGCTGGACTGCTCTGCCGCGGTGGCCCAGTCTGCGTCGTCGGAATATCGTTCAGACACGTTGCTTCTTTCCGTTCACTGCGACGGCTGGCAGGCGGTCCCTGAGCCCGTCGAAGGGTGCGTCAGCTGCCGGGCACTCCGAACACGTAGTGGGTCAGCATTCCGAAAAGCCAGTCGAGGCCGGAGACCAGACCCATCACGATCAGCACGAACACCAGCACGACGAGCGTGAACTTGACCAGTTCCTTGCGGGTCGGGGTGACGACCTTGCGCAGTTCGCTGATCACCTGGCGGAAGAACAGGGCGATGCGGCCGAAGAAGCCGAGCTTCGAGTCGCGCAGGGCTCCTGCCCCGGCCGTGACGACCTCGCCGCGCGCTTCGTCCTGATCCATCCTGCGTGTACCTTTCGTGAGTCAGCATCGCGCTGACGCGCAGGGCGGACAGGAATCGAACCTGCAACCTGCGGTTTTGGAGACCGCTGCTCTGCCAATTGAGCTACCGCCCTAGAGATCCGTCGGATCCCTGGGTCCTCATCCTCCTCGCGACCGGATCCCGGGCACGGCGAAAGTATCGGACAACTGCCTGTCCAGTGTACGCCATGCGCACCCCCGCTCCGAACCGAGGCGGCTCCGCGCGCGTTCGCTCTCCGCGTGACGATGCCCAGGCGTGATCCGGTTGCCGCGACGCGACGGCGGATGGGCACGGCGGAGCATCGCGCGGTGCCCACCGCACCTTGACGGTGCGCGGGAACGCCGGAGGGGGCGGATGCCGCGCGGCATCCGCCCCCTCCGGTCCGATCTCACGCCTTGCGGATGAGCTTCTTGTTCACGAACTCGTCGGCGGCCAGCAGACCCAGCTCCCGCGAGGTGCCGCTTCTCTTGACGCCGCCGAACGGCAGCTCGGGGCTGTCGGCGAGGACGAGGTTGACGTAGACCATGCCCGCCTCGATGCTGTTGGCGACGCGCTCGGCCTGCTCCTCATCCGTGGTGAACACGTACGAGCCCAGCCCGAACGGCGTGTCGTTGGCGAGCTTGACGGCCTCCGTCTCGTCGGCGACGCGGTACACGACCCCGGCCGGGCCGAACAGCTCCTCACGGTACACGTCCATCTCCGGCGTGACGTCGGCGAGCACGGTGGGGGCGAAGAACGCCCCGTCGCGGGTGCCGCCGGTGAGCACCGTCGCGCCCTGCGCCACGGCGCGGTCGATCTGCTCCTGCAGGCGCTCGGCGGCGGCGAGCGACGACAGCGGGCCGAGGACGGTGTCCTCCTGGGTCGGGTCCTCCGCCTTCACCGCCGAGAGCGAGGCGACAAACTTCTCCACGAACGCGTCGTACAGCTCGTCGACGACGATGAAGCGCTTCGCGCCGTTGCAGGACTGACCATTGGTGTCCAGGCGGGCGTCGACGGCGGCCTGCACGGTCGCGTCGAGGTCGTTCGTGGAGAGCACGATGAACGGGTCGGAGCCGCCGAGCTCGAGCGCCACCTTCTTCAGGTTGCGGCCAGCCACCTCGGCGACGGCCGCACCGGCGCGCTCGGAGCCGGTGACCGAGACGCCGTGCACGCGCGGGTCGGCGATGATGGCCGCGGCCTGCTCGTTCGTGGCGTACACGTTCACGTAGCCGCCGTCCGGCAGGCCGGCGTCGGAGTAGATGGCCTCGAGGGCGGCCGCGGACTCCGGGCACTGCGGGGCGTGCTTCAGGATGATCGTGTTGCCCACCGCGAGGTTCGGCGCGGCGAAGCGCGCGACCTGGTAGGCCGGGAAGTTCCACGGCATGATGCCCAGCAGTGCGCCCAGCGGCGCACGGCGGATCACCGCGGTCCCCTCGCCGAGGATGTCGAGGGGCTGGTCGCCGGTGATCTTGTCGATGTTGTCCGCGTAGAACTCGACGATGTCGGCGGCGAAGTCCACCTCGCCCAGGGCCGCCGCGATCGGCTTGCCCATCTCGCGGACCATGATCGCGGCGAGCTCCTCGCGGCGCTCCCGGTGCAGCTCCGCGATGCGGCGGATCACCGCAGCGCGCTCGGCGGGGGCGGTGGCGCCCCAGGTCGCCGCGGCGGCCGCGGCCCGGGCGACGGCGTCGTCGATCTGGGCGTCGGTGAAGGTGTCGTAGGTCGCCACGGTCTCGCCGGTGGCGGGATTGACGACGGCGTAGTCGGTCATTTTCTCTCCTGTGGTGTGCGTTTCGTCTCGGTCGCTGCGCTCCCTCGCTCAACGACCGGGGGATGGTGTGCGTTTCGTCTCGGTCGCTGCGCTCCCTCGCTCAACGACCGGGGGATGATGTGCGATTCGTCTCGGTCGCCGGTGTCAGCCGCTCCGCGACCGGGACCGCCGCCCGCGACGGAGTCAGCTGTTGGGGATGAGCGTGTACTTGGTGGACAGGTACTCGTGGATTCCCTCGAACCCGCCCTCGCGGCCGATGCCGGACTGCTTGACGCCGCCGAACGGCGCGGCCGCGTTGGACACGACGCCCACGTTGAGACCCATCATGCCGGTCTCCAGCGCGTCGATCATGCGGTGACCGCGGGCGAGGTCCTCGGTGTAGACGTACGAGACCAGCCCGTACTCGGTGTCGTTCGCCAGGCGCACGGCCTCGGCCTCGTCGGTGAACGTGGCGATCGCCAGCACCGGGCCGAAGATCTCCTCGCGCAGGATCGCGCTGCCGGCGACCACGTCGGTGAGCACGGTGGGCTGGTAGAAGGTGCCCTCGCCCTCGAGCGCCTTGCCGCCGGTGAGCAGGGTCGCCCCGCGCTCGACGGCGTCGCCGACCAGCTCGGACGCCTTGGCGACGGCATCCGCGTCGATGAGCGGGCCGATGGCGACGCCCTCCTCGGTGCCGCGGCCGACCTTCATCGCCTGCACGCGCTCGGTGACCTTGCGCGCGAACTCCTCGGCGACGTCCTTGTGCACGATGAAGCGGTTCGCCGCGGTGCACGCCTGGCCGATGTTGCGGAACTTCGCCGCGAGGGCGCCGTCCACGGCCTTGTCCAGGTCGGCGTCCTCGAACACGACGAACGGGGCGTTGCCGCCGAGCTCCATCGACACCCGCAGCACGCCCTCGGCGGCCTGCGAGATGAGCTTGCGGCCCACCTCGGTGGAGCCGGTGAACGACAGCTTGCGCAGGCGCGGGTCGGCGATGATCGGGCCGGACAGCGCGCTGGAGCGCGAGGTCTGCACCACGTTCACGACGCCGGCGGGCAGGCCCGCCTCCTCCAGCAGCGTGGTGAAGTACATCGTGGTCAGCGGGGTCAGCGCCGGGGGCTTGATGACGACCGTGCATCCGGCGGCGAGGGCCGGCGCGATCTTGCGGGTGGCCATCGCGAACGGGAAGTTCCACGGCGTGATGAAGAACGACGGGCCGACCGGTCGCTGCGAGACGACCATCCGGCCGGTGCCCTCCGGGTTCAGGCCGTAACGACCGGTGATCCGGACCGCCTCCTCGCTGAACCAGCGCAGGAACTCGCCGCCGTAGATGACCTCGCCGCGCGCCTCGGCGAGCGGCTTGCCCATCTCCAGCGTCATCAGCAGCGCCAGGTCCTCCTTGCGCTCCTGCACCAGGTCGAAGGCGCGACGCAGGATGTCGCTGCGGGTGCGGGGGGCGGTCGCCGCCCACGCCTCCTGCGCGGCCACGGCGGCGTCGAGGGCGCGGATGCCGTCGGCCGGGGTGGCGTCGGCGATGGAACGGATCACGGCGCCGGTCGACGGGTCGTGCACGTCGAAGGTGCGCCCCTCCTCGGCGTCGATCCACTCCCCTCCGATGAAGAGGCCGGTGGGCACGCGGCTGAGGAGGTCCTGTTCAGTCGATGCAAGTGCAGTGCTCATAATCGTCTCGATTCTGTGGGGATGAGGGTCAGCGGCGGGTGAGGCTGGGCGGCGCTTCCTTGCTCAGCGTCTCACCGCGGAAGAAGGCCGGGCGGCGGACCGCCTGCCAGAACATGATCGCGACGCCCGCCAGGATGATCCCGACACCGAGCACGAACACGAGGCCGACGCCGCCGATGCTGGATCCGCTGCCGTAGGCGGGATCCATCGAGTCGATCAGCGTGGTCACGAACAGCACGGCGAGGATGCCGCCGCCGACGAGCGGGAACAGGAACGTGAAGAAGAAGCTCCGCGCCGAGTCGAACCACTGCCGGCGGAAGTACCACACGCAGGCGAACGCGGTGAGCCCGTAGTAGAAGCAGATCATCATGCCGAGCGACAGGATCGTGTCGGTGAGGACGCTCTCGCTGAGCAGGCGCATCACGGCGTAGAAGACGGATGCCACGACCGCCGACACGATGGTGGCGTAGCCAGGGGTGAAGAACCGCGGGCTCACCTTCGCGAACTTCGGCGGCAGCGCGCCGTAGTAGCCCATCGCCAGCAGCGTGCGGGCCGGGCCCACGGCGGTGGACTGCAGCGAGGCGGCCGAGCTGGACAGCACGGCGAGCGACACCAGGAACGCCAGCGGGCCGAGCACCGGGTCGGACAGCGCGAAGAACACGTTGGCCGAGATGTCCTCGTTCGCCAGCCCCAATGCGCCGGTGCCGACCCCGGCGAACATGATCAGGCCGATCGACAGCAGCAGGTAGAGGCTCACCACGACGACCACGGTCAGCATCGCGGCCCGGCCCGGGGTCTTCTCGGGGTTCTTCGTCTCCTCGTTCATGGTGAGCACGACGTCCCAGCCCCAGAAGATGAAGATGGACAGCGAGAGGCCGGCGGCGAGGGCGCTGAACGTGGGCACCTCGAACGGGTTGAACCACGACCACGAGAACGCGGTCGGCTCCGGCGCCTCGCCGTTGACCACCTTCACGATCGCGACGATCGCGAACAGCACGAGCACGGCGACCTGGAAGCCGACGAGCACGTACTGCACCTTCTGGGTGGTCTGCATGTCGCGGTACGTCACCAGCGTGGCGCCGAGCATGAACAGCAGGCAGACGGACACGTTGATGAGCGGGTTGAAGGCGAGGTCCGCGATGCCGGGGTTGCCGCTGAGCTGGGCGATCAGCAGGAAGAGGAACTCCACCGCGATGCCGGCCAGGTTGGACAGCACGATCACTGTGGCCGCGACCAGGCCCCAGCCGGTCATCCAGCCGATCCACGGGCCGAAGGCCCGCACGCCCCACGTGAACGAGGTGCCGGAGTCGGGCATGACGCGGTTGAGCTCGCGGTATCCGAACGCGGTCAGCAGCATCGGGATGAAGCCGACCAGGATGATGGCGGGCACCTGGGTGCCGACCACCGCGACCGTCGGGCCGAGCGACGCGGTGAGGGTGTAGGCGGGGGCGATGGTGGAGACGCCGATGACCACGGCGCCGAGCACGCCGACCGCCCCGGCGCGCAGGCCCTTCTGCGAGATGCCGGTGGTGACCGGGTCGGACACGTCGTTGTGCGTGAACTGGGACATGGGAAGGTTCAAGCCTCTCCGGCCGCCCGCGTGCGCGGGACGACGATCATGGGTACGGGCAGCTCGTGCAGCATCTTCGCGGCGGTCGAGCCGAGGAAGAGACGACGGGGCTGGGCCAGGCGGCTGGAGCCGACCAGCAGCACCTCGCCGGGCTGCCAGGGCAGGTGGGCGATGGCGACCTCGACGCTCTCGCCCGCGGCGCGCTCGAGCTCAGCGGTGATGCCCTCGGGCAGGGCCTCCCGCGCCTGGGTGAGCACGTCGTCACCGTGCGCGCCCTGCACCAGGGTGATGGTCCCGGTGTCGAGACCGGCGGGCACGTCGAACGGGACGAGGGAGATGAGACGCAGCGAGCCGCCGCTGGCCGTGGTCAGCGCGGCGGCCTCCTCGAGCAGCACGTCGGCGCCGGCTCGGGTGCCCACGGCCGCCGTGACGCGCGAGATCGGGGTGGTCACGTCGGTGTCGCGCGCCGAGCCGGCCGGGGCGAGGGCCACCGGGATCGGCGAGGAGTGCACCAGCTCGGAGGCGACCGAACCCAGGCGATGACGCCCGAACGCGCTGCCGTTGGCGGCGCCGACGACGATCAGCCGGGCGTCGAACTCCTCACCGGCCTGGATCAGCCCCTCGGCGAACGAGTCGCCGAAGCGGACGTGGCCGGTGACGGCCACGTCGTCGGGGACGGATGCCGCGGCGTCCCGCAGCCACTGCTGGGCCTGCCCTCGCACGTGATCCTCGTAGGCGCGCTCGGGCGGCACGGCGGCGCTGCGGGTCCCCTCGGCGGGCAGCACGATCACCAGGTCGAGCGCCATGCCCAGGCCGCGCGCCAGGCGCGCGCCGAGGGCGAGGGCGTCCGCCCCGGCATCCGTCGCCGTGTAGCCGACGACGATCGAGGAGGTCACCGCTCGGCGCTCCCCGCCGCCGCGAGCTGCTCGGCGTCGCCGTTGGCGCGGCTGGCCTCGACGATGTTCGAGGCCACGAGGCGACCCATCCGGATCGCGCCGTCGACGTGCTGGTAGCCGGCGCCGGCCATGTCGCTGCAGGCGAAGTGGATCGGGCCGACCGGGGTGCGCAGGTCCGCGCCGTAGCGGTGCAGACCGCCCAGGTCGAAGCTCGCCGCATACGCGCCGCGGGTCCACTCCTCGCTGCCCCAGTCGCTCTCGTAGTACACGACCGGGTTCTTCGCCTCAGGGCCGTAGTAGTGCGACAGCGACTCGAGGATGCGCTCCTTGCGCTCCTCGGCGGACAGCTGGAACACGCCGTCGGCGTTCTTGTCCGAGACGAAGCCGACCAGGGTGCCGCGCTCGTCGCCGTGGTTGGTGTTGTCGTACGCCTCGTGCGCGAGCTCGTACGGGCTGAACGCGGTGCCGGAGAGGCCGTTGTCGCGCCAGAACGGGCGGTCGTAGACGGCGTGCACCTTGATCACGAAGCCCATCGACAGGTGCTGGTGCAGCTGGTGCTGGCGACGCGGCAGGGCGGGCACGAAGGAGATGCGGTTGTACAGCACCGGGGCGTGCGCGAGGATCGCGAACCGGGCCCGGACGGTGGTGTCGTCGGTGCGGGCGACGACACCGGACGCCGAGCCGGTCGACGGGTCGCCCCACTCCAGGGTGCGCACCGGCTGGTTCAGCAGCACGTCGTCGCCGAGGCGCTCGGCCAGGCGCAGCGGCACCTGCTGCAGGCCGCCCACGACGCGCTCGTCGAGGATGAAGTCCGCGTCGACCAGGTGCGTGAAGCTGCCCGCGGATGCCGCCATCAGCAGCGCCTGCAGGGTGGAGAACGAGTGCGCCGGCTTCGTGAGCATGGCGGGGCCGATGAACAGCGCGATGTTGTCGCGCGCCTCCTGGTCCTCGGTCTCGTTCGCGAGCCACTGCTCGAAGGAGATCGTGTCGAGCGCTTCCGCGTCCGGTGTCTCCCACGGGCGGTCCGGGTCGACCTGCGCGACCATGGCGTCGAGCTTGTCGATCAGGCGGACGAGCTCCTTCTCGGTCTCGGGTGCGACCGGGAAGATGTCCCCGGTGAACCGGGTGAGCTTCCCGTCGCGGCCGATGTAGACGCTGTCGCCCTCGCGGTACCGGGAGTAGGTCTCCAGGCCCAGGTCGGCGAGCGTCTCCTTCAGCGCGTCCTGATCCGGCGAGACCCACTGGCCGCCGATCTCGAGGGTGGCGCCGTCGATGACGTCCGTCCAGAGGCGTCCGCCCACGCGGTCGCGCGCCTCGAGCACGGCCACGGAGAGGCCGGCCTTGCGCAGCTCGTTCGCCGCGGTGAGACCGGCGGCACCGGCACCGACGACGACGACGTCGCGGCTGAGTTCAGTCATGCTGGCTCCTTGGATGCGGAGGATATGGGGGAACAGATGTAACCGGCCGCAACCCGGAATCCCCCGACCCGGGTCGCGGCCGGCGGTCTCAGGCCGAGGCGAGGGCGTCGGCGATGACGTCGAGGCCCTCGTTCAGCAGCTCGTCGCCGACGGACAGCGGCGGCAGGAAGCGGATGACGTTGCCGAAGGTGCCGCAGGTGAGCACGATGACGCCCTGGGCGATCGCGGCCTTGGCGACGGCGGCGGTGAGCGCAGCGTCCGGCTCCCCCGTCTCCGGGTCGACGAACTCGGCGGCGATCATCGCACCGCGGCCGCGGACGTCGCCGATGCGGGCGTCCTTCTCGCGGATCGCGTTCAGACGGCCGACGAGGATCTCGCCGATCTGCTGGGCGCGCTCGAGGAGCCCGTCGTTCTCGAAGGCGTCGATCGCGGCGAGCGCAGCGGCGCAGGCGATCGGGTTGCCGCCGTAGGTGCCGCCCAGGCCGCCGGCGTGCGCGGAGTCCATGATCTCGGCGCGGCCGGTGACGCCGGCCAGCGGCAGGCCGCCGGCGATGCCCTTGGCGGTGGTGATCAGGTCGGGCTCGATGCCGAACAGCTCGCTGGCGAACATCGCGCCGGTGCGGGCGAAGCCGGTCTGCACCTCGTCGGCGATGAAGACGACGCCGTTCTCACGGCACCAGGCGACCACGGCCTCGAGGAAGCCGTCGGCCGGGACGATGAAGCCGCCCTCGCCCTGGAGCGGCTCGATGATGACGGCGGCGAGGTTGCCGGCGCCGATCTGCTTCTCGATCAGGGTGATCGCGCGCTTGGCGGCCTCGGCGCCGGTGAGCCCGTCGCGGAACGGGTACGAGCCGGGCACGCGGTACACCTCCGGCGCGAACGGACCGAAGCCGCTCTTGTAGGGCATCGACTTCGCCGTGAGCGCCATGGTGAGGTTGGTGCGGCCGTGGTAGCCGTGGTCGAAGGCGACGACGGCCTGGCGGCCGGTGTGCTTGCGGGCGATCTTGATCGCGTTCTCCACCGCCTCGGCGCCGGAGTTGAACAGGGCGCTCTTCTTCGCGAAGTCGCCCGGGGTGAGGCGGTTCAGCGCCTCGGCGACGTCGACGTACGACTCGTACGGCGAGATCATGAAGCAGGTGTGCGTGAACTGCGCCGCCTGCGCCGCGACGGCCTCCGCGACCTTCGGGTGCGCGTTGCCGACCGTGGTCACGGCGATGCCGCTGCCGAGGTCGATCAGGGAGTTGCCGTCGGCGTCGACGACGACGCCGCCGCCGGCCGCGACGGTCGCGATGGGCATGGAGTGCGCCACGCCGGATGCCACGGCATCCGCCTTGCGCGCGAGGATCTCGGCCGAGCGGGGGCCGGGGAGCTCGGTGACGAGGCGACGCTCCTGGGGGAGCCCGGGGCCGCCGGAGGGAAGCGAGGTCGTAGCCGCGTCGATGAGGGTCATGCCCCGAGGCTACGTCGACTCCGGCCGGGATGCATTCGCCGGACTGTACAATCGAGACGGCCCTTTCGCCGCACCGTACATCCTGGAGCACCGATGGAACAGCCCACCCTCCGCTCGCTGCTGCGGCGCCGCGATCTGGGCCTGCGGCTGGTGGCGGACGAGTCCGCCCTCGCCGAGGCGGCGCTCGACCACCCGCTGCGCTGGGTGCACAGCTCGGATCTCGCCGATCCCACCCCGTTCCTGGCCGAGGACCTCGTGCTGCTCACGACCGGCACCCAGTTCGCCGACGACGACCCGGCAGGCGTGGACGCGTACGTCGCGCGACTGGCCGGACACGGCGTGCTCGGGCTGGGCTTCGGCACCGAGGTGCACCGCTCCGGCATCCCGGAGGAGCTCGCCGCGGCGTGCGCGGCCCGCGGGATGCCGCTGTTCGAGGTGCCGTACGGCACGCCGTTCATCGCGATCGCGCGCGCACACGCGGAGGCGATCGCGGCACAGGCGTACGCGCGGCGCACGTGGGCGCTGGAGACCCAGCGCGCCCTGGCGATCGCGGCGCTGCGACCGCGGGGCCTGGACGCGACCCTGACCGAGCTGTCCCGCCGGCTGGACGCGTGGGTGGGCATGTTCGACGCCACCGGGGCGCTGGTGCACGAGCATCCGTCCCTCGCGGCCGAGGCCGCACCCGAGCTCTCCGCGCGGGTCGCCGAGCTGCTCGCCCGCGGCGGGCAGGCCAGCCAGTCCCTGGTCGCCGGGGACGCGGTGTTCTCGCTGTTCACGCTCGGGCGCGGCGGCCACCTGCGCGGCGTGATCGCGATCGCCGTGGGAACCCTGGACCCGGAGGCGCGGGCCGTGGTGACCTCGGTGATCGCGATGGCCGGCCTCGCGCTGGAGCAGAACGAGCAGCTGGAGCGGGCCCGGCGCCGACTGCGCAGCCAGGTGCTCGCCTCGCTCCTGCTCGACGACCCGTCGCTGGCCCGGCAGGTGCTCGGCTCGGTGCCGCACGCGCCGGTGGTGGTGGCGGTGGCGGAGCCGGATGCCCCCGTCCCGGCGATCCTGGAGTGGTGGGACCGCCGTCGCACGGACGACGGGGTGGCGGTGTTCGCCGCGGAGTCCGAGGACGGGCTCACGATGTGCGTGAACGCCGACGACGAGCCGCTGCTGGCCGAGCTCGCGGAACGGTTCGGGGTGCGCCTGGGCGTCTCGGAGCCCGAGGGATACGCGGCCTTCTCCCGCGCGCACGCGCAGGCGCTCGCCGCCCTGCGCCGCCGCCGGCCCGGGCTGTCCCGGTACGCGGATGCGGCGACCTCGTTCCTGCTGACGGCGCTCGGCTCGGACGAGGCGCGGCTCGCGGCCGAGGCGCGCCTGGCGCCGCTGCGCCGTCACGACGAGGCGGCGGGAACGGACCTGGAGGGGGCACTGCGCGCGTGGTTGGAGCACGACGCGCGCCTGGAGCCGGCCGCCGCGGCGCTCGGCGTGCACCGGCACACCCTGCGGTCGTGGATCGCGCAGGCCTCGGGCATCCTGTCGGCCGACCTGTCCGGCTTCCCGGCGCGTGCCGAGCTGTGGGCGGCGCTGCAGACCGCCGGCACGCGAGGCGCGACGCGCTGAGGTCCCGCCCGCGTGTTCAGCCCAGCGCGGCGCTCACCTCGAGCAGCAGGGCCGTCTGCCGGTCGTGCCAGGCATCCGTGTCGGGCTCGGGCCACGTCGAGAACTTCACGATCACGCTGTCGGTGACCGGGTCCAGCCACAGGTTCTGCCCGTGGATGCCGATGCCGCTGACGTTGCCGCGGTCGTTGCCGAAGCACCACCACTGGTCGGTGTACGAGCCGCCCGGGAACGTCTCCGCGAACCCGGAGCCGCGCATCGCGGCCGGGTCGCCGCCGCCAAGCACCCGCTGCACCCACTCCTCCGGCACCACCCGGCCGCCCGGCGCGGCGCCGCCGTCGAGCATCACGCGGCCGACCCGGGCGAGGTCGCGGGCCGTGCAGGAGATGCCGCCGTTGGCGAAGCCGAAGCCGGACGGGTCGACGGTGATCACGGCATCCCGGTCGGCGTCGATCTTCTGCCACAGCAGCGCCGACAGCGCCTCGCTGTAGCGCAGCCCGGTGACGCGCTCGACCAGCCAGGCCAGCACGTCGGTGTTCGCGGAGCAGTACTGGAACGCACCGGTCTCGCCGCTCCCGCGCAGGGTGGCGAGGAAGGCGCAGGTGTCCCGCGGATCCCCCGCGCGTCGCGTGCGCCAGCCCGTCGACCGGTCGTGGGTCTGCACCTCGGATGCCGGGTCGAGGTAGTCCTCGCGGTAGTCGATCGCGATCTGCATGTCGAGCACGTGCTGCACCGACGGTCCGTCGTACACCGAGCCGGCGAGTTCGGGCAGGTAGTGCACCACCGGGCGGACCCGGTCGATCGCGCCGTCCGCCGCGAGGGCTGCCACCACGATGCCGCACAGCGACTTCGAGACGCTCATCAGCAGGTGCCGGTCGTCCCGCGCGCAGCCCTCCCGGTGGTACTCGGCGACGACCGATCCGCCCGAGGGCAGGAGGCCCTCGACCGCGACCGCCTCGTGGCCCTCATCGAGGAGGGCGTGCAGTCCGGGGACTTCCGCACCGACGATCCGTTCGCCGCGTGCGTGCGGATCTTCATCGCGATCGACGGCATCGGCGCGTACGCGAACAACCGCAACGCCTTCCCCGAGGGGTCGTACGTGCATTTCGTCGCCGACGTGGCCGAGTGGACCCTCGGCTTGGAGCCGGGCGTGCTGCGCGCCGAGGCGGCGGCCGTCGCCGGCTGACCCCGATCGGCTCAGCGAGGGGCGTGCGCCTCGAGGAACTCGTACACGTCCGTCGTGTCCACGCCCGGGAACGCCCCGGTCGGCAGGGTCGCCAGCAGCGTGCGCGGCGTGCGCACGTTCGGCCACGCCTTGTCGCGCCAGCGCTCCTCGAGCTCGGCCGGGGCCCGCCGGCAGCACACCTCGACGGAGTGCTTCGACACACCGCGGTTGGGGGTGTCGCGCCCGACGAACCACTTCGTGTCGTCGAAGCGCACGCCGACGCTCACCGAGTGCAGCCCCTCGCTGGAGGGCTCGACCCGGGCGGTGCACCAGTAGGTGCCGTTGCCGGTGTCGGTGTACTGGTAGTACGGGTTGAACCGGTCCTCGACGTCGAACACCACCCGGCTGGTCCACCGCCGACAGCACATCTGCCCCTCGATGGCGCCGAGCCGGTCGGTCGGGAAGTTCACGTCGTCGTTCTCGTACGCCTTCGTGATCGTGCCCGACTCGTGCACCTTCAGGAAGTGCACCGGGATGCCCAGGTGCCGGGTCGCGAGGTTGGTGAAGCGGTGCGCGGCGGTCTCGTACGACACCGAGTAGGCGTCGCGGAGGTCCTCGATCGAGATCGCCCGGCGCTGCTTGGCGTCCTGCAGCACCGGGACGAGGTGCGCCTCCGGCATCAGCAGCGCCCCGGTGAGGTAGTTCGTCTCCACCCGCTGCCGCAGGAACTCGGCGTAGCTGCGCGGCTCGGCGTGCCCGAGGATGCGGCTGGACAGCGCCTGCAGCACCGGCGCGCGGGCATCCCCCTTCTCCTGCACGTGGCGGGAGAGGTAGAGCCGGCCGTTCTCGAGGTCGGCGACGCTGCGCGTGGTCTGCGGGAGGTCGGCGGCGTAGTGCAGCGTGAAGCCGAGGTGCGCGGCGATCTCCGAGGCGGTGCGCTGGGTGAGCGGCCCGCCCGGGTGCTTCACGGCGGCGAGGATGTCGGAGGCCGTGCGCTCGAGGTCCTCGAAGTAGTTGTCCTGACGGCGCATCAGGTGCCGCAGCTCGACGTTGGCACGCCTGGCCTCCTCCGGCGTCGCGGCCCGCTCGTCGCGGAGCCGCTCGATCTCCCCGTGCAGGGCGAGCATCGCGGCGAGCGCCTCGGAGGGGATCTGCTTGCCGATGCGGAACGGGGAGATCCCGAGCGCCTGGAACGTCTGCCCCTTCATGGCGCGTTCGAGCGCGATCTCCATGGCGCTGCGCTCATCGAGCGGCTCCCCCTCCAGCAGAGCGTCGATCGTGGCGCCGAGGGCGCGGGCGATGGCCTGCAGCATGCTCAGCTTCGGCTCGCGCTTGCCGGTCTCGAACATGGACATCTGGCTCGGCGCGCGGCCGACCGCGGCGGCGAGCTCCTCGAGCGTCATCCCGCGCGCGGTGCGCAGCCGGCGGATGCGGCGCCCGATGGTCAGCGCGTCGGCCTCGTCCACGTCGTCGATAGTGGTCATGGCCACCAGTCTCTCACAGAAACAGAATTTCGCCTGAACTTCTCCCCGGAATCGGTCTTCGCAGCCGCATGATTTCATGGAAAGTGGATGCAACGCCCCGCCGCATCCGCGGCTCACACCTCACGGAGGAGAGATCGATGACGAACACCGAGAACCGTGCCACCGCCTCGGGCCTGCGCGCCGGGGACCAGGTCCAGACCGCCGCCGAGCTCCGGGAGAGCTGGGAGACCGACCCCCGCTGGGACGGCGTGGAGCGCACCTACACGGCCGAGGACGTCATCCGCATCCGCGGCTCGGTCCGCGAGGAGAACACGCTGGCCCGCCGCGGCGCGGAGAACCTGTGGAATCTGCTGCACGTCGCTGGTGCCGACGGTGAGGAGGACTACGTCCGCGCCCTCGGCGCCTACACCGGCGGCCAGGCGGTGCAGCAGGTGCGCGCCGGGCTGAAGGCCATCTACCTGTCCGGCTGGCAGGTCGCCGCCGACGGCAACCTCGCCGGGCAGACCTACCCCGACCAGTCGCTGTACCCGGCCAACTCGGTCCCCGCCGTGGTCCGCCGCATCAACAACGCCCTGCTGCGGCAGGACCAGCTCGAGCACGCCGAGGGGAACGTCACCCGCGACTGGCTGGCCCCGATCGTCGCCGACGCCGAGGCCGGCTTCGGCGGCCCCCTGAACGCGTACGAACTGGCCCAGTCGCTCATCCAGGCCGGCGCGGCCGGCATCCACTGGGAGGACCAGCTGGCCAGCGAGAAGAAGTGCGGCCACCTGGGCGGCAAGGTGCTGGTGCCGACGCAGCAGCACATCCGCACCCTCAATGCCGCTCGTCTGGCGGCGGACGTGGCCGGCGTCCCGACCGTGATCATCGCCCGCACCGACGCGCTCGCCGCCGATCTGCTCACCAGCGACATCGACGAGCGCGACCGCGCCTTCACCACCGGCGAGCGCACCAGCGAGGGCTTCTACCGCATCCGTCCCGGCATCGAGTCCGTGATCAGCCGCGGTCTGGCCTTCGCCCCGTACGCCGACCTGCTCTGGGTGGAGACCGGAGAGCCGGACATCGCGCTGGCCCGCGAGTTCGCGAACGCGATCCACGCCGAATTCCCGGGCAAGCTGCTCGCGTACAACTGCTCGCCGAGCTTCAACTGGAAGCGTCACCTCTCGGATGCCGAGATCGCCACCTTCCAGCAGGAGCTGGCCGACCTGGGCTACAAGTTCCAGTTCATCACCCTGGCGGGCTTCCACGCCCTGAACTACTCCATGTTCGATCTCGCCCGCGGGTATGCCGAGCGCGCCATGAGCGCCTACGTCGACCTGCAGGAGGCCGAGTTCGCCGCGGAGGCATCCGGCTACACCGCCACGCGCCACCAGCGCGAGGCGGGCACCGGCTACTTCGACGTCATCTCCACCGCGCTCAACCCCGACAGCGCCACCCTCGCCCTCGCCGGCTCCACCGAGACGGCCCAGTTCCACTGAGCCCCCACCCCCATCCCCTTCACTTCCCGGGTTTGGGGCGGATTCTCACCCTTGGGGCGGCGGACACCCGCCCCGAACGCAGGAATCCGCCCCAAAACCGGTTTCAGACAAGGACCGCGATCATGACCACTCCCACCGCACCCCCGACCACCCCGATCGAGACCACCCGGCAGGGGCCGGCGATCACGATCACCGGCCCGATGCGCGACCGCTACGACGAGATCCTCACGCCGGAGGCGATCGCCTTCCTCACCGAGCTGCACCACCGCTTCGCGCACCGCCGGCACGACCGGCTCGCCGACCGGATGCGGCGCCGCTTCGAGATCGGGAACGGCCACGACCCCCGCTTCCGCGACGACACCGCGCACATCCGGCAGGACCCGCACTGGCGGGTCGCCGGCGCCGGGCCCGGCCTGGAGGACCGGCGGGTGGAGATCACCGGGCCGACCGACCCGAAGATGACCATCAACGCCCTCAACTCCGGCGCCCGGGTCTGGCTCGCCGACCAGGAGGACGCCACCAGCCCGACCTGGCAGAACGTGATCGGCGGGCAGCTGTCGCTGCGCGACGCCATCCGCGGCGAGCTGACCTACACCAGCCCGGACGGCAAGGAGTACCGCGTCACCGCCGAGCGCACGCCGACGATCGTGATGCGCCCGCGCGGCTGGCATCTGGTCGAGAAGCACCTGGAGTTCACCGACCGGAGCGGCCGCACCATGGCGGCATCCGGGTCGCTGGTCGACTTCGGGCTCTACTTCCTGCACAACGCCCAGGCGCTCATCGACGCGGGCCGCGGCCCGTACTTCTACATCGCCAAGCTCGAGTCGAGCGAGGAGGCGAAGCTGTGGGACGACGTGTTCACCTTCGCCGAGGAGTACGTCGGCATCCCCCGCGGCACCATCCGCGCGACGGTGCTCATCGAGACGCTGCCCGCCGCGTTCGAGATGGAGGAGATCCTGTACGAGCTGCGCGACCACTGCGCCGGCCTGAACGCCGGGCGCTGGGACTACATCTTCTCGATCATCAAGAACTACCGCGGCCGCGGCGCCCGATTCGTGCTGCCCGACCGCAGCGAGGTGACCATGACTGTGCCGTTCATGCGGGCCTACACCGAGCTGCTGGTGAAGACGTGCCACAAGCGCGGCGCCTACGCGATCGGCGGCATGAGCGCGTTCATCCCGAACCGGCGCGACCCGGAGGTGACGGCGCGGGCGCTGGAGAAGGTCGCCGCGGACAAGAAGCGCGAGGCGGGAGACGGCTTCGACGGCACCTGGGTGGCGCACCCCGACCTGATCCCGGCCGCCCAGGCCGAGTTCGACGCCGTGCTCGGCGACCGGCCGAACCAGCTGGACCGGCAGCGCGACGACGTCCACGTGCGCGCGGAGGACCTGATCGATCTGCACATCGGGCGCCCGATCACGGCTCAGGGAGTGCACGACAACGTCTCGGTCGCGATCCGCTACATCGAGGCGTGGCTGCGCGGCCTGGGCGCCGTCGCGATCGACAACCTGATGGAGGACGCGGCCACCGCCGAGATCAGCCGCTCGCAGGTGTGGCAGTGGATCCACCAGGACCGCACCACCGAGGACGGCACCCCGATCACGGTCGAGTACGTCGAGAATCTCATCGCCGACGTGCTGGCATCCGTCCCGCGCTCCGACGGCGACCGCTTCGACGACGCCGCCGAGGTGTTCCGCGAGGTGGCGCTGCGCGAGGAATTCCCGGCGTTCCTCACCACCGGCGCGTACAGCCGTCACCTCGTCGAGACCGACTGAGCGAGAACCCGCCCGGAAGCCGCCGACCCCGGCCTGGTGTCGGCGCATTCGCCGACCGGCCGGCACCCCCATCCGGGGCCCGCACCACACGCGGGCCCCGGATGCGCGGCGTTACGGCGATGTTTCGCCGTCCTCTCAACCGCGCGCCGCGGCGGTGAAGAACATGTCACCTCGCCGCAACGTCTTCGCCGCATGCCCGGAACATGCCCTGCTTAGCGTGACCGATACGCGCCCCCGCGCGCCGCATCACCCTGAGGAGGCCCGGCATGACGACATCGACCGCCCCCGTACGCACCAGTGGACAGGGAACCGCCGCCCTCAGCGAGCGGCCCGGCCGCTGGCTGGACGGCTGGGACGCCGAGAACGCCGCGCAGTGGGAGTCGCAGGGTCGGCCATCGCGAAGCGGAACCTGGTCTGGTCGATCTTCGCCGAGTTCCTCGGCTTCGTGGTCTGGCAGCTGTGGAGCGTCGTGGTCGTGCTGCTCCCGGCTGCCGGGTTCGTACTCACCACCGGCGAGCAGTTCTGGCTCATCTCGCTGCCGACGCTCGTCGGCGCCACCCTGCGCATCCCGTACACCTTCGCGGTCGCCGCGCTCGGCGGCGTCGGCGGCGGGAACTTCGCCAGCTCCATGGCGAACATCACCTATTACTTCCCGCAGCGCGAGAAGGGCTGGGCGCTCGGCCTGAACGCCGCCGGCGGCAACCTGGGGGCGGCCGTGGCGCAGTTCACCGTGCCCGTGGTGGTCACGCTGGGGGCCGCCGGCACCCTGAATCCGAGCCTCGCGGGATGGGTGTGGGTGCCCCTGATCCTCGTCGCCGCCTGGGGCGCCTGGCGGTTCATGAACAACCTGTCCGCCGCCCGGTCGGACTTCGCCGGGGTGGCCGCGGCGCTGCGCGAGCGGCACCTCTGGATCATGGCGCTGCTGTACATCGGCACCTTCGGCTCGTTCATCGGCTTCGCCGGCGTCTTCCCCAAGCTGATCGCCGACCAGTTCCCGGAGTTCTCCACGCTCGCGGTGGGCGGCGCCACGGTGTCGCTGGCCTTCCTCGGCGCCCTCACCGGCTCCCTGGCCCGCCCGTTCGGCGGCCGCCTCGCCGACCGGATCGGCGGCGCCCGCGTCACCGTCCTCGCGTTCGCCGCCATGACGGCGGTGACCGTGGCGGTGAACCTCACCCTCCCCCTGGCCGGATTCTGGCTGTTCCTCGGACTGTTCCTGCTGCTCTTCCTCGCCTGCGGCGTGGGCAACGGCTCGACCTATCGGATGATCCCGCTGATCTTCGCGGCCCGCGGCGCCGCGCAGGCCGGGGCGGAGCACACCGTCTCGGCGCAGCGGCAGGCGGCCGCGGCCGTCGGCATCATCTCCGCCATCGGCGGATTCGGCGGATTCGTGATCCCGCAGGTGCTGAACGCGTCCCACGGCGCCACCGGCGGCTACGACGCCGCGTTCTGGGGCTTCGCCGCCGGCTACGCGCTGATGGCCGCGCTCACCGCGGCGATCTACCTCGTGCCGCGGGCCGCGCTCGACCGCCGGATCGTCTGAGGCGGCGCCCGTGTCCCCGCACCGAGTGGTCCTGGTCGGCTTCGGCCCGGTCGGCGCGCGCTTCGCGGAGGAGCTGCTGCCTGCCGCCCGGGACGGCCGGGTGGACCTGACGATCGTCGGCGCCGAGAGCCACGATCCGTACAACCGCATCATGATCGCCGAATACGCGGCCGGGCAGATCGACCGGCAGGCGCTGACCACGGCCGTCGCGGAGGACTTCGCCGCCGCGGGCGCGTCGGTGCTCACCGGCCGGCGGGTGGTGCGGATCGACCGCCCGAGGTCGGCCGTCGAGCTGGACGACGGCGAGCGCGTCGCGTTCGACCGGCTCGTGCGGGCCCGGCAGCCGGAGCCCCCGCGCGGCGCGGATCTGAACCTCATCACCGGGCGGATCCTGACCCAGTACCAGTCCGGGGCGCAGACCCGGCGCATCCCCGAACTCCACGCCGCCGCACCCCGGCCGGTCGCGCTGCTGCATCCGGTGACCGCGATGGACCGCGGCATCCGCACGGGCTCGCGGGTGCGCCTGACCAACGCGCGGGGCACGGTCGAGGCGGACGTCGAGCTCACCGACGACATCCGCCCGGACACCGTGTTCCTGCCCTTCCACTACCCGGGCGCGGAGAGCGCGAACCTGCTCACGAGCGCCGCGACCGACCCGCACAGCTCGATGCCGGAGTTCAAGCGCACGGTGGTCGCCGTGGAGCCGATCCCGGACCCGGCGGGTCCCTGACCGGCCGGTGCATGCTCCCCGGTGCATACTCGAAGAACGCGCGCGCCCGTCGCCGGGCCGCCGGATGCACCGAAGGAGCGATCATGACCAGCACCGCCGACCTCTACGACCAGCACGGCGACGACCTGCAGTCGCTGCCGCTGCAGCTGCGCTCCTTCGGCGGGCACCCGGCGTTCGAGGGGCCGATCCGCACGGTCCGCTGCTTCCAGGACAACGCCCTGGTCAAGGAGCTGCTGGCCACCCCTGGCGACGGCGCGGTGCTCGTGATCGACGGCGACGGGTCGCTCGGCACCGCGCTGATGGGCGACATGATCGCGCAGAGCGCGGTGGACAACGGCTGGGCGGGCGTGGTCATCCACGGCGCGGTCCGTGACAGCGTGGCGATCGGCGCGCTGCCGCTGGGCGTGAAGGCGCTCGGGACGAATCCCCGCAAGAGCGGCAAGACCGGCCGGGGCGAGGTGGACGTCGTCGTCGAGTTCGGCGGCGTGAGCTTCCGCCCGGGGGCGCGGCTCTACGCCGACGAGGACGGCATCCTCGTCGAGCGCTGAGCGTCGCGCGGTCGGCGCTCGAGCGGTGAGCGGATGCCGGCCCCGCCGGGCCTTCCCGGGGCGTAGCCTGAGACCATGAGCGACGTGTGGGACGGCGTGGCCGAGGAGTTCCTCCACCTCTACCGTCGGGGCGGGCGGCTGCTCGCGGTGGCCGGGGCGGATGCCGAGCGCTCGCGCACGGCGGCCGATGCCCTCGCCGACGCCCTTGAGGCCCGCGGCGAGAGGGTGACCAGGGTGCATGCG
The DNA here is from genome assembly GCF_024971095.1 of Microbacterium neungamense. Lineage (NCBI taxonomy): Bacteria > Bacillati > Actinomycetota > Actinomycetes > Micrococcales > Microbacteriaceae > Microbacterium > Microbacterium neungamense. Next base: position 2,115,179 of record NZ_CP069717.1, read on the forward strand.
GACACGGCGGATGCCGCCGCGCTGCGCACGGAGATCGTCGCCCCGTTCCGCGAGGACCGGGCATCCGACCGCGTGCTCCTCGTCTCCGGCCCGGCCGGGCTGCTCGACGGCGAGGCGCGCGGGCTGTGGAACTTCACGGTGTGGCAGCTGGCCGGAGCAGAGCGGCCGCATACCGCGGCATCCGCTCTCGTCGATCTCACCGATCCCGGGCATCCGTCCCGCCGGTTCGCGGACTACTGCGCCCTGCCTTCGGCGTACCGCGCCTGAGGCGACATGCGTCGCAGCGCCCGGGCGCGCCCGGGTACTCTCGTATCGTGACCGAACGCGCCCCTCTCTCCCGCAAGCTGTCCGCCATCGCCGAGTCCGCCACCCTGAAGGTGGATGCCAAGGCCAAAGCCCTCAAGGCCGAGGGCAAGCCGGTGATCTCCTACGCCGCCGGCGAGCCCGACTTCGCGACGCCGCAGTTCATCGTGGACGCCGCCGCCGAGGCCCTCGCCGACCCGGCCAGCTACCGCTACACCCCCGCCCCCGGCCTTCCCGCGCTGCGCGAGGCCATCGTCGCGAAGACGCTGCGCGACTCCGGCCTGGAGGTCTCGCCGAGCCAGGTGATCGTGACCAACGGCGGCAAGCAGGCCGTCTACCAGGCGTTCCAGGCGGTCGTGAACCCCGGCGACGAGGTGCTGCTGCCCGCGCCGTACTGGACCACCTACCCGGAGGCGATCCGCCTCGCCGACGGCACCCCGGTCGAGGTGTTCGCCGGCGCCGACCAGGACTACAAGGTCACCGTCGAGCAGCTCGAGGAGGCGCGCACCGACCGCACCACGGCGCTCGTGTTCGTGTCGCCGTCGAACCCGACCGGCTCGGTGTACACCGCCGAGGAGACCGCGGCGATCGCCGAGTGGGCGCTCGAGTACGGCATCTGGATCATCACCGACGAGATCTACCAGAACCTCACCTACGAGGGCGTCAAGGCGACCTCGATCGTCGAGGCCGTCCCCGAGGTCGCGAACCAGACCATCCTCGTGAACGGCGTGGCGAAGACCTACGCGATGACCGGCTGGCGGGTCGGCTGGATGGTGGGACCTGCGGATGCCATCAAGATCGCCGGCAACCTGCAGTCGCACCTGACCAGCAACGTGAACAACGTCGCGCAGAAGGCCGCGATCGCCGCCCTCAACGGGCCGCAGACCGAGGCCCAGCAGATGCGCGAGGCCTTCGACCGGCGACGCCGCCTGATCGTGTCCGAGCTGTCGAAGATCGACGGGATGCGGGTGCCGAACCCGCTGGGCGCCTTCTACGTCTACCCCGACGTCACCGGCCTGCTCGGCCGGACGTGGGACGGCGTGACCCCGACCACCTCGCTCGAGCTGGCCGACCTGATCCTCGACAAGGCCGAGGTCGCGGTCGTGCCGGGTGAGGCGTTCGGTCCGTCGGGTTACATCCGGCTCTCCTACGCCCTGGGCGACGACGCTCTGCTCGAGGGCGTGCAGCGCCTGCAGCGCCTGTTCTCCTGAGCGCCTTCTCCTGAACGACGCGGAAGCGCCGGCGCCCCTCCCGGGGCGCCGGCGCTTCCGCGTGCCGGGCTCTGTTCCCCCACATGCTGAGGGCGAGCTGCGCCACCAGCGCGGAGAGCAGGAACGAGGCGATGATGGCGACCGTGCCGACCGGGATGATCCTCCAGCCGATGTTGCGCAGCAGCGGCAGGTCCTTGCCGAGGGTGAACCCGGCGTTCGTCAGCATCGCGGTGATCATGGCGAGGAAGTCGACGGATGCCGAGACCCCGGTCAGCCAGCCCGCGACCGGCGAGATCGGCGAGGTGAGCAGCGCGCCGATCGTGATCACCGAGATGATCGCGGGGAGCCGGCCGCGGGTCGCCTTCGCCAGCCCGAGGCCGACCAGCACGAGGGCGGCGATGAGGAGGTAGGTCACCACCATCTCCCAGGTGAACGAGCGCGAGGCGATCGCGGAGGTGACCAGGCCGGTGACCGCGAACACCGCAAGCGCCAGCCGGTACAACCTCATCCTCGCGGTCTGGCTGCGCCACATGTCGGACGTGAACCGGTTCGAGATCGCCCTGGAGTCGGCGCTCACCGGCTCACGGATCGGCGATCGCGCGGTCGTGCTGCGCACCGCGCGGCACATGTCCCGCATCCTCGGCCCGGACTCCTGCGCCGTCGAGGTCGTCCCGAGCGAGTGACTGCGCGGCATCCGACGCGGCGACGCGGATGCGGTCAGAGATCCACGCCGATCAGCACCGGCTCCGGCTGCAGCAGCAGCCCGAACTCGGCGTGCACGCGGCTGCGGATGAAGCGGGCCAGCTCGGCGATCTCCGCCGCGGTCGCGCCGCCGCGGTTGGTGAGCGCGAGGGCGTGCTTGCTCGACACGCCGGCCCGCGAACGCGGCAGCTTGAACCCCTTGCGGATGCCGGACTGCTCGATCAGCCACGCCGCGCTGACCTTGACCTCCGCCGGCGATGCGTCCGTGACCGGCACGATCCCGCCGTACGCGGCCAGCGGGATGACGGTGACCGCGTCCAGATCCGGGGTGACCGGCCACCGCGGGCACTCCGGAGGCAGCGCGCGGGCGACGGATTCCGGCACGATCGCGTTCTGGAAGAAGGAGCCGGCGCTGTTCGTGTCCGGGTCGGCGGGGTCGAGCAGCATCCCCTTCGCCGCGCGGGTGGCGAGGATGCGCTCGCGCACCCAGGTCAGCGGCACCGGCTCGTCGCCGTCGATCCCGAGCGCCCGGCGGAGCTGCTCGCCGCGCACGGTGCGGGCGCCGTGCGGGGCGACGGCGAGATCGAGGGTGACCGACAGGATCACCGCGCGGCGACGGGTCGACGCGCCGTAGTGGTGCTTCAGCACCGAGGTGCGGAAACCCAGCCCGAGCTCCTCGGCCGGCACGACCGCCGGCGCGCCCGCGTGCTCGTCGATCAGCTCGACCTCGACGAGCGTCTCCTGGATCTCCTGACCGTACGCGCCGACGTTCTGCACGGGGGCGGCGCCGACCGTGCCCGGGATGCCGGACATCGCCTCGATCCCGGCGTAGCCGCGCTCCACGGCGTAGGAGACGAGGCCGTCCCACGAATGCCCGGCCTGGACACGCAGGCGCACGCGCCCCTCGTGCGGGGACGGCAGTTCCTCGATGCCGGAGGTGAGCACGCGGATCACGGTGCCGTCGAACCCGGCATCCCCCGCGAACAGGTTGGAGCCGCCGCCGAGGACGAACCAGTCGTCGCCGCGCTGCCAGACCTCCTGCAGCGCCTCGATCAGCTCCGCACGCGTGACGGCGTCGAGCATCCGCTGCGGTGCCCCGCCGGTGCGGAGCGTCGTGAGAGCCGAGAGCGGGATCGGCGAGATCTCCGGCATCTCAGACGGCGACCCGCAGCTGGGCCTTCACCAGCACGGTGGTCCCGGCGGAGGTGACCTTGAGGTCGATGCGCGCGGCCTCGTCGTCCACCGCGCCGACCGTGGCGACCACGTGCACGTCCGCGCCGTCGACGGGGTCCACGACGACGGGCTTGGTGAAGCGCACGCCGTAGTCGAGGATCCGCGCCACATCGCCCAGCGCCGAGACGACCACGGACGAGGCGATGCCCATCGTGAGCATGCCGTGCGCGAGCACGCCCGGCAGCCCCACCTGGGCGGCGACGTCGTCGCGGTAGTGGATCGGGTTGAAGTCTCCGGATGCCCCGGCGTAGCGCACCAGGGATTCACGGGTGAGGTGCACGGTGCGCTCGGCGATGACGTCGCCGACGGTGAACGCGGCCATCACGCGGCCTCCCCTTCTTCGCCCGAGCCGACCAGCAGCACGCTGGTCGCGGTGACGACGTGCGCCCCGTCGGCGTCGGTGATCTCCGCTTCGCTCGTGATCATCGCGTTGCCGCCCATGGCACGGATGCCGGTGACGCGGAGCCGCCCGGTCAGCTCGTCGCCGGCGACGATGGGACGCGTGTACTGGAAGCGCTGCTCGGCGTGGATGGTCCGGGCGAGCACGATGCCGGAGTCGGGCTCGGCGAGCAGCTGCTGCAGGGTCAGATCCTGGATGACCATCGCGAAGGTGGGCGGTGCGACGACGTCCGGGTAGCCGAGCGCGCGGGCCGCCTCGACGTCGGTGTGCAGGGGCGCGTCCGCGAAGACCGCGCGGGCGAACTCGCGCACCTTCTCACGGCCGACGAGGTACGGCGGGGTCGGCGGGAACTCGCGGCCGACCAGTTCGGGGTTCACTGGCACCCTCCGATCCTACCCAGGGCCCGGCGCGGCGGTTCCTCGCTCACGGGCATCCGACCGCGCGTCGCGTCCCGGCGGACGGCCTGCCGCCCCCGCCGGGAGCAAATCGCACCCCGCCAGGGCCAGAGCGATGCGGAATGCTCCCCGCGACGAACGCCCGCGCGATCGCCGGGAGGAGAACGCACCCGGGAGCGGCCGCGGAGGTGCAAGAACCTCCCGGCGGCCGGTGTGCAGGTCCGCGTTCAGCCGCGGCGACGCCCGCGGATCGCCTTGAGCGCCATCTGCAGGGCGATCACGACGAGGTAGGCGGCGAAGAGGACGTTTCCGGCGAAGGGGTCGATCAGCGTCGCGAGCCAGGCGCCGAGCGCCGTGGTCGTGCACGCGGAGACGCCGATGATCGCCGCGGCGACGAGGTCGACATTGCGGTGGCGGATGTTGCCGACGGTCCCGGAGACGGCGGTCGGGATCATCATCAGCAGGGACGTGCCCTTGGCGACGAGGTCGCTCGTCCCGAAGACGAGCATCAGCACGGGGACGACGATGACGCCCCCGCCGACGCCGATGAGCCCGGCGACGATGCCCGTGGCGACGCCGACGAGCACCAGTCCGGCGCCGCTCACCCAGGACAGGACCAGCTCGGCATCCCGCGAGGGGATCACGACGAACAGGCTCACGATGACGACGGCGAGGAAGCCGACGAAGCTCCATCGCAGCGCGGTCTGCGAGACGCGGGCCAGCATCCGGATGCCGATCTGCGCGCCCACGACCGCCCCGGCGGCGAGGATGAGCGCGGCGATCCATGCCACGGCATCCGCCAGCGCGTACGAGATCACGCCCACGGCGGCGGTCGGCACGATCGCGGCCAGCGAGGTGCCCGCCGCGCGGCGCTGGTCGAAGTGCAGAATCAGCACCAGCAGCGGGACGATCACGGTGCCGCCGCCGACGCCGAACAGGCCGGAGAGGAGACCGGCCATCAGGCCGATGCCCACGAAGGCGAGGTACGCGCGGGGCCCCCGGGTGATGGCCTGGTCCGCGTTCACCGGACCAGCCTATCCCGGGAGCCCCGCCGGCCCCGGCCCGCAGCCGGGGCCGGGGGCGTCTCAGACCTCCTGATCCGCCTTGATCGGCACCGCGATCGACTGCGTGAGCGCCTGCTCGTAGCGCCGCTGCCGGCGCCGCAGCCAGAGCCCTCCGGCGATGAGCAGCGCCAGTGCGATGTACGCGGCGGCGGCGAACGGCTGCAGGATCAGCGTCGACAGGTCGCCCTGGCTCAGCTGCAGCGCCTTGCGCAGGTAGTCCTCGCCCATCGGGCCGAGGATCATGCCCACCACCAGCGGCGCCACCGGATAGCCGTACCGGCGCATGAAGTAGCCGAGCACGCCGATGACCAGCAGGATCAGCACGTCGACGACGGCGAAGTTCAGCGCGTACGCGCCGAACGCCGCGAACAGCAGGATGCCGGCGTACAGGTACGGCCTCGGGATCTGCAGCAGCTTCACCCACATCCCGACCAGCGGGAGGTTCAGCACGATGAGGATGACGTTGCCGATGTAGAGGCTCGCCACCAGTGCCCACACCAGCGCGGGCTGGTTCCGCCGCCGCATCCACCGCCTCGAGCCGCACCAGATCACGGCGCTGGTGCGCAACCAGGAGACGACGCTGCACGGCCTCAGCGAGGGCGTGGTGACGGTGGATGCCGGCGGCGTGATCACCCTCGCGAACGACGCGGCTGCAGCCTTCCTCGGCACCTCCGCGGATGCCATGACCGGCGCCCGCGCGGCGGACGTGCTCGACGAGGAGCTGATGACGGTGCTGCGCGACGGAGAGGACGCCGGCCGTCCCGTCATCGTCGGGTCCCGTGTGCTCGTCGCCCGCAGCACCGGCTCGCAGCTGGACGGGGAGCGGGTGGAGGCGACGCTGCTGCTGCGCGACCACACCGAGCTGCACGACGTCGTGCGGCGGGTGGAGGCGGCGGACGCCATCATCGCGTTCCGGCAGCGGGCGGCGCTGCCGAAGGGGCTCAGCGCCGAGACGCTCGGACGGGTCGCGGCGGCCCTCGCCGAGCATCCGGATGCCTCCGCAGCCGACATCGGGGAGCGGCTGTCGATCTCGCGGGTGAGCGCCCGGCGGTACCTGGAGCACCTGGCCAGCACGGGCCGCGCGATCCGCCGCCTCGACTACACCACGAAGGGGCGCCCCGGCACCCGGTATCGCGCGAACGAGCCGCTCTCCGGCGAGGTCGCCGTCCCGGGCTGAGCCGGACACGCACGAAGCCCGCCACTCCTCCGGACACGCACGAAGCCCGCCGCTCCTGACGGGGCGACGGGCTTCGTGCGTGCGCGGGTGCTTACTCCGACTTCTCGGCGACGGCGTCCTCGGCGGCGGCCTCAGCGGCCTCGCCCTCGGCCTGCGACTCCGCGCCGGCCTCGGCTGCGGTGTTCTCCTCGGCCGGAGCGTCCTCGGTCGTGGTCTCCTCGGCCTCGGCGGCCTTCGGCTCCTCCGCCGCGGCCTCCTCCGACTCGGCCTTCGGCGCCTCGGCCTTGGCGGCCGGCTTCGCCGACTTCTTCTTCGGGCTGACCGGCTCGAGGACGAGCTCGATCACGGCCATCGGGGCGTTGTCGCCCTTCCGGTTGCCGACCTTGGTGATGCGGGTGTAGCCGCCCTCGCGCTCCGCGACCAGCGGGGCGATCTCGGTGAACAGGACGTGCACGACTTCCTTGTCACCGATCACGGACAGCACGCGACGACGAGCGTGCAGATCACCGCGCTTGGCGAAGGTGATCAGGCGCTCGGCGAGCGGACGCAGGCGCTTGGCCTTGGTCTCGGTCGTCTTGATCGACTTGTGGGTGAACAGCGCCGCGGCGAGGTTCGCGAGAAGAAGGCGCTCGTGGGCGGGGCCGCCTCCGAGGCGGGGACCCTTGGTGGGCTTGGGCATAATCGTCTAGCTCCTGGTCAGAATAGGTCGGGTATCAGAAGGACTCGTCTTCGCTGCCGCCGTAGAAGTGGGCGCCGTCGAAACCGGGCACCGAGTCCTTCAGCGACAGGCCGAGGGAGACGAGCTTGTCGCGCACCTCGTCGACCGACTTCTGTCCGAAATTGCGGATGTTCATCAGCTGCGTCTCGGAGAGGGCGACCAGCTCCGCGACGGTGTTGATGCCCTCGCGCTTGAGGCAGTTGTACGAGCGCACCGACAGGTCGAGGTCCTCGATCGGCATCGACAGCTCGCTGGAGAGCACGGCCTCGACCGGCGCCGGGCCGATCTCGATGCCCTCGGCCTCGACGTTCAGCTCGCGGGCGAGGCCGAACAGCTCGGTGAGCGTCTTCGCGGCGGATGCCACGGCGTCGCGCGGGCTGATCGAGTTCTTCGTCTCGACGTCGAGCACCAGCTTGTCGAAGTCGGTGCGCTCACCGGCACGGGTGGCGTCGACGCGGTAGCTGACCTTGAGCACCGGCGAGTAGATCGAGTCGATCGGGATCTGACCGGCCTCGGCGTACTCGTTGCGGTTCTGCGCCGCCGACACGTAGCCACGGCCGCGCTCGATGGTGAGCTCGAGCTCGAAGCGGGCGGTGTCGTTCAGGGTGGCGATGACGAGCTCGGGGTTGTGCACCTCGACGCCGGCCGGGGCGGAGATGTCCGCCGCGGTCACCTCGCCCGCACCCGTCTTGCGCAGGTAGGCGGTGATGGGCTCGTCGCGCTCGCTGGAGACGACCAGCTGCTTGATGTTGAGGATGATCTCGGTCACGTCCTCCTTGACACCGGGGATCGTGCTGAACTCGTGCAGCACGCCGTCGATGCGGATGGTGGTGACCGCGGCGCCGGGGATCGACGACAGCAGGCTGCGACGCAGCGCGTTGCCGATCGTGTAGCCGAAGCCGGGCTCGAGCGGCTCGATCACGAACCGGCTGCGGTTCTCGGAGATCTTTTCCTCGGTGAGAGTGGGACGCTGTGCGATGAGCACTATGTGTTCCTTTCGATCACATGCCCGCTATATGACATGTGGTGGGTGAGGTCTTGAGTTGTGAAGGCGAATGCTCGCGGCGGATGCCGGTCCGCAGCGAACGGCGGACCGGCATCTCGCGCGGGATCAGACGCGGCGGCGCTTCGGCGGACGGCAGCCGTTGTGAGCCTGCGGCGTCACGTCCTGGATCGAGCCGACCTCGAGGCCGGCGGCCTGCAGCGAGCGGATCGCGGTCTCGCGGCCCGAGCCCGGGCCCTTCACGAAGACGTCGACCTTCTTGACGCCGTGCTCGGCGGCCTGACGGGCCGCGGACTCCGCGGCCATGCCGGCGGCGTACGGCGTCGACTTGCGCGAGCCCTTGAAGCCCACGCCACCGGACGAAGCCCAGCTGATGACGGCGCCGGACGGGTCGGTGATGGAAACGATGGTGTTGTTGAACGTCGACTTGATGTGGGCCTGGCCCAGCGCGATGTTCTTCTTCTCCTTGCGGCGCGGCTTGCGCGCGGCGGCCTTGGGTGCAGCCATGAAAGTTCTCTCCTAGTCCCTGGCCGCTTAGCGGGCCTTCTTCTTGCCGGCGACGGTGCGCTTCGGGCCCTTGCGGGTGCGAGCGTTGGTCTTGGTGCGCTGACCGCGGACCGGGAGGCCACGACGGTGGCGCAGGCCCTCGTAGGAGCCGATCTCGACCTTGCGGCGGATGTCTGCGGCGACCTCGCGGCGCAGGTCACCCTCCACCTTGTAGTTGCCTTCGATGTAGTCGCGGAGCGCGACGAGCTGGTCGTCGGTGAGGTCCTTGACGCGGATCGACTCGTCGATCCCGGTGGCCTTGAGGATCTCGACCGAGCGGGTGCGGCCGATGCCGTAGATGTAGGTGAGGGCGATCACCACGCGCTTGTCGCGCGGGATGTCGACGCCGGCAAGACGTGCCATGCGGATTCTCCTGGAGTTGGTGGAGGTGTGGAGCAGAATCGGTGCCCGGGCCTCCGTCCCGAGGTGTCCCCCTTGCGGGTTCTGACTCTGCCTGTGGCATTTCCGGCTAAGCCCTTCCGGTCGTTGAGCGAGGACGCGCAGCGACCGAGACGAAACGCAGCCGGTCTGTATTGAGTTATCTGGTCGCGTCAGGTTTCGACTCGCTCGCGCCGTGCGCGTGCTCGCTCAACCTTGAGTCATCGCGCGTCAAGCGCCGCTGCGCGGCGCATGACCCGCCGATGACTCAACCCTGGCGCTGCTTGTGGCGGGGGTTGCTCTTGCAGATCACCATGACGCGACCGTGACGACGGATCACGCGGCAGTGGTCGCAGATGGGCTTGACGCTCGGGTTGACCTTCATGATTTTCCTGTTCGCTGTCTTCACCGGGCAGGCGCGGGCGCCTGGGGTGTTACTTCTCGACCGATCAGCGGTAGCGATAGACGATGCGGCCGCGGGTCAGGTCGTAGGGGCTGAGCTCCACGACCACGCGGTCCTCGGGGATGATGCGGATGTAGTTCTGCCGCATCTTTCCGGAGATCGTCGCCAGGACCTTGTGCCCGTTGGTGAGCTCAACGCGGAACATCGCGTTGGGCAGAGCCTCGGACACGACGCCCTCGATCTCGATGACACCGTCTTTCTTAGCCATAGCCTCGCTGACGCTTCTGCAGATCGGCCGATCTGCGGTGGATGGGTGGGTGCGGTGCCGTCCGGGAGGACACGCCGAATCAAGGCGCAAGGCACCAAAGATCTATGATAGACCCTCCGCGCGCCTGCGGCAAATGGGCGCCCGGCGGCCCGATCAGCTGATCAGGTCGGTGAACTTCTTGAAGTCGTCCTGGTTCTGCAGGTCCAGCCGCTCGCCGTTGATCTCGACCGTCGGTGTGCCCTGGATCTCGTGCTTCTCGGCCTGCGCGACGCCGAACTTCTCGTACGTGCCCTCGGTGATGCAGTCGGCCGCGGCATCCGCACCCACTTCGGTCGCGTACTGCGCGAGCTGCTCGTCGGTGAGGCCGGCGGTGTTCTCGGCGGGCTGGTTCTGGAACAGCGTGTCGATGTAGTCGAGCGTCTTGCTCGGCGCCTTCTCGGCGACGCAGAACACCGCGCCCGCGGACCGGGAGGAGTAGTCAGTGCCCTGGGAGAAGCGGTCCAGGATCGAGATCGGGTGGTACTCCAGGGTGATCCGGCCGTCCTCGGCGGCGGTCCGCAGCTGCTCGCCGTAGCTCTGCTCGAACTGGTTGCAGATCGGGCACATGAAGTCGACGTACACGGCGACGGTGTCCTCGCCCTCGCCGAAGCTGATCGCACCGCTGTCGGAGTTCACGATCTCGCCCTTCGGCGCCGCTCCGGGGTCGTTGGCGCGGTTGTTCAGCCACACCACGACGCCGCCGAGGGCGACGAGCACCACCACGACGGCGATGGAGATTCCGATGGCGAACCAGTTGGTCTTGCCCTGCGCAGCGGCCATTGCGTTCCGATCTGTGGAGACTCACACGTGCACATCCATCTTGCCCGCGCGACGCTATGTCCTGCATGTGAGCGCCCGCCCGCGCCGAGAATCAGTTCCGCGCGTAAGAATCGGCGCCATGCACTGATTCTCGCGGCCGCAACCGACTCTGGCGGTTCCCCACATTTCGCGCTCGCTGGCGAGTTGTCCACATCCGCCGGTCCCGGCCGCGTTCGGCCGCAGCCGTGCGGCGACGATGGGGTCATGGGCCAGCTGTTGTCGGACCGGGCGTGCCTGACGTCCCCTCTCCCGTTGTTCACCGCCGACGAAGCACGGATGCTGGGCATCCGCCTCTCTGCATCCGCGCACGTCGCGGTGCGCCGGGGCGTGTACACCTCCCGCCGCGACTACGAAGCGCTCACACCGTGGCAGCGGTATGCCGTCCGCGTGCACGCCTACAGCCGCACCCACCCGCATTCGGTGCTGTGCCTCGAGTCCGCGGCCGTGGTGCACGGCCTCCCGCTCTTCGGTGAATCTCGCGACATCCACGTGTACGACCCGGACCGCCCGTCGTCGACGCGCTACGGGGACGTCGTCGTGCACACGAGTCGCGACGACCGTGCGGTGCAGCGCACTGATGGCATCCTCGTCACCGCCCTCGGCGAGACGGCAGTCGATCTGGCGCGGCTGCTCGCCCCTGCACAAGCCCTCGCTGTCACCGACGCCGCGATCTCGCCGGCTCAGGGCGGGATGCTGCGGCTCGCGGACCTTCGGGAGATCGCCGACGGGCAGTCGACGGCCCGCGGCACGAAGCTGCTCGAGTGGGTGTGGGCACATGCGGACGGCCGTGCCGAGTCCCCGGCGGAAAGCGTCAGCCGTGCGGTGATCGAGTGGAGCGGCTATCCGGAACCGGAGCTCCAGCACGAGTTCCACTATGAAGGCGTGCGGGACCGCGTCGACTTCTATTTCCCCGGATGCCGCGCCATCGGCGAGGCGGACGGCTGGCAGAAGTACGCGCTCGAGGACCCGCAGACGGCCGGCAAGCGGCTGGCCGACGAGAAGCGCCGCGAGGACAGGCTGCGACGCCACACGCATCCGTTCGCACGGTGGGATCTCTCCGACGCCTGGCGCGTGGCCCCGATGTGCCATGCGCTGGACCTGGCAGGCGTGCCGCGCGTCAGGCCACTGCAGCGCGGGATGCTGGCGACTCTGCGCCGGCGACACCGTGAAGTCGCACGAGAATCAGTTTCGCGCGCGAGAATCAGCGCGCAGAGCTGATTCTCGCCCCCGGAACTGATTCTGGCCGCCCCCGCGCGCCCCGCGCTACGCGAGCGGCGCCGGCACCACCCCGAACGGCGCGAGCCCCGCCGCGCCGCCGTCGGGCGCGGTGAGCACCCAGATCCCGCCCTCGTGCCGGGCGACGCTGTGCTCCCAGTGCGAGCCGTCGGTGCCGTCGACGGTGGAGACGGTCCAGTCGTCGTCCTCGACCAGGGTGGCCTCTCCCCCGGCGGTGACCATCGGCTCGATCGCGAGCACCAGGCCCGGACGGACCTCGGCCCCGGCATCCGGAGTGCGGTAGTTGAACACGCTGGGCGCCTCGTGCATCTTCCGGCCGATCCCGTGGCCGACGTACTCGCGCAGGATGCCGTACGGCTCACCCGACACCGCCGAGACGCCCTGCGCCTCGATGTAGTCCTGGATCGCGGCGCCGATGTCGCCGATGTGCGAGGCCGTCGCCATGGCGGCGATGCCCGCCCACATCGACCCCTCGGTCACCCGGGAGAGCTCCTCCCGGCGCGCCACGACCTCCGGCCGGGACGGGTCGGGCACGACGATGGTGATCGCGCTGTCGCCGTTCCAGCCCTGGTACTGCGCCCCGCAGTCGATCGACACGATGTCGCCCGGCGCGAGCACGCGGTCCCCGGGGATGCCGTGCACGACCTGCTCGTTCACCGAGATGCAGGTGGCGTGGTGGTAGCCGCGCACGAGCTTGAAGTTGGACTCGGCGCCGCGCTGGGTGATCACCCGCTCCGCGGCCGCGTCCAGCTCTCCCGTCGTGACACCAGGACGCACCAGTGCGCGCACGGCGTCCAGCGCGGCGGCCGTGATCAGCCCCGGCTCGACCATCGAGCGCAGCTGCGCCGGGGTCTTGTAGATCGACTTGCGGAACACGTCAGACCAGCTGCGCGAGCCCGCGGGCCGCCAGCGCCGCCGAGATGCGCTCGGTGATCTCGTCGAGCGTGCCCACGCCGTCGATGCGGTCGACGATGCCGCGCTCCCGGTAGATCGCGAGGATCGGCGCGGTCTCCTTCTCGTAGATGTCGAGCCGGTGCGCGATCGCCTCCTCGGTGTCGTCCGAGCGGCCCTGCTCGACGGCGCGCAGGCGGAGGCGCTCGATGCTCTCCTCGCGCGGGACGTCGAGCAGGATCACGGCGTCCAGGGTCTCGCCGCGACCGGACAGGAAGTCGTCGAGGTCGTGCACCTGGTTCGCGTTGCGGGGGTAGCCGTCCAGGAGGAAGCCGTTCGCGGCATCCGGCTGCGAGAGCCGGTCGCGGACGATCTCACCGGTCAGCGCGTCGGGCACGAGGTCGCCGGCGTCGAGGATCGCGGTGACCCGCTTGCCGAGCTCGGTGCCCTCCTTGATGTTGGCGCGGAAGATGTCGCCGGTGGAGACGACCGGGATGCCGAAGGCGGCGGCGATGCGCACCCCCTGGGTGCCCTTGCCGGATCCCTGCGGCCCGACGATCAGCAGGCGTGCGGATGCGGTCATCGGAGGAGCCCTTCGTAATGGCGCTGCTGAAGCTGCGCGTCGATCTGCTTCACCGTCTCGAGACCGACGCCCACGATGATGAGGATTGAGGCGCCGCCGAACGGGAAGTTCTGGTTGGCCTGCACCGTGGACAGCGCGATCAGCGGGATCAGCGCGACCAGGCCCAGGTAGATCGAGCCCGGGAACGTGATGCGGGTGAGCACGTAGTCCAGGTACTCGGCGGTGGGACGCCCGGCACGGATGCCCGGGATGAACCCGCCGTACTTCTTCATGTTGTCGGCGACCTCGACGGGGTTGAACGTGATCGCGACGTAGAAGTAGGTGAAGCCGATGATCAGCAGGAAGTACACCGCCATGTACAGGGGATGGTCTCCGCTGGCGAAGTAGGTGGAGATCCACGCCACCCACGCGGGCGGCTCGCTGCCGTCCGGCGGCGTGTTGAACTGCGCCACCAGCATCGGGATGTAGAGCAGGGACGAGGCGAAGATGATCGGGATCACGCCCGCCATGTTCACCTTGATCGGGATGTAGGTGTTCGTGCCGCCGTACGTGCGCCGGCCGACCATGCGCTTGGCGTACTGCACCGGGATGCGCCGCTGCGACTGCTCGACGAACACGACGAGCCCCATCACGACGATGCCGATGGCGAGCACGAGGAGGAACGTCTCGAAGCCGCGGGCCTCCCAGATGGTCCACATCGCGGAGGGGAACGTGGCGGCGATCGAGGTGAAGATCAGCAGCGACATGCCGTTGCCGATGCCGCGCTCGGTGACCAGCTCGGCGAACCACATGATCAGGCCCGTGCCGGCGGTCATCGCGATGATGATGAGCAGCTGCGCCCACCAGACGTCGTTCGTGAGCAGCTGCTGGCAGGCGGCGATGTCGGTGGTGCCGAACAGCTGGCCGCTGCGGGCCACCGTCACCAGGGTGGTCGACTGCAGCAGCGCGAGCGCGATGGTCAGGTAGCGGGTGTACTGCGTCAGCTTGCTCTGCCCCGCCTGCCCCTCCTTGTGCAGGGTCTCGAAGTGCGGGATGACCACGCGCAGCAGCTGGGTGATGATCGTCGCCGTGATGTACGGCATGACGCCGAGCGCGAAGATGGACAGCTGCAGCAGCGCACCGCCCGAGAACAGGTTCACCAGTCCGAGCAGGCCCTCGGTGCCGGCGTTGGCGGCGAGGCACTCCTCCACGTTCGGAAAGTGCACGAACGGTGCGGGAACGTTCGACCCCAGGCGGTAGAGCGCGATGATGCCGATGGTGAAAAGGATCTTGTGCCGCAGGTCAGGCGTGCGGAAGATTCGCGCGATGGCGCTAAACAAGGTCGTTCCTCCTGAAGGGATTGCCGATCCGCGGGGGACGGCCGAAAGTCAAGGGTAACGCAAAGGAGGGGCCGGAAATCTCCGACCCCTCCTCGCGTGTGTCACTTGACGGATCCGCCAGCGGCGACGATCTTCTGCTCGGCGCTGCTCGAGACCTTGTCGACCGAGACCGTGAGCTTGACGGAGATGTCCCCGTCGCCCAGGACCTTGACCTTCTCGTTCTTGCGGACCGCTCCCTTGGCGACCAGGTCGCTGACCGTGACCTCGCCGCCCTGCGGGTAGAGCTCGGCGAGCTTCGCCAGGTTCACGACCTGGTACTCGACCCGGAACGGGTTCTTGAAGCCGCGGAGCTTCGGGGTGCGCATGTGCAGCGGCATCTGCCCACCCTCGAACCCGGCGCGAACAGTGTTGCGGGCCTTGGTGCCCTTGGTGCCGCGACCGGCGGTCTTGCCCTTGGAGCCCTCACCGCGACCCACGCGGGTCTTCGCGGTGTTGGCGCCGGGGACCGGACGCAGGTGGTGCACCTTCAGCACGCCGGGGCGCGAGGCCGCGGCATCCGCCTTCTTGGCGGCCGGCTTCGTGGCGGCCGCGGTCGACTTGCGCGTCGCGGACTTCTTCTTCTCGGCCTTCTCGGCCTCGACGACCTCGACGGCTTCCTTCTTCTCAGCCATTAGTCGATCTCCTCAACCTTGACGAGGTGAGCGACGGTCCGGACGTAGCCGCGCGTCTGCGCGTCGTCGGGACGGACGACCGAGTCGCCGATCCGCTTGAGACCGAGGCTGCGCAGCGTGTCGCGCTGGTTCTGCTTCTCACTCACCTTGGACTTGATCTGCGTGACCTTGAGCCGTGCGGCCATCAGGCACCTACCTTCTGCGCAGCGGCGGCGGCCGCAGCGGCCCGCGCCTCGTTGCGGATGATGATCTCCGGCACGACCGCGTCGTAGTCCAGGCCACGGCGAGCGGCGACGGCGCGCGGCTCCTCCAGGCCCTTCAGAGCCTCGACGGTGGCGTGCACGATGTTGATCGTGTTCGACGAGCCGAGCGACTTCGACAGCACGTCGTGGATGCCGGCGCACTCCAGGACCGCACGGACCGGACCACCGGCGATGACACCGGTACCCGCGGCGGCCGGACGCAGGAGCACCACGCCCGCAGCGGACTCGCCCTGCACCGGGTGCGGGATGGTCGAGCCGACGCGCGGCACGCGGAAGAAGTTGCGCTTGGCCTCCTCGACGCCCTTCGAGATCGCCAGCGGCACCTCGCGGGCCTTGCCGTAGCCGACGCCCACCATGCCGTTGCCGTCGCCGACGACCACGAGCGCGGTGAAGCTGAACCGGCGACCGCCCTTGACGACCTTCGACACGCGGTTGATGGTGACGACGCGCTCCAGGAACTGGTTGTCGCCGCGGTCGCGCGAGTTGCGGTCACGGCCCTGGTTGCGGTCGCGACCGCCCCGGCGGCCTTCGCGCTGCTCGCGCTGGGGCTCGGCCTGAGCCTCGGCAGCAGCCTGCTCGGTCACTTCGTTGTTCTCCTTGATGTCACTCACAGTGCCAGCCCCCCTTCGCGGGCGCCATCGGCGATGGCGGCGACACGACCGGCGTAGCGGTTGCCGCCACGGTCGAACACTGCCTCGGAAATGCCGGCGGCCTTCGCGCGCTCGGCGACGAGCTCGCCCACCTTGCGGGCCTTGGCGGTCTTGTCACCGTCGAAGGAGCGCAGGTCGGTCTCGAGCGTGGAAGCGGATGCCACGGTGTGGCCCTTGCTGTCGTCCACCAGCTGCACGAAGACGTGACGTGCGGAGCGGGTGACGACCAGACGCGGACGCGTCTCGGTGCCCACGATCTTCTTGCGAAGACGGGCGTGACGACGCGCGCGGGCGTCGGACTTCGACTTCACAGCCATGGTTTACTTACCAGCCTTTCCGGCCTTGCGACGCACGACCTCGCCGGCGTAGCGCACACCCTTGCCCTTGTACGGCTCGGGCTTGCGGATCTTGCGGATGTTGGCGGCTGCCTCGCCGACAGCCTGCTTGTCGATGCCGCTCACGGTGAGCTTGTTCGTGCCCTCGACCGTGAACGTGATGCCCGCGGGCGGGTCCACCTGCACCGGGTGCGAGAAGCCGAGCGCGAACTCGACGCCGCTGCCCTTCTGCTGCACGCGGTAACCGGTGCCGACGACCTCGAGGCCCTTGGAGTAGCCCTGCGTGACGCCGATGATGTTGTTGTTGATGAGGGTGCGGGTCAGGCCGTGGAGCGACCGCGACTCGCGCTCGTCGTCGGGACGGGTGACCAGGACCTGGTTCTCCTCGACGACGACCTCGATGGGGCTGGCCACCTGCAGGGTGAGCTCACCCTTGGGGCCCTTCACCGACACCTCGCGGCCGTTGACCGTGACGGTCACGCCCGCGGGGATGTCGATGGGAAGACGTCCGATACGCGACATGTCAGATCACCACACGTAGGCGAGAACTTCTCCGCCCACGCCCTTCTGCTCAGCCTGACGGTCGGTGAGGAGACCGGAGGAGGTGGACAGGATGGCAATGCCGAGGCCACCGAGGACCTTGGGCAGCTCGGTTGACTTCGCGTACACGCGGAGACCGGGCTTCGACACGCGCTTGATGCCGGCGATGGAGCGCTCGCGGTTGGGACCGTACTTGAGCGACAGGGTGAGGTTCTTGCCGACGCGGGCGTCGGTCACCTCGAAGCCGGCGATGTAACCCTCCTGCTGGAGGATCTCGGCGATGTGCGCCTTGAGCTTGCTCGACGGCATCGTCACGGAGTCGTGGTGCGCCGAGTTCGCGTTGCGCAGACGGGTCAGCATGTCTGCGACCGGGTCTGTCATTGTCATTGTTGTCTTCTTTCGATCATGGGGTTCCGGCTGCCGTTACACGACAGACGGCCTTCCTGAACACACGCAATCTTCAATTGTACGGCACGCGGGGAGGGATGCCTTCCGGCATCCCTCCCCGCGTCTCCGATCAGGCCGGGGCGTCGGCGGCCTTGAACGGGAAGCCCAGGTGGCGCAGGAGCGCGCGGCCCTCGGCATCCGTCTTGGCCGACGTCACCACGGTGATGTCGAAACCGCGGACGCGGTCGATCTTGTCCTGGTCGATCTCGTGGAACACGCTCTGCTCCTGGAGACCGAAGGTGTAGTTGCCGTTGCCGTCGAACTGGTTCGCCGACAGGCCGCGGAAGTCGCGGATGCGCGGCAGAGCCAGGTTCACCAGGCGGTCCAGGAACTCCCAGGCGCGGTCGCCGCGGAGGGTGACGTGCGCGCCGATGGGCTGGCCCTCGCGCAGCTTGAACTGCGCGATCGACTTGCGAGCCTTGGTGACGACCGGCTTCTGGCCGGTGATCCGGGTGAGGTCGTCGACCGCACCCTCGATCACCTTGCTGTCGCGAGCGGCCTCGCCGACGCCGGTGTTCACGACGACCTTGACCAGGCCGGGGATCTGCATGACGTTCTTGTAGCCGAACTCGTCCTGCAGAGCCTTCTTGATCTCGTTGTTGTACTTCGCCTTCAGGCGCGGCTGGATCTTGCCAGCCTGCGCGGCGTCAGTCGCTGCCATCAGAGGTCCTTACCTGACTTCTTCGCGTAGCGCACGCGGACCGTGCGCTTGACGCCGTCCTTGACCTGCTCCTCGACGCGGTGGCCGACGCGGGTCGGCTTCTTGGTCGAGGGGTCGACGAGGGCGACGTTGGAGATGTGGATCGGCGCCTCGACGGTCTCGATGCCACCGGTCTTGGTGCCGCGCTGGGTCTGGCCGACGCGGGTGTGCTTGGTGACGTAGTTCACGCCCTCCACCACGACGCGGTTCTGCTCGACGAGGACCTCGAGGACCTTGCCCTGCTTGCCGCGGTCGCCGCCCTTGTCCTGCTTGCGACCGGTGATGACCTGAACCAGGTCGCCCTTCTTGATCTTCGCCATGATCAGATGACCTCCGGGGCCAGGGAGACGATCTTCATGAACTTCTTGTCGCGAAGCTCACGACCGACCGGCCCGAAGATGCGGGTGCCACGGGGCTCCCCGTCGTTCTTCAGGATCACGGCGGCGTTCTCGTCGAACTTGATGTACGAGCCGTCGGGACGACGCGTCTGCTTGACGGTGCGGACGATGACGGCCTTGACCACATCGCCCTTCTTGACGTTGCCGCCCGGGATCGCGTCCTTGACCGTCGCGACGATGGTGTCGCCCAGACCCGCGTAGCGGCGGCGCGAGCCACCGAGGATGCGGATCGTGAGCAGCTCCTTCGCGCCGGTGTTGTCGGCGACCTTGAGGCGGGACTCCTGCTGAATCACTTGGCCTTCTCCAGAATCTCAACCAGACGCCAGCGCTTGGTGGCGCTCAGCGGACGGGTCTCGTTGATGAGAACCAGGTCGCCGATGCCGGCGGTGTTGTTCTCGTCGTGGGCCTTCACCTTCGAGGTGCGGCGGATGACCTTGCCGTAGAGCGGGTGCTTCACGCGGTCCTCGACCTCGACGACGATGGTCTTGTCCATCTTGTCGCTGACGACGTAGCCACGACGCGCCTTGCGGTAGCCGCGGGCGTTGACGTCGCGGACGTCGTGCTCGGCGGACTCGTGGCCGGCCTCTGCAGCCTTCTTCTCAGCCATTACTCGGCCTCCTCCTTCGGCGCCTCGGCCTCATCGGCCTTCCTCGCCTTCGACTTGGACGCCTTCTTGGCCGGAGCCTCGACCGGAGCGGGCGTCGCACGGATGCCCAGCTCGCGCTCGCGGATCACGGTGTAGAGGCGCGCGATGTCGCGCTTGACGGCGCGGATGCGGCCGTGGCTCTCCAGCTGGCCGGTGGCCGACTGGAATCGGAGGTTGAACAGCTCCTCCTTGGCCTTGCGCAGCTCCTCGACGAGGCGCTGGTCTTCGAACGTGTCGAGCTCGGCGGGTGCGAGCTCCTTGGTGCCGATCGCCATTACGCGTCGCCCTCCTCGCGCTTGATGATGCGTGCCTTCAGAGGCAGCTTGTGAATGGCCCGGGTGAGCGCCTCACGAGCCAGCTGCTCGTTCACGCCCGCGACCTCGAACAGGACGCGGCCCGGCTTGACGTTTGCGACCCACCACTCCGGCGAGCCCTTACCGGAACCCATGCGGGTCTCGGCCGGCTTCTTCGTGAGCGGACGGTCCGGGTAGATGTTGATCCACACCTTTCCACCACGCTTGATGTGACGGGTCATCGCGATACGAGCGGACTCGATCTGACGGTTCGTCACGTAAGCGGGGGTCAGGGCCTGGATGCCGAACTCACCGAAGGTGACCTTGGTGCCGCCGGTCGCCTGGCCCGAACGCTTCGGGTGGTGCTGCTTGCGGTACTTGACCTTGCGAGGGATAAGCATCAGGCAGACGCTCCTTCTGCGACGGGAGCCTCGGTGCGCGGGGCGCGACGACGGTCGCCGCCACGGTCACGCGAAGGCTTCTGGTTGGCCTGCTCGCGAGCAAGCTCCTTGTTGGTGAGGTCGCCCTTGTAGATCCAGACCTTCACGCCGATGCGGCCGAAGGTGGTCTTCGCCTCGTAGAAGCCATAGTCGATGTTCGCGCGGAGCGTGTGCAGCGGCACGCGACCCTCGCGGTAGAACTCGGAACGGCTCATCTCCGCGCCGCCGAGACGGCCGGAGACCTGGATGCGGACGCCCTTGGCGCCGGCGCGCTGCGCGCCCTGCAGGCCCTTGCGCATCGCGCGGCGGAACGCCACGCGCGCGGAGAGCTGCTCGGCGATGCCCTGCGCGACGAGCTGAGCGTCGGCCTCGGGGTTCTTCACCTCGAGGATGTTCAGCTGGATCTGCTTGCCGGTGAGCTTCTCGAGGTCACCGCGGATGCGCTCCGCCTCGGCGCCGCGGCGGCCGATGACGATGCCCGGACGAGCGGTGTGGATGTCCACACGCACGCGGTCGCGGGTGCGCTCGATCTCGATGCGGCTCACGCCGGCGCGGTCGAGCTGCGTCTGCAGGAGCTTGCGGATCTTGATGTCCTCGGCCACGTAGTCGGCGTAACGCTGGCCCGGCTTCGTGGAGTCGGAGAACCAGCGGGACACGTGGTCCGTGGTGATGCCGAGGCGGAAGCCGTAGGGGCTGACTTTCTGTCCCATTACTTGCTCGCCTTCTTCGTCTTGGCAGCCGGGGCCGCCTCAGCGACCTCGGGGGTGGCCAGCACGACCGTGATGTGGCTCGTGCGCTTCTTGATCTGGAATGCGCGGCCCTGAGCGCGGGGCTGGAAACGCTTGAGCGTCGTGCCCTCGTCGACGTACGCGTTCTTCACGTACAGGTCCTGCTCGTCCAGGAACTCGCCGTCGCGATCGGCCTTGACCTGCGCGTTCGCGATGGCGGCGTGCACGAGCTTGTAGATCGGCTCGCTGGCACCCTGCGGCGCGAACTTCAGGATGGCCAGCGCCTCCTGGGCCTGCTTGCCCTTGATCAGGGCGACGACACGACGAGCCTTCTGAGGGGTCACGCGGATGTGTCGCACGCGTGCGATGGACTCCACCATTTCTCTCTCCTCTATCGCCCCCGCGTCAGCGGCGGCGGCCCTTCTTGTCGTCCTTCTCGTGGCCGCGGAAGGTGCGGGTGGGCGCGAACTCGCCCAGCTTGTGGCCGACCATGGTCTCGGTCACGAACACGGGGATGTGCTTGCGACCGTCGTGCACGGCGATGGTGTGACCCAGCATGGCCGGGATGATCATCGAGCGACGCGACCAGGTCTTGATGACGTTCTTGGTACCAGCCTCGTTCTGACCGACCACCTTGCGAAGCAGGTGCTCGTCGACGAAGGGGCCCTTCTTGAGACTACGTGGCATCTTCCTCTACTCCTACTTGCGCTTCTTGCCAGTGGTGCGGCGACGGACGATGTACTTGTCGCTTTCCTTGTTGGCGTGACGGGTGCGTCCCTCGGCCTGGCCCCAGGGGGTGACGGGGTGACGACCACCGGAGGTCTTGCCCTCACCACCACCGTGCGGGTGGTCGACCGGGTTCATGGCGACACCGCGGACGGTCGGGCGGACGCCCTTCCAGCGCTTGCGGCCGGCCTTGCCCCAGTTGATGTTGGACTGCTCGGCGTTGCCGACCTCGCCGATCGTCGCGCGGCAGCGCGCGTCGACGTTGCGGATCTCGCCCGAGGGGAGACGCAGCTGCGCGTAGGGGCCGTCCTTCGCGACCAGGCGCACCGAGGCGCCGGCCGAACGAGCCATCTTCGCACCGCCGCCGGGACGGAGCTCGATCGCGTGGATCACCGTACCGGTGGGGATGTTCTTCAGCGGCAGGTTGTTGCCGGGCTTGATGTCCGCGGCGGGACCCGACTCGACGATGTCGCCCTGCTTCAGCTTGTTCGGGGCGAGGATGTAGCGCTTCTCGCCGTCAACGTAGTGCAGCAGCGCGATGCGCGCGGTGCGGTTGGGGTCGTACTCGATGTGAGCGACCTTGGCGTTGATGCCGTCCTTGTCGTTGCGACGGAAGTCGATGACACGGTACTGGCGCTTGTGGCCACCGCCGATGTGGCGGGTGGTGATGCGGCCCTGGTTGTTGCGGCCACCGGTCTTGGCGAGCGGGCGCAGCAGCGACTTCTCCGGCGTCGATCGGGTGATCTCGGCGAAGTCGGCCACAGACGAACCGCGGCGACCCGGGGTCGTGGGCTTGTACTTGCGAATAGCCATGTTCTGTCCTTATCCCCCGGTCAGCCGACTGCCGTGAAGATGTCGATGGAGCCCGACTTCAGCGACACGATGGCGCGCTTGGTGTCCTTGCGCTTGCCGGTGCCGAAACGGGTGCGGCGGGCCTTGCCGACGCGGTTGATCGTGTTCACCGAGGCGACCTTCACGCCGAAGATCTTCTCGATGGCGAGCTTGATCTCGGTCTTCGAGGCGCGCGGGTCCACGAGGAAGGTGTACTTGCCCTCGTCGATCAGACCGTAGCTCTTCTCGGAGACGACCGGGCCCAGGATGATGTCGCGCGGGTCCTTGTTCAGGGCCGTCGCGAGGATGTTCTGCTCGCTCATGCCGAGACCTCCTCGGTTGCGCCGGTCTTCGAGGCGATGAAGCCCTCGAGAGCGGCCTTGGTGAAGACGATGTCGTCGGAGACGAGCACGTCGTAGGCGTTCAGCTGGTCGTAGCTGAGCACGTGGACGTTCGGAAGGTTCCGGACGCTCTTCACGGTCAGCTCGTCGTTGCGCTCGGTCACCACGAGGACGTTCTTCGACGGGGCGACACCGGCCAGCAGGCCCGCGGCGGACTTCGTCGAAGGGGTCTCGCCGGCGACGAACGCCTCGACGGCGTGCAGGCGCTCACCGCGGAAGCGGTCGCTGAGCGCGCCCAGGAGGGCGGCGGCGATCATCTTCTTGGGGGTGCGCTGCGAGTAGTCGCGCGGCTTCGGGCCGTGCACGATGCCACCGCCGGTCATGTGCGGCGCGCGGATCGAGCCCTGACGGGCGTTGCCCGTGCCCTTCTGCTTGAAGGGCTTGCGGCCGGCGCCGGAGACCTCACCGCGACGCTTGGTCGAGTGGGTGCCCTGGCGCGCCGCGGCGAGCTGCGCGACGACGACCTGGTGGATCAGCGGGACGTTGGTCTTGACGTCGAAGATCGCGGCGGGCAGCTCGACAGAGCCGGCCTTCTTGCCGTCGACCGCGATGACGTCGAGCGCGAGAGTCGAGTCGGCCATGGTCAGGCACCCTTCACTGCGTTGCGGACGTAGACGATGCGGCCGCGCGCGCCGGGGACGGCGCCCTTGACGAGCATGAGTCCCTTCTCGGCGTCGATGGCGTGCACCGTGAGGTTGAGGACGGTCACGCGCTCGCCGCCCATGCGGCCGGCCATGCGCATGCCCTTGAAGACGCGGCTCGGGGTCGCCGAGGCGCCGATCGAGCCGGGCTTGCGGTGGTTGCGGTGCGCACCGTGCGAGGCGGAGACGCCCTTGAAGTTGTGGCGCTTCATGACACCGGCGGTGCCCTTGCCCTTGCTGGTGCCGACGACGTCGACCAGCTGGCCGGCCTCGAACAGGCCGTCCACGGTGAGCTCCTGACCGAGTGAGTAGTCAGCAGCATCCGCGGTGCGGATCTCGGTGACGTGACGACGCGGCGTGACGCCGGCGGCCTCGAAGTGCGCGGTCAGCGGCTTGGTGACCTTGCGCGGGTCGATCTGGCCGTAGGCGATCTGCACGGCGTTGTAGCCGTCCTTCTCAGGGGTGCGGATCTGGGTGACGACGTTCGGCGCCAGCTCGATGACGGTGACCGGGACGAGCTTTCCGTTCTCGTTCCACACCTGCGTCATGCCGAGCTTGGTGCCGAGCATGCCCTTGGAAATCTTTGCGTTGATGTCAGCCATGTCGAACCTCAGAGCTTGATCTCGATGTTGACGTCGGCCGGAAGGTCAAGGCGCATCAGCGAGTCGACGGCCTTGGGCGTCGGGTCGACGATGTCGATCAGACGCTTGTGGGTGCGCATCTCGAAGTGCTCGCGGCTGTCCTTGTACTTGTGGGGCGACCGGATGACGCACACGACGTTCTTCTCGGTCGGAAGCGGCACGGGGCCGACGACAGTCGCGCCCGCACGGGTCACGGTGTCGACGATCTTGCGCGCCGACGTGTCGATGACCTCGTGGTCATACGACTTCAGGCGAATGCGGATCTTCTGTCCCGCCATTTGTCTGCTCACTCTCTTTAAGGCGTCTTACCGTCCTGGGCCGGGTGACCCTGGGGCATTGGACGCACGTCGGCGCTGTTCACGCCTCGGCACTGGACTTCGCGGATCCGGGACCGTACCGGTCCCTGAGCCCGTCGAAGGGGCACCACTGTTCTGCTGTCAGCCGCACGCCGGAGCGCACGGATGCCGACCCCCGCCGTGCAGGCACGCCGGGATCCCGTTCGGGAGGTGTCGGATTTTTGTGTTCTGCTGCCCGCGGCCTAGAACCCTGCACCCGGAGGGGCGCCGTCTATGCACTGCCCTGGCAGTGATCCCGCGCAGGGCGCAGGAATGTGGAACCTGTCTATTCTGCCATGCGGGTTTTCGGTTGCGCAAACCCGGGCGTGTCGCGCGTGATTCCGCGGTTCCGCGGCATCCGTCGGGGAGACGCGGGTGGGGCATCCCCATGCCCCACCCGCGCTGGGGGACGCCCGGCGCGAGGGGGCACGCCGGGCCGGAGGCGTCGGGCATGGAGGGACGCCGGACGCCTCGTCCGCGGGCGCTCCACGAGTCGCAGGCGCATGGTGATGCCATCGCGGACTCCCCGCGCGCTCGGCACGCTGTTCCCCAAGATGCAATCCCCAATGTCCTCGACGCATCGGATGCGCCGGAGCGGGAGCTTCCCCGCTCCCGCCGTGCCGCTTTTCCCCAGGCGGCGATCCTCAGTGTAGGGGACGGGCGCCGCGCGCGGCCAGCATCCGCCCCCGCGTGCCGCGGACCCGGGACACGGAAGAGGCGGTGCACCCGCCGGGGATGCACCGCCTCTTCGCGCTCAGCGCGGCGTCACTCGTTGCCGACGGCCTTGTCGATGTTGTCGCGGACGCCGTCGATGTGGTCGGACGCACCCGGCGCGATCTTCTTGGCGAAGTCGGAGACGCCGTCGAGCACCTTGTCGCTGATGCCCTCGGCCTGCTCGCTGTGGATCGCCTCGTCGACCTTCTCCTTGTTCTGCTCGAAGATCTCCTTGCCCTTGTTCAGTGCGTCTTCGATGCCCATGGGTTCCTCCCCCGTTCCGTGTCGGTGCGCAGTCGCCGCACCCAGGTTCCTTTCTACGCGATCCCCGTCCGCGCGGACAAGAGCCGGGTTCCGCCACCGCGCCGTCGCCGCGCCGCCGGGACGCCGCCGGGAGGATCCCGCATCCCCCAGGCCCTCCCCCGTGCGTTTTCCTCCTGGCGGCCGGTCCCGCCCGCGCCGCCGGGAGAATCCCGCATCGGAGACGGGCCTCCCGGGTGCAGGATCCTCCCGCCGCACGTGTGACGCCTCGTCCTCCACAGATGTGGCCCCTCGACGAGTTCTCCACGGATGCCGGGAATCGCGCATCCCGGTGAGGTGAACACTGCGCATCCTTGACGGATGCATCATCGTGTTCTCCTGCCACCGGCACTCATCCCGGCGTTCCACCTGCGACAGGCCGAGGAGCACGGCATCGGCCGCGGCCGTTGCAATGCTCCGGACCTGGCACGGCCTTTCCCGGGCATCCGCTCCGTCGCGGTGCCCGACACCTTCCTCGCGCGCGTGCGCTACTACGCGCCCAGACTGCGCGAGGGGCAGGCGTTCTCCCGGCGCACTGCCGCGCGCCTGCGGGGCCTTCCGCTCCCCTGGTTCTGGACGCCCCATGAGCTCCTGGACATCGCGGTGCCGGAGGGTGCCGCTCCGCCGAAGGTCGCCGGCGTCGCCGGCCATCGGCTGAGCACGGTGCGGATGCGGGCGGCTCTGCTCGACGGCGTGCCCGTGCTCGATCCGGTGGCGACGCTCTTCGTGCTCGCCGCCGAGCTCACGGCGACACAGCTGCTCGTGCTGATCGAGGCGCTGATCACCCCGTCAGGGAAGTACCCGAACCTGGTCGGTCCGCGCCCGTTGACGGATGCGGGCGAGATCGACATGCGCCTGGCCGAATGGGGCTCGTTTCCGGGCGTGGGCCGGGTCCGCACCGCATTGACACGCGCACGGGCCGGCGTCGACTCCCCCAAGGAGACCGAAGCGCGGGTGGTGATCATGGCGGCCGGCCTGCCCGAACCCGAGGTCCAATACGTCGTCCACGAACGGGGACGCAAGATCGCGACGGTCGATCTCGCGTATCCCGAGTGGAAGATCGCGATCGAGTACGAGGGCGACGGCCATCGCACCGACCCGGAGCAGTGGCGTGAGGACATCCGGCGGCAGCGCGAGCTCGAGGAGCGGGGATGGCTGGTGCTCCGGATCACCCAGCTCGACCTCGCCGATGGCCGCGCGGCCTTCCTCGCCCGCCTCCGCCGCGCCGTCGCGCAGCGCAGCGCCGCCTGACCCGGCATCAGCCGGGAGAAGAACGCACCGCGCAGCACCTCCGCGGAGGCGGAAAGCTCCCGGGCGACGGCGGACAGCCGCGAGGCATGCCGCCGCTGGGAGAAGAACGCACCCCACAGCACCTCCGCGGATGCAGGAACCTCCCCGCGACCGAAGGCGCCCGCGCGGCATCCCGCCGCCGGGAGAACAATGCACCGCGCAGCGCCGCCGCGGATGCGAGAAGCTCCCGGCGACCGCGGACGACCGCGAGGCATCCCACCGTCGGGAGAAGAACGCACCGCGCAACACCCCCGCGGATGCGAGAACCTCCCGGCGACCGCGGACGACCGCGAGGCATCCCGCCGCCGGGAGAAGAACACACGGCACAGCACCCCCGCGGATGCGGAAAGCTCCCGGCGACCGCGCCGCGCCGCGCCGGGCGGCACCGCGCCGCCCCGCCCCACGCGCATCAACGACAGAGGGGCCGGACCCGAAGGTCCGACCCCTCTGCGAGAAGCAGTGCTTACTTGACGATCTTCGTGACCGTGCCGGCGCCGACGGTGCGGCCACCCTCACGGATCGCGAAGCCGAGGCCCTCCTCCATGGCGATCGGCTGGATCAGCTCGACCGACATGTCGGTGGTGTCACCCGGCATGACCATCTCGGTGCCCTCGGGCAGCGTGATGACGCCGGTGACGTCGGTGGTGCGGAAGTAGAACTGCGGACGGTAGTTCGTGTAGAAGGGGTTGTGGCGGCCACCCTCGTCCTTGGAGAGGATGTACGCGGTGCCCTCGAAGTGGGTGTGCGGGGTGATCGAACCCGGCTTCACGACGACCTGGCCGCGCTCGACGTCCTCGCGCTTGGTGCCGCGGAGGAGCAGACCGCAGTTCTCGCCGGCCCACGCCTCGTCGAGCTGCTTGTGGAACATCTCGATACCGGTGACGGTCGTCTTCTGCGTCGGGCGCAGACCCACGATCTCGACCTCGGAGTTGATGGCCAGGGTGCCGCGCTCGGCACGACCGGTGACGACGGTGCCACGACCGGTGATCGTGAAGACGTCCTCGATCGGCATCAGGAACGGCTTGTCGCGGTCACGCACCGGGTCCGGGATGTTCTCGTCGACGGCCTCCATGAGGTCGACGATCGACTGCACCCACTTCTCGTCGCCCTCGAGAGCCTTCAGGCCCGAGACGCGCACGACCGGAACGTTGTCACCGTCGAAGTCGTTCTTCGACAGCTGCTCGCGGACCTCCATCTCGACGAGCTCGAGGATCTCCTCGTCCTCGACCATGTCGGCCTTGTTCAGGGCGACGAGCAGGTACGGCACGCCGACCTGCTTGGCGAGGAGGATGTGCTCCTTCGTCTGAGCCATCATGCCGTCGGTGGCGGCCACGACCAGGATCGCGCCGTCCATCTGGGCGGCACCGGTGATCATGTTCTTGATGTAGTCAGCGTGACCCGGGGCGTCGACGTGTGCGTAGTGACGCTTCGGGGTCTCGTACTCGACGTGCGAGATGTTGATGGTGATACCGCGCTGACGCTCTTCCGGAGCCGAGTCGATCGACGAGAAGTCGCGCACGACGTTGACATCCGACGGGTACTTCTCAGCAAGCACCTTCGAGATCGCTGCGGTGAGCGTGGTCTTGCCGTGGTCGACGTGACCGATCGTTCCGATGTTCACGTGCGGCTTGGTCCGCTCGAACTTGGCCTTAGCCACTGGGTCCTCCTCAGGACGGTCATGTAGCGACAGCGGGCACTGGTTTGCGACCGCTTCTCTACGGGTTAGGTTCTCAGTCTAATAGAGAGGGAAGTGTGAAGTTGTGGGGTACCGGATGCCGCGGACCGGGCGTTCGTCTCGGCCCTGCGGGCCTCGCTCGACGACCGGGCGCTGCGACGGGCTCAGCGTCCGCGGCATCCGACAGGGCTTACTCGCCCTTGGCCTTCTGGACGATCTCGTCGGCCACGGCCTTCGGGACCTCCGCGTAGCTGTCGAACTCCATCGAGTAGACCGCGCGGCCCGAGGTCTTCGAGCGCAGGTCGCCGATGTAGCCGAACATCTCCGACAGCGGCACCAGAGCGCGCACGACCTTGACGCCCTGGGCGTCCTCCATGGACTGGATCTGGCCGCGACGCGAGTTCAGGTCGCCGATGACGTCGCCCATGTACTCCTCCGGCGTACGCACCTCGACCGCCATCAGCGGCTCGAGGAGCACCGGGTTCGCACGGCGGGCGGCCTCCTTGAAGCCCATCGAGCCCGCGATCTTGAACGCCATCTCCGAGGAGTCGACGTCGTGCGCGGCACCGTCGACGAGGGTCGCCTTGACGCCCACCATCGGGTAGCCGGCCAGCACGCCGACGTTCATCGCGTCCTGGAAGCCCGCGTCCACCGACGGGATGTACTCGCGCGGCACACGGCCACCGGTCACCTCGTTGACGAACTCGTAGGTCTTGTCCGCGGTCACCTCGAGCGGCTCGATGGTGAACTGGATCTTCGCGAACTGACCCGAGCCACCGGTCTGCTTCTTGTGGGTGTAGTCGTGCTTCTCGACGGCCTTGCGGATCGTCTCGCGGTACGCCACCTGCGGCTTGCCGACGTTCGCCTCGACCTTGAACTCGCGCTTCATGCGGTCCACGAGGATGTCGAGGTGCAGCTCGCCCATGCCCTTGATGGTCGTCTGACCGGTCTCCGGGTTGAGCTCGGTGCGGAAGGTCGGGTCCTCCTCGGCGAGCTTCTGGATCGCCAGACCCAGCTTCTCCTGGTCGGCCTTGGTCTTCGGCTCGATGGCGACCTCGATCACCGGCTCCGGGAAGGTCATCGACTCCAGCACGACCGGCTGGTTGATGTCGGCGAGGGTGTCACCGGTGGTGGTGTCCTTCAGGCCGATCACGGCGTAGATGTTGCCCGCGGTGAGCTTGTCGACCGGGTTCTCCTTGTTGGCGTGCATCTGGAAGATCTTCCCGATGCGCTCCTTCTTGCCCTTGGTCGAGTTGACGACCTGAGCGCCCGACTCGAGCTCGCCCGAGTAGACGCGCACGTAGGTCAGACGACCGAAGAACGGGTGGACGGCCACCTTGAACGCCAGCGCCGCGAAGGGGTCCTTCGCGTCGGGGTGACGCTCGATGATCTTCTCCTCGTCCTTCGGGTCGTGGGCCTCGATGGCGGGGATGTCCAGCGGCGACGGCAGGTAGTCGATGACCGCGTCCAGCATCGGCTGCACACCGCGGTTCTTGAACGCGGAGCCGCACAGCACCGGGTAGATCTCGGAGGCGATCACGAGCTTGCGGATCGCGCCCTTGATCTCGGCGACGGTGAGCTCCTCGCCGCCGAAGAACTTCTCCAGAAGCTCCTCGTCCGACTCGGCGACCGTCTCCAGCAGCTGCTGACGGTACTCCTCGGCCTTGTCCTTCAGGTCGGCCGGGATGTCCTGGATCTCGTACTGGGCGCCCATGGTCACGTCGCCCTTGGCGTCGCCCGGCCACACCAGGGCGCGCATCTCGATCAGGTCGACGACGCCGACGAAGTCGTTCTCGGCGCCGATCGGCAGCTGCAGCACGAGCGGCTTCGCGCCCAGGCGGTTCACGATGGTGTCGACCGTG
This sequence comes from Microbacterium neungamense, assembly GCF_024971095.1. Classification (NCBI taxonomy): domain Bacteria; kingdom Bacillati; phylum Actinomycetota; class Actinomycetes; order Micrococcales; family Microbacteriaceae; genus Microbacterium; species Microbacterium neungamense. The sequence continues at coordinate 2,145,394 of NZ_CP069717.1, forward strand.
TAGTAGAAGTCGGCGCCCAGCTTGTCCATCTTGTTGACGAAGCAGATGCGCGGGACGTTGTACTTGTCGGCCTGACGCCACACGGTCTCGGACTGGGGCTCCACGCCCTCCTTGCCGTCGAAGACGGCGACCGCACCGTCGAGCACGCGGAGCGAGCGCTCCACCTCGACCGTGAAGTCCACGTGACCGGGGGTGTCGATGATGTTGATCTGGTTCTTGTTCCAGAAGCAGGTCACCGCGGCGGAGGTGATGGTGATGCCGCGCTCCTTCTCCTGCTCCATCCAGTCGGTCGTCGAGGCGCCGTCGTGCGTCTCGCCAAGCTTGTGGTTGACACCCGTGTAGAACAGGATGCGCTCGGTGGTGGTGGTCTTGCCGGCATCGATGTGGGCCATGATGCCGATGTTGCGGACCTTGCTCAGGTCGGTGAGCACTTCTTGTGCCACGGGGGTTCCTCCGGGATGGTTCAGGAACGAATCAGAGAGTGGGAGCGGATGCCGCGGTGGCGGCATCCGCTCTGCCCCTTACCAGCGGTAGTGGGCGAAGGCGCGGTTCGACTCGGCCATCTTGTGGGTGTCCTCGCGGCGCTTGACCGCGGCACCCAGGCCGTTCGAGGCGTCGAGGATCTCGTTCTGCAGGCGCTCGGTCATCGTCTTCTCACGACGGCCCTTCGCGTAGCTGACGAGCCAGCGCAGAGCGAGCGTGTTCGCGCGGTGCGGCTTGACCTCGACCGGAACCTGGTAGGTCGAGCCGCCGACGCGGCGGCTGCGGACCTCGAGGGTGGGGCGCACGTTGTCGAGCGCCTTCTTGAGCGTGGCGACGGCGTCCTGGCCGCTCTTGGCCTCGACGCCGCGGAGGGCGCCGTAGACGATCGACTCGGCGAGCGACTTCTTGCCGTCGACGAGGATCTTGTTCACGAGCGAGGTGACGATCGGCGCGCCGTAGACGGGGTCGTTGACGACCGGGCGCTTCGGGGCGGGACCCTTACGAGGCATCTATCTCAACCCTTCTTCGCGCCGTAGCGGGAACGAGCCTGCTTACGGTTCTTGACGGCCTGGGTGTCGAGCGCACCGCGGACGATCTTGTAGCGGACACCGGGGAGGTCCTTCACACGACCGCCGCGGACGAGCACGAGCGAGTGCTCCTGCAGGTTGTGGCCCTCGCCCGGGATGTAGGCAGTGACCTCGGTGCCGTTGCGGAGCTTCACACGGGCGACCTTGCGCATCGCCGAGTTCGGCTTCTTCGGGGTGGTGGTGTACACACGGGTGCACACGCCGGCCTGCTGCGGGTTCGACTTCAGCGCCGGAGCCTTGGTCTTCGAGACCTTAGGCGTACGGCCCTTGCGAACCAACTGCTGAATGGTTGGCACGTTCTCTCCTCATAGTGCTGCACGGTGACAGCGTGATGGATTTCACATCATGACCCACCGGCACGACGGATCCGCCGTGCTGTCAGGTGGTGGGTATGCCGTGGGGGCGAACCGGAGGTACCGGCGCCCTGCATGAGCGCACAGGCGTGCGCACACCCGATCAAGTGTAATGCGGCGTAACGGCGCCGGTCAAATGAGCGGATGCCGCGGGGCGCGATCGTCCGGCGCCGCCGCGCGGGTCCTCCCCGCGCCGCCCCGGTCCGGCCGCCCCGGCCTCACCGCTCAGGCGCGCTCGCGCCGCCGGGACGCCATGTGCAGCGCGCCGGCGAGCAGGATCAGGGTCGCCCCGCCGATGCTCAGGCCCAGCAGGGAGTCCGGGTCGGCGCCGGTGGTGGCGAGGTCGCCGAACGGCGGCGCCGGCGGCTGCTGCCCGGCCGGCGGCGGGCCGACGGGCGGCTGCGGGCCGGTCGGCGGCTGCGGACCGGTCGGCGGCTGCGGCGCGGGAGCCGGCGCCACGGTGAAGCGGCTGGCGGCGGCCGGGCCGGTCGCGCTGTTCACCGTCTGCTCGGCGGAGACCGTGTGCTCGCCGACGGCCGGGGCCGGCTCCAGGGCGAGCGACCAGGTGCCGTCCGCGCCGACGATGGCCGTGCCGGCGGCCTCGCCGTCGAGGAAGACCTCCACCACCGCGCCGGGGACGCCGGTCCCGGAGATCGCGTTCGGGGCATCCGTGGTCGACGAGCCGTCCGCCGGGCCGATGATGGCCGGGGCCGGCGGCAGCACGGTGAACGTGCTCTGCGCGGTCTGCACGTCGTCGCCCGCGGTCTGCGTGACGGTGTAGGCGACCGGGCCGTAGGGTGCCGCGACCGTCAGGGACCAGGAGCCGTCGGCGCCCACCTCGGTCGTCCCGGTGACGTCGCCGGAGAGGGCGATCGCAGCGCCGGGCTGGCCGGTGCCGGTGATGGTGACCTCGCCCGCGGGGAGCACGGCATCCGTCTCGGGTGCGGTGATCACGGGAGCGGCGATCGGCGCCTCCTCGACGGTGAGGCCGAACGGCACCGGCTCGGAGCGGTTGTACCCGCCGTCGGACACCTGCAGCACGTACTCGACGAGCCCCTCGATCACCGGAACCGGGAAGCTCCACAGCCCGGCCGCATCGATCGGGACCGGCGTAGTGATGCCGTTCAGGGTGACCAGCAGGGTGTGCCCCGCGGGGCCGGTGCCGCTCACGCTGTCGCCCGGGTGGGCCGTGGATCCGGCCTGGTGGGAGGTGACGGTCGGCTCGGCGACGTCGAGCATGATCGTGTACCCGCCGGTCCGCTCGAGGCCGCTGAGCAGGTCGGTCGCGATGGAGAAGTCGCCGATCTGGGGATCCGTGCCGCCCCCGGAGAGCACTCCGACCGCGGTCGTGCCGCGCAGGAACGCGCCGCCGGAGTCCCCGTGGTCCGACAGCGCCGTGGTCAGGAAGCCCTTGACCCAGTGGCCGGTGCCATTGGTGTCGTTGACCTCGTACCACCCGGTCTCGAGCACCTCGCCGGTGTGCTGTCCCGTGGTGCGGCCGCTGCGCAGGATCTGGTCGCCCGGCTGTGCGGTGCCGACGGCGGTGACCGGGGTGCCGGAGGCGGACAGGTCGTCGCCGGCCTCGGTGGTCCAGTCGGTCACGAACGGCTTCAGCGTGAATCCGGCGGCGGTCACGTCGATCGCCGAGATGTCGGTGCTGGCCGGGTCGTTGTTCGCACCGGACGTGCCGCCGGGGCCGCCGAACTGCGAGAACGCGAAGGTGCCGAGAATGGTGCCGCCGTCGAGCAGGCCGGGCGAGAAGGTGGGCGGGGCCGGGTAGGTCGCGGCGTCGTCCTGGCTGGGACGGGTGCGCTCCACCGTCTCGCCGGCCGTGCCGCAGTGCCCCGCGCTGATGATCGCGGGGTCGCCGTCGGGGGTCCAGGCCGAGAAGCCGAAGGAGCAGAGCGAGCCCTGCCCGGTGGCGCGGTCGATCACGGCGTAGCCGGCGCCGCCGACGACGTCGCTCGTGGCGTGCGCCGTCGCGGGTTCGCGGTCGGCGAGGACGACGTTCCCGAAGGAGTCCAGCCAGGCCTGCGTCGCGGCCTGCAGCCGGTCGACCTCGGCGGAGACGACGATCTCGCCCTCGGCGTTGCGTCCGATGCCGTTCACGGCCTCGTCGCTGGTGATGACGTCTTCGGCGAAGGAGGCGTAGGCGCTGCCTTCGGTCGGCGCGGTGTCCTCCTCCGCGGCCGCTGCCGGCCCGGCGAGCAGGGCGCCGGCGGTGGTCGCGGCGACGAGGGATGCGGGGAGCAGGCGGAGCGCCTTCTTCACGGATGTCTTCACGTTGTCCTCTGCAATGCGGCCGTGGCGGCCGATGCACCATCGGACACCCTTCGCGCCGTGCTCGGCGTCGAGCCCGGCGGTTCGCATGCTATCCGATATGCCGGAATGCACGCATCATCCTTCCGGTGAACATTTCGGAACACGACGTCCGTGATCGGCAGGCGTCGGTCGTCCCGAGCCGGGCGCGGGTCAGGGGGTGTCCGGGTCGAAGGGCGAGTCCAGCGCTTCGCTGAGCTCCGCGAGCAGAGCTTCGATCTGCGGTTCCACGTACTGCGAGATGGCGGCCTGCACGCGCAGCCGGTGACGCAGCAGGATGCCGCAGATCTCCCGGCCGATCATGTTCGCGTACTCGTCGGCCAGCGCGACCTCCTGCCGCAGCGCCGCCTTCGCCTCCTCGCTCAGCGGGGGCAGGGGCGGCAGATCTGGTGCGGACTCGTCGGCGAGCCCGGCGACGGTGAACAGGAACGGCGCCCCCGGGACCGGATCGGGATCCAGCGGCATCCCCTCGAACTCGGGATCCAGGCCCTCCGCCGGCCGGTAGCTCCGGGCCCGGTTGCGCTCGGCCTGCTGGTCGAGCTCGGCCTGGAGCATCGGCAGGTTGCGTGCCGTGTACTCGGCGACGGCGTGGTCCACGATCGCCTTGATGCGGGTGGAGAGTCCGTGCTGCACGGCGTGCGGGACGTTCGCGCCGATGCCGGCCGCGGACAGGATCGGCGAGCCCAGACAGCGCCGGCAGGGGGCGACCCGGCCGCGGTGCGTCGCCGGGGCCCAGCGCGGTACCCAGCGCAGCCACGCCTCCATGGCCTGACCGACCTGAGTGTCCAGCGACCTCTCCACGGTTACAGGGTACGACCGCGGCGCCGCCGCGGCGCGGATCCGGGCGCCTCCCGCGGGGCGCGCGGCGACGCGGCACCCTGCACCGGCTCACTCCTCATCGGCGGCACGCTCCCACGGCCAGTGCGGCGGGCGGGCGCGGGTGCGGCGCAGCGCCACGGCGATCCAGGCGGCGACCGCCGCGGCGAGCAGGAGCACCGCGCTCGGCCCGCGCAGCACGAGCTGCGAGACGGCGGCGGATGCCGGCGCGAGGCCGGAGCCGGCGACCAACGCGCTCAGCCACACCGCGGCCAGGTGCGCGAGTCCGGTCACGACGGCCACGAGCGCCACCGGCGGGTAGAGCGGATGCGGGACGCGCAGCACCGGCCAGAGCATGCCGGTGAACACGGCGACGGCCACGAACATACCGGCGATGCCTGGCCACTGGCCCAGCGCCGACACCGCGATGATGTCGATGTCGGCGAAGTAGCTCAGCATCCCGAGGCCGAGGATCGCCAGGGCGGCGAAGAGGACGGCGCCCACGGTCAGCGCCGTGACGACGGAGACCCCCGACGGCGCATCGCCGCGGGGGTCTCCGGTGGTCATTCTCGGCTCACCGGGCCAGAGTGGGCCCGGCCTCCAGCGTGCGCTCGTACTCGCGCTGCGCCTCGGCGTTCAGCTCCTTCTTGCGGGCGCCGCGGCGGGCGACCCAGGCGCCGAACCAGACGGTCAGCTCGCGCGCGAACACGAAGGCGGCGATCGCGAGCGGAGCCAGCAGCTGCTCGTTCACCAGCTCGGCCGATGCGGCCGGCCCGATCCGCCAGAACCCGGCCTGGAACAGCTGGCCGAGCAGGTGCCCGCCGTAGGCGGCCGCGGCGACGAACAGTCCGAAGATCACCCACAGCCCCCAGCGGCCGCGGTTGATGAACACCCCGAGCAGCCAGAAGGCGAGGAAGAACACGACGACCGGCACCCAGAACGACCAGGTGGTCAGCGGCGCGAGCGCGGCGTCGGCGATGTTCTCGCCGGTGACGTCGCCCTCCAGCGCACCGAGTCCGAGGATCGTGCCGAGGTAGAGCAGGGCGAAGCACAGCGTCGCGAGCAGGCCGATGCCGGCGGCGGTGCCCCGGTTGCCCAGCTCGCGCGGCGGCTCGGGGGCCTGCACGAAGATCGGCTGCGGCGCCGGGGCGACGAGCGGCTCGGCGGGCACGACGCGGGTCTCCGCGGATGTCGCCGCGCCCGCACCGTACGCGGTGTCGGCGACGGTGGGGTGCTCCGGGTCGGCGTGGTAGGTGTGCCGGGTGGTCTCGGGCTCGGCGGTCTCGGCGGCCGCGACGGCGTCGCGCTCCGCCTCCACATCGCGGCGCTCGGCCTCGACGTCGCGGCGCTCGGCGTCCACATCGTGGCGCTCGGCGTCGAGGTCGCGGCGGTCGGCTTCCAGGTCGCGACGGTCGGCGTCCTGCACGGCACGGTCGGCCGCGGCATCCGCGTCGCGCTGCTCGGCGGCGCTGAACGTGCCGGGGTGCTCGCGCTCCGCCGCCTCGAACGCGGCGAGGTCGGGGTCCACCGGGGCGACCTGGGCGTCGGGTCCGGGGACCTCGGCGCGGGCCGCCTCCGCTTCGGCCAGCCCCTCGTTGGCGCTGTCGACGACGTGGTCGACGTCGTCGTGTCGCTCGTTCTTCGGGACCTCGGGGTCGCTCATGATGGCTGCCTCTCGTGGAAGGGTGCAGTGCGAGGGTATCGCCGCGGCGGGCGCGGAACCAGGAGGCGTGCCGACGTGTCGCAGCACGCGGGCGCCACAGTCCGGCCGGGCATCCGCGGTGCGGACGGGCACCGGCGGAGTCGCGGGCCGATCAGCCGCCGAGCGTGGAGTCGAGCAGGGCGGTCAGCACGACGACGAGTCCGGGTCCGGCGGGCAGGGCGAGCCAGAGCAGGGCGGCGACGATCGCCGCGCACAGCACGCCGACGATCCAGCTGGCGACGAGGTTGCGCCCTCCGATCCGTGCCCCCATGCGCTCAGGGTACGCCCGGGCCGTCGCGTGCGGCGGCGCCGACACACGGGCGCGCCGGGTCCCGGCATCCGTCCGCGTCAGGCCCAGCCGAGCCGCGCGGCCACCGCCTGCGCCGCCCGGCTCGGGAACTCCGGCCAGCCGGGCTCGAGTTCGCGGAGCAGGCCGAACAGCATCCACGCCGCCTCCTCCTCCGGGCGGGCGAGGGCCACGGCGATCCGCGACCCCCACTCCGGGAGGTCGCGCTCGAACCGGCGCACCGGGTCGATCGTGTCGCGCAGCGCCGTGGAGCGCTCGGACAGCCGGCCGCGCACGACCCGCACCAGGTGCTGCACGGCGTGCTGACGGATGAACTGCCCGCCGTTCAGACGCTCCCCGCGGCGCACCCGGCCGACGCCGAGGAGGAGCTTGACGAGCACGAGACGGGCGTCGTTCTCCGGGTCGAAGCGGTCCGCCGCCGCGGCGCGCTCGCGCGCCCGCGCCACCAGGGCCGCGGTGGTGCCCTCGGCGTCGTCGACCACGACCGTGGCATCGCCCGCGACCGCGCCGGCGAGCTCCTCGGCATCCGAGAGCGCGAACTCGAAGACGTGCCCGTCGTCGTACACCGCGACGAACCCGATCTCGCCCTCGCGCGCGGTGAGCACGATGCGGTCCTGGTCCGGGAGCCAGGAGAGATCCGGGCGGATCTCGGGCCCTCTCCCGCTCTCGGCGAGCGCGAAGAAGTCGTGATCCGACCACTCGTCGCGCCGGAAGCGCGCCTCGTCGGATGCCGAGCCGAGCAGCACCAGCCCGCTCAGCCCGTCCCGGGCGCGGACGCCGTCCGCGAGGCCGCGGCTGAGCTCCTCGTACCGTTCCGGGGTCGTCATGGCCGCGCTCCCCCGGCATCCGTGAACGCGGCAGCATCCGTGCGCGTGCCCGCATCCGCGCCCGCGCCGGCATCCGTGCGCGTGCCGGCTTCCGCGCCCGCGTCGGCATCCGTCCCTGCGGCGGGGACGCGCACGCCGGGCAGGCGCCACGCGGCGAACGCGGGCCCCTCGGCGGCGAGCGCGACGGCGCCGTCGGATGCGACGGCCAGCGTCGCCTCGCCGAACAGCGCCTCCGCCTCCGCCGCCCCGGGCAGCGCGCCCGGGGCGAGCTCGGCGTCCACGCGCCCGCGGGTGGCGAGCACGAGCACCGACTCCTCGGCCGACTCGCGCACGAACACCATGGCGTCGTCGTCGACGTGCAGCCACCGCAGACCGCCGGTCCCGAGCGCCGGGTGCGCACGACGCAGCCCCACGAGCTCGCGGTACAGCGCGAGCCGCTCGGCCACATCGGGCTGCGACTCGGTGCCCCACGGGATCGGCGTGCGGCTGGTCTCGCCGTCCACCCCGGTCAGCCCGAACTCGTCCCCGGCGAACACCACCGGCAGCCCGGGCAGCGTCATCGACAGCCCGACCGCGACCGGGATCGTGCCGGGTGCCGCGTTGGTGGCGAAGCGGGCGGTGTCGTGGGTGTCCAGCGGCTGCATGTTCCCCAGCCGCACCCGCCACGGGATGCCGCCGGTGAAGCGCGTGATCGATGCGACCACGTCGCGGGCGGTGTACCGCGGGATGCCGCCGGTGCGCATGCCGAAGAACCACGGCTCCGTGAGCTCCTCGCCCTCGGCGTTCCGGTACGGCGCACCGGTGGGCTCGCTCAGCCACGCCCACACCGGCCGGGTGAAGGACGGGTAGGTCATCGCGCCGTGCCAGCCGTCGCCCTGCAGGTCGCTGGTCGCGTCGTTCGTGGACTCGCCGAGCAGGATGGCGTCGGGGTTGATCCGACGCACCGTCTCGCGCAGCAGCCGGCGCACCTCGTCGTTCAGGTCGACCGCGCCGAGCCGGCCGGTCATGTTCGCCACGTCCACCCGCCAGCCGTCGGCGTTGTACGGCGGCTTCAGCCATTTCGCGACGACCGAGTCCTCGCCGGTGATGAAGCGGCGGCGCAGCTCCTCGCTGGACCAGTCGAACTTCGGCAGGCTCGGCGTACCCAGCCAGCACTCGTACGCCGTGTTGCCCTCGTCGGTGAAGTAGTAGAAGGACTCCTCCGGGGCGCCGGGGTTGCCGTAGGCGGCGCGGAACCACTCGTGCCGGTCGCCGGAGTGGTTGCTGGTGAGATCGCCGATGACGCGGATGCCGCGCGCGTGCGCCTCCTCGATGAGCCGGACGTAGGCCTCGTCGCCGCCGAGCAGCGGGTCGACGCTGTCGAAGCTGGACGCGTCGTAGCGGTGGTTGGAGGCGGCGGGGAAGATCGGGGTGAGGTAGAGCAGGTTGACGCCGAGCTCCACGAGGTGGTCGAGGTGCTCGACGATCCCGGGCAGGTCGCCGCCGTAGAACTGGTGGGCGCGGCCCGGCATCACCGGGTCGACCGGGGTGTCCCAGGAGGCCGGGATGGCCCAGTCCGGCACCGGGTGCTCGTCGGCCTGGGCGGAGCGGGCGAAGCGGTCGGGGAACACCTGGTACATCACCGACTCGTGCATCCAGGCCGGCGGCGCCTCGTTCGCGACCAGGGCGAAGTCCTCGGCGTCCAGGGTCTCCAGCCGGTGCAGGCCGGTCTGGTTCAGCCACTCCACTGTGCCGTCCTCGTGCTGCAGCACGAAGCGGTAGCCGTGCCGCGGGTTGCGCACGGTGATCGGCGCCTCCCACCACTCCCAGCCGTCGGTCTCGCCGAGGCGACGGGCATCCGTCCACTCGGGCTCGTGGTCGGGGTTGGACCGGGTGCGCACCGCGCGCAGCGGGCCGTACCCGGCGGGGACGCGCAGGCGGACGGTGACGACGTCGCCGAGCGCCGGGGCGTCGTCGGACACGTACAGCGGGGAGCCGTCGTGGTGCGGGAGGAGAACGGTCATGTCAGGGCCTTCCTGTGGATGCGGCGGCAACCCGCCGTGGATGCGACGTGGTTGCACGGCCGGATGCCGTGACAGAGCCCTTCGGTTGTGTTCGTGAGGAGGATACCGGCCGACGGCCGATGCCCCCACTCGTCTGGTCGTCTACTTGACGCTGCCGGCGGTGAGCCCGCCGACGATGTAGCGCTGCAGCGCCAGGAACAGCGCCACCGGCAGGATCGCGGCGAGCACGGCGCCGGCGGCGAACACGCTCCAGTTCTTCGAGAACTCGTCGGAGACGAAGCGGTACAGGCCCACCGCCAGGGTCTGCTTGTCGGGGTCGACGAGGATGACGCTGGCGAGCACGAACTCGCTGCAGGTGCCGATGAAGCTGAGCAGCCCGACCACGGCGAGGATCGGCGCGACCAGTCGAAGGATGATGGTGAAGAAGATGCGGGCGTGCCCGGCGCCGTCGATCTTCGCGGCCTCGTCGATGGATGCCGGGACGGTGTTGAAGAACCCGTACATGAGGTAGGTGTTCGCCCCGAGCGCGCCGCCCAGGTACACCATGATGAGCCCGATCTGCGTGTTCAGCCCGATCGCCGGGAAGATGTCGCTGATGGTCACCATGAGCAGGAAGATCGCGACCATCGCCAGCATCTGCGGGAACATCTGCACGACGAGCAGAGCGGTCAGGCTGAACCGGCGGCCGGTGAAGCGCATCCGCGAGAAGCAGTACGCCGCGAGCGCGCCCAGCAGCACCGTGAAGAACGCGGTGACCAGGCCGATCACGAGCGTGTTCACGAACCACGCCCCGTACGGGTGGGTCTCGTTCTGGAACAGGGTGAGGTAGCTCTCCAGGCTCACCCTGCTGAACAGCGAGTTCGCGGTGAGCAGGGTGCCGCCCGGGTTGAGCGAGGCGCTGAACACGTACAGCAGCGGGAACAGGGCGAACACCGTCGCCAGCACCCCCACGATGTGGCGCCAGCCGGTCTCCCGGAAGTACTTGCGGAACGGGCGGCGGGGCTCGCGGCCCTCGCCGCGCACCCCGGCCTCGGCCGTGACGATCGCGCCCGTGGAGGGCGCCGCGGTCTGCGTGGTCATGTCAGTTCAGATCCTCCAGGGCCTTGGTGCGCCGGAACGCGAGGACCGAGATGGTCGCGACGAGGATGAAGATGATGATCGAGAAGGCGCTGGCCAGACCGTAGTCGGCGCTGGATCCGACGAAGGCGACCTTGTACACCATGGTGATGAGGATGTCCGTGGCGCCCACGTTCACGCCCGCGGTGACGTCGCGCGGACCGCCGCCGGTGAGCATGTAGATCAGGCTGAAGTTGTTGAAGTTGAAGGCGAACGAGGAGATCAGCAGCGGGGCGACCGCCACCAGCAGCAACGGCAGCTTGATCGAGCGGAACACCTGCCAGGCGCTCGCGCCGTCGACGCGCGCGGCCTCCTGCACGTCCTCGGGGATCGACTGCAGCGCGCCCGTGCAGATGAGGAACATGTACGGGAAGCCGAGCCACAGGTTGACCAGGATGATGCTGGCCTTGGCCAGCCACTCGTTGGTGAGCCACGGGATGTCGGCGCCGCCGAAGAGGACGACGTTGAGGAACCCGAACTCCTGGTTCATCATGCCCGCCCAGACCAGCGCCGAGAGGAAGCCGGGGAAGGCGTAGGGCAGGATCATCAGCACCCGGTAGTACTTCTTCGACTTCATCCGCGGGTCGTTGAACACGATCGCCAGGAACAGGCCGAGGGCGAAGCAGGTGAGCACGGACAGCAGCGCGAACGCGAAGGTCCAGACCAGGACGGACAGGAACGGGCCGCGGATCGACTCCTCGGCGAAGGCGCGGGTGAAGTTGTCGAAGCCGACGACGATCTGCCATCCGGGCTTGAGCTCGGTGCCGTCCTCGGCGGTGAACGCGCCGGTGCCGATGTCGGAGTACACCACGCCGGTGCGGGTATCGGTCATGGTGCCGGCGGCCTCGTCGTACACCAGCGTCGAGGTGTACACGTAGGCGATGGAGCCGTCCGGCGTACGCAGCGCGCCGTCGTTCGGGTCGTCGCTGAGCGGCACCGCCATCTCGGAGATGCGCTCCTGGTTGGCGACGATTTCGGCGAACTCGAGCGTGGTGTAGCCGTCGAGGGCGACGGCCTTGCCGCCGCGCATCTCGGCGTCGTCGACCTCCTCGAGGGGGCGGTCCTCACCGCCGATGAGGACCTCTCCGTCGGGATCGGTGACGAGGAAGGAGAGCTCGCCGAGCTGGTCGAGGATCGTCAGCTCGTACTCGGGCGAGTCGGGCACCCGCTCCTGAGCGGAGAGCATGAGCGCGTTGACGGCGCTCTCCTTGGTGCTGTTGTGACCGGTGCCGTAGTTCGTGAATGCGACGTACCCGGTGTACAGCGCGGCGAACACCTGGAACACGAACAGGAAGACGAGCCCCGGCATCAGGTACTTCGCGGGCAGCCGGCCTCGTCCGGAGTAGATCCAGACGGCGAGCAGCGCCGCCGCGACGACGAGCACCGCGGGCACCCACTGGTCCATGCGGATGAGCACCAGGGCGGCGTAGACCGCGAGCGCCAGGATGAGCCCGAGCACCACGATCTTCAGCAGGATGAGGCCCCAGCCGCCGCCGGCGGCCTCGGCGATGCGGGCGGCCCGGCGCTGTCGGGGTGTGGCGGGGGCGTCGGACCGGGCGTCCTGATCCTCGGTGATCGTCATCGGGTGTCCTCGTGGGCGTGCGCGGATTCGGGTGGTGGAGGGGCGGGGCGGCCGATGCCGCCCCGCCCCGTGCGCTCACTTGCTGATCGCGGCCTGCACGTCGGCGGCCATCTTCTCCCACAGGGCGACCGGGTCGCCGCCGGTGCCGTTGATGATCGCGGCCTCGGTCACGCCCCAGTACTGCCACACGGCGCCCATCTCGGGGATGCTGGGCATCGGGACGGCGTCCGCTCCGACGGCGCCGAATCCGGCGGTGAGGGGGTCGCTCTCGACGGCGGCCTCGAAGGCGGCGGTCAGCGCGGGGGCGCGTCCACCCACCTCGTAGAGGGCCGTCTGCACCTCTTCCGAGCCGATGTAGTTGAGGAGGAACTCGCTGGCGGCCAGCTTGTTCTTGCTCTCCGAGCTCAGGAAGAAGCCCTGCACACCGGCGAACGGCTGCGCCGGCTGACCGCCGGCGGACGGGATCGGGTCGACGACGACGTTCAGACCGGCCTCCGTCGCGGACGGAGCGTTCCACGGCCCGGTGAGGAAGAACGGCGCCTTGCCGGCGTTGAAGTTCTCCCTCGCGAGATCGCCGGTGATGTTCGTGTTCAGGATGCCGGCCTTGCCCTGTTCGCCGAGCCAGGTGGCGAACGCCTTGCCGCCGTCGTTGCCGATCTGCAGGTCCTCGGCGTTGTAGCTGCCGTCGGCCTTGGTGCCGAACACGGGAGCGCCGAAGGAGGTCTGGAAGGGGTACAGGTGGTACGGGTCGGCGGCCTCGGGGTCGAGACCGACCAGGAACGCGTACTCGGTGCCGGCGGCCTTGCCCTTGGCGATCATGTCGTCGTAGGAGGTGGGCGCCTCGGGCACGAGGTCGGCGTTGCGAAGCAGGCCGATGTTCTCGATCGCGTAGGGGACGCCGTACACCTGGCCGTCGTAGCTGAACGCGTCGACCGCGACCTTCTCGAACTCGCCGGCGCGGTCGCCGAGCTCGACCGGGGCGACGACGCCGTTGTCGACGAGCACGCCGAGCCAGTCGTGCGCGCCGACGGCCACGTCCGGACCCTTGCCGGTCGGGACCTGCTGGACGAACTGGTCGCGGATGTCGCCGAACTCCTTCTGGACGAGCTTGACCTCGACGCCGGTGTCGGCGGTGAAGTCCTTGGCGGCGTCCTTCAGGACGCCCGCGCGGTCTGCGTCGACCCAGACCGTGATCGCGCCCGCGTCGCCCTTGTCGTCCGCGTCGCCGCCGGTGGAGCCGGCACCGCAGCCGGTCAGCGCCAGGGCGGAGACGGACGCGATGGCGCCGAACACGAGGATGCTCCTCTTGGTCACCTTCATTGGTGTGTGCCTCTCTCGATGCGTGGGGGCCTGCCCGATATGCAAGCGCTTACAGTATGCCCTGCGACGCGGCATCCGCGCAACGCCCGCTTTCGGGCGTTATCGAGCTGAGATATGGCCTCTGGCGCACGTTCCTCGCGAACGCAGGTGCAAGCGCTTTCAAGACGGATGCCGGGCGGTTCGGGCTGCGCGACTGCGCCGCATCCGCTCCCCGACGGCGCCGCGCCCGCGCGTGCGGTCGCAGCGCTCGATACACTGCCTGTATGGCTGACAGCTCCTTCGACATCGTCTCCAAGGTCGACCGCCAGGAGGCGGACAACGCGCTCAACCAGGCCCGCAAGGAGGTCGAGCAGCGCTACGACTTCAAGGGCACCGGCGCATCCATCGCGTGGAGCGGCGAGCAGATCGTGATCACCGCCAACTCGGAGGAGCGGGCCAAGGCCGTGCTGGATGTCTTCCAGTCGAAGCTGATCAAGCGCGGCATCTCCCTGAAGAGCCTCGACTCCGGCGAGCCGGTCGCCAGCGGCAAGGAGTTCCGCATCGTCTCGAGCCTGAAGAACGGCATCTCGAGCGAGAACGCGAAGAAGATCGGCAAGATCATCCGCGACGAGGGTCCGAAGTCGGTGAAGTCGCAGATCCAGGGCGACGAGCTGCGCGTGCAGTCCAAGAGCCGCGACGACCTGCAGGAGGTCATCCGCCTCCTCAAGGCCGCCGACCTCGACATCGACCTGCAGTTCGTCAACTACCGCTGAACCCGCGCACCCCGGCCGGCGACCCACCGCTGCGCGCGGCACTTGACCGGGCGCCCCGCCGTCGGCGGGCTGATCCCGCGCCGCCGGAGCGGCCATAGCGCCGATATGCCGTTGTGATCTAGTGTGCTCACAAGGCCTCGTATCCCGAGGGCCTTGGGACGTTCCCTGGGGAGGGACGCTCGGATGGATGCCGCTGGGGAGGGTGTTCAGCATGGATGGGGATTGGTCGGGGTTGATCCCGCCGTCGAAACGGCTGCTGGCCGAAGAGGTGTTCCTGGAGATCGGCTCGGCGATCGTCGACGGCCGCATCCCGGCGGGCACCCGCCTGCGCGACGCCGACCTCGCGGCGCAGTACAACGTGTCGCGGACGCCGGTCCGGGAGGCGCTGCAGCGCCTGGAGCGGATCGGCCTGGTCGAGATGGCGCCGAGCCGGTTCACGCGCGTCACCGAGCCGACGCCCGAGGCCATCGACGACGCGCGCGAGTACGCCGGGTATCAGACCGGCATCGTCTGCGCGATGGCGGTGGGCCGGATGTCGGCCGCGGAGCGGGCGCACGCCCGGCGCATCATCGAGCGCATCCGCGCGGCAGGCGCCGACGCCGAAGCCTCGTCGAAGGCGCGATGGGAGCTGTTCGAGCATCTCGGGCGCTGTTCCGGCAACCGCATCCAGCGCGAGCTCACCGCGGAGTCGAGCATGGCCCTGCTGCGCCACCTGCGCCTGTGGCGTCCGACCGCCGAGCAACGGGCGATGGCCGAGGAGGGCCTCGACGCTCTCGAGGAGGCCATCCTCGACGGCGACGCCGCGGCGGCCGAGCAGGCGGCGCGCCTCATGTACGGCGTGCGCGGTGCGGAGGACGCGGCGAGCGAGGCATCCGACGCCGCGGACCCGGCGGAGCGCACCGGCTGAGCCGACGCGCGGGGCCGCCGGATCGGCTCAGGCCACCGGCATCCGCTCCGCCTCGGCCTGCGGCGCCTCCGTCGCCGGCGGGCGCACGTGGCGCGCGGCGTTCCATCCGGTGACCCAGCGCTCCAGCCGGAAGTACGCCTCGTTCCGCGCCTCCCGCCGGGAGAGGAACACGTCGTGCAGCGCACCGTCGATCCGCTCCACGGTGACGGACGACCCGAGTCTGAGCGCGGCGCGCGCGATGTCGTCGACGACGAGCACGCTGTCGGCGCGGGTGAGCTCCTCAGACCAGCGCGTCGGGATCGCCGTGCGCTCCGACAGCAGCACGCACACCGGCACACGGATGCCGAGGCCCGCGGAGACCCTCGCGTGCCCGGCGAGGATCGCATGCAGCCAGGCCGCGTGCACGGTCATCGTCAGCTCGGGGCGCCATTCGGGGTTGATGTCCATCGGGTCGTCCGGGTCGGCCACCTCGCGCTGCGCCCGCGTGTAGAAGCCGAGGTCGACCTGCGGCGCCGCGTCACGGGGCCAGAACCGTGCGCTCAGCTCGATCATCGGAGCGATCGCGGGGCGCGCGGCGCCGAGCTGGAACTCGAGCCACGGCGCGTTCAGGATCACCGCGGACGCGGCATCCGGATGCCGTGCCGCCCACAGACTGAGGATGAGCCCGCCCGTGGAATGACCGAAGAGCACGAGCCGGCGGGACGGGGCATCCGACATCGCGGCGAGCGCCGCGGCGATGTCCTCGTCGTAGGCGTCGAGGTTGGTGATGTAGCCGGGCGTCTGCCCGGGGCGCAGGCTGCGGCCGTACTTGCGCAGGTCGAGCGCGAAGAAGCGGGCGCCGCGCGAGGTCCAGAACCGGGCCAGCCGACGCTGGAAGAAGTAGTCCGACCAGCCGTGCACGTAGAGCACGTCGACATCGGCCAGGGGCCGCGTGTCCTGGCCGAAGCGCCACCACGGCACGGCATCCGGCAGCGCGCGGACGAGGGTCGCGACGACCGGCCCTTCCTCGTCGTCGCCGAGCGTCAGCGTCTGCTGCTCGAACCCGTCGCCGAGGACGTCCGCTACCCACTCCCCCATGACGCCACCCTACCCATCCCCTCCCGTCTGTTTGTGCCGTTCTGCTGCTTCAGCGGCGCTGAAGCAGCAGAACGGCACAAACAGACGCTGGGGGACGGCGAGGGGCGCCGGGGTCACTCGCCGCGGGAGATGCGGACCATCTCGTCGCGGGGGACGACCTTGATGCGGGCGCGGCCCTGCGGGGCGCCGAGGGAGATCTCGTGCTCGTCCAGGCGGTGCCAGCCCTCGAGGTCGGTCCACTGCACGCCGCGGGACGCCAGCAGCGCAGGGATCGCCTCCTCCGACGGGTCCTCCGGACGCCACCACGACCCCTGGTCGTTGATGACGTGCCGCACGGTCTCCATGGCATCCGACTTCGTGTGCCCGATGAGGCCGACCGGACCGCGCTTGATCCAGCCGGTCGCGTACACGCCGGGCACCGGCTGGTTCGACTTCGCCTCGAGCACCTGACCCTCGCGGTTCGGGATCACCCCGTGCTTCTTGTCGAAGGGCACGCCCGGCAGCGGCGAGCCGAAGTAGCCCACCGCGCGGTAGAGCGCCTGCATCGGCACCTCGCGGAACTCGCCGGTGCCGACCGCTCCTCCCTGCCCGTCCGGCCGGGTCCGCTCGTACACCAGGGCGGCGACGCGTCCGTTCTCGTCCGTCTTCACCTCGACCGGCTTGGCCCAGAAGTGGAAGTGCAGCCGCCGGGATGCCGTGCCGCCGGCGTTGTTGACCGAGTCGCGCTTGCGCCACGACTGCAGCACGCGGTCGATCACCATCACCTGCTTGTTGCTGGCCACGGCATCCTTCGACGCCTCGTCGTAGTCGAAGTCCTCGTCGTACACGACCATGTCCACGTCGCGCAGCTCGCCGAGCTCGCGCAGCTCCAGCGGGGTGAACTTCACCTGCGCCGGCCCGCGACGCCCGAAGACGTGCACGTCCTTCACCTTGCTCGCCTTGAGCCCCTGGTACACGTTGTCCGGCACCTCGGTGACCAGCAGGTCCTCGGCGTGCTTGGCCAGCATCCGGGAGACGTCGAGGGCCACGTTGCCGTTGCCGATCACGCCGACCGACTCGGCATCCAGCGACCACTCCCGCGGCACGTCCGGATGCCCGTCGAACCAGCTGACGTAGTCGGCGGCGCCGTACGAGCCGATCGCGTCGATGCCCGGGATGTCGAGGCTCGCGTCGCGGATCGCGCCGGTGGCGAAGATGACCGCATTGTAGTGGCGCTTCAGGTCGTCGAGGGTGATGTCCTCGCCGAAGCGGACGTTGCCGAAGATGCGGATGTCACCGCGGTCGAGCACGTCGCGCAGGGCGGTGATGATGCCCTTGATGCGCGGGTGGTCGGGGGCCACGCCGTAGCGGACCAGGCCGTAGGGGGCGGGGAGCTGCTCGAACAGGTCGATGGACACGTCGAACTTGCGCTCCGCCTTGAGCAGGATGTCGGCGGCGTAGATGCCGGCCGGTCCCGCCCCGACGATGGCCAGCCTGAGCTTGGTCATTGGGGGTTCCTTCCGTCAGCTGCTGCGATCGGCGAGGGTCTCGGCGAATCGCGTGAGGGCTTCGCGCACCGTGCCCTTCGGCAGCGGCTCGAGGGCCGCGATCGCCTCGGCGGTCCAGGTGCGGGCGAGCTCCAAGGTGCGGCGGGTCGCGTCGTGGTCGCGCAGCTCGGCGAGCGGCCCGTCCAGGATGCCGGGGTCTTCACCGCCGGCGATGCGCACGACGCCGTCGTCGATCCGCGCGGCCAGGTCCTGGTCGGCCTCCGCCTCTCCCGCCTTCAGCAGCAGGGAGGGCATGGTGGGCACGCCGGCGCGCAGGTCGGTGCCGGGCACCTTGCCGGTCTCGGCGGGGTCGGCGGACAGGTCGATGACGTCGTCGAGCAGCTGGAAGGCCACGCCGACCTTCTCGCCGTACACCCGCATCGGCTCCTCGTACTCCGCCGGGGCGTTCGAGAAGATCACGCCGCCCTGCGTCGCCGCCGCGATCAGCGAGCCGGTCTTGTCGGCGAGCACCTGGATGTAGAACGCGATCGGGTCGTCGCCCTCCTGCGGGCCGACGGTCTCGTGCATCTGCCCGAGCACGAGCCGTTCGAAGGTGTCGGCCTGCAGCCGGATCGCGCGATCGCCGTAGCGCGACATGATCTGGCTGGCGCGGGAGAAGAGGATGTCGCCGGTGAGGATCGCCACGCTGTTGCCCCACACCGCGTGGGCGGCGGGAACGCCGCGGCGCTTGTCTGCGCCGTCCATGACGTCGTCGTGGTACAGCGAGCCGAGGTGGGTCAGCTCCAGCGCCTTGGCGATGTCGATCACGGGCGGGATGTTGCCCTCGCCGAGCTGGGCGGCGAGCAGCGTCAGGACGGGACGGATGCGCTTGCCGCCGGCCTCGTAGAGGTATCGGCTCGCGGCATCCGCGACCGCGTCGGCGACGCGCAGCTCGTCGGCGAGACCCGACTCGACGAGGTCGAGGCCCTCCTCGATCTCACGGGCGACGCGCCGGGCCGCAGGACCCAGGAAGACGCGGTCGCTGAAGCCGAGTCGGCTCGCCAGTCGCGTGCCCGGGGCTGCGGGGCTCGAAGTCACGCCTCCAGCCTACCCGCGCGGCGGAACCCGCCGCTCACCCCGCCGCGGCGGCATCGTCACATGACGCCGCCGGTGGTCGCGGGGATGCGCCGGCGTCGTCCGGATGAGGTGTCGGCGTCGCCAGGCCCGTGTGCCGGCGTGGTCGCGAGGACGCGAGTCGGCGTCGTCAGGCGAGCGCGTCGACGAGGGGGCGGAACTTCACCCGGGTCTCGAGCAGCTCCGCCTCGGGGTCGCTCCCGGCGACGATCCCGGCGCCCGCGTAGGCGGTCACCGGGAGGGTCTCGGGTCCCGCGCCAGCGGATGCCGCGGCATCGCCGAACTGCGCGCACCGCAGCGCGATCGCCCACTCCCCGTTGCCGGCCGCGTCCACCCAGCCGACCGGCCCCGCGTAGCGGCCGCGATCGAAGGGCTCCAGCCGCCGGATCGCGGCGAGCGCGGCATCCGTCGGCGTACCCGCCACCGCGGCGGTCGGATGCAGCGCGCCGACGAGATCGAGCGCGGAGGCGCCGTCGGACAGCTCGCCCTCCACGTCGGTGGCGAGGTGGAAGAGGTTGGGCAGCTTGAGGGTGAACGGCTGGTCGCTCGCGGCGAGCGCCCGTGTGTGCGGACGGAGCGCCGCGAGCACGCTTTGCACGGCGTACTCGTGCTCGTCGAGGTCCTTCACGCTGGAGGCGAGGGCGGCGGATGCCTCGGTGTCGCCATCGGCGTCGGCGCCGCGGGCGGCGGTGCCGGCGAGCACGCGCGCGGTGACGGTGCGGTCCTGCACGGTGACGAGGGTCTCCGGGCTGGCGCCGATGAGGCCGTCGACGGCGAAGGTCCACGTGTCGGGGTATCCGGTGGCGAGGGCGCGCACCAGGCGGCGCAGGTCGGCATCCGATGGCACGGTGCCGGTGAGGTCGCGGGCCAGGACCACCTTGCTGTACTCGCCCGCGGCGATCTCGACGAGCGCGCGGCGGACGGCATCCTGGTACCCCTGCGGCGTCAGCGCCCCGGGACCGACGCGGCCGGCCCAGTGCGGGCCGTACGGACGCGGGGCGGCGGGCGCCCCGGCATCCGTCGCCTCGTCCGCGGGGCGGATGCGGGTGAGCCAGGTGCGCCCGCGGTGCCGGCCGATGATCGTGGACGGGACGAGCAGGATGCTGTCGGCCGCCGAGTCCTCGTCGAAGGTGAGCGCGCCGAAGGCGACCAGTCCCGTGCCGGGGAGGCGCACCTCGTCGTCGATCTCGGCCGAGCCGGCGAGATCGCGCCACGCCTCGGCGAGGGCGCGCGAACGCGGGCGGTCGGTGCCGGCCGGGACGCGGATGGCGGCGGCGGTCCCGTTCGATGCGGACACGATGCCGTCGCCGCGACGCAGCCAGGCCAGCGGATGCCGCGGGGAGGTGTGCGCCAGCAGGTCCTCGACGGGGTCGATCTCGCGGGTCCGCGCGATCAGGCGGGGGCTGGTCACACCTCCAGCCTATCGAGGCGGAGGTCGGCGAGCCGGTCCAGCCAGTGGTCGCCGGTGGCGTCGTCGAAGGGCGGATGCTGCGCCCGCACCTCCCGTTCGAGCTGGAGCGCCAGCGCCTCCAGACGCCGAACGACATCGGCGGGATAGCCGTAGCGGACGCGGTGCTCCTCCCACTCGTCGCGGTCGTCGACCCAGGTGCCGCGGTCGCCGACCACCCGGACGACGTCGAGGTCCATGTCGATGCCAGTGGCGAGCACGGGGAGGTCGCGGTCCGTCGCTCCGGCGTCGGGGGCTACGGCGTCTGGGGCTCCGGCGGCATCCGTACCCTCCCAGCGGACGTCCCAGCCGATGTCGATGTAGATCCGGGTGCCGCGGGGATGGTCGCGGGTCACCGTGAGAGCGAAGTCGGCGCCCCCGGCATCCGGAGTCCGCGGGATGAGCGTGACGTTCGGGCCCTGCGCCGTGAACGTCGCACCGGGACGCGCGCTGCGCCAGCCGATCGGCTGCCCGACCCAGTCGCCCCAGTCGTCGGCGCCGAGGTACACGCACTCGCCGCGCCAGTGCGGCGAGCCGTCCCACTTGCGCCACTGGAAGACCATCGGGGTTCCGGGGGCGGGGCGCGCGTGGTTCACGGGGCGAGTCTACGGGGGCGACCGGAGGCGGGCCCCGCGTGGGCGGGCTTCGAGCAGGGGCGGGTGCGCGTTGCCGCGGACATGTGCGCCTGCCGCGGACGGATTCCGGATTCCGGGCCGCGGGAACTGCACATCTCCGCGCGAAGCGCACGGCCCGGGGCGTGCCGACCGGCACGGGTGCGGCGACGCGGCCCCGCCTAGACTCGGAGCATGACCTCCCGCGAGCCCAATCGCGCCGATCTCGGCAAGGATCCGTCCCGCGTCAGCGGCATGTTCGACCAGGTGGCGCCCGGGTACGACCGCACGAACACGGCGATGACGCTCGGCAACGACGCGTTGTGGCGTGCGGCGACCACGCGGGCCGTGGCGCCGCGCCGGGGCGAGCGCATCCTGGATCTCGCGGCGGGCACGGCATCCTCCTCCGCCTCCCTCGCCCGCAGCGGCGCCGAGGTGGTCGCCGCCGACTTCTCCCCCGGGATGCTGGCCGAGGGCCGCCGGCGGCACGGGCACCTCCCCAACCTGACGTTCGTCGAGGCGGATGCCATGAACCTGCCCTTCGCGGACGGCGAGTTCGACGCGGTCACGATGTCGTACGGGCTGCGCAACGTCCAGGATCCGAAGAAGGCGCTGCGGGAGCTGTACCGGGTCACCAAACCCGGCGGGCGGATGGTCATCAACGAGTTCTCCACGCCGCCGGGTGCGCTGTTCCGGGCGTTCTTCCGGTTCTACAACGGCCAGGTGCTGCCGCGGATCGCGCGCGTGGCCGGGACGAACGGCGAGGCGTACGACTACCTGAACGAGTCGATCCGGGACTGGCCCGACCAGCGCACCCTCGCCGCCTGGATCCGGGAGGCCGGCTGGATCGACGTCGCCTACCGCAACCTGAGCTTCGGGATCGTCGCCCTGCACCGCGCCCGCAAGCCCCGCTGACCGCCCCTCAGCGCCCCGCCCCTGAGCGCCCCGCCCCTGAGCGTCTATTTGTGCCGTTCTGCTGCTTCCGAGGCCGGGAAGCAGCAGAACGGCACAAACAGACGGGTGGAGACGCGGGGCCCGGGCCCCCGCGGGGCGGGGTCAGCTGGCGGCGAGGCGCTTCTTCTCGGCCTCGACGTCGAAGTCGGCGGCGGGCCACTGCGGGTCGATGTCCTCCAGCGCGGCGATGAGCAGCTCCTGCACCGCCAGGCGCGCGTACCACTTGTGATCGGCCGGCACGACATACCACGGCGCGGTCTCGGATGCCGTGCGATCGAACACCGTCTGATACGCGGCCATGTAGTCGTCCCACCGCATCCGCTCGTCCACGTCGCCCGGGTTGTACTTCCAGTGCTTGTCCGGGCGCTCGAGCCGCTCCATCAGCCGCGCCTTCTGCTCGTCGCGCGAGATGTGCAGCATGACCTTCACGATGCGGGTGCCGGATGCCGCGATGCGCTGCTCGAACTCGGCGATCGCACCGTAGCGGCGCTCGATCTCGGCGGCGTCCGCGAGCCCGCGCACCCGGACGATCAGGACGTCCTCGTAATGGGAGCGGTCGAACACGCCGATCATCCCCGGCTCGGGGAGGCGCTTCTCGACGCGCCAGAGGAAGTCGTGCGCGCGCTCGTCCTCGGTCGGCGCCTTGAACGCGGCCAGAGCGACGCCCTGCGGGTCGACGCCGCCCATCACGTGACGCAGGATGCCGCCCTTGCCGGCGGTGTCCATGGCCTGCAGCACGAGCAGCACGGCGTCGCGCGCCTCCCCGCCCCGGCTGGCCGCGTAGAGCCGCTCCTGCAGTTCGCTGAGGACGTCGCCGCGCAGAGCGAGGTCCTTCTTGCCCGCCGCCTTGCCGCGGTCGTAGCCGGGCGTCGCCGCGGGATCGACATCGTCCAGCCGGAAGCCGTCACCGACCCGGAGCAGCTCCCCGGTCGGCCATCGCTGCGTCGTCATGTGCCCATCATCCACGACGCGGCGGCAGCGCGCCTCCGCCGATTCGGATCGATGCGGGGACGGATGCTGGGACGGATGCGGCGGGCGGATGCGGCGATGTCCGAGACCCCCGTCACACTGGGGACATGGACATCGTTCTCGTCGTCATCGCCATCGTCGCCGCCGCGCTCGCCGGCGCGCTGGGCTTCGTGCTCGGCCGTCAGCGCGGGCAGGCCTCCGGCACGGCCGAGCAGGCCGAGCTGGTCGCGGCGCGCCTGCAGATCGACGGCCTCCGCCGGGACGTGGAGGCGGCGCGCGCCGAGACCTCGGGGCGCGTGGAGGAGGAGCGCCGCCTGGGCGCGCAGCGCGTGGCGGAGGCGCGGGAGCTCGCCGAGGCGGCGCTGGCCGAGGTCCGGCGGGATGCGGCGCAGCGGATGCAGGACGAGCGCGCCGCCCACGAGCGCCGCCTCGCCGAGGTCCGCGCCGAGGCGGAGAAGGACGTGCTTGAGGAGCGCCGGCGCGCCGAGCAGCGGATCGAGGAGCTGCGCGCGGACACCAAGCGGCTCGCGGACGAGTTCGAGGCGCTCAGCAAGCGGGCGCTGGATGCCAATGCGAAGACGTTCCTGGCGCAGGCGGAGGAGCGGCTCAAGCGCAGCCAGAGCGAGGGCGCCGCAGAGCTGCGGCGTCGGCAGGAGGCGGTGGAGAAGCTCATCGAGCCGATCCAGAAGACGCTCGACACCGTCAAGAGCGAGATGACCTCGGCCGAGAAGGCCCGCGCGGAGGCGAACGCCGCCCTCACCGAGCAGCTGCAGTTCATGCGGCAGTCTTCCGAGGCGCTCGGTTCGGAGACCCGCAACCTCGTGAACGCCCTCCGGGCCCCGCAGGTGCGCGGCCGATGGGGCGAGCTGCAGCTGCGCCGCGTGGTCGAGGCGGCCGGGATGCTGAACCACGTCGATTTCGCCGAGCAGGAGCACCACCGCACCGACGAGGGTGCGCTGCGCCCCGACCTCGTGATCCACCTCGCCGGCGACAAGCGCGTCGTGGTGGATTCGAAGGTCGCCTTCAACGGATACCTGGAGGCGATGGAGGCGACCGACGAGACCGTGCGGATGCAGCGGCTGCAGGCGCACGCCCGTCACCTGAAGAAGCACATCGATGACCTCGGCACCAAGGAGTACTGGGACGCCGTGGCCGGCTCGCCCGAGTTCGTCGTGATGTTCGTGCCGGCCGAGCCGTTCCTCACCGCGGCGCTCGACCAGGACGCCACCCTCTACGAGTACGCGTTCGAGCGCAATGTCGTGATCGCGACCCCGTCGACGCTGGTGGCGCTGCTGCGCACCGTCGGCCACGCCTGGCGGCAGGAGCAGCTGGCGCAGGAGGCGCACCAGATCTTCACGGTCGGCAAGGAACTGCACAAGCGGCTGGGGACGCTCGGTCAGCACCTGGCGACGCTCGGTAAGCGGCTGAACTCCACCGTGGAGGCGTACAACAGGTTCGCCGGCTCCCTCGACCGCAACGTCGTCACCCAGGCGCGCCGGTTCAGCGCCCTGCAGGGTCTGGAGGATGTGCTCACCGAGACCGACCCGATCGAGACGCTCGCGATCGCGCCGCAGAAGGCCGACCTCTACCTCACCGAAGGCCGGGAGAAGCTCACGGCGGAGACGGAGGGCCTCGCGACGGAGACCGAGTCCCTCGAGGCGCCGGTCCGGTACGCGAGCGCGGACATCAAGGAGATCACCGAGCGGCTGCGGTGACGACGGACCGACGCCCGGCTACCGGGGCAGCGGCACTTCGATGATCTGCGTGCCACCGGTCGGGGTCGTCAGGGCCTGGTCCAGGGCGGATCGCGTGGTCACCCGGACGTACTCCCAGCCGTACGCGGCGGCCAGCTCCTCCAGGCGGACGGTCTGCGGCGTGTAGAAGACCCGGTCCAGGTCCTCCGCGGCGGCGGATCCGGCGACCTCGAGCCCGTCGAAGATCGTGCCGCCGCCGTCGTTGCCGACGATCAGCTGCAGCCGGGGACGCGGTTCGTCGGCGGGCAGCATCAGGGCGCCCACGTCGTGCAGGAACGCGAGGTCGCCGAGCAGCACGCGGGTGACGCCCGGCGCTCCGCCGGCCTGGCTGGCGACGGCGATGCCGGTCGCCGTCGCGATCGTCCCGTCGATGCCGGCGAGCCCGCGGTTGGCGTGCACCGGCACCTTCTTCCCGCCGAGCACCTGGTCCGCCACCCGCACCAGGCGGGAGGAGCCGAACACCAGCCGGTCATGCGGCCAGGTCGCACGCCACACCGCATCCGCCACGAGCTCCCGGTCGAGAGGACGGCGCACCACGTCGAGTTCGGCGCGCACCGCGTCCAGGCGGGCCGCGCGGTCCTCGGAGGACAGCCCCTCCTGATCCGGTGCGGGCGGGCTGAGGTCGACGGATGCCGCGGCGGATGCGGCCATCCACGCTCCGAGCCACTCCCGGTCGGTCTCCCCCGGCGCGACCGTGACCGCCTGGACAGCCGTCGTGCGGCCGTTCAGGTTCAGTGCCTCCCCGCCCGAGCGGACGGCGACGACGTCCACGTCGCGCCGTGCGAGCAGGGCGGCGACCTCCCGGCTGAGCGTCGGATGCCCGAGCACCACCGCGCGCTCGATCCGTCCGCCGAGCTGCTCGTCGCGCAGCAGCATCCGATAGCCGTGCACGAGCAGCCGGCCGAACCGCGCGCCGCTGACGATCTCGGCGATCAGCGGCCAGCCGCCGGCGAAGGCGATCGCCTCGGCATCCGGCCCGGCATCCGCCCCCGCGATCACCACGGTCCGCGGGCCGCGCTCCAGCGTCGTGGGCGCCGGCTCCGGGCGCCGCGGCGCCTCACCGGACGCGACCGAGACCTCCACCGGGCCGGACAGCGGCTCCCGGCACGGGAGGTTCAGGTGCACGGGCCCCGCCACGCCCGCGATGCCCTGCCCCTCGTTCCCGACCGCGGCGGCCACCGCACGCGCCCCGAGCCCGCGCCACGAGCCGTCCCCCGGTACCGGCGCGTCATGCCCCCAGCGGACGAACGAGGCGAACAGGCCCGGCTGCACGGTCGCCTGGTTGGCGCCGACGCCGCGCAGCTCCGGGGGGCGGTCCGCGGTGAGCAGCAGCAGCGGGACGCCGGCGTGGAACGCCTCCATGGCGGCGGGGAGGAGGTTGCCGGCGGCGGTCCCCGAAGTGCACATGACGGCCACCGGAACCCGCGTCTCCCGGGCGATGCCCAGGGCGGTGAACCCGGCGACCCGTTCGTCGACGCGCACGTGCACGCGCAGCGCACCGGCACGGCTCAGCGCCGTCGCGGCGAGGGCGAGCGCCTGCGACCGGGATCCGGGCGCGATCACCACGTCCCGCACGCCGTGCGCCACGAGCTCGGCGAGGAGGGCGACGGCCTCCGCGCTCGCGGGGGAATCCGTCACGAGCGAGGGTCCGGGCCGTCGGACTCGTCCTCGAGGCGGGCGAGCTCCTCCTCCAGGCGCCGGATGCGCTCGTCCTGCTCCGTGCGGTTGAGGCCGCGGAGGAACTCCGGGTCGTCATCCGGCGCGATCAGCGGAGAGCCTCCGCCGTCCGCGCGCCGGCGACCGAGCGCGAACCACAGGATGCCGCCAAGCACCGGGATCAGCACCACGATGGCCACCCAGACGCCCTTCGAGACGCCGCGGTGCCGCGCCGCCGGCTGCACAGCGCAGTCGACGATGCTGAAGATCCAGAACGCGGCGGCCAGGAACCCGCCGACGATCAGCACTCGGGCCATGCTTCCAGTCTAGATCCGCGTGCGGGCGCGGGATCCGCGGGACCGCGCCCGGGTGTCCTTGTGGGCTCCTCTGGTCTCGCGTCCGAATGCGTGATCAGAACGGGATGCCGCGGGGCGGTATCGGATCGCACCTTTACGCTGAACGCATGCCGGAGTTCAGCGACTACGTCGTCTACGTCGACGAGAGTGGCGACCATGGCCTGGAGCAGATCAACCCGGACTACCCGGTGTTCGTACTCGCGTTCTGCATCTTCCATGTGCCGACATACGTCGGCCAGATCGTGCCGGAAGTACAACGTCTGAAGTTCAGGTACTTCGGCCACGACATGGTGATCCTTCATGAGATGGATATCCGCAAGGCCAGACCTCCTTTCCATATCCTCAGGGACCCAGGGGTTCGCGCCGCCTTCATGTCCGACCTCAACGCCCTGCTCACCCAGTCGCCGTTCATCGTGACGGCGAGTGTGATTCTGAAGGAGCCCTACAAAGCCAGGCGAGGTGTCGCGAACAACCCGTATCACGTCGCTCTCGAGTTCGGGCTTGAGCGCGTCTTCATGGAACTGCAGAGCCGCGGACAACGCGGAAGGGTGACGCGGGTGATCTTCGAGAGCCGTGGACGGAAAGAGGATGACGAGCTTGAGCTCGAATTCCGAAGGTTGATGGCTCGAACGCAGATGCAGGGCATGGCGCAGAGCCTCGACTTCCTCTGCGTGAGCAAGCAATCGAACAGCTCCGGCTTGCAAGTGGCGGATATGGTCGCGCGCCCGGTCGGGCTCCATGTCCTTCGACCGGATCAGCCCAACCGTGCGTGGGACATCATCGAACCGAAGCTGCGTCGATCAGCGTCCGGAAGCATCAACGGGTACGGACTGAAGATCCACTCATAAAGCGAAAGGCCCCCGGGTTACCGGAGGCCAGGCGCCGATCGGGAATGCCCAATCCACTTGCTGTAACACTACGCGACGGCCGGCTGTTCCACCACATGCCCTCGTGTCAGGGTGCCTGCCCACCTTACGCCGTACGTCAGACACGGCCCGGATTGATGTGCCGCGGCGCCGCCCGGCCGCCGCCCTTCCACGCGACGTGAGGGCGGGAGTCTTCGACGCGACGGCGGGAGTCGAACCCGCTGCACCATCAGGTATGAGCTGTGGCCCGGGACCACCCGGATCGCCGCGATGCACCGACGCTACCTCGGACCTCCCCCATCGGCGCCCGCAGGTTGCCGGAGATGACGAACCGCGACGCCGGATGACAGCGCCGGGCATGCCGCCTCGAGTGCCGGCACCCAGCGGAGCCCTAACCGGCCGAACCTAGACTTGCAGGGTGAAGAACCTCCTCCTCTACACGGTGCTGCGACTGCTGGCCTTCCTCGTCCCGCTCGCCATCCTGTGGTTCTTCTTCCCGATCTTCCGCGAGTACTGGTGGCTCGCGGCGCTGTTCGCCGCGCTGATCGGGATGAGCATCTCGCTGCTGTTCCTGCGCGCCCCGCTCTCCAACGCCTCCCGCGACCTGCACGCCCGGCGCGCCGCCCGCCGTGAGCGGCTCACGGACGAGGACGTCGAGGACGGCGGCACCACGAGCGCCTGAGCGGCGGCATCCGCCTCGAGGCTCGCGGCCGCGCGACACCGCGACGCCGGCCCCGAACTGGGCGCACCGCGACGAACGCCTGCCCCGGCCGTCAGAACGTCTCGACCGCGAGCAGGATGTCGTCGTGCGTCTTCGCGAAGCGCAGCGACGCCGTGTCCTCAGCGGCGCGGATCTCCGCGGCGATGTCGGCCAGCCGCCCGGCGACGGCGAGGGCGCCGAACCGTTCGATGGGATGCGCGTCCAGCAGCTGGAACCCACGCGTGCCTCCGTCGGAGGCCGCGACGATCGCCGCCAGCTCGTCCACCCGGCTCCGCCCGGTGAGCGCGTGCCCGGCCGCACGCGGATCGGTGTGGCAGCACCAGAACCCGCCGTCGCGGTTGCGCGTCTCGTCGAGTGCGGCGAGCCGCGCCGCGGCGACCTCCTCCTCGGCCGGCTCCCCGCCTGCCGCTCCCTCTCGGAGCAGTTCGGATGCCCGCCGCTCGACCGCCGCGTCGATCCGGTCGTCCGTGACCTCGCGCACCGCGCCGTCGCGGCCGACGAGCACGATCGACGCGTCGCAGAGCACCAGGTGCTCCACCTCCTCGTCGTCGATCCGCCAGGCGGCCACGGTCGCACTCGGCGATCCGGCCCCGAGATCGCACGTGTGCGCGTGCGACGCCCTGACCCGCTCGATCGCCGCAGCGAGCGCCGCCGGCATCGCGACGGCGCGGTTCTCCAACCCCTCCCGGAACGCCTCGGCCAGACACCGCGCGTACCAGGCGACCGCGTGCCGGCATCCGCTCCGCATCGACGTCGGCAGGCCGGCCCCGTCCACCACGACCGCGATGCCGTCGCCCACGGCGAGCGCGTCCTCACTCTCCCGCCCGGCGACGGCGGGCAGGGAGTAGGACGAGAACATCAGCCGACCAGCGCCCAGTACACGAAACCGGCGTAGCCGAGCGCGGTCAGCGAGGTGAGGCCCAGCGCGATCACCAGCTCACGCGGCTGCCGATACGTCCACACGATGAGGATCGCCGGCAGCCCCGCCAGGAGCGCCAGCGGCGCCAGCCACGCGATCGGGTACAGCACGGCGATCCACGCGGCCAGCCCGAACGGGATGAGCACGAAGAGCGTGAACAGCACCTGCGTGGCCCGCCGGCCGATCAGCACCGTGAGCGTGCGCTTGCCCGCCGCGCGGTCCTGGTCGATGTCGCGCAGGTTGTTCGCCAGCAGGACCGCGCACGCGAACAGACCGGCCGACACCGCGCCGAGCCACGCCTCCAGCGGCAGCTGGAACGCCTGCACCCAGGTGGTGCCGAGCGTGGCGACGAGCCCGAAGAACACGAAGACGAACACCTCGCCCAGCGCGTTGTAGCCGTACGGCCGCTTCCCCCCGGTGTAGAACCACGCCGCCACGATGCAGGCGGCCCCCACGGCCAGCATCCACCACTGCTGTGTGCGGATCACGATCGCAAGACCCGCCACGGCGGCGAGCGCGAAGAACACGAGGGCGACGACGAGGACCCGCTTCGCCGGCACCCGGCCGGATGCGGTCAGCCGCGCCGGCCCGACACGGTGCGCATCGGTGCCGCGGATGCCGTCGCTGTAGTCGTTCGCGAAGTTGACGCCGATCTGCAGCAGCACCGACACCGCCAGGCACGCCAGCGCGATCACCCAGTGCAGTTCCCGGTCGGCGACCTGCGCGGCTCCGCTGCCGAGGACGACGGGTGCGACGGCGAGCGGAAGGGTGCGCAGCCGCGCCGCGCCGATCCAGTCCCTCGCGGTGACCGGGTCCACGGTCGCGGCCGGGCGCTTCGCGGGGTTGCCCACCGGCCGCCGGCGGGCGGCGCTCCGCGGAGCCTGTCGCTTCGACTTCTTCTGCTTCGAGGTTCCTGCCACGCAGGCATCCTAGCGAGGCCGCCCATGCGCGGCCGCCGGGTGCCGAGGCGCGGATCCGGCCCGCGCGTCACCCCGCGAGTCGGCCGCCCGGGTTCACTCGGCCGTGACGATCGGCCGGTGCTCGTAGAACGTCTGCAGCACGACCGTCGTGCGGGTGCTCACGTTCGCGGCCAGGCGGATGTCGCGGACCAGCTGCTCCAGCGCGCGGGGCGAGGAGACGCGGACGAACAGCATGTAGCTCGCGTCGCCGGCGATGGAGTGGCACGCCTCGATGGCGGTCAGGTGCTCCAGGAGTTCTGGGGCGTTGTCCGGCTGGGCCGGATCGAGCGGGGTGATCTCGATGAACGCCGACAGCGGCGCGCCCACCTGCTCGGGGTCCAGCACGGCCCGATACCCGGTGATGACGCCGCGGGTCTCCAGTCTCCGCAGCCGCGACTGCACCGCGGAGGTCGACAGCCCGACCGCTTCGGACAGCTGCCCGAGGGTGGCACGGCCGTCGCGGGAGATCGCGGCGAGGATGGCCCGGTCGACAGAATCGTCCATACGTGGAATAATACCTGTCAGAACCGGTATTCGCCGGAAATATTCCGCTCTACCTCACGATTGGAGGTTCCGATGTCCACTCTTTCCGCCCACAGCACCGCTGTTCAGGCCATCATCGGCGAACCCGAGGTCGTCGAGGATGCCCGCACCGCCGAGACCAGCGAGGCCTGGAAGCTGCTCAAGGAGGCGGCGATCGCCATCCGCCCGCTGCAGATCAAGGACGGTTCGATCCCGGAGACCGCCGACCACGACGCCGCGCGTCAGCACGTCGCCGCGATCATCGCCGGCATCCGCGCCCTCACCCCGGCGTTCCCGCACGACGCGGAGTACCTCGAGGCGGTCGTCAAGGACTTCCAGCGCTGGGCCGACGAGGGCTTCGGCGTGCCGGACTTCTACGACTCGCTCGTGGCTTTCCAGCCGCAGCAGCACCGCGTCGACGGCATCCGCCACCTCGTCGTGTTCCCGATGTACACCCAGAACGGCTCCAGCGACCGCCTCGTCGAGGCGCTGATCGTCGAGACCATCTGGCCGGAGTTCATCGGCGAGCTCGAGGCGGGCGACTACGGCAACAAGCTGTTCGTCTCCCTGCGCCTGGTGGACTTCACGCCCGGCTACGACACCAACTCGGCCGTGCTGTTCCCCGAGACCGTCGCGATGCGCGAGATCCCGGCCTTCACCTGGGGCGCGATCTTCCAGGACCGCGAGGCGGCCCGCTACCGCCGCGTCGTCCGCGCGGCATCCGAGATCACCAAGCTCGACCTCCCCGAGGACGCGGCGCGGATGCTCGACGACCAGTCGCTCACGGAGAAGACCTTCGTGATGTGGGACATCATCCACGACCGTACCCACATGCGCGGCGACCTGCCCTTCGACCCGTTCATGATCAAGCAGCGGATGCCGTTCTTCCTGTACTCGCTGGAGGAGCTGCGCTGCGACCTGACCGCGTTCCGCGAGTCGGTGAAGATCCAGCGGGCCCTGAAGGCGCGGGTGGCCGAGGGTGAGGAGCTGCCGGCCGCCGAGCAGGAGATGCTCCAGCACGCCGGACTCGTGCAGTACGCGGTGATCTTCGACCGGATCTTCCGGTTCGCGATCACCGGCTCGCGGGTGCGCAACTACGACGGGCTCGGCGGCCAGCTGCTGTTCGCGTGGCTGCACCAGCGCGGCGTGCTGCACTGGACCGACACCCAGCTCGCCTTCGACTGGGAGGGCGTGCCGGACGCGGTCGTCGCGCTCGGCGACGCCATCGACGAGCTCTACTGGCGCTCGATCGACCGTCCCAAGACCGCGCACTGGCTGGCGGCGTACGAGCTGATCCGCAGCGTGCTCACCCCGCACCCGGCATCCGTCTGGGCTCGCGGTCTGAGCGACGAGATCCTCGCCGGCCCGCCGAAGGGCTACACCGACGCCGTGCTGGACGACGAGTTCCCGCTGTCGATGTTCTTCGAGGCCCTCGACAAGAAGATGAAGCCGGTCATCGAGTCGACCGTCGGCATCCGCGGAACCGACGACTGACGACCGGAGCGTCCCGCCGAGCGCGTCCCGATCCGTCGGCCACTCCTCGCGAGGGGTCCAGCGGATCGGGACGCGATTCGCCGTTCGGGACCGAGCAGAGCCGGCCGTCTCCGGCCGGACAGGAGAGGATGCTGCCATGAACGCTGCACGCACGGTGGTGCTGGCCGGCGCGACGAGCGCCGCGGGCCTGGCCGTCACACGATCCCTCGTCGCCGCAGGCGCGCGGGTCGTCGCGACGGGTCGCTCGACCGAGCGGCTGGCGCCCCTGGCGGATGCCGGCGCGCAGGTCGAGGTGGCCGACGCGACGTCCCGCGCCGAGATGTCGGCGCTGGCCGAGCGCCTCGGCGCGGTGGACGGCGTCGTCCCGCTCGTCGGCGGCTGGCGCGGGGGCGGCGGCCTGGCCGGGCAGAGCGACGAGGACTTCGACGCGCTGCTGCCGGCGTTCCAGGCGGTGCGCGCGACCAGCCGCGCCTTCGATGCGGCGCTGCGCGCGTCGGAGGCCGGACGCTTCGCGATCGTCTCCTCGACGACGGTCGAGCGCCCCCTCGCCGGCGGCGCGAACTACACCGCGCTGAAGGCGGCGAGCGAGGCGTGGACCCGCGCCATCGCGCAGGGCTTCGCCAAGGCGGCGCGGGATGCCGCGGAGCCGCTGCGCGCCGCCGCCGTGGCGTTCCGCGTCAAGGCCCTCGATCCGGAGGTGCTGGCCGGCGCCGTCGCCGGCCTGTGGGACACGGATGCCGCCGAGCTGAACGACCGGGCGATCACCCTCTGATCACACCGGTCGCGTGCGGCGTCACGAGCGCCCCGGGTCGCTGCCGTCATCGTCCTCGGGGGAGTCCGCGTGGTGCGGCTCCACGAACCCGCCGCGCGCGGTCACCGGGTCGGGGATGCCATCGGCCGCGTGCTGCTCGGTGGCGGCGGGCGCCCCGGCATCCGTCCCCTCCTCGCCCTCCGGCGCGGGTTCGGGCGCACGGGCGTACAGGTCGCTGAGCTTGCGGTACGAGCGGGTGAAGAAGGCCAGCACCGCGGCGACGACGATCACGATCCCGGCGAAGAAGCAGATCAGCGCGATGCCGCGGGTGTCGCCGCCGCCGAGCAGCCAGCCCCACTGCCGCTGGCCCTCCTCGCCTCGCATGTACGGGATGATCAGGAACTCGGCGATCGGGGCGATCAGGAACGCGGTGATCGGGGCTGCCGCGGCCTCCATCGCGGCCGCGACGCCGAACACCCGGCCCTGGCGCTCGTACGGCACCACCCGCTGGATGATCGTCTGCTCGGCGGCTTCGGCCGGCGGGATGAGCGTCATGTAGGCCCACATCCCGATCACGAACAGCGGCCAGGACTCGCGGATCATGAAGATCGTGCCGACGACCCCCATCGCGATCACGACGAGCAGGAGCGTGCGCACCGGGCGCGAGCCGAGACCGAACTTGGCCACCAGCGCCCCGCCGATCAGGAACCCGGTGGAGGAGAACGCCAGCGCGAAGCCCCACATCTGCGCCGAGAACAGGGTGAGGCCGTACGGGTCCATCAGCGCCATGTAGACGCCGCCGATGAGGTTGTTGAACGTGGAGAAGATGATCAGCGCGAACAGCCCGGGGGCCATCCGGATGGCGCGCACGCTGCCGTGGAAGTCGAGCGCGCTGGGAGCGTTCGGGTCGGGCTGCGGCGCGTCCTCCGGGATGCGGATGAACAGCAGGTGCGCGAAGGTGAGGCCCATCGCGGCGACCGCGATCACCAGCGTCCAGCCCATGCCGAGGAAGCCGATCGACAGGCCGGAGAAGACGCTGGTCACCAGGAACGCGATGCCCTGCACGGTGCCGACGAGGCCGTTGGCGTTCGCGCGGCGCTCCTCAGGGATGAGCAGCGTCACCGTCGTGGACAGGGCGATGTTCCGTAGCTGCTCGATCACCCCGCCGAAGAGGATGACCCCGGAGAACAGCCAGAACCAGGGGCCGCTGAGATCGAGCAGCGCGGCCTCCGGATGCCACAGGTAGAGCCCGCCCGCGATCGCGAAGGCCCCCGCCGAGACCAGGCTGGAGATCAGCATGACGGTGTGCTTGCGGTTGCGGTCGACGATGGTGCCGAACACCATCGCGAAGAACGCGACGAACAGCATGTAGGCGCCGCCGATGATGCCGGTGGCGAGCACCGACTGCGTCTCGATGTACACCCAGAACGTCAGCGCGAACCAGAGGAAGCTCGTCGTCACGTTGGCGATGAGCGTGTTCACCAGCACGTTCGCGAACGCCCTGGTCGCGCGCGCATCTCCGGGGGCCGCGGGCGCGGTGCCGCCGGCGGAGTCTGAACCCGTCTCGGTCACGGGTCCGAGCGTAATCACCGCCTCCGACATCCGACAGGGGAGGCGGTGGATTTCCGGTGCGGAGCCGGTGGATTTCCGGTGCGGCGGCGGCGATTCCGCCCTCCTCGGAGGCAATAGGCTTGTGCGGTGAGCGTTCTGCATGACACGGCCGTCCGCGGCTTCGCATCCGACAACTACTCCGGCATCCACCCCGAGGTCCTCGCCGCCATCGCGGCGGCGAACGGCGGGCATCAGGTCGCGTACGGCGAGGACGCCTACACCGCGCGGCTGCAGGAGGTCTTCCAGCAGCACTTCGGCGAGGGGGTGCAGGCGTTCCCGGTCTTCAACGGCACCGGCGCGAACGTCGTCGGCCTGCAGTCGATGCTCCCCCGCTGGGGCGCCGTGATCGCGGCATCCACCGCGCACATCAACGTCGACGAGGGCGGCGCGCCGGAGCGCATGGGCGGCATGAAGCTGCTCACGGTGCCGACCGAGGACGGCAAGCTGACCCCCGAGCTCGTCGACCGCGAGGCGTGGGGCTGGGGCGACGAGCACCGCGCGCAGCCGCTGGTGGTCTCGATCACGCAGTCGACCGAGCTCGGCACGCTGTACACCGTCGACGAGATCCGCGCCCTCGCGGACCACGCGCACGAGCGGGGCATGCGCCTGCACATGGACGGCTCCCGGCTGTCCAACGCGGCGGCATCGCTGGACCTGCCGCTGCGCGCGTTCACCCGCGACGCCGGCGTGGACGTGCTCAGCTTCGGCGGCACGAAGAACGGCGCGATGCTCGGCGAGGCGATCGTGGTGCTGAACCCGGATGCCTCGGAGGGCCTGCTCTACGCGCGGAAGTACTCGATGCAGCTGGCGTCGAAGATGCGCTTCGTCTCGGCGCAGCTGATCGCGCTGCTCGAGGGCGACCTCTGGCTGCGCAACGCCCGGCACGCCAACGGCATGGCGCAGCGGCTGCGCTCGTCCATCGAGAAGGGCCTCGCCGACGGCAGCATCCGCGGCGTCGCGTTCACCCAGCCCACGCAGTCGAACGGCGTCTTCGCGACCCTGCCCGACGGCGTCGCCGACCGCCTGCGCGAGTCGTTCCGCTTCTACGACTGGGACGCCGCACGCAACGAGGTGCGCTGGATGTGCTCCTTCGACACGACCGAGGAGGACGTGGACGCCTTCGTCGCCGAGCTGGGGCGCCTCACGACCGCCTGAGCGGGCCCGCCGTCAGCGCAGCAGCCCCAGGTGCGCGAGCGCCTGGCGGATGAGGGTGCCGCGGCCGCCCTCCATCTCGGCGGCCAGACCGTCGGATGCCGCCTCCTCGGGCGAGAACCAGGTCACCTCGAGGGCGTCCTGTCGGGGCTCGCAGGTCCCGGTGACCGGGACCACGTACGCCAGCGACACCGCGTGCTGCCGGTCGTCGTGGAAGGCGCTGACACCCGGGATCGGGAAGTACTCGGCCACCGCGAACGGCGCCGGCTGCGGCGGCAGCAGCGGGAAGGCCATCGGGCCGAGGTCGTTCTCCACGTGGCGGAAGAGAGCGTCCCGGATGGTCTCTCCGTAGCGGACGCGGCCGGAGACGATGGTGCGGGTGATCTCGCCGAGCGGGGTGGAACGCAGCAGCACCCCGATCTCGGTCACCTGACCGGAGCCGTCGGTGCGCACCGGGATGCCCTCGACGTACAGCATCGGCAGCCGGCGCCGCGCCTCCTCCAGCTCGATGTCGCTCAGCCATGCCGGATTGGCCTGGCTCGGCGGCACCTCTTCGAACCCGAAGTCGCCGTCGGGATCCGGGTCGGGTGTGCGCACCGTCATGCCTCCTTTCTACCAGCGACGTCGGCGGCGGATGTCAGGATGGGTGTGTGCGCCTCTCGATCGACTCCACCGCGACCCTGTGGTCCACCGGCGAGCGCGGCGGGATGCCGCTGCTGGTCCTGCTGCACGGCTACGGCGCGGACGAGCACGATCTGTTCGGTCTCGTCCCGTACCTGCCCGACGGCATCGCCGTGGCGGCGGTCGCCGCCCCGCTCACTCCCCCGTGGCCGATGCCGGGCCGCTCCTGGTACCCGATCGACGACCTGAGGTCGCGGGATGCCGGCGCGATCACGGTCGCGGCGGAGTCGCTGCTGGAATGGCTGGACGCGGAGGCCGGCGACGCGGCATCCGTCGCCCTCCTCGGCTTCTCGCAGGGCGCCGCGGTGTCGCTGCAGGCGCTGCGGCTGGCCCCGGAGCGGTTCGGCGCGATCATCGCGCTGAGCGGATACGCCGCGCCGGGCGAGCTGCCGAACGACCCGCTGCTGCGCGAGCGACGGCCCCCGGTGTTCTGGGGCCGCGGCACGCACGACGACGTGATCCCGCCGCACCTCATCGACCACACCGCGCAGTGGCTGCCGGATCACTCCGAGCTCTCCGGCCGGGTGTACCAGGGCCTGACCCACAGCATCTCCGAGCAGGAGCTCGCCGACGTGCGCACCTTCGTCACGAGGTGGCGCGACGGCGTGGCATCCGCCGCCGGCTGAGGCTCGGCGTCAGCGCATGACCCCCGGCACGTCGACGTCCACCCACACCAGCCGGTGGTCGCTCGACGGGAACGGGTACGAGCCGGTGAGCCGGGACAGCGGATCGTCGGATGCCGGCCAGAACACGCCCGCGTCGAGGATCTTCAGCGGGCGGCTGGGCAGGACGTAGTCGACGCGGAGGTTCCCCGGCGGCTCGGCGAAGTCGGCGGTGTCCTCGGCCGGATCCCCGGTGTGCTCGAGGTTCACGCCGCCCTGCCGCTGCGCGGCCTCGGCACCGCCGGGACTCGTCGGCACCGACCCGGTGTTCACGCGGGGGTGGCCGAGGAGCTGGTCGATCGCCCCGTCGGTGGAGTCGCCGTCGTGCGGGTCGGCGTTCTGGTCGCCGGCGATCACGAACAGCGATCCGCCCTTCAGGCCGCCCGACCGGCCGGCGTCGTCGACGATGTAGGACGCCGCGTCGCCGCCGGTGATGTAATCGGCCCAGAACCGGATCTCGTCGTGATTGCGCCGGCCGTTGCGGTCCTCGGCGCCGTCGAACGTCGGCGGGGTCGGATGCGAGACGAGGAAGTGCAGGGTCTTGTTCTTCGCCACCCGGATCGGCACGTCCCAGTGCGACTTGCTCGACAGCGGGAAGCGGGCCAGCTCCTCCGGCGAGTACCAGTCCGCCGGCTCCGGTGTGGCCGGATCGTCCGGCAGCAGGGCATCCGGCATGTCGGCCCAGCGGAAGCGCTGGAAGGTGCGGATCGCCTCCTCGTCGATGGGCAGCTTCGAGTAGACGGCCATGCCGTACTGACCGGGGAAGAGCCCGAATCCCCACGTGTCGTCGCCGCCGCCGACGGTGCCGTCGTTGCTGAGGTCGAAGCCGCTGGGCACGCCGGTGTTCACCGGCGCCGCGTAGCGGTACGGGTACTCCACCGGCGCGGCGTCGCCGTGCGGCACGGCGAGGTAGTTGTCGTGGAACAGCCGCAGCGCCTCGCCCTCGGCGTCGTAGTCGAACTCGTTGATCAGCAGCACGTCCGGGTCCACCCGCTGGATGATCTCGGCGACCGCATCCGCCTGCGCGTTCCCGGGCGCGGACAGGTCGCGCACCAGCGCACCCTCGGCGCCGCGGTTCAGCGAGGCGTTGAACGTGGCGAATCGCACGTCCTTCACGCTAGCCGCGTTCGCACTCGACGTCGCCTCTCCCCGCGCACCCGCCGACACGGATGCCGGGGCTGCCGCGGCCGGCGCGGCCAGGGCTGTGGCGGCGAGCGCGAGGACGGCGGCGATGCCGGTCGTGCGGATGCGGCGGCGCAGTGAGGTCATGGCGTCACGATAACCCCGGCCGGTGACACCGGGGCGACCTGCGGGTGAACGATCCGGCGCGACGGCGGGATGCGGTCGGGAATGTTCTCGGCCGCGAACGGTTGCGACCAGGCGAACCCCGAAGGTAGAGTCTTCGGGTCCTGTCCGCCGTGTCTGGAAGTCCATTGATCTGAATCGTCGTCTCCGCGTCCTGTCCACGCGCTGATCCGACGATCCTTCCTGCCATCGGCATCCGGTCTTCCCACGCTTCTGCGTGACGTGACCGTCGGCGTCGGCGCACCCGCACACCCGGGAGCCGCTCATGTCAACACCCGCTCTCACCGCATCCGTCACCCTCGACCGGGTGACGTTCGCCTGGCCCGACGGCAGCACCGCACTGGACGCCGTCTCCGGCTCGTTCGGATCCGGCCGCACCGGACTGGTCGGCCGCAACGGGTCCGGCAAGTCCACGCTGCTGCGGCTCGTCGCCGGCGAGCTGGTCCCGAGCTCGGGACACGTCTCGCGCACCGGCGACGTCGCGTACCTGCCGCAGCGCCTCACCCTCGACACGGATGCCCGCGTCGCGGAGCTGCTCGGCGTCGCCGAACCGCTCGACGCCGTGCGGGCGATCGCCGCGGGCGACGTCGATCCCGCGCGCTTCGACGCGGTCGGCGACGACTGGGACGTCGAGGCGCGCGCCGAGGCCGCGCTGGCCGAGGCGGGCCTCGACCCCGCGTTCCTCGATCGCACGGTGGGCGCGCTGTCGGGAGGCGAGGCCGTGCTGGCCGCGATCGCCGGCATCCGCCTGCGCCGGGCGCCGATCACGCTGCTCGACGAGCCGACGAACAACCTCGACCGCGTCGCCCGCGCGCGCCTGTACGACCTGGTGCGCGCGTGGAAGGGCACGCTCATCGTGGTCAGCCATGACGTCGCGCTGCTCGACCTGATGGACGACACCGCCGAGCTGTACGGGCACGAGCTGAGCGTGTTCGGCGGCCCGTACACCGAGTGGCGCGCCTGGCTGGACGCCGAGCAGCAGGCCGCCCGGCAGGCCGAGCGCGAGGCCGCACAGGTGCTGAAGAAGGAGAAGCGCCAGCGGATCGAGGCCGAGACCAAGCTCGCGCATCGGGCGCGGTTCGCGAAGAAGGCCTACGAGAACAAGCGCGAGCCGAAGATCGTGATGAACGGCCGGAGGATGGCCGCGCAGGTCTCGGCCGGACGGCTGCGCACCGAGGTCGCGGAGAAGGAGGATGCCGCACGGCAGGCCCTCGACCAGGCCGGCCGCCGCGTGCGCGACGACGACACCATGAAGATCGAGCTGCCGGCTCCCGGGGTGTCGCGGTCGCGCCGGATCGCGACGGTCGGCGACGGCGAACGGTCCTGGACGATCCAGGGTCCGGAGCGGGTCGCGCTCATCGGCCGCAACGGGGTCGGCAAGACCACGCTGCTGCGCCGACTGGTGGCGGATGCCTCCGTCACGGAATCAGGACGGATGCAGGATTGCAGGACGGATGCCGCGGATCCGTCCTGCGAAACGGCGTTCGTCCTGAATTCCTCACTCCGGGCGGAGGCGCACACGGACCGGATCGGGTACCTGCCGCAGCGGGTGGACGGCCTGGACGAGGCGGCGTCGGTCGTCGCGAACATCGCCGCCGTCGCCCCGCACGTGCCGGAGAAGGAGCTGCGCAACCGGCTCGCCCGGTTCCTCCTCCGCGGCGCCGCGATGGACCGGCCGGTCGGGGCGCTCTCCGGCGGCGAGCGGTTCCGCGTCGCCCTGGCGCGGCTGCTGCTCGCCGATCCGGCCCCGCACCTCGTCGTGTTCGACGAGCCGACGAACAACCTCGACCTGGACACGGTCGACCGGTTCGTGGAGGCGCTGCGCGCCTATCGCGGAGCCGTGCTCGTCGTCAGCCACGACGACGCGTTCCTCGCGCGGCTGGATCTCGATCTGGTGCTCGAGCTGGACGCCGACGGGAGGATCGCGGAGGTCGACTGAGCCCCGGCCGCGACGACCGCACCGTGCCGTGCGTGCGGTGCGGTCGTCGGCGGCGGTCCGCACTCCGGATGCCGGGACCTCTCCGGATGCCGGAACGCGGTTGCCGCGGCGCGTCGCCGGGGAGAGGATGGGCTCATGAGCCAGCTCGTCCGTCCTCGTCAGGGCCGCATGATCGCCGGTGTGTGCCGGGCCGTCGCGAACCGGTTCGGATGGAGCACGACGCTCGTGCGCATCCTCACCGTGCTCGCCGTCGTGTTCGCCGGGCTCTCGATCTGGGTCTACCTCGTGCTCTGGATCCTCATCCCGAACGAGCCGTGACCCTCCCGGCCCCGATGTCGGTGGCACCGGGGAGGATGGTCCCATGAGCACCGCTTCGACAGGTTCCGCGCACCGCGTGCTCGAGCGCTTCACGCCCGCGACCCGGGACTGGTTCCGCGGGGCCTTCGACGCGCCCACCCCCGCGCAGGCCGGCGCCTGGGAGGCGATCTCCGCCGGGAAGCACGCCCTCGTCGTGGCGCCCACCGGATCGGGGAAGACGCTCTCGGCCTTCCTGTGGGCGATCGACAGCGTGTTCCGGGAGCGGATGGAGAGGACCGACCCTTCGACGGGCTCAGGGTCCGGGTCGACGGGCTCAGGGTCCGGCCCGACGGGATCGGACACCCGCACTCCCCCGGCATCCGAGTCGACGACCCGCACCCGCATCCTCTACATCTCGCCGCTGAAGGCGCTGGGCGTGGACGTGGAGCGCAACCTGCGCTCGCCCCTGGTCGGCATCGGGCAGTCCGCGCGGCGGCTGGGGCTTCCGGCGCCCGACGTGACGGTGGGCGTGCGCTCCGGCGACACCACCTCCAGCGACCGCCGCAAGCTCGTCACGAACCCACCCGACATCCTGATCACCACCCCCGAGTCGCTGTACCTCATGCTCACCGGCCGCGCGGGCGAGACGCTCGCCGGGGTCCACACCGTGATCGTGGACGAAGTGCACGCGGTCGCGGCGACCAAGCGCGGCGCCCACCTCGCGGTGAGCCTGGAGCGGCTCGACGCCCTGCGCCGGGCCCGGGGCGCGGAGGCCGCGGCGCAGCGGATCGGCCTGTCCGCCACGGTGCGACCCATCGATGAGGTCGCCCGCTTCCTGGGCGGTTCGGCGCCGGTGGAGATCGTGGCGCCGCGCGCCGTGAAGACCTTCGAACTGGGCGTGGTGGTCCCGATCGAGGACATGCGTAACCCGCCTCCGCCTCCGGGCGCGCCCACGGCGGCGAGTGAGACGGATGCCGAGTACACCGAGGTCACCGGATCGGTGTGGCCGCATGTGGAGGAGGCGATCGTCGACAAGGTCCTCGAGAACCGCTCGACGATCGTGTTCGCGAACTCCCGGCGGCTGGCGGAGCGCCTCACCGGGCGGCTGAACGAGATCTACGCATCCCGGATCGGGATGCCGGTGCCGGAGCCCGCAGGGCCGCCGGCCGCCATGATGGCGCAGGCCGGGTCGACCGCGGGCGTCGAGCCGGTGCTGGCCAAGGCGCACCACGGCTCGGTGTCGAAGGAGCAGCGAGCCCTCGTCGAGGAGGAGCTGAAATCGGGCGCGCTCCGCTGCGTGGTCGCCACCAGCAGCCTCGAGCTCGGCATCGACATGGGCGCCGTCGACCTCGTCATCCAGGTCGAGGCGCCGCCCTCCGCGGCATCCGGCCTGCAGCGGATCGGCCGCGCCGGGCACCAGGTCGGCGAGGTGAGCCGCGCCGCCCTGTTCCCCAAGCACCGCGGCGACGTGCTGCACACGGCGATCGTCACCGAGCGGATGCTGGCCGGGCAGATCGAGGCGATCTCGGTGCCGCGGAACCCGCTCGACATCCTCGCCCAGCAGACCGTCGCGGCGTGCGCGCTGGATCCGATCTCCGTCGAGGAGTGGTACGAGACGGTGCGGCGCAGCGCGCCCTTCCAGACGCTGCCGCGTTCGGCCTACGAGGCCACCCTGGACCTCCTCGCCGGGAAGTACCCGTCGGACGAGTTCGCCGAGCTGCGTCCGCGGGTGGTGTGGGATCGGGATGCCGGGACGCTGACCGGCCGGCCGGGCGCCCAGCGGATCGCGGTCACCAGCGGCGGGACCATCCCGGATCGCGGGCTGTTCGGCGTCTTCGTCGCCGGGGAGACCACCGGGGCGCGGGTCGGCGAGCTCGACGAGGAGATGGTGTACGAGTCGCGCGTGGGCGACGTGTTCACCCTCGGCACCACGAGCTGGCGGATCGCGGAGATCACCCACGACCGGGTGAACGTCATCCCCGCCTACGGGCAGCCCGGAAAGGTGCCGTTCTGGCACGGCGACGGCATCGGCCGCCCGTTCGAGCTCGGCGAGGCGCTCGGGCGCTTCTCGCGCGAGATCTCCACCGCCCCGCCGGAGGAGGCGCAGCAGCGCCTGATCGACGCCGGGCTGGACGAGCGCGCCCGCGACAACCTGCTCGGCTATCTGTCCGAGCAGCGGGAGGCGACCGGCACCCTGCCCACCGACCGGACGCTCACCGTGGAGCGCGGTCACGACGAGGTCGGCGACTGGCGCGTCATCCTTCATTCCCCGTACGGCATGAAGGTGCACGCGCCGTGGGCGCTGGCGATCAACGCGCGCATCCGCGAGCGCCTCGGCGTCGAGGGATCGGCGGTCGCCAGCGACGACGGCATCATCGTGCGGATCCCGGATGCCGAGGCCGACCCGCCCGGCGCAGAGCTGTTCGTCTTCGAGCCGGATGAGCTGGAGCAGATCGTGACCGCCGAGGTCGGCGGCTCCGCGCTGTTCGCCTCCCGGTTCCGGGAGTGCGCGGCCCGCGCCCTCCTCATGCCCCGCACGAACCCGAACCGGCGCACGCCGCTCTGGCAGCAGCGGCAGCGCTCGGCGCAGCTGCTCGAGGTCGCCCGGCGGCACCCCACCTTCCCGGTGATCCTGGAGACCCTGCGCGAGGTGCTGCAGGACGTCTACGACCTCCCGTCGCTGCGACGCCTCGCCGCCGACATCGCCGAGCGCCGGATCCGGCTCGTGGAGACCGAGCCCGCCCAGCCGTCGCCGTACGCCCGCGATCTGCTGTTCGGCTACGTCGGCGCGTTCATGTACGAGGGCGACTCCCCGCTCGCCGAACGTCGCGCGGCGGCGCTCGCGGTCGATCCGGCGCTGCTGGGCGAACTGCTCGGCACGGTCGAGATGCGGGAGCTGCTCGACCCGGACGTGATCGCGCAGTTCGAGCGCGAGGCGCAGCGGCTCGACCCGCAGCGGCGCGCCCGCGGACGGGAAGGGGTGGCCGATCTGCTCCGGCTGCTCGGCCCGCTGGACGCGGAGGAGGTCGCCCTCCGGCTCGCGCCCGTGGATACCGATCCGTCGGCTGCCCCCGAGCCCGCGACGGACCCTGAGTTCGCCACGGCCCCTGAGCTCGCCACGGCCCCTGAGCTCGCCACGGACCCTGAGCCCGCCACGGACCCTGAGCCCGTCGAAGGGTCCGTCGCCGACGCTTCGACACGCTCGGCGTCCGCACCTCCCGACGCTCCGACCCG
The DNA here is from genome assembly GCF_024971095.1 of Microbacterium neungamense. Lineage (NCBI taxonomy): Bacteria > Bacillati > Actinomycetota > Actinomycetes > Micrococcales > Microbacteriaceae > Microbacterium > Microbacterium neungamense. Next base: position 2,189,005 of record NZ_CP069717.1, read on the forward strand.
CTCGGCGACCGCACCTCCCGACGCTTCGACACGCTCGGCGTCCGCACTGCCGGGCTCGGCATCCGCATCCGTCGCGCAGGCCTCGGCGCTCCTGGACGCGCTCGTCGACGCACGGCGCGCGATCCCGGTCACGATCGCCGGGCGCTCCCGCGTCGCGGCGATCGAGGACGCGGGGCGCCTCCGCGACGCGCTCGGGGTCGCTCTGCCGACGGGCATCCCGGTCGCCTTCCTCGATCCCGTCGCCGACCCGCTCGGCGATCTGGTGTCCCGATACGCGCGCACGCACGGCCCGTTCACCACCGCCGCGGTCGCCGACCGGTTCGGCATCGGCGCCGCGGTCGCGCGGCACACCCTGCAGCGGCTGGAATCCTCGGGACGGCTGACCAGCGGGTTCTTCCTGCCCGCGGACGCTGAGCCTGTCGAAGCGTCCGCATCCGCCGGTTCCGCCGGCGAGAAGGAGTGGTGCGACACCGAGGTGCTCCGCCGGCTCCGGATGCGGTCGCTCGCCGCGATCCGCGGCAGCGTGGAACCGGTGTCCGCGCAGGCCTATGCGCGGTTCCTGCCGGACTGGCAGCACCTCACCCGCCCCCTGGAGGGCCCGGACGGCGTGCTCGCGGTCGTGGAGCAGTTCGCCGGCGTGCCGATCCCGGCCAGCGCCTGGGAATCGCTGGTCCTGCCCTCCCGGGTGCGCGATTACACACCCGCCCTGCTCGACGAGCTCACCGCGGCGGGCGAGGTCGTCTGGGCCGGGCACGGCGCCCTCCCCGGCCGCGACGGCTGGATCTCGCTGCATCCGGTCGACCTCGCGCCGTTCACGCTGCCGATCCCCGAGGAGACCCCCGCCCCCGGCTCGCTGGAGGAGAAGCTCCTGGACGCGCTGCGTCTCAGCGGCGCCTCCTTCGTCGGCGCCCTGCGCGCGATGCTCGACAGCGGGGACCCGCAGCACCGGATGCCGGAATCGGAGATCCTGGATGCCCTGTGGTCGCTCACCTGGCAGGGGCACATCACGAACGACACCTTCGCGCCGGTGCGTGCCCTGATCGCCGGGGGCTCGCAGGCGCACAAGACCACGCGCCGGGCACCGCGCACGCGCACCTACCGGGGCGTCTCGCTGACCCGCCCCGGTGGCCGGCCGCCCTCGGTCGGCGGACGCTGGTCGGTGCTGCCGGAGCCGGACGCGTCCGGTGACTCCGCGGCGGGGGCTGCCCGTCGCGCCACGGTGATCGCCGGGCTGCTGCTCGACCGGTACGGGGTCGTCACGAGGGGCGCCGTGCAGGCCGAGGGCGTGCCGGGCGGGTTCGCCCAGGTGTACCGGATCCTCGCCGGATTCGAGGAGGCCGGGCACTGCCGGCGCGGCTACGTGATCGAGCGGCTCGGTGCGGCGCAGTTCGCCGCCTCCACCACGGTCGACCGGCTGCGCACCTTCGCCGGGCTCGCCGATCCGCCGCCGCGCGCGGCGCTCACCCTCGCCGCCACCGACCCGGCGAACCCGTACGGCGCGGCGCTGCCGTGGCCCCGACTCGACACCGTGTCCCACCGGCCGGGCCGCAAGGCGGGCGGCCTGGTGGTGCTCGTGGACGGCGCCCTCGTCCTGTACCTCGAGCGCGGCGGACGCACGGTGCTCGCCTTCGACGACGACCCGGAGGCGCTGCGCGCCGCGGCATCCGATCTCGCCGCCACCGCCCGCAGCCGCCGGCTCGACACCCTCACCGTCGAGAAGATCAACGGCGAGGGCGTGTACGGCACGGCGTTCGCCACCGCGCTGCAGGATGCCGGATTCGTCGCCACGCCCCGCGGCTACACGCTGCGCAAGGCGGTCTGACCGGGCGCCTACGCTGATGAGCATGCTCCGTGAGTTCGGCACCGGGTTCGGCACCCTCCTGCGCGGTTTCGGCATGTGGCGCACCCATCCCCGGCTGCTCGCGCTCGGGCTGGTCCCGGCCGCCATCGCGTTCGCCGTCCTGCTCGGCGCCCTGATCCCGCTGGGCCTGTCCCTGGGCGCCCTCACGGACTGGCTGACCCCGTTCGCCGACGACTGGGCGAGCCCGTGGCGGGAGCTGCTGCGCGCCGGCCTCGGCCTGGTGATCCTGATCCCCGCCATCGCTCTGGCCGCGGCCGTCTTCACCGCGCTCACGCTGACCATCGGCGACCCGTTCTACCAGCGCATCTGGCGGGGCGTGGAGCGCTCGCTGGGCGGGCCGGAGCCGACCGGCGAATCCGGGATCCTGTCCACCATCGGCGAGGGAGTCCGGCTCGTGGTCCTCGGCGCACTGGTGTCGCTGCTCACGCTGCTGATCGGCCTGATCCCGGTCGTCGGCGGTCCGGTCGCGGCCGTCGTCGGCGTGGTGCTCTCCGGCCGGCTGCTCGCCCGCGAGCTCACCGGACGGGCCTTCGAGGCGCGGGGCCTGAACTCCGCCGCGCGCTCCGCGCTGCTGGCCTCCGGCCGGGCGCGGGTGATCGGCTTCGGCGTCGCGGCGCAGCTCTGCTTCCTGGTGCCGCTGGGAGCGGTGGTGGCGATGCCGGCCGCCGTCGCCGGGTCGACCATCCTCGCCCGCGACCTCACCGAGCGTGCCAGACCCGCCGACGCGGCCGCCGCGCCGCCGGCTCCACCCACCCCTCCCGCGGGAGCGCGCTGACGTGCCCGAGGGGGACACCGTCTACCGCACCGCGCACCGTCTCGACGAGGCGCTCCGCGGGCACGAGGTGACGCGATTCGACATCCGCGTCCCGCGGGCGGCGACCGCCGACCTCACCGGCGAGATGGTGCGCTCCGTCGTGCCGCGGGGCAAGCACCTCCTGATGCGGATCGGCGACCGCACGCTCCATTCCCATCTGCGCATGGAAGGCGCCTGGCTGCTCTATCGTCCCGGCGAGAAATGGCGGCATCCGGCCTTCTCGGTGCGCGCGATCGTCGGCACCGCCGAACGCGAAGCGGTCGGGGTCGACCTGGCCATGGTCGAGGTCCTGCCGACCGCCGCGGAGCACACCGTGATCGGCCATCTCGGCCCGGACCCGCTGGCCGAGGACTGGGACCCGGTCGAGGCCGCACGGCGCATCCGGGACGACGGCCGCAGCATCCACGTCGCCCTCCTCGACCAGCGCAACGTCGCCGGCTTCGGCAACGAATACGCCGTCGAGCTGCTGTTCCTGCGCGGCGTGCTGCCGGAGACGCCGCCCGCGGAGGTCGACGTGGACGCCCTCCTCGACCTGGGCGCACGCACCATCCGGGCCAACCGGATCCGCGTCGACCGCACCTTCACCGGCAACGCCCGCCGGGGCTTCACGACCTGGGTATACGGCCGCGCCGGCCGGCCCTGCCGCCGTTGCGGGACGCTCATCCGGCGGGGTGCGATCGGGGCGGATGCCACGCGCGAGCGCGTCACGTTCTGGTGCCCGAACTGCCAACGCTGAGCTCCGCCGGACACGCCCTCGGCCGCCGCCGTCCGGTCATCCCCCTGGGGGAATGAAATCGCCCTGTCCGTGGTTGTTGCTATATCCGGAAGAACCCGGATACGGGAGGAATCGTGGGCAAGAACTACGTCGATATCGAGGACGACCAGGGCGCCACGCTGCGATACCGCAAGCACGCCAACGGCCGGGGCCTCGTCGCGCACGGCGCGAAGGTGCATCCGAAGGCACTCATCGAGGCCGGCGCCTATGTCGAACCCGGGGCGCGCGTCGGAGCCGGCGCGCGTGTGGCCCGTGGCGCGTGGATCGAGCCCGACGCCGTCATCGGCGAGAACGCGCAGATCGATGCGCACGCGCACATCGGCCCGGGTGCCGCCGTCGGCGACGGCGCGCACATCGGCGTCCGCACGGAGGTCGGCGCCGGAGCGCGCGTCGCACGCGGCGCCCGGATCGGCGACGACGAGACCGTCCCCGCCGGTCAGGCGGTGGCGACGGACAGGAAGGGCCTCTGGCTGGCCGCCTGAACGCCGGCCGACAGCAGAAGGGCCGCACGATCCGCTCGTGCGGCCGTCCCGGCTCCCGCGTCCCCACGCGGGAGCCTTTCTCATGTCCGGGCGCGGATCTGTGTGCTCATCGTTGAGCTCCTTTCTAAATGAAGTTAAACTCTACGTTAGAAGCCGGAAGCTCTAAAACAAGATCAGGTTCTGATAGAGGTCGCCATGGACGTCTCCTCGCGCGCCGCGCGCATCGGTTCGCTGGCGGACGCCACGCGCCGGGCGATCTACGACCACGTCGTCGCCCAGGAGGATCCGGTGGGCCGTGAGGCGGTCGCCGCGGCCTTGGACATCCCGGTCCACATGGCGCGCTTCCACCTGGACAAGCTCGTCGACGCGGGCCTGCTCGAGACCGAGTTCCGGCGTCTGAGCGGGCGTTCGGGGCCCGGTGCCGGCCGGCCGTCCAAGCTCTACCGCCGGGTCGCCGAGACCATCGCCGTCTCGCTGCCGGAGCGGCGCTATGACCTGGTCGGGCACCTGCTGGCCCGCGCGATCGAGCGAGCGGACGAGGGCCGGCCGGTGGTCGAAGCCGTCGGCGAGGTGGCGCGTGAGGAGGGACGGCGCGCAGGCGCGACCGCGTCCGCCGCGGTGGATCCGGCGGACGCGGCGGATGCGGCGGATGAGCTCGCCCGCGCCGCCTGCGCCCTCGAGGCGCAGGGATACGAGCCGCGGACCTCGGACGCGGAGATCCTGCTCGCGAACTGCCCGTTCGACTCCCTGGCCCGCGAGCACACCGCGCTGATCTGCGCGGCGAACCACTCCTACGTGGACGGCATGCTCGACGGCCTCGGCTGCGCCCGGCTGCGTGCCGACCTCGACCGCGGTGCGGGACGCTGCTGCGTGGCCGTGCGCAGCAGCGCCTCCGGCTCCGGGTAGCCTGTGGCGATGAGCAGTCAGCGGCGCGGAGGCGGACCCCGCGGCCGCCGCTCCGCGAAGGGGCCGGCGCGCCCCGGTCGCGCGGGCGGGCAGGGCGGCGCGGCGGGCAGGAAGGGCGGGGCGGCGCGCGGACGGGCGGATGCCGCGCAGAGCCGCCGGCGACCGGATGACTCGGCTGAGCCCGGACGGACGGATGCCCTGGCGCCGCAGCCCCCGTCCGCCGAGGCGACGAGCGGGCCGCGCGTCTTCCGCCTCGGCGTGGTCCCGGGTGCCACCCCGGGACGCTGGATCGACACCTGGAACCGCCGGATGCCGGGGATCCCGCTCGAGCTGGTGCCGATCGCCGTCGCCACGCAGCGCGAGGAGCTCGAGACCGTGGACGCCGCGCTCATCCGCCTGCCCGTCGCGCGCGCGGACGACCTGCACGTGATCCGGCTGTACGACGAGGTGCCGGTCGTGGTCGCCTCCGCCGAGTCGCATCTGATGGCCGCGGACGAGCTCACGGCGGAGGATCTCGCCGGAGAGGTGCTCATCACGCCGGGCGACGACGTGCTCGGCCCGCTCGACCTGCCGACGCAGCCCCCGGCCTTCCCGCCGCTGGAGACGACCGCGGATGCCGTGGCGACCGCCGCCTCCGGCGTCGGGATCGTGGTGCTGCCGATGTCACTGGCGCGTCTGCATCACCGCAGGGACGCCGGGCACCGGCCGCTCGTGGACGGGCCGGCCTCGACGGTGGCCCTGGCCTGGCGCCGCGACCGGACGACCCCCGAGGTCGAGGCGTTCGTCGGCATCGTGCGCGGCCGCACCGAGAACTCCTCCCGCTGACCCGCCTGGTCGTCCCCGTCCGTCTCCCGGCGCGCCCCGTCGCCGGGAGAATCCCGCACCCCAGCACCGCCTGCGGGGTGCGTTTTCCTCCCCGCGACGCCGACTGCCACCATCGCCGGGAGAATCCCGCACCCCAGCACCGCCTGCGGGGTGCGTTTTCCTCCCCGCGACGCCGACTGCCACCATCGCCGGGAGAATCCCGCATCCCGCAGCCCGCTGCGCGGTGCGTTTTCCTCCCCGCGGCATTCGCCCGCCGCGCGCCGCCGGGCGCCCCCCGGTCGGCGCACAGCGCGACCGAGACGAGACGCCCGTGGCCGGTGCGTCTCGTCCCGGCCGCGAGGCGTCACGCGCGGACCGGCACCTCCACACGCAGGCCGTCGTCTCCGGCATCCACCCGCACGGCGCCGCCGTCCGCGAGCGCCCCGGTGACGAACAGATCCGCGATCCGGTCCTCGACCTCGCGCTGGATCAGCCGGCGCAGCGGCCGGGCGCCGTACTCCGGTTCGTAGCCGTGCTCGGCGAGCCACGCCACCGCAGCATCCGTCACCTCGAATGCGACCTCGCGCCCGGCGAGCCGGTCGGCCGTCGCGCGCAGCAGGAGCCGCACGATCCGGGTGATCTCATCGCGGGTGAGCTTCTGGAACAGCACGATCTCGTCGATGCGGTTCAGGAACTCCGGACGCATCGCCTCGCGGAGCTTGCCCATCACCCGCGCGCGCAGGTCCTCCGGCGAGGAGAAGCCCGAGGCATCCCGCGACGCCACGAAGCCGAGCGCGCCCGAGCGCGAGGCGAGGAACTCCGAGCCGATGTTCGAGGTCATCACGATCACCGTGTTGCGGAAGTCCACCGTGCGGCCCTGGCCGTCGGTGAGACGCCCGTCGTCGAGCACCTGCAGCAGCAGGTTGAACACGTCCGGATGCGCCTTCTCGATCTCGTCGAACAGCACGATCGAGTACGGGTTGCGCCGCACGCGCTCGGTGAGCTGGCCGGCCTCGTCGTAGCCGACGTATCCCGGAGGGGCGCCGACCAGGCGCGACACCGTGTGCCGCTCGCCGAACTCGCTCATGTCGAAGCGGATGACCGCGTTCTCGTCGTCGAACAGGCGGGCGGCGAGGGCCTTCGCCAGCTCGGTCTTGCCGACGCCGGTGGGGCCGAGGAACAGGAACGACCCGACCGGCCGGCGGGCGTCGCCCATGCCGGTGCGGCTGCGGCGCACGGCCCGGGCGACCGCCGCCACGGCGTCGTCCTGGCCGATGACCCGCTCGTGCAGCTCGCGCTCGAGGTCGGCGAGACGCTCGCGCTCGCTCTCGGTGAGACGGCTGGCCGGGATGTCGGTGGCACGGGAGATCACGGCGGCGATCTCCGCCTCGTCCACGACGGCTTCGCCCTCGGTGATCGGGGCGCCGTTCGCGACGGCGCCGATGCGAGCCTGCACCGCGGCGATCTCGTCGCGCAGCCGCGACGCCTCCTCGTAGTGCTCCCCCGCGACGGCGGCGTTCTTGCGCGCCTCGAGGTCGGCCAGCTCGGCCATCAGCGTGGAGGCGTCCACCGGCGCGCCCAGGCGCAGCCGAAGGCGGGCGCCGGCCTGGTCGATGAGGTCGATCGCCTTGTCCGGCAGCACGCGATCCGGCAGGTACCGGGCGCTCATCGTCACGGCCGCGCGCAGCGCGGCATCCGTGTACGTCACCCGGTGGTGCTGCTCGTACGCATCCTTCAGCCCTTCCAGGATGCGCACGGCATCCTCGATCGAGGGCTCATCGACCTTGACCGGCTGGAACCGGCGCTCCAGCGCCGGATCCTTCTCGATGGTGCGGTACTCGCCGAGCGTGGTCGCGCCGACCATGTGCAGCTCGCCGCGGGCCAGGCGCGGCTTGAGGATGTTGCCGGCGTCCATGCCGCTGTCCCCGGACCCGCCGGCGCCGACGACCGTGTGCACCTCGTCGATGAACACGATCGTCTCGTCCTTGTGCGCGGCGATCTCGTCCATGGTCTTGGTGAGGCGCTCCTCGAAGTCGCCGCGGTAGCGGGTGCCGGCGAGCATGGCCGGCAGGTCGAGCGCGATCACGCGGCGGCCCTGCAGCTGAGCGGGAACCGCGCCGTCGACGATCGCCTGCGCCAGGCCGTCCACGATCGCGGTCTTGCCGACGCCGGCCTCGCCGATGAGCACCGGGTTGTTCTTGGTGCGGCGGCTGAGGATCTCGATGGTCTGCTCGATCTCGTCGGCGCGCCCGATCACGGGATCGAGCTCGCCGGCGCGGGCGCGGGCGGTGAGGTCGATGCCGTACTTGTCCAGCATCGGCGTGGCCGACTGCTCGGTGGAGCCGTCGTCGGCGACCGGCGCGCTGACCTGCTCGCGGATGCCCTGCGTGAGGGCTTCCGCGGTGACGCCGGCGCGGGCGAGGATCTGCCCGGCGGGCACGTCCTGCCCGAGCACGAGGGCGAAGAAGAGGTGCTCGGGCTCGATGTACGTCGACCCGGACGAGCGGGCCACCTGATAGGCGTGGAACAGCGCGCGGCTGGCGCTGGGCGTGATGGTCGCCGCCGTCACGCCGGCGGGCTCGGCCGGCATCGGCAGACGGGCGTCGACGGCCTCGACGATGGCACGCGGCGAGACGCCGATGTGCTCGATGGCGTGCGCGACGGCGTCGTCCTCGACGATCGTGCGGAGCACGTGCAGGGAGTCGAGCTCGGTCTGACCGCGCTCGAGCGCGAAGCGGCCGGCGCGCTGAAGGATCTGCTGGGTGCGCGCGGTGAGGAACCGGCTGAGGTCGATGGAGCGCACCTGGCGGGCCTGCTCGCCCGCGAGATACCGGGCGAGGAACTCATCGAACGAGCTCGCGCCGGAAGGGCTGAAGTCGTTGGGCACTGTGTCCTCCTGGAAAGTTGAGCGTGCTTCACTCAAGTTTAACGCGGGCTGCGCGTGTCTATTCCCGGTTCCCGATCCGGATCCGCGTTCCGGCCCGTCGATAGAATCGCCGGGTGGTCTCGCTCCTCTACGTCTGCGTGAGGCCGGAGCGCGGGGCGGCGGATGCCGAGCACCGCTCGTTCCGGCGGGCGCTGGGCGTGCCGGAGCTGGCCCGGATCGACCTCATCGACCGCCCGCTCGACGGCGAGGCGGACGGCTTCGACGGGGTGGTCGTCGGCGGCTCGCCGTTCAACGTCGTCGCCGAGGAGCGCGATGCGGTGCAGCGCCGCGTGGAGGCCGACCTCGAGACGATGGCGCAGCGGGCGCTCGACGGCGGCACGCCGGCGTTCTTCACCTGCTACGGCATCGGCGTGGTGACGCGGATGCTGGGCGGCACGGTCGGCACGGCGACCCCGGAGTCCACGCGCCCGACCACGATCCGGATCACGGCCGCGGGTGCGGAGGATCCCGTGTTCGGCCCGTCCGCGCCCGAGCTGCCGGTGCTCACGGCGCACAAGGAGGGCTCGGCCGAGCCGCCGCCGGGGAGCGTGCTGCTGGCCACGAACGACGACTGCCCGGTGCAGGCGTACCGGGTCGGGTCGCGGCTGTACGCGACGCAGTTCCACCCCGAGGTCACCCCGCAGGACTTCGTGGACCGGATGGCCTACTACCGCAGCACCGGTTACTTCGATCCGCGGGAGTACGACCTCACCGCGCAGCGCGTGCTCGCGGCATCCGTGCGCGGCACCGACCTGCTCCGCCGCTTCGCCGACCGCGTCGCCGCCCGCTGACCGTCGCCGACGCTGACCGCGTCGCCGATCGTTCGCGGTCCCTCAGGCCCCGTCCGCCCGACCGAGCAGCGCGATGCGCTCGTCGAGGTAGCCGGCGAGCGGCACGAACGCCCCGCCGGGCGCCCACCGCACCTGCGGGATGCCGTCGACGCTCCGCAGCGGGCCGGACTCTCCTCCGGCGTCGACGGCGCCGAGGTCGACCGCCGTCCAGCCGAGGTGCACGATCTCCCCCTCCGCGAAGCCGCCGCGCAGCGCCTGCATCCGCCGCTCCGCCCGCGCCCGCGACGACTCCGCCGCGTAACCGCGCCGCCCGGGATCGCCCGCCCGCAGGATCTCCCCCGTCGCGAGCACGGCGTCCGCGGTGAGCAGCAGCACACCGAGGTGCCACGCCTCCCCCGCGCGCACGATCCGCTCGCCGCGCCACCGCGACCGCCGCTCGCGACCGAGCGCCACGCGGGGCGCGCCGGCATCCGCCAGCCGCCGGCGCGCGTCGTCGAACAGCGCGGACGCCGTGACCGCCTCGCTCGCTTCCACGTCCTCAGGCTATCGACCGCACGCCTCGCGACGCGGGCGATTCGTGCTCGCCGCCGCATCCGGGGGAGAATGACCCAGACCCCGAGGAGCATCCATGTCACAGTCCGACACCGCACGCCTGCTCATCGCCTGCGACGACCGGCCCGGCATCGTCGCCGCCGTGGCGGGCGTGCTCGCCGAGCACGGCGCGAACATCATCTCCCTCGACCAGCACTCCACGGATGCCGAGGGCGGCCGCTTCTTCCAGCGGACGGTGCTGCATCTGGAGGGTCTGGCCGCGAAGCGCCCGGCGCTGGAGGCGTCGATCCAGAAGGTGGCCGAGCGGTTCGGCATGGAGTGGTCGCTGCACGACACCGCACGGCGCAAGCGCGTCGCGATCTTCGTGTCGAAGTACGACCACTGCCTGATGGAGCTGCTGTGGCGCACCGAGCGCGGCCAGCTGGACATCGACATCACGATGGTCGTCTCGAACCACCCCGACCTCGCCGATGCGGTGCGGTCCTTCGGCGTGCCGTTCGTGCACATCCCGTCGACGGACAAGGCCGAGATGGAGCGGCGGCAGCTGGAGCTGCTGCAGGGCAACGTCGACCTGGTCGTGCTCGCGCGGTACATGCAGATCCTCACCGACGACTTCATCGAGCGGATCGGCGCGCCGGTGATCAACATCCACCACTCCTTCCTCCCCGCCTTCATCGGCGCGAACCCGTACGCGCGGGCCAAGGAGCGCGGCGTGAAGCTCATCGGCGCGACCGCGCACTACGCCACCGCGGATCTCGACGAGGGCCCGATCATCGAGCAGGACGTCACCCGTGTGACGCACTCGGAGTCGGCCGCGGAGCTGCAGCGCCGCGGCGCGGACGTCGAGCGCCTGGTGCTGGCGCGCGCCGTGCAATGGCACGCCGAGGACCGCGTGATCGTGCACGGCCGCTCCACCGTCATCCTGTAGCGAGGCGGCGCGCCGACCTGGGCGCGGCCCCGGATGCCGGGGCGCGGGCCCGGATACCGGGGCGCGAGCCCGGATGCCGGGGCGGGGGACCGATGCCGGGGAGGGGGCCGTCCGGCGCCGCGTCAGGCTCCGGCGGGGAGGCCGGCGACGAGCTCGGCGAACGCCTCGGCGGCGGTGTCGCGGCGCGCCAGCGGCGCGGACTGACCCAGCCACAGCGACTGCAGGTCGCCGAGGCCGCGCTCGCCCGCCACCGCCCGGAACCGGCCGGTCAGCCAGTTCTGCGCCGGGAACAGCGCGATCGCCCCGGCGGCCTCGATCTCCGCGACCGCGCGGTTGCGGGCGCCGCGGGCGAGCCGCCCGCTCATCGCGCGGGTGAGCACCGTGCCGTCGTCCGGCGTCGCGCGGATCGCCGCCCGGTGCGCGTCGTTCGCGGCCGACTCGGCGGTGACCAGGAACGCCGTGCCCACCTGCACCGCCGCGGCACCCAGGGCGAACGCCGCCGCCACGCCCCGACGGTCGGCGATGCCGCCGGCGGCGATCACCGGCACCCGCACGGCATCCGCGACCTGCGGCAGCAGGGAGAACAGCCCGACGAGCGACTCCTCGGCCGGGCGGAGGAAGGAGACCCGGTGCCCGGCCGCCTCGGCCCCGGTCGCGACGACCGCATCGACGCCGCCCTCCTCGAGCGCGACGGCCTCCGCCACCGTGGTCGCGGTGCCGATGACGCGGATGCCGCGGGCGGTGCGCCTCCTCGACGACGCCGGCCGGCGGCACCCCGAACACGACGCTCAGCGCCGCCGGCGCCGCGCGCCACACCGCGTCGAGCTGCTCGTCGAGCGGCGGGAGGTAGCGCTCCGGCCGCGCCGGCGGTTCCAGCCCGACCTCCGCGAAGAACGGGGCGAGGGCCTGCGCGTGGCGGTCGTGCGCGGCATCCGGCTCCACTTCGTCGCCGGTGGGCAGCCAGATGTTGAACGCGAACGGCGCGTCCGTCCGCTGCCGGATGGCGTCCGCCGTGGCGAGGATGCGGTCGGCGTCGTAGCCGTACAGCCCGTACGACCCGAGCCCGCCGGACTCGCTCACCGCGGCCGTCAGCGCCACGGAGGACAGGCCGCCGAACGGCGCCAGGATGATCGGATGCCGGATGCCGAGCAGTGCGCGCAGATCAGTCACCCTCCGAGGCTACGCCCGGCGGGGCATCCGCCCCTGTCCCGTGTCGCCCGCGCGGACGGCGGGCGACACCGGGACCCTCACAGCGGAGGCATGTGCGGGATCGTCACCGGAGGACGCGACCGGTCGGAGGCGGCGGCCACCGCGGCGTCCAGCTCGGAGAACAGATCCGCGAAATCGTGGAAGCGCGAGCGCCGCGGGCACGGCCGGCGCAGCCACAGCACGTCCAGCGTGCCGGTGTCGTTGCGCTCGACGTAGGCGATGAGGCACTCGGCGTCGCCCTGGCGGCGCGACGGGTCGCAGATGCGCCAGCTGTCGCGGCCGAGGGGGGTGAGGTCCCAGTCGCCGTGGGGGCGGGGGAGGTGGGGGGAGGAGGGGACACGATCGTACTCACAGCGGCTTCCCCCCGGTCACGGCGATGACGCTCCCGGAGACGTAGGAGGATTCCTCGGCGGCGAGGTACACGTACGCCCCGGCGAGCTCTGCGGGCTGCCCGGCGCGGCCGAGCGGGGTGTCCTGCCCGAAGCTCTGCAGCTTCTCGGCGTCCCACCCGGTGGCGGGGATGAGCGGGTCGTCAGCCCGCGCGCGGTCAGCGATAGGATAATCTCGTCGATCCCGTCCAACCGCCGCTGCCGCTTGCGCACGATCTTCGGCTGGAACGACCCGTCACGATCTCTCGGCACGTCGATCTCGACGGCACCGACCTCGGTGAACACGGTCTTGGACCGGGTCCCGTTGCGCGCGTTCTCGCCGTTCGATGACGCGTGCTTCTCATAGCCGAGATGCTCGGTCATCTCCGCCTCGAGCGCGGTCTCGAGCACGGTCTTCGTCAGACCGCCCAGCAGGCCTCCCGGCCCCACGAGGCTGACGCCCTGCTCCTTCGCCTGCGCAAGCAGCTGCTCGGCGATCTGTTGCTGATCGATGATCTCTCCCGTCACAGGATCGATCATCTCGATGGTCTGGCTCATAGCCCTTCCTTTCGGTCAGGCCAGTCCCAGATCCACCGTTTTGCTGACAGTCCCCATGCTCCGCGACGGCACCCTCTACCAACCGCGACCAGCCCAACCCGCCCTCGCCGCTTGACAGAGGACATAGGGGCACCCCCCGCAGGCCCGCACCCGGGCCTGCACGGCGGACGGGTTCAGCCGAAGGACGCGGCTTCTCCCGGGGCTTCGGTGCCCTCGGCGGGCTCGGGCACCAGGTGCAGGCCGGCGGGCGTGTTCGCGGTGAAGGCGAGCGCCTCGATCCAGGCGCGGTTGATCGAGGGCTGGCGGCTGCCGTAGTACTTGAACACCAGCGAGCTGCCGGAGTGCACCCACACGGTGGTGCGGCCGCCGCCGACGCTCGGATCCTCCCGCCAGCTGAACGGGAACGGCTCGCCGCGACGCAGCTTGGCGGTGATCACGAGCTGCAGGTGGGAGAGCGCGCGGTCCTCGAACTCCGTCTTCACCGTGCCGTCGTAGATGAACTTGCCCATGCGTCCCTCGTGCTCGTTCGTCGTTCGCGCAAACCGTCGTGCCCCTCCCCGGTTGGGGCTAGCTTATCCGCATGGGAAAGCTGCACTACGGGGCCGGCGATGATCCCATCGAGATCGAGGACCGCGCGCTCGCGCATCTGAAGGTGGTCATCGCGACCAAGCTGCGTCGCAACGAGAGCTTCACCCTCTCGTGGCGGCATCCCGATGGCGATCCGGCCGGCCGCTCCACAATCTGGCTGCATCCGTCCATCCCGCTGCGCTTCGAGTTCGGCGAGCCGGACCCGCCGACGCTGAGCACCGAGTGGATCCACGCGATGGCGAACTCGGCGAACACCAGCGGCGGCATCATGCTGCTGCCGGAGCACCTCGACGCCGAGGAGTGACCCCGCTCAGGCGGCCGTGCGGCGGCCTGAGCTGCAGGCTCTCACTCCGACTCCCACGCCGCCACGTGGTGCGGGGCGCCGACCGGCTTGGACTCAGCGGAGGAGCGCTGACGCAGGAAGATCGAGAACGCGACCATGGTGCCGACCGCGAGGAACTCGCTCTGCCAGTTCTGCAGCGTGCGGTCCCAGAAGTCGGGCGAGACGACGTACTCCGCCCACGTGATCGGGGCCTCGCCGTGCTGGGCGTGCTCCTCGTTGGCCACCACCACGCCGCTGAGCGACTGCAGCAGCCAGGACAGCACGAAGATCGCGCCCATCACCAGCACCAGCGAGTTCTCGTACAGCCACAGCCGGATGCCGGTGACCTTGGCCCACTTCGGCGCGTCCGGCGGCGCGTACTCTCCGACGAGCTGATCCTCGTCGGTGGCCGGCCCCTGGTCATCCGGCTTCTTCGACTCCGGCGACCCGCGCTGGATGAACCAGACCGTCGCGGCGATGAACAGCAGGAACTGCAGGAACTCCGACTGCCAGTTCTCCGCGACGTCCACGACGAAGTCGCTGGAGAACACGAACGGCAGGTACCCCTCCGGTGCCATGCCGTGCTGGGCGATCTCCTCGTTGGTGCGCAGCCACCCCGCCACGGACTGACCGGCGAGCGCGAGCAGGAACAGGACGAGGAAGAACAGGCTGAGCCCGTTGTCCTTGAGGAACCGGCGCATGTCAGTGCCCGCTTCCCACGACCGCGAACATGGCGGCGAAGCCTGCGATCACGAGGCCCATCCACGTCCAGAACATCGCCACCGGCCCCGCCATCTCGGGGCCGTCTTTCTCCTCGCCGGCCATGTCGTACTCCCTTCCCTCTTCTCCGGATGCTGGCCGCGTCGGCATATCGGCGAGAAGTGCCTTGACTCCTCCTGCCGGGGCTGTCAAGGCCCTGCCCGGCCTGTGCCCTCCGCCCTAGCGTCGAAGCGAACCCATCGACGGACCCACACGACCGGAGAAGACCATGACGCTGACGCGCGACATCATGACACCGGGAGCCCGGTGCATCGGCGAGAACGACTCCCTGACCATCGCCGCACAGATGATGAGCGATCTCGATGTCGGGGCGCTGCCGATCTGCGGCGAGGACGGCAGGCTCAAGGGGATGCTGACCGACCGCGACATCGTCGTGAAGGCGGTCGCCGCCGGCGAGGACCCCGACTCCATCCCGGCGGGACGGCTCGCCGCCGGCATGCCGATCACCGTCGGCGCCGACGACGACGTGGAGACGGCGCTGCAGAAGATGCAGGAGCACCAGGTGCGCCGGCTGCCCGTGATCGAGGACCACAGGCTCGTCGGCATCATCAGCCAGGCCGACGTGGCACGGCACCTGGACGCCGAATCGACCGGGGAGACGGTGGAGCGCATCTCGCAGCAGTGACACCCGTCGCCCGGTCGACGCGCGCCGCCGCATCCGTCAGCCGCACGAACCACGAACGCACCCGCCTCACGAACCCCGCCTCACGAGAGAAGGAGAGCACATGGACGAGCAGCCCGACACCGCCGAGCCGACCACGACCCACGCGGAGTGGGGTGCGGGCGACCCGCACCTCATCGTCTTGCGCAGCCTGGACGAGCGGCTCGTCTTCCCGCTCACCGAGAACCGGGTGACGATCGGCTCCGCCGCCGGCAGCAGCCTCGTGCTGGACGGGGCCGACCCCGTGCACGCCACCATCCTGCACGACGACCGCGACGAGTACGTGCTCACCCTGCACGGAGCCGGCGAGATGAACGCGAACGTGCCCGAGGGCGCGGACGGGGCGCGCACGGAGGTGCTCCGCACGGGCGCGCGCTTCACGATCGGCGACTGGACGCTGGTGTACTCCCGCGAGGAGTTCGCCGACCACGGCCGGCCGTACGGCGGACGCGAGGGCGGCGAACTCTCCGACCAGCCGCCGCAGCCGGAGCGGCCGGACTACCGGCACGATCCGCAGGGCGAGGACCAGCCCCGCGAGCAGGAGGTCCGCGAGGGCTGACCTGCGGCGCCGATCCCGGGAGGCGTCGAAGAGCACCGGGTCGGCCGGGAACACGCTGCCGACGAGCACCACCACCCCGCCCACGTCCACGGCGGCGATCGCGGCCGCGGACAGGCCGACCAGACCGGCGCCATAGACCCGCACCCGGGCGCCGTCCAGCGGGCGCAGGCGGCCGGCGCGGGCCACCGCCGCCCAGGCGGTCGCGGTGGCGCAGGACGCCGGGGCGAGGGTCGCCGCCGGGAGCGTCTCGGCCACCCGCACGATGTGCGTCCCCGCCCGCAGCTGCACGTGGCTGGCGAAGCCGCCGGTGAGCTCGCGATGCGGCGCGATCCGGTCGTGACCGTACTTGCCGAGGTCGCGGCACTTCTGCGTCAACCCGGCCGCGCACCGGTCGCACCGGCCGCAGGACACCGTCACCGACCACACCACCCGGTCGCCCAGACGCAGGGGCGTGCCGTCCGCGGCATCCGCGCCCGCCTCCCCGATCGCGCGACCACCCGTCCGACGCTCTCGTGACCGAGGACGACGGGAAGGGACGCGGGCCGGCGACCCAGCGCGGTGTGCACGTCGGAGCCGCAGATCGTGGACAGCTCGACCGCGACGAGCACGTCGTCGGGGGCGAGGGCGACCCCGGGGACGGCGATCGTCTCGTGCCGGTCGCCGAGGAACGCCATCGCCACGGCCGGCGGACGCAGCGCGATGTCCTGCCGCCGGCCGGCCGCCGGGTCCTGGTCGGGGCGCGCGGGTGCCGCTCTCATGCCCGGGCGAGGGCGAGCAATCCGCGCTCCGCGAGCACGTCGCGCAGCTCGGCGACGCTGCCCAGCACGGCATCCGCCCCGGCGGCGCTGAGCGCCGGCCGGTCGTGCGCCCCGGAGAGCACACCGGCGACGAACCCGGCGCCCGCGCGGCGCCCGGACTGCACGTCGCTGACCGTGTCCCCCGCGACGGCCACCGCCTGCACCGACGAGGCGCCCGTGCGGATCAGCGCGGTGAGCACCAGGTCCGGCGCGGGGCGTCCGCGGCCGGCATCCACGGGCGACAGCGCGACGTCCACCAGGTCGCCCCAGCCGAGCGCGGCCAGCAGCGCGTCCCGGGTCACCGGAGCGAACCCGGTGGTCAGCGCGACGGCGACGCCGGAGTCCTTCAGCGCCTCGATCGCGGCCCGCGCACCCGGGATCTCCTCCGCGCCCTGCTCGGCGACGATCTCGGCGTACGCGCCTTCGAACGCCGCCGTGGCGCGCTCAGCCGCGGCGCGGTCGCCGCCGGCGAGATGGGTGAAGACGTCGATCTTCGACTGACCCATGGTGTCGCGCACGTACTGCAGAGCCTCCTGCCACGGCATCCGTCCGGCCGACGCCGGTGCGCTCGGCGGCGCGCTGGAAGGCCCGCTCGACGACGCCGGGTGGTGTCGAGGAAGGCCGATCAGGCCGTCGACGTCTCGATCCCGTTCACCCGGTGGGCCCGCGATCTGGGCGTCACGCCGGGGGCGATCACGCAGGAGCTCAGCCTGCGGAGAGCGGGTGTCGAGAAGGCGGCCGCGCTCGGCGTCTCCCCCGAGGACACCATCGTCAGCGTCGTGCGGCTGCGCCTGCTGGACGGGCGTCCGACGATGCTGGAGCGCCTGAGCTACACCGAGGCCGTCGGCCGGACCCTGTTCGACGTGAACCTCGACGAGGTCTCGATCACCGAGTACCTGGCCTCGCGCGGGCATCCGATCGTCGGGCTGCAGCACGAGATCGACGCGGTGGCGGCGGACGAGCAGGATGCGGCGCTGCTGGAGGTGCCGCAGGGCACGCCGATCCTGCGGTTGAGCCGCATCTCGCGCGACGCCGACGGCGTCGTCTTCGAGGCGTCCGAGGACCGGTACCTCAGCGACGTCGTGCGCTTCACGGTGTCGGCCTCGGGGATCTCGAACGACGGCCGGTACATGCGCGCCGTCGGGGGATGAGGCGCGAGGTTCGTCGGACTTATCTTCGCACCTCTCTCTTGCTATCTTCGTAGTTGTGTTCTAATATGTGTTCATGGCGGGGACGGATCCTCTGGACTTCGAGCGGCGGGCGGCGCTGCTGGATGAGTGGGTGCGGACCCGGGCCGAGATCGCGGCGCTGGAGGCGCGGGCGGCGGGGCTGCTCGCGGAGCGGATGCGGGTGATGGAGACCGATGCGGCCCGGTCGCCGGTGCATCGGGACGGGATCTGGCGGTCGATGGTCGCGGAGTACTCCGCCGCCGGTCGGCTTTCCAAGGGCAGCGTGGAGTACGCGTTCACGGACGCGTGGGCGCTGGCGGAGGACTTCCCCGCCGTACGTGAAGCGCTCCAGGATGGGCGGGTCACGATCGGGCATGTGCGGGAGATCGTGCGCTGCGCCGGTGCGGTGCACGAGGCGATCGGGCACGGCGCGGTCGCCCCGGGCACCCTGGCCCTGTACGAGGCGGCGGTGCTGGTGGTGGCCGAACAGGACAGCCCCGCCCGCACCCGCGCGCACGCCCGGCAGGTCGCCGCGTCCCTGGCCGGGCAGACCGTGACCGAACGGCACAGCAAAGCCCGCGCCGAACGCACCGTCACCATCCGCTCCGTCGGCGACGGCCTCGCCCTGCTCACCGCCGTCCTGCCCGAACACCTCGCCGCCGGCATCATGGACCGCCTCACCCAGATGGGCCGCCACCTCCTCCGCACCCACAAACCCACCAGAACCACCAAGGCGGCGGGAACCGCACGAGCCGGGGCGGGTGCAGGGACCACCGCAGCGGCCGGAGCCGGTGCGGCGGCGGGGACCGGGCGGCCGGGACCGCTCGATCCCGACCTTGGCATCGCCCTCCTGGACGCGCACGAGGACGATCATGCCCTCACCGCCGAGGACTGGGCAGCCGTCGACGCTTTCCGCCGCCAACTCGACGGGGTTGATGGTGAGCACGACGAAGGATCGTTTCTTTCCGACAACGACGACGTCGATGACGACGGTGAAGACGAGGACGATGGCGGGATCGATGAGAAGGAATGGACGCGGATCTGGGAACAGATCCTCTCCGCCGACCCCGCACCGCTTCTCCCCGCCGAATCACCCACGGTCGAGGAGACGCGCACGCTGGATCAGATCCGCGCGGACCTGCTCGCCGACCTCCTCCTGACCACGGATCCGGCCCAGGCCCGGGGCACTGCTCTGGACGCCATCACCGCCCGCATCCAGGTCACCATCAACGCCACCACCCTCCACGGCGACGACGAGCGATCTGCCGAACTCGACGGCCACGGCCCCCTCCACCCCGACACCGCCCGCGCCCTCGCCGGCCGCACCACCGGATGGACCCGACTCTTCCTCTCGCCCACCGGCCTCATCACCCACACCGACACCTACACACCGACCGAGCCCATGCGGCGGTTCCTCCGCGCGCGCGACCAGCACTGCCGCTTCCCCGGCTGCCGCATGCCCGCCCACCGCTGCCAGATCGACCATAACCACGATCACGCCAAAGGCGGACCCACCGCGATCGGCAACCTCAGCCACCTCTGCCTGACCCACCACACCATCAAGCACCCCGATCTGCCTGACCACATCCGCTGGGCCGTCCGCCAGCTTCCTGATGGCACTCTGGAATGGACCAGCCCCCTCGGCCGCACCCACACCGACCGGCCCCGAGCACGGGTCCTCTTCACCCCCAACCCCGACACCAACCCCGGAACTGATCCCGAGCCCGACACCGACCCCGGAGCAGGCCCCGAGGCTCCGCACCAGCCACGCCTCTACCGGCAACCCGCCCCCGAACCCCAACCCGCACCCTTCTGAACCCGGGCACCCCCTGAACCCGGGCACCCCCCCACGCCCACGCCGGTGCGCATACCGGCATCCCGGCATCGCGGTTCGACGCGAAGATTTCGACGCGTGGACTCGGCTCATGGATGCCGGCCGATCGCCTGACGACCCGGTTCAGAACGAGATGCCGGGCGGCAGATTCGCGACGTCCCCCGGCTCGACCACGTAGATCACCGCGGTGTCGGCGGGCACCCGGATCTGGAGACGGGCGGTGAACACCGACCAGCGGCTCACCACGAGCCGCTTCACCGTGACGCCGTCGAGGCGCTGGCGCTGACGATCGACGCCGAACCACCAGCCTGAGTAGCGGATCTTCACCTCCGCGCCGGCCGGCCCCTGGAACCAGGCCGTCGTCGTGACGTTCCAGAAGGTCTCCAACGTCCGCCAGTCCCCCGCGCGGACGAACTTCTTTCTCACGGGCATGGTGCCCTCCTCTTCCCCGAGTGCTTCCGCGACTATGGGCCGGGGGTGACGCTCAGGCTCAGCGCGTAATGCGCAGGCTCGGCGTTGCCGCTCGTCGCCCGGAACTCCAGCGTCGTGTCCCTGGGTGTCATCGAGATCGCGTGCTTGTCGATGAAGTCGTCGCGGTCGTACCAGTGGTCGCCGTCGTTCTCGAACAGGCTCAGTTCCTTCGTCCCGACGAAGACGAACTCGTCGCCCAGCTCCTTCGTCTGACCCTGCGTCATGTTCGGCAGCGAGCGCTTCATCCCGTTGAACGTCACGTACAGCTCGTCGGTGAACGTCTCCGCCTGCACTTGGCACGTGATCGACTTCAGGCGCAGGACGGCCGACCCCGTCGGCGGGCCGACGCGCACGCCCAGCCCGTAATGCGCGCCCAGGGCGTTGCCGCTGGTGGACCGGAAGTACAGCGTCGTGTCGACGGATGCTTCGGTGATGGTGTGCGCGCCGATGAAGTCGTCACGGTCGTACCAGTGGTCGCCGTCGTTCTCGAACAGGCTCAGCTGCTGCGATCCTGCGAACAGGAACTCATCGCCCAGATCCTTCGTCTGCCCCTTGGTCATGTTCGGCAGCGATCTCTTCGTGCCGTTGAACGTCACGTACAGCTCGTCGGTGAACGTCTCCGCCTGCCCGAGACAGGTGATCGACGTCAGCGTCAGTATCGCCATGGTGCACCCCAGCCCTCTTCGCCCCCGGCCCCGTGCCGGCGGTCCTCCCGGTCTCAGTCCTCTTCGTCTCCGCAGACCTTGCCGACGCCCCATCCCACGAGTCCGCCGATCAGCATCCCGCCCGACCCACCGGTGAGCAGCGCCCCGACCAGCATCCCGAACAGGCCCATCGCCGGGGCGACGGTGCTGTTCCGCGCCGAGTACGTGACGCCGACCATCGCCGAGCCCAGTTCGCTCGCACCCTCATCGTCCAGCGACTCGCGGAACAGCGCGTCGATCTCCGACGCCCCCTCCTCTGCGGGCTGTTTCCCCGCCTCGACGCGGAAGACGATGAGCGCCAGCCGCTCCAGGCGCTTCACGTCGGCATCCGTGAGGAGACCGTTGCGGCGCATGCGGCGGAAACCGAGCGTGATCGCCCTGTGCCGGTCCCCGCCCGCCTCGTCGATGGCGCGCCGCGCCTCGTCCTCGATCACCGACGCGAGATCCCCCGGCGAGATGCCCAGCGTCTGGTAGGCGCGCAGCAACTCGATGGACCCGAACCCCTCGACACTGAGAGCGTTCATGAGACCCCTCCGGATCGGCTCTGAGAGGGCCCATTATCCTCTCGCCCGCACCGGGGCGCAATGGGATCCGACGCGACATGCTCTACCGGACGCCCTGTGGGACGAGTGGGTGCGTGAGAACGGCCCCACGCCCACGCCCGGCGCGGTGGACTTCACCCACTACGCGAAGAGCCGCGGCGTGGAGATCTTCTACGTCTCGCAGCGCGACCAGGGGCCGGACACGCAGCAGCTTGGCGTCGCGAACCTGCAGCACGCCGGACTCGCCTTCGCCGACGACGCGCACGCGGTCTTCCAGCGGGAGTCGTCGAACAAGGAGCCCGCGCAGCAGGCGATCGCGGAGAAGTACGAGGTGATCGCCTATCTCGGCGACAACCTCAACGACTTCCGCCGCCGCTACTACGTCACCTCCGTCGCTGAGCGGAAGGCGCGTGCCGCCGAGGACGCCGAGCATTTCGGACGGGACTTCATCCTCTTCCCGAACAACACCGACGGGCACTGGATCCGCGCGATCTTCGGCACCAGCGAGCCGGCGGACAGCCCGGAGTACCGGGCCCGGATGCTCCTCGCCGCGCGCAACCTCGTGGAGTGACGCGCGCAGCCTCGGGAGTGGGCCGCGCACCCGGCCCGACACCCGCCCCGCCGCCCGGGTGAGACCACACGGATACGATCGGAGGCATGCCGTCTTCTGAAGCCCTCGCGCATGCCTCCGATCTCGCCGACTTCGTCGCGGCGTCCCCGTCGAGCTACCACGCGGCCGAGGAGGTCGCGCGGCGCCTCGAGGCGGCCGGGTTCACCCGGCTCGAGGAGACGGATGCCTGGCCGGCGCAGGCCGGCGGCCGGTTCGTCGTCGTCCGCGACGGCGCCGCCATCGCCTGGGCGGTGCCGTCCGGCGCCACCGCCACGGCCCCGGTGCACGTCCTCGGGGCGCACACCGACTCCCCCGGCTTCAAGCT
The DNA here is from genome assembly GCF_024971095.1 of Microbacterium neungamense. Taxonomy (NCBI): domain Bacteria; kingdom Bacillati; phylum Actinomycetota; class Actinomycetes; order Micrococcales; family Microbacteriaceae; genus Microbacterium; species Microbacterium neungamense. Next base: position 2,211,341 of record NZ_CP069717.1, read on the forward strand.
CAAGCCGCGGCCGACCACCGGCGTGAAGGGCTGGCTGCAGGCGGCCGTCGAGATCTACGGCGGCCCGCTGCTGAACTCCTGGCTCGACCGCGAGCTGCGCCTCGCCGGCCGCCTGGCCCTCGCCGACGGCCGCGTCGTGCTGGCCGCGACCGGACCGCTGCTGCGCCTCCCGCAGCTGGCGATCCACCTCGACCGCGAGGCGAACAAGCAGCTCACGCTGGACCCCCAGGCGAACACGCAGCCGGTCTGGGGACTCGGCGACCCGGCCGAGGCCGACCTGCTCGCCGAGCTCGCCGGTGCTGCGGGCGTGGACCCGGCGGAGGTCCGCGGCTTCGACGCGGTGGTGGCGGATGCCGCGCGCGGCGCGGTCTTCGGCAAGGACGACGTCTTCTTCGCCTCGGGCCGCCTGGACGACCTGGCGTCGGTGCACGCCGGCGTCGTCGCGCTCATCGAGGCTGCGGGTGGGCCCGGCTCGACGGACACGACGGATGCGGCGGGCGTGATCCCGGTGCTCGCGGCCTTCGACCACGAGGAGCTCGGCTCGGAGTCCCGCTCCGGCGCCGCCGGCCCGTTCCTCGAGGACGTCCTGGAGCGGGTGTACGCGGGGCTCGGCGCCGACGGCGCAGACCGCCGTCGCGCGTACGCGGCATCCTGGTGCCTGTCCAGCGACGTCGGGCACTCCGTGCATCCGAACTACCTGTACAAGCACGACCCGGTGGTGCAGCCGGTGCTCGGCTCCGGCCCGATCCTCAAGATCAACGCGAACCAGCGCTACGCGACGGATGCCGTGGGCGCCGCCGCCTGGGCGGGATGGTGCGAGGCGGCGGGCGTCTCGGCGCAGGAGTTCGTCTCGAACAACGCCGTCCCGTGCGGGTCGACCATCGGGCCGATCACGGCGACCCGCCTCGGCATCCGCACGGTCGACGTCGGCATCCCGATCCTGTCGATGCACTCGGCGCGCGAGCTCGCGGGGGTCAGTGACCTCCACGACCTCGCGCGCGTCGCGCGCGCCTTCTTCGCCAGCTGAACGACCCGAATCAGGCCATCGTGTCGAGGATCGCGACGAGGTCCTCGAACGTGGTCCGCGGGTTGAGGATCGCGAAGCGGGTGTTCGGCCGGCCGGCGTGCGAGCTCGGCACCACGAACGCGTGCTGCTGGTCGAGCAGCTGCGCCGACCAGCGGTCGTAGTCCGCCCGGGTCCAGCCGTTGCGCTCGAACACCACCACCGACAGCTGCGGGTTGCGCACGAGCGTCAGCTCGGGGCGGCGGTCGATCTCCTCGGCGATGCGATGGGTGAGCGCGATCGTCGCCGACACGGCGTCGCGGTACGCCTGCACGCCATAGGTCGCCAGCGAGAACCACAGCGGCAGGCCGCGCGGGCGGCGAGTGAGCTGGATCGAATAGTCCGAGGGGCTGAAGTCGTCGGTCTCGGTGAGGGTGTCCAGGTACTCGGCGTGCTGGGTGTGCGCGCGGCGTCCGAGCTCGGGGTCGCGGTAGAGCAGGGCGCAGCAGTCGAACGGCGCGAACAGCCACTTGTGCGGGTCGACGATGAGCGAGTCGGCGCGCTCGACGCCCGCGAAGATGTCGCGCGCCTCCGGGGCGAGCATGGCGGTGAGCCCGTACGCGCCGTCGATGTGCAGCCAGAAGTCGAACTCGTCCTTGAGCGCCGCGATCCCGGCGATGTCGTCGACGATGCCGAAGTTGGTCGACCCCGCCGTCGCGACGACGGCGCACACACTGTCGCCGTGCTCCTCCAGCGCGGCGCGCACGGCATCCGCCCGCAGCTTGCCGTCCTCGCCGGCCGGCACCGCGATGACGTCCGCGTCCATGACGCGCGCGGCCGACTTGTTGGAGGAGTGCGCCTCGATGCTGCACACGATCTTCCACCGCTCCGGCAGCGGCTCGCCCGCGGCCACGAGCTTCTCCTTCGCGGCCTCGCGCGCGGCGACGAGCGCGGACAGGTTGCCGATCGTGCCGCCCTGCACGAACACGCCGCCCGCGCTCTCCGGCAGCCCGAACTCGGATGCCAGCCAGGCGAGCACCTCGTTCTCGGCGTGCACGGCCCCGGCCGCCTCGAGCCAGCTGCCGCCGTAGAGGCCGGATGCCGAGACGACGAGGTCGAACGCGATCGCCGCCATCGTCGGGGCGGTCGGGATGAAGGACAGGTAGAGCGGGTGGCTCGTGGTGAGACACGCCGGCGCCAGGATGTGCTCGAACACCGACAGGGCGCGCTGGGCGCCGAGCCCCTGGTCGGTGATGGTGCGACCGACCATCCGGCGCAGCTCCGCCGGGGTCTGCGGCTTGTCCAGCGGCACATCGTCGGCGAGCATCCGGCGGCGCGAGTAGTCCAGGACCGCGTCGACGATCGCGGCGGATTCCGGAGAGACGGCGTGCATGCGCGCGGCATCCATGGGAGGATTCCTTTCGGCACTGAAAGCGGGTGGCGGGTGGGCCGGTGCGGGCCGGCGATCAACGGTACCCTGTTCGCCGAGCTCGCTCCGCCATCGTGTCGAGGCGCACGGGTTGGATGCCGCGATCGCGGCTCGGATGCCAGGATGAGGGCATGTCCGAGAAGATCGCCGCAGCCCCGGCCCTCATCGAGCGCACCGGCATCGAGATCGTGCCGGAGTCCGACCGCACCGCCAAGCCCCGAGACCTGTTCTGGCCGTGGTTCGCGGCGAACGTGTCGGTCTTCGGGATGAGCTACGGCTCGTTCGTGCTCGGCTTCGGCATCTCGTTCTGGCAGGCGACGCTGGTGTCGGTGATCGGGATCGTGATCTCGTTCCTGCTGTGCGGGCTGATCGCGATCGCCGGCAAGCGCGGCTCCGCGCCGACCATGGTGCTCTCCCGCGCGGCGTTCGGGGTGCACGGGCAGAAGGTGCCCGGCATCGTGTCGTGGCTCACCTCGATCGGGTGGGAGACGTTCCTGGCGATCTTGGCGGTGCTCGCGACGGCCACCATCATCGGCCGGCTCGGCGGCGACGGCGACAGCATCGCCCTGCGGATCGTGGCCACCGTCATCGTCGCCGCGCTCATCGTCACCGCGTCCGTGCTCGGCTACCACACGATCATGCGGCTGCAGTCGGTGCTCACCTGGGTGACCGGCATCGTGACGATCCTGTACGTCGTGCTCGCCGTGCCGAGCATCGACCTGGGCGCGGTGCTGGCGCGACCCGGCGGCGGCGTGGGACAGGTCGTCGGCGCCCTGGTCATGGTGATGACCGGGTTCGGGCTGGGATGGATCAACATCGCCGCGGACTGGTCGCGGTATCAGAAGCGCACCGCCTCGGACGGCTCCATCGTGTTCTGGAACACCTTCGGGGGCGCGATCGCCCCGGTGCTGCTCGTCGTCTTCGGCCTCCTGCTCGCCGGCTCGGACGACGAGCTCATGGCCGCCGTCGGCGCCGACCCGATCGGCGCCCTCGCCGCGCTGCTGCCGGTCTGGGTGCTCGTGCCCTTCCTGCTCACCGCCGTGCTCGCGCTGGTCTCCGGCGCCGTGCTCGGCATCTACTCCTCCGGCCTGACGCTGATCAGCCTCGGCATCCGCATCCCCCGCCCGGCCGCGGCGGGCATCGACGGCGTCATCCTCACCCTCGGCACGATCTGGGTGGTCTTCTTCGCCGCCGACTTCCTCGGCCCGTTCCAGTCCTTCCTGATCACGCTGGGCGTGCCGCTGGCGTCCTGGGCCGGCATCCTCATCGCCGACATCCTGCGCCGCCGCCGCGACTACGACGAGCAGGCGCTGTTCGACCCCGCCGGGCGCTACGGCGCCTGGGACGGGGTCTCGATCGGCACGATGATCGTGGCGAGCATCATCGGCTGGGGCTTCGTCGTGAACCTGTTCGCGGATGCCGCGCCGTGGAACAACTGGCAGGGCTACTTCCTCGGGCTGATCGGCGGCAAGGACGGCGACTGGGCGTACGCGAACCTGGGCGTGTTCATCGCGCTGGTGCTGTCGTTCGTCGTCACCTGGTTCGCCCGCGCCGGACGGATCCGCCGGCAGGAGGAGTCGTGACCACGGCGCGCGCGCGAGGGAGGGTCGTGCGGATCGTCCTCGGGGCGATCCTGGCGATCGGCGTGATCGCGGCGGTGATCGGGTCGATCACGCCCTGGCCCTCCGCGATGATCATCCGGTCGGTGTTCACCAAGGGCGGCCAGGAGACGGCCGCCGAGATGAACCGCCATCAGCCTGATGCCGAGCTCACCGAGAAGCTCGACATCGCCTACGGCGACGACGGCGCCGACACGACGATGGACGTCTTCGCACCGGCATCCGCCGACGCGCCGCTGCCCACGGTGGTGTGGGTGCACGGCGGGGCGTGGATCTCCGGCTCGAAGGAGGACGTCGCGCCCTACCTGCGCATCCTCGCCGCCGAGGGCTACACCGCCATCGGTCTCAACTACACCCGCGGCCCGGAGGCCGCGTACCCGACCGCGGTGCACCAGCTCAACAGCGCCCTGGCGTACATCGACGAGCACGCCGCCGAGCTGGGCGTCGACCCGTCCCGCATCGTGCTCGCCGGCGACTCCGCCGGCGGTCAGCTCGCCAGCCAGCTGGCGACCCTGATCACGAGCGAGGAGTACGCGACCCTGATGGGCATCGAGCCGGCGCTCCAGCCCGGGCAGCTCGCCGCGACCATCCTGAACTGCGGCGTGTACGACCTCTCGGCCCTGGCCGCCCTCGACGGCATCGAGGGGTGGGGCTTCAAGTCCGCGATGTGGGCGTACGCCGGCGAGCGGAACTGGGCGGACGGCTGGACCGGCGCGACGATGTCGACGATCGACTTCGTCACGGCCGACTTCCCGCCGACCTACATCAGCGGCGGCAACGGCGACGGGCTCACCTGGCTGCAGTCCATCCCGATGTCGCAGCGCCTGGACGAGCTCGGCGTCGAGGTCACCACACTGTTCTGGCCGGAGCCGCACGAACCGCGGCTGCCGCACGAGTACCAGTTCCACCTCGATCTGCCGGAGGCCCAGGAGGCCCTGCAGCGCACCCTCGACTTCCTGAAGACGCACACCGCCGGATGAACCCGGACATTTCACCTCTGTGACGAACGGCACAGAAGTGATATGTTCGTGGGCATGGGCCCCGATGACGCCGCGCACCCCAACCAGCGACCGCTCGAGGACTCGATCGTCACCGATCTGAAGGATCGGATGACCTACGGGTCCTACCTCGACCTCGACCGGCTGCTCAGCGCGCAGCATCCGGTGTCGCAGCCGCAGCATCACGACGAGATGCTGTTCATCATCCAGCACCAGACCACCGAGCTCTGGCTCAAGCTGGTGCTGCACGAGCTCGGCACGGCCCGCGACCGGCTCGCCGAGGACGACCTCCGGGCCGCGCTCAAGCACATCGCGCGGATCAAGCACATCCAGGAGGTGCTCACCCAGCAGTGGTCGGTGCTCGCCACGCTGACGCCGACGGAGTACGCGCAGTTCCGCGGCGACCTGGGCAACTCCTCCGGCTTCCAGTCCGTGCAGTACCGCGCCGTCGAGTTCGCCCTCGGGAACAAGAACGAGCGGATGCTGGGCGTCTTCCGGAACCACCCGGCCGACCTCGCGCTGCTCACCGCGGAGTGGGAGCGGCCCACGCTGTACGACGAGTTCCTCCGCTACGTCGCCCGGCGCGGCCTGCCGGTGCCGCACGACATCCTCGACCGCGACGTGCGCGAGCCGTACCGCGAGCACGCCGACCTGGTGCCGGTGCTGCGGGAGATCTACGAGAACCCGCACGAGTACTGGGACCTGTACGAGGCCTGCGAGGAGCTCGTCGACGTCGAGGACAACTTCCAGTTCTGGCGGTTCCGCCACCTGCGCACGGTCACCCGCACGATCGGCTGGAAGACCGGCACCGGCGGGTCGAGCGGCGTGGACTTCCTGCGCCGCGCGCTGGACCTGACGTTCTTTCCGGAGCTGTACAGCGTGCGCACGGAGATCGGGCGATGAGCGCGACGACCGCCGGCATTCGCGCGGTCGCGTACTTCGACGGACGGATGCTGCGCGAGGGCGTGCTCGCAGCGGGGATCGACGGCACTCCGCGGCTCGCCGCAGGGCCCGCCCCCGCCGACGCGGCCCGGCTGGACGGGCTGGTCACCGGCCGGTTCACCGACCACCACGTGCACCTGCAGCTGGTCGACCACACCCTGCTCCCGGACTCGCGGCTCGGCCGGGTGATCGACCTCGGGGCGAACGTGGACCGCATCCGCGAGATCGCCGCCGAGCACCCTGCCGTGCGCGTCGAGTACGCCGGCCCTTTCCTCACCGCGATGGGCGGCTATCCGTCCGATCGCGCGTGGGCGCCCGAGGGCGCCGTGCACGAGATCACGGATGCGGAGGGCGCGACGGCCACCGTCGCCGCCCTCGCGGCCGCCGGCGTCAGCTGCCTGAAGACCGTCGGCAACAGCGACGCGGGCCCGGTGCTGGACGACGCGCTGCTCCGGCTGCTGGCCGGCCTCGCCGCCGACCACGACCTGCCCCTCGTCGCGCACGCCGAGGGCGCCGGGCAGGCGCAGCGGGTGGCCCGGCTCGGGGCGAGCCGGCTCGCGCACGCCCCGTTCACCGAGCGGCTGACCGACGACGAGATCGCCGCGCAGGCGGCATCCGTCTCGTGGATCTCGACCATGGCGATCCACGAGGGCGAGGCGTACGCGCACGTCGTCGACAACGTCCGCCGGTTCCATGCCGCCGGCGGCATGCTCGTGTACGGCAGCGACATGGGCAACGGCCCCACCCCGGTCGACCTGCGCGACAGCGAGGTGGCCGCGCTGCGCGAAGCGGGCGTCGACGGCCTCGACCTGCTGCGGGCGCTGGCGCCGGAGGACCCGCTCGGTCCGGCATCCGTCCTGCTGCTGCTCCCCGACGGCGATCCCGCCCGCGCCCGCCGGCTCACACCCGCCGACCTGGGCGCCACCCACCCCTTCGACGACGCTGGAGACCCGAGATGACCGACACCGAAGCCACCGATCCGGCCGTGCTCGATGCCGCCGAGGCGGAGCTGCGCGCACAGGCGCGCACTCTCGACGCCGCCGACCCGCTCGCCCGCCACCTCGACGCGTTCGCCGAGGCGCCCGGCGTCCACGCGTACCTCGACGGCAACTCACTCGGCCGACCGCTCCGGTCACTGCCCGAGCGGGTCGCCGCCTTCGTCCGCGAGGACTGGGGCACCCGGCTGATCCGCTCCTGGGACGAGCAGTGGATGGAGTTGCCGATGCGCCTGGGCGACCGCATCGCCGAGGTCACCCTCGGCGCGGCATCCGGCCAGACGATCGTGGCCGACTCGACCAGCGTGCTGCTGTACAAGCTGATGCGGGCGGCCGTCGCCGCCCGGCCGGGACGCGACGAGATCGTGATCGAGGCGGGCAACTTCCCGACCGATCGCTTCATCGCCGCAGGCGTCGCCGAGGAGACCGGCGCCGCGCTGCGCTGGCTCGAGCCGGATCCGGTCACCGGCGTCGCGGTCGACGACGTCGCCGCCGTGGTCTCGGACCGCACCGCCCTCGTCGTGCTCAGCCATGTCGACTACCGCTCCGGCGCCCTGGCGGACATGCCGGCGATCACGCGCGCGGTGAAGGATGCCGGCGCGCTCATGCTCTGGGACCTGTGCCACTCGGTCGGCGCCGTGCCGATGCAGCTGGATGCCTGGGGCGTGGACCTTGCGGTCGGCTGCACGTACAAGTACCTCAACGGCGGCCCGGGCTCGCCCGCGTTCGCGTACCTCCGCGCCGAGCACCAGGGTGTGCTGCAGCAGCCCATCCACGGCTGGTGGGGTGCGGCCGACATCTTCGCGATGGGTCCGGAGTACGCGCCGGTCGCCGGCATCCGTCAGCTGCTCAGCGGCACACCCCCGGTCATGTCGATGCTCGGGATGCAGGGCATGCTCGACCTCATCGACGAGGCGGGCATCGACGCGGTCCGCGCCAAGTCCATCTCGCTCACCGACTTCGCCGTGCGCGCCTACGACGCGCTTCTCGCCCCGCGCGGCGTGCGGCTGCTGTCGCCGCGCGAGGCGTCGCGCCGTGGCGGGCACGTGACCATCGGCCACGACTCGTTCCAGGACGTGACCCGCAGGCTGTGGGCGGACGGCGTGATCCCCGACTTCCGGTTCCCGGACGGCATCCGGCTGGGCCTGTCGCCGCTGAGCACCTCGCACGAGGAGACCCTCCGCGGCATCCTCGCCGTCCGCGACGCCCTGCCGAACGATGCCGGCTGACACGGTCCTCGACGACATCGAGGCTCGGCCGGGCAGCACCACGTCCCTGCTGCGCACGGTCGTGGGGCTCTACCTGCGCCGGCTCGGCGGCGAGGTGTCGTCCGCCGCGCTGGTCCGGCTCGCCGACGACCTCGGCATCGCGGCCGGTCCCGCCCGCACCGCGATCGCGCGGCTGAAGCAGAAGGGACTGCTGCTGCCCGCGCCCGGCCCCGGGTACGCGCTGAACCCGGCGGCCGTGCGGATGCTGGAGCGCGGCGACCGGCGCATCTTCCAGGTGCGCACCATGGCTCCGGGCGACCCGTGGTGCCTGATCTCGGCGACCATCCCCGAGACCCGGCGCGATCTGCGCCACCAGCTGCGCCGGCGGCTGCAGTTCCTCGGCGCCGGCGCCGTGTCCGCCGGCCTCTGGATCGTCCCCGGCCATCTCGAGGCGGAGGTCGAGCTGCTGCTCGAGGACCTCGGCGCGCGGGCGTCCGCCACCCTGTTCCGCACCGCGGACCCGCGCCCGCCCCGTCCGCTCGCCGATGCCGTGGGCTCGTGGTGGGATCTGCACGCCCTCCGCGCCGAGCACCTGCGCTTCCTGGCATCCGTGCGCGCGCATGACGGCGAGCCGCCGTTCCCCGCCTATGTGCGCCTGATCGACAGCTGGCGGGTGCTGCCCTACATCGACCCGGGGCTCCCCGCGGAGCTTCTGCCGGACGACTGGCCCGGGCTGCGCAGCGCGGCCGCGTTCACCGCGGTCTCGGCCCGCCTGGCCGGCCCGGCGTGGGAGCACGTCCGCGCCGTCGCCGGCTGACGACCCTCCGCGCCGGGAGGGCAACGCGCTCCTGCGGGCACGGCGTCGAGCTCAGCCCAGCTCGCGGATGAACGCCGCAACGTGCTCGCGCAGGCGCAGGATGCGCCACGAGCACAGCGCGCGCCGGAGCACCCGCTGCTCGGCGCGCTGCAGCAGCACCCCGACAGGGCGGTCGTCGAGGTCGGCGATGACGTACGCCCGCCGCGGGATCTTCGGGTCGGACCAGCCGAGGTAGTCCAGCCGCTCGAAGTCGAGCTCGTCGAAGCCGGGCGGGAGGGTGAGCGAGGCGGCCTCCTTGCGGGAGGCGTTCAGGAAGGATGCGCGGATGGCGCGGTCGTCGAGGGGACGCATGCGAGTGCTTTCTGTCGGCGCCGCCACAGGGCGGCGAGAGGTCGGGAGGACGGCATCCCTCAGACGGATGCCGAGACGGCGAAGCACCGGCGACGGGATCCGTCACCGGCTCTCATTCAGCCTCTGACGCCGGCGCGCATCGCGCCCGCAGTCCTCCTCCGCGCCACGCGGGCGTCCTCCATGAACAGCACGCCTCGATTCTACGCGCGGCCGACTGTTTCACTCCGTTTCGCCCGGCGTTGGCAGCGGCCGCGGCACGGCGTAACGTTCCTGCAACGTCCGATCCCGTGAGGAGCCCGCCGTGAACACGCCGCTGACCCGCCGCCCGCCCTTCGAGGTGCGTGAGCGTTCGGCGTGCATGTGCGGCCACGGCGACACCTGCTCCTCGTTCGCCCCGGGACACGCCCTGCACCTGATCCAGGCGCGGATGGCGTCGGCCACTCCGCTCGGGTGGGCGGATGCCATCGTCGAGAGCGCGGATGCGGCATCCGGCGTTCTGGCGCTGCGCACGCTCGACGGCGAGGAGCACCTGGTGTGGAACGCCGGCGGCGCCGCCCTGGAGGCGGCGCCGGGCACTCCGGTGGCCCTGCACCGCGACTACGGCGTGCTGGCCGTCGGTCGGGTGCAGTACAACGTGGCGGTCTGACCCTTCGACGGGCTCAGGGACCGCCCTTCGACGGGCTCAGGGACCGCCCTTCGACGGGCTCAGGGACCGCCCTTCGACGGGCTCAGGGACCGCCCTTCGACGGGCTCCGCCTAGGCGGTCTTCGCCATCGAGTCGCGCATCGCCATGCAGGCCGCCATGCAGGCCTTGCACGCCTGAGCGCACATCTTGCAGACCTCGCTGTGCTCGGCGTGCGCCATGCACTCGTCCATGCACATGCGGCACATCGTGATGCAGGCGTCCAGCATCGCGGTCATCGCCTCGGGCGTCATGCCCTGCATCCGCATCATCGCCCGCATCATGGTGTTGCACATGTCGGCGCAGTTCATGCACGCCGCGCTGCAGTCCATCATCTGGGTCGAGCACACGGTACAGGCCTGCTCGCAGGCCGAACACGCGTCCATACAGGCCTGCATCGCCTGCATGTCCGTCATCTCCATGCCGGGCATCGAGGTCATGTCCTTCGACATGGCGTCCATCATCATCGAGTCCATCGCGCACCGCCTTCCTCGTCGGGTTCCGACAGCGGGCAGGATCACCCGCCTGGGGCAAGGGTACGCCCGCGCCGCACCGGCGTCGATGGTCAGTCTTCCGCCGGATCCGGGCCGAAGATCCGGTCGCTCAACCCGTCGCCATCAGCTCCTGATGGCTGACCAGATACTGCCGGCGCAGCCAGTCGCCGAACTTCCGCACGGCGAGGCAGTCCCGGCCCTGCGAGCAGGGGATGACCGGGTCGTGACCGGCGTAGGCGGCGAAGATCCGCAGCTTGCGGTCCAGCTGAGCGTCGGTGAGGTTCGCGGGCCGCTGCGCGACCGGGTAGCCCTGCGCGTAGCTGACCACCGCGGGGTCGATCGCGCCGCTTTCCGCCTGGGACGCGACGATGCGGCCGACGACGCGGTGGTCGGGGTGATCGCCCGTGGCGCCGGCGGCGAAGCCGGGCATGTGCGCCAGCACGCGGGTGGCCGCGAAGCCTGCCGACAGCTCGGCGACGGTGGCCTTGAGCTCGTCGAGGGTCACCTGCACGGCGGTGTCGAAGGTCGTCATCCAGTCGATCCCACCCAGCCACAGCTTGGCCAGGCTCTGCGAGCCGGTCACCGGGAACCCGTCACCGGTGAGGTTCCCGTCCGGGAGGCGGAGCATGATCAGCGTGATCCGCGGGTCGTCGGCGGGCTGGGTGAGCAGCACGGTGAGGCCGCTGCGCAGCGTGACGGTGCGATCGGTCCACGGGGTGGAGGCGCCACGCATCGCGTCGTATGCCAGGCGGATGCCCTCCTCACGGCCGACCGCGTAGTCGCGTCCCTTGCCGGCATCGCCGTTGGTGAAGAAGAACGAGCGCAGGCACTGACCGGCGTCGAGCGCCTCGGGCAGGGTGGGGCTGCCGAACAGCAGGTCGTCGTCGAAGTGCGCCCAGAAGGAGACGATGGTGCCGGCGGGGCAGGCGGGCGTCAGGTACTGCACCGGCGACCGGAACTCGGCCGCCGCGGCATCCGGCGTGTTCAGCACCGCGGGCACGTCGCCGCACTGGCCAGTGCTCGCGAAGAAGTCGACCGCGTCGGCGCGGGCCTGCGAGAGATCGAACGGCAGGCGGCCGGCGACCTCGGCGGGCAGCTGCTGCGGGCAGGACGCCTGCAGCTGCGCGATGCGCTCGGCGGTGAGCCCGTTGCGGGCGACCGGGACCACAGGCGCCGGAGTCGGCGTGGGCGTCGCGATGGGCGTGGGCGTGGTCTCCGGCGGCTTCACCGTCTCGGCCGGATCCGCGGCCGGCACCCCGCATCCTGCGACGACCGCCATCACCAACGCGAGCGCCGCCAGCGGCAGCCACCGTCGCGCCTTCGAGCCCCCCACGGCCATTCCCCCCAGCCGGCCGCCCACCCTGGCGCGCCACCCAGCGCTCACTGTACCAGCGCCGCTGTGAATCCAGCGTTACGACGCCCGCCCGCTTCGCTTGTACAAAACGTTTTATGTGCCCAGCATGGCGCCATGCAGCTTCGATTCTCCGTATCCACCGCCCCGGACGCCGCCGCACGCGGTCGGGAGCTCGGCGCCGAGTTCGCCCCGCAGTTCCGTGAGAGCGTGCGGCTCTACCTCGAGCATTTCGAGGAGCTCGGCATCGCCGACGCCACCGTGCAGGCGATCACCGAGCGCTCGCACGACGCGCTCCGCGCCTGGGCGCCGGGCCTCGCGGCGGAGACGGAGGCCATCGCCGAGGCGTCCGGGATCGAGCTGTGGCAGCTCGCCGCGGTGGGCGCGCGCACCGAAGTGCTCGCGGTCGCGCCGACCAGGAGCGCGGCGGAGTGCTCGACCGCCGTCCGCACCGGCCCCGGCATCGCCCCGGAGACCTTCCAGACCTGGGACTGGCACGAGTTCCTCGTTCCGGAGGGGCTGATGCGCTCCTTCACCTCCGACGCCGGGCTGCATGTGAAGCTGTTCACCGAGTTCGGCACCGCCGCGAAGATCGGCGTGAACGACGCCGGCGTCGGGCTGCACTTCAACATCCTGATGCACTCCTCCGACTCCGACGCCGGGGGCGTGCCGGTGCACGCCGTCGCGCGCCGCATCCTCGACGAGGCGCGCAGCCTCGACGACGCCATCCGGATCGCCGGCAGCGCCACGGTCAGCGCCTCCACCGTGCTCACCGTCTTCGAGTCCACCGCCGAAGGCTCGCAGGCCGCCAGCATCGAGCTGTCCCCCGCTGCGATGGCGATCGTCCGGCCTGCCGAGGACGGCTGGCTGTTCCACACCAACCACTTCCTCGACCCGGAGCTCGCCACCGGCGACACCATGCCGGACGCCTCCGAGACCCGCGAGCGCTACGAGCACCTCGATCGGGTGCGCGGCACGCTGGCCGATCTCGCGCCCACGGAACGCGCGGCGGCCGCGTGCGGCGGCGAGGGCGAAGGGGCGGTCATCTGCATCCGTCCCGACGACGCGCTGCCGCGCCCGGACCAGTGGCAGACGCTGCTCACCATCAGCGTGGACGCGGCCGGGTTCGGGCTGGACTTCTTCCCCGGCAGCCCGGCCGAGGCGGCCGAAGCGGGGATGTCACGCCTCTGAGCGCCGGCCTTCACGCTGGGCCCGCGTCGAGGCGCGCGGCTTGAGCTGGGCCCGCGTCAGCCGCGGGCCCTCGCACTCCCCCGTGTCGAGCAGCTGCACGAGCATGTCGAGCAGCGCGTCGGCGGTGTCGGCGAGGCGGAACGAGAAGGCGGTGATGGCCGGCTTCGCCGAGCGGGCCTGCTCGGAGTCGGATGCCGCGAGCACGAGCACGTCCCGCGGGATGACGAACCCGTGCCGCTGCAGCTCGGCCTGCAGACCGGCGGCATGGCGGCCGGTCATGCACAGCACGGCATCCGGCACTCCCCCGCCGATGATCCGGCGCGCGGCCTCGGCGCCGCCGTCGACGCCGCTCCGCTCCGGCTGCTCGTCCATGCGCGGCGCCACGTCGGTGCGGCGGCACCACTCTCGGTACTCGATGCGGTAGTCGTCGTTCCAGGCGTTGCGGTCGGTCCCGCTGAGCAGGACGATCTCGCGCGCCCCGGCGTGCTCGAGGTGGTGCAGTGCGCGGCGGGCGGCATCGCGGTCGTCCTCCGCCGCCCAGCGGTGGTGGCTGTCTCGGCCCGGCTCACGGCCGTAGGTGACGTACGGGATGCCGCGGCTCTCCAGCATCGCGGTGACCGGATCGCCCTCCTGGGGGCTCATCACGACGTAGCCGTCCAACGCGAAAGCGAGCGGCGGCACCGAGCGCCCGCTGATGTCCGGCACGAGCGTCAGGCTCAGCCCGCGGGCCAGCGCCTTCGCCGCGAAGATACCGGCGAACCGGTCGAAGACGTCCACGCCCTCCGGGGTGTAGTCGCCGAGGACGTCGAGTGATCGCATCGCCAGCCCCACGGCGTCGATGCGCGACTGCCGCATGCCCCGCGCGAAGGCATCCGCCTGGTAGCCCAGCTCCTCCGCGACCCGGCGCACCCGCTCCCGCGTCTTCTCGCTGACCGTGCCCTTGCCGTTCAGAGCGTGCGAGACCGCCGTGATCGACACCCCGGCGCGCGCCGCGACATCCCTGATGGTGACGCCGTTCCGCCTCATCGCGACCTCCTCGAGGGACAGTGTTGCACAAAACGTTTTACGTGGCTACCGCGACTTCCCAGCACCCGAACCGGAGTCTCGGCGACTCCGCCCCCAATCCCCTCCTCCGAGGACGACGTTCAAGGACGAATGCCATGGCGCAGACGCAGATCACCCCCGCAGCACGCACCGCACCGCCGGTGACGAGCCTGCGCACCTTCTTCATCTCCGGACTCGGCACCGCACTCGAGTTCTACGACTTCATCATCTACGGCTTCGCGGCCTCGCTGGTCTTCCCCCAGCTCTTCTTCCCCGACGTGGACCCGCTGATGGGCACGATCGTCGCCTTCGCCGCCTTCGGCGCCGGCTTCGTGGCGCGCCCGCTGGGCGGCATCGTCGTCGGGCACTTCGGCGACCGGATCGGCCGCAAGGCCATGCTCGTGTTGACCCTGCTGGTGATGGGCGTGAGCACGTTCCTGATGGCGTCCCTGTCGGACCGCATCGGCCGCAAGAAGGTGCTCATCGGCGGCGCCATCGTCTACGGGCTGTTCTTCTTCGCCTTCCTCGGGATCCTCGATCTCCACGACCTACCAGATCGGCGCCGCACTGGGCGGCGGCACCGCCGCGCCGGTCGCCACGGCGCTGTTCATGGCCAGCGGCCAGGACTCCCTGGGCGTCGCCCTGTACTCGAGCGCCGCCTGTCTCCTCCTCATCCTGTGCGCCTTCGGCCTGCGCGAGACCTTCCGCACCCCGACGGAGCAGCTCGGCGAGCACTGAGCCTCGCCCCCGAGACCACGGCGGCCGCATGCTTCCCGGGTATGCGGCCGCCGTGACCATGTCCGGCGGCGGTCAGCCGGCGCTCGCGTCAGGGGCCGACGCCTGGGCGTCCCGCCTGCCGGCGCGGCGCTGCAGATCCTCCGCGAGCATCAGGAGGATGCCGCTCGGGCCGCGCAGGTAGGTGAGCCGGTAGAGGTCCTGATAGGTGGCGACGCCGCGCAGCGGCCGGCATCCGTGCCTCGCGGCGATCTCGAGAGCGGCGTCGAGATCGTCGACGGAGAACGCGACGCGGTGCATGCCGATCTCGTTCGGAAGCACGGGCTCGCGCTCGATCGCGTCCGGATGGATGTACTCGAACAGCTCGAGCTGCCCGTTCCCGTCGGGCGTCTGCAGGACCGCGATCCGGACGTGGTTGCCGTCGAGCCCGACGGCGGTGTCGGCCCAGTCTCCGCTGATCGTGTCCCGGCCGAGGACGGTGAGTCCGAGGTCGGTGAAGAAGGCGATCGCCTCGTCGATGTCGCGCACGGCGATGCCGACGTTCTCGAGTCTGATGGTCATGCTGGATGGTAGCCCGTGGCTCCAGCGCGCGTAAGGGGCAGGCGCGACGCGGGACGGGAACCCGAGAAAGCGGAAAACCCCTGGCGAACCAGGGGTTTTCGTGGCGGTGACGGTGGGATTTGAACCCACGGTAGGGGGTTACCCTACACAACTTTTCGAGAGTTGCACCTTCGGCCGCTCGGACACGTCACCGAGGACAAGTTTACGGCACACGCCGTGCTGGCGCGAATCGCCGCCGTGCGGCCGGCGCGGCGATGTGCTGTTCGCGCGGAGGAATGCCCGGATCCGGTCCGCGCGACGCGCACTTCTCCGCGCGAAGCGCACACGCGGGTCGCCGGCAGACGGCACGCCCGAAGCACCCGCGCGGCGCCAGTCCGTCACCAGGCTGCGGCGACCTCGGCGTGGGTGCGGAGGATGTCCTCCGTGGTCCCGCGCGGGGCGCGGCCGATGCCGCATTCGGTCGCGACGCCGAAGGCCGGCACCACGCGGGATGCCGTGGCGATGCGCCTCCGCGCGCCCTCGGCGCCGTCCTCGCGGTGCACCAGCCCGAGGTAGAGCTCGTCCACCGGGGCGAGGTCACGCAGCGGGGCGACGTAGGCATCGTCGTCGCGCTCGATCGGCACCGGCAGGTGCAGCCAGCTCAGCCGGCGGGCGGATGCCGCGATGACGGCGTTCGCGTAGCGGACCAGGTTCCCGGCATCCGCGGGCTCGGTGAAGTGCCGCTCGCCCGCGTCGCCGTAGCAGAGGTGCACCCCGACCTCCACATCGACGGGCACCGCGTCGACGAGGCCGGCGAGGCGGGAGACCAGGCCGTCGAAGGGGTCGCCCGGCCACCAGGCCTCCATCACCCGGCCGTACCCGGCGGCGTGCTCGATGATGCCCATCTCGCTGGCGACGTCCCACTGGACGGCCAGGTCGCGGTGCGGGATGCCGGTGAGGATGTCCTCGAGCTCGCGCCGCATCGCGGCGGCGTACACCGGCTCGATGGCGATGCGGTCGTCGCCGGAGAAGAAGGAGGACACCACGGCCACCGGGGTCGGCAGCGACACCTGGAAGCGCACGCCCTCGGCGATCACGCCCTCCTCGCGGAGGCGCCGGAAGACGGCGTACGACGCCTCCGCGGCGGCGGCATAGCCGAGCGGAGGCAGCCGGATGCCGTCCGGGTCGACGCCGTCGGCGAGGCGCAGCGGCCGCGCGTCGAGCCCGGGATGCGGCGGAGCAGTCCGCCGAGCATCCCGGCGGCGGTGCGCATGGTCTTCTCGGCGTCGTCGTAGTTCACGCTGCCGACGAGGAGCGCTCCGCGGGGCTGGGTCATCCGACCAGCCTAACGAGGTCGCCGGGATCGCTGCGCTCGGGGGCCGCCGACGGCGTGCGGCCGTCGGCGATGCGGACGACGCGGTCGATCAGGCCCGCGGGCGGTTCGATATGCGAGATGAGCAGCACCGACTGCGGGCCGGCGGCGCGGAGGAGGTCGCGCAGCAGGGCGTCGGATGCGTCCGGGTCGACGCCCGCGGTGGGTTCGTCCAGCACGAGCACCGGGAAGCCGCGCAGTAGCGCCCGGGCGAGGGCGAGGCGCTGTGCCTGGCCGCCGGAGACGAGCGCGCCGCGATCCCCGACGCGGGCGTCCAGGCCGCCGCGACCGCGCACCCAGTCCGCCAGGCCGACGCGGTCGAGCACGGCGAGGAGGTCGTCGTCGGTGGCGGTGTCGCGGGCGAAGAGCAGGTTCTGACGGATGTCCTCGTCGAACAGGGTCGGGCTCTGCTCGCACAGGCCGATCGTGCGCCGCAGCGCCGGCCCGGAAAGCGCCGCGGCATCCTGCCCGCCGATGCGGAACTCGCCGCGCACCCGCAGGAAGCCCACCAGCGCGGCGGCGAGCGTGCTCTTGCCCGATCCGCTCGGGCCCGCCACCAGCACGCGCTCCCCCGCGTGCAGGTCGAGGTCGACGCCGCGCAGCGCATCGGCGCCGCCTGGCCAGGCGGCGCGGACGCCGCGGAGACGGAGGGCGGGAGGGGCGGCGGGCGCGGCGGCTGCGGGGGCGGGGGCTGAGTCGGATGCGGGGTCGGCGCCGGCATCCGGGCGCAGCTCTGCGGGGAGGCGCGCGGGGAGCACGTCGGCGAGGCGACGCGCGCTCGCACGCACGCTGCGCCACGCGGATGCCGCGGCGGGCACGGCCCCGAAGACCTCGAAGACGACCATCGGCACGAGCACGGCCACGGCGAGCCAGGGACCGTCGATGGCGCCGGTGGCCAGCCCCGGCGACGCCGCGGCGAGCGCCGTCACGGACGCGACGCCCGACACGGCGGACACGATGCCCGCGGAGGCGGCCTGCGCGACCGATCCGCGGCCGACCGCCCCGCGGAGCGCCGCATCCGCATCCCGCACCCGGAGACGGGCGGCGGGCTCCGCGCCGTAGGCGAGCAGCACGTCCAGCGCGCCCAGGTAGTCGCCCAGCGCCGCCGCGAGGTCGCCCCGCCGTGCGGAGATGCGGGTCTCGGCGCGCGATCCGAGCACCCAGCCCAGGCCGGCGGATGCCGCGGCCGCGACGATCAGGCAGACGACGAGGGTCAGCGCCGCGGGAGGGGCGACCAGGGCGAGGAACACGACCGCGCCCGCGGCCACGATCGCCGACACCGCCAGCGGCTGCACGACCCGGAGCGGGAGGTTCTGCAGGTTCTCGACGTCGTCGACGAGGGCGGCGAGCACCCGGCCGCGGTCGGTGCGGCCGAGCCCCGCCGGAGCCAGCGGGGTCAGCCGGCGCACCATCGCGGCGCGGGTCACCGCCAGCCGGCGGAGGGCGGCGTCGTGTCCGCTGAGCCGTTCCAGATACCGTGTGACGGCGCGGGTGACCGCGAAGAACCGCACCCCGACCACGGCGATCGACAGCGGCACCAGCGAGTCGACGATCGAAGCGCTCACGATCAGCCATCCGCTCACCGCGAGCAGGGCGACGGCGGATGCCGCGGAGAGGACGCCCCAGATCAGCCCGGGCAGGAAGCGCCGCAGCGGCGGCTGCGCGAGGCGCAGGAAGGACGACGCCTCAGCCGTCGAACGAGCGAAGCGCGTTTCGTCTCGGTCGGCGCCGCCGCCCTCGCTCAACGACCGGGAAGGGTCGGTCGCTGAGCCCGTCGAAGCGCCACCGGACGGGGAGGCGGCAGACGCCGCGGACAGCGGGACGATCTGGTCGGCGATGCTGCGGGCGGTGCGGCGGTGGGAGACGAGGAGGATCGTGGCCCCGGCATCCGCCCGCTCCCGCAGCGAACGCCAGAGCCGGGCCTCGGTCTCGGCGTCCAGGGCGCTCGAGGGCTCGTCGAGCAGGAGCACCCGGCCCGGTTCGGCGGCGTGCCGGTACAGGGCGCGCGCGACGGCCACCCGCTGCGCCTGCCCTCCGGACAGGCCGCCGCCCTGCACGCCGAGCTCCTGCGCGGGGTCGAGGTCGTCGGCGCAGGCCGCCCGGAGAGCGGCGCGCACGGCATCCGCCGACGGCGCGGGGTCGCCCAGCGCGACGTTCCCCGCGACGGTGCCCTGCAGCAGCCCCGGCCGCTGGTCGGCCCACGCCGTCCAGTCCGCGGGATCGAGACGGCGGACATCCACCCCGCCGAGCGTCGCCGCCCCGGTGAACGCCACGGCGCCGCGCAGCGCCGCGAGCAGACTCGACTTGCCCGATCCGCTCGCCCCCTCGATCAGCGTGATCGTGCCCGGCCGGGCCGTGAACGACACCGGCGGAAGCCCCCGCACCCGCAGCCCCTCGACCGCCAGGACCTCCTCCCCCGGGTTTCGAATCGCGCGATCGGTCGCTCCCGAGGCCGGAAAGCGACCGATCGCGCGATTCGAAACGGCACCGGCCTCGTCGAGAACCGCGAACACGTCCTCGGTCGCCGCAACACCCTCCGCCGCGGCGTGGAACTGCACGCCCACCTGGCGGATCGGCAGGAACGCCTCCGGGGCGAGCAGCAGCACGAACAGGCCGACCTCGAGCGACAGGTCGCCGGAGAGCAGCCGGAACCCCACCGCCACGGCGATCAGCGCAACGGCGAGCGACGACAGCAGCTCCATCGCGAACCCGGACAGGAACGAGTACCGCAGCACGGTCATCGTCTCCCGCCGGTACTCGTCGGCGGTCTGCGCGATCCGGTCGGCGGCGCGGCCCTCCCGCCCGAACAGGCGCAGCGTGGCCAGCCCCTGCACGGTGTCCGCGAACCGGGCGGCGAGGCGCTGCAGCGTCCGCCACTGCCGCTGCTGCACCGACCGGGTCGCCATGCCGATCAGCGCCAGGAACAGCGGGATCAGCGGCACCGTGATCGCCGCGGTGAGACCGCTCGGCCAGTCCTGCCACCACATCACCGCGATCAGCACCGGCGTTGCGATCACGGTGAGCACCAGCTGCGGGATGTACCGGGCGAAGTACGTGTCCAGGGCGTCCAGCCCGTGACCGGCCGTGACGGCGAGCGCGGCACGGTTGCGGCCGGCCAGCCAGTCCGGGCCGAGCCGGCCGATCGCCCGCATCAGCGCCTCGCGCAGCTCGCTGCCGGTGCGCGCGGCGGCACGCGTGCCGGCGGCATCCGAGGCGGCGATGAGCAGGCCGCGCGCGAGGGCGAGGACGACCAGCAGCAGCATCGGCGCCGTGACGTCGCGGCCCGCGATCGCGCCGGTCACGGCATCCGTGAGCAGCCAGGCGAACCCGATCGTCACCCCCGTCTGCACCACGCCGATGAGAGCGGATGCCGCGAAGAACCCGCGCGCGGCGCGCGCGTAGCGCAGGAGGCGCGGGTCGACGGGTTTCATGGGCGTTCTCTCACGCGTGCACCGGGGCTGCCTCGATCGAGGCGCGGGTGACCCGCTTGCGGAACACCCAGTAGGTCCAGGCCTGGTAGGCCAGCACCAGCGGCAGGGCGATCAGCGCCGTCCAGCTCATGATCTGCAGCGTGTACGGCGTGCTCGACGCGTTCGCGATCGTGAGGCTGCCCGCCGCGGACAGCGTCGACGGCAGCACATACGGGAACAGCGCCGCGAACAGCGCCGCGACCGCCGCCGCCACCGTGACCGTGCCCGCCGCGAACGCCGCGCCGTCGCGTCCGCGCCGCGAGAGCACCGTCGAGAGGACGAGAGCGGATGCCGCGACCGCGCCGCATCCGATCACCACCCCCAGCAGCGGAGCCTCCCGCCCCGCGGCGATGCCGGCCGTCCACGCCAGCGTCCCGGCCGCCGCGAGGATCGCCGGCACCGCCGCGGCACGGGCCAGCCTCCGGGCATCCGCCTGCACCCGGCCATCCGTCTTCAACGCGACGAAGTGCACCCCGTGCAGGAAGAACAGCAGCAGTGTGGTGACCCCGACCAGCAGCGCGTACGGGTTCAGCAGCGAGAACACGCCGCCGACGAACACGTGCGACCGGTCCAGCGCCACACCCTGCACGATGTTGCCGAAGGCCACCCCCCACAGCAGCGCCGGCACCGCCGAGCCGATCACGATCATCCGGTCGAAGCGGCGCTTCCACGCCGCGTCCTCCCGCTGGTGCCGGTACTCGAACGAGACGCCGCGCAGGATCAGCGCGAGCAGGATGACCAGCAGCGGCAGGTAGAAGCCGCTGAACAGCGACGCGTACCACTCCGGGAACGAGGCGAACAGCACCGCGCCGGCGACGATCACCCACGTCTCGTTGAGGTCCCACACCGGGCCGATCGTGTTGATCACCTGACGGCGGGAGACGTCGTCGCGGCCGAGGAACGGCAGCGACATGCCGACGCCGAAGTCGAACCCGTCGAGCACGAAGTAGCCGACGAAGAAGAAGGCGATGATCCAGAACCAGAGGTTCGCGAGGTCCATGACGGTTCCCTTCCCGGACGACTCAGTACACGGCCGACGGCAGCTGGGCCGTCGCCTCGGCGGGCTGCTCGGCGGTGTCCGGCCCCTTCTGGGCGGCGCGGACGATGAGGCGCACCTCGACCACGGCGAGCGCGGCGTAGATCGCGGTGAAGGCCACGAGCGAGATCAGCACCTCGAGTCCGGAGACCCCCGGCGAGACGCCGTCGCGCGTCGTCATCAGGCTGAACACGATCCACGGCTGCCGGCCCATCTCGGTGAACACCCAGCCGACGATGTTCGCGCCCAGCGCGAGCGGGAACGACCAGATCGCGGCCTTCCACATCCACGGCGCCGGGGCGCTCTTCGCCCCCTTCCGGGTCACCCACAGCCCGACGAGGGCGATGAAGGCGTGCAGCATGCCGAGGCCGATCATCCAGCGGAACGCCCAGTAGGTGATCCACAGCACCGGGGTGAAATCGCTCAGCCCGGTGTCTGCGAAGCGCTCGGCGTACTCGGCGTTGAGGTCGTTGATGCCGTGCACGCAGCCGTCGAGGCTGTGGTTCGACAGCACCGAGAGCAGGTAGGGGACGCGGATGCTGAACAGGTCGGTCTTCCCGTCCGGGGTGCCCAGCGTGAACAGGCTGAACGCGGCGTCCTTCCCGCATACCGTGTTGAACGTCGCCTCGGCGGCGGCCATCTTCATCGGCTGCGTGGCGTACATCGCCAGGCCCAGCTGATCGCCGGTGAGGGCGACGCCGGCTGCGCAGACGATCATGCTCCACAGCCCGAACCGCAGCGCCGGCCGCAGCGTCTCGGTGTGCTGCCCGCGGGCGAGGTGCCAGGCCGAGACGGAGATGATCACCCCGGCGGCGAACATGAACGCCCCGAAGATCGTGTGCGGGAACGCGGCGAGCGCGACCGGGTTGGTCAGCAGCGCCCAGAAGTCGGTCAGCTCGGCGCGGTTCGTCTCGGGGTTGTACGTGTAGCCGACCGGGTTCTGCATGAACGCGTTGGCCGCGATGATGAAGTAGGCGGAGAGGATGCTGCCGATCGAGACGCACCAGATGGTCGCCAGGTGCAGCTTCTGCGGCAGCCGGTCCCAGCCGAAGATCCACAGGCCGATGAAGGTGGCCTCGAAGAAGAAGGCCAGCAGACCCTCGAAGGCGAGCGGCGCGCCGAACACGTCGCCGACGAAGCGGGAGTAGTCCGACCAGTTCATGCCGAACTGGAACTCCTGCACGATGCCGGTGACCACGCCCATCGCGAAGTTGATCAGGAAGATCTTGCCGAAGAAGCGGGTCAGGTGCAGGTAGTGGATCCTGCCGGTGCGCACCCAGGCGGTCTGGAAGACGGCGGCGGCGCTGGCCATGCCGATCGTGAGCGGCACGAACAGGTAGTGGTAGATGGTGGTCAGCCCGAACTGCCAGCGGGACAGGACCAGCGGATCCAGCCATTCCATGTGCGTCTCCTCTCGGATGCGGGAGTGCGACGCTGCACGCCGTGCCTTCGCCTCCATCCTCCCAGCGGATGGGTGCGGAAGACCCCCGGTGATGATCGAAATCCCGGATCCCCTCCATAGCCTGCGCGCATGATGATGGCCGGCGGTGTCGGGGGCGGCGGTTAGGGTGAGGGCATGGCCACCCGTCGACCCGCACCGCCCGGCTTCGCCTGCTCCGAGTGCGGCTGGACGACGGCGAAGTGGGTCGGCCGGTGCGGCGAGTGCCAGCAGTGGGGCACCGTGCAGGAGCAGTCCGCGCCGACCGGCATCGTCCGGCAGATCGCGCCGCTGACCCCGAGCGTGGAGCGCGCGGCCCGGCCGATCACGCGGATCAGCACCTCCGAGGCGCCGCGGCGCACCAGCGGCGTGGGCGAGTTCGATCGCGTGCTCGGCGGCGGCATCGTGCCGGGCGCGGCGATCCTGCTCAGCGGTGAGCCGGGGGTCGGCAAGTCGACGCTGCTGCTGGAGGTGGCGGCGCAGGCGGCGCGGTCCGGGCGGCGCGTGCTGTACGCGAGCGCCGAGGAGTCGCCCGCGCAGGTCCGCCTGCGCGCCGAGCGGACCGGGGCGCTGCACGACGAGCTGTACCTCGCCAGCGAGACCGACCTCGCCACGATCCTCGGCCACATCGACGAGGTGCGACCGGAGCTGGTCATCGTCGACTCCGTGCAGACCGTGGCGTCGTCGCTGGTGGACGGCGCGGCCGGCCAGCCGAGCCAGGTGCGCGAGGTCGCCGCGACCCTGATCCGGGTGGCGAAGGAGCGCGACCTGCCGATCGTGATCGTCGGCCACGTCACGAAGGACGGGCAGGTCGCCGGCCCGCGCGTGCTGGAGCACCTCGTGGACGTGGTGTGCCATTTCGAGGGCGACCGGCAGACCTCGCTGCGGTTCATCCGCGCGCTGAAGAATCGCTTCGGCCCGACCGATGAGGTCGGGTGCTTCGAGATGACCGGCACCGGCATCGCCGAGGTGCCCGATCCCAGCGGCCTGTTCCTGTCGCAGGGAGCCGCCGAGCCGGGCACGTGCGTCGCGATCGCGCTGGAGGGCCGGCGAGCGCTGCCCGTGGAGGTGCAGGCGCTGACGATCGAGGCGTCGACGCCGAATCCGCGCCGGGTGGTGCACGGCCTGGACGCGTCGCGGGTGGCGATGGTGCTCGCAATCCTGGAGAAGCGGGCCGGCATCCAGACCTCGAAGCTCGACGTGTACGTGTCGACCGTGGGCGGGGTGCGGTTCACCGAGCCGGCGGCGGATCTCGCGATCGCTGTCGCGGTGGCCGGGTCGATCCGGCAGGTGTCCGTGCCGCGCACGATCGCCGCCGTGGGCGAGCTCTCCCTGGCCGGCGAGATCCGGCCGGTGACGCAGGCCGCGCAGCGGCGCAGCGAGGCCGCCCGCCTCGGGTACCGTCAGGTCGTCGACGACCGGTCGGGGACGCTGCGGTCGGCCCTGAACGACGTGCGGGCGCGGTCGAGGACGCGGCGGCTCGAGGAGGAGATCCCGGCGTTCTGAGGCGCGGTGGCGCTCAGGCGTCCAGCGCCTTCAGCAGCTCCTCCGGCGACGCCTGCATCGGATGCGGGCCGGCGATGTCCAGGAACACCGTCGTGATGGTGTCGCGGTGGGTGCTGAGGAACGAGCGCAGCCAGGCCGGCGAGTAGATCCCGACCCCGGGCGGCAGGTTCGCCGGCTTGTTCTTCGCGTCGCTGAAGAGCAGCAGCGCGACATCGCCGGTGTTCGGGTCGCGATAGGTCCACACCTCTCCGCCGTCGAGCGGGTTGTCGCGCGCTCCGGGCTTGATCAGGGGGACGACGGTGATGCCGTTGCGCAGGGCCAGCGCGACGGCGGCCATGTCCTGCTTCTCGAGGGCCTGCGCCAGGGCCTCGGAGCGGAAGTCCTCCGGGGCGGGTCGCTTCTTCCCGCCTGCCCTCTTCTTCGCCATGCCTCCAGCCTAAGCGCGCGGCGGCGGGGGAATCCCCCGGCGGCGGGGGAAGAGTTGGGGCCCTCTCGAGTCCTCCATCGGGGACTGGGGTACTCGAGAGGGCCCTCCGGTTCTCAGGCGGCGATTGTCGAAGCGCTGGGGACGCTGTACGACACCACTGGGGATGGCTTGGCCGCGCTATCGGAGAAACTCATTAATGGTATCCCAACATTCCGGTTGTGTCAGCCGCATCGGCGCAACCGGATCAGTACAGCAGGAACTGCCGAGACGTGATGCTCTCGAAGCCGCCGATCGACACGCTCACGTGATACGAGGCGCCGCCCCCTGGTGCGCGCGGACGGTTCGGCTCGTCGCAGGTGTCCACCGAGGAGCGGGTGCGGTCCCACACCACCGGCTCGCTGCTGGTGACCGACTGTCCGGCCGCCAGGGTGACGATCATGTCGCTCGGGTTCTGCTGGCAGTCCGTCGACCGCCACCACACGTCCGAGCCGCTGGAGATCTCGAAGGTCTGCGTGGCCGAGCCGACGTTGATCGCGCAATCGGTGTCGCTGATGTTGGTGAGGCGGATCGACAGCTGCGGCAGCGCGTCGGCGGGGTAGGTCTCGGCATCCGTCACCGCCTCGACGCTCACATGCTTGGCGGTGCACGCGACGAGCTCGGCGGAGGCCGACGGCTCGGGGGAGGCCGAGGGCGCGGGGGATGTCGGGGACGGCGACGGCGACGACGCGGTGGGCTCCGCCTCGGGCGCCGGCGACGAGGCCGAGGGCGCGGGCGCATTCCACGGCTGGGCGAGGGCGAGCCACACTCCCCCGCCGATCGCCAGGATCAGCACCAGCAGCAGCGAGAGGACCGCCAGTCGCCGGCGACGGTAGACGGCGGCGGAGTGACGGGGCATGCTTCCAGGTTAGAGGCGCTTGAGCATCCGGGTGTTGCCGAGCGTGTTCGGCTTGACGTGCGCGAGGTCGAGGAACTCCTCGACGCCGGGGTCGCCGCTGCGCAGCAGCTGCGAGTACACGTCGGCGTCGACGATCTGCTCGCCGATGGGCTCGAAACCGCGGCGGGTGAAGAAGTCCACCTCGAAGGTCAGGCAGAACAGGCGGGTGAGTCCGAGGGCGCGGGCGTTCTGCTCCAGCCGCTCCACGATCGCCTTGCCCACACCGTGGTGCAGCCATTCGTCGCGCACCAGGAGGGTGCGGACCTCGCCGAGGTCCTCCCAGATCACGTGCAGCGCCCCGCATCCGATCAGCTCGCCGTCGGCCTCGGCGACGACGAACTCCTGCACCGCGCCGTACAGCACGGCGAGATCCTTGCCCAGCAGGATGCGCTGCTCGACGAGCGGCTCCAGCATGCGGTGGATGGGCAGGATGTCGGTGCTGCGGGCCGGCCGGACGAGGAGGTCGCTCACACGATCAAGCCTAGGACGCGAAGAAGCGGATGCCGTGGCGCACGACATCCGCTTCTTCACGCGATCTGGACTCGACGCGACCTCAGCCGGCGGCGAGGTCGGGCGTGGCGGAGATGCCGCCGCCGGTGTTCACGCCGACCGAGACCTTCTGCCCGCGCGGGGTGTTCACGAAGACGAACTTGCCGTCCGCGACGTCGACCTTCACGTGGTCGCCGGCGTTGAGCTGGCCGTGCAGGATCCGCTCGGAGAGCTGGTCCTCCACCTCGCGCTGCATGGCGCGGCGCAGCGGCCGGGCGCCGAGGGCGGGGTCGAAGCCGATCTCGATGAGCTTGTCCTTCGCGGCATCCGTCAGCTCCACCGTCATGTCCCGGTCGAGCAGGCGCTCACCCAGCTGCTTGGTGAACAGGCCCACGATCTGGCGCAGCTCGTCCTTGTTCAGCTGCGGGAACACGATGATGTCGTCCACGCGGTTCAGGAACTCGGGCTTGAAGTGCCGCTTCAGCTCCTCGTCCACCTTGCCCTTCATCCGCTCGTAGGTCGTCTGCGTGTTGCCCTCGATCTGGAAGCCGACCGGGCCACCGGCGATCGCCGACGAGCCGAGGTTGGTCGTCATGATGATCACGGTGTTCTTGAAGTCGACCACGCGGCCCTGGCCATCGGTGAGACGGCCCTCCTCGAGGATCTGCAGCAGCGAGTTGAAGATGTCCGGGTGCGCCTTCTCGATCTCATCGAACAGCACGACGGAGAACGGCTTGCGACGCACCTTCTCGGTGAGCTGCCCGCCCTCCTCGAAGCCGACGAATCCGGGAGGGGCGCCGAACAGCCGCGAGACGGTGTGCTTCTCGCCGAACTCGCTCATGTCGAGGGAGATCAGCGCGGCCTCGTCGTCGAAGAGGAACTCGGCGAGCGCCTTGGCGAGCTCGGTCTTGCCGACGCCGGTGGGGCCGGCGAAGATGAACGAGCCCGACGGGCGCTTGGGGTCCTTCAGACCCGCGCGCTGACGGCGGATCGTGCGGGACAGCGCCGCGATGGCCTCGTCCTGGCCGATGACGCGCTGGTGCAGCGCCTTCTCCATGAAGACGAGACGGCTGGACTCCTCCTCGGTGAGCTTGAACACCGGGATGCCGGTGGCCTGCGCGAGCACCTCGGCGATCAGGCCCTCGTCGACGACCGCGGAGGTCGCCACGTCGCCGCTGCGCCACTGCTTCTCCAGGCGCAGACGCTCGCCGAGCAGCTCCTTCTCCTGGTCGCGGAGCGCCGCGGCCTTCTCGAAGTCCTGCTCCTCGCTGGCCGCCTCCTTCTCCTCGCGGACCTTCGCGATCTTCTCGTCGAACTCGCGCAGCTCCGGCGGGGAGGAGAGGATGCTCAGCCGCAGCCGGGCACCGGCCTCGTCGATCAGGTCGATGGCCTTGTCCGGGAGGAACCGGTCGCTGACGTAGCGGTCGGCGAGGTTCGCCGCCGCGACGATCGCGCCGTCGGTGATCTGCACCTTGTGGTGCGCCTCGTAGCGGTCGCGCAGCCCCTTCAGGATGTTGATCGCGTGCGGCAGGCTCGGCTCGTTCACCTGGATGGGCTGGAAGCGACGCTCCAGCGCGGCATCCTTCTCGAAGTACTTGCGGTACTCGTCGAGGGTGGTCGCGCCGATCGTCTGCAGCTCGCCGCGCGCCAGGAGCGGCTTGAGGATGCTGGCGGCGTCGATTGCGCCCTCGGCGGCACCGGCGCCGACGAGGGTGTGGATCTCGTCGATGAAGACGATGATGTCGCCGCGGGTGCGGATCTCCTTGGTGACCTTCTTCAGGCGCTCCTCGAAGTCGCCGCGGTAGCGGGAGCCGGCGATGAGCGAACCGAGGTCGAGCGAGTACAGCTGCTTGTCCTTCAGCGTCTCGGGCACGTCCCCCTTGACGATCGCCTGCGCGAGGCCCTCGACGACGGCGGTCTTGCCGACGCCGGGCTCGCCGATGAGGACCGGGTTGTTCTTGGAGCGGCGGGAGAGGATCTGCATGACCCGCTCGATCTCCTTCTCGCGCCCGATCACCGGGTCGAGCTTGTTCTCGCGCGCGGCCTGGGTGAGGTTGCGGCCGAACTGGTCGAGCACCTGCGAGCCGCCCTGGGCGGACTGCTGGTTCTCGTGCGTGGTCGCGCCGACGGCGGCGGGCTCGCGGCCCGGGGCCCCGGAGAGCAGCTGGATGACCTGCTGACGCACCTTGTTCAGGTCGGCGCCGAGCTTCACGAGCACCTGGGCGGCGACGCCCTCGCCCTCGCGGATCAGGCCGAGCAGGATGTGCTCGGTGCCGATGTAGTTGTGGCCCAGCTGCAGCGCCTCGCGCAGGCTCAGCTCGAGCACCTTCTTGGCGCGCGGCGTGAACGGGATGTGCCCGGTCGGCTGCTGCTGACCCTGGCCGATGATGTCCTGCACCTGCTCGCGCACGGCGTCGAGGGAGATGCCGAGGCTTTCGAGCGCCTTCGCGGCGACGCCCTCACCCTCGTGGATCAGGCCGAGCAGGATGTGCTCGGTCCCGATGTAGTTGTGGTTGAGCATCTTCGCCTCTTCCTGGGCGAGGACGACCACTCGACGGGCTCGGTCCGTGAATCTCTCGAACATTGCTGTGACTCCTTGGCATCGCGCCTGGTGCACGGCTCCCACCGTGACCTGTACATCGAGAGTAACGAGCGCGCGAGGGACGGATGCCCGTGTTCGCCCTGGGCATACCGAGGGCGGACCCGCTTGACGAGGGCCCCCGTCAGCGCACGACCGACAGGGTCGCCAGCGTCGGGTCGGCGGCGCCGCGCACGTAGCCGCCGGGAGTCGCCGCGACGCGCTGCAGGAAGCGCACCACGTCCTCGGTGATGACCTCGCCCGGCAGCACGTTCGGGATGCCCGGCGGGTAGGCGGCGAGCGCGGCGGCGGAGACCCGGCCCACGGCATCCGCGGCGTCCACCGTCTCGGCGGAGCGGAGGAAGGCGTCGCGCGGGAGCATCGCGAGCGGACCGGGCTCGGGCAGCACGGTCGCGGCCTCGATCGCGTCGACGTCGGCGGCGGCATCCGCGTCGACGGGGAGCGCGTGCAGGGCGTCCACCACGCGTGCCACGTCGGGGACGACGCCGGGCGCCACGACGGCGACCAGGCAGGTCTCGGTGGCGATCTCGAAGTACACGCCGTCCTGCTCCATGAGCAGCTCGCGCGCGGTCGGGCCGTGCACGCCGCCGCTGGCCACGTCGATGGAGACGCGCAGCGGGTCGGCGGCGACGATGTCGTCGAACCGGTCGAAGGTGTCGCTCACGATGCGGAAGCGCCGGCCGCGACGGATGCGGTCGCGCAGCTCGTCGGCGGCGGCGATGGCCGCGCCGATCCGGTCGCGGCCGGTCTGCAGGGCGTCGCGGGCGAGGTCGAGGGATGCCAGCAGCAGCGAGCTCTCGCTGGTGGACTGCTCGAGGCGGAACGCCCGCTCGACGAGCGGCTCCAGCTCGTCGGCGAAGGGGCCGTCGCCCAGGTGCAGCATGGCGGACTGGGTGAGGCTGCCGCCCAGCTTGTGGGTGCTGGAGACGACGAGGTCGGCGCCGAGGCGGAGCGGGTTCTCGGGCACGTCCTCGTGGAAGCCGAAGTGCGCGCCCCAGGCGGCGTCGACGATGAGCGGCGCGCCGGCCTCGTGCGCGACCTCGGCGAGCCCGGCGATGTCGGCGACGGCGCCGAAGTAGCTGGGCGAGATCACGTACACGCCCTTGGGCCGCTCGTGCTCCTCGAGCCGTCCGAGCGCCTCGCGCAGCGACGCCGGGGAGACGCCGTGGTTGATCCCGAACCAGCCGTCGATGGAGGGCTGCACGAAGCGCGGGGACAGCCCGCCGAGGATGATCCCGTCGGAGAAGGAGGAGTGGGCGCTGCGCTGGACGACGACCGGCGCGGTCTGCGCGCGGAAGCCGGCGAGGGCGAGCGCGGCGATGCGGTTGGCCTGCGAGGCGCCGTTGGTGAGGAACCAGGTGCGACGGGCGCCGAAGGCCTCGGCGGCCAGGCGCAGCGACTGCGCCAGCGGGTTGCCCTCGCCCTTGTCGAGCCCGGCCAGCAGCGGCGGCACGTCCTTGAGCAGCACGTCGCGCCCGAAGTACTCGGCGACCTGCGGCACGGCCTCCGGGTCGGCGGAGTGGCCGGGCACGTTCAGCCGCACCGTGTCGCGGGCGGCGTAGCGGGCCAGCGCATCGGCGTACGGGGTGGATGAGGTGCCCGATTCGGTCCGGTCGCCGGCGGGGGCGAGCAGGGAGGCGGAGGTCATGCTTCGAGCCTCGCCGACCTGAGATGAATACGGAATAGCGAGTACTCTTCAGTTATCCATACCTTGTATTGAACGGATGCCCGGTGCTCGATCTTCGTCAGCTGATCGCCCTTCGTGCCGTCGCCGAGCACGGCTCGGTGCTCGCCGCGGCGGATGCCCTCGACTGGAGCCAGCCCACCGTCGCCCACCACCTGCGCGGGCTGGAGCGCGTGACCGGAGCGCCGGTCGTCGCCAGCTCGCGCGCCGGCACCCGGCTCACCCCCGCCGGACGGCTGTGGCTGCCGCACGCCGTCGCGATCCTCGATCGCGCCGACCGGGCACGGGCCGAGGTGGCGACCGCGCTCGCCGACGGGCGGCGGCGCCTGCGGCTGGGCATCTTCCCCACCGCCGCGGCGCGGCTGCTGCCGGGTCTCGTGCACACGCTGACGGATGCCGGGTACCGGCCGGAGGTCGTTGAGGGCGAGATGCACGAGCTCACCGAGCTGCTGGAGCGGCTGGCGCTGGACGCGGCGGTGGTCTTCGCCCGCGCGGACGAGCCGCATGCGGTGCTTCCCGGGCTGCGGCGCCGCCCGCTGTTCACGGAGCGGTTCTCGCTGATCGTGCCCGCGGGGCATCCGCTGGCCGGCACGGGCGCACGGCGCCTGCGCGACTTCTGCGAGGATCGCTGGATCCTGGGCACGAGCGAGGCCGATCCGGGCGACCGGGCGCTGATCGCAGCGGCGCGGACCGAGGGATTCGCTCCGGAGGTCGGCCCGCGCAGCGACGACTACCGCGTGGTCGCGGCGTACGTCGCGGAGGGTCTGGGCATCGCGCTCGTCCCCGAGCTGGCGCTGCCGGGCCCGGCCGATCGGGGCGAGGACGTCGCGGTCGTCGAGCTGCGCCGGCCGTTGTCGCGGGAGATCGCCCTGCTCACGCTGCCGACGCTCGACGAGGCCCTGGTGGAGCTGATCGCCCGCACCGCCGTCGCCGGCGGGGACCCCGGCGGCACACGCGCCGGGCGCCGGCGCGTGTAACGTATGTTTCACTTCGAGGGGCGGGGCACGATGACGGAGCAGACGGACGACGCGGACGGGGCGACGGGACGGCCGCTCAGCGACCTGGTCCGCGCCTCGCTGGACACGCTCAGCGCCGGCGAGCGCAAGGTGGGGCGGGCCATCCTCGCGAACTATCCGCTGGCCGGGCTCGGCACGGTGGCGGAGCTCGCCGAACGCGCGAACGTGAGCGCGCCCACCGTCGTCCGGTTCGTGAGCCGTCTCGGCTTCAGCGGGTTCCCGGCGTTCCAGAAGCGGCTGGTGCGCGAGGTGCACGAGCGGCTCGGGTCCCCGCTCGAGCAGTACGGGCGCGACGATCTGCTCTCCGGCGACGGCGACCTCGCTCGCGCGGCGCGCGTGTTCGCGGCCAGCATCTCCGCCACGATCGGCGAGCTGCCCGCGAGCGAGTTCGAGCGGACGGTCGCTCTCCTCGCCGACAACCGTCACCGCATCCGGCTGATCGGAGGGCGGTTCAGCCACCTCCTGGCCGAGTACCTCGGGGCGCACCTGATGCTGCTGCGCCCGGACGTCCAGGTCATCGGCCGCGACGAGTTCGACCGTCTCGCGGCGATCCCCGACACCCGCCGGGGCGACGTCCTGGTGGCGTTCGACTACCGGCGCTACGACCCCGGGATCGTCCGGTTCGCTCAACGGGCGGCCCGGCGCGGGGCCGAACTGGTGCTGTTCACCGACCGCTGGCTCTCGCCCGCCGCGGATGCCGCGACGACGGTGCTCCCGGCCAACGTGGACTCGCCCTCGCCGTTCGACTCGCTGGTGCCGGCCATGGCCGTGCTCGAGACGGTGGTCGCTGGCGTCACCGACCGGCTCGGCGAGACGGGTCGCCGGCGCGTGGAGACGATGGAAGACCTGCGCGCCTCGGCGCGGGACTGAGCAGGATCTGCGCGTCTCGGCGCGGGACTGACGTCAGCTGCCCGAGCCGCCGGTCACACCTCCGAATCCCCCGCCGGGCGGGCCGCCGACTCGCTGCGGTGGTGCTCGATGCCGAGGACCCGTTCGGCCGCGGCGAGGTAGCCCGCCATGAGCGCCCGCGCCACGGTGGCGATCGCGTCGTCACCGGGAAGGAACCGGGGGTGGTGCAGACCCGGCTGCGGTCCCTTGCCCGCGGTGGCCACGCCGGCGAAGAGCATCAGCGACGGCACGGCGTCGCAGTAGTAGGAGAAGTCGTCCGCGCCCAGGGAGCGCATCGGCTCGGCGCCGTCGACTCCGAGCCGGGTCAGCCAGTCGTCGGCGCTCGCCGCCAGCGTGGCGTCGTTGATGAGCGCGGGCTCACCCTCGATGCGGCGCACCACGGCGCTGGTGCCGTACGCCTCGGCGGTCCGCTGCGCCATGTCCTGCACGGCGGCGAAGAGCACGGCGCGGTCGGCGGGGTCGGTGGTGCGCATGGTCGCGAAGATGCGCGCCTCCGCCGGGAGGACGTTGGCCGCCCCCTCCCCCGCGGTGAGCGTGCCGATGCTGATGATCGCCGGGCGCAGCGGGCTCACCGAGCGGCGCACCATCTCCGGGATGCCCAGGGCGATCTGCGCGATCGCCGAGACGGCGTCGTTCGCCTCGTGCGGGTAGGCGGCGTGGCCGCCGCGCCCGTGCACGCGGATCTCGATCTCGTCCGCGGCAGCGTTGATGAAGCCGCCGCCGGATGCCACGGCGCCCACGGGAACGCCCGGATGCACGTGCGCACCGATCACGTGCGCCACCGAGAACCGGTCGAGGACCCCGGCGTCGACGACGTCCAGCGCGCCAGAGGGGTAGCTCTCCTCGCGGGGCTGCAGCAGGGCGACGAGCCCGACCGGCAGGTCGAGGCCGTCGGCGGCGCGCAGCAGCGCGACCAGCGCCGCCTGGTGCACGTCGTGCCCGCAGGCGTGCATGGCGCCGTTGGTGGCGGCGAAGGGGGCGCCGGTGCGCTCGGTCACCGGCAGGGCGTCGAGTTCCGCGCGCAGCGCGATCGAGGCCCCCTCTGCGGGGCCGATCCGGGCCACGGCCCCGGCATCCGCCACGGCGTCGAACACCGCGACATCGCGCAGCTCGTGCAACAGGCGCTCGGTGGCGGGATGCTCGTGGCCCGACACACAGGGATCGGCGTGCAGCTCCTGCCGCAGGCGTGTGGCGGGGGCCAGTTCGCGCTCGAGCGCGGCGTCCCATCGCGCCGCCAGGTCGGTGAGGCGGGTGATCGTCGGGCTCACGCGGACGCTCCGGCGCCGTCGAGGCGGTACGCCCGCCGGGCGTTGCGCCAGGCGATCAGCTCGGTGATGCGGGAGCGTTCGGCCGGGGGCCAACCGTCCCGTTCGGCGAAGGTCTCCAGCGCCCCCTCGAGGCCGCGGCGGAACAGCAGGGCGCCGAGGTGGTACAGCTCGGCCACGCCGAAGGCATCCGTCGAGAAGAGGATCTTGTGGAACGGCGCGAGCTCCAGCGTCTCGGCGATGACCTCCTCCGAGCGCGAGCCGGTGTAGTTGATGGCCAGCCCGACGTCGAAGTACACGTGCGGGAACACCTGCGCCAGGTAGCCGGCCTCGCGGTGGAACGGGTAGCAGTGCAGCAGCATCACGCGCGCGCCGGTCTCGCGGGTGAGCCGCAGGAACTGGGTGAGCAGCAGCGGGCTGCAGCGGTGCAGATCCACATCCGCATCCCCGTACCCGATGTGGAACTGGATGGCGCTCGCGCGGTCGACCGCGGTCCACAGCAGGTGGCGGATGATCACGGGGTCGTCGAGCCGGACCGGGGCGCCCGCCGCGATCCGCTCGAGCCAGGTGGCGACGGCGGTGTCGACCTCGTCGGCGTCCGGGCGCTCCGGGGCGAAATCGAGGCCGATCCGGTACGCCGCGATCGACTTCACGCCGATCGCGTGCTGCAGGCGCTCGTCCAGCATCCGCTCGTAGGCGGTGCGGAAAGCCGCGGCGTCGCATCCGTCCAGCACGAGCTCCTCGGCGATCCGCTCCAGGCGGACCACTTCGAAGGCGCGCGCGGCGCCGGCATCCGCCATCCCCTCCGGGTCGAGGATCTCGTCGCCGCGGTGCCCGGTCTCGATGACGTAGTCGCTGATCCCGGTGGCGCGCAGCAGCCGGCGGCTCGCCTCGGCCCCGCCGAGCTCGCGGCGCCGCTGCAGGTACTCCTCCGGTGTGGCGAACGGCGGCAGCCCCAGCACCGGCGCGCAGTGGCGACGGATGGCGAAACCGACCTGGCTGTCGAAGTGCGTGGTCCCGTCGGGGGCGTCCCAGTCCGACTCGGTGATCATCGCCTCGAAGGCCGCACGGTCGAGATCGGCGGTGGTGACACCGTGGCAGTGATGGTCGAGCAGGGGGACGTCGGATGCCGTGACGAGGCGTTCAGTGGCGAGGCTCTCCGTGGCGCCGGGCTCTGCGGGCTCAGTAGACACGGGCGTACACCTCGCACTGCTCGGCGAGCGAGCGCGCCTGCACCGAGGCGAACTCGTCGCGCTTGATGGCCTCGTAGGTCGCCAGGAACGCCGGCGAGAACCAGCCCGACACCACCTCGTCCTCCTTCAGCACCGTGAGCGCCTCCTCGAGGCTGCGGGGGAGCTTCGGCAGGTGGGCGTGACGTCCGTCGAGGTCGAGCTCGCCGTCGACGATCTCCGGCGTCTCCAGCCCCTCACGCAGCCCCTGCATGCCGGCCCGCAGGATGAGTCCGAGCAGGATCCACGGGTTCGCGCCGATGTCGCCGCCGCGGAATTCGAAGTGCAGCTGACGGCGCGGGTCGCGGCCGTCGATCTCGTTGGTGGGGCAGATCCGCAGCAGCGCCTCGCGGTTCTGCAGGCCGAGGAACGCGCGCGCCGTGGACCAGTTGTGCGGGGCCAGGCGCAGGTAGCTCGTCGCGAGCGGTGCGAACAGCGCCGCCATGGCCGGACCGTGCTTCACGATGCCGGCGGCGAAGCTGCCGGCGAGCGGGGAGAGCCGGCCGGGGCGGTCGGCGTCGAAGACGAGCGTCTCGCCGTCGGCGTCGTCCAGGCCGAAGTGGACGTGCACGCCGTTGCCGGTCTCGCCGGGCGAGACGACGGGGGCGAAGGAGGCCTCCCGGCCGTGCGCATCGAAGATGTCGTAGACGATGTCGCGGACGAGGATCGCACGGTCGGCGGCGGTGACCGGGTCGGACGGTGCGACCGTGATCTCGTACTGGTGCCGTCCGTACTCGGGCAGCCACGTCTCCGGCTCGAGTCCGGCGCGGTTGAGCACGGTCATCAGCCGCGAGCCGATCGGTTCGGCGCGGCGGAAGGCCTGCAGCGAGAACGGGTGGTGGTCGCCCTTCGCGCTGACGTCGACGAACTCGTGCTCGAAGGAGCAGCGGGTGGTGATCCCGAACTCGGTGCGCAGCTGGTCGACGGCGTCGCGCAGGAAGGTTCGCGGGCAGCTCTCCCACGGTGTGCCGTCCGTGTTGACGAGGTCGGCGAAGACGATGTTCAGCGGCGGGCGGCCGGGGATCCCGTCGACGCGGGCGAGCGAGGAGAGGTCGGGCCGCAGGCGGAGGTCGCCGGTGGAGCCGTAGGGGATGTCGTCGACGATGTGGCCGAGCGAGCCGATGCCGAGGTTCGCCGGCACCCACCCGAGGGACGTGCGCTCGTCGAAATCCGCCAGCCGCATGGAGCGGCCCTTCGTACGGGCGGCGATGTCGGTGGTGGCGATGAAGATCAGTTCGTCGACGTCGGGGGTGGGCGGCGTCTGCATGGCATCCGTTCCGGTCGGCGCCTGGGCGGGGCGGCTGAGGGGCTGGTCGATGAGGCTCATCAGTCGAGGTCCTCCGTGCTGAGGCGGGATCCGATGCGGTCCGCGAGGGCGGGTTTGGCGAGCACGATCACGAGGCCGATGAGGCACCACGCGCCGGC
This sequence comes from Microbacterium neungamense, assembly GCF_024971095.1. NCBI lineage: Bacteria > Bacillati > Actinomycetota > Actinomycetes > Micrococcales > Microbacteriaceae > Microbacterium > Microbacterium neungamense. The sequence goes on from NZ_CP069717.1 coordinate 2,247,539, forward strand.
GATCCACGGGAAGTAGGTGTACGGCGGCTGCTGTCCGGCGATCTGGATCACGTACACGTAGACGAGGAAGGCCAGGCCCAGCACCGGGATGATCGCCTCCCACTTCGGGATGGTGGATCCGCGGGAGAAGGTGTGCCGGATGACGCCGACCGAGGTCATGCCGTAGGCGACGACCATGCAGAGCGTGGCGATCGTCGCGAACCAGTAGTACACATCGACCGAGGTGGCGCCGAGCAGGCCGAAGCCGACGGCGAGGACGACGGTGAGGATCACGACGAACACGGTGCTGTTCACCGGGACGCCGGTCTTCGCGCTGGTGGCGGCGAAGGCGCGCGGGCCGAAGCCGTCGCGGGCGAGGGCGAAGAGCAGGCGGGATGCCGCGGCGGTGGAGCTGAGCAGCGAGGCGAAGGCGACGAGGAACGCGAAGACGGCGATGAGCACGGCGAACCACTGGCCGATGTAGGTGGAGGCGAGGGTGGTCAGGGTGGAGGATGCGCCGGCGAAGGCCGCGATGCCCTCCGCGTCGGTGCCGAAGCCGATAGTCTGCGCGAACATCACGAGGATGTAGATGAGGCCGGCGAGGACGACCGCGAGCAGCAGCGCGATCGGCACGACGCGCTTCGGGTTGCGGGTCTCCTCGCCGAGCGACGTGCCGGACTCGAAGCCCGCCCAGGACAGGAAGCCGAAGACGGCGGCGGTCATCACCGCGCTGATCGGCGCGTCGCCGGGCAGCAGCACGGAGAGGTCGACGCCGGTGGACACCGGGGCGTCGCCGGTCGCGACGCGGACGATGATCACGACGGAGAGGATGACCATGGCGGCGATCCCGAGGAAGCCGATGCCCAGCAGCGTGCGCGCGGTGACCGTGGATTCGCGCACGTTGAGGAGGAGAGTGAAGACGGCGACGACGACCGGCACGAGCACCCAGCTCCAGGCAGGAAGGGTGACCCCCAGCTCGACCATCATGGCCTCGAAGAACACGGCGCAGGCGCCGGCGATGCAGGCCGCGAAGAACAGGTAGGTGCCGAGGAGGGCGAATCCGCCGAAGAAGCCGGCGCGCGGGCCGAGCGTGGATCCGGCGAGCGCGTATACGGAGCCGGCGTGGGTGATGTAGCGGGTGAGCCGGATGAACGCGTAGGCCACGAGCATCGTGCCGAGGAACGAGACGATGAACGTGAAGGGCACGGATGCCCCGACGAGGCCGGCCACGCCGATGCCGTTCAGCGACATCGCCATCACCGGCCCCATGAAGCCGACGGAGATCGCGACGACCTCCCAGAGCCGGAGTGTCTTGCGCGGTGCCGCGCCGGTGTCGTGCGCGAGGTCGCGCGGGGTGTGCGTCGTTGACGTCATCGTCGGGGACCTTTCGTGTGGCGTCGGCATCGACACCGGGGCAAGTGTGTATCAGATCGTGCGGAGGGGGCTGATCTGCGAATGGGTGTAACAGATGTTACATGAGGGGCGTGGGGCTGCCAAGGGTGGGGTCTGAGTTCTTCCGAGACGCGCGAAGCGGCCCCCGCGCATCGTCCGCGCACGGGGGCCGCTTGGGCTGCTCCGTGTTGATTCAGAGCCTGGTCACTGCGCCGTGGGCTGCTCCTCGCCGCTCTCGGCGTCGGTCGTCGGCTTCCGTCGACCGGAGAACAACGATGCCGCCTTGCCTCGGGCGCCGTCGGCGAACCCCGCGATCGCGCTTCCCGCGTTCTTCACGGCGGTCACGGCTCGCGCCTCGTCAGGGATGCCGTCGCCTGCGAGGTCCACGTGCCGGAAGGCCTCCGCGGTCTTGCTTGCCGTGCCCACGACCGCGCTGCCGGCGCGCTTCGCGGCGGTCAGCGCTCGTGCCTCATCCGGGATGCCATCGCCGTCGAGGTCGATCGGCCGGAAGACGTCCGCGATTTCGCTGACCTTGCCCCAGACGTTCTCACCGAAGTCCTTCGCGCTGCTGGCGGCGGCCTCGAGCGCCTGAGCGGCGCGGGAGGGCTCGGCCGGCCCGGCCTGCGGCTTCTCGTAATCGAGGAGCCATTCGGGGAACTCCGTGGGCGTCTCCGGGAACGCGACGTGCGCCGCCTTGACGACATCGCGCCCGAAGGTGAAGCTGCCGACTCCGCCGATCACGGCGCCGACGCCGAACGGGATCGCCTTGCCGATGGTTCCCGCGCCGAGCTTGCCGCCCACCTTGAGCGCCTCACGGCCGAGCACGATGGTGAGCGGCGCGAGGGCGGATTCCGGAAGCTGCTGGGTCAGCACTTCTCCCCGACCGCCCGGGACGACCTTGCCCACGGCTCCGGCCGCCTTGGTTCGCGCCTGCGCCGCGCCGCCGGCACCGAACGCCGAGAGCACGAGGTTGCTGACCTGGCTCTGCGACTTCTGCCCGAGCAGCATCCCGAATACGAGAGGCTTGGCACGCTCCGGGTCCTCCACGGAGATGCCGTGCAGCTCGGCCACCGCGAGCACGTAGAGTGCGCTGGTCTCGTAGAAGAAGAGCAGGTCGGCCACGCCGAGACCCAGTGCGATCGGGACGCCGAAGCCGGGAATCGCCGCCGAGGCGCCGACGCCGCTGCTGGCGATGGTGACGGTGGCGACGTACCGGCTGTCGAGCTCCTTGAGGATGTCGCCAGGCGACGCATCCGGCTTGTCGCGTCGCACGGAACGCAGAATTCATCCCGTTCCTGGACTACGACGTCGAGATCCGCCGCATCATCTGCAGCACCAACGCGATCGAGTCCCTCAACGCCCGCTACCGCCGCGCCGTGCGCGCCCGAGGGCACTTCCCGAACGACGCCGCCGCGTTGAAGTGTCTCTACCTCGTGACTCGGTCGCTTGACCCCACTGGCAGGGGTCGGGCACGCTGGGCGACGAGGTGGAAGCCCGCACTCAACGCCTTCGCGATCACCTTCGAAGGCCGAATCAACTGAAATGCGCCAGGCCAGATCCACCGTTAATCTGACACACCCCCTCGGCGCTGCTCACGCCGGGGGCGACACCGTCATCGACGTCGGCCTGCCTCACCCACGTCCGCACGGACTCGACCCCGTAGCCGAGTTGCGTCGCGACGCGCTGCACGGTCCCTTGCGTGACGCCGAGCTCAGCGCGCAGCGCTCTCACCATCCGCACTGCGGCCGCCTTCTCCTCGCTCGAGTAGCGACGCGTTGTCGGCTTCCCATTCGCCAGTTCTTTGGGCATAACTCCATCCTCGTTTCCAAGGTCAGGAGTCTCCATCAGACCCAGGATGCTTCTATGTGTTGTCAAGTCCGCTCTGCTCGCTGAGGCGGCGGTAGAGCTGGCGGGCTATGTATCGCTTGAGTGAGCGGCGGATTTCCTTGGTGGTGCGTCCTTCGGCTCGTCGGCGTTCGACGTAGGCGCGGGTCGGCGGGTGGTGCGACATTCGGGTCAGCGCGATCGACGATAAGGCTCTGTTCAGACGCCTGTCGCCTCCTCGGTTGAGGCGATGACGGGTGGTGTTTCCGCTCGAGGCGGGCACGGGACTGACGCCGGCGAGCACGGCGAACGCTGCTTCGGAGCGGACCCGGCCGGGGTGTGACCAGGCGGCGATGATCACGGCCGCGTTGATCGCGCCGATCCCGGGCTCGTCGAGCAGGATTGCGGCGTCGCTGGCGGCGACCAGCGCGGTGATCGCGTCACGGTTAGCAGCGAGGTCCTCATCGCAGACGGCAACCCGTCGGGCCAGCCGGATCGCTTCCCGGCGGGCTGTCGCGGTCGCGAGGTCCTCCTGTCGCGTGCGCCAGGACTCGATCGCCGCGAGCTGCTTCTTGGTGAGCGAGGCGCGGGCGTCGATGCCGAGGTCGACCGTTCGAAGCAGCGCGGTCAAGGCGTTGATCGACCTGGTGCGTTCGAGGTTGATGAGGTCGCGGGCGCCGATCAGCACCCGCAGCGCCGCGCGGACTCCCGCGTCCTGACGCGGATCACGGAGGTTGTCGGCATCGACGCCGAGCACGGAGCGGGCGATCAGTTCCGCGTCGATCTCGTCGCTCTTGCCTCGTCCGCGACGTTCACGTGCCGCTGTCGGGAACGACTCCACGACCCGGTAGCCGGCGTCCTGGCATGCTCTCGCGAGCCGGGCGCCATACGAGCCGACGCCCTCGATCGTTACGAGCACATCGGCCAGCCCGCTGGTGCGCCGAGCGATCCACGCGACCGCGCGTGATAATCCCGCCGGCGTCGTCGGGAAGGTCCGAGTGTCCACTCTGGCGCCAGTGCGCGCGTCGAGCACGGCGAGAGTGTGTGTTCTGGAATGGGTGTCCGCGCCGATGACATACGCGAACGTGTTTGCGACGATGGTCATGGTGACCGTGATCCTCTCCACTGGGTTGACGTCACTGCTGGCGTCGACCCGGGAATGGTCACTTCGAGGCAGGCCTGTAATGGGCCACGACCGCCGTGAACGGTCGGGCAAGCTTCTGATCAAGCCATCGGAGTGGGCAGGGTCGGCGCCGGCACCCACCCGGCCGGACAGATCCTGGGAAAGGCACCCCGCCGAAGCGGGAGGCCAGGCGATTCAAGAGTCACGACCAGACGGAGCACCAGCACCCACCCTGCCAGCCGACCCCAGGCCAGCCACTTCAGAGACTTACAAGCGGTTCAACCGTCAGATAGTGGCGAGCCAGCTGCTCGAGGTAGTTCCCGGCCATGCGCTTGCTGTCCGCCAGCCCACGGAACTCCGCGAGGAGGGGCATCGAGATCGTGACTCTCCGGCCCCTCGTCCGACTCGGCCGCGACGGCGAGATACTCGGACTCCGTTTCAGCACCGGGGTACTGAACCCCTGCAGTCAAAGTCGCCGAATCGTCCCCCACGACGCCCCCATTCTCAGAACGAGCATCAGTGTACTTGTACCCGGCGATATCCACCCTGGTGCGAACGGCCGGGTACCCGGAACGCTTGAAGGGTGCCCCGCGTCCCCTCACCCGCTGCCGCTCATGTGGGGGCCAAGATCCGCGGGGCTCGGGAGTCCGCGACGATGACGCAGGACCAGCTCGCGGTGGCCGCCGAGATCGACTCCTCGAACATCCGCGCCTACGAATCCGGGCGCGCGCTGCCGAGCATCCACACTCTGCTGCGCATCGCGGATGCCCTCGGCACGCCGCTCACGTACTTCCTCGAAGATCTGCGGCTCGGGATGTTCCCCGCGAACGAGACCGACCGGCGCCGCCGGCGCGCGCTCTGACCCCCGCGCTCACCCGCCACCCGTCATCGTTCGTCACACCGCGGCCGGGAATTCCCGCGCGCTCCTAACGTTGAGTCCCATGGCGCGCACCGTGCGCGCTCGTCGACACCGTGTGGGCGCGCTGGTTCGGCGAGGAGCGTGCTCGGCGGCATCCGTTCCTGGATCCCGCCGCCGCACGCGAGCTCATGCGCCGCGGCATGCGCGTGCTCGGCGTCGATACGCTCAGCCCCGATCCGACGGATGCCGACGCCGCCGGGTTCCCGGTGCACGAGGTCGTGCTCGGCGGCGACGAGCTGATCGTGGAGAACCTGCGGGGCCTGGACGGTCTGCCCTCGCGCGTGCGGGTCGGGTTCTTCCCGCTGGCCCTCGCCGCGGACGGCGCGGCGGTGCGGGCGGTGGCGTTCCTGAGCTGACCGGCCGGCGGTCGGCGATGCCGTGCCGCGCTGCCGGATTACGCCTCCGGTTCGCCGGCGATCAGCGCGCGCAGCCAGTCGCGGGCCTCGACGAAGACCTCGTCGGCGTAGCGCTCGGGGTACTGCACGATGCGCCGGTCCGCGCGCGGGTACGAGCCGAGGAACACGACGCGCGGGCTGAACCGGCGGATGCCGAGCAGGGCGTCCGCCATCCGCTCGTCGAGGATGTGCCCGTCTGCGTCGAGCACGAAGCGGTAGCGGCCGAGCTCGTCGCCGATCGGGCGGGACTCGATCAGCGAGAGGTTGATGCCGCGCGTGGAGAACTGCTCGAGCAGTTCGAGCAGAGCGCCGGGGTGGTCCTCGGGCAGCTCGACGATGAGGGACGTCTTGTCCGCGCCGGTGGGGGCCGGCGGCACGGTGGTGCGCGTGACCAGGACGAACCGGGTCACCGCGTTCTCGTTGTCGCCGATGTCCTCCGCGAGCACGGCGAGGTCGTGGTGCTGGACGATGCCGGGGGCGGCGATCGCGGCCTGCGCCGGAAGCGTGCCGTCGAGGATGCCGAGGGCGGAGGCGACGTTGCTCGCCGCGGGGACGTGCGAGTGCGTGGGCAGGTGGCGCCCGAGCCAGCCGTGGCACTGCGCGTAGGCCACCGGATGCGCGGCGATGACGTTCACGTCGTCCAGGGTCGTGCCCGGCGAGGCGACCAGCACGAAGTTGACTCTGACCAGGTACTCTCCGAGGATCCGCAGCCCCGGCTTGGTCGCGAGCGCGTCCAGGGTGGTGGAGACGCCCCCCTCGATGGAGTTCTCGATCGCGATCATCGCGGCGTCGCTGCGCCCCTCGAGCACCTCGGCGAGCGCCTCGCCGACGTTGTGCACCGGGTTCCAGATGTGGCCGCGCGCCTCGGGGACCTGCTCGAGCGCCGCCTCCGTGAAGGTTCCGGCGGGACCCAGATAGCTGTAGGTGCGGCGTTCGGTCACGGCGCCAGCCTAGACGACGCCCCGCACCCGCGCCTTCGCGCGGCCATGTGCAGTTCCCGCGGCCGGATTCCGGCATCCGGTCCGCGCGAAGCGCACAAGGCCGCGGCAACAGCACTGCGGACACGGATTCGGCGGCGGATGGCGCCGGACCCGGGGGCGGATGCCTCTGGGGGCGGGCATCCGAAACATCGGAACCCCGAGGGTGCGCATCCGCCGCAGGCGGGGCAGACTATCGGCATGACGAGCCGAGCCGGCCTCCCCGCGGAGGAAAAAGACCTCATCGACGTCGACGAGCTGATCGCCGCCTACTACGACCGCCATCCGGATCCGGCGGATCCCGGGCAGCGCGTCGTGTTCGGCACCAGCGGGCACCGCGGCTCATCCCTGTCGACGAGCTTCAACGAGGACCACATCCTCGCCACCACGCAGGCGATCGTCGACTACCGGCGCGAGCAGGGCATCGAGGGGCCGCTGTTCCTCGGCCGCGACACGCACGCGCTGTCCCTGCCCGCCGAGCGCAGCGCCATCGAGGTGCTCATCGCGAACGGCGTCGACGTCCGTGTCGACGCGCGCGACTCGTGGGTGCCGACTCCGGCTCTCAGCCACGCCATCCTCACCTACAACCGCGGCCGCGAGGCATCCGACCCCGGCCGCGCCGACGGCATCGTGGTGACCCCGAGCCACAACCCGCCCCGCGACGGCGGCTTCAAGTACAACCCGCCGCACGGCGGCCCCGCCGACACCGACGCCACCGGCTGGATCGCGGCGCGCGCGAACGAACTGATCGCCGCCGGTCTCGAGGGCGTGCAGCGCACCCGCTACGCCGACATCGACGCGGAGACCATCGGCGAGTACGACTTCCGCGACGCGTACGTGCGCGACCTGCCCTCGATCATCGACGTCGAGGCGATCAAGCGCGCGGGCGTCCGCATCGGCGCCGACCCGATGGGCGGCGCGTCGGTGGAGTACTGGGCGCTGATCGCCGAGATGCACGGGCTCGACCTCACGGTGGTGAACCCGGAGGTCGACCCGACCTGGCGGTTCATGACGCTGGACTGGGACGAGAAGATCCGGATGGATCCGTCCTCGCCGAGCGCGATGGCGTCGCTGGTCGCCAAGAAGGGCGACTACGACGTGCTCACCGGCAACGACGCGGACGCCGACCGGCACGGGATCGTGACCCCGGATGCCGGGCTGATGAACCCGAACCACTACCTCGCCGTCGCGATCGACTACCTGTTCTCGCACCGGCCGGAGTGGCCGCGGGATGCCGCGATCGGCAAGACTCTGGTGTCGTCCATGATCATCGACCGGGTCGCCGAGTCGCTGGGACGGCGGCTGCTGGAGGTGCCGGTCGGGTTCAAGTGGTTCGTGCCGGGGCTGCTGGACGGCTCCGTGGCCTTCGGCGGCGAGGAGTCGGCCGGCGCCTCGTTCCTGCGGCGGGACGGCAGCGTGTGGTCGACCGACAAGGACGGCATCCTGCTGTGCCTGCTGGCCGCGGAGATCATCGCGGTCACCGGCAAGACGCCGTCCGAGCGGTACCGCGAGCTGGAGCAGGCGTTCGGCGCATCCGCGTACCAGCGTGTGGACGCGCCGGCGACGCCGGAGCAGAAGGCGACGCTCGGCAAGCTGTCGCCGGATGCCGTGACCGCGACCTCCCTCGCCGGTGAGGAGATCACGGCCAAGCTGTCGCACGCCCCGGGCAACGGCGCGGCGATCGGCGGCCTGAAGGTGCAGACCGAGCACGCCTGGTTCGCCGCCCGCCCGTCCGGCACGGAGGACGTCTACAAGCTGTACGCCGAGAGCCTGCGCGGCCCGGAGCACCTCGCCCAGGTGCAGGAGGAGGCTCGCGCCGTCGTCGCCGCAGCCCTGGGCGGCTGAGACCCCGTTCCTCTCCGGGGAGGGAGGGGCGACGGCGGGGCGACGGCGGCGGGGACGGCGGGGCGACGGCGGGGGGACAGCGGGGCGCCACCGGACGGTACCGTATGGGCATGGGGCGTAGCGAGGGATCCCGGCTCGGGCGCGACGACTGGGCGCGTGCGGCGTTCGAGATGTTCAGCGCGTCGGGCCTGAGCGCGGTCGCGGTCGAGCGCGTCGCCGAGGCTCTCGGGGCGACCAAGGGCAGCTTCTATTGGCACTTCCGCAACCGCGGCGAGCTGGTGAACGCCGTCCTGGAGCTCTGGCTGGCCGAGACCGAGGAGATCATCGACGACATCGTCGGGATCTCCGATCCTCGTGAGCGGCTGCGCCTGCTCTTCGAGCGCGTGTTCGCCCTGGTGCCGCGTGATCGGGCGGAGCTGGATCTCCTGCGCCGGACGGATGATCCGGCCGTGGCCGCCGCGATCGAACGGGTCAGCGCCCGGCGCGTCGCCTTCATGACCGAGAGCCTGACCGCGGCCGGCCTCGCCCCCGGCGTCGCGCACGACCGCGCGGTTCAGGCGTACGCGATGTGGCTCGGCCTGCTGCAGCTGCAGGCGTCGCTGCCGGCGCTGATGCCCGCGACCGCGGCGGAGCGGGACCGGTTCGTCCAGTCGGCGCTGGGCGTTCTCGACGGGCTCCTCCCCGCGCGCGAGTGAAAGCCGCGGAGGCGGAGAGACCATTGCCGGTGTCCATACGCCGGTGTATGGTCAAACCATACGCAACCGTATGGAGGAACAGATGGTGCGGAACATCCACGAGCGCGTGGTCGCCGGCACCCCGGACGAGGTCTGGGACGTGCTCATCGACTTCGGGGCCCTCTATCCCGCCAGCAGCGGGACGTTCGCGCTGCCGGACGGTGTCTTCCCCGGCGCCCCGGTGCGGCACGACCGCGTCGCGTATCGCGTCGGGGAGGTGGAGCCGGGCCGCCGGCTCTGGTTCGACGTCGGACGCGCGATGCCCCGCGGGCACGGCGTCGAGCTCTTCGCGGTGGAAAGAGGGACCCTCGTCCGGCATTCCATCGACAGCCCGCTGCGCGGACTGTTCGCGCTGCTCTGGCCGATCACGCTGCGCCGGCAGCACGACCGCGCGATCGAGGGACTCCTGGACAACCTCGAGCGCGCCATGGCCCGCAAGGCCGCGCGGACGCCGTAAGCCCGAAGGGCGCCGTAAGCCCACGGATGCCGCGAGCCCGCGGATGCCGTGAGCCCGCGCGTGCCTTCAGCCCGCCGATGCCGTAAGCCCACGGAGGCCGTGAGGCCGCGCATCGGGGCCGATCAGCGCTCCGAGGCCCCGGGTGAGCTGGCGCGGACGAGGACCTCCAGCGTCGCGTCGGGCTGCGACCAGTCGGGGTCGACGGCGGCACGGAACGCCTGGTAGCCGAGATCGCTCAGGGGCACGCGCACGGTGGTGAGCTGCGGGGTCACGTCCCGACTGACCGGCACGTCGCCGAAGCCGCAGATCGCGATGTCGTCGCCGACGCGGCGGCCGGCCTCACGGATCGCGGTCATCGCACCGATCGCCACGACGTCGCTGAGCGCGAACACCAGCGTGCCCGGCTCGATCCCGTCGGCCAGTGCGGCGGACATCGTCACGGCGCCCGATTCGCGCTCGAAGGTGCCGCGGTAGGTGCGCTCGACCGTGCCGCCTCCGGATGCGAAACCGGCGCGGAACCCGGCGAGGCGGTCGTCCGAGGTGCGCACGCCCTCGGCGGCGCCCAGGGCGACCGCCTCGCCGGTATCCGAGCCGGGCCATCTCGCGGCCCAGCCGCTCCGCCCCGCCGCGGTTGTCGATGATGCACCGATCGCCGCCGGGCCCGAAGGTGACCGAACGGCCGCCCAGGGCGCGGAGCGCCTCGAGCTCGGTCACGGTTCCGCTCTCGTTCTCGTCGGTGCGCGAGGCCGCGAGGATCACCCCGCGGGGGCGCTGACCGCGCAGCGCCCGGAGGATGCGGGCCTCCCGCTCGGGGTCGCGCTCAGTGATAGCGATCGTGACGATCAGGCCCTGCTCGTCGGCGCCACGTGCGACCCCGGAGGCGATGAGACCGAAATACGGGTCGGCGATGTCGGCGACGAGCAGCGCGATCACCGCGGAGGTGCCGCGCGCGGTGGCCAGGGAGACGCCGGCCGCACGCGCGACCTCATGCAGCGTGGGGGGCCCTTCCGGATCCGGCCCCCCGCCTCTCGGGGACTCATAGCGCGAGCCTAGCGGGGCGGGTGCGGGGAGACGGCGGCGCCGAAGGACGCGGCGGCCGCCGATTCTCGGAGCACCAGCTCGGTGGGGATGACGGATGCCGCGGGCGCGGGCGCCGCCTCGATGTCGGCGACCAGCGCGGCGACGGCGGTGCGGGCGAGCGCGGTGAAGTCCTGGCGCACCGTGGTGAGCGGCGGCCGGTAGTTGGCGGCGTCCGGCACGTCGTCGAAGCCGACCACGCTGACGTCCTCGGGCACGCGGCGGCCGCTCTCGGTGAGGCCGCGGATCAGGCCGAGCGCCATCTGGTCGTTGGCGCAGAAGACCGCGCCGGCGGTGGCGAGGGCGGATGCGGCGGCGTACCCGCTGTCGGCCGACCAGTCCCCGCGCACGACGGGCGGCGCCGGGATGCCGGCGCGCTCGAGGGTCTCGCGCCAGCCGCGCTCGCGCTCGGCGGCGGCGTAGGACCCTTCGGGGCCGGCGAGGTGGTCGACCGACGGATGCCCGAGAGCGAGCAGCCGTCCGGTCGCGGCGGCGGCGCCGTCGGCGTGGTCGCTCTGCACCGACCGGAAGGGCGAGCCGTGCGGCGCATCGATGACGACGAGGCGGAGATCGCCGGGGACGCGGTCGCGGTCGAGGAGAGCGGATGCCTCGTTCAGGACGATCAGGCCGTCGACGCCCTGGTCTCGGAGCGTGTCGAAGGCCCCGTCGATCGCGGCCGCCGTCGGGCCCGCGGTGACCACGGTGAGGGCGTAGCCGCGCTCGGCGGCGGTCTCGGCGACCCCCTGCAGCGTCCGCGAGTTGCCGACCGTCGCGAGCGTCGTGACCACCAGCCCGATGGTGTGCGAGCGGCCGGTGCGCAGCGCGCGGGCGGCGCGGTGCGGGCGGTAGCCCAGCTCAGCCATGGCCTCCTCGACCCGGGCCCGCGTGGCGGGATCCACCCGCGGGCTGCCGTTCACGACCCGCGACACCGTCTGCCCGGACACCCCGGCGCGCGCCGCCACCTGCGCCATCGACACCCGGCGCCCGTCACTCACCATCACGCTCCTCCCCTCCGCCGCACGATCCGTCGCCGTCTCCCGCTGTGTTGACGTTAGCACGGCGGAGGGCTACCGTGTTGACGTGAACATGGACCAGTCCGCCGAGCAGCGCGCCGAGCAGCGCGCCGAGACCCTGACCGCCGGCGTGGTGAAGCGGGCGACGCGGCTCGCCGACGGCCGCGAGCTCTTCTACTACGACGATCCCGACACCGCTCTCGGGCCGGAACGGCGGATCGACCGGCGCACCCTCGACGCCCGCCCGCAGACGGCGACGATGCGGCAGGACGTGCTCACCGGCGACTGGATCACCTACGCCACCCAGCGCCAGAACCGGGTCATGCTGCCCGGCGCGGACGCCGACCCGCTCGCCCCGCAGACCGACGTCAACCCGTCCGAGATCCCGTCGCACTACGACGTCGCGGTGTTCGAAAACCGCTCCCCCGCGTTCGGCCCCGCCCTCGCCGAGGCGACCGGCGGCGCGCCGGCGGCATCCGATCCGCCGCGCGGGCTCGACGACCTCGCGCACCTCGGCCTCGGGCGCACCCGCACCAGCGTCGGGCGGTGCGAGGTGGTCTGCTTCAGCCCCGAGCACGAGGGCTCGTTCGGCACCCAGACCGTCACCCGCGCGCGCACCGTCATCGAGGCCTGGGCCGACCGCACCGCCGCGCTCTCCGCGCTCCCCGGCATCGCGCAGGTCTTCCCGTTCGAGAACCGCGGCGAGGCCATCGGCGTCACCCTGCCGCATCCGCACGGCCAGATCTACGCCTACCCCTACATCACCCCCCGCACCACCCGGCTGCTGGACAGCATCGACCGCTCCGCACCCGACCTGTTCGCGCGCGTCCTCGCCTTCGAGCAGGCATCCGACCGGGTGGTGCTGCAGGGCGAGCACTGGACCGCTTACGTGCCGTTCGCCGCGCGCTGGCCCCTCGAGGTGCACCTGCTGCCGCACCGGCACGCGCCCGACTTCGCCGCCCTCAGCGGGGAGGAGCGCGACGAGCTCGCCCCGCTCTACCTGCGCCTGCTGCGCGGCGTGGACGCTCTGTACCCCACGCCGACCCCGTATATCGCGGCGTGGCACCAGGCGCCCGTGCACACCGGCCGCGACACGGTGCGGATGCGGCTGGAGCTGACCAGCCCGCGCCGGGCGGCGGACAAGATGAAGTTCCTGGCCGGCTCGGAGGCGGCGATGGGCGCGTGGACCGCGGAGATCCTGCCCGAGGACACCGCCGAGCGGCTGCGCGCCGCGATCGCATCCGTCACGGAGGAGACCCGATGAACGCCCAGGACCTGTTCCGCCGGATCACCGGCCGCGCCCCGGCCGGCGTCTGGTCGGCGCCGGGGCGGGTGAACCTCATCGGCGAGCACACCGACTACAACGAGGGTTTCGTGCTGCCCTTCGCCATCCCGCACCGGACGTCGGCGGCCGTGCGGATGCGGGAGGACGGCCGGATCCGGGTCGCCTCGACCTTCGCCGCGGAGCCCGTGGAGGTCGGGCTCGACGAACTGGACGCGCTGTTCCCGGTGACCCTTCGCCGAGCTCAGGGCCCGGGAGAGGCTCAAGGCCCGGGAGAGGCTCAAGGCCCGGGAGAGGCTCAGGTTCCGGCGGTTCCGGCGTGGGCGGCGTACCCGCTCGGGGTCGCGTGGGCGCTGCGGCATGCAGTGGACGCCCGCGCAGGGTCCGCACTGCCGGGCGTCGACATCGCGATCTCCTCCGACGTGCCGGTGGGCGCCGGGCTCTCCTCGTCGGCCGCGATCGAGGGCGCCGTCGCCGTCGCGCTGAACGAGCTGTGGGCGCTCAGGCTGGATCCCGTCGCGCTCGCCCGCGCTGGGCGACGCGCCGAGAACGAGGCCGTGGGCGCCCCCACCGGCATCATGGACCAGATGGCCTCGATGCTCGGCCGCGCCGACGCCGCCACCTTCCTCGACTGCCGCTCCCTGGAGACCAGGTCCATCCCGACCGGCTTCGCCGCCGAGGGGCTGGAGGTGCTCGTGATCGACACCCGCGTCACGCACTCGCATTCCAGCGGCGGGTACCGCGAGCGCCGCGAAGCCTGCGAGCGGGGCGCCGCACTGCTCGGCATCCGCTCGCTGCGCGACGCGACCGTCGACGACCTGCCGCGCGCGGCGGAGCTCATGGACGACGTGACGTTCCGCCGGGTGCGCCACGTCGTCACCGAGAACCAGCGGGTGCTCGACACCGTCGCAGCCCTCCGCACACACGGCCCCCGCGCGATCGGCGACCTGCTCACCGCGTCCCACGCATCCATGCGCGACGACTTCGAGATCTCCGTGCCCGAGCTCGACACGGCCGTCGAGTCGGCGCTCGCGGCCGGTGCGCTCGGGGCCCGGATGACCGGCGGGGGCTTCGGCGGCGCGGCGATCGCGCTCGTCGAGCGCGACGCCGTGGAGCGGGTGACGGATGCCGTGGCGGCCGCCTTCGCGGCATCCGGCTTCACCGCACCGCACCAGTTCACCGTCGCCCCGTCCGAGGGGCCGCGCCGGGACATCTGAGACCGCCTGACAGAATGGACGGTGCGCACGAGCGCGACGGAAGGAGTCCCATGTCCTGGCTTGTCACCGGCGGCGCCGGCTACATCGGAGCGCACGTGGTGCGCGCGCTGGCATCGGCGGGCATCGCCCCGGTCGTCCTCGACGACCTCTCCAGCGGCCGGGCGTCCTTCGTCCCCGCCGACGTTCCGCTCGTCGAGGGCAGCATCCTCGACCGCGAGCTGATGGAGCGCGCCCTGCGCGAGCACGACGTGGAGGGCGTGATCCACGTCGCCGGCTTCAAGTACGCCGGGGTCTCGGTGCAGCGGCCCCTGCACACCTACGCGCAGAACGTCGAGGGCACCCGCATCGTGCTCGAGGCGATGGAGGCCGCCGGCGTCGACCGGATCGTGTTCTCGTCCAGCGCCGCCGTCTACGGCACCCCGGACGTCGACCAGGTCACCGAGGACACCCCGAAGCGGCCCGCCAGCCCGTACGGCGAGTCGAAGCTGATCGGCGAATGGCTGCTGCGCGACCAGGGCATCGCGACGGCCGAGAGCGACAAGCCGCTGCGGCACACCTCGCTGCGGTACTTCAACGTGGTCGGCTCCGCCGACCCGACCGTGTACGACGTCAGCCCGCACAACCTGTTCCCGATCGTGTTCGAGGCCCTGCTGGCCGGGGACACCCCGCGGATCAACGGCGACGACTACGACACCCCGGACGGCACCAACGTCCGCGACTACGTGCACGTCGGCGACATCGCCGCCGCGCACGTCGCCGCCGCCCAGCGGCTCACCGCCGGCGAGCCGATCGAACCCGCCTACAACCTCGGCTCCGGAGACGGCCTCAGCGTGAAGCAGATCATGGATGCCATGGCCCGGGTGACCGGCATCGACTTCACCCCCGTGATCGGGCCGCGCCGGCCCGGCGACCCGGACCGGATCGTGGCGTCCGGCGAGCTGGCGGCGCGGGACCTCGACTGGAAGATGCGGTACTCGGTGGACGAGATGGTGCAGACGGGCTGGGAGGCGCGGCGCAGCGCCGGCTGACGGATCTGTGGGGGCGGGACAGCTGGTGCGCGATGTGCGGGTGCGGCAGGCCGTACGCGGGGATGCGCCGGGGATCGCTGTGGTGCACGTGCGGGCGTGGCAGGAGGCGTACCGGGGGCTGATGCCGCAGGACGTGCTGGACGGGCTGTCGGTCGAGCAGCGCGAGAACGGCTGGGACGCGATCCTGCGCGACCCGAGGCCGAACTCGCTCACACTCGTCGCCGAGCGCGACGGCTCGATCGTCGGCTGGGCCAGCATCGGCGCCGCCCGGTTCTACGAGCGGAACGGCTGGATCGCCGACGGCGCGACCAAGGTCGAGGAGCGGCCAGGACTCGTGCTGCACGAGCGCCGCCACGTGAAGCGCTTCCGCTGACACCGCCGACCACCTGCTGCCGCGAAATCGGAAGCTTTCGGCACAGATTTCTACGAAATCAGTTGCAAATCGCCGTACACACTGTCAAGATCGTCGCATGACCGAGAAGCCGAAGCACGCGGTCCTGGACGACGTCTCCAAGCGGATCATCGAACTGCTCCAGGAGGACGGGCGACGTCCGTACGCCGACATCGGCCGTGCCGTCGGGCTCAGCGAGGCGGCGGTGCGGCAGCGGGTGCAACGGCTCACCGAGGCGGGCATCATGCAGATCGTCGCGGTGACCGACCCGCGGCAGCTCGGGTTCTCCCGCATGGCGATGATCGGCATCCGCGTCGACGGCGATCCGCGGGAGGCGGCCGAGGCGCTCTCGCAGATCACGGAGATCGCGTACGTCGTCGTCACGCTCGGCTCCTTCGACATCCTGGCGGAGGCGGTGTGCGAGACCGACGAGGACCTGCTGTCGCTGGTCGCCACCCGAGTGCGCGCGATCCCCGGCGTCTCGCACACCGAATGCTTCCTCTACGCCGGCCTGCACAAGGACTTCTACAACTGGGGCACACGCTGACGCCGTCGCCCCCGCATCCGCCCCTCACATCGAAGTGATCATGGGAACCACCGTCTTCGAACGACGGCGCCCGGACGACGCCGTCGTCGACCACGCGCTCAGCGGCGCCCGCCGCGGCGTGTTCTGGCTCGAGGACGTCGAACGTCCGCAGCATCCGCCGGTGCGCGGCACCGTGCGCACCGACCTCGCCGTCGTCGGCGGCGGGTACGCGGGCCTGTGGACCGCCGTGCGGGCGAGGGAGCGCGACCCCGACCGGCGCGTGCTGCTGCTCGAAGCCGCCCGCATCGGATGGGCGGCGTCCGGCCGCAACGGGGGCTTCTGCGCGGCCAGCCTCACCCACGGACGCGAGAACGGCCGGCGCCGCTGGCCGGGCGAGATCGACCGGCTCGACGAGCTCGGGATGCGCAACCTGGGCGAGATCGAGGAGACCGTCGCCCGGTACGACATGGACGTCGACTGGGAGCGCACCGGCGAGATGCACGTCGCCACCGAGCCGCACCAGGTGGAGTGGATGCGGGAGGAGGGCCATTTCCTCGACCAGGAGGCGGTCCGCGCCGAGGTGCACTCCCCCACCTACCTCGCCGGATCCTGGAACCCGGCGGCGTGCGCCATGGTGCATCCGGGCAAGCTCGCGGTCGAGCTGGCGCGCGTGGCCGCCGAGCTCGGCGTGGAGATCCACGAGGGCAGCCGGGTCACGGGCATCAGCGGCCGGGGGACCCAGACGCTCGCCATCGACGGTGGCGGCCGGGTCGTGGCGGACCACGTCGCGCTCGCCACGAACGTGTTCCCGTCGCTGCTCCGGCGCAACCGGCTGATGACCGTGCCCGTCTACGACCATGTGCTGATGACCGAGCCGCTCACGGCAGCACAGCTGAGCGCCATCGGCTGGCGGAACCGGCAGGGGATCGCCGACAGCGCGAACCAGTTCCACTATTACCGGCTCACCGCCGACGGCCGCATCCTGTTCGGCGGGTACGACGCGATCTACCACTTCGGCGGGCGGGTGCGGGCGGCGTACGAGGACCGGCCGGAGAGCTTCCGCCGGCTGGCTGCGCACTTCTTCGCGACCTTCCCGCAGCTGGAGGGTCTGCAGTTCAGCCACCGCTGGGCCGGCGCGATCGACACCTGCAGCCGGTTCTGCGCCTTCTTCGGTCTGGCCCGCGCCGGCCGCGTCGCCTACGCGGCCGGCTTCACCGGGCTCGGCGTCAGCGCCACCCGCTTCGCGGCGGACGTGATGCTCGACCGGCTGTCGGGCCTTGAGACCGAGCGCACCGAGTTCGAGATGGTGCGCACGCGGCCGATCCCGTTCCCTCCCGAACCGGCCGCGGCGATCGGCATCAATCTCGTCCGCGCCTCGATGGATCGCGCGGACCACAACGAGGGCCGCCGCAACCTCTTCCTGAAGACCCTGGATGCGGTCGGGATGGGCTTCGACTCCTGAGCGCCGCGGAGTGCCATAACCGGGCCGCCGGCGCAAGCGTCATCCGGGCCGTCGCCGGCCGCGGGATACTGGGCGTGGGAGGGGAGATGAGCGAGGGGCCGGTCGTCGAGACGCGTGAGGGGCCGGTGCGCGGCATCCGCCGGGATCACGACGTCGCGTTCCTGGGCATCCCGTACGCCGCGCCGCCCACCGGCGAGCGCCGCTTCCTCGCGCCGCAGCCGGTGCGGCCGTGGACCCAGGTGCGGGACGCCACCCGGTACGGGCCCACCCCGCAGCGCCGCGAGGAGCCGAACGCCCTCATCCCCGAGCCGAGCATCCCCGGCGCGGAGACGCTCAACCTGAACGTGTTCACCCCGGCGGCCGACGACGGCGGCCGGCCGGTGCTGGTGTGGATCCACGGCGGCGGCTTCTCGGCGGGGTCGGCTGCGAGCCCGTGGTACGACGGCGGCACGTTCACCCGGGACGGGGTGGTCGTGGTCACTCTGTCCTACCGGCTCGGCTTCGACGGCTTCGGCGTCATCGACGGGGCCCCCGACAACCGCGGCGTGCGTGACTGGATCGCGGCCCTGGAGTGGGTGCAGCGCAACATCGCCGCCTTCGGCGGCAGTCCCGACCGCGTCACGATCGGCGGGCACTCCGCCGGCGGCGGGGCGGTGCTCGCCCTGCTCGGGATGCCGGCCGCGCAGCACCTGTTCGGCGCCGTGATGTCCTTCTCCGGGGCGATCGCCGACATCCCCCGCGACCTGGCGCGGCAGCGCAGCATCCGCCTCGCCGAGATGGTCGGCGTGGAGCCGACGCTGGACGGCTTCCGCGGGGCGACCGAGCGCGAGCTCACCCGACGGCAGTACCAGGCGTCGCTGCTCGGCAAGCGGGGGCTCGCCGCCACCCTGGCGGCGCTGCGCGACGGGCTGCCGTGGGGTCCGGTCATCGACGGGGAGCTCATCCCGCAGCCGACGGTCGACTCCTTCCGCGACGGCGTCGGCGCCGACAAGCCGCTGCTGCTGGGCGCGACCGACGACGAGTTCACCACGGCGATCGAGACCGCCCCGCGGGTGCTGCGCCGGCTGCCCCGGCACCTGCTGCTGCGGATCGTGGAGCGGGACGCCGGGCGGCGACGCAGCTGGCGGCGGTCGAATCGGGCGCTGCGGCGCAACGCCGTGGGCACGCTGGGCCGCTACGTCGCCGACGAGGTGTTCCGCTCGCTGGTGGTCGCGGTCGCGGAGGCGCGGCGGGACGCCCCGACCTGGGTGTACCGGTTCGCGTGGGTGTCGCCGACGCTGGGCTGGTCGTGCCACTGCCTGGACGTGCCGTTCTGGTGGGACGTGCTGCACGGGCCCCGGGTCGCGCCGATCGCCGGCCGCCGCCCGCCGCAGCGCGTCGCGGACGAGATGCACGGCGCCGCCGCGGCCTTCGTCAGGCAGCACGACCCGGGCTGGCCGGCCTGGGCGAGCAGCCCCGGCACGGCCCGGGTGTTCGGCGCCGACGAGGGCCCGGAGGTGTCGTCGACGGCGTACGACGGGGCGGTGCCGCTGGTCTGAGGGCCCGGCCCCTCGCCGGCGACTCAGCGCACCGGCTCGAGCCGCGGGATCTCGTGGCGGTGCGGGGTGCCGAAGCGGTGCGCGGTGACCGAGACGGCCTGCTCGCGCACGAAGGGGAGCATCTCGATCCGCCCGGCGGACACCACCGGGTTGGCGTAGATGGCCAGGCTCGGCGCCCCCTTCACGGCCTGCGCGGTCTCGGTCGCGGGGGCGCCGATGAGACGCACCCGGCCGTCGGCGGCGGCGAGTCGACCGGCGTGCGCCGCCCACGCGGCGGCGTCCTCCGTGACCACCGCGACGCCGTGGCGGCCGAGCCAGGCGAGCGTGGGCGCGGGCAGCGGCTCGCGGACGCTGACCGTGACGTGCGCACGGGTCCGCAGGCCCGCGGCGACGACGCGGACGAGCTCGGCGACGCGGCCGCCCTCGAACCGCACCGTGACCGGCACCGCCTGGTAGCGCAGCGCGTTCTGCTCGGTGACCAGCCCGGTCGCGTCGCGCACGACGCCGAACTCGTCCTCCCAGGCGGCGATGTCGGTCGCCAGAGCACCGCGCAGCCACGCCGCATCCGCCTCGTCGACGCCGGCCGAGAGCGCGCTCTCGGCGAGCGCGTCCAGGGCGCGGTCGGCGGTGACCGGCGCGTCCTCCCAGTCGGCGAGGCCGACGAGGTAGTTCGGGCCGCCGGCCTTGGCCCCGGCGCCGACCGCGGCCTTCTTCCAGCCGCCGAACGGCTGGCGCTGCACGATCGCCCCGGTGGTGCCGCGGTTGACGTACACGTTCCCCGCCTCGACGCGGGCGAGCCAGCGCTGGATCTCCTCCTCGTCCAGCGCGTGCAGACCGGAGGTGAGGCCGTAGTCGATCTCGTTGACGATGTCGATCGCCTCGTCGAGCGTCTCGGCGGTCATGATCCCGAGCACAGGGCCGAAGTACTCGACCTTGTGGAACTCGCTGCCGCGCTTCACACCGTCGCGGATGCCCGGCAGCCACAGCTGACCGGCGTCGTCGAGCTTCTGCGGCTCGAGCAGCCAGGACTCCCCCGCGTGCAGGGTGGTCAAGGCGCCGAGCAGCTTGCCCTCGGCCGGCCCGATCAGCGGCCCGATCCGGCTGGTGCCGTCACTCGGCTCGCCGACCGGGTACGAGGTGACGGCGTCGAGGAGCTGACGGCGGAACCGTTCCGAGGTCGCGACCGAGCCGACGAGGATCACCAGCGACGCGGCGGAGCACTTCTGGCCGGCGTGGCCGAAGGCCGAGTAGGCGACGTCCTTCGCGGCGAGATCGAGGTCGGCCGACGGGGTGACGATGATGGCGTTCTTGCCGCTGGTCTCTGCCAGCAGCGGCAGGTCGGCCCGGAAGCCGCGGAACAGCTCGGCGGTCTCGTAGCCGCCGGTGAGGATCACGCGCTCCACGGCCGGGTCGCTGACCAGTTGCCGGCCGAGCTCGCGACCTTCGAGCTGCACGTACTGCAGCACCTCGCGCGGCACGCCGGCCTCCCACAGCGCCTCGACCATGACGGCGCCGGAGCGGCGCGCCTGGCGGGCGGGCTTGATGATCACCGGGGAGCCGGTGGCCAGCGCCGACAGCACCGATCCGGCCGGGATCGCGACCGGGAAGTTCCACGGCGGGGTGACCACGGTGAGCCCGACGGGGCGCATCGCCGCCCCGTCGACGTGCGCCAGCATCTTCGCGCTCTCGGCGTAGTAGTGCGCGAAGTCGATCGCCTCGGACACCTCGGGGTCGCCCTGCTCGATGACCTTGCCGGCCTCGGAACCCATCACCTCGAGCAGGTCGGCGCGGCGCGCCTCGAGCACGTCGCCGGCCCGGTGCAGGATCTCGGCGCGCCCCTCGGCACCCAGCGCGCGCCAGGCCTCACCCGCCGCGACGGCCCTGGCGATCGCGGCGTCCACCTGCGCGGCCTCGCGGAGCGTGTTCGCGGCGACGGTGTCGTCGCCGAGGGTGGAGTCCTTCATGCGGGCGCGGATGCCGTCGGCCCACTCCCGGTTCGGGGCGAGGCTCGGGTCGGTGTCGGGCGTGTTCGCGAAGCCCTCGCGCGGGGCCGGTGCCGCGGGAAGCTGCCGGTTCTGCACCCGGTTCGGGGCCGGCACCTCGGCCGGGATGGTGCGGACGGATGCCAGGAACCGCTCCTTCTCGCGCTCGAACAGGGCCGGATCGCTGTCGAGGTCGAACACTGCCGACATGAAGTTCTCCTGCGAGGCGCCCTCCTCGAGACGACGGATCAGGTAGGCGATCGCGACGTCGAACTCGTCCGGGTGCACGACCGGCGTGTAGAGCAGCAGCGATCCGACGGTGCGCTTGACGACGGTCGCCTGCGCGGACGCCATGCCGAGCAGCATCTCGAACTCGACAGCCCGGTCGGCGGCGCCGGCGATCCCGCGCTTCTTCGCCAGCAGCCAGGCGAGGGCGATGTCGAAGAGGTTGTGCCCGGCGACGCCGATGCGCACGTTCTTCACGTGCTCGGGGCGCAGCGCGTAGTCGAGCACCGCCTTGTAGGAGGAGTCGGACTCCTGCTTGGTCGACCAGGTGGCCAGCGGCCAGCCGTGCGATTCGGCGTCGACGGTCTCCATCGGCAGGTTGGCGCCCTTCACGACGCGCACCTTGATCGGCGCGCCGCCGGCGGCGACGCGGGCGGCGGCCCACTCCTGCAGCCGGATCATGGCGCCGAGCGCGTCGGGCAGATAGGCCTGCAGCACGATGCCCGCCTCGAGGCTCTGGAACTCGGGGCGGTCGAGGATGCTGGTGAAGACCGCGATGGTGAGGTCGAGGTCCTTGTACTCCTCCATGTCGAGGTTGATGAACTTCCGGCCGCGGAGCGCGATGCGGTACAGCGGCAGGAGAGCCTCGGCGGCGTGCGCGACGGCGTCGTCGAACGCCCACGGGCTGTGCGGGGCGACGGTCGAGGACACCTTGATCGAGACGTAGTCGACGTCGTTGCGCTGGAGCAGGCGCCGGGTGCCCTCCAGGCGGCGCGCCGCCTCCTCCTGGCCGAGGATCGCCTCGCCGAGGAGGTTGATGTTCAGGCGCACGTCCTGCTTCTCGCGGATGCTGCGGATCGCGGCGCCGAGCTTCGCGTCGCGCGCGTCGACGATGAGGTGGCGCACCATCTGTCGCAGCACCCGGCGGCTGATCGGCACCACGATGCCGGGGAGGACAGGTGCGAGGGCGCCGCCGAGGGCGATCGCGCCGCGCAGCGGCGCGGGCAGGAACTTCGGTGTGAGCGGCACGAGCTCGCGCAGCTTGCGGGCGGCGACCCTGGTGTCCTCGGGACGCACGACGCCGTCCACGAAGCCGACGGTGAAGTCGAGGCCGTTCGGGTCGCGGAGCACGCCGGCGAGGCGCTGGGCGGCGGCGTCCACGGGGACGTCGCGGCTCTCCACGAGCCAGCGGCGCACGAGCGCGACGGCGTCGTCGGCGAGGTCGGCGAGGTCCGCGGAGGGGGTGTACGCGGATGCGGCGGCGATGGTCATGCATCCAGGATGCCGCCGCCGACCTTCCAGGAAAAGCGACGATTCCCAATGGATAATGTTCGAAAACCCCACCCAATCCCGACCCCCCACCCTGTCCTCCCATCCCGGCATCCGTCCTCCCGGCACCCTCCCCTTCACGTCACTTCGGGTTTGGGGCGGATTTCTGCGTTTGGGGCGGTGCTGCACCGCCCCAAACGCGAGAATCCGCCCCAAACCCGGGGAAAAGGAGGAGGGAGAGGGAGGAGGAGGGAGGAGGAGGGACGGGGGAGATGAGAGAGACCGATGTTCGAACTCCGACGACTGCGGATGCTGCACGAGCTGGCACTCCGCGGCACCATCGCCGAGGTGGCCGCGAACCTGTCCTACAGCCCGTCCACGGTGTCGCAGCAGCTGGCGATCCTGGAGCGCGAGGCCGGCGTTCCCCTGCTCGAGCCGGACGGCCGGCGGGTGCGCCTGACCGCGCACGGCCGGCAGCTGGCCGCGCACGCGGCGCGGGCACTCGAGCTCGACGAGGCGGCACGGGCGGCGCTGTCCGCGCACGGCGGCCTGGAGCCGGTGCGGATGGCGGCGATGCCGACGGCCGCGCAGACGATCGTGCCCGCCGCGCTGACGCTCCTCGCCGAACGGATGCCCGCACTGCGCGTCGAGGTGGCCGAGCTCGCGCCGGAGGACGGCCTGTTCGAGCTCGCCGCCCGCCGCTTCGACCTCGTCATCGCGGAGCAGTATCCGGGGCACACCCGGGAGCGGCGCGAGGGCGTGAAGCACGAGCTGCTCGGCGAGGACCCGATCCGGCTGGTGCTGCCGCCGGCCGAGGAGCCGCAGCCCCTGGCCGCGCTCCGCGACCGCGCCTGGGTGATGGAGCCGCCCGGCACCGCGGCACGGCAGTGGGCCGTGCAGCAGTGCCGGGCTGCGGGTTTCGAGCCGGACGTGCGGTTCGAGGCCACCGACCTCACCGCGCACGTCCGGCTCGTCGCGGCCGGTCACGCGGTCGGGATGCTGCCCGACCTGATCTGGGGCGACCGCCGCCCGGAGGTGACGCTCGCCCCGCTCCCGGGCGAACCGGTCCGCGAGGTGTTCACGGCGGTGCGCACCGTGGCCCGCGAGGCCGGCGGCATCCGCGCGGTGCGTTCGGCGCTGGCCGAGGCGCTGGCATCCCACCGCGACCCCGCGGGCTGACCCACCGGGGCGCGCGCTTACTCGACGACCGCGATCTCGTTCGGCGTCTCGGGCAGGCCCGCGCGGGCGATCTCCTCGCCGCCGGCGGCGTCGAGGGCGACGATCTCACGGTTCGCGGCGTCGGTCACGTACACCACATCGCCGGCGACGGCGATGGCCGGATGCGGCTGCTGCCACTCGGCCGGTCCCTCCCAGGCCTCGATCGCGTCGTGCGAGGCCGTCACCGCGCCGGTCGCCGGGTCGATCACGTGCAGCCAGCCGTCAGAGCCGATCATCAGCGCATCGCCGGACGGACCGCGCACGACGCCGCGCCAGGTGTACTCGACGCCGTCCGGCAGAGCCACCTTCTGCAGGGTCTTCGCCTCGGTGTCGACGAGGACGATGTCCGAGAGCAGGTAGCCCTCGGCATCAGGGTCGTCGTTGTAGTCCATCACCACGAGCGGGCTGTCCTCGGAGGCGTACGCGTTGCCGATCCGGCCGTACGCGTCCGGAGAGGTCAGCTTCGTGATCTCGCCGTCGTCGTACACGAGCACGCCGTTCTCGCATCCGAAGACGAGCGCCTCGTCCTTCGCCGCGCCCTCGCCGTGCACACCGGGGCAGTCGGCGTTCGCCGCGATCTCGGCACCCTCGGCATCCGTCGCGCGGATGCCGGTGCGGGCCGTGGCGTCGCCGACGGTGGTCACGAGCGTGCCGTCCTCGAGGACGACGGACACACCGTGGTGCGCCTCCACGCCCGGGACGACCTCCGCCGCGGGCAGTGTGCCGTCCATCTCGGCGAGCTCGGCGGTGTCGAAGATCGTCGTGTCGCTGGTGGCGTCGTCGTAGAGCACTGTGCGGCCGGCGTGGCGCACCACGTGCGCGGCCGCCTCGGCCGGGACCACGAGGTCGGTGAGCTCGGCGGCATCCATGTCGAGGAACTGGAAGCCCTTCGACGTGGTGACGACGACGTGCCGGTCGTCGCCGGCGGGATTCAGCCGCACGAACTCCTCCGAGGGCAGGTCCGCGATCACTTCGAGCGTCTCGCCGTCCACGACGAGCACACCGCCCTCGTAGGCGATGGCGACGCGTGGGCCGTCACCCGCCGCGGCGGCGTCGGTGTCGGTGTCTGCGGCATCGGTGTCTGCGGCGCCGGACGGCGCGGCGCATCCCGACAGCAGGACGGCTGCGATGCCGGCGGCCGCGGCGGCACGCAGCGCGCGCCCGGCCGCTGTCGACTGGCGTGTTCTCATTTTCATCGCGGGGATGCGAAGGGGAACGACAACGGCGGGGCCCTCGCTCGCGGGCCGGCCGGGCGCGGCGGCTCGCGGCGGGTCAGGCGGTGCGGATCGCCGTGCGCGGCGGTTCAGGCGGTGCGGATGACCGCGTGCGGCATCCGCTTCCGCATCACGCGGATGGCCTCGGGGCTGTGGTCGACGAGCACCGCGTCGCGGCCGAGGGCGGATGCCACGGCGCCGGTCGTGCCGGAGCCGGCGAACAGGTCGAGCACGCGGTCGCCCGGACGGCTGGATGCCTGCACGATGCGGCGCAGGATGCCCTCGGGCTTCTGCGTCGGATAGCCGGTCTTCTCCCGGCCGGTGGTCGGCACGATCGTGTGCCACCAGACATCCGTGGGCAGCTTGCCTCGCGCCGCCTTCTCGGGCGTGACGAGGCCGGGGGCCATGTACGGCTCGCGGTCGATGTCGTCGGCGTTGAACACGTGCCCGCCGGGGGTCTTCACGTAGACCAGGATCGTGTCGTGCTTGGTCGGCCAGCGCCGGCGCGACTTGGCGCCGTAGTCGTAGGCCCAGATGATCTCGTTCAGGAAGGCGTCGCGACCGAACACAGCGTCGAGCATGACCTTGGCGTAATGGGCCTCGCGATAGTCGAGGTGCAGGTAGAGGGTGCCGTCGGCGGCGAGGAGCCGCCAGGCCTCCTCGAGGCGCGGCATCAGGAAGGCGCCGTAGTCGTCGAACCGGTCGTCGTACTGGCGCAGCATCCCGCGCACGCGCTCGTACGCATGCCCGTGGAAGCCGTGACGCACCTCGCGCTCGCTCCCGCCGTCAGCCGGCGCATCCTGGGCCGGGCGGCGGGAGGTGATCACCTGGCGCTGCTGGGCGCGGCCGGTGTTGAACGGCGGGTCGAGGTAGACCAGGGTGAACGATGCCGAGGGCAGCGTGCGGGCGACCTCGAGGCTGTCGCCCTGAATGACCTCGACGGCCCCCGGCGCGGCCCCTGAGCCCGTCTCGGACCCTGAGCCCGTCGAAGGGTCCGCCCCCTCATCGGCGGCGATCACGGCACGCGATGCAGCCATGCCTCGGTCGCGAACTTCGATGCGACGAGCGCCTCGGCGTCGGCGTACTCGTCGGGTGTGATCGTGCCGTCCTCGGCGCCGGTGAGGGAGCGGAAGGTGTCCTTGAAGCGCTCGATGATCTCTGCGCGCGGCAGACCGGTCTGGCTGCGCAGCGGGTCGACGCGCTTGGCGGCAGAGACGGTGCCCTTGTCGCTGAGCTTCTCCCGGCCGATGCGCAGCACCTCGGTCATCATCTGACCGTCGATGTCGTACGACAGGGTGGCGTGGTGCAGCACGCCGCCGTTGGCCAGGCGCTTCTGCGCAGCGCCGCCGATCTTGCCGGTCGGGCTGGCGATGTCGTTCAGCGGCTGGTAGGTCGCCTCGATCCCGACGGAGCGCAGCGCCTGCAGCACCCAGTCGTCGAGGTACGCGTACGAGTCGGCGAAGGTCATGCCCTGCACGAGGGATGCCGGCACGTACAGCGAGTACGTGATGATCTGCCCGGCCGCCATGAGCATCGCCCCGCCGCCGGAGATCCGGCGCACCACGTCGAAGCCGTGCCGGGCGGCGCCCTCGGGGTCGACCTCGTTGCGGTAGGACTGGAACGAGCCGATCACGACCGCGGACTCGTTCCACTCCCAGATCCGCAGCGTGGGGCGACGCCGGCCCTCGCCGACGCGTGCGGTGAGCACCTCGTCGAGGGCGAGGTTCATCCGCGGCGAGACGGCGTGCTCGTGCACGATCTCCCAGTCGAAGTCGCGCCAGCCCGGGGCGGTGACGAGGGCGCGGCGTACCGCGGTGCCGACCGCCTCCGGGGAGAAGCCGAGCAGCTGTGCGCCGTCGGGGAGCGCCCGGCGGACGGCGGCCGCGATCGTGGCGACATCGGCCTCGGCCGGCATCCCCGTCACCGCGGTGTTGATGTCGTCGAGGGCCGTGTCCGGCTCGAGGAAGAAATCCCCGGCGAGGCGGAAGTCCCGGATCAGGCCGTTCTCGACCTCGAGGTCGACGACGACGAGCTTTCCGCCTGGGACCTTGTACTCTCCGTGCACGCAGTCCAGCTTAGGCGCGAGGCGGGAAGCGGCGGTCGAGCCAGGCGAGGACGTCCGCGCGGACCTCCTCCTGGTTCGTCTCGTTGAACAGCTCGTGCCGGGCATCCGGATAGACGAGCGTCGTGACATCCGTGAGCCCTGAGCGCGTGCGATACGCGTGCGCGAGCCGGTGCACGCTGCGGGGCCCGCCGACCGGGTCGTCGCGGCCCACGAGCAGCAGCACCGGGATGTCCCTGCCGAGGTCGCGGCGCGGCACGCCGTAGAGCCGCGCCGCCTCGACCGGGCCGAAGAGCTTCAACAGGGGCACGTCGGTCGTGAGCGGGTCATCTGCGAAGGCCCGCCACACCTCGGGATCGCGGGAGAGCCATTCGAAGCCGGTGGCATCGGGCGCCTTCCACCGCGCGTTCAGCGGCAGCGGGTTCAGGTCGGTCGGGGTGAGCAGCGCGGAGCCGGAGAGGATGACCGCGTCGTAGGCCTCCGGATGCCGGTTGAGGAGCTTCTGCGCGAGGAACGACCCCCAGGAGTGCCCGAGCAGCACGAGCGGGAGGTCGGGGTGCTCGGCGCGGATGATCTCCGTCAGCCGCCACACCGCATCGACTGCGGCGCGCAGTCCGCCCTTGCCGAGCCGGCCGAGCCGTTCCGGCCCGCCGTGCTGACGGATGCCGGTGCGGCCGTGTCCGCGGTGGTCGTCGGCGTACACGTGGAATCCGGCGCCGGTGAGCGCCTCGATGAGCTTCGGGTACCGTCCGGCGTGCTCGCCCACACCGTGCAGCAGCTGCACGACGCCGCGGGCGGGCTCCTGCGCCTCGTGCACGTCGTAGACGATCGCGATGCCGTACGCGTCGGTGAACTCCGCTGTGCGCGTCATGCCGACGAGTCTACGAGGGCGCCTGCGCGCTCCCGTGCGCCGTGACGCCGGACGTCAGGGCAGGTACGGGTACGCGGGGTACACGTATCCGGCCGCCCAGAACGGGGTGTACCCGTAGTAGCCGAAGACGCCCTCGTTGTATTCGCGGTCGTTGATCAGCTCCGGGTCGTAGCCGGGTGCCCCGGCGAGCCGTTCCCGGCTCTGGTCGATGCGCACCTCGTCGTCGCGGATGCCGGTGACGGCGTCGACGGGGATGTACGACCGGTGCTCGCCGAGCCCGAGGAATCCGCCGGAGGCGACCACGAGGAACCGCACCTTGTTCTCTTCGGTGTCGACGAGCAGATCCTCCACCTTCCCGATCTCCTCGCCGTCGGGGTCCCTCACCGTCCGGCCGCGGATGTCGTCCTCCTCGGCGACCGTGCGGTCGCTGTCCGCGAGGCTCACCAGTTCGTGCTGCGGGGTGTCCATGCTCGCTCCTTCCATGGGTGCGGGGCGGACGCCGGGCGCGACCGTCCGCCCGCACGTTCAGCGTGCCCCCGCGCCGCCGCCTTCGCCATGGGCTGGCGCGACGGTCGCCCGAGGCGCATACTTGCCCCGCCCGGCGGGGTCCGCGTGCTGCCGAGCGGGGGCGCGCACCGGCCGGAGAGGCGCCCGCTTCCGATCCTCGAGAAATTTACTTAGACTGTCTAAGTAATGCCGTCCTCGCCCGAAGCCCTCCACGACACCGCCGCCGAGCTGCGCTTCGCGGTGTTCCGCCTCGCCCGGCGCCTGCGCTGCGCCCGCGCCGTCGACGCGATGAGCGACGCACAGCTCGCCGTCCTCGCCGCGCTGCGGATGCACGGCCGCCACACGCTCTCCGCTCTCGCCGAGCGCGAACGGGTCACCGCACCCACGATGACCTCGATGATCAACGGCCTCGCCGAACAGGGGTACGTGGTCCGCATCCCGGACGAGGACGACCGCCGGCGCGTGCACGTCGAGATCACGGAGCGCGGCATCGAGCTCGTCGCCGAGACCATCCGCCGCCGCGACGAGCTGCTCGCCGGCATGATCACCGACCTCGGCCTGGACGAGAACGAGATCGCCGTGCTGCGCGAGGCCAGCGCTCTGATCCGGAGGCTGGCCGAGCGATGAGCGCCATGTTCCGATCCTTCCGGTCGTTCAACTACCGCACCTGGTTCCTCGGCGCCGTGGTGTCGAACATCGGCGGATGGATGCAGGCCACCGCCCAGGACTGGGTCGTCCTGACCGAGCTGACCGACAACGACGCCACCGCGATGGGCGTCACGATGGCCCTGCAGTTCGTGCCCCCGCTCGTCCTGGTGAGCATGACCGGCTGGGTGGCCGACCGCTTCGACCGCCGCCGCGTGCTGCTGTGCACGCAGACCGTGCTGATGCTGCTGGCGCTCGCCGTCGCGGTGCTGCTGCCCACCGGCGTGATGACCCTGCCGCTGATGTTCTGCTTCGCCGCGGCGTTCGGCGTCGCGAACGCCTTCGACGCTCCGGCCCGCCAGGCCTTCGTGTCCGACATGGTGAGCATCGAGGACACCTCGAACGCGGTCGCGCTGAACTCCGCCTCGTTCAACATGGCCCGCCTGATCGGACCCGCCGCGGGCGGCCTCCTCATCGTCGCGATCGGCTCGGGTTGGGTGTTCGTCGCGAACGCGGTGACCTTCCTCGCGATGATCGTCGCGCTGCTGCTGATCCGGCGGAGCGAGCTCATCCCGCGCGCGAAGCACCGCCGCGCCGGCGGGCTCGCGGAGGGCTTCCGCTACGTGCGCGGACGCAGCGACCTCGTCGTCGTGTTCGTGATGGTGTTCCTGATCGGCGCGTTCGGCATGAACTTCCCCATCTACGCGTCGACCATGGCCCTCGAGTTCGGCCGCGAGGCCGACGGCTACGGCCTGCTCAGCTCGGTGCTCGCCATCGGCTCGCTCACCGGCGCGCTGCTGGCCGCGCGCCGCGACCGCGCCCGCGTGCGGGTGCTCGTCCTCGCCGCCGGCGGCTTCGGCGTGGCATCCCTCGTCTCCGCCGCCATGCCCACCTACGGCACGTACGCGGCGGTGCTCGTGCTCGTCGGCTTCTCCACCGTGACCATGCTCACCACCGCGAACGGGTACGTGCAGACGACGACGGATGCCGCGCTGCGCGGCCGCGTGCTGGCGCTGTACATGGCGGTCATCATGGGGTCCACGCCGATCGGCGCGCCGATCGCGGGATGGGTGGTGGACACGTTCTCCGCGCGGGCCGCGATCACGGTCGGCGGGGTCGCCGGCATCCTCGCGTTCGGGATCGGCATCGGCTGGATGCTGTGGTCGGGACGGCTGCATCGCCGCGACGACGCCCGCTTCCGGCTCACGCTGGACGAGACGCGGCCGCTGTCGGTGATCCGGGCGATGGATCCGGCATCCTTCGACGACCGCACGGCGGCGACCACCCCGATCCGGGTGGAGCGCGAGGACTGACCGGCGCGGTTGTCAAGCACCTCGTACGCTCCGACGCCCCGGGGTAGCGTCCGCGGCATGGACGAGAACCACCACGAGAACACGCCGGGATCGGATGCCGGGCACGGGTCGGACTCCGGACACGGCTCGGAGGCCGGGCAGCGCTCGGATGCCGGGCAGCACCCGCACACGCCGGGTCAGGACCCGCAGGGGTCCGGCGAGCCGAGGCAGGCCGACGGCGCCGAGCGGCCGGCATCCGACGACTCCGCAGCCAGGGGCGGGCCGAGCAGCGAGGGCGCACGCAACGCCGAGGGCGGCGGCGCGCCGCTGGGCGGGGACGCGAACACCGAGGAGCAGCTCGACGCCGACACCGCCGTCGAGGAGGACGCCCTGAAGGCCCTCGACCCCGACGACTCCCCCGCCTGACCCGCCGCTTCGGCGCCGCGATACCGGCACTTTTCGCGACCTGGACGCGGCCGGCAGGCATCCGGGGGCCGGCGGGGCCGGGCTGTCAACCCCCTGCCGCATCCGTCTCGCCGCGCCTACCGTTGCGGCATGGACGAGAACCAGGCGATCCCCGACCCGAACGACCCCGCCCACCGGCAGGAGTTCACCGAACCGGACGAGCACGAGACATCGGCCGCCCGAGCCGACGAGGAGCCCGTCGAGAACGACCCGCAGGGCGCGACGCAGGGCGGCGCGATCCAGGGTGACAGCTCGCACGGCCACTCGCCGCACGGCGCCATCCAGGGCGACGCGAGTCCCGAGCGCGAGGACTGATCCGCGCGAGACGTGCCGTTCTGCACGAGACAGGCCGCTGTTCGTGCCGTCTCGTGCAGAACGCCGAGTCTCGCGGGGCGGTCAGCCCCCCAGCACCACCCGCAGCTGCTCCACACCCCAGTCCAGCTCGGTGGCGCGGATGACCAGCGGCGGGGCGATGCGGATGGTCTGACCGTGCGTGTCCTTCACGAGCACGCCGCGCTCCAGGAGCTTCTCCGCGACCTCCCGCCCGGATCCGCGCGCCGGGTCGATGTCGACGCCCGCCCACAGCCCGGCGATCCGCACCGCCGTGACGCCCTCGCCGACGAGGGTCTCCAGCCGGCCGGCGAGGTGCTCGCCGAGGGCGCGGGCGCGCTCCTGGAACTCGCCGCTCTCCAGCATCTCCACCACGCGCAGCCCGACGGCCGCGGCCAGCGGGTTGCCGCCGAAGGTCGAGCCGTGCTCGCCCGGGCGGATCACGCCGAGGACGTCGCGGTTGCCGACCACGGCCGACACCGGCAGGATGCCGCCGCCGAGCGCCTTGCCGAGCAGGTACAGGTCGGGCACGACGCCCTCCCGGTCGCACGCGAAGGTCTCCCCGACCCGGCCCAGCCCGGACTGGATCTCGTCCGCGATGAACAGCACGTTCCGCTCGTCGCAGATCTCCCGGATGCGGCGCAGGTACCCGTCCGGCGGGATGATCACGCCGCCCTCGCCCTGGATCGGCTCGATCAGCACGGCGGCGGTCTCGTCCGTGATCGCGGCGGCGATGGCATCCGCGTCGCCATACGGCACCAGGTCGAAGCCCGGCGTGTACGGGCCGAAGTCGACGCGCGCCTGCTCGTCGTCGCTGAAGCTGACGATCGTGGTGGTGCGGCCGTGGAAGTTGCCCTCGGCGACGACTATGCGCGCCCGGCCCTCGGTGATGCCCTTCACGCGGTACCCCCAGGCGCGGGCGACCTTGATGCCGGTCTCCACGGCCTCCGCGCCGGTGTTCATCGGCAGCACCATCTCCTTGCCGCACAGCCCGGCCAGGGCCGCTGCGAACGGCTCCAGGCGGTCGCTGCGGAAGGCGCGGCTGACGAGCGCCACGCGACCCAGCTGCTCGGTGAGCGCGGCGACGATCGCCGGATGCCGGTGGCCGAAGTTCACCGCGGAGTACGCGGCGAGCAGGTCGAGGTAGCGGCGCCCCTCCACGTCGGTCACCCAGGCGCCTTCGGCGCGGGCGATCGTCACCGGGAGCGGGTGGTAGTTCTCCGCGACGTGCGGCTCGGCGGCCGAGCCCGTCGACGCGTGCGTGGCCTCCTCGGTCACGGCGCTCACTTTCGCACCCTCCGTCGACTCGCTCCGCTGGGCGCCGCGCAGTTCGAGCGTGCAGCACTTGATGCCGCCGCCGCCGAGCAGCAGCTCGGACAGGTCGACGGTGATCGGGTTGTAGCCGCGCTCGCGCAGCTGCCGCTCGAATCCCTTGGCGCGCGGCGAGATGATCACGTTGTAGCCGTCGCTGGCGGAGTTCAGGCCGAACACGGCGCCGTCCTCGTCGGAGACGAGGATCGCGTCCGGGAACCGCTCCTCGAGGATCGCGCGGCTGGCCTCGTCGAACGCGCCGGGGAGGTAGGCGATGTTCGCCCGCTCCGGCCCGCCGTTCTCCACGCCCTCGACCGGGTCGAGCACGGCGAGCGCGGTGTCCAGGTGGTAGAAGCGCGGGTCGACGAGGTTCAGCGAGACCACCTCACGGCCGAAGACCTCCCCCACCTCGCGGTGGCTGTCGCCGGTGGAGCGGAAGCCGGTGCCGGCCAGGATGACGTCGCCGGCGAGCAGGAAGTCGCCTTCGCCCTCGTTGACCTCCTCCGGCTCGATCGTCTCGAAGCCGTGGCTGCGGAACCACTCGGCGAAGGCCGGGGCCTCGCCCGCGCGCTCGACGAAGCGGAACTTCGGCACGTAGGCGCGACCGTCGATGACGAACCCGCCGTTGGCGGTGTAGACCATGTCGGGGTAGTCGGCCAGCGGTTCGATGAGCTCGACCTCGTGGCCCAGCTCGAGGTACAGGTCGTACAGCTTCTGCCACTGCGCCACGGCCTTGGCGGTGTCGGTGGGCCTGGCCGGCTCCATCCACGGGTTGATCGTGTAGCTCACCGTGAAGTGCTCCGGGCGGCACATCAGATAGCGGCGGTGGTGCGCGATCCGCGCGGGCGCGGTCGTCACGGCGGTCTCAGGCGTCGACATGGATGCTCCTCGGAAACGGATGCGGCGGACGCTGTCCACAGGCCCGGCGGTCCTTCGACCCGCTGCGCGGCGGCGGGGAAGATGCGACTCGGGCACGCCGCGTTCATTCTCTCACCGAAGTCTGTGCATCGCCAGCATCCCGAGGAGCGGACGGGGTCCTGGCGCGCGGGCGTCGGCGCGCCAGGACCCGGTCGATCACTCGTCGGCGGGGTCCGACGCCTGCTGGGGGAGCGTGTCCCAGAACGACGTGTCGGCGGTCTCCACCTCGCCGCTCGCCACGGCGCGGATGGTGCTCTCCAGGGTGACGCGTCGAGATGCCGTACTCGGCCGCGATGCCGTTGCGGGTTCGCGGTGCCGCCGACGTACTTGCCCAGGTGCCCCCAGCCGGTCGGGTCCACGCTGGCGTAGACCACGGCGCCCAGCCGCTTCGAACCTTCCAGCACGGCCGGGTCCACATCGGGGGTGGTCGGGTACAGGATCGACCCGGAGACCAGCGTCCCGTCGACCCGCGACTGCGTGCCCTGGTGGTGCAGGTCGATCATGTAGTCGAGCGGGAAGTCGACGTCGCCCATCGCGCCGTCGGGGTTGAGCATCGGCAGCACCAGGATGTTGATGTCGTCCAGCACGTCGGCCATGCGACCGGTGCCCAGGTGCTTGATCACCTCGAGCTCGAGAGCGTCCTGCCGCGCGTCCTGCGCCTTCAGCTCCTGCACCATCGAGTCGTAGGTGTGCAGGTTCGCGGTGTTGACCGTCTCGTGGCGTTGTAGCCAGGGCAACTCGAAACGGATCCAGGGAAGATACGGCGGTGCATGTCAGATGACGCCGCTGCTCCAGTCGTCCGGGTTGCCGAACCGGTGCGCGGTGATGGTCACCGACTGTTCGTGCACGAAGGGCAGCAGCTCCAGGCGTCCGGCCGAGGTGACCTCGTCGTCGTACACGGCGAGGCCGGGGTCGCCGTTCACGGCCCGGGCGAGGTCGCGGTGCAGGGCGGCGACCGCCTCCCGGCCGCCGATGAGCCGCACGCGCGCGATCGCGGCGAGCGCGGCCGGCGCGACATCCGCCTCGGCGTCGGTCTCGGGCGGGGTGGCGGATGCGGGCTCAGCCGGGGTCTCGTGCCGGCGCGCCATCCGGTCGATCCACTCCGCGTCGGACTCCACGGCCACGAGCACGTCGAGGCCGCCGAGCTCGCGGCGGACGGCGGCGGGGAGTCCCTTCGGCACCGACAGCAGGAAGCGGGCGCCCGAGCGGATGCCGGCGATCACCACCCGCAGCACCTCCTGCAGCGGAGCGTCCGCGGTGGCCCTCAGCGCCACCGGCACCGGCCGGTAGCGGAACAGGTTCCGCTCGACGCCCAGGCGGGACACGTCGCGCACCTGGCCGAATTCGCGGTCCCACACCACGGCATCCGACAGCGCGGACTGCCGCAGCCACTCGAAGGCGTCGAAGTCGAGCGAGGGCTGGGCGGACTCGATGAGCGCGGAGATGCGGCTGTCCAGACCGCGCAGGTGCAGGGTGCTGGAGGACTTGCCGCGCGGACGCGAACGCCACGAGCCCAACCGGATCAGGTAGTTCGCTCCGCCGACCTTGGCCCCCGGCCCCACCGAGGACCGCTTCCACCCGCCGAACGGCTGCCGCTGCACGATGGCCCCGGTGATGCCGCGGTTGACGTACAGGTTGCCCGCCTGCGCCCGATCCAGCCACAACGCCAGGTCGTCGGGGTCCTGGGTGCACAGCCCGGCGGTGAGCCCGAACGGCACGGCGTTCTGCAGGTCGATCGCCCGGGCCAGGGTGGGCGCGTGCATGATGCCGAGCACCGGCCCGAAGAACTCCTCGAGGTGCATGCGCGAGCCGGGCTGCACGCCGACGCGGATGCCGGGGGTCCACAGCCGCCCGCTCTCGTCGCCGGGCACCGGCCGCGGCTTCACCAGCCACTGCTCGTCGCCCTCCAGTTCGGTGAGCGCCCAGGCGAGCTTGCCCTGCGGCCGTTCGATGACCGGCCCGACCTCGGCGCGCGGGTCGGACGGCCAGGCCACGTGCAGCGACCGGGTGGCGTCGACGAGCTGACGGCGGAAGCGCTTGGACCGGCCGACCGGCCCGACCAGGATCGCCAGCGACGCCGCCGAGCACTTCTGCCCGGCATGCCCGAAGGCGCTGCGCACCAGATCGGCCACGGCGAGGTCGAGGTCGGCTGTGGGCGCGATGATCATGGCGTTCTTGCCGCTGGTCTCCGCCAGCAGCGGCAGGTCCGGACGCCAGGAGCGGAACAGCGCCGCGGTGTCCCACGATCCGGTCAGGATCACCCGCTCCACGTCCGGGTGCGCGATCAGCTGCCGGCCGAGGTCGCCCTCGTCGATGTCGACCAGGGCGAGCACGTCCCGCGGGATGCCGGCCTGCCACAGGGTCTCCGCGATCACCGCCGCGCAGCGCCGCGCCTGCGGCGCCGGCTTGAGCACCACGCCCGAGCCGGCGGCGAGCGCGGCGAGCACACCCCCGGCCGGGATCGCCAGCGGGAAGTTCCACGGCGGGGCCACCACGGTCACCCGGGCCGGCACGAACACCGCGCCGGTCACGCCGTCCAGTTCGCGGGCCGTCGCCGCGTAGTACTTCGCGAAGTCGACCGCCTCGCTGACCTCGATGTCGGCTTCGGCGAACACCTTCCCGGTCTCGACCGCGGCGACCTCGATCAGCTCCCCGCGGCGGGCTTCGAGCGCGGCGGCCGCGCGCTGCAGGATCTCGGCCCGCTCCGCCGCCGGGCGGGAGCCCCACCCGACGCTCGCGTCGCGCACCCGCTGCACGGCGCGGTCGAGCATGTCCGGGTCCTCGATGCGGGCCTCGCGCAGGGCGGATGCACCGAGCGCGGCGCCTCCTGCATCGGCATCCGCGATGCGGGCGAGGATGCCCCGCGCCCACTCGCGGTTCGCGGCGAGCGAGGGATCGCTGTCCGGCGTGTTCGCGAAGCCGGGCGCGCCCTCGGCGCGGGCGGCCGCGGCGGCCTCCTGCCGGGAGTAGACCGCGGTCTCCAGGAAGGGGTCCCCGCCGGCATCCGATCCGCGCGAGATGCCGAGCACCGCGCGGGTGAGATCGACGTCGGATGCCGGTGCCGGCGCGACCGGGCGCACCGCCTCATGCACCGGCGCGGTGCGGTCCTGGGTGCGCCGAGGGCCGATCCGCAGGGTGTCGTCAGCGGAACGGGCGACGGAGTCAAGGAAGCGCAGCCGCTCCCGTTCGAACAGCGACGGGTCGTCGGCGAGGTGGAAGGCGGCCGAGAGGAAGTTCGACGGGGAGGCGTTCTCCTCCAGGCGGCGGACCAGGTAGCTGATCGCGACGTCGAACTCGTCCGGACGCACCACCGGCACGTACAGCAGCACCCCGCCGACCTCGCGCGACACGGCAGCGACCTGCGCCTGC
Source organism: Microbacterium neungamense (assembly GCF_024971095.1). Taxonomy (NCBI): domain Bacteria; kingdom Bacillati; phylum Actinomycetota; class Actinomycetes; order Micrococcales; family Microbacteriaceae; genus Microbacterium; species Microbacterium neungamense. The sequence continues at coordinate 2,284,396 of NZ_CP069717.1, forward strand.
GCCATGCCGAGCAGCATCTCGAACTCCACCGCCTCGCGCACGCCGCGCTCCCCCGCGAGCAGCCAGGCGTAGGCGATGTCGAACAGGTTGTGCCCGGCCACGCCGACGCGCACGGCGGCGGTGTTGCGGGGCTGGAGCGCCTCGTCCAAGCAGCGCAGGTAGTTCGCGTCGGTGTCGAGCTTGCTCTGGTACGGCGCCTGCGGCCAGCCGTGCATCACGGCGTCCACCTTCTCCATGGGGAGGTTCGCGCCCTTCACCAGGCGCACCTTGATCGGCGCGCCGCCGTGCTCGACCCGGTCGCGTGCCCACGCCGTGAGCTCGCGCAGCGCGGGCAGCGCGTCGGGCAGGTAGGCCTGGATGGCGATGCCCGCGGACAGGTGCTTCAGCCGCGGGTCCTCGAGGATGCGGGTGAAGACCGCGATGGTGAGGTCGAGGTCCTTGTACTCCTCCATGTCGAGGTTGAGGAAGGTGGGTCCCTGGCTCGCGGCGGTGAGGTACAGCGGCAGCAGCCGCTCCACGGTGGCGTCCACGACCTCGTCGAAGGCCCACAGTGAGATGCGGCTCATGATCGCCGACACCTTCACCGACACGTGATCGACGTCCTCGCGGCGGATCAGCTCGTGGATGCCGTCCAGGCGGCGGCGCGCCTCGGCCTCCCCCAGCACCGCCTCGCCGAGGAGGTTCAGGTTGAGGCGGACGCCGGTGCCGCCGGCCGCGCTCTCGCGGACCCGCTGCAGGGCGGGCCCGAGCTTGTCCGGCCGGGCGTCCACGATGAGGTGGCCGACCATCTCGCGCAGCACGCGCCGGGCGATCGGCACGGTGGGCGCCGGGATGACCGGTGCGACGGCGCCGCCGAGCCGCACCACCCCGCGGAGGTACCAGGGCAGGAAGCCGGGGGCGAGCGGGGCGACGCGCTGCAGGTTCGCGGCGGCGGCGGTCAGGCTCTCCGGCCGCATCACGCCGTCGACGAAGCCGATCATGAACTGCAGGCCGTGCGGGTCGCGGAGCACCTCGGTCAGCCGTGCGGCGGCGGGATCGGCCGGTGTCACGGCCGTCTCCTGCACCCAGCGGCGGGCCAGTTCGACCGCGGCGTCGGCGAGACGCTGCCCCGGTCCGGACGACGACTCCTCTGCCATGTCCCCAGCCTATGCGGGGCATCCGCCGCGGACGCCGAACCGGGGCTCGCGTCGGCGGGGGCGGACTCTATGCTGGTGCCGAGGGAGGTCTGCTCGTGGGGGAGCTCGGCGAGGCGGATGCCGCGAAGCGCGCAGGGTCGGAGGCCCGGGCGACCGCGTGGGTCCGGAAGATGGCCGATCGCGTGCCGACGGGCTGGATCCTCACCGCGGCCGGCGCGATCCGGCCTGCTGTGGGACACCGCCGAGCCCGAGGAGTGCGTGCCGACGCTCGACGGCGAGACGGCCGAGCCGTATCAGCTGGTGCTGCCGTACGTGGTGCCCGAGGACGCCGAGGGGCCGTTCTGGGTCGATGTGGAGCCGCTGTTCGCCGAGTCGCGGTTCGTGCGCTTCACCGTGGATCCGTGACGGCGGTGCGCGGCGACGCGGTCGGCAGGACGCCGGCGGCGGCGGTGATGGCTGCAGCATCCGCCTCCTCCACGGTGACCGGGGCATCCGCATCCGTCCTCGCGTCCTGCGCACGGCGCAGCATGCCGAACGTGGTGTCGTACGCGCCCGCGAGCAGCGCCAGCCGGATCGGCTCGACGATCAGCGGCGGGATCAGGAAGATCACCGGCCAGTACACCGCCCAGAACGCGTGCAGGTCGTGCGGCCCGATCCAGCGGCTCACCCCGTAGCGCAGCCAGGACTCCGCCACGACGACCGCCGTGTAGAGCAGGGCGTACGACGCGATGATCACCGGCCCCGCCCGCCACATCAGCAGGATCGCCCTCCAGATCGGCAGCACGCGGGAGCCGAGCTCGGTGCCCAGGTCGCGCAGCCGGCGCATCACCGGGTTGGGCACCCGGGCGACCCGCTCGCGCATCTGCTCCACGAGCCGGTGCTGGATGGTGAGCTTCTCGGCGACGATGGCCTGGCCGTAGACGACACCGGCGACGGTCAGCCAGGACAGCGGCGCGAGCAGCACGGGACCGGCCTGCGAGATGAGCCAGCCGAGGGCGTCGCCGGCCCAGACGAAGGGCGCGAACCAGCCGGCCACGGCGGCCCGCGCGTCGCCGAGCCACACCATCGCCACCCGCGTGTCGACCCAGGCGGATGCCGCGTCGCTGAGGTCCTTGAGCAGCAGCAGCGAGAAGAACACCCAGACGACCTCGCAGTACACCGCGGCAAGCGAGAGCGCCTTCGGCAGCCGGCTCGACCAGCGTCCCCACGCCCACCGCGCGGCGAAGGCGGCGGCGATGATGAGCACGGTCCAGACGTTGAAGGACAGCTCGAGCACGTTGTCGCCCGGGTCGAAGGTGCGGTCCGTCCCGAGCGTCGCCCCGATCTCCTCCCTGTTCTTCGCCAGCGCCCGCAGCGCGTACGCCTGCACGTCGTCGCGCAGCAGGCCCTGCGCGGCGTACACGGCGAAGAAGGGCAGGATGCTGGCGAGCAGCGCGGTGAGGAAGGAGCGTCGCCGTTCGGCGGCGGACTCGGGCAGCGGGGCGACGCTCTGCAGCGAGAGCAGCCCGTCGCGCAGCACGAGCAGCATGCCGACCAGGCTGATCAGGCGGGCCCGCTCACGCCCAGACGCTCGGTGCGGGCGCCTTCGTGGACGGCAGCGCGGACGCCTCCGCCCAGGCGTGCACCCAGTCCTCGACGCCGGGCACGCCTTCGGGGTGGCCGACCGCGGCGAACAGCTCCTCGTGCGACACCGTGCCGCCGCTGCGGCGCAGCATCCGTGCCCGCACGATCACGCGGGCGTACACCTCGCCGTCCACCACCGCCCGGTGCTCCATGAACAGCGCCTTGTCGTCGTGACCGGTGAACCGGGTCTCGATGTCGAAGCGCTGCCACAGCTCGAGCGACTTGCGGAAGGTGACGGTCTCGCTGGAGACCACGGCGTACCAGCCGCGCCGGCGCATGGCGTCGAAGAGGCCGCTGCGGATGAGCAGGTCCCAGCGGCCGAGGTCGAACAGCGACAGGTACCGGCCGTTGTTCATGTGGCGGAGGATGTCGAGGTCGGTGGGCAGCGTCGTCAGGCGGATGCGGCCCACGTCGGTCACCTCGACGGTGTCGCCGCGGCGGGCACGACGGCGGGCCTGCCAGATCACGAGGAGGGTGCGCCAGATCACGTTCACGAGGCCCGATGGTAGCCATCCGGGAGCGGACGCCGGAATCCGTTGTCGATTCCGCACAGAGGCGGGGGTGTCCGACCCGTCGATTTCACCTCCGCGGCGACCGCGCGTAGAGTCGCGGCATGAGCGCCGAAGCCCAGCCCGACATCATCGTCCGTCCTGTCCGCGATGTGGACGCGGAGGCTCTGGGTCGTGTGCACGCGCAGTGCTGGCACGAGACCTACGACCACCTGATCAGCAAGGCCGCGCTGGCGAAGGTCGAGCCCCGCCGGCTCGCGGAGCTGTGGACGCACTGGGCCGCTCAGGGCCCGCAGTTCAAGATGAGCGCCGCCCTCGTCGACGGCGAGATCGTCGGCTTCGTCGGGTCCGGCCCCGCACGCGATCGGGATGCCCCCGCGCTGCGCGAGCTGTACTTCATCTACCTGCTCGACAAGTGGCACGGCACCGGCATCGGCCAGCGTCTGTTCGACGCGGCGGTCGAGAAGGACGAGCCGCTGTACCTGTGGGTGGCCGAGGACAACCCGCGCGCCCACCGGTTCTACGCCCGCAACGGCTTCCACCTCGACGGCGCGAAGCACACCGAGCCGTTCCTCGGCGAGACGCTGACGGAAGTCCGGTTCGTCCGCTGAGCCGGTGACGACGGCCGGCACCGGCCTCCGTCGCCGGTTCCGGCATCCGCTCGCCGGCATCCGCGCGCCTGAGCGGGCTCACAGTGCGCGGATGATGTCCTCCACGCGCTCCTTGGCGTCGCCGAAGAGCATGTGCGCGTTCTCGCGGAAGAACAGCGGGTTCTGCACGCCGGCGTAGCCCGCGGCCATGGACCGCTTGAACACGATCACGTTCTCCGCCTCCCACACCCGCAGCACCGGCATGCCGGCGATCGGGCTGCCCGGATCCTCCGCGGCGGCGGGGTTCACGGTGTCGTTCGCGCCGATGACGAGGACGACGGAGGTCGAGGCGAAGTCGTCGTTGATCTCCTCCATGCCGAGCACGATGTCGTACGGCACCTTGGCCTCGGCGAGCAGGACGTTCATGTGACCGGGGAGGCGTCCGGCGACGGGGTGGATGCCGAAGCGCACGGTCACCCCGCGGTCCCGCAGCCGGGCGACGAGGTCGGCGACGGGGTACTGCGCCTGCGCGACGGCCATTCCGTAGCCGGGGGTGATGATCACGCTCTGCGCGTTGGCCAGCATCCCCGCCGCGGTCTCCGCGGTGATCTCGCGATACTCCCCCATCTCCAGCTCCGGGGAGGAGGAGGCGGCGATGCCGAACCCGCCGGCGATCACCGACAGGAACGACCGGTTCATCGCCCTGCACATGATGTACGACAGGTACGCACCGGACGATCCCACCAGCGCGCCGGTGACGATGAGCAGGTCGTTGTTCAGCAGGAAGCCGGCGGCGGCCGCGGCCCAGCCGGAGTAGCTGTTCAGCATCGACACCACCACCGGCATGTCCCCGCCGCCGATCGAGGCGACCAGGTGCCAGCCCAGCGCGAACGACAGCACGGTCACCGCGATGAGCAGCCACAGCTGCTGGTCGATCACGAACCACACCGTGAGCACGAGGAAGGCGACCAGGGCGAGCACGTTCAGCACGTTCTTGCCGGGCAGCGTCAGCGGGCGTGAGGAGATCCGGGCGGACAGCTTCAGGTACGCCACGATCGAGCCGGTGAAGGTCACCCCGCCGATGAAGACGCCGATGAAGACCTCGGCGTCGTGGATGCCGGCCAGCGCGGCCGGGATCTCCGGGTGGGCGAGGTGCCCGTTCCAGCCCACGAGCACGGCGGCAAGGCCGACGAAGCTGTGCAGCAGGGCGATCAGCTCGGGCATCCCGGTCATCTTCACCACCCGCGCCCGCCACAGCCCGATCGCGGCGCCGACGAGCACCGCGGCACCGAGCAGGGTGAGGCCGAGCGCGGCGCCGGCTCCGCCCCAGGCCCCGGCGATCGTGAGCGCGAGGGTCGCCAGCAGCGCGATCGCCATGCCGGCGATGCCGTAGACGACGCCGTTGCGGGCGGACTCGTGACGGCTGAGACCGGCCAGACTCAGGATGAACAGCAGCGCGGCGACGAGGTAGGCGGCGCCGGCGAGCGCGTCGACGGTCACTTCTGCGCACCCTTCGTGAACATGGCCAGCATCCGGCGGGTCACCGCGAAGCCGCCGAAGATGTTGATGCTCGCCACCAGCACGGCGATCGCGGCGAGCACCTGGACCACGGGGTTCGGGTCGGTGACCTGCAGCATCGCACCGACCACGATCACACCGCTGATCGCGTTGGTGACCGACATCAGCGGCGTGTGCAGGGCGTGGTGCACCTTGCCGATGACGTAGAAGCCGATCACCACGCTCAGCACGAGCACCGTGAGGTGCTGCGGCAGCGGAGGCGGCGCGAACGCGTTCACCAGGAACAGCGCCGCGATGCCGAGCGCGATCAGTCCCGCCCGGCGGCCGGCGGGCATCCCCTTCGGCTCGGGGACCGCGGCCGCGGGCGCGGCGGCGGGCACGGATGCCGGCGGCGTCGCCGCGACCTGCACCGGAGGCGGCGGCCAGGTGATCTCCCCGTCGCGGACGACGGTGACCGAGCGCTGCACGACGTCGTCGAAGTCGATGGCGAGCCGGCCGTCCTTGCCGGGGGTGAGCAGGGCGACGAGGTTGGCGACGTTCGTGCCGTACAGCTGCGACGCCTGCGAGGCCAGGCGCGAGGCGAGGTCGGTGTAGCCGAGGATGATCACGCCGTTCGCGGTGACCACCCGCCGGCCGGGGACGGAGCCCTCGACGTTGCCGCCCTGCCCGGCCGCCATGTCCACGATGACGCTGCCCGGCTTCATCCGCGCCACGTCGGCGGCGGTGATCAGCCGCGGCGCCGGCCGCCCCGGGATGAGCGCCGTGGTGATGATGATGTCCACCTCTGCGGCCTGGGCGGAGTAGAGCTCGGCGGCGCGCCGGTCGTAGTCCGCGCTGGTCGCCCGGGCATAGCCGTCGGTGGACTTCTCCACCTCGACGTCGACCGCCAGGTACTCGCCGCCGATCGAGGCGACCTGGTCGGCGACCTCGGGGCGCGGGTCGGTGGCGCGGACGATCGCACCCAGGCTGGATGCCGCGCCGATGGCCGCGAGCCCGGCGACGCCGGCGCCGGCGACGAGGACCTTCGCCGGCGGCACCTGTCCGGCGGCGGTGACCTGCCCGGTGAACAGCCGGCCGAACTCGTGGGCGGCCTCGATCACCGCCCGGTAGCCGGCGAGGTTGGCCATGGAGCTGAGCACATCCATCGACTGGGCGCGGGAGATCCTCGGCACCGCGTCGAGCGCGATCGCGGTGAGTCCGCGCTGGGCCAGCTGCTCGAGCAGATCCGGACGCAGCGCCGGGGAGAGCAGGGCGATGATCGTGGCGCCGTCGGCGAGCCGGGCGATCTCCGCCTCGGTGGGGGCGTCGATCTTCAGCACGATCGCGCTCGCCCACGCGGTGGCGGCGTCGACGATCCGGGCGCCCGCCTCGCGATACGCCTCGTCGGGATAGGAGGAGCGGTCACCGGCGCCGGTCTCCACGACGACCTCGTAGCCGAGCGCCTGGAGCTTCGTCACCGTCGCCGGGGTCGCGGCCACCCGCGCCTCGTCCAGGCGCTCCTGCACGATTCCGATCTGCGTCACTGCATGTCCCTCCGACGGCGGGCCGGCGGCCGCGTTGGTGCGGCCCTGCTGGGGTCAGGTTATCGACCCGGATGCCGGGAACCATCGTTCTGCCGCGCCGATGACGAGGAAAGAAACCGCGTTCTTGCGGAACAGGGAACCGATACGGCGGCGGTCAGCGCCCGGACACCTGCCCGAAGACCTTGGCGATCGGTGCCAGGACCGGCGGCCGTGCTGCGATCCACCCGACCGCGATGACGGCGAGGGAGGCGAGGAAGACCCAGAACCCGGTCCAGGTGACGGCATCCTGCGAGGCGTACATGTGGTTGAGGTTGCGGAGGAATCCGGTGAGCATGACGAGCGCGACGTGCACGATGATGAACGCGACGAAGTACAGCATCACCGGGAAGTGCACGGCCCGCGCCCACTCGACCGGGTACGCCTTCGACAGCCGCTCCGCCTGCTTCGGCCACAGACCCGACATCCGGAATCCGGTGACCGCGGCGAGCGGGGCCGCGACGAACACGGTGATGAAGTAGGCGAGCTGCTGCAGGCTGTTGTAGTTGTTCCAGCCGTTCTCGTGCGGCCAGTCCAGCGAGACGTACTGCAGGGCGGCGGACAGGGCGTTGGGGAACACCTCCCAGCTGGTCGGCACGATCCGCCCCCAGTGCCCGGTCACGAAGATCAGCACCACGAAGAGTACGCCGTTGATCAGCCAGAGCAGGTCGAGGGCCTGATGGAACCACAGCGTGAGGCTGATCTTGCCCTTCGGGTTGCCCCGCGGCGTCCAGAACACGGTGGGGCGCTTCTCGGAGCGGACCCGGAGGCCCGAGCGGATGATCAGCACGATCAGGAACATGTTGAAGAAGTGCTGCCAGCCGATCCAGGGCGCGAATCCCGGCTCGACCGGGACGGCCGGCTCGTACTCGCCGGGGAAGGCGGCCAGGAAGTCCTGCATGAACGGCAGGCTGAGCAACGCGCGCACGAACGCGACGGCGGCGCCCGCCAGGATGCCCAGGCCCGCGGCCGCGAACAGCCCGGCCAGCGCCTGCGGCCACGTCGGACGCGGGAGACGACCCGCCGGTGCGGCGGGGGCCGCGGGGGCCGCGGGGGCCGCGGGGGTGCGCCGCGAGGCGGCGCCGGGCCAGACGGTGCGGGTGAACGGCAGAGGCGTGGAGACGTCGAACGCCGGGGCGACGGGCGGCGTCGTGGCTCGGGCGGAGGCGGCCGCGACCGGGGCGGCGGTTTCCGCGTCGGCAGCTACGGCCGCGGCGACGAGTCCGGCGGGCGGCCACGGCTCGCCGCCCTTCGTCCTGGGCAGTCCTCGGCGGAGTCGGATGCCGGCCTCGGGCGCGCGCTCACCGGACGCCGAGGGCGCGGGCGCCGGGTGCGCGGAACCGCCGGCCTGCGTTCCCTGCTCCGGGATCGGAGCATCCCGGGTCTCGGCGCGGCCGTCCGCGCCCGGGGCCGCCCCCGCGTGCGCCGACGGCTGCGGGGGCGCTGCCGGAAGGTCTGCTGCCACCGAGGCGAGCGCGGCCGGCGGCCACGGCTCGCCGCCGCGCACGCGCGGAAGCCCGCGCCGCAGCGGGATGCCGACCGTCGCCGACACCGTCTCCGGACGCCCGAGGCCCGGCTCCGCTTCGATCTCCCGATCACCCGCGCCCGGCGTCCCGGGGGTCTCGGGCATCCGTTCCGGCGACGGGGCGACCGGCGGGTTCGCAGCAGCGGGCACGAGTCCGGCGGGCGGCCAGGGCTCGCCGCCCTTCACCCGCGGGAGTCCCCGGCGGATCGCGTCTCGCTGCGCTCGCTCGATCACCGGCGTGACCTACTTCCCTCGCGCCTGCAGCGCCTCGATCAGCTTCGGCACGACGGTGAACACGTCGCCGACGATGCCGAAGTCGGCGATCTCGAAGATCGGCGCCTCGGGGTCCTTGTTGATCGCGACGATGGTCTTGGCCGTCTGCATGCCAGCCCGATGCTGGATCGCGCCGGAGATGCCGAGCGCGACGTACAGCTGCGGCGACACCGACACCCCGGTCTGCCCGACCTGATGCGCGTACGGGATGTATCCGGCATCCACTGCGGCCCGCGACGCGCCGACGGCGGCGCCGAGGGCATCCGCGAGCTGCTCGACGAGGGCGAACTGCTCCTTCGACCCGAGCCCGCGCCCGCCGGCGACGACCTTGGCCGCGCCGCGCAGCTCGGGGCGGGAGGAGGCCTGCTCGACCGCCTCGATCGCTCCGGCGGTCGCCGCGACCGCGCCGGACGGCTCGACCGCGAGCTCCTCCACCACCGGAGACGCCACCGCCTCGGCGCGGGCATCCACCACCCCCTGCCGGACCGTGATCACCGGCGCACCGGACGTCGGCGCCGAGTCCACCAGGAACGCGCCCCCGTACACCGAATGGTGGGCGACGACGCCCTCCTCGTCGCGCGAGACGCCGACCGCATCGACCGCGACGGCGAGCCTCTCGCGCACCGCGAAGCGCCCGGCCACGTCGCGCCCGGCGATCGAGTTCGAGATCAGCACCGCATCCGGCTGCACCCGGCGGTACGCGGCCTGCAGCGCGTCCACGATCGGCACCGTGAGCGCGGCGGGGTCGCCGGGTGCCGTGAGCACCACCTGCGCGCCGGCCGCGGCCGCGGCATCCGTCGCCTCCGGGGTCCCGCCGACGATGAGGGCGACCGGGCCGCCGATCGTCGAGGCCGCGCCGACCAGTCCCGCGGTGCTGCTGGCCGCTCCCCCGGCCGGGTCGACGTCCACGAGCACGAGGATCGGGTTCTCCGGGTACGCCATGTCACACCAGCCTGTTCTGCGCGAGGAACTCGACGAGGCGCTCGGCGGCGTCGCCCTCGTCGACGATCTTGATCCCGGCCGCACGCGGCGGCTTCTCCGACACCGCCGTCATGATGCTCCGCGGCGCCAGCGACGGGTCGGCGGAGACCCCCAGGTCGGCGAGCGAGAGCACCTCAAGGGGCTTCTTCTTCGCCGCCATGATGCCCTTGAAGTTCGGGAACCGGGCATCCGGCAGCGCCTCGGTGATCGAGATGACCGCGGGCAGCGGTGCGGTGACCTGCTGGTTCCCGCCGTCGGAGGCGCGCGTGCCGGTGACCCGGTCGACGCCGATGTCGACGGCGCTGAGCGCCGTCGCCTGCGCGTATCCGAGGTGCTCGGCGAGCATGGCCGGGATCATCCCGCCCGAGCCGTCGGTGGAGAGGTTGCCGGTGATGACGAGGTCGGGTTCGCCGCGGCGGATGGCGGCCGCGAGCACCTCCGCGGTGAGGCCCAGGTCGGCACCGCGGAGCTCCTCGTCGACGACGTGGACGGCGGACGTCGCGCCGATCGCCAGCGCGCGCCGGACGGATGCCGTCGCCGACTCGGGCGCCATGGACAGGGCCACCACCTCGGTGCCCGGGTTCCTGTCGGCGTGGGAGAGGGCGACCTCGAGCGCGCGCTCCGTGATCTCGTCCAGCACGACCTCGCCGGCCGTGCGATCGGCCAGTCCGGTCTCGAGGTCGAGCCTGCGGTCACCGTAGGTGTCGGGGACTTCCTTCACCAGGACGTAGATCTTCATCGACTGCTCCTCACGCCGCCTCCGAGTCTATCCGGGTGGGACTCGGTTTCACGCCGAACGATCCGCCGGTTCCGGGGCCGCGAACGGTACCGTAGAGCCGTGGCCCGACCCCGCCCGCTGCCCATCGATCCGCTCGCCGAGGCGAAGCGCCAATGGGTCGCGCACGGGTGGACGAATGCCGCGGACGGCATGGCCGTGGTGATCTCGGTGATGCGCGCCCAGCAGCTGCTGCAGGCGCGGGTGGATGCCACGCTGCGACCGTTCGGGCTCACCTTCGCCCGGTACGAGGTGCTGCGGCTGCTCGCGTTCAGCCGCGCCGGCCGGCTTCCCCTGTCGAGCGTGGTGGCGCGGTTGCAGGTGCATCCCACGAGCGTGACGAGCACCGCCGAACGACTGGTGCGCGACGGGCTGGTCACGCGCGAGCCGCATCCGCACGACGGGCGCGCCGCGATGCTGACGCTGACGGATGCCGGCCGCGACCTCGTCGAGCGGGCGACGACCGCCCTGAACGCGGAGGTGTTCGCCGATCCCGGCCTGGACCCGGGCGACGCGGCCGACCTCGTCGGCATCGTCGCCCGGCTGCGCCGCAACGCCGGCGACTTCACCGACCCCCGTCCCCTCCCGGACCCGCTCTGATGCCGGTCCTCGTCGCAGGCTGACGGCGTGGGAGAGCTGCGCATTCACACCGTCCTCGAGCCCCCGGAACCCGTCCGCCAGATCCCGTCTGCTCGGGGCGGCTGTCAGTCGCCGTCGTAGACGTAGTGGTCGAAGCGCGCGGGCACGTGCATCCGCTGCCAGGCGAGCTCCTCGTCGCGGCGGGAGCGGTCGTGCGGGAACGCCTTGGCCGTGTACCGCGGAACCTGCCGCGCGTGGCCGGCCATGTGCGCGACCGCGGCGGCCTGCCCGCACACCCGGGCCGCGGCGATCGCGGCCGGGTCGGTCGCCTCCCGCGCGGCGGCGTGGCAGGCGAACGCCTTCTCGCGCACGGCGTCGATGTCCAGCTCGCCGCGCATGAACGCCTGCGCCGCCTCCAGGGCCTCACGCGGGCGGGCATCCGACGGCCGCTCGGCGAGGAACAGCGGGAGCAGCCGCTCGGCGCACGCCACCGTCCATTCGACGAGCTCGCGGCGATCCTCCACGGGAAGCGTCAGGTCGGCGTCGTCGGGCAGCACCTCGGTCACCCCGTTCATCGGTGCGTGAAATGAGGGGGGCGCTTCTCGCGGAAGGCGGCCATCCCCTCCTTCTGGTCGGCGGTGTCGAACAGCGCGGCGAACGCCTGCTTCTCGTGCGCGAGCCCGTCGGACAGGAACGTCTCCATCGCGGCATCCAGCGCCGCCTTCGCGGCGTACACCGACGGCAGCGACTTCGATGCGATCGTCTCGGCCAGCTTCGCGGCCTCGTCCAGCAGATCGGATGCCGGGACGACGCGCGAGACCAGGCCGATCCGCTCCGCCTCCTCCGCGCCGATGAGCCGGCCGGACAGGATGAGCTCGGCGGCCTTGTAGTACCCGACGGCGCGGATGAGCCGCTGCGTGCCGCCCATCCCGGGGATCACGCCGAGGTTGATCTCGGGCTGACCGAAGGTCGCGGTGTCGGCGGCGAGGATGATGTCGCACATCATCGCCAGCTCGCATCCGCCGCCGAGCGCATACCCGGACACGGCGGCGATCACGGGGGTGCGGACCGCGGCGAAGTCGCTCCACGCGCCGAAGTGATCCGTCGCGAGCATCTCGGCGGCGGTCTTCGACTCCATCTCCTTGATGTCGGCGCCGGCGGCGAACGCCTTCTCGGACCCGGTCACCACGATCGCGCCGATCGCGTCGTCCTCGTCGAAGGCGACGGCCGCGGCGGCGACCTCCTCCGCCACGGTGCGGTTCAGAGCGTTGAGGGCCTGCGGCCGGTCGAGGGTGATCCACCCCACCCGTTCTCGTCGTTCGGTCCGGATCGTCTCGTACTCGGTCATGTCGCTCCCTCCACCGCAACGCCGCGGCAGTACCAGTATTCCCCACGGTTTGGGGCGGATCTTCACGTTCGGGGCGGCACCGCGCCGCCCCGAACGTGAGAATCCGCCCCAAACGAGAGTGGCGGGGGGGAAGTCAGACCTCGCTGTCGCGGATCTCGGTGATGATGCCCGAGAAGTCGCGCGCAGCGCCCTCGCCGGAGGCGTAGGCGGAGTAGATCTCCTGGGCGAGGCGGCCCATCCGAGCATCCGTCGAGGTCTGCTCGATCGCCTGCAGCGCGAGCCCCAGGTCCTTCGCCATCAGGGCGCCGGCGAAGCCGGGCTGGTAGTCGCGGTTCGCGGGACTGGTGGGCACGGGACCCGGCACCGGGCAGTTCGTCGTCAGCGCCCAGCACTGACCGGATGCCTGCGACACCACGTCGAACAGCACCTGATGCTCGAGCCCGAGCCGCTCCCCGAGCACGAACGCCTCGGCCACCGCGATCTGGGTGACGCCGAGGATCATGTTGTTGCACACCTTGGCCGCCTGCCCGAGGCCCGGCCCGCCGCAGTGCACGATCCGCTTCCCCATCGCCTCCAGCAGCGGCAGCGCCTCGGCGAAGTCCTCGTCGGACCCGCCGACCATGAACGCCAGCGTCGCGTTCTCCGCACCGACGACGCCGCCGGAGACGGGCGCGTCGATGTTGCGGTGCCCGGCCGCCACCGCCATCTCGTGCGCCGTGCGCGCCTCGTCCACCGCGATCGTGGACGACTCGATGAACAGAGTCCCGGGCCTGGCCGCGGCGAGCAGCCCGTCCCGGTACGCCTCGATGACGTGCTTGCCGGCCGGGAACATCGTGATCACGACGTCGGCATCGGCGACCGCATCCGCCCCGCTCTCCGCGACCGGGATGCCGGCCGCCCGCGCCGCCTCGTCCGCGGCCGGCACGACGTCGTAGCCGAGCACCTCGTGCCCCGCCTTCACCAGGTTCTTCGCCATCGGCAGGCCCATGTGGCCGAGGCCGAGGAAGCCGATGCGGGTCATGATCCGCTCCGCATCGACGCGGAGCCCGCGGGACGCAGCATCTCCCGCCCGACGATGAGTCGCATGATCTCGTTCGTCCCTTCCAGGATCTGATGCACGCGCAGGTCGCGCACGACCTTCTCGATCCCGTAGTCCTGAAGGTACCCGTAGCCGCCGTGCAGCTGAAGGGCCCGGTTGGCGACGTCGAACCCGGCATCCGTGGCGAAGCGCTTCGCCATCGCGCACCGCATCGTGGCGTCCGGCGCCTTCTCGTCGACCGCCTGCGCGCCGTCGCGCACCATGAGCCGCGCGGCCTGCAGGTCGGTGCGCATGTCGGCCACCGCGAACAGGATGGACTGCTTCTCGGCCAGCGGCTCCCCGAACGCGACCCGCTCGTGCACATACTGCACCGCGCGGTCGAGGGCCCACTGCGCACCGCCCAGTGAGCAGGCGGCGATGTTGAGGCGTCCGCCGTTCAGCGCCGACATCGCGATCGCGAACCCGCGCCCCTCCTCGCCGAGCACGGCCGATGCCGGCACCCGTACGCCGTCCAGGATGACCTGGCGCGTCGGCTGCGCGTGCCAGCCCATCTTCTTCTCCGGCACGCCGAAACTGAGGCCCTCGGCGTCGCCGGGGACGAGGAACGCGGTGATGCCCTTGGCGCCCGAGCCGGGCTCGCCGGTGCGGGCCATCACCACGTAGACGGCGGCCTCACCCGCGCCCGAGATGAACTGCTTCACGCCGGTGAGCACGTACTCGTCGCCGTCCCGCACCGCGCCGGTGACGAGGGCGGCGGCATCCGACCCCACCCCGGGCTCGGTCAGACAGTACCCGCCGAACTCGGCCATGGCGGTGAGATCCGGCAGCCAGCGGGCGCGCTGGGCGTCGTCGCCGTAGGTGTCGATCATCCACACCACCATGTTGTGGATCGAGATGTACGCGGCCACGGCGGGGTCGGCCTTCGCGAGCTCCTCGAAGATCGCGACGGTGTCCACGCGGGAGAGCCCGGAGCCGCCGGACTCCTCCCGGACGTAGACGCCGCCCAGGCCGAGCTCGCCCGCCCGCCGGAGCGCCTCGCGCGGGAAGGTGTGGTGCTCGTCCCAGTCCAGGGCATGCGGGGCGAGCTCGGTCTCGGCGAAGTCGCGGACCGCGGCGAGGATCGCCTCGCGCTCCTCGGTGCTGACGGTGGGGGTCATGGTGTCTGACATCGCGTCTCGCTTCCCTCGCTCAGTGACCGAAAGTCGGGATGACGAAGCTGGCGCCCTCACGGACTCCGGAAGGCCACCGGCTCGTCACCGTCTTCGTCTTCGTGTAGAACCGGAAGGCGTCGGCGCCGTGTTGGTTGAGGTCGCCGAAGCCGCTGTTCTTCCAGCCGCCGAACGTGTAGTACGCGATCGGCACCGGGATCGGCACGTTCACGCCGACCATGCCGACGTTCACGCGCGCGGCGAAGTCGCGTGCCGCGTCGCCGTCGCGGGTGAAGATCGCGACGCCGTTGCCGTACTCGTGCTCGGATGCCATGGCGAGGGCCTCCTCGTAGTCGCCGGCGCGGGCGATCACGAGCACCGGGCCGAAGATCTCCTCGCGGTAGATCGCCATCTCGGTGGTGACGTGGTCGAACAGGGTGGGGCCGAGGTAGAACCCGTCCTCGTGCCCGTCCACCGTGAAGCCGCGGCCGTCGGCGAGCAGCGTGGCGCCCTCGTCGATGCCCTGCTGGATGTAGCGCTCGACGCGCTCGACCGCGGCGCGGGTGACCAGCGGGCCGTAGTCGACGCCGTCGGCGAGGGACGGACCCACCTTCAGCTCGCGGACCCGCTCGACGAGCTTGGCGGCGAGCGCGTCGGCGGTCGCCTCGCCCACGGGCACGGCCACCGAGATCGCCATGCAGCGCTCGCCCGCGGAGCCGTATCCGGCGCCGACGAGCGCGTCGACGGCCTGGTCGAGGTCGGCGTCGGGCATCACGATCATGTGGTTCTTGGCCCCGCCGAAGCACTGCGCGCGCTTGCCGTGCGCGGCCGCGGTCGCGTAGATGTACTCGGCGATCGGGGTGGAGCCGACGAAGCCGACGGCCTGGATGCGGGGATCGGTGAGCAGGGTGTCCACAGCCTCCTTGTCGCCGTGCACGACGTTGAGGACGCCGGCGGGCAGCCCCGCCTCGACGAACAGCTGCGCCAGCCGCACCGGGACCGAGGGGTCGCGCTCGCTGGGTTTGAGCACGACCGCGTTGCCCGCGGCGAGCGCGGGACCGGCCTTCCAGAGCGGGATCATCGCCGGGAAGTTGAACGGCGTGATCGCGGCGACCACGCCGAGCGGCTGCCGCATCGAGTACACGTCGATCCCGGCACCGGCGCCGGTGGTGTACTCGCCCTTCAGCAGGTGCGGTGCGCCGATCGCGAACTCCACCACCTCCAAGCCTCGCTGGATGTCGCCCTTGGCATCGGCGAGCGTCTTGCCGTGCTCGCTGGAGAGCAGCCGGGCCAGCTCCTCCATGTCGCGGTGCACCAGCTCTACGAAGCGCATCAGCACGCGGGCGCGCTTCTGCGGGTTGGTGTCGGCCCAGGCCGGCTGGGCGGCCTCGGCGACGCCGATGGCCGCGGCGACGTCGCCGCTGGACGCCAGCGGCACTCGGGCCTGCACCGCACCGGTGCTCGGGTCGAAGACGTCGGCGAAGCGGCCGCTGTCCGGTTCGATCAGTGATCCGCCCACGAAATGCGGGATGGTACTAGTCATTCTGCTGACACTCCTCCGTGCCGTCATTGGCACAGTGACAGAATACTCGGGCATCCGTGCAATTGCTAGGGCTTCCTACTATCGGACCAGGCGCGGTCGGCGGGGCGGATGCCGGCGCCGCCGCGGCGCTCCCAGACCAGCACGATCTGGGCGTTCCCGGTCACCGCCGAACCCCGGGCGCTGTGGAGAATCCGCGGAACGCGCCCGGCTGTGCAGGATGAACGCCCGGCTACCCCTGCGCGTCCACGAGCACCGCGACGGAGCGGGCCGGCACGGTGACCGTGCCGCTCGCCGCGTCCCACGTGGTCGCCGTGACCACGGCATCCGCTCCCTCCGCCTGCGCGGGAGTGAGCGCGAAGTCGCGTCCGGCGAGCGCGCCGACGGTCTGGGCGACCGGTTCGGGCGAGGCGTTGAACACCACCAGCGCGCCGTCCAGCTCGGGGTCGACGTCCTCGCCGAGCAGGTCGTCGATGAGCATCACGATGACGCCGGGCGTGGCATCCGTCCCGCCGTTCGGGAACGACACCTTCTGCGCGATCAGCTCCGCGGAGCCGAGCCGGAGCAGGTCGACCTCGCCGCGCACGCGCAGCAGATCGAGAGCGGATGCCTCGGCCGCGGCGATGTCGGCCGGTGCCGGCTTCAGCGCCGGGTCCGCCAGCAGCGGCGCCATGACCGGCCACTTCTCGCGGTTGTCCGCCGCCGGCGGCAGCCCGGAGCCGAACGTGGACTCCTGACCGGTCCAGTCGATGCGGTTGAACCAGTCGCCGGAGTTGTAGCTGTTGCGGTCGAGGGACTTCGAGCGCAGCAGCTCGGTGCCGGCGTGCCAGAACGAGGGCGACTGCGACAGGGTGACGGTCGCGAGAGACAGCGTGTTCATCCGCACCCGGTCGGCCATCGGGGTGTCCCGCGGGAGCTTCAGCACCGACAGGTCGTACAGGGTCTCGTTGTCGTGCGCGTCGACGTAGTTGATCACCTCGTCCGGGTGCTCGGCGTACCCGGCCGGGGAGCCGCGGTAGTCGATGTCCTCGCCCGCGGTGGTCCGCCCGTCGCTGGTCGTGAACGCGTAGTCGCGGAGGTTGCCGGCGAGGCCGAGCTTGACCAGGTCGGTCTCGTGGCCGAGGTCGGCGAGCGCCTGCTCGACGGTGCCGTTGATCGGGTCGCCGTTCGGGTCGGTGCCGAGCCCGGTGCCGAAGCCCTGCCGGAAGGTCGACGACGAGTCGACGGGGCTGCCGCCGTGCACGGCGTCGCGCAGCCGGTCGTTGAAGGTGCCGATGCCGGTGCCGGCGAGCTGGCCCTGCACGGCCTGCTCGAACAGCGCGTTGTTCGCCACCTCGCCGAAGTTCCAGCCCTCGCCGTAGAGGTAGACGGCCTTTCCGTCGACGCCGTCCCTCTTCACGGTGAGCGCGTCCAGCGCCTCGCGGATCGCCCGCATGTTGCCGGTGGAGTGGTGCCCCATCAGGTCGAAGCGGAACCCGTCCACCCGGTAGTCGCGGGCCCAGGTCACGATCGCGTCGACCATGAGCTTCTGCGCGGCCAGGTGCTCGGTGGCGACGTTCTGGCAGCACGTCGAGGTCTCCACCGCGCCGGCGGCGTTGAGCCGGTGGTAGTAGCCCGGCACGACCCGGTCGAGCACGGAGCGCTCGCCCTGCCCGGACTCGGCGGTGTGGTTGAACACGACGTCGAGCACCACCTGAAGGCCCATGCCGTGCAGCGCGCCGACCATGGAGCGGAACTCCGCCACGCGGGCGCCGCCGTCCGGGTTCACGGCGTAGGAGCCCTCGGGGGCGAGGTAGTGGAAGGGGTCGTAGCCCCAGTTGAAGCCGTCCTGGTCGGCGACGGCCTGGATGCACTCCTGCTGGGCGGTGTCGGCCGGCCCGAACGAGGCGAGGTCGCAGGCCGGTTGCGCCTGGGCCGCGCGGTCCTCCTCGATGCTGGCGATGTCGAAGGACGGCAGCAGGTGCACGGTGTTGATGCCGGCATCCGCAAGCTCGCGCAGCTGCGCCGTGCCGGCGCTGTCACGCGCGAAGGCGCGATAGGTGCCGCGCTCCTCCGCGGGAACCGTCTCGTCGCCGATCGAGAAGTCGCGGATGTGCAGCTCGTAGATGGCGCGGTCGACGTTGCGCTCCACCGCCGGCGCCTCTGCCCTCCGCCACTGCTTCGGCTGCCACTTCTTGTCGTCGAGGTCGATCGCGACGGCGCGCTCGGAATCGACCGTCAGGGCGACCGCGTACGGGTCGGTGACGAGGTTCGTCTCGATCCGGCCGGTGGCCGGGGCGTAGACGACCACCTCCCACAGGTATTCGTCGCCCTTCAGGCCCTTGCCGCCGGTGACCTCCCAGACTCCGGATGCCGCATCGCGGGCGGCCTCGTGACGGACCGGGTCGCCGTCGGCGCCGGCCTCCCAGGTCAGCAGCGTGACGCTCTGGGCGGTGGGCGCCCACAGCCGGAAGGCGGGCCGCTTGCCGTCGAAGCTCACGCCGAGCTCGACGTCCTCGAGCGCGGCCGCAAACAGATCGTCGAGGACGCCGGGGATCTGCACGCCGGTGAACGCCGTCAGCGCGCCGGACGTGTCGCGCTGCGCGACGGCGAGCCGGGTGCGCAGGAGCGCGGCGGCGTCGGCATCCGTCACCCGCAGCGCGAGGTAGCCCTCGAGCGCGGGGAAGCGCGCGAGCTGCTCCTCGGTGAGCCCGCCCTCCACCACCTCGAGCGGGATCGGGTCGGCGCCGGTGACCTCGCCGTCGACGACCTCGAGGGCGGCGTCCGCGGAGGAGTACAGCTGGTAGGCGGCGCGGTCGATGGATCCGAGGTTCGCCGGCCAGGCGATGGTGGTCTCGTCGATCCAGTGCGCGCGCTGCTCGCCGGTGCCGGGCAGCGGCGGGTCGGCGCTGGTGATCTCGAGGATGTGGGTGGCGAGGGTGTACCGGAAGCTCGTGACCTTGCCCTCGGTGGCGCTGAACGAGATGTTCGCGCCGTCGCGGACGCCGTCGGCGCCGTAGTTCTCCGCCCAGCTCAGCCCGTGTGCCGCCTTCACCTCGTATGCGCCGGTGGGCAGGTCGTCGGTGGAGAACTCGAACACGCCGTCGCGGTCGGCGTCTGCCATCAGCGTGGCCAGGCAGTCCGGCGCCCAGTCGCCGGCGCAGCCGAGCTCGCTCTGCAGCGAGCCGGGGAGCGTGACGATCGGGCCTTCGGCGGTGGACTGCACGATGTTGGTGCGCGGGTCGAAGTAGAAGGTGATCGGGCCGCCGGCGTGGCTGATGACGATGTTGGGCCCGTCGGGCACGCCGTTCGCACCGTAGTTGATGCTCCAGCTGCCGTTGACGGCGACCTTGTACTCGTAGTCGCCGGCGGGCAGGTCGAAGGTGCCCGCCCACACGCCGTCGGCGCGCAGGGTGAGCTTCGCCTTCTCGCAGGCGGGGTCCCAGTCGCCGGCGCAGCCGAGCTCGGAGTTCAGGCTGCCGGGCACGGTCACCATGTCGATCGGCGACTCCGGCTCCTCGCCGGGCGTGAGGGTGACGGCGTTGCCGACCGAGGCGTACGTGGATGCGGCGGCGCGGTTGCCGGCGGCATCCGTCGTCACGGCGCGGTACTCGAGGAGGGTGCCGCTGTCGAGACCGCGCACGTCGTGGAAGACGCGCGGCTCGGTGTCCTCGGCGGCGCCTTCCACACCACGGCGGACAGCGCCGGCACCGTGATCGAGGTCGCCGCCCCGGCGTCGGTGGCGATGGGGGCGGCGTCCCCGTAGAGCACGGCGTAGGACGCCTCCGCGGTGAGCGTGGTGAGGTCGACCGTCTGTGCGCTGGTGGCGTTGTTCACCGCGACGAGGTACTCGACCTTCTCCCCGGCGTCGACGCGCGAGAACGCGTACACGCCCGGACCGGATGCCGCGTACCGCTCGATCTGCGCGCCGGCGTCCAGCGCCGGGTGCGCCTCGCGCAGGGCGGACAGGGTCGCGATGTGCTGATAGAGCGGGGCGTTCGTGTGGTACCGGTCGACGGAGCCGGCCTGCTCGCCGGTCACCAGCGCCTGGTTCGCGTACTCGGCGACCTCGGTGGCGAACAGCGTCTGACGGGCGTCCTTGTCGCCGCCGGGGCCGGCGAAGCCCTGCTCGTCGCCGTAGTAGACGACCGGCTGGCCGCGGCTGAGGAACATCAGCTCGTGCGCCAGCTCGTCGCGCGCCAGCGGGGCATCCGTCGAACGCAGGAAGGAGCCCACGCGCCCCATGTCGTGGTTGCCGAGGAAGGTGGGCAGGGCCGTGGCCGACGAATCCGGCGTGGTGTACCGGTCGTCCCCCGCGAAGAGGGACTGCAGCCCCTTGGCGGAGTTGCCGGAGGCGTAGCTGACCGCGGAGGACTGGAAGGTGAAGTCGAGCACCGAGTTCATGTCGGTGTCGCGGACGTACGGGGCGAGCTTGACTGGGTCGGCGTCGTAGACCTCGCCGAACATGAAGAAGTCGTCGTTGCCCTGAGCGTGCGCGTAGTCGAGCACCTCGCGGGTCCACGTCTCCCAGAACTCGAAGTTCACGTGCTTGACGGTGTCGATGCGGAAGCCGTCGATGCCGAGGTCGATCCAGTCCTGGTAGACGTCGACGAAGCCGTTCACGACGGTGGGATGCTCGGTCATCAGGTCGTCGAGACCGTCGAAGTCGCCGTAGGTGACCGACTCGCCGGTCCAGGTCGAGTTGCCGCGGTTGTGGTACAGGGTCGGGTCGTTCAGCCAGGACGGCACCTTGAGCTCGCGGTCGGCCTCGGCGATCTCCGGCGTGTACGGGAAGCTCGTGGCCGGGTCGAGGGCCGGGAAGGCGCCGCTGCCGGCGTGGTCGGCGGGATCGAATGGCGTGCCGCTCGCGTCGGTGTACGGGCGGGTCGCCTGGTCGATGTAGGAGTACTGCCCCTCGGCGTAGTCGATGACATCGGCGGTGTGGTTGGTGATGATGTCGAAGTACACCTTGATGCCGCGCGCGTGCGCGTCGTCGATCAGCGCGGCGAGCTCCTCGTTGGTGCCCAGATGCGGGTCGATGCGGGTGAAGTCGGTGACCCAGTAGCCGTGGTAGCCGGCGGATGCCGCGTCGCCGGTGCCCTGCACGGGGCGGTTGGCGAAGCTCGGGGTGAGCCAGATGGCGGTGGTGCCGAGACCCTCGATGTAGTCCAGGTTCTGGCGGAGGCCGGCGAGGTCGCCGCCCTGGTAGAAGCCCTTGTTCGTCGGGTCGAAGCCGGTGACCAGCCGGTCGCCCTCGAGCCCGCCGGTGTCGTTCGCGGCGTCCCCGTTCGCGAACCGGTCGGTCATCACGAAGTAGAACTGCTCGCCGGCGCCGGGCTGGCGCACCGGTGCGGCAGCGAGGGCGTCGTCGTCGGAGGTGTAGCCGCCGCGAAGGTCGGACACCTCGACGCCGACCCGCTTGATCGTGTCGTCGAAGGTGAAGCGGAGGGTGGCGGGCCCGGCGATCGTGAGCGGGATGTTCTCACCCCCGCCGTCGAGGCCGTAGGACTCGTCCCAGCTGTCGTTGAGCGCGACCTTGTACTGGTAGCTGCCGGCGGGCACCTCGAACGCGGCGGAGTATACGCCGGGGGCTCCGGTGGCGGCGAGGTCGGTGGCGGCGCAGTCGGGCGCCCAGTCGGCGGGGCAGCCGAGCTCGGACTGCAGGTCGCCGACGAGGGCGACCGTGCGGTCGGCGGCGGCGGCCGGCGCGGGCGCGGCGGCACCGAGGAGGGATGCGGCGAGCGCGCCGATGGCGAGCAGGGCGGCACGGCGTGAGGCTGTCGTCTTCGACACGGGTTCTCCCTGGGGGCTGGGGAGGGCACGGCGGCGTGCCCGGATCGCTGTGGGCGACGGTAGCAGGGGCGACGGACGTCGTGCAAGCGTTTGCAGAAAGTTTGGCGGCGATGCGGACGAGGCCGAGGATTCTCGGGCATCTGCTGGGCAAACGCTTCCAGTCCGCGGTGAGGGCGACGGATCTTCACCCCGGGTTCACCGCGCGGCCACCTCCGGCCCGTAGAACA
This sequence comes from Microbacterium neungamense, assembly GCF_024971095.1. Classification (NCBI taxonomy): domain Bacteria; kingdom Bacillati; phylum Actinomycetota; class Actinomycetes; order Micrococcales; family Microbacteriaceae; genus Microbacterium; species Microbacterium neungamense. The sequence continues at coordinate 2,306,538 of NZ_CP069717.1, forward strand.
GTGACTGCGCGAACGAGGCCTCAGACCGGATCGGGTGCCGGATGTCGCGCCGCGGTGAGCCGTCCTGTGCTCCCGCCGCGGTCTCCGACCGCGTGACCCCCGCCGAATCGGGTCGGCGGGGGTCCTCTCTTTCCGGCCGGTCTTTCCGGCCGGCTAGAGGCGCTCGATGATCATCGCGTTGGCCATGCCGCCGCCCTCGCACATGGTCTGCAGGCCGAGGCGGCCGCCCGTGGCCTCGAGGTGGTCGATCAGGGTGCCGAGCAGGCGGGTGCCGGAGGAGCCGAGTGCGTGGCCGAGGGCGATCGCGCCTCCCCGCGGGTTGAGCCGGGCCGGATCGGCGCCGAGCTCGGCCGCCCAGGCCAACGGCACCGAGGCGAAGGCCTCGTTGACCTCGTAGGCGTCGAGGTCGTCGATCGTCAGGCCCGCCCGCTCCAGCACGCGCCGGGTGGCCGGGATCGGTCCGGTGAGCATGAACATCGGGTCGTCGCCGAACACGTCGAAGGCGCGGAAACGGGCGCGCGGCGTGAGGCTCAGCCGGTCCGCGCGCGCCGCGCTCATCATCAGGGCCGCCGAGGCCCCGTCGGTGAGGGGCGAGGAGTTGCCCGGCGTGATGCGCCACTCCAGTTCGGGGAAGCGCTCGGCGAGGGCATCCGTGCGGAAGGAGGCGGGCAGCGCCGCCAGCTTCTCCACGGTCGTCCCATCGCGGACGGTCTCGTCCCCGCGGGCATCCGGCGCCTCGGGGACGGGGATGACCGTGCGGTCGAAGAAGCCCTCGCGCCAGGCATCCGCCGCACGACGGTGGGACTCAGCGGCGTACGCGTCCAGCTGCTCCCGGCCGAGGTTCCAGCGATGCGCGATGAGTTCGGCGCTGACCCCCTGGTTCACCAGCCCCTCCGGGTAGCGCGAGCGCAGTCGCGGCGACATCGGCGTGCCGCCCGCGGCCGACGAGCCCAGCGGCACGCGGCTCATCGACTCCACCCCGCCGACGATCACGACGTCGTAGGCCCCGGCGGCGATGCCCTGCGCGGCGAAGTGCACGGCCTGCTGACTCGACCCGCACTGACGGTCGATCGTCGTGGCCGGCACGGTCACGTCCATCCCGGCGGCGAGCACGGCCTGACGGGCGATGTTCATCGCCTGGTCGCCCACCTGGCTGACGCAGCCGAGCAGCACGTCGTCGATCTGCTCCGACTCGAGTCCGTTGCGGCCGAGGATGCTCTGCAGCACGCCCGCCGCCAGATCGACCGGATGCACCGCCGACAGCGCCCCGCCAGGCTTGCCGCGCCCGACGGGCGTGCGGACGACGTCGACGACCACGGCTTCGCTGCTCATGCCCCCATTCTCACCCGCGCAAGCGACGCCGGGGCCGCCGTACGGTGGAGTCATGAGCATCCGATTCCCGCATGGCCCCGTGGTTCCCGAGATCGGCATCGGCACCTGGTTCGTCGGCGACGACCCCGCCCGGCGCGACGAGGAGATCGCCGCCATCCGGGCCGGGCTGGACGCCGGGCTCACGGTGATCGACACGGCGGAGATGTACGGCGGCGGCCGCTCCGAGCGGCTCGTCGGCGAGGCGATCGCCGGGCGGCGCGACGAGGTCTTCCTCGTCAGCAAGGTGCTGCCCTCCCACGCGGATGCCGCCGGCGTGCGGCGCGCCGCCCAGGCCAGCCTGGAGCGCCTTGGCACCGACCGTCTCGACCTGTACCTGCTGCACTGGCGCGGCGCGGTGCCGTTCGACGAGACCGTCGCCGCCTTCGAGCGGCTCCGCGCGGACGGCGACATCCTCGCGTGGGGCGTGAGCAACCTCGACCCCGACGACCTCGCCGAGCTGCCCGCCGGGGCGGCCACCGATCAGGTGCTCTACAACCCGATCCGCCGCGGTCCCGAGATCGACCTCCTGCCCCTGCTGCACGCGCAGGGCATCCCGGCGATGGCGTACTCGCCGCTGGAGCAGGCGCGGCTGCTCGACGACCCCGGCCTCGCCGAACTCGCGGCATCCGTCGACCTCAGCCCGGCGCAGCTCGTGCTGGCCTGGGTCGTCCGCTCCGGGGAGGTCCTGGCGATCCCGAAGGCGGGCTCGGTCGCGCACGCCAGGGAGAACGCCGCCGCGCTCGGGGTCGCGCTGCCCGACGACGTGCTGGACGAGATCGACCGGCGCTTCCCCGCCCCGCGGCATCCGGTGCCGCTGGAGATGCTGTAGCGGAGAGACGCGGGCGCGCCTCGCCTACTCGTATCCGGGCCTACACTCGTATCCGGCCACCCGCCGCCGCATCCGCTCACACCCGAGCCCGCACCCGAGGACCCCACCCATGTCCGAGCCCATCACCGTGTCCATCCGCCGTGAGGTCGATCCGGCCCGCATCGCCGAGGCGACCGTCTGGGTGCAGACCGGCGTGAACCTCGCCAACCGGTGCCCGGACATGCTGTACCGCTTCGCGAACGAGGAGACCCTGGCGGCGTGGGAGACCTCGCCCGAGCGCGAGTGGTGGCTGTCGATGGGCGAGGGCTTCGTGCGCAGCGAGCGGACGCAGCGGCGCACCGGCATCGAAGGCTGGTTCGACGAGCCCTCCACCGGCAGCATCCCGATGCCGAACGCCGACCGCACCGGCACGACCGGCGTCACCGTCGTGCACACGCCGCCGCGCTGGAAGCAGGCGGTGTCGATCTGGCTGGGCTTCTTCCCACTGAGCGTCGCCTTCGCCTACGCCGCCTCCCCCGTCCCGGGCTGGGACGTCCTGCCGCTGTGGCTGCGCACGCTCGCGTCGACGGTCGTGCTCACGCCGATCATGACGTACTGGGTGCTGCCCCGGGTGACACGGATGCTGCGGAGCTGGCTGAACCGGTGAGCCGCCGCGCCGCGCACGGTGTCGGCGCAGGAAAGACGAGAGGATGGTGGCATCGCCGCCGAGCTCGAAGGCCTGGGCGATCGGCGCGGCACTCGCGTGCTCGCCGCCGGCGTCTCGGTGACCGGCATCATCGCGCGATCAGGCGAGGTGACCGGTCTCGACGCGAGCCACTGGACGGGTGCCACGATCTCTCGTTTCGAGAGCGGCTTCAGCGCGCCGGTGCTCGTCGAGAACGATGCGAACGCATTGGCGATCGGCGAACTGCACCGCGGGATCGGCCGGAAGAGCCCCGACTTCGTCACGCTGCTGCTCGAACGCGGCCTGGACGCCGGAATCGTCGCGAACGGCTCCCTCTACCGGGGGGCGAACGCCGCGGCCGGCGAGATCGGCTTCCTGCTCGTGGAGTCCAGCTCCTTCGAACGACGATTCGAGGAGGCCGGCGACCTCGAGACCCGGCTCAGCGCCGCCACGATCACCCGGCAGGCGGATGCGGCCGGCATCCCACACGACGGCGGACTCACCGCGATGCAGCTCATCGCGCTCGCCCACGCCGGCGACGAGCGCGCGCGACCGATCGCCGAGGATGTGCTCGACCACATCGCCCGGGCCCTCGGCGCCCTCGCCAGCATCCTCGACCCGGAGTACATCGTGCTCGGCGAAGGACTGGACGGTGATTCCCGCTTCGTCGCCTCGGCACTCCGGTCGCGTCTGGAGGGCCGGATCCAGCATGTGCCGGCGATCATCCCCGCCTCACTCGGGGCCGATGCCGCTCTGCTCGGGGCGGCGGAGATGGCGATCCGGGCGGCGAGCCAGACCGCCTACCTGCACAGCTGACGCCCCCTCTCACCTTCGAATCGCCGGGCGTCAGACCGCGACGTGCCGCTCGTCCGGTCCGTTGTAGGCCGAGAGCGGGCGGATCAGGGCGTTGGAGGCGCCCTGCTCCATGATGTGCGCGGTCCAGCCGGTCACCCGCGACGCGACGAACAGCGGCGTGAAGGTGAGGGTGTCGAAGCCGATCAGGTTGTAGGCGGGTCCCGACGGGTAGTCGAGGTTCGGGTGGATGCCCTTGCGTGCCACGAACTCGCGCTCCAGGGTGTCGTACAGCTCGGCGACGTCGGGGCGCCCGTAGTGCTCGATGAGCGTGTCCAGCGCCGCCTTCATGGTCGGCACGCGCGAGTCGCCGTGCTTGTACACCCGGTGCCCGAAGCCCATGATCTTGCGCTTGTGGGCGAGCGCCTCGTCCAGCCACGGCTTCACGTTGGCGGCGTCGCCGATCTCGTCGAAGATGTGCAGCACGGCCTCGTTCGCGCCGCCGTGCAGGGGGCCCTTGAGCGCGCCGATCGCCCCGACCACCGCGGAGTACAGGTCGCTGAGGGTCGACGTGATCACGCGGGCGGTGAACGTCGAGGCGTTGAAGGAGTGCTCGGCGTACAGGATCATCGATCGGTTGAACGCGTCGACCACGACCGGGTCGGGCATCTCGCCGAAGGTCATCCAGAGGAAGTTCGCGGAGTAGTCGAGGTCGTCGCGGGGCGGCACGATCTCCTGGCCGCGACGCCGCCGCTGCCCGTACGCGACGATCGCCGGCAGGGCGGCGAAGAGACGGATGCTGCGCGCGAGGTTCTCCTCGGGACTGCCGCCGGCGTTCAGCACCGAGCCGCCCGCACTGGTGTCGGCCGCGCCGATCACGCTCACCGCGGTGCGGACCTCGTCCATCGGATGCGCCTCGAGCGGGATCAGGTCGATCGCCGCCTTCACGTCGTCGGCGAGGGCGCGATTACGGCGCTCCTCGGCGCGCAGCTGCGCCAGCTGCCCGGCATCCGGCAGCTCCCCGTGCCAGAGCAGGTACGCGACCGCCTCGAACGGCTGGGTGCCGGCGAGCTCCTGCACCGGATATCCGCGGTACAGCAGGCTGTTGGTCTCGGGGTTGACCTTGGAGATGGCCGTCGTGTCGACGACGACTCCGGCGAGGCCCTTCTTGATGTCCTCGGGCATTGTGTGCTCCTTCGTTTCGTCTCGTCGCTTCGCGTCCCGCTCAACGACCGGAGGGCTTCTCGATCGTGAAGTTGAAGACGCCGGAGTCGAAGTGGCTGTACGACTCGTACTCGATGAGGTCGTAGAGATCGGCGCGGTGCTGCATCTCGCCGAGGCGGCCGGTGAGGTGCCCCTCGTCGATCAGCGTATCGAGCGCGCGGCCCGCCGCGCCCATCGCCATCCGCAGCAGCGACACCGGCCAGATTACGATCCGCACGCCGGCGTCCCGCAGGCGGTCCACTGGGAACAGCTCGCTCTTGCCGAACTCGGTCATGTTGGCCAGGATCGGCACGTCCACGGCATCCGCCATCGCCTCGAACTCGGCGAGGGAGCGCATCGCCTCGGGGAAGACCGCGTCGGCGCCGGCGTCCACGAGCGCCTTGGCGCGATCGACCGCAGCCTCCATCCCCTCCACGCCGCGCACATCGGTGCGGGCCATGATCAGGAAGTTCTCGTCGCGGCGGGCGTCGGCGGCCGCGCGGATGCGCTTGATCGCGGTGTCCTGGTCGACGACGCTCTTGCCGTCGAGGTGACCGCAGCGCTTCGGGTTCACCTGGTCCTCGATGTGCGCGCCGGCGAGGCCGGCGTCCTCGAGCTCCTGTATGGTCCGTGCCACGTTCATCGGCTCGCCGAAGCCGGTGTCGGCGTCCACGATCGCCGGCAGCTCCGTCATCCGCGCGATCTGCCCGGCCCGTGCGGCGACCTCGGTCAGCGTGGTGAGCCCGATGTCGGGCAGGCCGAGATCGGCGGACAGCACGGCGCCGGAGATGTAGACGCCCTCGAACCCCTTCCGCTCGATGAGCCGCGCCGAGAGCGGGTTGAACGCGCCGGGGAAGCGCAGCAGCTCCCCCGAGGCGAGCCGCTCGCGGAACAGCCGCCGCTTCGCGGCCGCGGGGGTGGTCGCGTAGAGCATCAGAGTCCTCCTCGCAGCCGGCCGGCGGCGATCCGTCGAGCGTGTCTCAGAATCTGCGGGTTACGCAGCGCGGCGCCCGCAGGTTGTGCGACACACCGCCGTGGCGCGTCACAGAAGACGTCGGATGCAGGCGGGCGAACCCGCACGTTCCGTGACACACGACCGGTTCCACAGCCTGCGGAGAGCATCAGAACAGCCCCTTCGGCGCCGGCGCGCTCTCGAGCACGCCCGCCTTGGCGACGATGGAGAGCTCGGCGACCTCGGATGCCGACAGCTCGGGCAGCCGCTGCACGAGCTCGAGGAACCGGTCGATCTCGGCGGCGTCGAGCACCGGGGCGGCGAGGATGCGGAACTTGCGGATGTAGTCCTCGCGGCCGAACGGGCGGGCGCCGAGCGGATGCGCGTCGGCGACGGCGATCTCGTCCACCACGGTCTCCCCGTTCGCCAGGCGGATCTCGACGCGTCCGCCGAAGGCCTTCTCGGCCGGGTCGGTGGAGTGGTAGCGGCGCGTCCACTCGGCGTCCTCGGCCGTGGTGATCCTGTGCCACAGCTCGACGGTGTCCGGCCGGGCGGCCCGCTCCGGCGTGTACGAGTCGACGTGGTGCCAGGTGCTGTCCTGCAGGGCGACGGCGAAGATGTACGGGATGGAGTGGTCGAGGGTCTCGCGGGAGGCCTTCGGGTCGTACTTCTGCGGGTCGTTCGCGCCCGAGCCGATCACGTTGTGGGTGTGGTGGCTGGTGTGGATGACGATCGACTCGATGTTCGCCGGGTCGCGCAGCTCCGGTCGCTCGGTGCCGAGGCGGCGGGCGAGGTCGATGAGCGCCTGGGCCTGATACTCGGCGGAGTGCTCCTTGGTGTACGTGTCGAGGATCGCCCGCTTCGGCTCGCCCGGGGCGGGCAGCGGCACCTCGTAGGCGGCGTCGGGCCCGTCCAGCATCCAGGCGATGACGCCGTCCTCGCCCTCGTAGATCGGCGACGGGCTGGTCTCGCCGCGCATGGCCCGGTCGACGGCCTCGATCGCCATCTTGCCGGCGAAGGCGGGGGCGTGCGCCTTCCAGGTGGAGATCTCGCCCTTGCGGCTCTGCCGCGTGGCGGTGGTGGTGTGCAGCGCCTGGCCGACCGCCTGGTAGATCGTCTCGACGTCGAGGCCGAGCAGGGTGCCGATGCCGGCGGCCGCGGACGGGCCGAGATGGGCGACGTGGTCGATCTTGTGCTTGTGCAGGCAGATCGCGCGGACGAGGTCGACCTGGATCTCGTACCCGGTCGCGATGCCGCGCACGAGGGCGGCGCCGTCCTTGCCGAGGTGCTGGGCGACGGCGAGGATCGGGGGGATGTTGTCGCCGGGGTGCGAGTAGTCCGCCGCGAGGAAGGTGTCGTGGTAGTCGAGCTCGCGCACGGCGACGCCGTTGGCCCAGGCCGCCCACTCCGGGCTGGTGCGGCGGTCGAGCGCCGCCCCGAAGACGGTCGCGCCGGCGCCCCCCGTCGACACCGGGTGCGAGAACGCCTGCGCCCGCGCGGCGGAGACCGGGCGGCGGGTGAGGGATGCCGCGGCGACGGCGGCGTTGTCGATGATCCGGTTCACGATCATGTCGACCACCTCGGGCTCGACCTCGACCGGGTCGGCGGCGACCTCGGCGATCTTCCAGGCGAGCTGGCCGGGGCGTTCGAGGTTCTCGTCGCTGCGGTGCACGCGGACGTGATGGGTGACGGTCATGCTGCTCCTTCGGTGAGGGATTCGAGGATGCTGTCGAGGGCGTTGTGCAGGTGGACGTGCGTGGCGTGCGCGGCGAGCTCGGCGTCGCGCGCGGCGAGCGCTCCGGCGATCAGGCGGTGCTCGGATGCCGAGGCGGCGAGTCGCTCCGGCTTGTCGCGCGCCATCCGCCGCACCCGCCCGAGGTGGGTGCGGACGGTGCGCAGCGCGGCGGCGATGTAGTCGTTGGCGACCGCGGCATCCAGCGCGGCGTCGAAGCGGGCGATGAGGGCGTAGTAGGCGTCGCGTCCGGCATCCGCACGGAGATCGACACGGGAGAACTCGTCGGCGAGCCCGGCGAAGACGGCGGCGTCGCCGCGCTGCGCGGCGAGCCGCACCGACGTCTCCTCCAGCGCCCGGCGGATCTCGAACAAGGCACGGATGTCGTCCGTGTCGATGCCGGCGACCACGGTCACCCGCGGCGACTGCTGCACGACGAGGCCGTCGGCGGCGAGGCGGCGCAGCGCCTCGCGCAGCGGCGTGCGGCTGATCCCGAGCCGTTCGGCCTGCTCCACTTCGGCGAGCACGGCGCCGGCGGGCAGAGCGCCGGACTGGATCTCCTCGAGGAGGGTCGCGTAGGCGCGTTCACTGGCCGTTAGACGGTCAGCCGCGGTGATCATGCGCTCAGTGTATGCATAATCCCCGGCTCACGCCAGTGCGGGGCGATCTCCGTCCGTTATATGTATACATTCCGCTCGGTGCCCGCCGGGACGGTCGCCTCGGCCGCCGGGATCGCCAGCGGCTCCGGCGCCGTCACCGGGGGTTCGGCATCCGCCACCGCGGGCTCGCCGAGCTTCACCATGATCACGCCGGCGAGCACGAGCGCGCCGCCGAGGGCCTGTGCGGGGCCGGGCACCTGCCCGAGCAGCAGCGCGCCGAACACCATCGCCGCGACGACCTCGGAGAGCGCGAGGAACGAGGCCACCCGCGAGCCCAGCATGCGTGTCGAGACGATGCCGAAGCTGTAGGCGAGCGCGGTGGAGAGCACGCCGACGGCGATGGCGGGCACGAACCACGGCACGGTGACGAAGCGGAAGTCCACGTCGGCGGTGGTCCACGCGAACGGGAGCAGGCCGACGGCGGAGGCGACCGTCAACCCGATCGCGCCGATCATCAGCGCCAGCCCGGCGAGGGCGATCGGCGGCAGTCCGGTGTCCGCGCGTCCGGACAGCACGAAGTAGGTCGCGGCGCCCACCATCGCGCCGAGCGCGAAGAGGATGCCGCCGAGGTGCACCTGGGCGCCGGTGAGCACGTCGAGCATGAGCACGAGCCCGACGAACGCCACGACCGCGCCGAGGATGCTGCGGCGGGTGGGCTTCTCGCCGCGGCGCAGCCACAGCCACAGGATCACCGCGATCGGGGCGGTGTATTCGATGAGCAGCGCGATGCCGACATCCATCACGGCCACCGCCTGGAAGTAGCACAGCTGCGCGGCGGTGACGGCGAGCAGGCCGTACAGCACGATCATGCCGGCGTTGCGGCGCACGCTGGCCCAGCGGCCGCGCAGCGCGAGGAGCGTGGGTACGAGCAGCACGAGCGCGGCCACCCACATCCGCACGGTGACGGCCGCGCCCGGCGACCAGCCGGCGTCGATCAGCCCCCGCGCGAAGATGCCGGAGGTGCCGAAGGAGAGCGCCGCGGCGAGCGCGAACAGCACGCCCGCGTTCGCGCCGCGCCGCAGCCCGGGACGACGGATGTCATTGGTGACCCTGCTCATGACATGTGACGCTACTCCCGCGCCATGTAAGATGTCAATGTGATCTTCACCGATGACACCGAGGATGCCCTGAGGGCGGCGGTCTGGCTGGTCAACTCCGCCGAGGACCCTGACACGCTGGTCACCCTCGAGGACGAGGAGCGGTTCCTCACGGCGTACCCGTACACCGGCCGCATCGACCGCGACGCCGCCGAGCTCGAGGAGCTGCGCGCCCTGCGCCCGCGCCTGCGCGCCATGCTGCTCGCCCCGCGCGACGAGATGGTGGCGCAGGTCAATGCCGCCCTCGCCGAGTCCACGCTGATGCCCCAGCTGCGCCGGCATGACGGCCTCGACTGGCATCTGCACGCCGTCGCCGACGACCGCCCGCTCGCGGAGCGCGTGCTGATCGAGACCACGATGGCGCTGATCGACGTCATCCGCGCCGACGAGGGCGGCCGCATCTCGGTGTGCGCGGACGACGGATGCCACGCGCTCGCGCTCGACCTGTCACGCAACCGCTCGAAGCGCTACTGCTCGACCACCTGCGCCAACCGCAACGCCGTGGCGGCCTACCGGGCACGCCGCAGCGCCCGGCACTGACCGGGCGCTGCACGCAAGAGCCGACGGGGCTCAGCCCTCCGGGTTCACCACGCCCTCGAACAGGCCGATGTGGTTGCCGTCGGGGTCGACGATGACCGCCCACGCGCTGGTCTCGGTGATGGGCTGCTTGCCCATCGCGACCGAGCCGCCGGCGGCCTCGGCCGCCGCGATCGTGTCGTCGATCGAGTCCACCTCGACGTACGAGCGCGGCTGGGTGAAGTCGGCGTCGCGCGGGGCGAGCCCGCCGCCGGAGATGCCGTTCGGCGCCTGCCACATCGGGTAGCCCTCGAACCCGGGCATCTCCGCGATCTGCCAGCCGAACAGGCCCGAGTAGAACGCCGTGGCCCTCGCCATGTCGCTCACCGGGATGTCGATGTGGGTGATGTCGCCGTGTGCCATGTCCCTGCTCCTCCCGGCCGCCGGGGTCGGCAGCCGGGGGTCAGTCTGCTCCTCCGCGGAGGGGAGGACAAGAGGCGGGCCGGGTGTCAGCGGCGGTAGCCGCGGTGGTCGGGGTTCGGGACCAGAGCCCAGCCGTCGCCGTCCGCGACCACGAGGTTCTTCATGCCGCCGGCGTCCGAGATCACGGCGTAGTCCTGCCCGGCGTCGGCGGCGTAGCAGAACAGGGTGACGAACGGCTCGTCCCCCACGTTCACGCTGCGGTGGATCCAGTGGCCGGGCACGTTCACGGCCTTGCCCGGGGTGAGCTCGATCGCCGTCGACTGCCCGTCCAGGGTCTCCAGCAGCATCACGCCGTGCCCGCTCAGGCAGTGGTACAGCTCGGCGCGGTCGGCGATGGCGTGCAGGTGCCCGCGGGTGACCGCGAACTCGTCGCCGATGCGGCCCGGCAGCAGCGTGCTGGTGCCGACGATGAGCGCTCCCGGCCCCTCCTGATAGCGGTGGTCGTCCACCCAGTAGACGAGCTCGTCCGCGCCGCGCTCGGCCACCGCGGCCTGCCAGGCGGCTTCGTCGCGGTACACCCCGGCCATGTCGCCGAGGAACTTCTCGTAGCGGCGGGTCCGCCCGGCGATACCGCCCTCGGGCGCGATCTCCAGGACGACGGGGGTGTCCACAGCGGTGCTCACGAAAGGCCTCCTCATAACTTGTAATTACAGGTATACTCCGAAACACCCGAAACCGCGACATCGATTGGCGAGAACTGTGATCATCGCGCACGACCTCGGCACGACCGGCAACAAGGCGTCCCTGCATCACGACGACGGGCGCCTCGTCGCCTCGGTCACGGTGCCCTACCCCGCGCGCTTCGCCGACGGAGGGATCGCCGAGCAGAACCCGCAGGACTGGTGGGATGCCGTCGTCGCCGCCACCCGCGACCTCGTCGCCCGCACCGGCACCGAACCGGCATCCGTCGCGGGCCTGGTCGTCAGCGGACAGATGATGGGCGCGGTGCTGCTGGACGCGCAGGGCGAGCCGGCCCGCCCCGCGATCATCTGGGCCGACACGCGCTCCGGCGCCCAGCAGCGCGAGCTCGAGCAGGCCCTCGGCGCCGAGCACGCGTACCGGGTGCTCGGGCACCGCCTGAACCCCACCTACTCGGTCGAGAAGATCATGTGGGTGCGCGACAACGAGCCGGACGTGTGGGCGCGCGTGCGCCGGGTGTGCGTCGCGAAGGACTTCATCGTCCTCCGCCTCACCGGCCGCCTCGCCACCGACCGCTCCGACGCCTCCGGCACGAACGCCTACGACCAGCAGGCCGGCACCTGGTCCGACGAGGTGCTGCAGGCGGCGCGGCTCGACCCGGCGCTGTTCCCCGAGATCCTCGAGTCCACCACGATCGCCGGCACGCTGACGGATGCCGCCGCCGCGGCGCTGGGCCTGCCGGCATCCGTCCCGGTCGTGATGGGCGGCGGCGACGGGCCGCTCGCCGCCGTCGGCTCCGGCATCGTCGCCCCCGAGGACGGCGCGTACGTGTGCCTCGGCACGAGCTCGTGGATCTCGTTCGCGGCGGATGCCCCGCTGCACGACCCGGGGATGCGGACGTTCACCTTCGACAACGTCGTGCCCGGGTCCTTCGTGCCGACCGCGACCATGCAGGCCGGCGGTGCGTCGGTGCAGTGGATCGCCGAGGCGCTCTCCCCCGACCCCACGCACCCCGAGACGGGACGGCTCACCGCCGAGGCCGCGGGCACCGCGGACGCGCCGCTGGACACCGAGGACCTCTACTTCCTCCCCTACCTGCTCGGCGAGCGCGCCCCGCTGTGGGATCCGGACGCGCGCGGCGCCTTCGTCGGCATCGGCCGGCACCACACCCGCGCCCACCTGGTCCGGGCGGTGCTCGAGGGTGTGGCGTTCAACCTGCTCACCTGCATCCACGCGTTCCGCGAGTCGGGCGCCGTGATCGACCGCATCGACGCGGTCGGCGGCGGGGCGCAGAGCGACGCCTGGCTGGCGATCCTCGCCGACGTGTGGGGCGTGCCGGTGCGCCGGCGCACCATCGTCGAGGAGGCGAACAGCCTGGGCGCCGCGGTGACCGCCGCCGCCGGCCTCGGCCTCGCCGACTTCTCCGCGGCGCGGGCCCTCAGCGAGGTCACCGCCGAGTTCACCCCGGATGCCGCGCGGCACGCGGTCTACGTCGAGCGGCACGCCCGGTTCACCGAAGCCTACACCGCCCTCGCGCCGTGGTTCGCGGGAAGGCCGCGCTGATGGCCGTGATCCTCGTCACCAGCCGCTCCTTCTCGGACGGCGACCTCGACCTGGTCGCCCGCGCGACCGCCGCGGGGCACCGCATCATGCGCGGGCCCGCCCATCACGACCTGAGCGAGCTGCGGGCCCTGCTGCACGGCACGGATGCCTGGATCGCCGGCACCGGGCCGATCACCGAGGAGCACCTCGCCGCAGCCCCGAAGCTGAAGATCATCGCCCGGTACGGCGTGGGCACCGAGGCGGTGGACCTCGCAGCGGCCGCGGCCCGAGGCATCCCGGTCACGAACACGCCCGGGGCGAACGCGGATGCCGTCGCCGACCACGCCGTGGGGCTCATGCTGGCCGCGCTGCGGTTCATCCCGGACGGCGACCGGCGGGTGCGCGGCGGCGACTGGTCGGTGCGCCGCGGCCGCGAGCTCGGCGCGGCGACCGTGGGGATCGTCGGCTTCGGCCGGATCGGCCAGGGCGTCGCCCGGCGGCTGAGCGGCTTCGGCCCCCGCATCCTCGCCGCCGACCCGTTCCTCCCCGAGGACGCGGTCCGGGCCGCGGGCGCCGATCCGGTCGAGCTGGACGCCCTGTTCCGCACCGCCGACGTGATCACCCTGCACGCCCCCGGCGGCCAGCGGCTGGTGGACGCGGAACGGCTCAGCGGCATCCGCCCCGGCACGGCGCTGGTGAACACCGCCCGCCCCGACCTCGTCGACGAGCAGGCCCTGGCGGATGCGCTGCGCTCCGGCATCCTCTCCGCGTATGCCGCCGACACGCTCGACGGCGACACCGCCGCCTCCGGCAGCCCCCTGCTCACCGCCGACCTCGCCGACCGGGTGATCGTCACCCCGCACCTGGGCGCGCAGACCACGCAGGCCGTGGACAACATGGGTCGGATGTCGCTCGACGAGGTCCTCGCCGTGCTGCGCGGCGAGGAGCCGACCCATCTCGTGACCCGCTAGGAGACCCCATGACCCCCTCCCCCGAGACCGCCGCCGCCCCCGCCGCCGACTACATGGGCTTCGTCGGCGTGACCACGGCCTCGTCGTCGATCATGAAGGTCTTCCCGCTCTGGGCCGACATCCTGGGGCTGCCAACGCGCACCCTGATCGGGCACGACCTGCCGATGGACGCCGAACCGGCGCAGTACCGCGCGATGGTGGAGCAGATCCGCGACGACCCGCACCACCGCGGCGCCCTGGTGACCACGCACAAGATGAACGTGTACGCCGCGGCATCCGACCTGTTCGACGAGCTCGACCCGTTCGCGGTGTCCTGCGCGGAGATCTCCAGCATCTCCAAGCGCGGCGACCGGCTGATCGGCCGCGCGAAGGACCCGATCACCGTGGACCTCGCGCTGAACGACTTCCTGCCGGCGGACCACTTCGCCCGCACCGGCGCCGAGGTCGTCATCCTCGGCGCCGGCGGTTCCGGCACCGCCCTGAGCTGGGCCCTCGCCGAGCGCGCCGACGCGCCCGCCCTGGTCACGGTCACCGCCCGTTCGCAGGACAAGCTCGACCACCTGCGCCAGGTGCACCGCCAGCACGGCACCCGCGAAGACCTGATCCGCTACGTGGTCACCGAGACGCCCGAGCAGGCGGACGCCCTGGTCGCGGCCGCCCCGGCCGGGACCGTGATCGCCAACGCCACCGGCCTCGGCAAGGACCGGCCCGGCTCGCCGCTCAGCGACGCCGTCGTCTTCCCCGAGGGCGCCTGGGCGTGGGAGTTCAACTACCGCGGATCGCTGGAGTTCCTGCACCAGGCGCGGGCCCAGCAGGAGACGCGCGGCCTGCACGTGGAGGACGGCTGGCGGTACTTCATCCACGGCTGGTCGCAGGTCGTCGCCGACGTGTTCGAGCTCGACCTGACGCCGGCCGTCGTCGAGGAGCTCGCCGCCGCCGCGGAGTCGGTGCGCTGATGTCCGCCGGCCCGGTGCGCACGGTCCTCGGCGACGTCGACCCGGCGACGCTGGGCCGGGTGGACTACCACGAGCACCTGTTCCAGGTCTCGCCGCTGCTGCCCGGCGACGAGCTCGACTACGAGGCCGCCTCCGGCGAGGAGGCGGCGCTGCTGAAGGCGAGCGGCTTCGAGGCCATGGTGGACGCCACGCCCTTCGGGCTCGGGCGCGATCCGGCCGCCGTGGCGCGGATCAGCGCCGCCACCGGGCTGAGGGTCGTCGCCACGACCGGCCGCCACCGCGAGGCGCACTACCCCGCCGGGCATCCGGCCCACGGGATGGACGAGGACGCGCTCGCGGCGCTGTTCACGCGCGAGGTGGCGGAGGGGATGCCGGCGCGCGACGACGACCCGTCCGGCCCGCGCGCCCAGGGCCCCTCCGGGGCGCCGGTGCGCGCCGGGATGCTCAAGGGCGGCGCCGACTACTGGCGGATCAGCCCCTTCGAGCGCACCACGCTGATCGCCCTAGCCGCGGCCCACCGCGCGACCGGCGCGCCGATCATGGTGCACCTGGAGTTCTGCACGGCCGCGCACGAGGTGCTCGACCTGCTGGCGGCCGAGGGCGTGGCATCCGACCGCGTCGTGCTCGCGCATGCCGACCGCGACCCGGATCCCGGGCTGCACGCGTCCCTGGCCGAGCGCGGCGCCTACCTCGGCTACGACGGCTTCGCCCGGCCGCGCACCCGATCGGATGCCGAGCTGCTGGCGCTCACCGAGGCCGCCGTCGCCCAGGGCGCCGGCGACCGGATCGTGCTCGGCGGCGACGTCGCCCGCCGCACCCGCTACATCGCCTACGGCGGCATGCCGGGCCTGGCCTACCTCGGCGAGCGCTACCTGCCGCGGCTGCGGGCGCTCCTCGGCGACGAGGCCGTGGAGCGGATGCTCGTCGCCAACCCCGCACGCCTGCTCGCCCTCGGCGACTGAGGCCCTCAGGCACGGAACTGAGGCCCTCAGGCACGGAGCTGAGGTCCTCAGGCACGGAAAGGGCCCCTCGCCCGGAGGCGAGAGGCCCTGCCCGCTGGATCAGCGGGTCACTCGTAGAGCACCGCGGCGATCTCGGGGTCGTCGATGTTGTTCTTGTCGTACCAGTACGAACCGGTGTCGTAGAACTCCTCGACCTCGTCGCCGTTGGCGGCGTCGTAGGCGGCTTGAACCACCTGCTTGCCGATGTTGATCGGGTCCTGCGTGATCGCGCCCGCCATGGTGCCGTCCTTGATCGCGTTGATCTGGGCGGCGCCCGAGTCGAAGCCGACGATGGTCAGCTCGCCCTTCTCCAGGCCCAGCTCGTTCACGGCGTTCACGACGCCGATGGCCGAGCCCTCGTTGGTGCCGTAGATGCCCTTGAGGTTCGGGTGGGCGGCGATCATCGCCTTCGCGATGTCGGCGGACTTCAGGTGGTCGCCGTCGCCGTACTGGATGTCGACGATCTTGATGTCCGGGAAGTCGGCCTCGATCTTCTCCTTGAAGCCGTCGCGGCGCTCCACGCCGGTCGAGTTGATCTGCGAGTGGCCGACGATGGCGATCTCGCCCTCGCCGCCGATCAGCTCCGCCATGTGCTCGGCCGCCAGCGCACCGGCCTTCTTGCTGTCGGTGGCCACCAGGCTCAGCCCGACGTCGCCGTTGCAGGGGGCGTCGAAGTACACCACGGGGATGTCCTGCGACTTCGCCCGCTCCAGCGGCGCCACGCACGCCTCGGGGTCGAGAGCGGCGTATGCGATGGCATCCGGGCTCTTGTCGATGGCCGCGGTGAGCATGTCGAGCTGCTGGCTGATCTCGGTCTCGGCCGCGGGGCCCTCGAACGTGATCCGCACGCCGAGCTCCTCGGCCTTCTCCTCGGCGCCCTTCTTCACGGCCTGCCAGAACTGGTGCTGGAAGCCCTTGGACACCATGGCGATGTACATCTCGCCGTCGCCGCCGCCACCGCCGGTGCCGCCGTCGCCGCCTTCTTCGATCACGCCACCGCCGCCGCAGCCTGCCAGTGCAAGCGCGGAGGCGGCGACCAGCGCCGCGAACGCGGTCTTCCTGCCGAATTTCATGAGAACTCCATTGATGTGTGTGTCCGGCTCCGCAGCCGGGTGGTGGACATTCCGGTGTGTGCCCATGCGGATCGCTCCGCGGGTTCGGCCGGGGCCGATCGGATGGCGGCGGGCACGGGTGTTCACCGCCACCCGAGCTCTCAGGTGCGCTGCCGGTTGCGCAGCGAGTCGAAGAACACGGCGAGCAGCACCACGATGCCGACGACGATGTTCTGCCACTCGGTCTGGATCGACATGATCCGCAGGCCGTTCACCAGCACGCTCATGATCAGCGCGCCGATCACGGTGCCGAGGATCGAGCCGCGACCGCCCAGCAGCGAGGTGCCGCCGATGATGACCGCGGCGATCGCCTGCAGCTCGTACCCCATGCCGATCTGCGGCTGGGCCGAGTCCAGGCGGGAGGCGATCACGACGCCCGCGATCCCGGTGAAGGCGCCCGCAAACATGTAGATCAGGATCGTCCAGCGACGGGTGTTCACGCCCGACAGGCGGGTGGCCTCCTCGTTCGACCCGATCGCGAAGGTGTACCGGCCGAGCAGCGTCTTGGTCAGCACGATGTACGCGATCACCGCGAGCACGGCCGTGATCAGCACCGCGTTCGGGATGCCGGGGATGATCACGCCCAGCGCGATCCGCTTGAAGTCGGGGGCCGAGGTGGAGAAGTAGATCGGCGCGACGCCGGAGATGACCAGAGCGAGGCCGCCCGCGATCATCATCATCGCCAGGGTGGCGATGAACGGAGGCAGGCGCAGGTAGGTGATGTTCAGCCCGTTGACCAGACCCATCAGCACACCGGTCGCGATGCCGCCGATCACGCCGACGGCGATCGGCAGCCCCATGTTCGTGATGAACACGCCGGTCATCACGGCGCACAGGGCCATGCCCGTGCCGATGGACAGGTCGATGCCGCCGGTGATGATGACGAAGGTGGTGCCGAGGGCGAGGATGCCGATCACCGCGGTCGACAGCAGCACCGAGGCGATGTTGCTGAAGGTGAAGAAGCTGGGGCTGGCGATCGAGAAGAAGATCACCAGCACGACCAGGGTGCCGAACGCGAGCGACTGCTGGAGCTGGCGCTTGAGGAACCCGGCGACGTCGCGCTTGTCGGTGTTCTCGGTGACGGCCTGCTGGACGACGGTGGTCGTCGAGCCCGGCTCTTGTGAGGTGCTCATTCTTCTTCCTCCCCGTGGGCTGCGAGGTGCATGATCTTCTCCTGGCTGGCTTCCTCGTTGCGGAGGGTGCCGGTGATCCGTCCGTTCGCGAACACGGCGATGCGATTCGCGACGCGGAGGATCTCGGGCAGCTCCGACGAGATGACGATGATGGATTTGCCGGATGCCGCGAGCTGCTGCATCAGGCGGTAGATCTCCTCCTTGGCGCCGACGTCGATGCCGCGGGTCGGCTCGTCGAAGATGAGGATGTCGCAGTCGCGCATCAGCCACCGGGCGATGACGACCTTCTGCTGGTTGCCGCCGGACAGCAGCTTGACGGTCTGGTTGACCGAGGGCGTCTTCACGCGGAGCCGCTGGACGTACTCCTTGGTCTGGTTCTTCGCCTTGCGGTCGCCCATCCAGCCGATGCCGTTGGCGTAGGTGCCGAGCGAGGCGAGCACCGTGTTGAAGGTGACGTCCTGCTCGAGCATGAGCCCGAGGGACTTGCGGTCCTCGGACAGGTAGCCGACGCCGTGCCTCACGGCATCCGCCGGCTGCGCGATGCGCACCTCGCGCCCGCCGATGAGGATGCGCCCGCCGTCCTTGGGGTCGGCGCCGATGATGGCCCGGGCGGTCTCGGTGCGACCCGCTCCCATCAGCCCGGCGAACCCGAGGATCTCGCCCTGGTGCAGCTGGAAGGAGACGTCCTTGAGCAGCGATTTCGTGGACAGGCCCTGCACGTCCAGCACCACCGGGTCGTTCTGGTGCTCGCGGGCGGTGGGCCGGGTGCCCTCGTCGATCACGCGGCCGACCATCATCTCGATGATCTTCGGGATGCTGATCTCGGACTTCTCCAGCGAGCCGATGTAGGTGCCGTCGCGGAGCACGGTGACCCGGTCGGCGAGCCGGCGCAGCTCGTCCATGCGGTGCGAGATGTAGACGATGCCGGTGCCGCGGGCGCGGAGCTGATCGATGAGCCGGAACAGCGTCTCCACCTCGCTGTCGGTGAGCGCCGAGGTGGGCTCGTCCATGATCAGCACCTTGGCGTTGAACGACAGCGCCTTGGCGATCTCGACCATCTGCTGCTCGGCGACGGTGAGCTCGCCGACCTGCTGGCGCGGATCGAGGTCGATGCCGAGCCGGTCCAGCAGCTCGGCGGTCTGCCGGTTGAGCCTGCGCTCCGACAGGAACGGGCCGTTCTTCGGCTCGCGGCCGACGTAGATGTTCTGCGCGACCGTGAGGTCGGGCATCATGTTCAGCTCCTGGTGGATGATCGTGATGCCCAACTGCTGCGCCTGCAGCGGGCTGGTCAGCTCCACCGGCTGCCCCTCGAACCAGATCGTGCCCTCGTCGCGCGTGTAGATCCCGGAGAGGATCTTCATCAGCGTCGACTTGCCGGCCCCGTTCTCACCGACCAGCACGAGCACCTCGCCGGCGCGCACCTCGAGATGCACGTCCTTGAGGGCCTGCACGCCGGGGAATCCCTTGCTGATGCCTTCCACCCGGAGGATGGGATCGCTCATCGTCGCACCTGCTCCCTTGAAGGTCGTCGTCCCGCGGCTTCCGCGAGCGTGGAATCCATTTCAAACGTCGGATCAATATTGCGCGCGCATCGCTCGCGGCGCAAGTTGTATCTAAATGTATCTAAGGTGTGCCCGCGACGAAAGGCCTGTAATAACATCTTGGTCACGGATGCTCCTCTCTCGGCCTTCCCGGCCGGGTCCGGGCCGCGGCCTCTCCGGGACGAGTCAGTGCAGCCGGATCGTGTCCACCGCGACGACCTTGTCGCGGATGAACCGGTTCGCGTGGGCGCCGAGCTCCTCGTTGTCGGTCCACAGGTTGCGCCAGATGCCGAGCATCCGGCTGAGGTCCGGGGCGACCACCGCCGAGGAGAACGACTCGAACACGATCGGGCCGTCGTAGCCGATCCGGCCGAGCGCCTTGAAGAAGGTGTCGAAGTCGACCGAGCCCGTGCCGAGGTACCCGCGGTGGCTCTCGCCGATGTGCACGTAGCGCAGCCGCGGCGCCGCGTCGAGGACGGGCGCGAACATGTCGGACTCCTCGATGTTCATGTGGTACGTGTCCAGGTGCACGCCGAGGTTGGGCCGGTCGATCGCGTCGAGATAGGCCATCGCCTGCCGCGCCGTGTTCAGCACGTTCGTCTCGTAGCGGTTCACCACCTCGACCGACACCTCGACGCCCCGGCCCGCGGCGTGCTCGGCCACGCGCCCGATCACGCGCCGGCTGCTCTCCAGGCCCGCCGGCGTCACCGGCTCCATGTACTTCTTCATCGCGGAGTAGATGACGCCGCAGAAGTGGGTGCCGCCCATGTCCGCGAGGACGTCGACCGCCCGGCGCAGCAGCGCCTCGCCGGCGTCGACGACCTCCGGGTCGGCGCTGGTGATGTCGGTCGCCTCGGACAGTCCGAGGGAGGCGCTCACCGCCAGCCCGCTCTCCTCGAGCGCGCGCACGGCGGCGCCGGTGTCGAAGGAGAACGGATCCATCAGCGGGAACTCGATGAGGTCGAAGCCCGCCTCGGCGGTCTTCGCGACGGCGAGGCGGATGCCCTCGGCGTCGAACTGTCCGGTCCAGACCAGGCCGTGGCATCCGATCTTCATGTGAGCTCCTTCGCTGTGCGGCGGCGGTGTCGCGGGGGTCCGCATCTCGTGCGTCGGCACGTCGTGCGGGGAGATTGGCACGTTGCAATACCTCGTGCCGACGAGACTACGGCGTCGACTTGCAACGTGTCAACAGGCGCTATGGTGTACCGGAGGGAGGTGCGAGGATGCCGGCGAGCGTGAAGGACGTGGCGGCCCTCGCCGGGGTGTCGGCCTCGACGGTGTCGAACTACCTCAACCACCCGGAGCTGCTCAGCGCGACGACCCTCGAGCGCGTCCGGGCCGCGATCGAGGAGCTCGGCTACGTGCCGAACGAGTCCGCCCGCCAGCTGCGCGCCGGCTCGGGCAAGGCGATCGCGCTGATCCTGCTGGACGCCTGGCTGCCGTTCTTCAACGAGCTCTCGCGCGGCGTCGAGGAGGGCACCCGCGACGGGGGCTGGTCGCTGTTCTTCAGCAACAGCAACCGCGACCCGGCGCAGGAGCTGCGCAACATCGAGATGTTCGAGGCGCACCGCGCGCGCGGCATCGTCATCTCCCCGCTCGGCGACGTCGTCCCCCGGCTTGAGCGCCTCGCCGCCCGCGGCATCCGTTCCGTGGTGATCGGTCCCGCACAGCCCTCCGCCGCGGTCGGCTTCGTCCCGTTCGACGACGTCGGCGGCGGACGCCTGGCCGGGGAGCACCTGACGGCCCTCGGCCGCCGCCGGATGGCCTTCCTGGGCGACCCGGAGGGGGTGCGCGAGTCGGCCGATCGCCTCGCCGGATTCACGGATGCTGTGGGCGGGCGCGCCGCCGTCCAGGTCATGCGCACCCCGGGCCTCACCATCGCGGCCGGGATGGCCGCCGGCGAGGAGATGCTCCGCCTGCCGCCCGAGGAGCGGCCGGATGCGGTGTTCGCGACGAACGACATGCTCGCGATCGGGGCGCTGACCGTGCTGCTGCGCGCGGGCGTCCGGGTTCCGGAGGACGTCGCGATCGTGGGCTTCGACGACGTCGATCAGGCGCACCAGGCGATCGTCCCGCTGACCACGGTGCGACAGCCCGCGTACGAGATGGGCCGCGCCGCGGCATCCGCCCTGCTCCGCCAGCTCGAGGACCCCGGCTCGCGCGCGCCGGCCGTGACCCCGTTCCCCGCCGAGCTCGTGATCCGCGCGTCCACCGCGAGGTCCGCCCGCTGATCGAGCGCCGCCAGCCCCCAGGCGTCTCACCCCGCCGGATGCCCGACGACGCCCTTGCGCAGCAGCGCATTCCCGTACTTCCTGGTCTCTCCGGTGCGCACCATCAGATAGGCGCCCTTCGCGACGTCGTAGTAGGCGAAGCGCTCCACGAACCGGGTGGTGCCCACCTCGGTGCCCGCGGCATCCATCAGCTCGCGCTGCACCTCGAGCACCTCGCCGTCGGCGGACTCCATCAGGTCCATGGCGGGCGCGTCGTCCAGGGGCAGCACGGTGCGGATCGCGGCGACCACCTCGGGGGTGGTGGTCCCCGGCAGATCGATCACGCGCGTCCCGAGCGCCCACGCGGGGAAGTGGGCGTCCGCGACGACGACCGCGTCGGAGTGCCCCATCCGGTCCAGGTGCAGCAGCAGCTCTCCGGTCAGCAGCGGGTGGATGCCTTCCAGCATTCGCAGCCTCTCTCTCAGCGTTGGAATCGAACGTGTCAGGCGGGGATGAGCCCCTCCTCGGCGAGCTCGGTCCAGAGCTCCTCAGGGACGGGATGTGCGGCGTAGGCGGCGTTCTCGCGCAGCTGGCCGGGGCGGCTGCCGCCGACGACGACCGACCGCACCGCACCGTGGCGGAGCGGGAACCGGATCGCGGCGGCCGGCAGCGGCACGTCGTGGTTGCGGCACACCGCGGCGATGCGCACCAGCCGCTGCCACAGCTCCTCGGGCAGCGCGCCGTACTCATACCGGCCGTCGCGTCGCGGCTCGCTCTGCGCGAGCAGGCCGGAGTTGAACACGGATGCCGCCACCACACCCGTCCCCCGCCGCACACATGCCGGCAGCACCTCGGCGGCCGCGGGCTGCTCGAGCAGGGTGTACCGGCCGGCGACCATGATCAGATCGAGATCGGCCTCCCGGACCGAGCGCGCCAGGGCATCCGTCACCATCGACCCGACCCCGATCGCCGCGACCAGACCCTCGGCGCGCACCGCCTCGAGCGCGGGGACGGCGGAGGCGATCCCGAGGTCGAGGTCGTGCCGCTCCGGGTCGTGCAGGTAGAGCAGGTCGATGCGCTCGATGCCGAGGCGCTCCTGCGACTCCGCGATGCTCGCCCGGATGCCCGCCTCGGAGAAGTCCCACACCCGGCGCAGGTCGTCGGGCACGTGGAAGTCGTTCGCGACGTCCAGGCCGCCGGGGGCGTGCTCCGGGTTCGGCCGCAGCAGCCGGCCGACCTTCGTGGAGAGCACGTACTCGTCGCGCGGCCTGGTCTGCAGGAACGCCCCCAGCCGCCGCTCGGACAGGCCCAGTCCGTAGTGCGGCGCGGTGTCGAAGTAGCGGATGCCGGCATCCCACGCCGCCTCGAGCACCGCCCACGCCTCGTCGTCGCTCAGCGGGCGGAACAGGTTGCCGACGTTCGCGGCGCCGTAACCGAGCGGCGGCAGCACCACTCCGGAGACGTCACGCGGCGACATGCCGTCCCGTCCAGGTATAGGTGCGGATGCTGTCCGCCTTCATCTCCATCCCGGTGCCGGGCGCCGTCGGCGGCATGTAGCTGCCGCGGCGGATGTCGGTGGGCACGACGAAGTGCTCGTGCAGGTGGTCGACGTACTCGATCAGCCGGCCCTCGCGGGATCCGCTGACGGCGACGAAGTCGAACATGGACAGGTGCTGCACCGCCTCGCACAGGCCGACACCGCCGGCGTGCGGGCACACCGGCACCCCGAACTTCGCCGCGAGCAGCAGGTTGGCTATGTTCTCGTTCACCCCGGCCACGCGCACGGCGTCGATCTGCATCACCGCGACGGCATCCGCCTGCAGCAGCTGTTTGAAGATCATCCGGTTCTGCGCGTGCTCGCCGGTCGCGACCCGGATCGGGGCGACGCCGCGGGCGATCTCGGCGTGGCCGAGCACGTCGTCCGGGCTGGTCGGCTCCTCGATCCATGCCGGGCGGAACTCCGCGAGGGCGTTCACCCAGGCGATCGCCTCGGACACCTCCCAGCGCTGATTGGCGTCGATCGCGATCGGGAAGTCCGGCCCGCACACCTCCCGCGCCTTCCGGAACCGGCGGATGTCGTCGTCCAGGTCGGCGCCGACCTTGAGCTTGATCTGCGTGAAGCCGTCGGCCATCGCCTCGCGGGCCAGCCGCTCCAGCTTCTCGTCCGAGTAGCCGAGCCAGCCGGGGCTGGTGGTGTACGCCGGGTAGCCGGTCGCGAGCAGCTCGGCCTCGCGCTCGGCGCGGCCCGGTTCGGCGGCGCGGAGGATGGCGAGGGCGTCGTCGCGGGTGAGGGCGTTGCTCAGGTAGCGGAAGTCGACGAGGTCGACGATCTCCTCAGGCGTCATCCGGGACAGGAGCTGCCACAGCGGGAGGCCCGCGCGCTTGGCCTTGATGTCCCAGAGCGCGTTGATCACGGCGCCGATCGCCATGTGCATGACGCCCTTCTCGGGACCCAGCCAGCGCAGCTGCGAGTCGCCGATCAGGGCGCGGAAGGTGCCGCCCATGTCGTCCAGGAGCGGCTCCAGCTCGCGGCCGACGAGGTGGCCGGCGAGCGCGTCGATCGCGGCGACCTGCACGTCGTTGCCGCGGCCGATCGTGAACACAAAGGCGTGGCCGGAGACGTCGTCGCCGGCATCCGTCCGCACGATCACGTAGGCGGCGGAGTAGTCGGGGTCCGGGTTCATCGCGTCCGAGCCGTCCAGGCTCAGCGAGGTGGGGAAGCGGATGTCGCTGGTCTCCAGCGCGACGATGCGGCTCACAGGGCTCCTTCACGTGTCGCCGGGTACGGATGCCTCGGCGCAGACACTTGGAGTGTAAACATCCGATGTCTATACTGTCAACGGACCGCCGATGGGGAACCGTCGTCGGCTCACCCGCCCCGAGGACCCGAAGGAGATCCATGAAGTTCGCGCGACTGGGAGAGGCCGGACACGAGATCCCGGTCGTCATCGTCGGAGAGCGCACCTACGATCTGCGCGCCGTGACATCGGATGTGGACGGCGCGTTCCTCGCCGACGACCCGGTCGGCCGCACGCGGGCGGCCCTCGACGCCGGGGCGCTGCCGGAACTGGATGGCGCGGCGTCGCTGCGGATCGGCGCGCCGATCGCGCGGCCGAGCGCGGTGTTCTGCATCGGGCAGAACTACGCCGCGCACGCGCGCGAGTCCGGTTCCGAGCCGCCGGCCATGCCGATCGTGTTCCTGAAGACGCCGAACACGGTCGTCGGCCCGAACGACGCCGTGACCATCCCCCGCGGCAGCGAGAAGACGGACTGGGAGGTCGAACTGGGCGTCGTGATCGGCCGGCGGGCGGCGTACCTCGCCGCGCCGGAGGAGGCGGATGCCTGCATCGCCGGCTACGTGACCGCGAACGACGTGTCGGAACGGACCTTCCAGCTGGAGGTGTCCGGCGGGCAGTGGTCGAAGGGCAAGATCGCCCACGGGTTCAACCCGACCGGTCCCTGGCTGGTGACCCCCGACGAGGTGGACACGAGCGGGCTGAGGCTGCGGAGCTGGGTGAACGGCGAGCCCCGGCAGGACTCGGACACCTCGGACATGATCTTCGACGTGCGCACGATCGTGCACCACCTGTCGCAGTTCGCGACCCTCGAGCCCGGGGATCTCATCCTCACCGGCACGCCGCAGGGGGTGGCGCTCGGAGGCCGGTTCCCCTACCTGAAGCCGGGGGATGTCGTGGAGGTGGAGGTGGAGGGGCTCGGCCGGCAGCGGCAGGAGTTCGTCGCCTGGGAGGAGCAGCGATGAGCGGTCAGGTCGAGGGCCTGGTGGCGATCGTCACCGGCGGGGCATCCGGCATCGGCGCCGCGATCGCGCGCCGCCTGCACGAGGAGGGCGCGCAGGTCGCCGTGCTCGACCGCGACATCACGGGGGCCGACCCGCGCTTCGCCGCGTTCACGGCCGACGTGTCGGACCGCGACTCGGTGGACGCGGCCGTCGCGGCGGTCGGCGAGCGCTTCGGACGCATCGACATCGTGATCAACAACGCCGGCGTCGGGGCGCAGGGCGACATCACCGCGAACGACGACGACGAGTGGGCGCGGGTGCTGTCGATCAACGTCACCGGCATCGCCCGGGTGACCGGGGCCGCGCTGCCCTGGCTGCGGAAGTCGCCCGCCGCGGCGGTGTGCAACACGGCATCGATCGCCTCCACCACCGGCCTGCCGCAGCGCGCGCTGTACTCGGCGTCGAAGGGTGCGGTCTCGGCGCTGACCCGCGCGATGGCGGCGGATCACCTGCGCGAGGGCATCCGCGTCAACGCCGTCAACCCCGGCACCGCCGACACCCCGTGGGTGGGGCGCCTGCTCGACGCCGCCGCCGACCCCGAGGCCGAGCGCGCCGCGCTCCAGGCGCGGCAGCCCCACGGCCGCCTGGTCTCCCCCGACGAGGTCGCCGGCGCGGTGCTCTACCTCGTCAGCCCCGCATCCGGGTCGACCACCGGCACCTTCATCGAGGTCGACGGCGGGATGGCGCAGCTGCGGCTGCGCGCGGAGTAGCCGGGCGACGCGCTCAGGTCGCGAAAAGTGCCGCTTCCGGGTCGGCCGACGCGCTCAGGTCGCGAAAAGTGCCGCTTCCGGCCTCGCGAAGCGGCACTTTCTGCGACCGGAGCGGGGAGACGGATGCCGTAGCGACACTTTCTGCGACCCGAGCGCGCCGCCTGCCCCGCGTTCGCCCCGCCCCCCTGTGGATAACGTCCCCGCGCGCCGCCGGGACGTGCCACGGTGCTGCGATGAGGTCTCCGCAACCGCTCCCCGAGGGGCTCGGCCGCCGGTTCTCCGTGCAGCAGGCACGGGATGCCGGTGTCGGCGCCGGCCGCCTCCGTCGCACCGATCTCGACCGGCCGTTCCACGGCGTGCGCACCCGGCGGCAGCCTACTGGTAGCACCGATTGTTGCTGAGTCGCGTATTCACGAGCAATCGGTAGCTGTGCCGCTTGTTGGTGGAGCGCTGATTGATCAGCCGGTGCTGTATAGTTCAGTGCATGCTGACTATTGCTTCGCGTCTCGACGTCATGAACCGGCTTGGCCGGGCCATGGCCGACCCGACGCGCTCTCGGATCCTGATGACGTTGCTCGGGGGACCGAGCTACCCGGCGGTGCTCTCACGTGAGCTCGACCTAACTCGCTCGAACGTGTCGAACCACCTCACTTGTCTGCGAGACTGCGGGATCGTGGTCGCTGAGCCTGAGGGCCGCCAGACTCGCTACGAGATCGCTGACCCGCATCTTGCTGCTGCGCTCGTCGCGCTCGTGGATGTGACGCTGGCTGTAGATGAGCACGCACCTTGCGTGGACTCAGCGTGCACGGTGCCGGGCTGCTGCGGTACAGGGGCGGACGCGTGAGTGCGGCGTGTGGCTGCGAGCACGAGCCTGCCGTTGCGGCGGATGAGCCCGAAGAGGTGGAGCGGCCCTGGTGGAAGGACCGCGGGATCATGGTGCCGGTCTTCTCCGGTGTCGCGTTCCTGACAGGTCTGGTCTTCGAGTGGTCCGTTCTCGAGATCCCGGCGCTCATGCTGTTCTGGGCCGGCCTGTTGCTGGGCGCGTCGACGTTCACGCCCGGCGCGATTCGCAAGCTGTTCAAGGGCAAACTCGGCATCGGGCTGCTGATGACGATCAGCGCGATCGGCGCGGTCATCCTCGGCTACGTCGAAGAGGCCGCGGCGCTGGCGTTCCTGTACTCAATCGCAGAGGCCCTCGAGGACAAGGCGATGGACCGCGCCCGTGGCGGACTGCGGGCGCTGCTGAAGCTCGTGCCGGAGACGGCGACAGTGCTGCGCGACGGGGTGTCCGTGCAGGTTCAGGCGAAAGATCTGACGGTCGGCCAGGTCATGGTGGTCCGTCCGGGTGAGCGGATCGCGACCGACGGGATCGTCCGGGCGGGGCGTTCCAGCCTGGACACCTCGGCGATCACCGGAGAGTCGATCCCGGTTGAGGTCGAGCCCGGCGCTGCGGTGTCGGCCGGCGCGATCAACAGCGCCGGCGCGCTGGAGGTCGAGACGACCGCGGCGGGCACCGACAACTCGCTCACCACGATCGTCGAGCTGGTGGAGCAGGCGCAGACCGAGAAGGGCGAGCGGGCGCGTCTCGCCGACCGGATCGCGCGGCCGCTGGTCCCGGGTGTGCTGATCCTCGCCGCCCTCGTCGCGATCATCGGGTCGCTGCTGGGCGACCCGGAGGTATGGATCACCCGCGCGCTCGTCGTGTTGGTCGCCGCCTCTCCGTGCGCGCTGGCGATCTCTGTGCCGCTGACGGTCGTCGCCGCGATCGGCGCGGCGAGCAAGTTCGGCGTGATCATCAAATCCGGCGCGGTGTTCGAGCGCTTCGGAACGGTCCGGCACGTCGCGGTCGACAAGACCGGCACCCTCACCCGCAACGAGCCCGCGGTCACCGCCGTCCTCACCGCGGACGGCGTGACCGAGACGCAGGCACTGGCCTGGGCGGCGGCGCTGGAGCAGCACAGCACGCACCCCCTCGCCTCCGCGATCACCGCCGCCGCCCCGGGCGTTCCCGCGGCCGCGGACGTGACCGAACAGGCCGGACACGGCATCGAAGGCACCGTCGACGGCGTGACGATCACCGTCGGCAGCCCCCGCTGGCTCGACGCCGGCGAGCTCGGCGACCGGGTCGCGCTTCTTGAGGAACAGGGCATGACCGTCGTGATCGTCCACCGCGGTGGAGTGGCGGTCGCCGCGATCGGTGTCCGCGACGAGCTGCGCCCCGAAGTCCCCGAAGTCGTCCGCACGCTCGCGGATCAGGGTATCGGCGTGACGATGCTCACCGGGGACAACGCCCGCACTGCGCGTGCGCTGGCTGCGCAGGCGGGGATCGGTGACGTGCGCGCGGAGCTGCGTCCCGAGGACAAGGCGGCCGCGATCGGCGAGTTGTCGAAAGCGGGATCGGTCGCGATGATCGGCGACGGCATCAACGACGCCCCGGCCCTGGCGTCCGCGGACATCGGCATCGCGATGGGGGCGACCGGCTCCGATGCAGCGATCGAGTCCGCGGACGTGGCCTTCACCGGCCATGACCTGCGTCTCATCCCGCGGGCGTTCGACCACGCCCGGCGGGGCCGGCGGATCATCAACCAGAACATCATCCTGTCGCTGCTGATCATCACCGCACTGCTCCCGCTGGCGCTGTTCGGTGTGCTGGGACTTGCGGCTGTCGTCCTGGTCCACGAGGTCGCGGAGGTCATCGTGATCCTCAACGGCCTGCGCGCCGCACGCCCCCGCACACCACGGTTGGCGAGCTGATGCTCGCGACCATCGGCTCAGCGATCGGCCTGTTCGCTGCGACCAACATCGACGACATCGTCGTGCTCACGGTGCTGTTCCTTGCCTCCAGCCGGGGGAAGCCACGGCCGTGGCAGATCATTGCTGGCCAGTATCTCGGGTTCATCACCCTCGTCGTGATCAGCGTGATCGCCGCGCTCGGTCTCACGATCGTCCCGGACGAATGGGTGGGCTTCCTCGGTCTCATCCCGCTCGGCATCGGCATCTGGACCCTAGTGCGCGGCCTGCGCCGCAACGGCGACGATGATGACGACGACGACAAGATCAGCGCAGTAGGCCTGTGGGGCGTCGCGGGGATCACGATCGCCAACGGGGCGGACAACATCTCCCTCTACACGCCGATCTTCCGCACCAGCACTCCCGGCGACGTCGTGATCATGATCGTCGTGTTCCTGATCCTCGTCGCCGTCTGGTGTGCCGCCGGACGCCTGATCGGCACGCACAAGGCGGTCACCGAGACGCTCGAGCGCGTCGAGCACTGGCTCGTCCCGGTCGTGTTCATCGGCCTGGGCCTGTTCATCCTGATCGAGTCCGGCGTCATCGTCCGTCTCTTCGAGGTCCTCGCATGACTCCGGACACGAACGCAGACGTTGAGTCGGCATCGGAACAGCGGCCGCAGAGGGGGCGCTGGCGGCTCACTGCCTGGGCACTCCTGATCGCCGTGGTCGTCGTCTTCATCGATCAGGGGACGAAGGCATGGGCCGAGGCCACTCTGTCGGAGCACGAGCGCATCCCGCTGATCGGCGACCTGCTCGGCCTGCAACTCGCCTACAACCCCGGCGCGGCATTCTCCTTCGGCGAGGGCTCCACCTGGGTGTTCGCTCTCATCGCCGTCGCGGCCACGTTCACCGCGATCGTGTTCGCCTTCCGAGTCCGACGCCCCGGATGGGCGATCGTGATCGGTGCGCTCGGCGGGGCCGCAGCCTCGCACGCCGGCGACCGGCTTTTCCGCCAACCAGGATTCGCGCAGGGGCACGTCGTGGACTTCCTCGCCTACGGCAACTGGTTCATCGGGAACGTCGCCGACATCGTCATCGTCATCGCCGCGATCGCCGGAGCGCTCCTGATGCTCCGCAGCGCCGAGAACTGAGAGGACCAACCATGGAGATCACCCTGCAGTACTTCGACGGCTGCCCCAACTGGGAGGCGCTCGACCAGCGGCTCGCTCAGGTCATCGATGGCCGATCAGATGTCCGGATCACGCATCAGCGAGTCGAGACCGCTGAGGACGCGGTGCGACTTGGGTTCCACGGGTCCCCGACCGTGCTCGTCGACGGTGTGGACCCCTTCGCTGATGAGCACGCCACTGTCGGGCTCGCCTGCAGGGTGTTCCGCACCCCAGCGGGGCTCGCCGGGTCGCCAACCGTCGACCAGCTGCGTGTAGCGATATCGGGCCAAGGCTCCGAGGTGTGATGCTCGGTCAGGCATGGGTGGAACGGAGTGCCGGATAGTCGGACCACTCACCGCCGGCGAGACGCGATGCCTCGCGGATGCGGCGACGAGGTTGACCATCGCATTCCCGAGGATTTCAGGGAGTTCGATCGGCTCGGCCCCGACGGTGAGCGTTACGGGCCGCGAGTTCGTATCGACCTGTGCCCGTGTGATCGTGACGATGCGGGTCAGCTGGATCCCGTAGAGCAGCACGAGGAGGCCCGCGGCTCGGGTCTTCGGGTCCATGTCGGCAGCGGAGAGGAACCTGCGGGCCATTTGCCATCGGTGGTCGGAGGCGTAGTCTCGGCCTTCGAGACGATGGGATCGGAACTCGACCCGAACGGTGCTCAGCCGGTGCTTTCGCAGCCAGCGAGTGAATGGTGCCAGCGCGTCGCGTTGGCTCGGCGAATCGGTCAGATACGCGTCAAGTCGGCGCTGCGGGAAGGTCGCCAACGTCTCCTGCTGCGACCGGATCTCTCGAAGGAACGCGGCGCAGTACTTCAGCGCAGCCCGTTGCCTCAGGAAGCCGGAAGCAGGGCTGGACGCGCTGCGCAGGGTCCGAGCGGAACGGAGGAGCTCCCAGGTGCAGTAGCGGCGCAGTATCAGCCGGTCTTCAGGATCCTCGATGTCATCGAGCCAGCCGTTGAGCCAGTGGTCGAAACGCGTGCTCTCGACGTCAAGCTCCGGCAGCACGCCGGAACGGACCAGCAGTGAGAGGAGGAGCGCGACCGACTGTCCCGAGCGGGCTCGGGTGATGATCGCCTCGGCGGTGAGTGGCAGGGTCCCGTCCGCGAGCTCGCGGAACACCATCGCGCACTTGCTCTTGTGTAGCCAGCGTTCAAGCGACGCCGCTTTGCCATGGTGCGTGAGCAGATAGTCAGCAAGGGGGTGGAGGTCCGCGCGGATCTCTCCCGCATCGTCGGCGAGAAGCTGTTGGATCGCGACTGGCCGGCGGCACTCGACGCAGACGCTGCACCACTCCCGCTACGCCGCGGACGTGGAGCGGATGGCGCGGCTGCGCGCGGCGGGCTGGACGGTGATCGAGGTCACCAGCGTGCTGCTCGCACGCCCCGACGTGCTCATCGAGCGCATCCGGGCCGCGTTGGCCGCGTGAGCGCGCGAGGCGGCGCGCTCAGGTCGCGAAAAGTGCCGCTTCCGGCGCCGGAAAGCGGCAGTTTCTGCGACCTGAGCGGGGAGACGGATGCCAGAGCGGCACGTTCTGCGACCTGAACAGAGCGCCCCGCCGGGCGGTCACCGGATGCCGTAGAACCTGGCCGCGTTCCCCCAGAACAGCGCGTCGAGGTCGAGCTCGCGCGCCCGCGCCCAGGTCGCGACCGCCTCGAACCAGGCGGCGCGCGACGTCCGGTCGTAGCCGGCGGGGCCGACGGCGGACACCGGCCAGTCGCTGCCCCACATCAACCGCTCCGGGCCGAACGCCTCGAGCGCGGCATCCAGGAACGGCGCGAGCTGGGCGGCGTCCCAGTCCCCTCCGGCCTCGGCGGGCAGCCCGGACAGCTTGCCGCAGACCTGCGGATGCCGCGCGAGCTCGCCGAGATCCCGCCGCCACGATGCAGCGGGTTCGAGCGGGGCGCGGGCCGTGCCGACCGCCGGCTTGCCGAGGTGATCCAGCACGATCGGCAGCTCGGGCACCGCGGTCGCGAGCGCCGCGACGTCCCCGATGCCCGGCGCGCGCACGCAGGCGTCGAAGGTCCACCCGCGCGCCGCGACCTCGCGCGCCCCGTCCAGGAACACGGGCGTGGTCGCGAGGCCGGGCGGCTCATCCTGCAGCAGATGACGGATGCCGGCGACGAGGCCGACCCCGTCGAGCGCCGCCAGGTGCTCCGAGGTCTCGCGGCCGCGGTCGAGCCGCGCACCGGCCACGATCGCCCGCACGCCCACCTCGTCGGCGATCTCCGCGACCCAGCGGGCCTCGTCCAGGTGCTGCCCCTCGACGCACTCCGCCTGTACGAACACCGCCGCCTCGGCACCGGCGTCACCGAGCCGCGCGGCGGCGAGCTCGTCCGCCGCGAACCGGCCGTCCAGGGCGCCGTCGAGCCAGTCGTAGTCGAGCCGGCCGGGGTCCCAGAGGTGCAGGTGCGAATCCAGAACGCGCATGCGCCCATCCTGCCCCAGGTTCGCGCAGCAGCGCACCAGACATCCGATGACTGGCTACGATGACGCCTATGGCTGTCACCGACGAGGCGATCCAGAAGATCAAGGCGATGATCGTGTCCGGCGAGCTCGGCCCCGGCGACCGGCTCCCGCCCGAGAAGGAGCTCGCCGAGCGGCTCGGCCTCTCGCGCAGCTCCATGCGCGAGGCCGTGAAGGCGCTCGAGGTCATCCGGGTGCTCGACGTGCGCCGCGGCGACGGCACCTACGTCACCAGCCTCGAGCCGCACCTGCTGCTCGAGGCGATCAGCTTCGTCATCGACATGCACGATGACGACTCGCTGCTGGAGCTGTTCGCGGTGCGGCGGATACTGGAGTCCCAGGCGACCGGCCTCGCGGCGAGCAACGCCACCGCCGAGGCCGCCGCGGCGCTGCAGGCGGAGATCGCCTCCGTCGACCCGGCCACCGTGAGCATCGACGACCTGGTGGCGCACGACATCCGCTTCCACCGCGACATCGTGCGGATGACCGGGAACAGCTACCTCGCGAGCCTCATCGAGAGCCTGAGCAGCCAGACCGTGCGCGCGCGCGTGTGGCGCGGGCTCACCGAGTCCGGAGCCGTCGAGCGCACCCTGTCCGAGCACCGCGCGATCGCCGAGGCCATCGCCCAGCATGACGCCGCCCTGGCCACCTCCCTCGCCACCGCGCACATCGCCGGCGTGGAGCGCTGGCTGCGCCAGGCGGCGTCGGCGTAGCATCCGCCCGCGAGGCGTCCGCCCGGCCTCAGCCCCCGAGCCGCCGCATGGCGGCCTCGAACTCCGCCGCCGAGCTGTCGCTCACCTCGTGGAAGAGGAGCTGCTCGATCACGTCGGGCCCGGCCGTGAAGTACGGCACCCCGGCCTCGCGCAGGCCGACGATGTCGTCGGGGGTGCGCAGGCTCGCCGCGAGCACGTCCGTGTCGCTGTCCGCGCACACCGCCTGCATCCGTGCGATCAGCGCGTCGCCGTCCATCCCGGCGTCGCGCAGCCGGCCGAGGTAGGGGGCGATGTAGCGCACGCCCATGCTCGCGCACGCGAGCGCCTGGCCGACCGAGTACACCGCGGTGACGAGCACGGTGGCCCCGTCGCGCACGAGGGCGGATGCCGCGGCGAACCCGTCCGCCGTGGCCGGCACCTTGACCGCCACCCGGTCGCCGAGCTCGAGGATGCCCTGCGCGTTGCGCAGAAACGCCCGCGCGTCGCCGCCCCAGGTCTGGAAGAACACCTCCCGGGCGCCCCGGCGCACCCATTCCGCGTACAGGTCGGGGATGTCCGCCGCGGTGCGGCCGCTGCGCTCGAGGATCGTCGGGTTCGTGGTCACGCCGTGCACGACGCGCGCGTCCAGCAGCGTGCCGACCCGGGCGGTGTCGGCGCTGTCCACGTACAGGCGCGGGGCGGTCATCGCGACTCCTCTCACACCTGTCGTTACAGGTTGGTTGCGGCTAATGTAATGACAGCATCCCGCTGAAGTCAAAGGCGATCGAGGAGCCCCATGTCCACCACCGCATCCGCACGCCCCGGCGTGGTCATCGTCGGCAGCGTCACCGCGGATGTGACCACCTTCTCGCAGCGCCTGCCCGCCCGGGGCGAGACGATCCTCGGCGACCAGTTCACCCTGGTGCTCGGCGGAAAGGGCGCCAACCAGGCCGTCGCCGCCGGTCTCGCCGGTGCACGCACGAGCTTCGTCGGATGCGTAGGCGACGACCTGTTCCACGACCTCGTCGTCGACGGGCTGAGCGCCGCGGGCGTCGACCTCGCACATCTGCGCACCGTCCCCGGTCCCACCGGCATCGCGCACATCCGCGTGGACGCGTCCGCGCAGAACGACATCGTGATGGTGCCCCTCGCCAACGCGGCGCTCAGCGCCGAGCAGGTCGACGAGGCGCTCGCGGCCCTCGCCCCGACGACGTCCGTGCTGCTGACGCAGCTGGAGACCCCGGCATCCCTCACCCGTCACATCACCACCCGCGCCCGCGAACACGGCATGACCGTGGTGCTCGACCCGGCCCCCGCCGCACCCCTGGACGCCGACGTCTGGCGCACCATCGACATCGTCACGCCGAACGAGACCGAGGCCTCACTGCTGAGCGGCATCGAGGTCGCCGACCCCGCGTCGGCCGAGCGCGCGGGCCGCTGGTTCCTGGAGCAGGGCGTCGGCGCCGCGGTGATCACGCTCGCGGAGCGCGGCTCCGCCGTGGTCACACCGGAGGGCACCACGTTCATCGACCCGATTCCGGTCGACGCCGTGGACACCACGGCCGCCGGCGACGCGTACGCCGGATACCTCGGCGCCGCCCTCGCGGAGGGGCTCGACCTCGCGGCGGCGACACGGCTGGCCACCGCGGCTGGCGCGATCGCGGTGACCCGCCAGGGCGCCTCGCCGAGCCTGCCGCGGCGGGACGAGGTGGACGCGCTGCTGGCCGCGCAGCGCGCCGCGGTCTGACCGCTCCCGGGCATCGGCACCGCGAGACGAACGACGGCGACACACAGGAGGGGGACGAATGCGCAAGACACCGACGACCATCAACCCGGCGCTCTCCCGGGTGATCAGCGAGACCGGGCACACCGACCTCATCGTGGTGACGGATGCGGGCCTGCCGATCCCGCCCGGCGCGGAGCGCATCGACCTCGCCTACCGGCCGGGCGCGCCGGCCTTCCTGGACGTGCTCGACACCGTGCTGGCCGAGCTCGTCGTCGAGGGTGCGACCGTGTCGGAGGAGGTCGCCGAGCGCAGCCCCGAGGTGCTGGACGCCCTGCGCGAGCGGTTCGCCGGCATGGGCTTCGAGATCGAGATGGTGCCGCACGTCGAGTTCAAGCAGCGCACGCACGCGGCCCGCGCCTTCGTGCGCTCCGGCGAGTTCACGCCGTACGCCAACGTCATCCTGCACGCGGGTGTGGCGTACTGATGGCGACCGACGCGATCGACCGCCGTTCGGCGGCGCCGATGTACGACCAGCTGCGCCGGCTCATCGTGGACCGGATCCACAGCGGCGAGCTGCAGCCCGGAGACGCCCTGCCCGGCGAGCACCGGCTGTGCGAGCAGTACGGCATCTCGCGCACGGTGGTGCGTCAGGCCCTCGCGCAGCTCGAGCACGAGGGGCTGGTGGAGCGGGTGAAGGGCAAGGGCACCTTCGTCGCCCGGCCCCGTACCAGCGAGTCGCTCGTGCACACCCTCGAGGGCCTCTACGACGAGGTCGAGCGCCGCGGCGGGCACGTGCACAGCGAGGTCCTCCGGCACGAGCGCACGGTGGCGGATGCCGAGGTGGCGGCCGCCCTGGAGGTGCCGATCGGCGCTCCGGTCGTGGTGCTGGAGCGGCTGCGGTACGTGGACGGTGAGCCGTGGTCGCTGTCCACGACCTGGATGCCCGAGGAGGTGGGCGCGCTCACCCTCGGCGCGGACCTGCGCGAATCCTCGCTGTACCGGCTGCTCGGCGAGCACGGCATCCACGCCACGCATGGCGTCCGCTCGGCCGAGGCGACGGTCGCGACGCACGAGCAGGCGCAGCACCTCGGGGTGAGCGCCGGATCCGCGCTGCTGCGGCTGCGCAGCGTGAGCCGCGACGACCGCGACCGGGTGATCGAGTTCTTCCTCGCCCACCACCGCGGCGACCGGTCGCGGTTCGAGTTCCAGCTGAACCGCGAGCAGTCGCAGGCCGCGCTCACCCGGATCTGAGCGGGCCCGCCCGCGTCCGGCTGCGTGCCCCTCCCGCGGCCCGGCTACGCTCAAAGCCATGAGCGAATGGGTCAACGGCGCGATCCGGATGCTGGAGGCCGACGCCAACCGCAGCGTCGACACGCATCTGCCCGCTCGCTGATCCTGTACGGGCTGGTGAACGGCCTGATCGACGAGGGCACCACGCTGGTGGAATCCTCCAGCGGGTCGACGGCGGTCTCCGAGGCGTACTTCGCACGGATGCTGGGGCTGGAGTTCATCACCGTGGTCCCCCGCTCGACCAGCCGCGAGAAGGTCGAGCTCATCGAGTTCTACGGC
Organism: Microbacterium neungamense; assembly: GCF_024971095.1. NCBI lineage: Bacteria > Bacillati > Actinomycetota > Actinomycetes > Micrococcales > Microbacteriaceae > Microbacterium > Microbacterium neungamense. Next base: position 2,342,812 of record NZ_CP069717.1, read on the forward strand.
GGGCGCTGTCATTTCGTCGAGCACGCCTCCGAGATGTCGGCGGAGGCCGAGCGGCTCGCCGCCGGATGCCGCGGGCACTACCTCGACCAGTTCACGTACGCCGAGCGCGCCACCGACTGGCGGGGCAACAACAACATCGCCGAGAGCGTGTTCAGCCAGCTGGCGCGCGAGCGGCATCCGATCCCGTCCTGGATCGTCATGGGCGCGGGCACCGGCGGCACGAGCGCGACATTCGGACGCTACGTGCGCTACCGGCGGTACGACACCCGGATCGCCGTGGTCGACCCGGAGGGCTCGGCGTTCTACGGCGGCTGGCGCGACCGGAACCCGGCGCACACGACCGGCACCCCGAGCCGGATCGAGGGCATCGGGCGGCCGCGCGTGGAGCCGTCGTTCGTGCCCGGCGTGATCGACGAGATGATCCCGGTGCCGGATGCCGCGTCGATCGCCGCCATCCGGCTGCTGCGCGAGCGCACCCTGCACTGGGCGGGCGGATCCACCGGGACGAACCTGTGCGGCGCGTTCGAGATCATCGGACGGATGCGGGAGGCCGGCCAGCAGGGCAGCGTCGTGACCCTGATCTGCGACAGCGGCGTCCGCTACGCGCACACCTACTACTCCGACGAGTGGGTCGCCGCGCAGGGCTGGGCCCTCGCCCCGCACCGCGAGCGGATGGAGCGCTTCCTCGCCGGCGGCGCCTGGTGACCGAGCGCACCCCGGTCGTTGAGCGAGCCGAAGGCGAGACGAAACGCCCTCGCGTACGCTGAACGCATGACCACGCTCATCCTCACCGTCGCGGGAGCGGATCGCCCCGGACTCGTCTCCGCCGTCGCCGATGTCGTCGAAGCGCACGGCGGCAACTGGGAGAACAGCCAGCTGTCCGAGCTCGCCGGGGTGTTCGCCGGTGTCATCGAGGTCTCGGTGGCCGAGGACCGGGCAGCGGAGCTGCAGACCGCGCTGCGCGAGCTGCAGGGGCTGCTCACGATCGACGTCCGCACCGGGTCGGAGGAGCACCCCGAGGCATCCGATCGCATCACCCTCTCGGTGCTCGGCCAGGACCGGCCCGGCATCGTGCGCGAGGTGTCGAGCGTGCTCAGCGATCACGCGCTCAGCATCGAGAGCATGACGACGGAGACGAGGGATGCCGCAATGGCCGGCGGTCGGCTGTTCGAGTCGACCGTCACCGCGACCGCGCCGGCATCCGCCGACCTCGACGCGCTGCGCGCGGACCTGGAGCGCATCGCGCACGAGATCCAGGTCGACATCACCCTGGACTGATCGCCCCCCGCTGTCCTCTCCTGGGTTTGGGGCGGATCTCGACGTTCGGGGCGGCATACGACCGCCCCGAACGTGAAAATCCGCCCCAAACCGGGGCGTATCAGACCAGGCGCTCGCGCGGGGACACCGAGTAGGTGTCCTCAGGATCTGCGTTCACGACCCCCTCGAGGGCGTGGTCGATGGCCGACATCACGCCGGCGTCCAACGTCACTCCCGACGCCTTCACCGTGTCGGCCAGCTGCTCGGGGCGCGACGCTCCGACCAGGGCGGACGCGACGTTCGGGTTCTGCAGCACCCACGCGATCGCGAGCTGCGGCATGCTCAGCCCGGCCTCGGCGGCGATCGGCTTCAGCCGCTGCACGGCCTCGAGGATGTCGTCGCGCAGCAGGCGCTTGATGAACTGGCCTCCCGAGTGCGTGTCGGTGGCCCGCGACCCCTCCGGCAGCGGCTGCCCGGGCAGGTACTTGCCGCTGAGCACGCCCTGCGCCATCGGCGACCAGACGATCTGCGAGATGCCGAGCGCCTCGGATGCCGGGATCACCTTCCCCTCGATGACGCGGTGCAGCATCGAATACTGCGGCTGATTGGAGATCAGCTGCACGCCGAGCTCCCTCGCCAGCGCATGCCCCTCGCGCAGCTGCTCGGCGGTCCACTCCGAGACCCCGATGTACAGCGCCTTGCCCTGCCGCACCACGTCCGCGAACGCCTGCATGGTCTCCTCGAGCGGCGTCTCGTAGTCGTACCGGTGCGCCTGGTACAGGTCGACGTAGTCGGTGCCGAGCCGGCGCAGTGAGCCGTTGATCGACTCCATGATGTGCTTGCGGCTCAGCCCGGTGTCGTTCGGTCCCTTCGGCCCGACCGGGAAGTACACCTTGGTGAAGATCTCCAGGCTCTCCCGGCGCTGTCCCTCGAGCGCCTTCCCGAGCACCACCTCGGCGCGCGTGTTCGCGTATGTGTCGGCGGTGTCGAAGGTGGTGATGCCGGCGTCCAGGGCGGCGTGCACCGTCCGGATGGCGGTGTCGTCCTCGACCTGCGAGCCGTGCGTCACCCAGTTGCCGTAGGTGATCTCCGAGATCTTGAATCCGCTGTTTCCGAGATGCCGATACGCGGCCATGGCTCCACGCTACGGGGTTTCGCCGTTCGTCACGATGGCGGCGCGGTCGCGGAAGCCCTCTGCGGTGACCCGGTCGAGCTCGACCTGTTTGCGGATCGCGAGGGTGCGCTCGTACAGACTGGGCTCGCCGTAGCTGGTGAGCACCTTCACGAGCACGGGCAGCAGCTCGATCAGGAAGAACAGCGCGGCGATCAGCCAGTGCGCCCAGAAGATGGTCGGCTCCTTCTCGCCGAGGCGGTTGAGCCCGGTGATCTGGCTGAGCAGGCCGACGGCGCCGGCGTTGCCCTGCGCCACGGCATCCGCCCGCTCGTTGTACGCGGCGAGCGCGCGCTCGTAGGTCTCCCGGGCCGCGGGCAGCTGGTCGCGCGCCTGCTGACGGTTCGCCGACTCCGAGCTGCTGGTCTCGGTACGCGCGGCCTCCTCCGCCGCGGCCAGCTCCTCGTTGGCCGTGCGCAGCTGCGCCGCGAGCGCGTCGTAGGTCTGCTGCGCCTGGGCGAGCTGCGCCTCGGCGGCATCCGCGCTCGATCCCTCGCCGTTCACGCCGGTGCAGCCGGGCACCGTGCCGGCACCCTCACCGGTGAGCTCGCACTGGTACAGCGCGCGGGCCTGGTCGATGACCGCCTGCTGCTCGGCCATCTTCGCGGTGAGGTCGTCGACGGTGGCCTGCGCGGCGGACGTGGTCGCCGAGCCCGACTCGGTGCCGGCGACGATGCCCGTCGCGGCCTGGTTCTCGAGGGCGGCGACGCGTTCGGATGCCGCATCGAGGGCCTTCTTCTCGGGGCCGTTCTCGAGGGCGTCCTGATCGGCCTGCGCCTGCACGATATTGGTGGACGCCACCTCGCGGGCGATGTCGTTGTGGAACACTTGCAGTACGAGCGGCTCCGCGACGAGGAAGCCGATCAGCGCGGCCATCGCGACGCGCGGCAGGGCCAGTCCGAGCAGCTTCCAGATGTTCCGGGTGGAGGTCATCGTGGAGGTGAGGAACCGGTCCAGGTTGAAGATGATCGCGGCCCAGATCAGCGCGAGCGGCACGGCGAACCACGCCGCGATCTGCACGCCGGTGGTGAGCGCGAACAGCATCGAGATCGCGGAGATCAGCGCGGTGCCGAGCAGCACGAAGAACATCTGCACGAAGCGCGGCGTCTCGCCGGGGACGCGGTCGAGGATCGGGCCTTCCGCGCCGCCGAGGATGGCGAGCGTGCGCAGGCGCTCGGCCGCCGTCCGGGGCCGCCGGCGCTCGCGCCCGGGACGGGGTGCGCGCCGGGGCGGCTGCGGGCGGGCGGATGCGTCGACGGGCTCAGCGTCCGCGGTGTCGGCATCCGCGGTGTCGGCATCCGAAGAGCGGGGGAACGCTTCGACGGGCTCAGCGTCCGATGACCCGCCGGAGGGCTCGAAGCGGCGCAGGAACTCCAGATCCTCGTCGGTGACCGAGCCTTCGGGACCGTCGACGTCGAACGAGATCCGGCCCTGGGAATCCATCCGACCGGGTCGATGCGCGGAATAGGACATCCTTCGAGGGTAGGAAACCGCGCCTGAGCGACTCCCGGACGAACCCTGCGTGCACTCCCAGCTTCCGAGCTTCCCAGCGCTCGCGGCGAGTGCAAGGCTGGAGGCATGAAGACCCTGCTGCTCGCGCGCCACGCGAAGTCCGACTGGGGGATGCCGGGCTTCGCCGATCACGATCGCCCGCTCAACGCCCGCGGCCGCCGCGACGCGCCGGCGATGGCGCAGCGGCTCGTCGCCGAGGGCGTGGCGCTCGACCGGATCGTCTCCAGCAGCGCGGTGCGGGCGCGGAGCACGGCCGACGAGTACGCGGCCGCGTTCGGCATCCCGATCCTCGAGGAGCCGCTGCTGTACGGGGCATCCGCCCGCTCGATCCTGGCGATCGCGGCGACGCAGCCCGAGGACAGCGTCGTCGCCATGCTCGTCGGGCACAACCCCGGGATGAGCGACGCCGTCGGCGAGCTCACCGGCGAGGACACGCAGCTGCCCACCTGCGCGGTCGCGGAGTGCGCGGTCGACGTCGGCTCCTGGTCCGAGCTCATCGAGGGCTCCGGCCGCCTGCTGCGGGTGCGGACCCCGGCCGACGACGTGCCGACCGCGCCCGACGGCGTGGGCTGAGCGTTCAGCCCAGGGCGGCGGCCGCCGCCTCGTCCTCCGTGGTCGCCACGAGCTGGCCGCACGCCCCATCGATCTCCTTGCCGCGGGTGTCGCGGAGGGTGGTGGGGATGCCGGCGTCGTTGAGACGGCGTACGAACTCGTCCTGCACGTCCTTCTCGGATGCCGTCCAGATCGACCCCGGCGTCGGGTTCAGCGGGATCGGATTGACGTGCACCCAGCCGCGCCCGCGGGCGTTCAGCTTCTCGGCGAGCAGATCCGCGCGCCAGGCGTGGTCGTTCATGTCCTTGATGAGGGCGTACTCGATCGAGACCCGGCGGCCGGTCTTCTCGAAGTACTCGCGCGCGGCGTCCAGTGCCTCGTCGACCTTCCACCGCGAGTTCACCGGGATCAGCTCGTCGCGCAGCTCGTCGTCCGGGGCGTGCAGTGACAGGGCGAACGTGACCGGCACGTCCTCGTCGGCGAGCTTGCGGATCGCCGGGACGAGGCCGACCGTGGAGACCGTGATGCCGCGGGCGCTCATGCCGAGCCCCTCGGGCTGCGGCGCGATCATCACGCGCACGGCGTCCATCACCCGCTTGTAGTTCGCGAGCGGCTCCCCCATGCCCATGAACACGATGTTGGTGACCCGCTCGCCGTCGTGACCCACACGGCGCGGGTCGCCCAGCCCGCCGGCGCGGATCAGCGCGTTGGCGCGCACGATCTGCTCGACGATCTCGGCGGTGGACATGTTGCGGGTGAGACCGGCCTGGCCGGTCGCGCAGAACGGGCAGTTCATGCCGCATCCGGCCTGGCTGGAGACGCACAGCGTGATGCGCCCCGGGTACCGCATCAGCACGGACTCGACGAGGGCGCCGTCGTGCAGGCGCCAGAGGAACTTGATGGTGTCGCCGCGGTCGGTCTCCAGCCGGCGCACCTCGGTGAGCAGCGGCGGCAGCATCCCGGCGACGAGGTCGTCGCGCTGCGCGGCGGGGAGGTCGGTCATCGCCGCGGCATCCGAGGTGTAGTGCGTGAAGTAGTGGGTGGCGAGCTGCTTGGCGCGGAAGCCGGGCAGTCCGAGCTGCTTCACCTTCTCCACGCGCTCGGCCGGGGTGAGGTCGGCGAGGTGCACCGGGGGTTTGCCGCGCTTCGGGCTGGCGAACTGCAGCAGCGGGCGGCCTTCGGCATCCTTCTTCTGCGTCCAGCCCTCGGTCGCAGGGCGCACCTGCGGGGTGCCGGTGGTGCGGATGCTCCCCGCCGACGCCGCCGGGGACGCGGGCGCTGTCGCGGGGCGCGTCGTGCGCGTGCGGGGGGTCTCGGTCATCCCTCCAGGGTACGCGGTGGCGGATGGGAAGCTCCTGGGCCGAAGGCCACACCATGCTTGTAATGACAGGCCGGGACCGGGAGAATGGGCACCGACCCGTCGATGAAGGAGCCCGATGTCCGATCGCCTCGCTCCCGCCCGTCAGGCCGGTGTCCTCGCCGTGCTGCGCGCACCGTCCCCCGAGCTCGCCCTGGACGCCGCCGAGGCGATCATCCGCGGCGGGGTGACCGGGATCGAGGTCACGTACTCGACCCCGGATGCCCCCGCGGTGATCCGCGAGCTCATCGCCCGTCACGGCGACGCCGCGTACGTCGGCGCCGGCACCGTGACCACGCCGGCGCAGGCCGAGGACGCCGCGGAAGCCGGTGCCGCGTTCCTCGTCAGCCCCGGCACCCTTCCGGAGCTGACCCGCGCGATGCTCGACACCGGGCGCGTGGTGATGACAGGTGCGCTCACGCCGACCGAGGTGATGTCGGCGCTCGCGCTCGACGTGGACGTGGTGAAGGTGTTCCCCGCCTCGCTCGGCGGACCGTCCTATCTCGCGGCGCTGCGCGGGCCGTTCCCGGATGCCCCGCTGATGCCCACCGGGGGCGTGAACCCCGACAACCTCGCGCAGTGGTTCGCCGCCGGCGCGCTCGCCGTCGGCGCCGGCGGGGACCTCGCGAACTCGGCCTCCATCGCCGCCGGCGACTGGGCCGACCTCGAGCGCCGTGCGGCCCGGTTCGCCACGGCGCTGGACGCCGTGCGGGCCTGACGCGACCAGAGGCATGCGCAGACTTCTGGCCGCGATCGCCCTCGCCCTCGCCCTCACCGGCTGCGCCCCTGCATCCGCCCCCGACCCGACGGAGACCGCCATGTCCGACGCCACCCGCGACCTGCTCGCCGCCGCCGCATCCGGAGACGCTGCTGCCGTCCGCGCCGCGCTCCGGGGCGCGCGGACACGACGAGATCCTGCGGATGACGCTGGAGCACGGGGCCGATCTGCGCAGCACGAACCGCTACGGCGGCACCGCGCTCATCCCGGCATCCGAGCGCGGGCTGCTGAGCATCGTGGAGATCCTGCTCGAGGCGGGCGTCGACCCGAACCACGTCAACAACCTCGGCTGGACCGCGCTGCACGAGGCGATCGTGCTGGGCGACGGGTCGGAGAAGTACGTGCGCGTGGTACGGGCCCTCATCGGCGGCGGCGCGGACGTCACCATCCCGGACGGCGACGGGGTGCTGCCGCGCGACCTGGCGTCACAGCGCGGCTACGACGCCATCGTGGCGGAGATCGACCGGTGACCGGACGGTGATCGAACTCGCGCCGTGGGCGTGGGTGCTGCTCGGGCTCGGCGCCGTCATCACCGGCCTCTCCAAGAGCGCCATCCCCGGTGCGGCGACCGTGTCGGTGGTGCTGTTCGCCTCCGTGCTGCCGGCGCGCACCTCGACCGCCGCGATGCTGCTGCTGTTCATCGTCGGCGACGTGTTCGCCCTGACGGCCTACCGGCGGCACGCGCACTGGCCGACGCTGCTGCGACTGGCGCCGGCGGTGGTGGCGGGCCTGCTCGCGGGATTCGCGTTCCTCGCCGTCGGCGACGACCAGCTGGTGCGGCGCATGATCGGCGCGATCCTGCTGGCGATGGTCGCCGTCACACTGTGGCGCAGGCGGCGCACGACCCCCGCCTCGGGCCCGCTTGCCGTCGGCGGCTACGGGGCGTCGCCGGCTTCACCACCATGGTCGCCAACGCCGGCGGCCCGGTGATGTCGATGTACTTCCTCGCCACGCGCACGCCGATGCAGGTGTTCCTCGGGACCGCGGCCTGGTTCTTCGCGATCGTGAACCTCGCGAAGGTGCCGTTCCTCGCCGGGCTCGGGCTGTTCACCCCTCAGGTGCTGCTGACCGACCTGCTGCTCGCGCCGCTGGTCGTCGCGGGCGGGCTGACCGGTCTCCGCCTCGCGAAGCGGATGCCGCAGCGGCTGTTCGACCGGATCGTGATCGTGCTCACCGTGCTGGGCGCCGTGACGCTGCTCTTCTGAGGCGGGGCTGCGCGGGCGGCCGCCGGCCGGTGCCTCAGTCCAGGAACACGTCCGGGAACAGCGCCTCATCCGGCGTCCCGGGCACCGCGGCGTACTTCGAGAAGTCGGTGACGCCCTCGGCTTCGAGCACGTCCTCGACGATGAGTTCCCGCCCGGTGAACTCGCGCGCCGGCTTGGTGAGCACGGCGTACGCGGCATCCGCGTAGATCTCCGGCGTGCGGCTCGCGGCCATCACGCGGTCGCCGCCGAGGATGTTCTGCACCGCGGCGGTGGCGATCGTGGTGCGCGGCCACAGCGTGTTCGCGGCGATCCCGGCATCCGCGAACTCCGCCGCGATGCCGAGCGTGACCATCGTCATGCCGAATTTGGCCAGGCTGTAGCCGGTGTGCGCGCCGAGCCATCGCGGGGTCGGGTTCAGCGGCGGCGAGAGGGAGAGGATGTGCGGGTTCGCCGCCTCCTTGAGCACGGGGATCGCGGCGCGGGAGAGCATGAACGTGCCGCGCACGTTGACGTCCTGCATCAGGTCGTACCTCTTGGCGGGCAGGTCGAGGGATCCGGACAGGTCGATCACGCTGGCGTTGTTGATCACGATGTCGATGCCGCCGAACTCGCCCTGCGTCTTGAGGACGGCCTCGGTGATGTCGTCGTCGTTGCGCACGTCGCCGACGATCGGCAGCGCCTGTCCGCCGGCCTCGCGGATGCGCTCCGCGGCGGTGTGCACGGTGCCCTCCAGCTTCGGATGCGGGGTGTCGGTCTTCGCCAGCATCGCGATGTTCGCGCCGTCCGCGGCGGCGCGCAGCGCGATCGCCAGCCCGATGCCGCGGCTGCCGCCGGACATCAGGATCGTCTTGCCTGCCAGTGACATCGTCTGTTCTCCTCTTGGGATGCTCGTGACTCGTTTCGAATCGCCTGATTGGCCGTGCTCGGGGCCGGATGACAGTCATTCACGCGATTCGAAATGCGTGGTCATTTGGGGGCCATGCGGATGGCGCCGTCGAGGCGGATGGTCTCGCCGTTGAGGTAGCCGTTCGCGACGATGTGCTCGACGAGCGCGGCGTACTCGTCCGGCCGGCCGAGCCTCGCCGGATACGGCACCTGCTGGCCGAGCGACTCCTGCGCGGCCTCGGGGAGGCCGGCGAGCATGGGTGTCTCCATGATGCCGGGGGCGATGGTGCACACCCGGATCGCGTGGCGCGCCAGCTCGCGGGCGATCGGCAGGGTCATCGCGTGCACGCCGCCCTTCGATGCCGCATACGCCGGCTGCCCGATCTGCCCGTCGAAGGCGGCGACGCTGGCGGTGTTCACGATGACGCCGCGGTCGCCGCTCGCGGTGGGCTCGTTCCGCGCGATGACGGCGGATGCCTGAGCGACGACGTTGAAGGTGCCGATCAGGTTGATCCGGATGATCCGTTCGAAGCCGGCCAGGTCGGCCGGGTTGCCGTCCCGGTCGAGCACCTTCGCCGGCGGGGCGATGCCGGCGCAGTTCACGACGACGCGCAGGGGTGCGGCGGCCTGCGCCGCCTCGACCGCGGCGCGGATCTGGTCGACGTCGGTGACATCGGACGGGGCGAAGTGCCCGCCCAGCTCGGCCGCGACCTCCTCGCCCGCGGAGCCGGGCAGGTCGACGATCGTGACGTGAGCGCCGGATGCCGCGAGGCGGCGCGCCGTGGCGAGGCCCAGACCGCTGGCCCCGCCGGTGACCAGCGCGCCCTGTCCCTGGATCTGCATCGTGTTCTCCTTCGAACGTGACCGACGAACGAATGCGACTGAGTCTCAGCATATGTGGTTCTGAGTCCGAGCCTTGGCCGGATGCCCCAGGAGGTGTTCACTGAGGGCATGGACCTGCGTCGAAAGCGAGCCTACGACACGGCCGACCCGTCGGACGGGTTCCGCGTGCTGGTGGATCGGCTGTGGCCGCGCGGCATCTCCAAGGAGCGCGCCGCCATCGATCTGTGGGCGAAGGACACCGCGCCGAGCCCGGAGCTGCGCCGCGACTGGCGCGCCGCTGCGGATGCCGAATGGGAGACCTACGCAGACCGGTATCGGCAGCAACTGGCGCACGAGAGCGCCGGCGCGCTGGACGACCTCGCCACGGAGCTGCGCGGGCATCCGGTCGTCACCCTCGTCTACGCCGCGCACGACCCCGAGCGCACCCATGCGGCCGTCCTGGAGGAGGCGCTGCGTCCACTGTTGAACACCGACGTGGAGGGGTGAGCGCGCGCCTCGGACGGGTTCGCGACGGTACCGGGCGTCAGAACGGGGCGTCGGGGACGGTGATGGCCCAGTCCACGGCGGTGGTCAATCGGGCTCGCGGGGGCCGGGTTTCGTGTCCGGTGGGGGTGGTGACTTGGACGGTGCGGTCGGGTCGGGATCGGTAGGTCGCTTTGGTTCGGTGCCGGTGGGTGTGATCTCGGGGACAGAGGGGGCGCAGATCGGTGATGTTGGTGCGTCCGCCGGTGGCCCAGGGGTGTTCGTGGTCGATGTCGGCTTCGGCGGCGAGGCGTTCGCAGCCGTCGCGGGCGCAGGTGCCGTGCTGGAGGATGAGGAAGTCGCGTTGGGCTTTGGTGGGCCGGTAGGTGCGGCGGTCCATATCGAGCACGACCCCGGCGACGGGGTCGGTGATCACGCGGTGGAAGGCCTTCGCGTCCAGGAAGAGCTGCTTCGCGGTGAGTGGGTCGATCGTGTCGCCGCCGACGATCCGGGCGCTCTCGGCCGGCACCGGCTGCCCGGCCAGCAGCTGCGCGGGGATGGTGACGTAGATGCAGGTCTTCACCGCTGTGGGCGTACCCTCGCCCTTCAGCCAGGCCGCGAACAGGTCCGCGCGGATCTGATCGCGGGTGCGGCCGTCCCGCTCGGACTTCTGGGTGTGTTTGGCGGTGGCGGTGAGTCGACGGTAGGCGGCGCGGGCGTCGACGGTGGACAGGTATGCACCGATCCAGCTCATCCCGTTCTCGTCATCCGTGATGAACACGTGCCGCTTGGTCATCGCCTGCGCGTGTCGGCGGGAGGTGTCCGGGCCGACCAGCCGTTCCACCAGGGTCTTCACCTGTCGGCGGAAGGCCGCCGGAGCGCAGGTCGTCGCCCACTCCGCCGCGGCCCTGTCCACGGCCTCGAAAGCCGCCGCCTCTGCCTCCAGTTCGCCCGCCGACGCCCCGTCCCCGGCGCGCATCCGGGCGGTCAGGGACACGACCTGCGTGACCTGCGCCATCGACGCGAACCCCTCGCGCGCCATATGCCAGAGCAAAGGCAGGCGGAGCATGGCGGTCTCGGCCACCCAGAGCACATGCCGGATCTGATCCTCGGACTGCCGCAACCGCAGACCGATATCCAGGATCACCGACCGCTCCGCATACCGCGCCGCGTCCGGGTCACCGTGCGGCACGTAAACCTCCGGATGCGCACGCGCCATCCGCACGGCCTCGACAATCCGCTCCGCGCGCCGCGACGCCTTACGGTTCGCCTCGTTGTCCGTGCAGGTCAGGTCATCCAGCAAGAACGCGACCACCTCCGCCGCTGTCCGCGGCACCGACGGCTCCTCGGGTTCGTCTTCGAACCACTCCTCCTCGTCCATATACCCATGATAGAACATGTGTTCTAGTTGCACAAGAGCCAGATTCGAATCTTTGGACGAAGTCCTGCAGCAGGTTCAGCTCCAGATGAAGCGGAACGTCCCCGCGGCCACCGCCGACGCGAGGGACAGCGCCATGATCAGCACCCCTCCGGCGAGCGCGACGGCATCCGTCCGCGACAGCCGCGAGGGACGCGCCCACGTGCGCCGGACGTCGGCGCCGAAGCCGCGCGCCTCCATCGCCATCGCCAGCTTGGTGCCGCGTCGCACCGCGAACACCAGCAGCACGAACGCCATCGAGAAGAACCGCCGCAGCGCTCCGCGATCCCCGACGCCGCGGGCGCGACGGGCCAGACCCATGCTGCGCCAGTCGTCGACGAACAGGCCCAGCATCCGGGTGCCGGCGAGGACGCCGAGCACGAAGCGGCTGGGCAGCCGGGCGACCTGCGCGAGGGCATCCGCGAGCTCGGTCGGGTCGGTGCGTCCGAACAGCAGGATCGTCGGCAGGCCGAGCGCGACGACGCGGATGCCGACGGCGATCGCAAGCTGGATCGACCCCTCGCTGACGGTCGCGTACCCGAAGCTCCAGAACACCCGCCCCTCAGGCTCGGCGTACAGCAGCATGCTGACACCGGCCACCGGCGCGACCAGCGCGATCGGCGCGAGGCGCCGCAGCACGGTGCCGTAGCCGAGGCCGGTCAGCGGCACGAGCATCAGCTGCAGCAGGATCGCGACCAACCCGCTGACGACGTCGATCGACGCGAACAGCGGCACCGAGAGCAGCAGCGCGAGCACCACCTTGGTCACCGGGTTGACGCCCGCGAGCCATCCCGGCGAGACCGGATCGGCGGTGACCGGACGCGCGTAGGCGGGGGCGTGCGTCATGCCGCCTCCTCTCCCGCTCCAGGCCGGGCGCCTCGCCGGGCCCCAGGCCGGGCGCCGCGCCGGCCGTCGGGGCCTGCGTCGCCTCGGGTCTGCGCGAGGTCGAGGCGGATGCGGTGCCCGCCGAGGTGACGGATCACATCCTGGTCGTGCGTGACCGCGACGATCGACCGCCCGCGCGCGATCTCCTCCTGCAGCAGCGCGACCAGCTCCAGCCAGCCACGGCGGTCCTGGCCGAAGGTCGGCTCATCAAGCACCATCACCTCGGGTGCGGCGGCGAGCACGGTCGCCACCGACAGCCGCCGCTTCTGTCCGCCGGACAGGGTGAACGGATTCGCCTCGGCGAGGCGGTCGAGGTGCAGCCGCTCCAGCAGCGCCTCGACCACGGCATCCGTGCGTGCGTCGTCCCAGCCGAGGGCGCGAGGGCCCACGGCGAGTTCCTCGCGCACGGTCTGGGTGAGGAACTGGTGCTCGGGGTCCTGGAACACCGTGCCGATCCTGGTCAGCAGCTCGCGCGACTGCCAGCGCCACGGGCGCAGCCCGGCGCGTCCGCGCAGGCGCTCCGCGGCGGTCACCATGCCGGCCAGCTCCGGCAGGAGCCCGGCCAGGGTGAGCGCCAGGGTCGACTTGCCGGCGCCGTTCGGCCCCGTGATCACCGTCGCCGCGCCGTCCGCGACGCGCGGGTGAAGGTCCGCGTGCACCGCGGTGCGCCCGTTGCGGGAGATCGCCAGGCCCGCCGCGGAAAGGACGGCGGGAGCCGGGTCGACCGGCGGCAGTGTCGGCAGGACGAGCGGATGCCGGGGCACCCACACGCCGGCATCCGCGAGCGTGTCGCCGTGGCCGGCGAACACCTCCGCCGGCGGGCCGTCGGCGAGGAGCCCGCCGTCCGCGGCGAGCACGATGACCCGGGTCATCAGGTCGGCCCACACCTCGGTGCGGTGCTCGACGACCACGAGCGTCGCGCCGGTCTCGGCGACGACCCGCTCGACGCTCGCACGGATCTCGCGTACGCCGTCGGGGTCGAGGTTGGCGGTCGGCTCGTCCAGCAGCAGCAGACCGGGGCGCATGGCCAGCGCGCCGGCGAGCGCCAGGCGCTGCTTCTGCCCGCCCGACAGCGCCTTGGTCGGATGCCGCAGCGGCATTTCGAGCCCGACCGCGTCGAGCGCCTCGTGCACGCGGGAGGGGATGTCGGATGCCGGAACGCCGAGGTTCTCGCATCCGAACGCCACATCGTCCCCGACGCGGGACAGCACGATGCCCGCATCCGGATCCTGCAGGACGAGGCCGACCCGGCCCCGGCACCGCTCGGGCGCCACGCCGTCGATGTGCAGCAGTCCGGTGCGCTCCCCCTCGTCGGCGTCGCCGAGCAGGCCGGCCATCCCGGCGAGGAGCGTGGACTTGCCCGCTCCGGACGCGCCGAGGAGCAGCACCCGCTCGCCGGGTTCGATCGTGACCGTGACGTCGCGGACCGCGGGCAGCCGGCGCCCGGCGTACCGCCACCCCCAGCCGTCGGCGACGACCCGTGCGGGGCCCGGCATGGTCAGACCTCGCGGCGCAGTTCGCGTCCGGCGGCGAAGCGGCCGAGAGCGCCGGTGCCGGCGAGAGCGCGGACGAGCAGCCAGCCGACGACGCCGGCGAGGACGGCGCCGGAGACGACGAGGGTGCCCAGGTAGATGGCGTTGAACTCCGCGGTCTTCAGGATGTTCGGGGAGCTGCCGTAGAACAGCTCGAACACCCAGGCCGCCACGGCGGCGCCCACGCCCGCGAGCATCGCGACCGGCAGGCCGAAGCGGCGGTAGAGGAACGCGGCGAAGACCAGCTCCGCGCCGAGCCCCTGGACGAGGCCGGAGAGCACGGTGGAGACGCCCCACACGTTGCCGATCAGCATGGAGACGATCGCCGCGACGAGCTCGACCAGCAGTGCGGCGCCGGGCTTGCGGATCACCAGCCCGCCGACGACCCCGCCGAGCAGCCAGATGCCCACGGCGATGCCGCCGAGGCCGGGGGTCAGGCCGTCGGCGGCCGTGAACCAGGCGTAGCCGATCGTGTTCCACACCCAGAACACCAGGCCGATCGCGACGCCGAGCACGCTGGCCACGACGATGTCGACGACGCGCCAGGTGTACGTGCGCGGCGTGGTCGCGGACGCGGATGCGGACGGGGATGCGTTCATCAGATCTCCTCCCTGCGCTGGCATGATCCAGATCAGGTTCGACGGTCGAAGCGCGGTTCGCTTCCTCTCAGCCCGGCTCGCCGGACTCCCGTGGTTGTGACCCCGATCATAACCGGATTCGGTAGCGTATGCAGGTGACCGCCGACGACCGCCCTCCGCGACCTGCGCTGCGCCGCGATCTGCGCGCGCGTGCGGCGGAGACGCCGACGTCGGCCCCCGAGCCCTCTCCCGCTGCGGCATCCGCTCGCTCCGAGCCGACCCCGGTGGCGTGGGCGGATGCCGAGCGCCCGCCGACCGCACTGACCTGGCTCGACCCGAGTGCGGTGGCCGAGACGTCTCCGACGCCGGTGTTCGACGCGGGGGCATCTGCGGGCGCAGGCGCGGACCTGCTCAGTGGTGCCCGGCTGCGGCCGGACTGGCTGCGGCCCCGCGTGCTGGTCCCGCTCGGCGTGATGCTGGGGGTGTGTGCAGCCTACGCCGGCACGACCCTGCTCTGGCCGTTGCACGAGGTGGCGCCGGTCGTGTCGCCGGTGGCGCTCGAACTGCCGCCGGCACCGCCGGCCGTCGTGACCTGGCCCGAAGCCGGCAGCGCCGCGGTGGCGGTCGAGGGGCTGGACACCGTCGCCTCCACGGCGGAGCCAGCCGAGATCGCGAGCATCACGAAGGTCGCCTCCGTGATGATGGTGCTCGATCGCCTGCCGCTCGCCCCGGGTGAGCAGGGTCCGGAGTTCTCCTTCGACTACGGCGACTCCGTCGAGTACTGGGACTACCGCCGGTCCGATCAGTCGGCCCTGGACGTGCCGGTGGACGGCACGCTCACCGAGTACCAGATGCTGCAGGGCATCCTGCTGGGCTCCGCGAACAACTACATCGACCGGCTGTCGGACGAGCTGTGGGGGTCGGACCGCGACTTCGCCCGCGCGGCCGAGACCTGGCTGCGAGCGCACGGCATCGACGGCGTCTCGCTGGTCACCCCGTCCGGATTCGACGAGCGCAACGTGGCGACGCCGGAGGGCCTGATCGAACTCGCCGAGGTGGCGATGCGCCACCCGGTGTTCGCCGAGATCGTCGGCACCAGGACCGCCGAGATCCCCGGCGCCGGCACCGTGACGAACGGCAACGGCATGCTCGAGGACCCGGCCGTCGTCGGCATCAAGACTGGCACGCTCACCTGGTGGAACCTGCTCACCGCGAAAGACGTCGAGGTCGACGGCACCACGGTGCGGCTGTACGCCGCCGTGCTCGGGCAGCCCGACGACGAGTCCCGGCTCGCGGTCACCCGGCAGCTGCTCGCCGAGGTCGAGAAGAGCCTCGCCGAGCAGGAGGCGACGGTGCCTGCCGGCACCGTGGTCGGGCGGGTCTCGACCGCGTGGGGCGAGGCCGTCGAGATCGTGACGGATGCCGACGCCGAGGTCGTGCTCTGGAACGGTGCGACGCCGACCGCCGCCACGGCCTTCGAGCTCGGTGACCGGACAGCCGACGGCGCCGAGGTCGGCCGTCTCACCGTGGAAGGGCCGCTGAACGAGGCGTCGACGAGCGTGTCGCTGGATGCGGAGCTCGAGGGCCCCAGCATCTGGTGGCGGCTGACGCACCCCCTCGAGCTGTTCGGTCTCGACCAGGGCTGACCCGGCGAGGTCAGGCGCGCTCGGAGTCGAGCTCGGCCTCCTCCGCGTCGCCGGTGACGACGACCGGGTCGGAACCGGTCAACGCCTCCTCGGCGTCCAGATCGGTCGCGGCCTGCTCGAACTGCGACTGGTACAGGCGCCAGTAGGCGCCCTGCCGGGCGATCAGCTCGTCGTGGGTGCCCTTCTCGACGATGTCGCCGTGCTCCATCACCAGGATGAGGTCGGCGTCGCGGATCGTGGACAGGCGGTGCGCGATGACGAACGAGGTGCGGCCCTGTCGCAGCGCCGCCATGGCGTGCTGCAGCAGCAGCTCGGTGCGCGTGTCGACGGCGCTGGTCGCCTCGTCCAGGATGAGGATCGACGGGCGGGCGAGGAACGCGCGGGCGATGGTGATGAGCTGACGCTCACCCGCCGACACGTTCGACGCGTCCTCGTCCAGCACGGTGTCGTACCCGTCCGGCAGCGAGTGCACGAACCGGTCGACGTAGGTCGCCTTGGCCGCGGCCATCAGCTCCTCGTCGGTCGCGCTCTCCTTGCCGTAGCGGATGTTGTCGCGGATCGTCCCGGCGAACAGCCACGGGTCCTGCAGCACCATGCCGGTGCGCGAGCGCAGATCGTCGCGGCTCATCTCGGAGATGTCCTGTCCGTCCAGCAGGATGCGGCCGGAGTCCAGTTCGTAGAACCGCATGATGAGGTTCACCAGCGTGGTCTTGCCCGCGCCCGTCGGCCCGACGATCGCGACGGTCTGCCCCGGCTCCACCCGGAACGACAGGTCCCGGATCAGCGGGCGGTCGGGCGAGTACGAGAACGCCACGTTCTGGAACTCGATGACGCCCTCGCCGTCGGCCACGGTGGGCGCGTCCTCGGCATCCGGCTCCTGCTCCTCCTGGTCGAGCAGCTCGAACACGCGCTCCGCCGAGGCGGTGCCCGACTGCACGACCGCGGCCATGCCGCCCAGCTCGCTGAGCGGCTGGGTGAACTGCTGCGAGTACTGGATGAACGCCTGCACATCGCCGAGCCGCAGGTTGCCGCCGGCGACCATGAGGCCGCCGAGCACCGCGATGCCGACGTAGGTCAGGCTGCCGACGAACATCATCGCCGGCATGATGATGCCGGACAGGAACTGCGCCTTGAAGCTGGCCTGGAACAGCTCCTCGTTCTCCACCTGGAACCTCTCCAGCGCGTCCTTCTCGCGACCGAACACCTTCACCAGGGCGTGACCGGAGAACGCTTCCTCCACGCGGGCGTTGAGGCGTCCGACCTTGCGCCACTGGGTGCCGAAGGCCTTCTGCGACCGCGGGCCGATGATGCCGAAGATCACGCCCATCAGCGGCAGTGCCACCAGGGCGACCAGCGCCAGCTGCCAGGAGATCGAGAACATCATCACCAGCACGCCGATCACGGTGAGCGCCGAGGTCAGCGCTCCCGACAGCGACTGCTGCATCGTCTGCGTGATGTTGTCGATGTCGTTCGTGACCCGCGAGATCAGCTCGCCCCGCTGCACCTTGTCGAAGTAGGACAGCGGCAGGCGGTTGATCTTCGCCTCGACCTGCTCACGCAGGCGCCACATGGTGCGCACCATGATGACGTTGATCACGTAGCCCTGGATCCAGCTCAGCAGCGCCGAGACGACGTAGATCGCCAGCACGGCGACGATGATCCACCGCAGCCGCTCGAAGTCGACACCGGTGCCGACCGAGAAGTTCTGCATCGCCGCGACCATGTTGGCGAAGTCGTCCTGACCCGCCTGGCGCAGCGCGGCGACCACGTCCTCCTGGCTCATCCCCTGCGGGAAGCCGGGGAAGTCGCCGAAGCCGGTGCCGAGGACGTGCGAGACGAACCCCTCGTAGACGATGTTCGTCGCCTCGCCGAGCACCTTGGGCGCGGCGACCGCGAGCACGACGCCGATGGCGCCGAGGATCGACACCAGCACGAACCAGACGGCCGAGGGCTTGAGCAGCCCGATCATCCGGGCGAAGCTCTTGCCGAAGTTGTCGGCCTTGCCCGGTGCGACGCTGTCCCAGCCGCCGCCGTCCAGGCGCGCCTTCTCGGCGAGCTCCGCCTCGTACTGCTCCTGCGGAGTCAGTTCGGTGTTCATGCGTCCACCCCCAGCTGCGATTCGACGATCTCGCGGTAGGTCGTGCTCGACGCGAGCAGTTCGTCGTGGGTTCCGGAGCCGACCATGGTGCCGTCCTCCAGGACGACGATGCGATCGGCATCCGTGATCGTCGACACGCGCTGCGCCACGACGATCTTGGTGACCTCGGGCAGCTCACGCCAGAGGGCCTGGCGCAGCCGGGCATCCGTCGTGAGGTCGAGAGCCGAGAAGGAGTCGTCGAAGACGAGGATCTGCGGCCGGTGCACGATCGCACGCGCGATCGCGAGCCGCTGACGCTGCCCGCCGGAGACGTTCGTGCCGCCCTGCGCGATCCGCGAGTTCAGGCCGTCCGGCATCGCCTCGACGAAGTCGCGGGCCTGCGCGATCTCGAGCGCCTTCCACAGCTCCTCGTCGGTGGCCTCCTCGCGGCCGTAGCGGAGGTTGGATGCCACGGTGCCGGTGAACAGGAAGGGGCGCTGCGGCACGAGGCCGATGCTCCGCCACAGGGCGTCGACGTCGGCCCGGCGCACGTCCACGCCGCCGACCGCCACCGAACCGCCGGTGACGTCGAACAGGCGCGGGATGAGCGACACCAGCGTGGTCTTGCCCGAGCCGGTCGAGCCGATGATCGCCACGGTCTCGCCCGGTTCGGCGCGGAAGGTGATGCCCGACAGCACCGGCGCCTCGGCACCCGGGTAGGTGAACTCGACGTCGGTGAAGGCGACGCTCCCCGGCGCGGGGAACTCCTCCACGCCGTCGACCGGGCGCACCATGCTCGACTCGGAGTCGAGGACCTCGCCCACGCGCTCCGCGGACACCGCCGCGCGCGGGATCATCATGGCCATGAAGCTGGACATGATGACGCCCATCATGATCTGGCCGATGTACTGCATGAAGGCGAACAGGGTGCCGACCTCGACGCTGCCGGCGTCGACCTCGATGCCGCCGAACCAGATCACCGCGACGACCGTGACGTTCAGGATCAGCATGAACAGCGGGAACAGCAGCACGAACAACGAGCCGACGTTGCGCCCGACGATCATGATGTCGGTGTTCGCCCCGCGGAACCGCTCCTCCTCGATGCGCTCGCGCACGAAGGCGCGGACGACCCGCACGCCGGTGAGCTGCTCGCGCATGATGCGGTTGACCGCGTCGAGCTTGCCCTGGTAGCTGCGGAAGAGCGGCACCATGCGGCCGATGATGATGCCGGCGACGATGAGCAGCGCGGGCACCGAGACGGCGATCAGCCAGCTCAGGCCGACGTTCGTCTGCACCGCCATGATGATGCCGCCGATCGCGAGGAGCGGGGCCGTGACGAACATCGTCGCGCCCATCATCGCGAGCATCTGCACCTGCTGCACGTCGTTCGTGTTGCGGGTGATCAGCGAGCCGGCGCCGAACTGCGACACCTCTCGCTCGGAGAATCCGCTGACGCGCTGGAACACGTCCGCGCGGATGTCACGGCCGGCGGCCATCGCCGCCCGGGCCGCGAAGAAGGTCGCGATCACCGAGGCGATGATCTGGCCGAGCGAGATGGCGAGCATCAGCAGGCCGTGCGACCAGATGTAGCCGGTGTCGGCGCGCGCCACGCCGTTGTCGATGATGTCGGCGTTCAGCCGGGGCAGGTACAGCGAGGCCATCGCGCTGGCGAACTGGAACACCAGGACGCCGAGCAGCAGCCATCGGTATTTCGAGAGATATCGGACGAGGAGTTTTCCCAGCACAGGCGGACTTCCTTTTGGGATGGAATCAGGGCCGACGGTGGGCCATCAGACAGCGTGCCACGAACCTCCGACATCCGTATCCCCCTGAAGGATGACCTTCGCTGACAACGAAACCTTCCCCGGTCAGCGCCCATTTTCTGGACTGGATCGAACAACTCGCCGCGTCCCCGCATAGACTCGCAGGAGGTCACGGCGAGGGGAACGGATGCACGAGGACGAAGCGGCCGCGGCGGCCGTGATGCTGGTCTGCGACTACTCGCTGAAGTACCTCGGCGGGGCGCAGACCGCCTTCATCCGGCAGGCCCAGGCGCTGGCCGGCGAGGGGCATCCGGTGGTGGTCGTGGCGCCGGATGCCGACGCGATCGTCTCCGACGAGGCCGCGCAGGAGCCGGCGACCCCCGCCCCGCATCCGGAGTCGAGGATCGTCACGGTGTCGCCGCCGCGTCGCGGGACGATCCCCGTGCTCGACCTGCCGCTGCTGGGCCGCGCGCGCGACGTCGAGCCGCTGCTGGCGGCAACCGCCCGGCGGCACCGCGTCACCGTGATCGTCGTGCATTCGGAGTTCGCCCTCGCCGCCGCCGCGATCGCGGTGGGTCGGAGGCTGGGCATCCCGGTGCTGCACACGGTGCACACCTTCTTCTGGCGCGCCCCCGGATTCCTCGCCCCCTTCGCTCCGCTCGTCACCCGCGTGCACCGGGCGCTCACCGGGATCGGCGAGGGCGGACGCTTCACCGGCAGTCATCCGCTGAACAACGCCCTGCGCACGATGACGCTGCGGGTGGCGGAGCGCGCGGATGTCGTGCTGTCGCCGTCTCGCCACCAGGCCGAGGCGCTGCGCGCGGCCGGGGCGGGCCGGGTCGAGGCGTTCTCGAACGTCTCGCAGCCGCTGCGCTCCGTCGGCCCCGCGCCGGGCGAGGGCCCGCTGCGCCTGCTGTGGGTGGCCCGGTTCGCACCGGAGAAGCGCATCGACGTGGCGCTGGACGCGATGCGACTCCTGCACGACGAGCTCGGCCCCGGGCGCGTGCACCTCGACGTCGCCGGGGGCACGCGCCGCCCGGCGCCCGGGGTCACCTTCCACGGGCCGGTTCCGCCCGAGCGCGTGAGCGAGCTGATGACCGCTGCGGATGCCGCCCTGATCACCTCGCTCGGCTTCGACAATCAGCCGATGGTGGCGCTGGAGGCCTTCTCGCACGGCCGGCCCGTGATCGTCAGCGACCCCGTGCTCGCGACGGAGTTCGGCGACGCCGCGATCGGCACGCCGGGAACGGATGCCCGGGCTCTCGCCGACGAGATCCTGCTGCTCGAGGCCGACCGCTCACTGCTCGACGCGCCGCGCGCCGCCGCCCTCGCGTACGCGCGGGAGCGGCAGCCGGATGCCCACGTCGCGAGGCTTCTGGAGATCGCCGCGTCGGTCGCGGAGCGTCCCGGGAACTGAGCGCGGGGCATCCGCACCCCCACCGGCGGGAAGATCCCGCATCCCCGGCGCCCTCCTGCGGTGCGAGAACCTCCCGGCGGCGTGGCAGTCACCCGGCTCATGGGCCGCCGGGAGAATCCGGCATCCGCCACACCTCTCCGAGCTGCGCGAATCTCCCCGCGGCGATGCGAACCGGCCGACGCGAACGGGCCGCCGGGCTCAGCGCACGGCGGAGAACAGCGCCGGCTCGGGGACGTACTCGCGGGCCGGGGCCCCGGCGTCCGGGGCGAGCTCGGCGATGGACGCGGGCTGCCACTTCGGCTGCCGGTCCTTGTCGACCAGCTGCGCGCGGATGCCCTCGACGAGGTCCGGATGATGGTGGACGAACCAGATCACGCGCCGGTACTCGCCCTCCAGCGCCTCGCGCACCCCGCTCATCGCCCGCGCCTCGCGCACGGCGTCGAGGGTGACCGCGAGACCGGTGGGGGCGAGCTCGCGCAGTGTCGCCGCCGCGGCGGCGGCATCCGGCTCCTCCCGCGCGTCGAGGCGGTCGAGGATCTCTGCGACGCTGTCGGCGGCGAACGCGTCGTCCACCCAGCTGCGGGCGGCGATCAGCGATGAGGGCTCCGGCGTCTCGTCGAACAGCAGCACCAGCTCGTTCGGCGTGCCCGGGTCCGCACGGTGCGCGAGCGCGTCGCGCAGCGCGTCGAGGCGGTCCGAGGGGACGTAGTGGTCCGCGAAGCCGGCGTAGATGGCATCCGCGGCGTTCATCGACGTGCCGGTGAGCCCCAGGTACTCGCCGAGGCGGCCAGGGGCGCGGCCGAGCAGCCAGGTGCCGCCGACGTCGGGCGTGAATCCGATGCGCGTCTCCGGCATCGCCAGCCGCGAGCGCTCGGTGACGATGCGCACCGCGGCGTGGCCGGCAAGCCCGATGCCGCCGCCCATGGTGATCCCGTCGGCGAAGGCGACGACCGGCTTCGGGTACTCGGCGATCATCGCGTTCATCGCGTACTCGGCGCGGAAGAACGCCTCCGTGAGCTCTGTCCGCCCGCCGACGATCTGGTCGTAGAGGGCGCGCACGTCGCCCCCGGCGCACAGGCCCCGCTCGCCCTCGCCGTCGATCAGCACGCACTGGATGTCGCTGTCGTCGCGCCAGTCCTGGAGCGCGGTCGTGATCCGTTCGATCATCTCCGGGTCGAGGGCGTTGATCGCGCGTGGGCGGTTCAGCGTGATCCGGCCGAGCGAGTGCTCGGTGCGGACGAGGACGGTGGGTTCGGCGGAGTCGGTCACGTCCGCCAGGGTACTCCGGGGGCGTGCGACCGGCCGGAAATGGGCGAAACCGTGGGATTTCCGCAAAGATAGGAGGAACTGCCCAGATCAGAGAGGTCGCACATGCCCGAAGGACAGGTGCTCGAGTTCACCCGGGTCACGAAGCGCTTCGGCGCCGTGACGGCGGTGTCCGACTTCTCGGCCCGCGTCGAGCCCGGCGCGGTCACGGGCTTTCTCGGACCCAACGGGGCCGGCAAGACGACCTCGCTGCGGATGCTGCTCGGCCAGATCCGCCCCACCTCCGGCACCGTCACGATCGGCGGCGTTCCGTACGCCGAGCTGCGGCATCCGCTCCGCACCATCGGCGCGGTCCTCGAGGACACGATGTATCGTCCCCGCCGCACCGCCGCGCGCCAGCTGACGATCGCGGCGAAGGCCAACGGCATCCCGGCCTCGCGCGTCGACGAGGTGCTGCGCATGGTCGGCCTGCAGGACGACGCCGACACCCGCATCGGCGGGTTCTCCCTCGGCATGCGTCAGCGGCTCACCGTGGCGACGGCGCTGCTGGGCGATCCGGGCGCGCTGGTGCTCGACGAGCCCGCGAACGGGCTCGACCCCGAGGGGATCCGCTGGATGCGCCTCCTCATGCGCCGGCTCGCCGACGAGGGACGCACGGTGCTGGTCTCCTCGCACGTGCTCAGCGAGATCGAGCAGGTCGCCGACGACGTCGTGGTGCTCTCGAAGGGGCGTGCGGTGTACGCCGGCAGCATCGACGACCTCGTCGACCCGACCACCGGTTCGGTGATCGTCGACGCCGAGGATCGCCAGGGTCTCACCGCCGCGCTGCGGGCGGCCGGCTTGCAGTACGACGTGCTGCGCTCGGGTCTTACGGTGCGGGGTTCGGATGCCGCCGCCGTGGGCGCCGTCGCCGCTGCCGCGGGCATCGCCTTGACGACCCTGCAGCAGCGCGGGCCGAGCCTCGAGGAGGTCTTCCTCGACCTCGTCTACGGTCGCCGCACGGAGAGCCCGGCCCTGAACGAGGTCGCGAACCCGGTGGCGCACGCGCCGTACGAGGGTGCGGATGCCGCGGGCGCCGCGGCCGCGGCGACGTTCGACGCCGGCGCTGCTCCCGACGTCGACGAGACCGAGGCACGCGACGCGGATGCCGGCGCGGCAGTGGACGAGGCGTCGACCGCTGCGGTCTCCGGTGAGACCGCAGCCGGCGAGCACGAGGCACCGGCGGTCGCCGGAGAGCATGCGGAGGGCGACGCGGGCGAGCCCGCGGATGCCGAGGTCTCGTCCACCGGGGACGCGGAGGGCGAAGAAGGCGCCGCCGCCCCGGATGAGCAGACCGAAGCCGCTCCCGCGGACGCGACCGAGGCGGCGGCGACCGAGGACCAGCACACCGACGCCGAGCATCCCGACACCGAGCAGGCCGAGGCCGAGCAGGCCGAGGCCGAGCACGCCGACACCGAGCATCCCGACGCCGAGCACACCGACACCGAGCATCCCGACACCGAGCAGGCCGAGGCCGCATCCGACCACGGCGAAGCCTCCCCCGAGGCGACCGATGCGGAGGAGGCGGAAGGTTCCGCGGTCCACGAGTTCCAGGGCACGACGGACGCCGAAGGGGCCGAGGACGCGAACGACGACGGCTCCGACTTCCTGGCGGCTCTCAGCACCGTGCGCATCGAGCACGAGGACGATGCCCAGGGCGAGCGTGACGGCGACGAGCGCGGCGAGTCCGAACACGATGACCGGACCGGCGCGATCGAGCTCCCGCCCACGGGCCTGTGGGGCGACAGCCCGACCGAACCCGAGCCGAAGGAGAAGGACACCCCCGGCGTCCTGCCCCTGGCGACCATGTCGGTCTCGTTGCCGCCGCAGAGCGATCGGCAGAGCTTCACTGAGCTCATCACCGGCATCCCCTCGACGCTCGACGGCGACCGGTCCGCGGACGACACCCGCGACGGCGAGGAGCCGCCCGCCGAGACCTCGGGCATCGAGGTGCTCTCCTCCCTGCTCGGCGCGCACGACGAGGACGAGGACGAGGTCGTGGACGACCAGGATGACCCGCGCCTCACCGCGATGCGCACCTCGCTCTCCGACGCCGCCCGCCGCTTCTTCGAGGGCCCCGCCCCCGACTACCCCTATGGCGAGGCCCCGCGACCGGACGCTGCGGAAGCTCACGACGAGGCTCCGGCCGACGAGGCTCCGGCCGACGAGGCTCCGGCCGACGACGCGACGCGCGCGATCGACACCGTGGAGCCGACGGATGCCGGGGACGACACCCGCACCGACGAGGCCGGCGACCACCACTACGACGGCGACCACGCCGGCGACCACCACGAGGGCGACCACCACGGCTGATCGACGGATCCGCCGACCCCGGCGCGCCCCTCAGGCGGGCCGCGGACGGATCACCGGGCGCCGGCGCCCCGATGCCGTGGGCACCGGCCCGGTGGCGGCGATGTCCGCCACATCCGCCGGCTCGTCGCTGACCTCGAGCCGCAGCGCCTGCGTGAGGGCGAGGCCGTGTCGCGTGGTGAGGATGAGTCGCTGGTACTGCTCGTCGCCGACGAGGTCGATCACCACGCTCGGCTTGCGCCGGCGGATGAGCACGAAGTCGGTCGTCCCCGCGGCCTTCCAGGTGCCCGCCGCCAGAACCCCGGGGATGTGCGTGCCGGGGCCCGGCACACCGCGCAGCCACGTCCAGGCGTCGTCGGTGAGCTGCACCTTGGTGATGTGCTCGCGCGCGACGGTCAGGTTCCCGCGATGGAAAGTGGTCGCTCGCTCGATCGGCGACAGCACGATCTGGAGCTGCGTCTGATCCAGCAACAGCGTCACCATGGCATCCAGTCTGCCAGCGCTGTCCTGCGAGATGTCTGCGACTTGCTCACAGACCCGCAACGATCCCCTCCCCGGCTTGCCGGGGGGCAGGCGGCGGATGCCGGGGGGTCAGGCGGCCGATGCGGCGGCGGATGCGGCGGCGGGGAGGGCCGCCTCGATCGCCGCGAGCTCCTCCTCGCCGTGGGCGGCGGTAAGGAACCACGCCTCGAAGACGCTCGGCGGCAGGGCCACCCCCTGCTCGCGCATGGCGTGGAAGAACGGCGCGTAACGGAACGACTCCTGCCGCTGCGCCTGCGCGTAGTCGCGCGGCGCCTCGGGAAGGAACGCCACCCCGAACAGGTTGCCCGCGCGCGGCACGGCGTGCACGACCCCGGCATCCGTCAGCGCGGCGTCGAGGGAGGCCGCCAGGCGGTCGGCCGCGGCGTCGATCGCCGCGTACACCTCGGGGGTCGCCAGGCGCAGCGTGGCGAGCCCTGCGGCGACCGAGAGCGGGTTGCCGGACAGCGTGCCCGCCTGGTACACCGGGCCGACCGGCGCGAGCAGGTCCATGATCTCGGCGCGGCCGCCGAGCGCCGCCAGCGGCATCCCGCCGCCGACCACCTTGCCGAAGGTGATGATGTCGGGCTGGTACTCCTCGCCGGCCTGCTGCTGCAGACCCCAGAAGCCGGCCGGATGCACGCGGAACCCGGTGAGCACCTCGTCCAGGATCATCAGCGCGCCGTGTGCGTGCGCGGTCTCCGCGATGAGGCGGTTGAAGCCGGGCTGGGGCGCCACGACGCCCATGTTCGCGGATGCCGCCTCGACGATCACCGCGGCGATGCGCTGTCCGTGCTCGGCGAACACCGCGGCGAGCGCCTCGGGGTCGTTGTAGTCGATGACGAGCGTCTGCGCGGCGATCGGCGCCGGCACGCCCGCCGAACCGGGCAGGGCCAGGGTCGCCACCCCGGAGCCGGCCGCGGCGAGCAGGCCGTCGGAGTGGCCGTGGTAGTGGCCGGAGAACTTCACCAGCAGGTCGCGTCCGGTGGCGCCTCGTGCCAGGCGGATCGCCGTCATCGTCGCCTCGGTGCCGGTGGACACCAGGCGCACCCGCTCGACCGGGCGCACATCGCCGTGGCGCACGCGGTCGGCGATCAGCTGCGCGAGCTCCACCTCGCCCTCGGTGGGGGCGCCGAAGGACAGTCCGCGCGCGGCCGCCTCCTGCACCGCCTGCACGACCTCCGGATGCGCGTGGCCGAGCAGCGCCGGACCCCAGGACGCGACGAGGTCGATGTACTCGGTGCCCGCGGCATCCGTCACCCGCGCCCCGCGAGCGGATGCCAGGAACCGCGGCGTGCCGCCGACCGAGCCGTACGCGCGCACCGGCGAGTTCACCCCGCCGGGGATGACGGTGCGGGCGGTGTCGAAGAGGTCGTCGTTGCGGTCGGTCATCGGGAGGTGTCCTTCGTCAGCGGAGCCAGCGGGCGGCCTCGGCGGCCCAGTACGTGAGCACGGCGTCGGCGCCGGCGCGGCGGATCGACAGCAGCGACTCGAGCACGGCGGCAGGGCGGTCGATCCAGCCGTTGGTCGCAGCCGCCTCGATCATCGCGTACTCCCCCGACACCTGGTACGCCCACACCGGGACCTCCACGCTGTCGCGCACCTCGCGCAGCACATCCAGGAACGCCATCGCCGGCTTGACCATCACGATGTCGGCGCCCTCGTCCTGATCGAACAGCGCCTCGCGGACGCCCTCGCGCCGGTTGCCGGGGTCGAGCTGGTAGGTGCGGCGGTCGCCGGTCAGCTGCGAGTCGACGGCCTCGCGGAACGGGCCGTAGAACGCGCTGGCGTACTTCGCCGCGTACGCGAGCAGCAGCGTGTCGGTGAAGCCCTCGTCGTCCAGGGCCTGCCGCACCACCGCGACCTGGCCGTCCATCATGCCGGACAGTCCGAGCATCTGCGATCCTGCCTGCGCCTGCGCGAGCGCCATCGACGCGTACCGCTCCAGCGTGGCGTCGTTGTCGACCGCCCCGTCGCCGTCCAGCACCCCGCAGTGCCCGTGGTCGGTGAATTCGTCCAGGCACAGGTCGGTCTGCACCACCAGCGCGTCGCCGACCTCGGATGCCACGGCGGCCGTCGCGACGTTCAGGATGCCGTCCGGGTCGTCGGCCGCGCTGCCGATCGCATCCCGCACCGCGGGGACGCCGAACAGCATGACGCCGCCGACGCCGGCATCCGCGGCATCCGTCACCGCGCGACGCAGGGAGTCGAGGGAGTGCTGCACCACGCCCGGCATGGAGCCGATCGGCTGGGGCTCAGTCACGCCCTCGCGCACGAACAGCGGGAGCACGAGCTGGCGCGGCTCGAGCGAGGTCTCGCGGACGAGGTCGCGGACGGCGCGCGACTGGCGCAGCCGGCGCAGGCGGGTGTCGGGGAAGCGGCTCACCGGGCGAACTCGTCGGCGGCGTGCGGAAGGGTGAAGTGCGAGACCGCGTCGATCAGCGCGTCCACGGTCTGCTTGTCGGCGACCACCGAGATCGGCAGCCCGGCGCGGCGGGCGTCTTTCGCCGTGCGCGGGCCGATGGCCGCGAGAAGGGTGGTGTCCGGGATGTCGGGGAACTGCTCGCGCACCTGCTGCGCGACCGACCCGCTGGTGATCAGGATCGCGTTGATGCGTCCGCTCTCCACGTCGCGGCGGATCCGCTCGGTGACCGGGACCCCGACCGTGCGGTAGGCGACGACGCTGTCGACGTCGTGTCCGGCGAGGTTCAGCATCACCGACAGCACGGGCTTGGCGATCTCGCTGCGCAGCGACAGGATGCGCCGGGGCTCGGGCTCCAGCGCGATCAGCTGCTCGGCCATGCCCTCCGCCGAGTTGTCCTGGTCGGGCACCAGCGAGACCTCGTAGCCGACCGCCTGCAGCGCCGCCGCGGTGGTCTCGCCGACGGCGGCGACCTTGGTGCGGGACGGGATCTTCACCCGATGCGCGAACAGCACGTCCACCGTGGTCGCGCTGGTGATGGTGAGCCAGTCGTAGTGGCCGGACTGCAGGCGCTCCAGCGCCGCCTCGAGCACGCCCTGGTCGGCCGCGGGGGCGAAGTTTATCAGGGGCGCCACGACGGGCACGGCGCCCTGCGCTCGCAGACTGGCCGCGACCCCGTCGCCCCACGGGCCGCCGCGCGGCACGAGGACGCGCCAGCCGTGCAGCGGCTTCGCCGGTTTCGTTTCGGAAGCAGTCATCAGCATCACTCTCGCGGAAGGAGGTCGGCCGCCCCCTGTTCGAGCAGCCGATGAGCCACAGACATGCCGATGTCACGGATCGCGCGCATCGGGTCTGCATCATCGGCAGCATCCGCGCCGTTGCCGCTGCCGTTCCGTCGAATATACCCCCGGTTCAGGCGCTCCGTGACGTCGAGGCCGATCCTGCGGGCGCCGCCGGGCTCGTACACGACGGTGCGGATGCGGATGGTGTCGCCCGTGACGGCCGCGTGCGCGGCCATCGGCGCCTGGCATCCGGATTCGAGCCCGGCGAGGATCGCCCGCTCGACCGTCACCGCGATGCGGGTGTCCTCGTCGTCGAGGCGCGCGAGCGCCTGGCGCAGCTCTGCCGGCGCGTCCGCCGTCGTCTCCACGGCCAGGGCCCCCTGCCCCGGCGCGGTGGGCCACTCGGCGAGCCCGAGGTCCTCGCGATGCAGCTTCAGCTCGGCGCCGAGGCGGGACAGCCCGGCGGCGGCGAGGATGACGGCGTCGAGCTCGCCGGAGGCGACCCGCTCCAGCCGCGAGTCGACGTTGCCGCGGATGTCGACCGGCTGCGCGTGCGGGGCACGACGGCGCACCTGCGCGATGCGCCGGGGAGCGCCGGTGCCGACCGTGCTGCCGGAGCGCAGCTCGTGCAGCGGCGTGCCGCCGCGGGTGATCACGACGTCCCTGGCATCCTCCCGCGGCGGGGTGGCGGCGATGACGAGGCCTTCCGGCACGGCGGTGGGGAGGTCCTTCAGGGAGTGCACCAGGATGTCGCAGTCACCGGCGAGGAGCGCCTCCCGGAGGCGGGTCGCGAAGACGCCGCGGCCGCCGATCTCGGACAGGGATGCCCGGTTGGTGTCGCCCTCGGACGTGATCGGCACGAGTTCGACGGGGCGCCCGGCGGCCTTCTCGAGGGCGGCGGCGACCTGGCCGGACTGCGCCTGCGCGAGGGCGCTGCGGCGGGTGCCGAGGCGGATCGGGGCGGACATCACTGCAGGACGTCGGCGATCTCGTCGAAGCGGAGGCGGCGGCCGGTGTAGAACGGCACCTCCTCCTTCACGAAGCGGCGCGCGTCGGTGTAGCGCAGGTCGCGCATCAGGTCGACGAGCTCGACGGGGTCGTCGGCCTCCAGCGGCAGCAGCCACTCGTAGTCGCCGAGGGCGAAGGCGGCGACGGTGTTGGCGATGACGCCGGTGAACGCTGCGCCCTTGCGGCCGTGCTCGGCCAGCATCCGCCGGCGGTCCTCCTCGGGGGCGAGGTACCACTCGGGCGTGCGCACGAACGGATACAGGCAGAGCCACTGCTTCGGCTCGACACCGCGCAGGAACCCGGGCACGTGGGCGCGGTTGAACTCGGCGTCGCGGTGCACGCCCATCACGTTCCAGACCGGCAGCAGGGTGCGCAACAGCTCGGTGCGGCGCAGCCGGCGCAGGGCCCGCTGCAGCTCCTCGGCGGTGTCGCCGTGCAGCCACACCATCAGGTCGGCGTCGGCCTTCAGCCCGCTGACGTCGTAGAAGCCGCGGACGGCGACGCCGGAGTCCTCGATGTGACCGACGATGGTCTCCAGCTCGGTGGCGTCGCTCTCGGTGACGGCGAGGTCGGGGTTGCGCCGCCACACGGCCCACAGGGTGAATCCGGACGGGTTCTCATCGCGCTGCTCGGACATGCTTCCAGTCTGCCCCTTCCGCGCGAGGACGGCGAACCGGAGGACGACGAACCGGGCCGCGGCAGCGGGCTGAGCGCGTCGAGCGCGCCGGATCAGCGGGACAGTGCGCGGGCGATCACCCAGACCAGCCCGCCGACGGCCACCGCCGCGCCGACGGCCGCGGCACCGGCGCCGACCGGATTGCGCTGCGCGAAGATCTTCGCCCTGGCGATGCCGCGCCGGGACGCCTGCTCGATCCGCCGCGGGAAGTTCCCCTTCACCTCGATGGCCGCCAGCGCCGCTTTCAGCTCGGCGCGGGCGGACGCCACCGGGTCGGTGATGCCGGCGGGCACGGCCGTGCGGGGAAGCGGATGCGAGACGGAAAGCGATTCAGGGGTGGTCATGACCGGCGCTCCTCACGATGCGGACGTCTTCGGCGACCGCCTGGGCGGGGTTCTCGCGCCGAAGCACCTTGCGGAACTTCAGGATGCCGAGCAGCGCGAACAGCAGCGCCACGATCAGCAGGATGCCGAACACCGCCAGCGCGGACAGCCAGACCGGCCACCACGAGGAGAGGCCGGCGATGGCGAACACCAGGATGACCGGCACCGCCCAGAACAGGAAGAACAGCGCGATCAGGAACCAGACGCTCCCGATCCCGGCGTCCTTCGCGGTGCGCGACACCCACACCTTGGCCGCGTCGATCTCGGCCTTGACGAGGTTCCCGACCAGCTCCGGGAGGTCGCCGATCAGCGTGAGCAGGCTGTCGTCGGCGCGGTCGCGGTATCCGCGCATCTCAGGCGATCCCGCTGGGACCGGACGCCGACTCGTCCTCTCCGGACGCCGAGCCGGTGGACGCGCCCGCGCCCTTGGCGTCGGACTTCTTCTTCGCCGCGGCGACGGTCTTCTTCGCGGCCTCGCGGGTGTCCTCGGCGGCCTCCGCCACGTCCTCGGCGGCGTCCTTGCTCGCGTCGATCGCGGAGTCGAGCTTCTGCCCCGGCGTGCCCGATCCGGACATCGAACGCACGACCTTCACCGCGCCGTCCCACAGGGCGCCGGGCACGGCCGCGGCCTGCGACTTCGCGAAGTCCTGCACCTTCGCGACCTGCTCCTGCACCGCGTCGCGATTCCACACCTTCAGCCACTGCTTCTTGATCTGCTCGTAGCGCTCGCGCCCTGCCCGTGACCCGAGGACGTATCCGGCTCCGAGTCCGATGACGAGTCCGATCTTGCCCTTCATTGGGGGCCTCCTCACGTTGTGTGCGGCGTGGTCGCGAGCCCGCGATGGGGCGCGACCGGCTTCCCAGGGTAGTCGCATATTCCCGATTCAGCATCTAGTCTTGCGCGACGCGGCCCGGAGGGGGAGAATGCCCGGTCAGTCCCAGAGCAGGGCGTGCCGCAGGCGGTCGGCCTCGGCGACCGCGTCCGGCACCACCTGCGCCAGCCCGGTGCCGGCGAGCCAGGCCCCGACCGCGGCGAGGCCGGGCGTGCGCCGGATCGCGTCGCGCGCGGCGTCCCGCCGTTCCGCGGCGCCGATCAGCGAGGACGGCTGCGCCTGCACGAACCGGGCGCGGTGGCCGGCGCGCAGCTGCGAAGGCTCGAGCGGGACGCCGAGCATGGCGGATGCCTCGGCGAGGGCGAGCCGAGCGGCCTCCGCGTCGTCGAGTGCGGCGGTCGCCGCCGGCTCTCCCTGGCTGCCGAAGGAGACCCGGACCACGTGCCGCCCGGCCGCGGCCTCCCGCAGCCAGCCCCACTTCGCCGTCGAGTGCGTGAGCGCCTTGGCGGCGCGGCTGCCGGGCACGGTGAGCACGCCGCTGCCGCGGGGCGCGGCGTCGAGGGTGGCGGCGTCGAGCAGGAGCGTGACGATCTCGATCTCCGGCGCCGCGCCGGGGGCGCCGAGGGTCGCGATCCCGTCCAGGAGGGCTCGCGCCGCCGGTTCCGGCACGGCGAGGATCACGCCGGTGGCGCGCAGCGCCTCGGCGGCGGCCCCCAGCGGCTCGCAGGCGTCCGCATCCGCATCCGTCGACGCCTCGTCGACGTCGACGATCCATACGCCGCCCTCGCGCCGCAGCGCGGTCGCGCGCACGCCGGTGCGGATGCCGGCGCCGTAGGTCTCGAGGTCTGCGCGGAGGGCGTCCACGAGCCGACCCATGCCGCCGTGGAGCCCCTGCACCGCGGAGCCGGGCGCCGTGCGCGCCTTCTGCTCCTCGCGGAGGACGGCGACCGCACCGGAGAGGGAGCCGACGCGGGTGAGCGCGGCGTTCAGGCCGGGGATCGCGACGTCCACATCGACGTCGTCCGGGTGCGCGGAGTAGACGCCCGCCGTCACCGGGGCGACGAGCCGGTCCAGGACGCGTGCGCCCATCCGGGAGCGGACCAACCTGCCCAGGCTGTGCTCGTGGCCGATGGTCAGCGGCGGCCGCAGCCGGTCGAGGTACGCGCGCCACGCGCCGCGCCAGCCGATGATGCGGCGGACGTCGTCGGCGAACGGATTCGCCAGGATGCCCAGCATCCCGCCGACCGGCAGCGGAGCATCCGCGGCATCCGGGATGCCGGTCAGCCACGCGCCGCCGCCCTCGGGCGACACGATCGCCTCGCCGAGTCCGAGCTCCTCGACGAGCCGGCGCACGTGGCCGCCCCGGGTGGCGAAGCTCTCGGCCCCGGCGTCCACGACCAGCCCGTCCAGCGTCGCGCTGCGCACGGCTCCGCCCAGCCGCTCCTCCGCCTCGAGCACGGTCACCGGCATCCCGACCTTGGCGCACTCGCGGGCGGCGACGAGTCCGCCGATGCCGCCGCCGATCACGACGACGTGCTGCTGTGCGGCGCGGGCGGCGAGTTCGGCGGGATGCTCAGCGGTCATGGTGACTCCAGGTCGGCGCGGTCAGGCGTGGGCGAGCTCCACGATCCGCGTCAGCTGATCGGGGTCGGTCTCCGGGGGCACGCCGTGACCGAGGTTGAGGATGTGCCCCTTCGCGGAGCGGCCGCGTGCGATGACGTCGCGGACGTGCGCCTCGAGCACCGGCCACGGCGCCTGCAGCAGGGCGGGGTCGATGTTGCCCTGCACGGCGGTGTCGGGGCCGAGGATGCGGATCGCCTCGTCCAGCGGCATCCGCCAGTCCACGCCCACGGCGGAGGCGACGCCCTCCAGCCGCATGTCGGCGAGGAACGGTCCCGTGCCGACGCCGAAGTGGATGGTCGGCAGACCGATGCCGTCGAGCGCCGCGCGCGAGTGCGGGGCGACGAAGGCGCGGTAGTCCGCCGGGCTGAGCGAGCCGGCCCAGGAGTCGAAGAGCTGCACGACGGATGCCCCCGCGTCGCGCTGGATCTCCAGGAAGCGGCGCGAGATGCGCGAGAGCCAGCCGGCCAGGCGGTTCCACGACGCGGGGTCGGCGCGCATCATGGCGCGGGCGCGGAGGTGCTCCTTCGACGGCCCGCCCTCGACGAGGTAGGCGGCGAGGGTGAACGGGGCGCCGGCGAAGCCGATCAGCGGGGTGTCGCCCAGCTCCGCGCAGGTGATCCGCACCGCCTCCGCGATGGCGGTGCCGTCGAGATCAGCCGGGTCGATCGCGGTGATGCGGTCGACGTCCTCGGCGGTGCGCACGGGACTCGCGAACACCGGCCCGCGCCCGGGCTCGATCTCGACCTCCACGCCGGCCAGCCGCAGCGGGATGACGATGTCGCTGAAGAACACGGCCGCGTCGACCCCGTGGCGGCGCACCGGCTGCAGGGTGATCTCGGCCGCCAGGTCGGGGGTCAGGCACGCGTCCAGCATCCGGGTGCCGACGCGCAGCTCGCGGTACTCGGGAAGGGAGCGTCCCGCCTGTCGCATGAACCAGACGGGAGTGCGCTCCGGGGTCTCGCCGGCGAGCGCGCGCAGCAGGTCAGTCATGCGCACCATCCTTTCACCGGCTTGCTATGCATCCGCCCAGCCGCGGGCCAGCCTGGTTAGGCCTCCCTTAGAGGCCGTGATCAGCGGCAGCGCGTAGAATCGACGCGTGCTGCTCTGCGTCACGGCGAGTCACAAGACCGCGTCTTTCGACCTGCTCGAACGCCTCAGCCGCCACCCCGAGACCGTCGCCCCGACCCTGATCGAGGCCGGTGCGCAGGGGGCTGTCGTCCTCGCCACCTGCAACCGCTTCGAAGCCTACGTCGAGACCGACGACGCCGAGGCGATCGGATCGGAGGCGCTGCTGGAGGCCGTCGCGCAGGCCACCGGCGTGCCCGCGGACGACCTCGACGGCGCGTACCGCATCATCCGCGACCGCCGCGTCCCGGAACACCTGTTCGCCGTGGCATCCGGTCTCGAGTCCGTCGTGTCCGGTGAGGGCGAGATCGCCGGGCAGGTGCGCCGTGCGCTCACCTCGGCCCGCAAGAAGGGCACCACCTCCCCCGAGCTCGAGCGCCTGTTCCAGCGCGCCAGCGAGGCGCAGCGGAAGGTGAAGAACGTCACCGCGCTGCACCGCGCCGGACGCTCCCTGGTGCGTCTCGCGCTGGAGCTGGCCGACAGCCGCATCGCCGACTGGTCCGCCGAGCGCGTGCTGCTCGTGGGCACGGGGGCGTACGCGGCGGTCACCCTCGCCACGCTCCGCGAGCGCGGAGCCGTGGACATCTCGGTGCACTCCCCGTCCGGTCGGGCCGCCGTGTTCGCGAAGAAGCACGGCATCCGCGCGATCACCGCGGAGGAGTACCCCGCCGTCGCCCGTCACTCCACGCTGCTCATCACCTGCACCGGCGCCACCGAGCCGGTGCTCGGGCCGGAGCAGCTGCGGCGCCCGGCCGCCGTCGGCGGCGGATGCCCGGTGCACGCCGCGACCGGTTCCGGTTCCGGCGCGCAGCTGGTGATCGACCTGGGCATGCCCCGCAACGTCGACCCCGCGGTCGCGCAGCTCGAGGGCGTCGCGCTGCTCGACCTGGAGACGATCCGCCTGCACGCGCCGCTCGAGGAGCTGCAGGCGACGGATGCCGCGCGCACCGTCGTCCGCGAGGCGGCCGAGAAGTTCCACATCGTCGGATCCCGACAGAGCGTGACCCCGGCCGTGGTCGCGCTGCGCACGCACATCTTCGGTCTGCTCGAGGCGGAGATCGAGCGCGCCCGCCGCCGCGGCGACGAGGACGGCCGGGTCGAGCAGGCCATGCGCCACCTCGCCGGCGTCCTGCTGCACACTCCGACCTCCCGCGCGCACGAGCTCGCCGCCGAGGGCCGCGCGGACGAGTTCGTCGCCGCCCTCGAGACGCTGTACGGCCTGACGCCCGAGGCGGATGCCGCGGGCGAGACCTCCGCGACGGCGTAGGTCCCCGGCGTCGCAGACGCGCGGGGTGTCGGCGCCGGCGGGAGAAGAACGCACCTCCCCGGCCCGTCCGCGATGCGTAAAGCTCCCCGCGCCGCAGCATCCGTCCGCCGCCGGGAGAAAACCGCACCCTCCGCACCCTCACGGGATGCGGAAAGCTCCCCGCGGCCCGGCCGCGACGAAGCCGCGCTCCGCGGATCACGACAGCCGGCGCCAGACCGGAGGCATGGCCCTTCACATCACCGGAGGCACCGCGCCGACGACTTGCTGACCAGCAACCCGCTGGCGCTGCTGGTGGGGATGCTGCTCGTCCAGCAGGTGCGCTGGCCATTGCTAGCTGCTATTGACATACGCGTTCCCTCGACGCAGCAGAACTGCCTCCGGTTTCAAAGCGAGCTCTATTCGGCCAGGCAGCGCGTCGGTGTCGTAGACCACAGCTATCATCTGGATCATGCCGCTTAGCCCCGACGACGTATTCATTCCCGGTGGACTTCCGCACGAAACTTATGTGTCTCGTGATCACCTCCGGCTTGAGGAGGACCTAGGCCGTTGGCTCGAGCGCCGTCAGAAGCCGCTCCTATCTGTGTCAGGCCCGACCAAGTCCGGCAAGACAGTGCTTCTCAAAAGGACCATTCCCGATGCGATGTGGCTGTCGGGCGGAGCGATCGACACTGCAGATGACTTCTGGGCAAGTGTCTGTGACGAGCTTGAAGTGTTCACTGAGCACCACCTCAACGTCACTACTGCTCACAGCACCGGAGCGGAGGTTGCGGGTGGAGCCAATGCTGCAGTGGTCTCGCTGTCAGGTACGGGTCGCGTCGAGAACACTCTCGACAAGGGCATCTCCCGTGGCCGCAAGGCTAACTCCCGTTCCGTTGCAAGGAAGGCGCTTGGTGAAAGACGGCCCGTCGTCATCATTGACGACTTCCACTACATCGATGCCGAGCAGCAACTCCTGATCGTCCGTGGACTCAAGGATCTGATCTTCGATGGACTTGCGGTCGTGGTAGCCGCAGTTCCGCATCGCGCGTACGACGTGGTGCGCGTCGAGAAGGAAATGACCGGCCGAGTAGAGCCACTCCCTGTTGCGCAGTGGGAGGAGCAGGACCTGGCGTTGATCGCTACCCAGGGTTTCCAGGCACTTGGGGTCACTGTGTCACCCGATATTGTCTCCCGCCTCGTGGCCGAGAGCTTTGGAAGCCCCCACCTGATGCAGACGCATTGCCTGAATCTGAGCATCGCAAATCGACAGGGTCGCATACTTAGCGAGGTGTTCGTGGAGCCCGACTGGCGGGAGTTCTTCGAGAAGCAGGCGTCCGCGACTTCGAAGTCGGCGTTCGATCTGCTGAAGACGGGCCCTCGTACACGCACTGACCGCATGGTCAGAAGTCTGAAGTCTGGCATCCAGACGGATATTTATGGCGCTGTGCTGGCGGCGATTGAGAACACAGGACCCCGGACGACGCTCGGCTATGACGACATCCGTGCCTCGTTGCGCGAAATCCTTAATTCGGAACTGCCCCAGCGGCACGAGATTACGAATGTTCTCGAGCAGATGACCTCGATCGCGAAGGACAAGATCGAAGGAGAGCCCGTTCTTGAGTACGATGCCGAGTACTCGACGCTTCACCTCGCCGACCCGTTCTTTGCATACTACCTTCGCTGGGCCCCGCCAGGACTAAAGAACATCGCCGTGACCCGGTCGAACGGGAGTGCTTCAACTTAGCCGTTGCGCTACTTAATAGCGGCCGTCTCTGTCCATCTGGATGTCTCCGGTTGCGACGATGCCCTCGGCAGTGAGCAGCGTCGAGCGCATCTGAGGGTGTGAGTTATCAAATACAGCACTTTCGGCGGTCGACCATGCGCGATGTCAGACTGGAGGCATGGCCCTTCACATCACCGGAGACACCGCCGCCGACGACCTGCTGACCACCAACCCGCTGGCGCTGCTGGTGGGGATGCTGCTCGACCAGCAGGTGCCCATGGAGACCGCGTTCGCCGGACCGCTCAAGATCCAGCAGCGCACGGGCGCTGCGGATGCCGCTGCGATCGCCGGCATGGACCCGGATGCCTTCCTCGAGGCGTTCAGGCAGACCCCGTCGGTGCACCGCTTCCCCGGTTCGATGGCCGCCCGCGTGCAGACCCTGTGCCAGACCATCGTCGACGAATGGGGCGGGAACGCGGCCGCGATCTGGACCGAGGGCGACCCGGACGGCCCCGAGGTGCTCCGCCGCCTGAAGGCCCTCCCCGGGTTCGGCGAGCAGAAGGCGAAGATCTTCCTGGCGCTGCTGGGCAAGCAGTACGGCTACACGGGTGAAGGCTGGCGCGAAGCATCCGCTCCCTACGGCGAGGAGGGCTCGTTCCGCAGCGTCGCCGACATCGTCTCCCCGGAGTCGCTCGCCAAGGTGCGCGAGCACAAGAAGGCGATGAAGGCCGCCGCCAAGACGGCGAAGTGACGTCGAGCCCGGCGGTGTCGGATGCCTGGCCGGACGCCTGCGCCTTCGAGAGCGGGTCGGTCTCGGTGACCGCCTGAGACCGACCCGCTCGAACCCGTTCAGCCGTCGTGGACGGTCGCGAGACCGGTGAGCGGCTCGGTGATCGCCGACAGGTACGCCGAGTGATCGGCCGAGGTGAGGTTGTACGTCACGTACACGCCGTACCCCTGGTGCTTCGTGTGCACCGCGAGCTGGCCGGCGAGCTTCTGCGAGGTGGCGGTGAGATCGGCCGCCGCAGCGCCGAGCTGCTCCTAGCACCCACAGGACGGCGGGCCCGACGAGAAGCCAGGGCGTGTACCAACGATGCGATCGCATGATCAGGCTCCTTGTGGGTGCTGGTGTCCGGGGATCACTTGTCGATGCGGTTCTCGTTCGCGTAGTCGACGATCTTGTCGAGCGCCTCCTTCGCAGACATCTCACCGCTGATCGCGAGGGCGATCTGCTGGTTGAAGTAGGTCGACATGTCGCCGGTCCACTGGAACGGAG
The DNA here is from genome assembly GCF_024971095.1 of Microbacterium neungamense. Taxonomy (NCBI): domain Bacteria; kingdom Bacillati; phylum Actinomycetota; class Actinomycetes; order Micrococcales; family Microbacteriaceae; genus Microbacterium; species Microbacterium neungamense. Next base: position 2,381,380 of record NZ_CP069717.1, read on the forward strand.
CGGCCTTCGCCTTCGACAGCGAGTCGAACATCACATCCATGGCCTCCGCCTGCGCCGGCTCGAGGTCGCCTTCGACCGCCGACAGCGCCTCGGCCGGCATGGCCCCGGCGGCGTACGCGTCGGCGTACTTCTGCATGATCGCCTCGGCCTCGGGGGTGTTGAAGGTGAAGGTCCCGTCCTCGTCCATCACCGGGATGCCCGCCGAGATGAACGTGTCGACACCGGGCATCGAGGAGACCAGCTGCACCTTGCCGTTCGAGGCGGTGGCGACCTCCTTGGCGGTGTCGAGCCACTCGTCGGTCGTGGCCGGGAGGTTGTCCTTCGTGATGCCGTAGGGCTCGAGCGCCGCGAGGTTCCACCACGAGGCGTCGCTGCCGAGGTACCAGGGCAGACCGTAGGTGCCCTCGGTGCCGCTGTAGCTGCTGTAGGCGGTCCAGCCGCCCTCGTTGTACTGCGACTCGAGCCCGGGGTCGGCCTCGGCCAGGTCGAGCAGCTTCCCGGCCTTCACGAGCGGGAAGGCGATGTCCGGCGGCCGGTTCAGCACGTCGGGCAGGGTGTTGGAGTTGGCCTGGCTGAGGATCTTGTCCTGGTAGCCTTCACCGGGCTGGTCGAGCCACTCGACGGTGACCTCCGGGTGCTCCTTCTCGAACTCGTCGATGAGGGCCTCGAAGTACGGGGTGAACTTCTCGTTCTTCAGCGACCAGGTCTGGAACTTGATCGTTCCAGTGAGCTCGCCAGAGGTGTCGATCGGGCCTCCCCCGCCGGCCGCACCGGCCCCGCCTCCGCCGGTGCACGCGCTCAGGGCGAGCGCCGTCGCGCCGGCGACGCCGACAGCAAGGATCTTTCGGATCTTCATGGACTTCTCCTTCGAAGGGCCCAGGGTCGTTTCGCCTTCGGGCGTGGCGACCGGTTCCTAAAACGCTATAGTGGCGTAAGCATGCCATAGCGACGACGCATCGTCCAACCCCGATCTGCCGGGGACGGAGCATCCGATTCAGGAAAGGACCGCCATGTCCGCGCCACTCTCGGCCGACGCGCCACTCTCGGCCGACGCGCCGCGCTCGGCCGGCGCGCTGCTGCGCTTCGGCGCGAACTACACGCCGGCTACGCACTGGATGCACTCCTGGCTGCACCTCGACCTCGACTCCGTGCGCCGGGACTTCTTCGCCCTCGCCGAGCTGGGTCTCGATCACGTGCGCGTCTTCCCGCTGTGGACCGTGCTGCAGCCGAACCGCACGCTGATCCGCGAGAAGGCCGTGGCCGACGTCCGCGCGGTCGTCGATGTCGCAGCGGAGTTCGGGCTGGACGCGAGCGTCGATGTGATCCAGGGCCACCTGTCGAGCTTCGACTTCGTGCCGGCGTGGCTGTACACGTGGCACGACCGGAACATGTTCACGCATCCGGACGCGGTGAGCGGCCAGGTGGCACTCGTCGAGCGCTTGGGCGCCGCGCTCGCGGACGCCGGCAACTTCCTCGGGTTCACGACCGGCAACGAGACCAACCAGTTCTCGGCGAAGACGCATCCGTCGCCGTGGCCGGTGACCGAGGCCGAGGCGTCCGCCTGGATCACCGCCCTGCTCGAAGCCGCCGACCGCACCGCCCCGGGCCTGCCCCACGTGCACAGCGAGTACGACGCGGTCTGGTACATGGACGGGCACGGCTTCACGCCGGCGCTCGCGTCGCGCCTCGGCGCGATGACGACCGTGCACTCATGGATCTTCAACGGCACGGCGCAGCGCTACGGCGGGCGCTCGGTGGCATCAGATCGTCACGCCGAGTACATGATCGAGCTCTCCCGCGCCTTCGCGACCGACCCCGCCCGGCCGGTCTGGCTGCAGGAGGTGGGCGCCCCGTCGAACTGCCTCACCCCCGAGGAGACCCCCGGTTTCCTGGAGGCGACGGTGCGCTCGGCGGCGCGCACAGAGAACCTGTGGGGCGTGACCTGGTGGTGCTCGCACGACGTCAGCCGCGAGCTGGCGGACTTCCCCGAGCTCGAGTACACACTCGGGCTGATCGGCCAGGACGGCGCCGCCAAGCCGATCGGCCGCCGCTTCGCCGAGCTCATCCCCGCGCTGCGCGAGCGCCGGCCTGCACCGCCCCGCACCCTCGGCATCGTGATCGAGGTCGACGAGCATGACGTGCCGGTCAGCCGCGGCGCGCTGAGCCCGGGCGGCTCGGTCTTCCAGGCCTGGGTCGACGCGTGCGCCGACGGCGCGGACCCGGCGTTCGTGACGTCGACCACGGCAGCGGATGCCGCGGCGCTCGCCGCCCGCGGGATCACCGAGCTCGTGCGCCCCGGCATCGGAGAGGCACCGGAGTACGCCTCGCAGAACACCGTCGTCGGGCACTGAGCCCGGCCTGGTCCCCCCTGAGCCCCCGAGCCCGTCGACGGGTCACCGACCCGGCGGGCTCGTGCTCTCCCTGGTCGTGAGCGTCGGCAGCGGACCGAGCCGGTCGGGCAGCTTCTCGCCCGACTCGATCTGCGCGAGCAGGAACTGCGCGGCCTGCTCGCCGAGTGCGAAGGTGTCGCGCGTGAGGCAGGTGATCGACGGGTGCACGAGCCCGGTCACCACCGAGTCGACGAAGGACGCCAGGGACAGTCCGGTCGGCACCGCGACGTTCATCTCCTGCGCCACCCGGAGGCCGGCGATCGCCATCACGTCGTTGTCGTAGACGATCGCGGTCGGCCGTTCGCGGCGACTGAGCAGCATCCGCGTGGTGGCGGTCGCGGCGCTCGGCGAGTAGTCCGTGACGAACGTCTCGCCCGCCACGCCGCGCGCGGCCAGATCGCCGAGGACGCCGGCGCGGATGCGGGTGTGCTGGAACTCCTCGGGGCCGGAGACGTACGCCACGCTGCGGTGACCGAGCGCGGCCAGGTAATCGAACAGGGCGTGCGCGGCCTGGCCGTCGTCGAGCCATATCGCCGCCGGCTCCCCGGCATCCGACGCATGGCTGCCGATGACCACGGCCGGCAGACCGAGCTCGTCGAGCAGGGCGAAGCGGGGGTCGTCATCGCGCGGGTCGATCACGATCACGCCGTCGACCTGATGGGCGTTGCGCCAGCGGCGATAGGTGGCCATCTCCTCGTCGATGGACGAGACGAGGACGAGCTGCATGGCGATCCGCTGGGCGGCGAGCGCCGACTGGACGCCGGCGATCAGGTCGGTGAAGAACGCCTCGGTGCCGAGCGTGCGCGCCGGCCGGTTCACGGCGAAGCCGACGACCCCGGCACGCGAGCCGACGAGCGCTCGGGCCGCCGAGCTCGGCTGCCACTGGTGCTCCTCGGCGATCTCCAGGATGCGCCGGCGGGTCTGCTCGCTCACGCCGGGGCGGCCGTTGAGCGCGAACGACACCGCCCCGGGGGAGACCCCGGCGAGGCGCGCGATGTCGGCGATGGTGACGCGCTTCGTCCGTGACATAGACTCACCGTACTAGACCGTTTTAGTCGCCGCGATGGGGATCGCCCGCGCGGGTATCCCCCATTCTCACACCGCCAGAGGAGCACACTGTGCACGAAGAGACCTCGCTCACCGTCGGCCGCGTGAACCGCGTGCTCGTCGAGCGCGTCCGCCCCGCCATCCACTCGGCGCGGATCCCCTTCGAGATCGCGGCGCGCGCCCTGCCCGGCGAGCCGATCGCACCGGCCGAGGGTCTCGCCCTGGACTTCGAGCCGTTCACCGCCGGAAGCCTGTGGGGTCCGGCCTGGGGCACGACGTGGTTCCGTCTGCGCGGCGAGATCCCCGCCGCATGGGCGGGCCGTCGCGTCGAGGCGCTGATCGACCTGGGCTTCGACGTGAACATGACCGGATTCCAGTGCGAGGGCCTCGTCTACCGCCCCGACGGCACCCCGGTGAAGAGCATCAACCCGCGCAACCAGTGGCTGACCGTCACGGAGCAGGCCGCCGGCGGAGAGGCCGTCGAGTACTACCTGGAGGGCGCGTCCAACCCGGTGCTGCTCGACTACCACCCCTTCCTGCCGACGCAGGAGGGCGACATCCTCACCTCCTCCCCCGAGCCGCTGTACCGGGTCCGCCACATGGACCTCGCGGTGTTCGAGCCGGAGGTGTTCGAGCTCTCCCTCGACCTCGACGTGCTCCTCGAACTGCAGGCCGAGCTGCCGGAGACCTCGCCGCGGCGGATGCGGATCCTGCAGGCCCTGGATGACGCGCTCGACGTGCTCGATCTCCAGCGGATCCCCGAGACGGCATCCGCTGCCCGCGCGAGGCTCGCGGACGTGCTGTCCTCCCCGGCGGAGGCGAGCGCGCACCGCATCGCCGCGATCGGTCACGCCCACATCGACTCGGCCTGGCTGTGGCCGGTGCGCGAGACCATCCGCAAGGTCGCACGCACGACGTCCTCGATGACGACGCTGATCGAGGAGCAGCCGGAGTTCCTCTACGGCATGTCCAGCGCCCAGCAGTACGCGTGGATCAAGGAGCACCGCCCCGAGGTCTACGAGCGCATCAAGGACGCCGTGGCCGCCGGCCGCTTCCTGCCGCTGGGTGGCATGTGGGTCGAGTCCGACACCGTCATGCCGACCGGCGAGTCGCTGGTGCGTCAGTTCTCCTACGGGCAGCGCTTCTTCGAGCGCGAGTTCGGCGTGCGCTGCAAGGGCGTCTGGCTGCCCGACAGCTTCGGGTACTCGCCGGCGCTACCGCAGCTGATGCGCCGGGCCGGCTTCGAGTGGTTCTTCACGCAGAAGATCTCCTGGAACCAGCGCAACGTGTTCCCGCATCACACCTTCCTGTGGGAGGGCATCGACGGCTCGCGCATGTTCACGCACTTCCCGCCGATGGACACCTACAACTCCCAGCTCGCCGGCTCGGAGGTGGCGAAGGCGTCGCGACAGTTCAAGGAGAACCGCGTCGCGACCATGTCGCTGGCGCCGGTCGGCTGGGGCGACGGCGGCGGCGGGACGACGCGCGAGATGACCGGCCGCGCCGCCCGTCTGGCGGACCTCGAGGGGTCGGCGAAGGTGGAGTGGAAGCATCCGGACGCCTTCTTCGCCGACGCCCGCGCCGAGCTGACCGATCCCGCCGTGTGGGTGGGCGAGCTGTACCTCGAGCTGCACCGCGGCACCCTCACCAGCCAGCACGGCACCAAGGCGCTGCACCGCCGCGCCGAGCACGCGCTCATCGAGGCCGAGCTGTGGGCGACGACCGCATGCGTGCGACTCGGCACCGGGTACCCGTACGAGGAGCTCGACCGGCTGTGGCAGCTCGTGCTGCTGCACGAGTTCCACGACATCCTCCCCGGCACGTCGATCGCGTGGGTGCATCGTGAGGCCGTCGAGGTGCTCGGCAAGGTCGTGGCGGATGCCCGGCAGCTGGCATCCGACGCCCGGCATGTCCTGGCCGGCGACGGCGACCTCGAGCTCGTCTTCTCCCCCACCGACGGCGGTGCGTCTGCCCGCACCCCGGTCGTCGCCTCCCCGGTCATCGAGCGAGGCGCGGAGCGCCGAGACGACTCGGCCGACAACGCCGTGACCCTCACAGAGGAGTCCGGCGGCTTCCGCCTGGAGAACGAGCTGGTCAGCATCCTCGTCGACGGCTCCGGGCTCATCGTCTCGGCGGCCGACCGCACGACCGGCCGCGAGGCCATCCCCGCCGGGAACCCGGCGAACCTGTTCCAGCTGCACCAGGACTTCCCGAACATGTGGGACGCGTGGGACATCGACCGGTACTACCGCAACCGCGTCGAGGACCTCCGTGAGGCGGAATCCGTCACGGCATCCGTCGAGGACGGCGTCGCGACCGTCGTCGTCCGCCGGGCCTTCTCTGCGTCCTCGCTGGTGCAGACGATCACGCTCGAGCCGGGTGCGCGCACCGTGCTGCTGCGCACCGAGATCGACTGGAACGAGGCCGAGAAGCTGCTCAAGCTCGCCTTCCCGCTCGACATCTTCGCCCGCGAGACCCTGGCGGAGACGCAGTTCGGCTACCAGCGCCGCGTCACGCACGTGAACACGAGCTGGGAGGCCGCGAAGTTCGAGACCTCGATGCACCGCTTCGTGCTCGTCGAGGAGGACGGCTTCGGCGTCGCCCTCGTGAACGACTCGATCTACGGCTACGACACCTCACGCGACGCCGACGGGGACGAGGTCACCACGACCGTGCGCCTGTCGCTGCTGCGCGCGCCGCGCTTCCCCGATCCGGAGACCGATCACGGACGGCACGAGATCACCGTGGGCCTCGTCGTGGGGGCGGATGCCGCGATCGCGACCGCCGAGGGGCGCCGGCTCAACGCCCCGGCGACCGTCGTCCGCGGCGCGGCGGAGGTCGCCCCGCTCGTGCGCGTCGAGGGCGAGGGCATCGTCGTCTCGGCGGTGAAGCTGGCCGACGACCGCTCCGGCGACGTGATCGTGCGGGTGTACGAGGCGCTCGGCCGCCGGGCCACGGGCACGCTCATCGCCGACTTCGCGCACTCCGGCATCCGCGAGGTGTCGCTGATCGAGGACGAGCTGGAGAACCCGCGCCAGGGCGGCGAGCTGTCCCTGCGCCCCTTCGAGGTCCGCACGCTCCGCATCGCGCGCTGACCGCGTCTCCGACCGCGCCGGCGCGGCGGGCTCACCCGTAGCGCGTCACGATCTCCTCGGTGAGCGCCGGCCAGATCCGCTTGTGCGCCTCGCCGAAGGGCACGCCCGACAGGAAGGCGGCGGCGAGGTCGCGGGACCGGTCGATGAAGAGGAAGCTGCCCTGGGCGCCGAAGTGACCGGCGGTCTGCGGCGGCAGCGCGTCGCTCAGCCAGTGCGGCGTCTTGGCGCCCTTCAGCTCGAAGCCGAGACCCCACTGGTTGTCGGCGTACGTGCCGTAGCCGGGGACGAGCCCGCGCAGCCCCTCCCGCGAGACGGTCAGCGCCAGGTCGCGCAGCGCCGCGGGGATCAGCCGGGGGCGGAGCACCTCGCGGCCGAAGATGAGCAGGTCGCCGATCGAGGAGCGCGCGCCCGCGGACGGCCGGCCCGTGACATCCGTCTCCGTCATCCCGAGCGGCCCGGTCACCTCGCGGGCCATCCACTCGGCGAAGGGCATGCCGACGGCCTCGGCGACGTGTGCGGCGAGCAGGTCGAACCCGGCGTTGGAGTAGATGCGGCGCTCGCCCGGCGGGCGCTCCGGCTGGTCGCCCTCGAACGGCAGGCCGCTGGTGTGGTCGAGCAGGTGCAGCACCGTCGAGCCCTCCGGGCCGGCGGGGTCCTCGAAGTCCAGCAGCCCGTGCTCGACCGCGACGAGCACCCCCCACGCGGTGAGCGGCTTGGTCACGGACGCGAGGGGAAGCACGGCGTGCGGGTCGCCCTGCACCGCGAGCGTCTCCTCGGGGCCGGTGACCCCGACCAGGGCCGGATGCGGGAACCCGGCGGTCGCGGCGAAGGTCGTCGTCTCCACGGTGGACCGGCCTCCGGTCAGGCGCCGCGCAGACGCTCGCCGAGGTAGGCCTGCAGCCCCTCCAGCGGGATGCGCTCCTGCGCCATGCTGTCGCGATCGCGCACGGTGACGGCGTCGTCCTCGAGGGAGTCGAAGTCGACCGTGACGCAGAACGGCGTGCCGATCTCGTCCTGGCGGCGGTAGCGGCGGCCGATCGCGCCGGCGTCGTCGAAGTCGACGGTCCACTGCCCGCGGAGCCGGTCGGCGACCGACCGGGCGAGCGGCGAGAGCTTCTCGTTGCGCGACAGCGGCAGCACCGCGACCTTCACCGGGGCCAGACGCGGGTCGAGCTTGAGCACCGTGCGGGTGTCGGTGCCGCCCTTGGCGTTCGGCACCTCCTCCTCGCGGTATGCGTCCACGAGGAACGCCATCATCGAGCGGGTGAGACCGAAGGACGGCTCGATCACGTACGGGGTGTACCGCTCGCCGGATGCCTGGTCGAAGTAGGTCAGGCTCTGGCCGGACGCCTCGCTGTGGCTGGACAGGTCGAAGTCGGTGCGGTTCGCGATGCCCATCAGCTCGCCCCACTCCTTGCCGGGGAAGCCGAAGCGGTACTCGACGTCGATGGTGCCCGCCGAGTAGTGGGCGCGCTCGTCCTCGGGGACGTCGAAGCGGCGCATGTTGTCGGGGTCGATGCCGAGGTCGACGAACCAGTTCCAGCACTCCTCGACCCAGTGCTCGAACCACTGCGGCGCCTCCGCCGGCGGGGTGAAGTACTCGATCTCCATCTGCTCGAACTCGCGGGTGCGGAAGATGAAGTTGCCGGGGGTGATCTCGTTGCGGAACGCCTTGCCGACCTGGCCGATGCCGAACGGCGGCTTCTTGCGGCTGGCGGTGAGCACGTTCGTGAAGTTCACGAAGATGCCCTGCGCGGTCTCGGGCCGCATGTAGTGCAGACCGGACTCGTCGTCGACGACGCCGAGGTAGGTCTTGACCAGACCCGAGAACGCCTTCGGCTCGGTCCACTGTCCCTTGGTGCCGCAGTTCGGGCACGGCACGTCGGCCAGCCCGTTCTCCGCCTTGCGGTTCTTGCGGGACTCGAAGTCGTCGAGCAGGTTGTCGGCGCGGAAGCGCTTGTGGCAGCTGAGGCACTCCACCAGCGGGTCGGTGAAGGTGGCGACGTGGCCGGATGCCTCCCACACGCGCTTGGGCAGGATGATGCTCGAGTCGAGACCCACCATGTCGCCGCGCCCGCGGACGAACGTCTGCCACCACTGCCGGCGGATGTTCTCCTTCAGCTCGGTGCCGAGGGGGCCGTAGTCCCAGGCCGAGCGGGAACCGCCGTAGATCTCACCCGCTTGGAACACGAACCCGCGGTGGCGGGCGAGGCTGATGACCTTGTCAAGACGGGACTGTTCGGCCACGGTGGCTCCAATGGTCGGATGCTGCGGGGAGACGCCCGTGATGACGGACATCCCCATCCTATCCGCGCCCGGAGCCGGTCGCCGGTGGCAGGCTGGGGGGCATGGAACAGCGTGTGAGCTTCATCACCCTGGCGGTGGCCGATGTCGCCCGCAGCCGGGCGTTCTACGTCGACGGCCTCGGCTGGCAGCCGATCTTCGAGGCAGACGACGTGCTGATGCTGCCGGTCGCGGACCGCATGATCCTGTCACTGTGGAGCGTCGACGGGTTCGCGGCCGAGATCGGCGAAGCACCGGCATCCGGCCTCGCCCCGGTCACCCTCGCGCACAACCTCGCCACCGACGCCGAGGTGGACGCGGTGCTCGCCGAGGCCGAGGCGCTCGGCGCCCGCGTCTGGCCGGCCGAGCGGCGCCAGTGGGGCGGATACTCCGGCTACTTCGCCGATCCCGACGGCTTCCGCTGGGAGATCGCGGTCAACCCGGGCGAGACGGGGGCGTTCGTGCTCCCCCCGGCGGGCTGAGCGTCACTCGGTGAACAGGTACCCGCGGTTCACGTCGAAGCCGGCGATGCGCAGGCCGCGGCCGAGCAGCTCCTCCATCTCGCCGCGCAGGCGCAGACGCCACTCGTGCGCGGCATCCGGATCGGAGACGCGCATGGCTTCGATGTCCGACGGGATCTGCAGGGTCTCCGCCACGGCGTCGTCCGCCGGCGGCTTGGCGAGCTCCGCGAGAGCCCATTCGACGTCCAGGCGGTCGCTCTCGTCGCCGGCGTCCCCGCCGCCGAAGATGCCGTACCGGTTGACCGAGTAACCGGTGACGTGCGCGCGCAGCACGGTCAGGAAGAAGTGCGCGTTGCGTGCGACGAGCGGGTCGAAGGTCCAGGTGATGCGGCCGACGTCGCGGGAGAACGCCCACTGACGCTGGTGCTCCTTGAGCTCGCGCCCCCAGCCGCGGCCGCGGTACTCCGGCAGCAGCGCCGTGATGTGCGAGTGCATCGCGCGCCGGGCGGGCTCGCCGAAGAACGCGATGGAGGCGCCGACCATCTTCTCCGTGCCGTCCTCGTCGTCGAACAGGCCGACGACATAGTTGCCCGACTGCTGCAGCGCCCGCAGGGTGCCCGCGTCGATGACGCGCTCGGGCCCGCGGATGGAATCCAGCAGGGCCTGGGCGTCCAGGATCAGTTCAACGGTGTCGAGATCGCGGATGGTTCGCACGTACCCAGTCTGCCCGTCCAGGGCCGTGTGCGGAAACGCGGCGCCGCAGGTGGGTCATCGGGCGCCCCGGCGCGGGTTCAGAACGCGTACTCCATGAGGTCGACGCCGAGCACGCGGAACGCGTCGTGCGCGCGCAGCCGGTGGCTGATCGAGAGGTCGTCGAAGCAGACCGTGAGTGCGTAGGACACGCCGGCGCGGGGCCCGGCGAGCACGCCGGCCTCGGCCCGCACGCCGCGGTCGCGCCCGGTCTTGTCGATGAAGAGCAGCCCGTGCGCGTCGTGGTCGTGCGCGAACGGGTCGAGACCGGCGGATGCCCCGACGAGGCTGAGGTCCTGGTTCAGACTGAGCCACTCCGCCACCTGGGCGCTGACCGTCGCGTCGACGGCCTTCCCGTTCACCAGCGACGAGAACAGTGCCGCGAACTCACGGGTGGTCCCGACGGCGACGTGCGGGGCGTCGTCCGGCCCGCGGTGGTCGCGGAAGCGGTCGAGTACGGCGCTGCGCGGCATCCCGAGCGCGACCATGCGCGCCCGGACGCGCTCGTTCCCGACCAGGTCGAGCAGGGCGTTCGCGGCGTTCGGGTCTCCGGCGGCGGCCGCGAGCACGGCGAGGTCGACGATCGGGAGCGCCGGTGCGCGCAGGTGGCGCCACAGCCCGGAGCCGGTCACCAGCCCGGCATCCGGACGATTCACGAGACGCAGCGGGTCGAGCTCGCCCGCCTCGAGCGCCGCCGCCACCTCGACGAGCACCGGCACGAGGCACAGGCCCGCGACAGGGAGGGGGACGTGGTCGTCGCCGGTGAGCACGGGCTGCCCGGTGTCGAGGTCAGCGACGTGCACGGCGACCTGCGCGCCGGATGCGGCCAGCTCCTCCAGGGCGCGCATGGTGGAGCCGAACGAGCGGCGTCCGGGCGCGGCACGACGCGGCACGCGCCGGGCACCGCGCTGCGAACGGCGCAGCGTCGCCGGCGGCGGCCCGTCGACGGGGCCAGGGGAAGTGCCCACGCGGAGTCCTTTAGCGTTGCGGGGCCGTCGCGTCTCGGTCACGGTGCGCGACCTCGTCCGACGGCCGGGGAGGGGAGGCGGCGGGCGTCCGGACGGTTCACGGCGTGCATCCGACGCGGACACCCCGGCTATCGTAACCCCGTCCGCCTCCCCCTCGACCGGGAGCGGAGGCTTCCGTCACCAGATCGTCACACGCTGCTCCGCGGGCAGGTGCAGCGCATCGCCCTCGGTCACGCCGAACGCGTCGTAGAACGCGTCGATGTTGCGCACGATCTGGTTGCACCGGAACTCGTTCGGCGAGTGCGGGTCGATGGTGAGCAGCCGAATCGTCTCGGCGTCGCGGCTCTTCTGCTGCCACACCTGCGCCCAGCTCAGCAGCAGCCGCTGAATGCCCGTGTACCCGTCGATCACGGGCGCCTCGGCGCCGCCGAGCGACAGCTCGTACGCCTTGATCGCGATGCCCAGGCCGCCGAGGTCGCCGATGTTCTCACCGATGGTGAGCGCCCCGTTGACGTGGTGCTCCTCGGACAGACCGGCGGGCACGAGCGCGTCGTACTGCGCGATGAGCACCTTGGTGCGCTCCTCGAACGCGGCGCGGTCCTCATCGGTCCACCAGTCCTGCAGCCGGCCGTCGCCGTCGTAGCGGCTGCCCTGGTCGTCGAAGCCGTGCCCGATCTCGTGGCCGATCACCGCGCCGATGCCGCCGTAGTTCGCGGCCGCGTCGCGGTTCGGGTCGAAGAACGGGTACTGCAGGATCGCCGCGGGGAACACGATCTCGTTCATCAGCGGGTTGTAGTAGGCGTTCACCATCTGCGGCGGCATGAACCACTCGTCGCGATCGATCGGCTTGCCGACCTTCGCGATCTGCCGGTCGTGCTCGAACGCGTTGGCGCGGCGCACGTTGCCGACGAGATCGGATGCCGAGATCTCGACGCCCTCGTAATCCTTCCACTTCTCGGGGTGCCCGATCTTCGGCCGGAAGGTGGCCAGCTTGTCGAGCGCCTTCCGCCGGGTCTCCGGGCCCATCCACTCCAGCGTCTCGATGCTCTGCCGGTAGGCCTCGATGAGGTTCGCCACCAGCGCATCCATCGCCGCCTTCGCGGCGGGCGGGAAGTGCCGCTCGACGTAGATCCGTCCGACCGCGTCGCCGAGGGCGCCCTCGACGAGGGTGACGCCGCGCTTCCAGCGCTCGCGGATGGTGGGCGTGCCGGTGAGCTCGGTGCCGTAGAAGGAGAAGTTCTCGTCGACGATGTCGTCGGGGAGGTAGGCGGCCAGGCCGTGCACGACCTTGGCGCGCAGCCACGCCTTCCAGTCCTCCAGGCGCTCCTCGGTGAGCAGGGCGCCCAGGCCCTCGATGAAACTGGGCTGGTAGACGACGACCTCGGCGAAGGCGTCGACGGGCTCAGCGCCCGCGGCCGGGGCCACGGCGTCCCGCCACGGCGTCAGGTCGACGCCGACGAGCTGCTGCAGCTCGTCCCAGGTCTTCAGGTTGTAGGTCTTGACCGCGTCGCGGCTGGCGACGTTGTCCCAGTGGTGCCCGGCGACCTCGTGCTCGAGGCCGAAGGCGCGGTCGGCGGTGCCGGCGGCATCCGCGATACCGGCGAGCGTGAGGATCCGCTCGAGGTGGGCGCGGTACGCGGCGCGGGTGCCTTCGAAGTTCTCCAGCCGGTAGTAGCTCTCGTCCGGCAGGGACAGCCCGCCCTGCACGACGAACGGCACGTACCGGTCGGGGTTGCCGGGGTCGGGTTCGACGAACACGCCGAGCAGCGAGGCGATGCCGTCGCGGTCGAAGCCGCCGACGGCGGCGAGGAAGGACGGGATGCCGTCGATCGCGTCGACCTTGTCGAGCTGCTCGCGCAGCGGGGCGAGGCCGAGCTCGGCGATGCGCTCGGTGTCCATGAAGCTCGCGAACAGGTCGCCCACCTTGCGGGCGAGGGTGCCGGGCGCGGCATCCTGCGACTCGACGATGATGTCGCGGACGTCCTTCTCGGCCTGTTCGTGCAGGAGGTGGAAGGAGCCCCAGCGCGCCTTGTCCTCGGGGATCTCGGTGCGCTCGAGCCACGCGCCGTTGACGTGGCGATAGAGGTCGTCCTGGGGACGGATGTCGGGGCTGAACTCGTCGATGGCGAGGCCGGAGGGCAGAACACCGGTGGGGAGCACGTCAGTCATGCGCCCAGCCTATGCGCCGCCTCCCCCACGGCGGCGGCGACGGAACAGCCCGCGTGGTGCCGGCGGCTGCGCGACGGATGCGGCGGCGGCATCCGCCCGGCGCTGACGCCACGCGCAGCAGCAGGGCGGGCGGGCCGAGGCCGGTGAGGTTCTCGGACTCGCAATAGGCTCGAACGGTGCCCGCCCCGACGCTGAACCGTGAGATCCTGCGCCTCGCCGTGCCGGCGTTCGGCGCCCTCGTCGCCGAGCCGGCGTTCCTCATCGTCGACGCGGCGCTCGTCGGGCACCTCGGCACGATCCCGCTGGCCGGCCTGGGCATCGCGAGCGCGGTGCTGCAGACGATCGTCGGGCTGATGATCTTCCTCGCCTACTCGACGACCCCCGCGGTCGCGCGCCGGTTCGGCGCCGGCGACCATGCGGATGCCGTCTCGATCGGCATCGACGGGATGTGGCTCGCCCTGGGGCTCGGCGCCCTGCTCGCCGCCTCCGGCGCGATCGCCACGCCGTGGATGGTCTCGCTGTTCGGTGCGACGGATGCCGTGTCCGCCGAGGCGCAGACCTACCTCGTGATCTCGATGTGGGGCCTTCCCGCCATGCTCATCGTGTTCGCCGCCACCGGGCTGCTGCGCGGGATGCAGGACACCATGACGCCGCTGTGGATCGCGGGCCTCGGGTTCGGGGCGAACGCGCTGCTGAACGCGCTGTTCATCTATGGGTTCGGCTGGGGCATCGCCGGTTCCGCGTTCGGGACGGTCACCGCGCAGTGGGGCATGGTGGCCGCCTACGTCGTGGTGGTCCGGCGGCTCGCACTGCGGCACGGCGCCTCGATGAAGGCGCAGCGCGAGGGCATCCGCGGATCGGCCCGCTCCGGCGGGTGGCTGTTCCTGCGCACGGTGAGCCTGCGCGTCGCCCTGCTCGCCACGGTCGGCGTCGCCACCGGGATCGGCACGGAGGAGCTCGCCGGCTGGCAGATCGTGTTCACGATCTTCTCGACCGCCGCGTTCGCGCTCGACGCGCTCGCGATCGCGGCGCAGGCGCTGATCGGCAAGGGCCTCGGCGCCGGAGACGACGAGCAGGTGCGCCGGGTGCTGCGCCGCACCGTCGCGTGGGGCGCCTGGTTCGGCGTGATCGTCGGAGGACTCATCGCGGCCCTGTCCGGTGTGCTCGGCGTCGTCTTCACCGGGGATGCCGGCGTCGCCGCCCTCGTGCAGCCGGCGTTCCTCGTCCTCGCCATCGCGCAGCCGATCGCCGGCATCGTCTTCGTGCTGGACGGCGTACTGATGGGCGCGAACGACGCGCGCTATCTCGCGGTCGCAGGCGTGATCAACCTGGTCCCGCTGCTGCCGGCGCTGTGGATCATCTCGGCGACGGGCGTGGACGGCGCCGCGGGACTGATCTGGCTCGCCGTGTCGTTCTTCGGGCTCTACCTCCTCGCCCGGCTCGGCACGCTCGGCTGGCGCGTGCGCACCGACCGGTGGATGCGGATCGGGGCCTGATCCTGCACAGCCCCGGCGTCAGCGCGACCTCTCCCCAGCGGCCGGTGTCCGGGGTTCACCCGCACGGGCGACCCTGGCATTGTCGAAGGACCCGGACGACAATGGAGGAATGCTGAGCATGACAGAACCCCAGGTGTGGACGCTGATCGGCGTCTTCGCGGCCGGGCTGTTCGGCATGCTCACCCTGATGTCGACGATGTTCGTCCGGATCATCCGGGCGGAGATGAGCGGTCTCGCAGCGGAGATCAAGGCGATCCATCACCGTCTCGACCGCATCGACGCCGATGTCAACGCGCTGATGCGTCACGCATTCGGCGTCGACCGCGGCTGACCGGGTCAGGCCACGGCCGCAGCATCCGTTCTGGCATAGGGCGATGTGACCGCGCCCTGCTTCTCAGGCGTACCGCCGGCACCACTCGTACATGACGACGGCCGCCGCCGCGCTCGCGTTGATCGAACGGGTGGAGCCGTACTGCGTGATCTCGACATGGGCGGATGCCGCCGCGAGCGCCTCCGGCGACAGGCCGGGGCCCTCCTGCCCGAACAGCAGCACGCAGCGCTCCGGCAGGTCCACACGCTCGACCGGCACCGCCTCTCCCACGTTGTCCACCGCGACGATCGGGATGCCCTCGTCCCGCGCCCAGGCCGCGAAGGATGCCACGTCCTCGTGGTGCACGACGTGCTGGTAGCGGTCGGTCACCATCGCGCCGCGCCGGTTCCAGCGCCGGCGGCCGATGATGTGCACGGTGTCGGCGAGGAAGGCGTTCGCGCTGCGCACGATCGACCCGATGTTCATGTCGTGCTGCCAGTTCTCGATGGCGACGTGGAACGGATGCCGCCGGCTGTCGAGATCCGCGACGATGGCCTCCATCCGCCAATAGCGGTAGCGGTCGATCACGTTCCGGGTGTCGCCGTGCGCGAGCAGCTCCGGGTCGTATCGGTCGCCCTCCGGCCACGGCCCCTGCCACGGGCCGAGCCCGTGTGTGGAGCGCTCGGGGGTCTGCTCAGCCATCCCGACCAGCGTAGCCCGCCCCGCCGCCCACCCCGCCGGCATGCCGGGCGCGCCCGCACGGGCACCTTTCGGGGCACCGAAAAATCCGCCTACAATTTCGGTATGCCGAAAACTCTCCGCCGCGCCGGCGTCGCCCTCCTCCTCGCCGCGTCCCTCACCGGGCCGCTGGCGTCGTGCGCGCCCGCGTCGGGCGACGGCGCCCCGGCCGGGGAGGACGCCGACCGCCCGGTCGTGCTCACCACGTTCACCGTCCTCGCCGACATCGCCGCCAACGTCGCGGGCGATCACCTCGCCGTGGAGTCGATCACGAAGCCGGGCGCCGAGATCCACGGCTACGAGCCCACCCCGAGGGACATCGCGAAGGCATCCGAGGCCGACCTCATCCTCGACAACGGGCTCAACCTCGAGGCGTGGTTCGCGCAGTTCGTGGAGTCGGTCGACGTGCCGCACGTCGTCGTCTCCGAGGGCGTCGAGCCGATCGACATCTCCGAGGACGCGTACGCCGGCAAGCCCAACCCGCACGCGTGGATGAGCCCGCTGAACGTGCAGATCTATGTCGACAACATGGTCGAGGCCTTCAGCGATCTCGATCCGGCGCACGCCGACCACTTCGCCCGCAACGGCGAGGGCTACAAGGCCGAGCTTCAGGCCGTGCAGGACGAGCTGGTGGCGGAGCTGGCCGCCCTGCCCGAGCATCAGCGCGCGCTGGTCACCTGCGAGGGCGCCTTCTCGTACCTGGCCCGCGACGCCGGCCTCACCGAGGCGTACATCTGGCCGGTGAACGCAGAGCAGCAGGCCACCCCGCAGCAGATCACCCGGGCGATCGCGTTCGTCACCGAGAACGACGTGCCGGCGGTGTTCTGCGAGTCGACCGTCTCCGACAAGCCGATGCGCCAGGTGGTGGAGGCGACCGGGGCCTCGTTCGGGGGCATCCTGTACGTCGACTCGCTGTCCGAGGCGGACGGGCCGGTGCCCACCTACCTCGACCTGATCCGGCACGACGCGGAGACCATCGTCGCCGCCCTCACCGGGGGCGGATCATGAGCGGCCCGCACCCGGCGATCGAGGTCGACGGCGTCGGCGTCCGCTACGGCGAGGTCGTCGCGCTCGAGGACGTGTCGCTGCGCGTCCCGTTCGGCAGCGTGACGGCGCTGGTCGGCATGAACGGCTCCGGGAAGTCGACGCTATTCAAGGCGCTCACCGGCATGGTGCGGCCCGCGCACGGCCGGGTGCGGCTGGACGGCATGACCCCGGCGGAGGCGCGGCGGCGACGACTGATCGGGTACGTGCCGCAGAGCGAGGCGGTCGACTGGGCCTTCCCGGTCTCGGTGCGCGACGTCGTGATGATGGGGCGCTACGGCCACCTCGGTCCCACCCGCCGGCCGCGCCGTGAGGACCGCGAGATCGTCGACCGCGCGCTGGAGCGCGTGGAGCTCGCCGACCTCGCCGAGCGGCAGATCGGCCGGCTCTCCGGCGGGCAGCGCAAGCGGGTGTTCGTCGCCCGCGGCATCGCGCAGGACGCCCGCATCCTGCTGCTCGACGAGCCGTTCGCCGGGGTGGACAAGAAGTCCGAGGCGATGATCGTCCGGCTGCTCCGCGAGGCGGCGGCCGAGGGGCGCACCGTGCTCGTCTCCAGTCACGATCTGCACGCCCTCCCCGGGCTTGCGGATGCCGCGGTGCTACTGCTCCGGCGGGTGCTGTTCCACGGGCCGGTGGCCGAGGCGCTGCACCCCGAGCAGCTCACCCGCGCGTTCGGGCTGGACATCCTCGGGAAGGAGGGGTCATGAGCGCGATCGATCTGCTCCTGGAGCCGCTGCAGTACGAGTTCATGGTGCGCGCGCTGGTGACCACCGTGATCGCCGCCGTGGTGTGCGCCGTGCTGTCGTGCTGGCTGGTGCTGATCGGCTGGTCGCTGATGGGGGATGCCGTGTCGCACGCCGTGCTGCCCGGGGTGGTGCTGGCGTACGTCGTGGGCGCGCCGTTCGCGCTCGGCGCGCTCGTGTTCGGCTTCCTCGCGGTCGCCCTGATCGGCCTCATCCGGGGCACCAGCCGGGTGAAGGAGGACGCCGCGATCGGCATCGTGTTCACGACGCTGTTCGCGCTGGGCCTGGTGCTCATCTCGGTGACGCCCAGCCAGACCGACCTGAACCACATCATCTTCGGCAACATCCTCGGCATCTCCACGGCCGATCTGGTGCAGATCGCGATCCTCGCCACCGTGGCCTTCGTGGTGCTCATCGCCAAGCGGCGCGACCTCACGCTCTACGCCTTCGACCCGGCGCACGCGTTCGCGATCGGCCTGTCGCCGCGGATGCTCGGCGCGCTCCTGCTCGGCCTGCTCGCCCTGACCGCCGTCGTCGCGCTGCAGGTGGCCGGGGTGATCCTGGTCGTGGCGATGCTGATCATCCCTGGCGCGACCGCCTACCTGCTCACCGACCGCTTCGGCGCGATGCTCGTCCTCGCCCCGGTGATCGCCGCCGCGTCGTCGGTGCTGGGCATCTACCTCAGCTACTGGCTCGACGCGGCATCCGGCGGACTGGTGGTTGTGGTGCAGGGCGCCGTCTTCGCGCTCGTGTATCTGTTCAGCCCCCGTCAGGGCGTGCTCGCCCGGGCGCTGAGCGGCCGGCGCCGGGCGACGGCCGCCGGGATGGCCCGCGGGTAGGCTCGAGAGGTGGCATCCCCCGCGGCCGACGACTACCTGAAGACGGTGTACTCGCACACCGAATGGCAGGACGCGCCGATCACCCCCTCACAGCTCGCGGCGCAGCTGGGCATCGCCCCGTCCAGCGTCACCGAGATGGTGAAGAAGCTCGCCGCGGCGGGTCTCGTCTCGCATGTGCCGTACGGCGCGGTGCGGTTGACGGATGCCGGCGAGCGCCGAGCCCTGCAAATGCTGCGCCGGCACCGCCTGATCGAGACGTGGCTGGTGCGCGAGTTCGGCTACGCCTGGGACGAGGTGCACGACGAGGCCGAGGTGCTCGAGCACACCATCAGCGACCGGCTGCTCGAGGGCATCGACGAGCGGCTGGGCCGGCCCCATTTCGACCCGCACGGCGACGCGATCCCCGACGCCTCGGGCCGGGTGCAGCGCGAGCCGTTCGTGCTGCTCCGCGACGCCGGTCCCGGCCACACCGGCCGGGTGCTGCGGGTGAGCGACCGCGACCCCGAGCTGCTGCGCGCCCTGGAGAACGCCGGGGTCGGCGTCGGCCGCGCGATCGTGGTGGCGGATGCCGGGATCCTGCTCGACGGCAGGCCGGTCGAGCTGCCGGCCGGTGCTGCCGAGGTGGTGTGGCTGAGCGCCTGACCGGCGTCGGGGCCCGCCGATAGGCTGGCCGCATGCGTGAACGTTCCGACATCGAATGCTGGCTCACCGACATGGACGGGGTGCTCGTGCATGAGAACGACGCCATCCCCGGGGCATCCGATCTGCTCGACGGCTGGGAGGCCGCCGGTATCCCGTATCTGGTGCTGACGAACAACTCGATCTTCACCGCCCGCGACCTCTCCGCGCGGCTGCGCGCGAGCGGGCTGCACGTGCCCGAGGAGCGGATCTGGACCTCGGCGCTCGCGACCGCGGACTTCCTCGCCCAGCAGCTGCCCGGCGGCTCGGCCTTCGTGATCGGCGAGGCCGGCATCCTCACCGCCCTGCACGAGGCCGGGTTCATCATGACCGAGACCCGGCCCGACTTCGTGGTGGTCGGCGAGACCCGCAACTACTCGTTCGAGGCGATCACGAAGGCCATCCGGCTCATCAACGACGGCGCCCGCTTCATCGTCACGAACCCCGACGCGACCGGTCCGAGCGCGGAGGGGCCGCTGCCGGCGACCGGGGCGATCGCGGCGCTGATCACGAAGGCGACCGGCAAGGAGCCGTACGTGGTCGGCAAGCCGAACCCGATGATGTTCCGCTCCGCGCTGAACAAGATCGGCGCGCACTCGAAGAAGACCGGCATGATCGGCGACCGCATGGACACCGACATCGTCGCGGGCATCGAGGCGGGCCTGCACACGGTGCTGGTGATGACCGGGATCAGCGACCGGGCCGAGATCGAGAAGTACCCGTTCCGTCCCGACGAGATCGTGCAGTCGGTCGCCGACCTGCTGCCGCGTACGACGGAGGGCTGAGATGGGCGCCCTCGACGACGGCGAGCGCGTGGTGGCACCGGATGCCGCGACCTGGCGGTCCTGGCTCGAGGCGAACCACGCCGTGTCGAAGGGCGCCTGGCTGGTGCGGCCGCGGGCCGGGAACGACGATCTGCACGTCGACTACGAGGACGCCATCCTGCAGGCGCTCTGCTTCGGCTGGATCGACGGCCCGGTGCGCACCTTCGACGAGCGCACCGCCGGGCTGTGGTTCGCCCCGCGCCGGCCGACCAGCGGCTGGGCGGCGACGAACAAGGCCCGGGTGGCGCGGCTCGAAGCGGAGGGGCTGCTCGCGCCCGCCGGCATCCGCGCGATCGAGGTCGCGAAGGCGAACGGGTCGTGGACCGTGCTCGACGGGCCCGAGGCCGGGATCGAGCCGGACGACTTCACCGCGGCGCTGGACGCCGTGCCCGCCGCCCGTGCGCACTGGGACGCGTTCCCGAAGTCGGTGAAGAAGCTCGGGCTCACGCACATCGCCACGGCGAAGCGCCCCGAGACCCGCGCCGCGCGGATCGCGAAGATCGTGGCGGATGCCGCAGAGGGGAGACGGCCGTGACCCAGAACGACCTGCTGTTCCTGGTGCTGATCGGCATCGGCCTGGTGTCGCTGACGATCTTCGCCGTGCAGCTGCTGAAGCGCCCCAAGCGCGACGACCGCGGCGAGTGGTACGAGGGGCCGTGGGAGGACGACGACCGCCGCTGAGCGGGCGCGCTTCGGACCACTCCGGTCGGTCAGCGCAGGGCGAGCGCGGCGGCGCCGATCAGGGGGCCCTCGTCGCCGAGGCCGGAGCGCACCACGCGCGCGCGCCGGGAGTAGTCGTGCACGGCGGATGCGGTCAGCGCCCGCTGCACGAGCTCGACGTAGTCGTCCGAGACGCGGGAGAATCCGCCGCCGACCGCGATCACGTCCAGGTCGACGAGGGTCGCCGCATCCGCCAGCGCCTCGCCGACGGCTTTGGCCGAGCGCTCGATCGCGGCGCGGGCGACGGCGACGCCCGCGGCGGCGTCCATGGCGAGGTCCTCGCCGGTGGCGCCCTGCCAGCCCTGGGTGCGCGCCCACGCGACGGATGCCGGGCCCGAGGCGATCTCCTCGAGCGTGAGCCCGCCCTCGCGGCGGACCTGGCCGAGGTGGCCGGCGTTGCCGGACGCACCGGGGGCGTAGGCGCCGCCGAGCACGAATCCGCCGCCGACCCCGGTGGAGACGACGATCGAGAGCGAGGCGCGGGCGCCGCGGGTCGCGCCGAGCCAGGACTCGGCGAGGGCGAGCGCGCCGCCGTCGTGGCCCAGCACGGCGGGCAGGTCGTGGCCGAGGACGGCGGATGCCGCGCGGCGCACCGCTGCGGCGAGGCCGTAGCCGCGGGCATCCGGCATGTTCACCGGGCTGATGGTGCCGGCCTCGCGGTCGACGGGGCCGGCGCTGCCGATGCCGGCGCCGGCGATCTCGGCATCCGCGGGGCGTGCGGCGAGCGCGTGCGCGACGGCCTCGGCGACGGCGGCGTCGAGGGATGCCGGTGTGGCGCTGCGGCCGGTGGGACGGCGGGTGCGGCTGCCCTCGACGAGGGTGCCGTCGTCGGCGACGAGGGCCGCCTCGAGCTTGGTGCCGCCGACGTCGACGGCGAGCGCGTACCGGGTCATCGCGGGTGCCGGGTCACTGCGGGTCGAGGCCGAGGTCGTCGAGGTCGAAGGCGGCGAGCCACTGCAGGCCCTCCGCCTCGACCGCCGCCTGGGCGCCGGTCTTGCGGTCGACGATGACGGCGACGGCGACGACCTCGGCGCCCTCGCGACGGAGCGCCTCGACCGCCTTCAGCGCGGACTGGCCGGTGGTCGAGGTGTCCTCGAGGACCACAACGCGCTTGCCGGCGACGTCCGCGCCCTCGACCTGGCGGCCGCGGCCGTGGTCCTTGGGCTCCTTGCGCACGACGAAGGCGTCGAGCGGGCGGCCCTCGCCACGGGCGGCGGCGTCGACGGATGCGTGCATGACGGCGTTCGCGATCGGGTCGGCGCCCAGGGTGAGCCCGCCGACGGCGGAGACGTCGAGGTCCTTGATGAGGTCGAGCATCACCCGGCCGATCGCGGGCGCGGCCCGGTGGTCGAGGGTCAGCTTGCGCATGTCGACGTAGTAGCTGGCCTTCTTGCCGCTGGAGAGCGTGAAGTCGCCGTGGAACACCGCCTCCCCCGTGATGAGGTCGAGCAGGGCCTGGCGGTCTGAGGCGAGGTCGGTCACGGCATCCAGTGTATTCGCGGCGGCTCCTGCGACATCCTCCCCTGCGGGTCGTTCACAACCCGCCCGGCCTCGCCTACCGTGGCAGGTGAGGAGGTTCCATGTTCTCGTACGACCCGTATGCCGCCCTTGCCGAGCTCCGTCCGGTTCCCTCGCTGGAGCTGACCAGTCCCGACTTCGACGCGGACGGCCCGCTGCCGCTGTTCGCGTGGGCGTCTGCGCGCGGGGGTGAGGACCGGCATCCGGCGCTGGAGTGGTCGGAGCCGCCGTCCGGCACCAGGAGCATCGCCGTCTCGTGCTTCGACCCGGATGCCCCGACCGGCTCGGGCTACTGGCACTGGGCCGCGTACAACCTGCCCGCCGATCTGCGCTCGCTTCCGGCCGGGGACGGCACGGCGAAGAGCCTGCCCTCCGGGGCATCCGTGCTGCCGAACGAGAAGCGGCTGGAGCGGTTCATCGGCGCCGCACCGCCGGAGGGCACCGGTGTGCACCGCTACTTCTTCGTGGTGGACGCGCTCGATGTGGACCGGCTCGACCTCGAGGCCGGGGCGACCCCTGCGGTGCTCGGCTTCAACCGGCACTTCCACACCCTCGCCCGCGGGGTGCTCGTCGGGACGGCCGACCCCGGCGAACGGTGAGCCCGGCGACGTCGGCACCCGCCCATAGGCTGGTTCCATGCGTCTGGCCACCTGGAACATCAACTCGATCCGCACGCGCGTGTCCCGCGCGGTCGACTTCGCCGTCCGCGAAGACATCGACGTGCTCGCGCTGCAGGAGATCAAGTGCCGGCCGGAGCAGTTCCCGTACGCGCCGTTCGAGGAGGCCGGGTACCACGTCGAGGCGCACGGGTTCAACCAGTGGAACGGCGTCGCGATCGCGAGCCGCCTGCCGATCACGGACGTGCGCACTTCGTTCGAGGGCCAGCCCGGCTTCGCGAAGGGGCATGAGGGTCCGGATGCCCCGATCGAGGCACGCGCACTGGGTGTGATGGTCGACGGCGTGCGGGTGTGGAGCCTGTACGTGCCCAACGGCCGGTCGCTCGGCGACCCGCACTACCACTACAAGCTGCACTGGCTCGAGGCGCTGCGCACCGCGACGGCCTCCGAGCTGTCCGCGAACCCCGACCTCCCGCTCGCCCTGGTCGGCGATTTCAACATCATCCCGTTCGACAAGGACAACGGCGATCCCGCGATCGTGCCCGGCTTCTCGACCCACGTCTCGCAGCCCGAGCGCGACGCCTTCTTCGCCCTGGAGTCGGCGGGCGTGA
This sequence comes from Microbacterium neungamense, assembly GCF_024971095.1. Classification (NCBI taxonomy): domain Bacteria; kingdom Bacillati; phylum Actinomycetota; class Actinomycetes; order Micrococcales; family Microbacteriaceae; genus Microbacterium; species Microbacterium neungamense. The sequence goes on from NZ_CP069717.1 coordinate 2,404,681, forward strand.
CGGATGTCGTGCGCCCGCTCATCCCCGAGGGCTACACCTATTGGGACTACCAGCGGCTGAAGTTCCCGCGCAACGAGGGCATCCGCATCGACTTCATCCTCGGCTCGCGCACGTTCGCCGATGCCGTCACCGGCGCCACCATTCACCGCAACGAGCGCAAGGGCGAGCAGCCCAGCGACCACGTGCCGGTCGTGGTCGACCTCGACTTCGGCGGCGCGGCGGAAGACGACGACCTCCCGATGATCTTCGCGTGACGGCACCCGGCATCGGCCTCATCGCCACCGATCTCGACGGCACGCTCCTGGGCTCGGACGGGCAGGTGTCGCCGCGCACCCGGGCCGCGCTCGATGCGGCGCGGGATGCCGGCATCGTCACCGTGCCGGTCACCGCTCGTCAGCCGATCGGTCTGCGGCCGATCGCCGAGCAGGCGGGGTTCGACGAGTGGGCCTGGCCGACCACAAGCGCGACCCGGCGACGATGGGCGGCGTGCCACTGGCGGACGTGCTGGCCGCACCGAGCCTGAAGCTGGTGATCCGGCATCCGTCGCGTCCGATCGCCGAGGTCTTCGACGCGCTCCGCGCGCTCGGGCTGACCGGCTTCGAGGCGACGATGTCCGGGGCGCCGTTCGTCGAGGTGATGGCCCAGGGCGTCTCCAAGGCGACCGGGCTGGCGCAGGTCTGCGAGCATCTCGGTGAGCATCAGCTCGGTGCGCAGGATGGCCGCGTCCGGGGGCGTCATCCCATGCGTGCTCGGCGGCCGCGGCGAGATCCTCGACTGGGGCACCGAGAAGCGGCTCTTCACCAGGGCGCAACGGCTCGCCCATCCCGCCGCCGCACGTCGATCCCGCCGGCACGCCGCGGCTCGGCGGCAGAGCGAGGTTCGACTTCGCCACCGCGGCCTGACTGCTGTCGGCCCGAAACGGATCGCGCCCCCAGCGCCGCCGCGGACCGGCATCCGATGCCCTCGTGCACCCGCATCCGTCGCGCGGGGGATGCCGCGGCCTCCATGCGCTCCTACGGTGGAAGCATGCCGTCCTCCGTCCCGTTCACGCGCACGCCCACGCCGCGCGAACTCCGCGGGGATCTCGTGCTCGCGGCGGCGATGCTCGTCGGCGGCATGCTGTCCGCCGCGCTGTCGTCGATCGCGGGCGTCTACGGCGAGGAGCAGGCGCCGCTGTGGACCGCCCTGCTCCTGGTGCCGGCCGTGAGTGCGCCGCTCGCGCTGCGGCGCCGCAGGCCGGCCGTGGTGGCCGTCGTCGTCGCCGTCGCGTTCTTCGTAGGCGTCACCTTCAAGGTGCCCGAGCTGTACGTCATGAACATCGCGATGTTCGTCGCGCTCTACACGGTGGGCGCCTGGATGAACAACCGGCGAACCGCCCTCATCGTGCGGGTCGCGATCATCGCCGGCATGTTCGCCTGGCTGATCGTGGTGATGTACCGCGACGCCATCGACCAGGCGAAGGAGGCGGACGTCGCCGCCGGGCTGTTCTCCCCCTACGTGGCGTTCATGATGATCCAGCTGCTGCTGAACGTGCTGTACTTCGGCGGGGCCTACTACTTCGGCGAGCGCTCCTGGCAGGCCGCCGCGCAGCGCGCGGCTCTCGAGGAGCGCACCGCCGAGCTCGAGCGCGAGCGCGAGGTCACCGCGGCGCAGGCCGTCGCCCTCGACCGCATCCGCATCGCCCGCGAGCTGCACGACGTGGTCGCTCACCACGTCTCGGTGATGGGGGTGCAGGCGGGCGCCGCCCGCATGGTCATCGACGACTCCCCCGCCGAGGCCGCCCGCATCCTCACCGCGATCGAGGCGGGCGCCCGCGACGCGATCCGCGAGTTCCACGGGCTGCTGGAGACCCTGCGGGCGCCGGGAGAGGACGCCGAGGCGGCCGCGCCCGCCGCCGGCGTCGACGACATCGAGACGCTCGCCGCCGCGTCGACGGATGCCGGCCTGCCCACCGCGTTCCACGTCATCGGCACGCCCGTGCCCGTGCCGCCGGTAGTGGCCGTGAACCTCTACCGGATCGCGCAGGAAGCGCTCACCAACGCCCGCCGTCACGCCGGCCCCGGCGCCACCGCGGATGTGCGCCTGCGCTACGCCGCCGACGCCGTGGAGCTGGAGGTGGCCAACACCGGCCGGCCCGTCGCGGGCATCCGTCCCGGTCTCGGCCAGCTCGGCATGCGCGAGCGCGCGCACGCCTCGGGCGGCACCATCGAGTTCGCGCCGCGCGCCGAGGGCGGCTTCCGGGTGCGCGTCGCGGTGCCGCTCACGGACGCCGGAGGAGGACCCGAATGACCGCGCAGACCCCGATCCGCGTGCTGCTGGTGGACGATCACGCCATGCTCCGGGCCGGATTCCGGACCATCCTCGACGCGCAGCCCGACATCACCGTCGTGGGCGAGGCGGCCACCGGCGCGGAGGCGGTCGCCACGGCCGCGCAGCTGCGCCCGGACGTCATCACGATGGACGTGCAGATGCCGGACATGGACGGCCTCGAGGCGACGCGGCGGATCGTCGCCGACCCGGCGGTGTCCTCCGCGATCGCGGTGGTGACCACCTTCGACCGCGACGAGTACCTGTTCCAGGCGCTCGAGGCGGGGGCGAGCGGATTCCTGCTGAAGAACGCGGGCCCGGAGGAGCTCATCGCCGCGGTCCGCGCACTCGCGGCCGGCGACGGGATGCTGGCGCCCGAGGTGACCCGCCGCGTGCTCACCCGGTTCGCGTCATCGTCCGGGCGCGGAGCGCCGGCGCACATCTCGACGGCATCCGCCGGCCCGGCATCCGCCGTCCGAGCCTCCGCGTCCGGGGCATCCGGAGTCCTCGCCGAGCCGCTCACGGAGCGCGAGGCGGAGGTGCTGCAGCTGATGTCGGACGCCCGCAGCAACGCCGAGATCGCCTCCGCGCTGTTCATCGGCGAGGCGACCGTGAAGACGCACGTGTCCCGCATCCTGCAGAAGCTCGGCGCGCGGGATCGCGTGCAGGCCGTGGTGCTCGCGCACCGTCACGGCCTCGCCTGAGGAGGCCGGCCCCCGCGGAGGCCGGCCTCACCCGTCGGCGGTCAGGCGGCGTGACGGCGTGCGGCCTCCACGCGGGTGATCAGCGTGTCGAAGGCGGCGATGTAGCCGCGCAGGAACTCGGCGGTGCTCTCCACGGTGACGTCACCCTCGTCGGTGATCAGGCCCGGGGTGACCTGGACGAAGCCCTCGGGCTGGCCCATGGTGACGGCGTTGAAGTGGCCGAGGATCGCACGCAGGTGCTGCTGCGCGGCCGCGGTGGCGATGCCGCCGCCGGAGGCGCCGATGACGGCGGTCGGCTTGCCGTCGAACGAGCCCTGCCCGTAGGGACGCGCGGCCCAGTCGAGGGCGTTCTTCAGCACGCCGGGGATGGAGCGGCTGTACTCCGGGGTGAGGATGATGACGCCGTCCGCGTCGGCGATGGCCTGCTTGAAGTCGCGGGCGGCCTGCGGGAAGTCGGCCTCGGCGTCCTGCGAGTAGAAGGGGAGGTCCTTGATCGGGATCTCGACGAGCTCGACGCCCTCCGGGGCGAGCTTCGCGAGCGCGGTCGCGAGGCGGCGGTTGATGGAGGTGCTCGACAGGCTGCCGACGATGTATCCGATGGTGCGGGTCATGAGAGTCCTTCTGTCTGATCGTGAGGGGGACGATGGGGACAACCGCCCCGAGCCACCGTTCTATTCCAATGAATAGAGTTACTCCGTCCGAGGACGGATGCCGCGGGATCCGCCCGCCGGGGGATGCCCTCGGCACAGCCGCTTCCTAGCGTGGATGTCATGCAATCGACGAACTGGCCACCGACGCTGCAGCTGCAGGGCGTGACGAAGAGCTACGGCTCGCGCCGTGTGCTCCACGATGTCTCGTTCCCGGTCGCCGCGGGCCGGCTCACCGGCTTCGTCGGCGGCAACGGCGCCGGCAAGACCACCACCATGCGGATCATCCTCGGCGTGCTCGCCGCGGATGGCGGCGCGGTCACCCTCGGCGGCATGCCGGTGACCACGGCCGACCGCCGCCGCTTCGGGTACATGCCCGAGGAGCGCGGCCTGTACCCGAAGATGAAGGTGCTCGAGCAGGTGGTCTACCTGGCCCGGCTACACGGCTTCGGCAGGGCCGAGGCGACACAGCGCGCCGAGCGGCTGCTCACCGACCTCGGGCTCGGCGAACGGCTGGAGGACCGCATCGAGTCGCTGTCCCTGGGCAACCAGCAGCGCGCGCAGATCGCGGCCGCGCTCGTGCACGATCCCGAGGTTCTCATCCTCGACGAGCCGTTCTCGGGCCTCGACCCGCTCGCCGTGGACGTGGTGGCGGGCGTGCTGCAGGCTCGCGCCGCCGACGGTGCCGCCATCCTGTTCTCCTCGCACCAGCTCGACGTCGTGGAGCGGCTGTGCGACGACCTCGTCATCATCGCCGGCGGCGCGATCCGGGCGGCGGGCTCCCGCGACGCGCTGCGCGCCCAGCACTCCACGCGCCGCTTCGCACTGGCGACGACGACGGATGCCGGGTGGCTGCGCTCCGCGCCGGGGATCGAGGTCGTGGATTTCGAGGGCGGCGACGCCGTGTTCGACGCCGAGGACGACGAGGCGGCGCAGCGCGTGCTGCGCACCGCTCTGGAGCGCGGCGACGTGCTGTCGTTCGCGCCGCAGCATCCGTCCCTCGCGCAGATCTTCAAGGAGGTCATCCGATGAACCCCGCATCGACCGGCACCGCGATCTGGCTCGTCGCGGAGCGGGAGATCACGGCCAAGCTGCGCAGCAAGGCGTTCCTGATCTCCACCGGCATCCTGCTGCTGATCGCGCTCGCCGGCATCCTGATCCCCGGATTCGTGAACCGTGACGCGTCCGGCACGCCGGTCGCGGTGACCGCGGAGACGGCGGATGCCGTGCGCGGCGTCGACGGGATCGACCCGACCGAGGTGACCGACCGGACCGCCGCCGAGCGGCTCGTCCGCGACGGCGAGGTGGACGCCGCCCTGGTGCCGTCGAACGACCCCGTCTTCGGATACACCGTCGTCGCGATGGACGAGGCGCCGAACTCGCTGCTGATGATGCTCGCCAAGTCGCCGCCGGTGGAGCTGCTGGATCCCGACGCGACGAACCCGTACCTGCGGGGGATCATCGCGATCGGCTTCGGCATCGTCTTCCTGGTGGCCGCGTCGACCTTCGGCGGCACGATCGCGCAGAGCGTGGTGGAGGAGAAGCAGACCCGCGTGGTGGAGCTGCTCATCTCGGCGATCCCGACTCGCGCGCTGCTGGCCGGCAAGGTGCTCGGCAACACGGTGCTGGCGATGGCGCAGATCCTGGCGCTCGCGGCCGTCGCCGTCGTCGGGCTCATCATCACCGGCCAGAACGAGCTGCTCGCCGGTATCGGCGGGCCGATCGTGTGGTTCGCGGTGTTCTTCCTGTTCGGGTTCGTGCTGCTGGCGTCGCTGTTCGCGGCGACCGCGGCGATGGTGTCGCGGCAGGAGGACATCGGGGCGACAACCACGCCGATCACGATGCTGGTGATGGCGCCCTACGTGCTGGTGATCGTCTTCAACGACAACCCGCTGGTGCTCAAGATCATGTCGTACGTGCCGTTCTCGGCGCCGGTGGGGATGCCGATGCGCCTGTTCGTCGGCGAGGCGCAGTGGTGGGAGCCGCTGCTGTCGCTGGTGATCCTGCTGGCCTCGTGCGCCGCCGCGATCGCCGTCGGCGCGAAGATCTACGAGAACTCGCTGCTGCGGATGGGCGCGAGGGTGAAGCTGACCGAGGCGCTGCGCGGCTGACCGGTCGCCGCCCGCCGCCGTCCGCAGAAGGGGTGGGACGGCGGCGGGCGGCGTGGCAGGATGTGTGCGCACCCATGGAGGAGACATGGCCGACGGAAGACTGCCCGCACACGCCACCAACACGCACCTCTACCGCGGCGCCCGGCTGCTGACCTCGATCCCGGCGAGCGAGCTCGCCGCCGGTCCGCGGGAGCTCACGATCGTGTTCCACGACGGCGTCGAGATCCCCGCGGAACTGCTGCAGAACGAGCACGGCGACCTCGCCCTCGAAGTCCCCTCGTACCGCACCGGGGCCGGCACCCGCGTCGCGATGACGCTGTGGCACGCGACCATCGACGACCTGCCCGACGGCTCGGCCATCGTCCTCGGCACGAAGGTGTGAGCGGATGCCGCGCGTGACCGGGATCACTCCTCGTCGATCACGGCCTCGATCACCTCGTCATCGTCGTCGCCATCGGCCGGCGCAGCCGGCGCCTGCCCGGCGCTGGTGAGCACCAGCCCCGACCCATCGGCCGCGACGTCCACGCGGACGACATCGCCGTCGTGCACGCGGCCGGACAGCAGCGCCGTGGCGAGCCTGTTCTGCACCTCGGTCTGGATCAGCCGGCGCAGCGGCCGGGCGCCGAACACCGGATCGTAGCCGCGCTCGGCGAGCCAGGACCGGGCATCCGGGGTCACCGCGAGCGTGAGCCGGCGGTCGTGCAGCCGGCGCTGGAGCTGGTCGACGGCGAGCTCGACGATCTGCGCGAGGTCGTCCTCGCTCAGCGCCGAGAACATCACGATGTCGTCCAGGCGGTTGAGGAACTCGGGGCGGAACGCCTGCCGCACCAGCTCCATCACCGCGTCGCGCTTCTGCTCCCACGACAGCGACGGGTCGATCAGGATGGGCGAGCCGATGTTGCTGGTGAGGATGAGGATGACGTTCGAGAAGTCCACCGTGCGGCCCTGGCCATCGGTGAGCCGCCCGTCGTCGAGCACCTGCAGCAGGATGTCGAACACCTCGGGGTGCGCCTTCTCGACCTCGTCGAGCAGCACCACGCTGTACGGGCGCCGCCGCACCGCCTCGGTGAGCTGACCGCCCTGCTCGTAGCCGATGTACCCGGGAGGGGCGCCGACGAGGCGGGAGACGGTGTGCTTCTCGCCGTACTCGGACATGTCGATGCGCACCATGGCATGCTCGTCGTCGAAGAGGAACTCCGCGAGCGCCTTGGCGAGCTCGGTCTTGCCGACACCCGTGGGCCCGAGGAACAGGAACGAGCCGGTGGGCCTGCCCGGATCGCTGATGCCGGCCCGGGAGCGCCGCACGGCATCCGACACGGCCGTGACGGCCTCTTTCTGCCCGATGATGCGGCGACCGAGCTCGCGCTCGAGCTGCAGCAGCTTCTCGGACTCGCCCTGCAGCAGGCGCCCCACCGGGATGCCGGTCCACGCGGCGATCACGGCGGCGATGTCCTCGTCGGTGACCTGCTCGTTGACCATCCGCCCCTCGGAGGAGGCGTTCGCCTCGGCCTGCTCGGCCTCCGCGATCTCGCGCTCGAGACGCTTGATCGTCTCGTACTCGAGCTTGGACGCCCGGGTGTAGTCCGCCTGGCGCATGGCGAGGTCGCGCTGCGTGATCGCGTCGTCGAGCTGCTTCTTCAACTCGCCCACCCGGTTCAGACCCGACCGCTCGCGCGCCCAGCGCTCCTCGAGCTCGGCCAGCTCCTTCTCCATGCCGGTCAGCTGCTCCCGCAGCGCCGCGAGGCGCTCCTTCGACGCGTCGTCCTTCTCGCGCTTCAGCGCCAGCTCCTCGAGCCGCATCCGGTCGACCTGACGCTTGAGCTGGTCGATCTCCACCGGGGACGAGTCGATCTCCATCTTCAGCCGCGACATCGCCTCGTCGATGAGGTCGATCGCCTTGTCCGGCAGCTGCCTGCTGGGGATGTACCGGTTGGAGAGGGCTGCGGCGGCCACCAGCGCGCTGTCCGAGATGGTGACGCCGTGGTGGGCCTCGTACCGGCCCTTGAGTCCGCGCAGGATCGCGACGGTGTCCTCGACGCTCGGCTCGCCGACGTACACCTGCTGGAAGCGGCGCTCGAGCGCGGCGTCCTTCTCGATGAACTCGCGGTACTCGTTGAGCGTGGTGGCGCCGATCATGCGCAGTTCGCCCCGGGCGAGCATGGGCTTGAGCATGTTGGAGGCCGCGACCGAGCCCTCGCCGCCGCCCGCGCCCATCAGCACGTGCAGCTCGTCGATGAAGGTGATGATGCGACCCTCGGACTCCGTGATCTCCTTGAGCACGCTCTTCAGCCGCTCCTCGAACTGGCCGCGGTACATCGCGCCGGCGACGAGGGCGGAGATGTCGAGGGCGACGAGCTCCTTGTCCTTGAGGGATTCGGCGACGTCCCCGGCCACGATGCGCTGTGCCAGGCCCTCCACGACGGCGGTCTTGCCGACGCCGGGCTCGCCGATGAGGACGGGGTTGTTCTTCGTGCGCCGGGTGAGCACCTGGCTCACGCGGCGGATCTCGCTGTCGCGTCCGATCACCGGGTCGAGCTTGCCCTGCCGGGCGCGGTCGGTCAGGTTGATGCCGAACTGCTCGAGGGGGCTCTGCTGTTCTTCCTGCTGCTGTGCGGGGATGGTCATTCTGCTCCTCCTGGGGATGCCTTCGCGGTCAAACTTGAGTTGTGTCGACTCAAGTTTACCGCGTCCCAGATCGCCGCCGCCACCTCCCTTTTCGTCCCGGCGGCGGATGCCACGACCTCTCCGCCGTCTCCGATGATCTCGACCGCATTGTCGGCCGCCTCGAACCCGCGCTCGGCGTCGACCAGGTTCACCGCGAGCAGGTCGACGCCCTTGCTCTCGCGCTTGCGTCGGGCGCGGGCGCGGCGCTCACCGGGATCCGTGAGCGTCTCCGCGGCGAAGGCGACGATCGTCTGCCCCTCCGGCATCCGTCCCTCGCGGCGCGCGGCCGCGAGCCCGGCGACGATGTCCTCGTTCTCGACGAGCTCGATCCGCTCCAGCCGCCCGTCCTCCTTCGTGAGCTTCTGGTCGGACGCGCGCGCGGGCCGGTAGTCGGCGACCGCAGCCGCCATCACGATCACGTCGCTGCGGGCGGCGGCGCTCTTCATCGCGTCGGCCATGCGCGCCGCGGTGCCCGCGTCGGTGATGCGGATGCCCGGCCGCCGCGCCTCCGCGAGCACGTCGGCCGCGATGTGGGCGGCGACGAGCTCGACCTCGGCGCCTCGGCTCGCCGCCTCGACGGCGAGCGCGACGCCCTGCCGGCCGCTGGAGCGGTTGCCGAGGAAGCGCACCGGGTCGATCGGCTCGCGCGTGCCGCCGGCCGACACCGCCACGCGCAGGCCGGCGAGGTCCTGCGGGGCGAGGGCGGAGAGCGCCTCGACGAGGATCTCCTCCGGCTCCAGCATCCGCCCCGGGCCGGAGTCGCCGCCGGTGAGTTCGCCGTCGGCCGGACCGGCGATCCGCACGCCGCGTTCCCGCAGCGTGGCGATGTTCGCCTGGGTGGCGGGGTGCCGCCACATCTCGGTGTGCATCGCCGGCGCGATGATCACCGGCGCGGTGGTGGCCAGCAGCGTGGTGCCGAGGAGATCGTCGGCGAGCCCGGCGGCCATCGCCGCGATCGTGTTGGCGGTGGCCGGCGCCACGATGACGAGGTCGGCGGCCTGGCCGAGCGCGACGTGCCGCACCCGCGCGACGTCCTCGTGGACGCTGGTCGTGACCGTGTTCCGGCTGATGGACTCCCAGGTCGGCGCCCCGACGAAGCGGAGCGCGTCCTCGGTGGGGATGACCGTCACCTCGTGACCATTCTTGATGAGCAGGCGCACCAGGTGCACCGTCTTGTAGGCGGCGATGCCACCGGTGACGCCGACGACGATGTTCACGGTTCCGATTCTGCCCCACGCGGCGCGCGCCTAGACTCTCCCTCGTGTGCACGGTCGTGATCGATGTCTCCCGTCCCACGCGGCTGCTCGCCGTCCGCGACGAGGATCCGCAGCGGGAGTGGGACGACCTCGGCGTGTGGTGGCCGGAGCACCACCCCGGCGTGATCGGCATCCGCGACCGGCGCGCCGGCGGCGCATGGCTGGCCGTCGACCCGGCATCCCGTCGCCTGGCGGTGCTGCTCAACCGCGCCGACGTGCTCGATCTGCCCGAGAGCGAGGTCCTCTCGCGGGGGAGCCTCGCCCTGGAGTCCGTCGCGGGGCGGTCACCGGAGCCGCCGCTGCGCACGCACGGCTTCAACCTGCTCGAGGTGTCCCCGGAGCGCTCCCGCGTGCTGTCCTGGGACGGGGTGCAGCTGAGCGAGACGCCGGTACCCGAGGGCGTGCACATGATCGCGCACGACGGGCTGGACGACCCCACCACCGCGCGCATCGCGACCTGGCTGCCCCGGTTCCGCGCGGACCGCCCGGCCCCGGGCGACGCCGACTGGTCCTCGCGCTGGCTGGAGCTGCTCGCCGAGAGCGGCCGCCTCTCGCGGGACGACGACCGCGCCATCATCCGGGACAACCACGTGCACGGCTACCCCACGATGTCGCTGCTCTACTGCATCGCCGCGGTGGCGGATGCCGGGGCGCACGTGCACTCGCACGTGCTCGCACGGCCGGGCGAGTGGAGCTGACCCGGCACGCCGAACCGACGGAAGCCGCTCAGGCGGGCACGGCCTCCGGCAGCGCGTCCGGCATCGCGCACGAGAAGCGGGCGCGGTAGGCGGTCGGGGTGGTGCCGAGCACACGGGCGAAGTTCTGCCGCAGCACCGCGGCGGAGCCGAAGCCGCACTCCTCCGCGATGCGCTCCAGGCCCCAGTCGGTGCGCTCCAGCATCCGCTGCGCGTGGATGATCCGCTGGCGGGTGAGCCACGACGCCGGGGTCGCGCCGAACTCGGCCTTGAAGCGCCGGGCGAACGTGCGCGGGGACATGTGCGCGCGCTGCGCGAGCTCCTCGACCGACAGCTCGTCGCGGATGTTCTCCACGGCCCAGTCCGCGACCGCCGCGAGGGAGTCGCTCGGCGCGGCGGGCAGCGGCCGGTCGATGTACTGCGCCTGCCCGCCGTCGCGCTGCGGCGGCACGACCATGCGCCGCGCGATCCGGTTCGTGAGCTCGGAGCCGAGTTCGATCCGCAGCAGGTGCAGGCAGGCGTCGATTCCCGCGGCGGTGCCCGCGCTGGTGATGATGCGGCCATCCTGCACGAACAGGACGTCGGGGTCGATGTCGATCCGCGGGTACATCGCCGCCATCGTGTGCGCGTACATCCAGTGCGTGGTCGCCCGGCGGCCGTCGAGCACGCCGGCCGCGGCGAGCACGAACGACCCGCTGCAGACGCTGAGCACCCAGGCCCCGCGCTCGACGGCGGCACGGGCCACGTCGATCAGCCGCGGGTCGATGCGCCCCCAGCTCTCCCGCGGCACCGGGCAGAAGACGACGAGGTCGGCCTCGTACGCGAAGCTCAGGTCGTGCTCGACGTTCACCGAGAAGCCGAGCTTCGAGCGCACCGGCCCGGGCTCGACGGCGACGACCCGGAAGTCGAAGTCGGGGACGCCATCCTCCTTGCGGTCCAGGCCGAAAGCCTCGCAGGCCACACCGAACTCGAAGGGGGCGAAGCCCTCGTCGATCACGCAGGCGACGGTCTTCATCGCACTCCTCCCGGCCGAGACGACGTGACAGTTTTCCTACGAACACCGTCCGTTCTGCCACTCGTGACGGGTTCTCTACGATCGTAGCGTTTCTGCCATGATCATCGCCATCCTTCTCGCAGCACTCGCCCTCTGGGGCGTCATCGCCACGATCATCGAGGTGCGCCGGGACGGCTACCGGCCCGTGCCGACCGATTGGTCGCGCGTCGCCGCGATCGACGCCGCGCAGCATCCCGAGCCCGGCGTCGGTTACCGCTGAACCCGAATGCCGGCGGGCCGGCCGTCACTCCGGCAGCGGCTCACTCCGGCAGCGGCTCGCCCCGGTACAGCGCCTCGAAGGTGTCCAGGGTGCGGTTGATGTCGTGCACCGCAACGCCGTCGAGGGACGCGCGCTGCATCCGCTCGTACTCCTCGGGCGCGGCGGTCAGCACGCGCGTGAGCTTCTCGGCGAGGTCGTCGATGTTCCCCGGCTCGAAGAGGTAGCCGTTCTCGCCGTCGTGCACCAGGTGCGGAAGGGCGACGGCATCCGCCCCCACGACCGGCAGCGCCGAGGCCATCGCCTCCATCGTCGCGATCGACTGCAGCTCGGCGATCGACGCGATCGCGAAGACGGATGCCCGGGAGTACAGGTCGCGCAGCTCCTCGTCGGACACCTGCCCGTGGAAGGTGACCCGTCCGTCCAGGCCCAGCTCGTGGGCGAGGTGCTCGAGGCTCTTGCGCTGGTCGCCGCCGCCGACGACGTCGAAGTGCACGTCCAGCGCGGGGTCCAGTTTGGTGAGGGCGCGCAGGATGACGTCGACCTGCTTCTCGGCGGTGAGCCGCCCGACGAAGATGACCCGGTTGCGCTCGCGCGGACCGATGACCGGCCGGTAGTTGGACCGGTCGATGCCGCAGCTGATCGGCACGACGCCCTCGATGTCGATCGTGCGCTCCAGGAAGTCGGCGGCCTTGCGCGTCGGGGTGGTGACGGCGCGGGCCATGTCGAAGGTGCGCTTCGCGTCTGCCCAGGCCAGCTTCAGCACGATGTCGTCGATGAACTTCGGCATCGTGGTGTGGTCGAGGATGTTCTCGGCCATCACGTGGTTCGTCGCGATCACCGGGATGCCGCGCTCGCGCGCGATGCGCATCAGACCGCGGCCGATGATGATGTGCGACTGGATGTGCACGACGTCCGGCTGGACCCGGTCGAGCACCTTCCGGGCGTAGTGCTTCGAGCGCCACGGCCAGACGAAGCGCAGCCAGTCGTGCGGCAGCCAGCGCACCGCGGGGAGGCGGTGCAGGGTCATCGGCTCGCCCTCGATGATCTCGGTGTGCGGCGCCGAGCGGCGGTAGGCGGAGTTCGGGGCGACGACGTGGACGCGGTGGCCGCGCTGCACCAGCCCGGCCGCGAGGCGCTCCGCGAAGCGCGCCGCGCCGTTGATGTCGGGGGCGAAGGTGTCGCATCCGATCAGGATGGTCAGGGGGCGATCAGAGGTCGACGGATCCGTCGGTTCGCGATGATCGTCGGAGGTTGTCACGGAGGGCTGCCTATCTGTAGCTCTCGAGTTCGGTTGCCACGGTGGGGCGCAGGCCACTCTACCCGAGGGGACTGCGGCGGCCCGGAGGCCGTGCCGAGGTGCATCCCGTACCGTGGGGTCATGCGCCTCACCTCCTCCGCCGACCCCGCGCTGTGGATCCCCGTGACCGAGTCGTTCGGCTGGCGCGGACGCCGCCATCGCAAGGCGGCGATCCGGATGCTGCTCGACCAGGCGGCCGCCGGCGCCGGACGCGAATCGCTGCCCGGCTCCCGGTTCGGCACCTGGCTGGCCAGCCAGGCCGTGCCGATCGCCATGCGCCAGGCGCGCGGGCGGGTGCTGGCGTGGACGTGGAAGGCCGAGCCCGAGCTCGTGGTCGCGATGGCCACGGTGCAGGAGCTGACCCCGCATCTGCGCACCGCGCGCGCGATGATGCCGATGGAGTACGACGACACCGAGGCGTTCCCGACTCCGCTCGGCGTGGGGGAGAAGCTCGTGGTGGCGATCCCGCGGACTCCGGCTTCGCCGCCCTTCGCGACCTACACCTGGGACACCGGCACGCACCTGATCACACTGAACGCGGTGTGCAGCGACCGCCAGCGCTTCGGCACTCTGGAGGGCGCGCTGGACGATCTCGCCCGCAGCATCCGCATCGCCGACGACCTGACCGCGGGCGAGTCGGACATGCTCCGCCTCCCGCCGGCCTGAACTCCGCCCGGCCAGAGCGCGTCCGCCCGACCTCCCGCCGTCAGGACCGGAGCGCGGTCTCGATCACCTCGTGAGCCGGCGCGTGCAGGGCCTCCGCGGCCGTCCGGCCGGTCGCGGCGAGGTAGCGGTCCGCGAGGCGGTTGCCGACCGCATAGCCGCCACCGGTCGGCACACCCACCGGCTGACCGCCGAAGCGGCGCGCCGTGGCGTCGCCGAGCACCCACGCGGCGAAGTTCTGCATCCCCTGGACGTCGAGCCCGGAGACGACCTTGTCGAACACGGCGTCGTCGTGCAGGTGCGCCCGCGCGATCGGGGTGTACCCGAGATCGTCGCCGTACAGCTGCCGCGCGAAGGCGTCGGCGAGCCCCTCCGAAACGACGTGGTCGCCGACCGCGACGGTCGCCGGGTTCCAGACGGCGCCGCCCGGCGCGAAGCGCAGGTTGTGGTGCAGCTCGTGCACCGCGGACGCCTCCAGTCGCGCCAGGTTCTCGTCGGTCGGCCACAGCGTGAGGCTGATGTAGCCGGTCCATCATCGTGATCGTCATGTCTGCCACGGTAGAAGTTGACGCAGCGGACAGGTCAACCTCGGGCATCCGACCCCGCGTGCCGACCCGCGATCAGATGTTCACGTCTCCGACGAGGTTGACCTTGATGCCCATGCCGTCGAACATCGCGGCCTTGGCGAGGAGGGCCTTGTCGGCGGTCTCGGCGTCGGGGGCGTAGACGACCTGCGCGTGGTTGGCCTTGTGCCGGGCCATGAACTGGTCGCGGGTCTGGCCGTGCAGCACCACGTGCGCGATCGGCCACTCCGGATTGGTGGCGTTCTTGCGGCGCTGCGTCTCCTCCTCGGGCAGCTCGATCACGGTGCCGCGGAAGATGTCGGCCTGCAGGATGCCGTCGGCGATGAACACCCGGCTGATCACGACCTCGCCCGGCTTGGAGACGCCGTTGATCGTGGATCCGCCCGCGGGGAAGAAGACGTGCCCCTGCCGCCAGCCCTCGGCCTTGTCCCAGCCGCCGAGGTGCGAGGCAGGCACCGAGCCGGAGATCTCGTAGACCCAGACGAACTCGCCGTCGTACTCCTCCCCCCAGCGCACGTCGTGCAGGGTGTTGTCCGGCACCAGGCCCATGGCGCGCCAGACCCGGTCGGTGACCAGCGCATCCACCGCGACGGCCTCGTCGGCCTCGTTGAAGTGCGGGAACGCGCGGCCCTCGTGCAGCACCCGCGAACCGTCGCGCGAGGTCACCGGCGGCCGCTCCGTGGAGTTCAGGATGCCCTCGGCGAGGTCGGATGCCGGCACGAGGTCCTTCAACCCCTGCTGGTACTGGATGCCGACCGCGTCCAGCCCGAAGTCGTCGGCGATCCGGAGTGCGGCGATGTACATCTTCAGCTGCCACTGCACCTGGTCGCGGGTGAGTTCGGTGGCGGGGTCCTCGCCGTAGCGGAAGGTCATGCCGCGGTCGATCAGCCAGTCGTAGGCGGCGTCCGCCTCGGCATCCGTCACGCGCAGCATCTCGGCGTACAGCGCCGACTGCGAGAGCCGCTCCTTGTAGATGCCGGTCGCGTTCAGCAGCTCGTCATCGAAGATCGCGTTGTACATGCCCATGCAGCCCTCGTCGAACACGCCGATGATCGCCTTGTCCGCGAGCAGCTCGGCGGCGAGCGCCTGGCCGAGCTCCTTCTCCGGGGAGTCGGGCAGCGCGGGCAGCGGGCGCACGTGCGAGGCGTCGTGCGTGATGCGGCCGGTCTCGG
Organism: Microbacterium neungamense; assembly: GCF_024971095.1. NCBI lineage: Bacteria > Bacillati > Actinomycetota > Actinomycetes > Micrococcales > Microbacteriaceae > Microbacterium > Microbacterium neungamense. The sequence goes on from NZ_CP069717.1 coordinate 2,420,055, forward strand.
TCCACTCCCGGATGCCGGCCTTGAACCAGTCGTCGGTGAAGTCGACCGACCAGATCGTGGCGTACTCCTTGCCCATCTTCGTCAGCCCGGCGTTCAGGCCGAGCAGCCCGACGAGTCCGGGCCAGTCGCCGGCGAAGTTCGCCACCGTGAGGATCGGCCCCTGGTGGGTGCGAAGCCCGGCGAGCACGTGGTGCGAGTACTGCCAGACCGCCTCGGCGACGATCAGGGGCGCGTCGACGGGGATGCGCTTGAAGACCTCCAGGCCCATCCGCTGGCTGGAGATGAAGCCGTGTCCGGTGGCCGGGTCGACGTCGTTCGCACGGATCACGGTCCAGCCGAGGTCGCGGAGCACCCCGGTGACCCCCTTCTCGAGTTCGACCTGCGTCGGCCAGCCGGCGGTGTTCGCCGACTCGCGCAGGTCGCCCGAGGCGATGAGGTAGGCGGTCTTCGGTGCGGATGCCGGGCGGGATGCCGGGGTGGGGAGGGCGTAGCTCATGGTGTGCTCCGGGTGATTCGGGGAGGGTGGTCAGTGGGTCCGCTGCGCGTGGGCGAGCTCGTGCACCACGTCCTTCGTCGCTTCGTACAGCCGCAGGTAGCGGTCGAAGAGCGCGTCGTAGGTCGCGCGGACGGCGGGGTCGGGGGTGACGGTCTCGGCGATCGGGTTCCAGTCCGTGATGACGGGCGCCGCGCCCTCGGCGGCGACGGCGGATGCCGCGAGGAACGCGGCGCCGTAGCTGGCGCCGATCGTCGTCTCCGGCACTTCCTGCACGAGGCCGGTGGCGTCGGAGACGATCTGCAGCCAGAGCCGGCCCTGCGTGCCGCCGCCGACCGCGACGATGCGGCGGATGTCCGCGCCGGCGGCGCGCATGGTCTCCACGTTGTGCCGCACGCCGAGGGCGGTCGCCTCGAGCGCTGCGCGGTAGAGGTCGCCGCGGCCGTGGCGCAGGGTGAGTCCGGCGATCACGCCGCGGGCATCGGGGTCCTGGATCGGCGTGCGCTCCCCCGCAAAGTAGGGCAGCATCACCAGCCCGCGCGCGCCGGGACCGGAAGCCGCCGCCTCGGCGAGCAGCTGCGGGTAGTCCGCCTCGGTGAGGTCCTTCAGCCACGCGGTCAGCGCGCCCGAGGTGGACAGGCCCCCGGCGAGGTTGCGGGTGCCGGGGAAGGCGCCGGCCGTGGTCCACATCGACGGGGTGCGCAGCGTCTCCCCGCCGGTCGCGACGAGGAACATCGTCGTGCCGTACATCAGCATGAGATCGCCAGGCTCGTGCGCGCCGACGCTGACGGCCTCCGTCCAGGCGTCGATGGTGCCGGCGACGACCGGCGTGCCGGCCGGGATGCCGGTGAGCCGGGCGGCCTCCGCGGTGATCGTGCCGGCGATGTCACCGGCCCAGGCGAGCGGCGGACGCTCGAGCCTGCCGGCGTAGCGGTCCCACCACGGCTCGTGCCAGCGTTCGCGCTCGATGTCGTAGAGCGGGGACACCTGGCTGGCGGACTGGTGATCCAGGACGTATGCGCCGGTCAGCTTGCGGGCGAGCCAGGAGGCGGGCATGAACAGCCGACGGGCGCGCGCCCAGGCATCCGGCTCCTCGTCCGCGATCCAGGCGATCTTCGGACCACCCGCCTGGGAGGTGAGCACGGAGCCGCCGATGCGGGTGATCTCGTCCTCACCGAGCTCGTCGGTCATGTGGGCGATCTGCGCGGTGGATCGGGTGTCGACGCCGTACAGGATGGCGGGGCGCACCGGCTCGTCGTGCTCGTCCGCCAGCAGGATGCACGGACCCATGCCGCTGACCCCCACGCCGACGACCTCCGCGTCTTCGTCCGCCAGCAGCTCCCGCGCGATCGCGACGAACTCGTCCCACCAGATGCGACCGTCCATCTCCACCCAGCCGGCGTGCGGGCGGCCGACCTCATGGGCGCGGGTGGCGGTGGCGACGATGGTGCCGTCCTCCGCGACGAGCACGCCCTTGCTGCTCGACGTGCCGACGTCCACTCCGAGCGTGCAGCGCATCTCGTCCTCCTGACTGATGAGACCTGCGACCACGATACGCGAAATCGATTTCATCATGCAACGCGCTCGTCACCGCGCCGCGCGCCGCGGGTCACTCGCCGACCGAAGCGGGATGCAGTTCGCCGTGGAGCACGACGTTCCGCGGCGGGCCGGCCTCGCCGTGCACTCTCTCCAGCAGCATGCGCGCCGCTGTCATGCCCATCTCCCGAGCGGGGAGCCGCACGACGCTCACCGCCGACGGCGACAGTGTGGTGAACGGCAGTCCGCCGATGACGGCGACAGCGACCTTCGGCGGCGTGAGCGCGCGCTCGCTGAGCACCTGGATCGCCCCGACGCCGATCAGGTTGTTGCCCGCCACGACGGCGTCCGGCGGCTCGGGCAGCGCGAGCAGCCGCTCCATCGCCTGGCGCCCGCCGTCGACCCGGAACGACGAGAACAGCAGGAGGTCTTCGGGCGCCTCGAGGCCCGCATCATGGTGCGCTTGCCGCCAGCCCTCCGCACGTTCGGCCGCGGTCTCGATGTGCTCGGGTCCGCCGATGTACGCGACCCGGCGGTGGGTGCCCAGCAGGTGCGCAGCGGCGGCGCGTCCGGCCTCCCGGTTCGCCATCACCACGCTGTCGATTTCCGCTCCGGCGTGACGGTCGACGGCGACGACGGGGCGGCCGGAGTCGAGCAGCACGTCGAGCGCCGGCCGATCCGAGGCCGGCGCCAGGATCACCCCGGACATGTGCTCGGCCACGGCGATGCCCAGGTAGGTCGATTCCTTATCCGGCTCGGCATCCGAGTTGCACAGCACCACGGAGTACCCGGCCTCGGATGCGACGTCCTCGACCCCGCGCGCCACCTCGGTGAAATAGGGGTTCTCGATGTCCGGGATGATCAGCCCGATCACCTCGGAGCTCCGCCGCCGAAGCGTGCGGGCGGTGCGGTTGGGAACGAACCGCAGCTCTCGGGCCGCCGCACGCACCGCTTCGGCCTTCTCCGCCGACACGCTCGTCCCGTTGAACACGCGCGACACGGTCGCCGGCGACACTCCGGCGGCGCGTGCGACGTCGTAGATGGTGGCCATGACGGTCCTCGGGTGATGGCTTGCAGGACTTCTGACCTTACCTGCGTCGGTCATCGCCTCCCCGAACTCACTGCCGCGGCCGAGGCCGCGACGAACGTCTCGTCGACTCAGGCGTGAGCCCGCACCACGCGCGCGACCTCCGCGCGCCCGGCGTCGTCGGGCGCGGCGATCGCCATCCGGCAGTGCGCGTCGGTGACGCCGAGCACCCGGTAACCCTCTTTCATGCGCGCCATGTCGCCGCCGATCAGGGCGACCACCTCGTCGACGGCTTCCTGAGCCGCGGCGACGGCCGAGGCGTCGCCGGAGCGAGCCGCATCCGCGAGAGCGCGGAACGGCTTCGGCGTCACGGCAGACACGCCAGACACGACGCCCTGCGCACCCGCCCCGGCGGCGGCGACCAGGTCGCGATCGGCTCCGGTGTACAGCTCGAAACCCTCCGGCACCGCCGCTCGGTAGGCCGCGAGGTCGTCCAGCGTCAGCTCGCTGACCTTGGCACCCACCACGTTCGGCAGCTCGGCGAGCCGCACCAGCAGCTCGGGCGACACGGGGTTGCCGCTGCGCGCCGGGTAGATGTAGACGTACAGGCGCCCGTTGCCGACGGCATCCGACACCTGCCGGAAGTAGTCGAACACGGCGTCGTCGGTCGAGCGCAGGTAGTACGGCGTCAGCGCGGCAAACTCGCGCACCCCCAGAGCCCGGGCGACCCCGACCAGGCGCACGGCCTCGAACGCGCTCGGCCGCCCGACGTGCACGATCACGCGCATCCGATCGGCGAGCTCCTCCATCGCGGCCGACACAAGCGCGGTGAACTCGTCGACGTCGACAGCGGGGAACTCTCCGGTCGTGCCGAGCACGAAAGCGCCCTCGTGGCGAGGCTGTAGCTGCTGAACGAGATTTACAGGCTGTAGATCATCGCGCCCGCGGTGAAGACGAGGAACCCGATCAGCCACGGCGCGATGAACAGGTACCCCGCGATCGCCTCGCGCTTGTCGTAGCGGTCGCGTCCGGCACGCCGGACCTCGCGGGCACGCGTGGCGCGTCGGCCGGCCGTGCGTGCCTCGGTGACCGCCACGATGCACCTCCTCGAAGTGAGCGGGGTGGCCATCCTCTCGGCGCACGCGGGACGGTGTCGAGGGGCTTGCCCGCCGATCGTTCCTGTGCAAGCGCTCAGCCCCGTCCGAGACAGACGGATGCCCCGGGCGATATAATTCCGTCGCGCCCCTCGTCGCTCGACGACTCCGCCAGACGCCCGCCGTTCGGGTGCCATCGCACCCCGGCAGCGCTTCCGCGGCATCCGCGACGGCGCGACACGCTCATTCCGAGCACGGTCCCCGGTCCGCCGGCGGTGCTCGGCCGACCCCGCGAAGGAGGACGATGATGACGACACTCTCGGCGCTGCCCCGCACCCGCCACCGCAGCACCGATCTCATCGCACGACCGGACGTGCTGCTGGATCGGGGCCTGCTCCATCTCGTCCACGACGACGTCACGCCGTGGCAGGCGCGCATCGACGACCTGCGCGCCACCGCGGACGCCCTCGAAGCCGCCGGCATCGATGTGATGCTGATCCGCCGCGACCGGTCCACCCCGTCCTTGGTCGTGGACGCCGAGAACCGCGAGGCCGCCATCCACGCGCTGCGCGCGCACCTGCCCGAGGACCCGTTCTACGTCAAGCTCAAGGGACGGCCCGCCGTACCGGTGGAGGATGCCGTCGCACCCGCCGGCGCGCCCTCCGCGCTGCGCGTGTTCCGCCCCCGGATCACACCGGGCCGCACCCTCCGCTACGGAGCGTCGCTGGCCGCCCGCGTCGAGTTCTGGCGGTTCGGCGCAGACCTCGTCGAGGCGCCCGACGACAACGTGCTCACCCGGCGGCTCACGCCGGCATCCGACCTCTCCTTCACCGAGGTCGAGCGGTACGGCCGGGTCTGGCGCACGATCGACGGCATGTTCGACCCGCTGCCGGACGAGTTCCGCGAGGACGTCGACATCGTCTTCTCCTGGGTGGACGGCTCCTCCACCGAGTTCCAGCGGCAGCGCGCGGCGCAGCTGGCCGCGCACGTGGTCGGCGAGGGCGACGACGGGCCGGCCCGCTACCGGCACGTCGACGAGCTGCGCTACGCCCTGCGCAGCGTGCACATGTACGCACCGTGGATCCGCCGGATCTTCATCGCCACCGACTCGCCGGCACCGCGCTGGCTCGCCGAGCATCCGAAGGTCACCATCGTGCGCAGCGAGGAGTTCTTCGCCGACCCGAGCGTGCTGCCCACGCACAACTCGCACGCCGTGGAGGCGCAGCTGCACCGCATCCCCGGCCTGTCGGAGCACTTCCTGTACTCGAACGACGACATGTTCTTCGGACGGATGCTGGAGCCGGAGCTGTTCTTCGCCCCGGGCGGCACGACGAAGTTCGTGGAGAGCGAGATCCGGATCGGCGCGGGCGCCCCGCAGGTGGAGCGCAGCGGCCACGACAACGGCCTGCGGGTGAACCGCGCCCTGCTGCGGGAGCGCTTCGGGCGGACGATCGTGCGCGACCTGGAGCACTGCGCCGCCCCGATGCGCCGCAGCGTGCTGTTCGAGCTGGAGCAGACCTTCCCCGAGGAGTTCGCCCGCACCGCCGCCGCGCGGTTCCGGTCGATGACCGACATCTCGGTGACGAACAGCCTGTACCACTACTACGCGCTGTTCACCGGGCGCGCGGTGCCGACGACGCGGCCGCGGGTGCGGTACGTGCACACCACCACGGCGGGTGCGCTGGAGCGGGTGGACCGGCTGGTCGAGAGAAGCGACCTGGACATGTTCTGCCTGAACGACGGCGCCGAGACCGACATCCCGGAGCAGCTGCGGATGCGGGCCGTGCGCGACGCGCTGGAGCGGCTGTTCCCGATCCGCGCGCCGTGGGAGAAGGCGGATGCCGCGGAGGACGCCGACCGGGCATCCGCCGCGATCAGCGGCTAGCCTCCGGCCGGCTGGTTCCCCGGCCGGCGCGGCTGCTGTCGTGCCGGCTGCCCGCCCGGCACCGCCTCCCCGCCGTCGTCCTCGCGGCCGGCGGCGGGGATGCGCGGGCGCCACAGCACCACCTCGGTGGAGCGGCGCACCCGGCGGCCGGAGGGCAGGGTGATCACCTGACCCGACGGCCCGGCGGCGAACACGCGCACGCCCGGGCGGTTCTCCCGCTCGGCGCGCAGCGCGTTCTCGAGTTCGGCGACGCGGCGGCGCAGCATCCGCACCTCGTTCTCGAGGTCGAGCAGCTTCGCGATGGCGGGCAGGTTCATCCCCTCGCTGGAGAGCTGCGCGACCTCCCGCAGCTGCTCGATGTCGCGCATCGAGTACCGCCGCGAGCCGCCGCGGGTGCGCCCGGGCACGACCAGCCCGAGCCGGTCGTACTGCCGCAGCGTCTGCGGGTGCATCCCGGCCAGCTCGGCCGCGACCGCGATCGCGAACAGCGGGGAGTCCGCGTCCATCGTTACACCTGCGCTTTCGCCATCATCTCCGCGCGCGGGTTCTCCTTCGGCTCCAGCTCCTGGAACCGCTCCAGCGCCTCGCGCGCGGCGGCATCGAGGTGCGACGGCACGACCACCTGCAGCTCGGCGAGCAGGTCGCCGGAGCCCTTGCCGGTGGTGATGCCGCGGCCCTTGACGCGCAGCACACGGCCGGACGGGGTGCCGGGGGCCACGCGCAGCCGGACGGTGTCGCCGTCCAGGGTGGGCACCTCGATGGTGGCGCCGAGCGCGGCCTCGGTGAAGGTGACCGGCACGGTGATGCGGAGGTTCTTCCCCTCGCGCCTGAACACCGGATGCGGGCGCACGGTGACCTGCACCACGATGTCGCCGCTCTCCCCGCCGTCCGGCGAGGGGCGGCCGCGGCCGCGCAGGCGGATCTTCTGCCCGTCGGCGACCCCGGCGGGGATCTTGACCTTGAACGGCTTGCCGTCCTCGGCCTGCAGGGTGATGGTCTCGCCCTTGGCGGCCGTCATGAAGTCGATCGTGGTGCGGGCCGTGACGTCGGCGCCGCGCTGCGGACCGCCGAACCCGCGGAAGCCGCCCGTCTGCTGCCCGAACCGACCCGACCCGAACCCGCCGCCCTGCGTGAACATCGAGAAGATGTCGTCGAAGTCCGCGGTCTGGCCGCGGCCGCCGAAGCGGCTGAAGACGTCCTCGAACCCGCCCGCGGCACCCGGGCCCGCGGTGAAGCGGGCACCGGAGCCCATCGCGCGGATCTCGTCGTACTCGCGGCGCTGCTCGGGGTCGCTCAGCACGGCGTACGCCTCGCTGATCTCCTTGAACCTCGCCTCGGCGGCGGCGTCGCCCGGGTTGGCGTCCGGGTGGTACTTCCGCGCGAGCTTGCGGTACGTCTTCTTCAGGTCCGCGTCGCTGACGTCCTTCGAGACTCCCAGCGTCTTGTAGAAGTCCTTGTCGAACCAGTCCTGGCTAGCCATCGATCACCTAGCCCTCCGTGCCCGGCGACGCCTCGTCCGGCACAGCGACGACGACCTTCGCCGGGCGCAGCTCGACCTCGCCCAGCCGGTAGCCGACCTCGACGACCTCGAGGACCGTCGGCTTCTCGACGTCCGGCGAGGGCTGCTGGAAGATCGCCTCGTGGTGCTGCGGGTCGAACTCCTCGCCCTTCTCACCGTAGGCGACCACGCCGAGGCGCTCGACCGCCGCGCGCACCTTGTCGGCGATCACGGCGAACGGGGAGCCCTCCTCGAGGTCGCCGTGCTGGCGGGCGCGGTCGAGGTCGTCGAGCACGGGCAGCAGGCCCTTCGCCACCTCGCCCTTGGCGCGGGCGATCTCGATGCCGCGCTGCTCCTCGGTGCGCCGGCGGTAGTTGGCGTACTCCGCCTGCAGGCGCTTGAGGTCGGTCAGCAGCGCGTTCTCGGCGTCCAGCAGCGCCGCGTCCTCGGCGGCAGCCTCGGCGGTCTGTTCGGTGCCGAGGATGTCGTCGACCGTCAACTCCAGGTCGTCGTCGGAGCCCTCGGCGGCCGCGGCCTCCGCGGCATCCGGGTTCTCCGCGGCATCCGGGTTCTCGGGAGCCGGCGCGGCATCCGGATTCTGCGGCTCGGGGCCGGATGCCTGAGCATCCGACCCCTCACCGGACTTCGCCGGACCGTTCCCGTCTTCGGGTCCCTGAGCCTCCTCGAAAGGCTCGTCCAAGTTCTTGTCCGTCATGATTACTTCTTCTCGTCCTCGTCGTCGACGACCTCGGCGTCGATGACGTCCTCGTCGGAGCCGCCGGTCTCCTCAGCGGGCTCGTCCGCGGCGCCGGCGGCAGCGTTCTGGTTCTGCGCGTAGATCGCCTCGCCGAGCTTGGTCTGCGACTGCGACAGCTTCTCGAACGCGGCCTTGACCTTCTCGTCGTCGTCCCCGGCGAGCGCCGCCTTGAGCTCGTCGACGTCGCCCTTCACCTCGGACTTGACGTCCTCGGGGAGCTTGTCGTCGTTCTCGGAGATCAGCTTCTCGATCGAGTACGCCAGCGCCTCGGCCTGGTTGCGGGTCTCCGCGGCCTCGCGGCGCTTCTTGTCCTCGGCGGCGTGCTCCTCGGCCTCGCGCACCATCCGGTCGATGTCCTCCTTCGACAGCGACGAGCCGCCGGTGATGGTCATCGACTGCTCCTTGCCGGTGCCCTTGTCCTTGGCGGACACGTGCACGATGCCGTTGGCGTCGATGTCGAAGGTGACCTCGATCTGCGGCACGCCGCGCGGGGCGGGGGCGATGCCGGTGAGCTCGAAGGTGCCCAGCGGCTTGTTGTCGCGCGTGAACTCGCGCTCTCCCTGGAAGACCTGGATCGCCACGGACGGCTGGTTGTCGTCGGCCGTCGTGAAGGTCTCGCTGCGCTTGGTCGGGATGGCCGTGTTGCGCTCGATGAGCTTGGTCATCATGCCGCCCTTGGTCTCGATGCCGAGGCTGAGCGGGGTGACGTCGATGAGCAGCACGTCCTTGCGCTCGCCCTTGAGGACACCGGCCTGCAGGGCGGCGCCGACGGCGACCACCTCGTCCGGGTTCACGCCCTTGTTGGGCTCCTTGCCGGTCTCGCGCTTGACGAGCTCGGCGACCGCGGGCATGCGGGTCGAGCCGCCGACGAGCACGACGTGGTCGATGTCGGACACCTTGATGCCGGCCTCGCGGATGACGTCCTCGAAGGGCTTCTTGGTGCGGTCGAGGAGGTCCTTGGTGAGGTCCTCGAACTTGGCGCGGGTGATGGTCTCGGACAGCGACACCGGGCCGTTCTCGGTGAGCGACAGGTAGGGAAGGTTCACCGAGGTGCTGGTCGAGGACGACAGCTCCTTCTTGGCCTGCTCCGCCGCCTCCTTCAGGCGCTGCAGCGCGATCTTGTCGTTCGAGACGTCGACGCCGGTCGAGTCCTTGAACTGCTTGATCAGGAAGTCGACGAGGCGCTGGTCCCAGTCGTCGCCGCCGAGGCGGTTGTCACCGGCGGTGGCGCGCACCTGGATCGTGGAGAAATCGTCATCCTTGCCCACCTCGAGCAGCGACACGTCGAAGGTGCCGCCGCCGAGGTCGAAGACGAGGATGAGCTCGTCCTCCTTGCCCTTGTCGAGGCCGTAGGCGAGGGCCGCGGCGGTGGGCTCGTTGATGATGCGCAGGACGTTCAGGCCCGCGATCTCGCCGGCCTCCTTGGTCGCCTGACGCTCGGCGTCGTTGAAGTACGCCGGGACGGTGATGACGGCATCCGTCACCGTGTCGCCGAGGTAGGACTCCGCGTCCCGCTTCAGCTTCTGCAGGATGCGCGCGGAGATCTCCTGCGGGGTCCACTTCTTCCCGTCGACCGAGAAGGTCCAGTCGGTGCCCATGTGGCGCTTGACCGACGAGATGGTGCGCTCGACGTTGGTGACGGCCTGGCGCTTCGCGGTCTCGCCGACGAGCACCTCCCCGTCCTTCGTGAACGCCACCACGGAGGGGGTGGTGCGGAAACCCTCCGCGTTGGCGATGACCTTGGGCTCGCCGCCCTCGAGGACGCTGACGACGGAGTTCGTCGTCCCGAGGTCGATACCGACAGCACGTGCCATGTGTCTCTCCTTCTTGTCGAAGCCTGCTCTGCTGTGTGTGAAGCCTGGCGCGACCCGGAAACCTGAGTCGCGATGGCTCAAGGATACGCCGTCCGAGCCGGGCATGTCAACAAAGTTGATATTCCCGGACTCAAGTTTGCGAAGAATTCCGCGGCGGGAACAGCGGAGCACCGGCCCGGACCGGCACGTGTCGTCAGGTCAGCAATCGCCCCCACTTCGGGTCGAGCAGCGGGGCCTCGGCGAGCACCAGACAGTGCCAGAGGGTGACCGCGACCGAGTCGAGCACCGGCACCCCGGTGCGCTTCTCGACCTGCTCGGTGATCGGGGCGCCGTACAGGTTCGTGCAGAGGTACACCAGCGCATCGGGGCCGGCCTCGGCGAGCGCTAGCGACGGCTCCACCAGGCTCTCCGGGACCACCCGGCCGAACGACTCGTTGTCGCTCAGGCCGAGCGCGTGATGCCCGGCCACCGCGATGCCGTGCTCGGCGTACCGCGCCGCCACCTGCTCGTTGACGTCGGCCGCGATCGCCCGGTCGTGATCGACCCCGAGCCAGGAGCCCGAGGTGCCGTTCCAGGCGATCACGTCGACGTCCGCCGTCGCCAGCAGTTCGGCGGCGGCGCGCATGCCGGCCGCGTCGAACTGCTGGTCGGAGCCGGCGTCCAGTGCGATCCGGGTCACCGGGCGTCGGCCGCGCCTCGCTGAGGACCGCGGTGCTCTCCATGGTCAGGCGCCCCTTCCGGCGAGCACGGGTTCGGCATCCGCTCTCGCGGCGTCCTCGCCCTGCGCGTGCCGGCCGATCAGGCGCCCGACGGCGCCGGGGTCGTGGAAGCCGTCCTCGTCGAGCACGACCCGGCCTGCGGCGATCACCGCCTGAGGCCAGCCGCGCAGCATCCGTCCGTTGAAGGGCGAGAAGTCGGTGCCCATGTGCAGCGCGCCGCCGTCCACGCGCCGACTCTCGTCCGGGTCGAAGATCACCAGGTCGGCGTCGAACCCGGCCGCGATCCGCCCCTTGCCGGCGAGCCCGTGGATGCGGGCGGGACCGGCGGAGAACAGGTCCGCGAACCGCGCGAGCACGGCGTCGTCGGCCGGCGCGTCGCCCGCCAGTGCGGTGAAGCCCGCCGGCATCCGCGTCTCCACGCCCGGCAGCCCGTGCGGCATCTCGCGCACGTCGTCGGTGCGCTCGCGCTTCTGGGTCAGGTCGTAGCAGGAGTGGTCGCTGGAGAGGGTGTCGACGGAGCCGTCGGCGAACCGCTCCCGCAGCGCGGCCACCGTCTCGGCCGAGCGCATCGGCGGGCAGCATGCGAACCACTCCGGGTAGCGGGACGCGTACACGCCGTCGTCGAGCAGCAGGTAGTGCGGGCAGGTCTCGGAGTACGCCTCCACCCCGCGGGTGCGCGCCTCGGCGAGCTCGGGACGGGTGTGGTGCAGGTGCTCGATGCCGATGCGGCCGGCATCCGCGTGCTCCTCGGTGCAGTCCACGATGATCGCGTCGTGCTCGGCGTGAATGATGGTCAGCCCGCCGAGGCGGCGCATCTCCTTCATCACCCGCAGCACGGTGTCGTTGTCGCTCATCGTGGAGCCGCGGTTGGTCATGTACATCTTGACCGAGCGGATGCCCATGGCCGCGAGCTCGTCCAGCTGTGCCGGCACGGTCTCGTCCCAGGTGATCACCGAGCCGTGCAGGGCGACGTCGCAGCGCGCCTCGCGCGCCAGGTCGCGCTTGTTGCGCGCGGCTTCGAGCGGGGTCTCCATCCCGGCTCCGGTGCTCGGCGGCGTCGGGATCGTGCTGTTCGGCACGGTGGCGGCGAGCGGCATCGCGACACTGGTTCACGGTGATCTTCAACTCGGCGATCAGCTCGACCACGGTGGTCGCGGTGCTGCTGAACATCGTCTTCAACCATCTCGTGCGCGGCTCGGCGCGGAACGAGGGACGCAACGAGTTCGTCGCCGCGTCGGAGCATCCGACCGCGTAGCCGGGGCGCCGCGGCGAAGGCGGTCAGCGGCCGCCGGGCGGGCCGAGGATCAGCAGCACGACGAAGAGCGCGGCGACCGCGGCGAGGATCAGCACCGCCAGCGCCCACGGCCGTCGCAGCAGCCAGCGCATGCAGCGGTCGTACCAGGTGCGGTCGCGGGGGTCGTCGGTCTCGTCGAGGCGCCAGTCGCCGTCGAGGCGGCCGGTGCGGTGCAGCCACAGCTCGGCGGGGACGGTCGCGTAGGGGATGACGGCGCTCGCGATCGCGAGCATCGCGGCGCCCGGATGCCAGCGCTGACGAACGGCCAGGAGCACCGCCGTGGCGCCGTAGGAGAGGAAGACGAAGCCGTGGACGCCTCCGGCGATCGTCACCAGCACCGGCGGGAGGCCGGCGGCTCGGGCGATGAGTGCGGCGATCAGCAGGCTCCAGGTGATCGCCTCAGCGATCGCGAGCACGCGGAACAGGCGGGCGGGGGTGCGGAACATCGGTCTCCTCGGGTCCTGTCCAGCCTACGGGTGCCCCCGGAGAGCACACTCCGGGGGCACCCCGCGCCGGCGGTCCGGCGGGACACCGCCCGAAAGCAAGGGTTCCGCGGCCCCGGTCAGAACGGCGCGGTTTCCGCGGCCGGGACGGACGCCCACAGGTCGCGGGACGGGTCCGGATCGGGCGGCTGGAAGGTGACGGTGTTCTGCGGCGGCGGCCGATCGATGTACAGCCGGCCGGTCGGGCTGGTCCAGGCGAAGACACCGCCGCCCAGCTGTTCGACGTGCCAGGGACTGTGGTGTTTCAGGATGTGATGCCGTCGGCAGAAGTCGCCGAGGTTCTCGGCCGAGGTCGCCCCGCCGGCGGAAGCCGCGCGGTTGTGGTCGAGGTCGCACTGCGACGCCCTGCGCCCGCAGGTGGGGAAGCGGCAGCGCTGGTCCCGGGCATGCAGGTAGCGGCGCAGGTGTGTCGACGGCCGGTACCGGTCGACGGCGAGGACGCCGCCGGTGATCGGATCCGTGAGCACGCGGTCCCAGCCGGATGCCGCCCCGGCCAGGCGCCGGGCCGTGTCGAGGTCGATCGGACAGGCGCCGTCGAGCTCGGCCGGCGGCAGCGGCACGCCCGCGCGATCCAAGCCCATCAGGGTGAGGATCGGGACGGTCACCTGGACGTGCGGGACGATCCGGGCGAGCAGGCCGTCCTCGGTGTCGTGACCCGTGGGCACACCGCTCAGCACGAGGTCGGCGAGGAGGTCGGCGCGCAGCTGGGCGACCGTGCGGTCGTCCGCGACGAACACCGCGCCATCCGCCGCCGACCCGAACGCCGACGACCCCGCCGCCTGCCGGGCCGCGGCATCCGACGCCGGCACGACCCGCGCACCGGCGGCGCGCGCCTCCGCGGCGGCCTGGGCGTTGTGGTTCTTGAGCTCGGTCGCCATCTCGCTGAGCCGGTCGAACATGCCGTGCGCGAGTGCCGATGAGGTGATCGCGGTGATCTTGGAGTTGCCGTCCTCGAGATCGTCCAGCCAGACGCCGCACTTCTTGCGCGCCCTGCGGTGACGCTCGTCGATCGGCAGCGGCTGATACCGCTCCGCGAGCCGTCGCGCCATCGGGCGGAGACGGTTCGGCGATTCCTGTTCGGCGATCGCGAGCACGCTCTCGGCGTAGGCGGCGCGCTCGGCGGGATCCTCGAGATGGCTCCCCGCTTCCACGATCACACGGGCGTGACCCGCGCTGATCCGGCCCGCGCCCTGCGCGGCCCACACCTGCGGGAACCGGGTCACCAGCCATTCGGCATCCGCCATCCAGCGCTGCACCGTGCGATCGCTCACCCGCTGCGCCGCCCCGATCTCGGCCGCCACCGTGCGCAGGGTCAGGTCGCCGTGATCCGGATGCCCGCCCTGCTCGGCGACGGTCAGCGCAAGACGGGAGGCCAGCGCGAGCATGCCGTCGCGCACCGCGAGCACGCTGCTCAGCGTGGCGTCGATCTGACGCAGCGAGGACACGATGGAATCCAGGGCGGCGACCTGCGCGTCACTGGCGTCCATCAGTGCGTTTGTCATATTCTCAGTGAACCACGAGCCACCGACATTCGAACAAAGCCACGATGCGGAGTCCGCCCGCCGTCACGCGAGGACGCGCGACACACGCCGGTAACGCGGCGCCGCTAGGCTCACCCGACATGACGACACCCGCTCTGCTCGCCGTCTCGCACGGGACCGCCGACGTCGACGGCGCGGCTGCGGTCGCCCGCCTCGTCGCCCGCGTCGCGGAGGAGCTGCCCGGCGTCGCCGTGCACGAGGCGTTCGTGGACGTGCAGCAGCCGGAGGCGGCCACCGCCCTCGCCGCGATCGACGGCCCGGTCGTGATCGTGCCGCTGCTGCTGTCCAGCGGCTTCCACGTCAACGTCGACATCGGCGGGCTCGCCCGCGACGACCTCGCGATCGCCCCGCCGCTCGGCCCCGACCCCCGCCTCGCGGACGTGCTCGCCGAGCGGCTCGCGCAGGCCGGCGGCGCGCTCGGCACAGCGTCCGGCGCCTCCGGCAGCCCGGACACCCCGGTGATCCTCGCCGTCGCCGGATCGCGCGACCCCGCATCCGAGACGGACGCCCTCGCGATGGCGGGCCTGCTCGCCGCCCGGCTCGGCCGCCCGGTCGAGACCGCGTACCTGGCCGCGCGCGAGCCGCGGCTCGACACGGTCGCCGCACAGCATCCGGATGCCGTCGTCGCGGCGTACCTGCTCGCGCACGGCTACTTCCACGACCTCGCCGTCCGCCAGGCGGGCGCATCCGTCGTCACCGAGCCCCTGCTCGACGCGGCCGAACCGCCGGCCGCGCTGGTCGACCTGGTCCTCTCCCGCTACCGCGACGCCGCCGCCTCCCTGGGCTGATCGACCGGCTCCTCCACTTCGAGCGGCGGGCAGACGCAGTCACGGCTATGTAACCGCACGTTGCTGAGCGAGAGCCCCTCCGTGACGAACTGTGACCTCCCGTTTCCGGGTGTTCGTCATGTCCTCGCATCCGGCGCCCGAGTCTCCTTACCGTGTTCACACCTTCACGAGAGCGAGACCCCCGATGACCCTGGAAGCGACGACCCGCGGCGCCCGCACCCGCACTGCGCGCGTCCCCACCAAGCCGCACGGGCAGTGGAAGGTCGACGGCACCGAGCCGCTGAACGCGAACGAGGAGTTCAAGCTCGCCGACAACGGCCTCAACGTCCGCGAGCGGATCGAGACGATCTACGCCAAGGGCGGCTTCTCGTCCATCGACCCCACCGACCTGCACGGCCGGTTCCGCTGGTGGGGCCTGTACACGCAGCGCAAGCCCGGCATCGACGGCGGCCGCACCGCCCAGCTCGAGCCGCATGAGCTCGAGGACGAGTACTTCATGCTGCGGGTGCGCATCGACGGCGGCCAGCTCACCACCGAGCAGCTGCGCGTCATCGGCGGGATCTCCACCGAGTTCGCCCGCGACTCCGCCGACCTCACCGACCGGCAGAACGTCCAGCTGCACTGGGTGCCGGTCGAAGACGTCCCCGAGATCTGGCGGCGGCTCGAAGCCGTGGGCCTGAGCACCACCGAGGCGTGCGGCGACGTACCGCGCGTGATCCTCGGCTCCCCCGTCGCGGGCATCGCCGCCGACGAGCTCATCGATCCGACGCCGCAGATCGCCGAGATCGCCGAGCGCTTCCTCGGCGACGAGTCGCTGGCGAACCTGCCCCGCAAGTACAAGACCGCCATCACCGGCCACCCCAGCCAGGACGTCGTGCACGAGATCAACGACTGCGCGTTCGTCGCCGTCGAGCACCCCGAGCTGGGCATCGGCTACGACCTGTGGGTCGGCGGCGCGCTCTCCACGGTGCCCCGCCTGGGCGAGCGGCTCGGCGCCTTCGTGCCGCCGGCGCGCGTCGCCGAGGTGTGGCACGGCGTCACCCGCGTCTTCCGCGACTACGGGTACCGCCGGCTGCGCAACAAGGCCCGTCTGAAGTTCCTCCTCGCGGACTGGGGCGTGGAGCGCTTCCGCGAGGTGCTCGAGACCGAGTACCTGGACGCCCCGCTGCCCGACGGCCCCGCCGCACCGCGGCCGCTCGGCCAGGGCGACCACGTCGGCGTGCACCGGCAGAAGGACGGGCGCTTCTACGTCGGCGCCGCCCCGGTCGTCGGCCGGGTCTCCGGCAGCATCCTCACCGCCCTCGCGGATCTCGCCGAGGCGCACGGCTCCACCCGCATCCGCACCACCCCGTTCCAGAAGCTGCTCGTGCTCGACGTCGCCGAGGACCGGGTGGAGTCGCTCGTGGCGGGCCTGGACGCGCTCGGCCTGTCGGCGCGCCCCAGCCTGTTCCGCCGCGGCACGATCGCGTGCACCGGCATCGAGTACTGCAAGCTCGCGATCGTCGAGACGAAGGCGAACGCCGCGGATGCCGTGGCCCGGCTCGAGGAGCGCCTGGGCGCGCTGGAGCCGGAGATCGGCCAGCCGATCACCCTGCACGTGAACGGATGCCCGAACTCGTGCGCCCGCATCCAGATCGCCGACATCGGGCTGAAGGGCCAGCTGATCACCAACGCCGCCGGCGAGCAGGTGCCCGGCTTCCAGGTGCACCTCGGCGGCGGGCTCGCCTCGCCGGACCGCCCGGATGCCGGGCTCGGCCGCACCGTCCGCGGGCTCAAGGTCGAGGCGGACGGCATCGCCGACTACGCCGAGCGGATCATCCGCCGCTACCTCGCCGACCGCGAGGAGGGCGAGACCTTCGCGCACTGGGCGCACAGAGCTGATGAGGAGGCGCTCCAGGCCGCGCCCGAGCAGGAGGCCGTGCGATGAGCCGGCGGGACGCCGACACACTGCGCGCCCTGGCCGCCGAGGGCGCGCAAGCGCTGCGCAGCGGGGCCTCCGACGAGGCCTCTCCCGCCGAGGTCGTGGCGTGGGTCGCGGAGAACTTCGACGTGCGCGCCGTCGCGGTCGCATGCTCGATGGCGGATGCCGCGCTGCCGCACCTCGTCGCCGAGCAGCTGCCGGGCGTCGACGTGCTCTTCCTCGACACCGGGTACCACTTCGCCGAGACCATCTTCACCCGGCACGAGGTCGCCCGCACCCTGGACGTGCGGATCGTCGACGTGAAGCCGGCGCAGACCGTGGCGGAGCAGGACGCCGAGTTCGGCCGCGACCTGTTCGCCCGCGACCCGGGCCTGTGCTGCGCCCGCCGCAAGGTGGAGCCGCTGCAGCGGGCGCTCGGCGACTGCGAGGTGTGGTTCACCGGGGTGCGCCGCGAGGAGGCGCCCACCCGGGCCGCCACGCCGCTGGTGACCTTCGACGAGCGCAACGGTCTGGTCAAGGTCAACCCCGTCGCCGCCTGGACCTTCGACGATCTGATCGGCTACGCCACGGCGCACGAGGTCGTGGTGAACCCGCTCGTCGCGAACGGCTACCCGTCCATCGGGTGCGCACCCTGCACCCGCCCCGTCGCCCCCGGCGACGACCCCCGCTCCGGCCGCTGGGCCGGACTCGCCAAGACCGAATGCGGACTCCACGTATGACTTTCAGCACTGCACAGACCGTTTCGTCAGAGAGTGTTTCGTCCCGGTCGGCTGCGCCGTCCTCGCTCAACGACCGGGAGGGGCGGCCGGTGTCGTCGACGGCGCACCTCGGCCGGGTCCCGGACGTGCCCGCCCTCGGCGAGGGAGCGCACCTGAGCACGCTGGACCTGCTCGAGGCGGAGGCCATCCACATCATCCGCGAGGTGGTCGCCGAGTTCGAGCGGCCGGTGCTGCTGTTCTCCGGCGGCAAGGACTCCGTCGTCGTGCTGCACCTCGCCGCGCGGGCGTTCGCACCCGGCCGCATCCCGTTCCCGGTGCTGCACGTCGACACCGGCCACAACTTCCCGGAGGTGATCGCGTTCCGCGACGAGACCGTCGCCCGGCTCGGCCTGCGCCTCGAGGTCGCCTCAGTGCAGGACTGGATCGACGACGGCCGGCTCACCGAGCGTCCCGACGGCACCCGCAACGTGCTGCAGACGCGGCCGCTGCTCGACGCGATCGCGCGCGGTCGGCACGACGCCGTGTTCGGCGGCGCCCGCCGCGACGAGGACAAGGCCCGCGCCAAGGAGCGCATCCTGTCGCTGCGCGACGAGTTCGGGCAGTGGGATCCGCGCAACCAGCGCCCGGAGCTGTGGAGCCTGTACAACGGCCGCCACCTGCCCGGTCAGCACGTGCGCGCCTTCCCGATCTCGAACTGGACCGAGCTGGACGTGTGGCGCTACATCGCCCGCGAGCGCATCCCGCTGCCGCCGCTGTACTTCGCCCACGAGCGCGAGGTGTTCCGCCGGGACGGCATGTGGTGGGCGGTCGGCCCGTACAGCGCGCCGCGCGCCGGCGAGCAGGTCGAGCGCCGCGTGGTGCGCTACCGCACGGTCGGCGACATGAGCTGCACCGGCGCCGTGGAATCGGATGCCGCGGACGTCGACGCCGTGGTGGCGGAGGTCGCCCGGTCGACGCTCACCGAGCGCGGCGCGACGCGCGCCGACGACCGGATCAGCGAGGCCGCCATGGAGGACCGGAAGAAGGACGGGTACTTCTGATGACGACGACCACCCTCGAGGGCATCCTGTTCCGGTTCGCGACGGCCGGCTCCGTGGACGACGGCAAGTCGACCCTGGTGGGCCGCCTGCTGCACGACGCGAAGGCGATCCTCGCCGACCAGCTGGAGCAGGTCGCTCGCACCTCGGCCGAGCGCGGCTTCGCGCACGGCGAGTTCGACTTCGCGCTGCTCACCGACGGCCTGCGCGCCGAGCGCGAGCAGGGCATCACGATCGACGTCGCCTACCGCTACCTCGCCACAGACCGGCGCACCTTCATCCTCGCCGACTGCCCCGGCCACGTGCAGTACACCCGGAACATGGTCACCGGGGCGGCGACCGCGGACGCCGTCTTGGTGCTCGTCGACGTCCGCAAGGGCGTGCTCGAGCAGACGCGCCGGCACCTCGCCGTCGCCTCGCTGCTGCGTGTGCCGCACGTCATCCTCGCCGTGAACAAGATCGACCTCGTCGGCTTCGACGAGCGGGTGTTCCGTGCCGTGGAGGCGGATGCCCGGGCCGTGGCCCGGGAGCTCGGCATCCCGGCGGCGCACGTCGTCCCGGTGTCGGCGCTGCAGGGCGACAACGTCGCCGAGGCATCCGACCGCACCCCGTGGTACGACGGGCCCGCTCTGCTGGAGCTGCTGGAGACGCTGCCCGCCGAGTCCGAGATCGACGACGTGCGCGGACGGTTCCGCCTGCCGGTGCAGTCCGTGATCCGGCCCCAGGGCGGGCTCGCGCCGGGAGAGGATGCCGAGGCGCTGCGCGACTACCGCGGCTTCACCGGCCGGGTGTCCTCGGGCTCGGTGCGCGTCGGCGACCGCGTCGAGGTCTTCCCCGGCGGGCACGAGACGACGGTCACCGGCATCCGCGTCGCCGGGCGCGAGAGCGATGAGGCGCACGCTGCGCAGTCCGTCGCGCTCACCCTCGCGGACGAGATCGACGCCGCCCGCGGGTCCGTGATCGCGGCGGCCGGCACCGGGCTCACCGGCTACCGGCAGGCGGAGGCGGAGATCTTCCACCTCGACCCCCGCCCGCTCATCCCCGGCGACGAGGTGCTGGTCAAGCACGGCACCGCCACCGTCCGCGCGCTGGTGAGCGAGGTCACCTCCAGCCGCGACCTGGAGACCCTGGCCCACCAGCCCACCTCCGAGCTGCGCGTGAACGACATCGGCCGGGTGCGCCTGCGCTTCGCCGCCGAGCTCCCGCTGCAGCGCTACGCCGACGACCGCGACGGCGGCGCGCTGCTGCTCATCCACCTCGGCGACGGCGCCACGCTCGCCGCCGCGACCATCACGTCCCTGGGCTGAACCGGCCCCGGGCATCCGACACCGACCCGCAACACCCGACCCTGCGAAGGAGGCGACAGTGAACACCGTCCGTACGACCGCGACCATCACCATCCTGGGAGTGGCCGCCGCCATGCTGGCCGGCTGCCAGTCGGCATCCGCCGAACCGCAGGAGGAGGCGGCCGCGCTGCGCCTCGGCTACTTCGCCAACCTCACCCACGCGCCGGCGCTCGTCGGCGTCGAGGAGGACCTGTTCGAGGACGCCCTGGGCGGGATCGACCTGGAGACGCAGATCTTCAACGCCGGGCCGGCCGCCGTCGAGGCGCTCTCCGCGGGCGCGATCGACGCCGCCTACATCGGCCCGAGCCCGGCGATCAACACCTACATCCAGTCCCGCGGGAAGTCCGCCGTGATCGTCGCCGGCGCGGCATCCGGTGGTGCGGCGCTCGTCGTCCGCGAGGGCATCGACACCCCCGAGGACCTGGAGGGAGCGACCCTCGCCACCCCGCAGCTCGGCAACACGCAGGACGTGGCGCTGCGCGCCTGGCTGGCGGACGAGGGCTTCGAGACCTCGACCTCCGGCGGCGGCGATGTGGCGATCGTCCCGACCGAGAACGCCCAGACGCTGACCCTCTTCCAGTCCGGCGACGTCGACGGCGCCTGGCTGCCGGAGCCGTGGGCGTCGCGCCTGGTCGTCGATGCCGGCGCGCACGTGCTGGTCGACGAGCGCGAGCTGTGGCCGGATGGCGAGTTCCCGACCACGGTGCTGCTCGTGCGCGCGGACTTCGCGCAGCAGCATCCGGATGCCGTGGAGAAGCTGCTGCAGGGCCACCTCGCCGCCCTGGACTGGATCGAGGAGCACCCGGACGAGCTGGGCGGTGCCATCAACGCGGCGCTGGACCAGGCGACCGGCAAGGCCCTCGCCGAACCCGTGCTCGCGCGCGCCCTGGAGAACGTCGCGTTCACGGCCGACCCGCACGCCGCCGCGTTCGAGGAGCTCGTCGCCGACGGCGTCGCCGCCGGCACGCAGAAGGACGGCTCGATCGAGGGGCTGTTCGACCTGTCGATCCTGAACCGGCTGCTCGAGGAGTCCGGCGCGGAGCCGGTGGACGACGCCGGGCTCGGGAGGGCGGAACCGTGACCGCCGAGCCCACCCTCACGGTGGAGCGGACCATCGGCGCCACGGCCCCGCTCGCCCCGAGCTTCGACGGCGTCACCCCGTTGCGCCCGCCCGCGGAGCCGGTTCCGCCGGCCGTCCGCATCGACCACGTGTCCAAGCGCTACGGCTCCGGGCCGCTCGTGCTCGACGACATCTCGCTCGACATCGCACCCGGCGAGTTCCTGTGCCTGCTCGGGGCATCCGGATGCGGCAAATCGACGCTGCTGAACCTCATCGCCGGCCTGGAGCCGGTCACCTCCGGCAGCATCGTCACCCCCGACGGCGGGGCCGCGGTGATGTTCCAGGAGGCCGCGCTGATGCCGTGGCTGAGCGCCGCCCGCAACGTCGAGCTCGCCCTGCGGCTGCGCGGGATGCCCCGCGGCGAGCGCCGCGTCGAGGCGCGCCGGCTGCTGGCCACCGTGAACCTCGCCGACGCCGCCGACAAGCGCCCGCACGAGCTCTCCGGGGGGATGCGGCAGCGCGTCGCCCTGGCCCGGGCACTCGCGCAGGAGCGCTCGGTGCTGCTGATGGACGAGCCGTTCGCGGCCCTGGACGCCATCACCCGCGACCTGCTGCACGAGGAGCTGGAGCGGGTGTGGCGGGCCACCGGCCGCACCATCGTGTTCGTCACCCACAACGTGCGCGAGGCGGCGCGCCTCGGCCAGCGGGTCGTCCTGCTCTCCAGCCGGCCCGGCCGGATCGCCGGCGAGTGGCGGGTGTCCAGCACGGGCCCGCGCCGGATCGAGTCCCCGGAGGTGTCGGCGCTCGCGACCGAGATCACCGCCGAGCTGCGGAAGGAGATCCGCCGCAATGCCCACTGACCTCCGCACCCCCGGCGACGTCGACCTCCGCCCCGCTCCCGAGGACGAGCTGCAGACGCTCGCCGCGGGCCTGGACCGTCTGCAGTCCGAGGAGTCCCGGCGCCGCTCCCCCTGGCGCGAGGTGCTGTCGAAGACGCTCCCGCCGGTCCTGCTGCTGCTGACCCTGCTGGCCGCCTGGCAGGCGTACGTCGTCATCGCGCAGCCGCGCCCCGACCTCGCCCCCGGCCCGCTCGACGTCGCCGCGGCGATCGGCGACGCGTGGGCGCAGGGGCGGCTGCAGGAGGCGGTGCTCACCAGCCTCGAGCGCGGGATCCTCGGCTTCGCGATCGCCATCCTCGTCGGCACCCCGCTGGGGATGCTGCTGGCCGAGTCGCGACCGCTGCGGCGGGCCGCGGGTCCCCTGATCTCCGGACTGCAGGTGCTGCCCTCCGTGGCATGGGTTCCCGCCGCGATCATCTGGTTCGGCCTGACCGACGCGACGGTCTACTTCGTCATCCTGATGGGCGCGATCCCGTCGATCGTGAACGGGCTGCTCTCCGGCATCGACCAGGTGCCGCCCCAGCTGCGCCGCGTCGGCACCGTCCTCGGCGCCTCGCGGTGGCAGCTGGCCACCGAGATCGTGCTGCCCGCGGCCATGCCCGGATACCTCGCCGGCATCAAGCAGGGCTGGGCGTTCGCGTGGCGCTCCCTGATGGCGGCGGAGATCATCGCCTTCGGCGGCACGATCGGCTTCGGCCTCGGCTCGATGCTGCAGCAGTCGCGCGAACTCGCCGACCTCGCCGGCGTCCTCGCCACGATCCTGCTGATCCTCGCGATCGGCATCCTCATCGAACTCGTCCTGTTCGGGCCGCTGGAGCGGCGACTGCTGCGCCGCCGCGGGCTGCTCACGGAAGGAACCTCATGACCACCGGAACCGTCACCCTGGTCGGCGCCGGCCCCGGCGACGCCGGCCTGCTCACCCTCCGCGGCCTGCGCGCGCTGCGCGCCGCCGACGTCATCGTCGCCGACAGGCTCGGCGCCCGCGCCGTGCTCGACCAGCTCGCCGCCGAGGGCGAGCGGCTGCGCGCCGAGATCGTCGACGTCGGCAAGCATCCGGGCCACCACCCGGTGCCGCAGGAGCGCATCAACGCCCTGCTGGTCCGGTACGCCCGCGAGGGCAAGGCGGTCGTCCGCCTCAAGGGCGGCGACCCGTTCGTGTTCGGCCGCGGCCGCGAGGAGCAGCTGTACTGCCAGGCCGAGGGCGTGCCGGTCGAGGTCGTCCCCGGGGTGACCAGCGCCGTGTCGGTGCCAGCGGTGGCCGGCATCCCGCTCACGCACCGCGGCGTCGCGGCGGCGTTCACAGTCGCCAGCGCGCACGATCCGCTCGAGGAGCTGCCCGGCGGCCGCGACCACACCGTGGTGCTGCTGATGGGGGTGGGCACGCTCGCGCACGCCGCGCACGTGCTCTCGCTCGGCGAGCGCGGCACCGGATGCCCGGTCGCGATCGTCGAGGACGGGTACGGCGACCGCGAGCGCGTCACCGTCGCCACCCTCGGCGACATCGCCCGGGTCGCCGCGGCCCGCCGGGTGCGCAACCCGGCCGTGATCGTCGTCGGCGACGTCGTCCGGCTCAGCCCGCACGCCCCCGCCGGCCTCGGCACCACCGCCGCCGGGGACGCGGCCCCGAACACTTCGGGGGTCGACACGCCACGTGTCGGACGGGATGCCCCGCAGCATCCGGCATCCGGCGTGTCGACCCCCGAACTGCAAGCCCTGGTGACCCGCATCGTCGCGGCGTTCGACGCCGGCCTGGCCGTCGACGCCGGACTCGCCGACAGCACCACCTCGCGCACCCGTTGACCCCGCGCGAACCGTCCACCCGAAAGGCCCCGTCATGACCTCTCACCCGCTGCGCGTCGCGATCGTCGGCGCCGGTCCCGCCGGCATCTACGCCGGGAACATCCTCACCGCCGCCGTCGCCGCCGGATCCGCCGGCCCTGACCTCAGCGGCGTCGAGATCGACCTGTTCGACTCGCTGCCCGCGCCGTACGGGCTGATCCGCTATGGCGTCGCCCCCGACCACCCGCGCATCAAGGGCATCGTCACCTCGCTGCACGAGATGCTCGACGCGCGGACCGAGGGGGCCGGGCGCCGCGGCATCCGCTTCCTCGGCAACGTCGAGGTCGGGCGCGACGTCGCCCTGGACGAGCTGCGCGGCCGCTATCACGCGGTGATCCTCGCCACCGGCGCGATCCGCGACGCCGCCCTGGACATCCCCGGGGTCGACCTGCCCGGCTCCTACGGGGCGGCGGACTTCGTGGCCTGGTACGACGGGCACCCCGACGTGCCGCGCACCTGGCCGCTGGACGCCCGCGAGGTCGCGGTGATCGGCAACGGCAACGTGGCCCTCGACGTCGCGCGCGTGCTCGCCAAGCAGGCGGAGGATCTGCGCAGCACCGAGGTGCCCGACAACGTCCTGGCAGGCCTCGAGGCCTCGGCCGTCACCGACGTGCACGTGTTCGGCCGCCGGGGCCCGGCGGACATCAAGTTCACCCCGATCGAGCTGCGCGAGCTGGGCGAGGTGCGCGACCTCGACATCGTGCTGCACGACGAGGACTTCGAAGGCGTCGACCCGGCATCCGCCCCCAACAACCAGCTCAAGGTGATGCTGCGCACCCTCAACACGTGGCGCACCCGGCCCGCGATCGGGGCGTCGCGGCGGCTGCACCTGCACTTCTGGCACGCGCCGGTGGAGATCACCGGCGACGGCCGCGTCGAGGGCATCCGCTTCGAGCGCACCGCGCCGGACGGCACCGGCGGCATCGCCGGCACCGGCGAGTTCCGCGAGTACCCGGTGCATGCGGTCTACCGCGCGGTCGGATACTTCGGCTCGGAGGTGCTCGGCGCGCCCTTCGACGCGCGCCGCGGCGTGGTGCCCAACGAGGAGGGCAGGGTGACGGATGCCGACGGCGCCGCCATCCCGGGGCTGTACGCCACCGGCTGGATCAAGCGCGGCCCGGTGGGCCTGATCGGTCACACCAAGTCGGACGCCACCGAGACCATCGCGCACCTCGTCGCCGACGCCGCCGCCGGGCGGCTGGACGCCCCGGCCGAGGCCGAGGACATCGCCGCGGTGCTGGAAGCCCGCGGGGTCGAGGTCACCACGTGGGACGGCTGGCTGGCACTGGATGCGCACGAGCGCGCCCTCGGCGAGACGCACGTGCACACCCGCGAGCGGGTCAAGGTCGTGCCGCGGGAGGAGCAGGTCGCGATCTCGCGCGCGGAGGTGCTGACCCCGTGACCTACGTGATCGCGCTGCCGTGCGTCGATGTGAAGGATCGTGCCTGCATCGACGAGTGCCCCGTCGACTGCATCTACGAGGGGGAGCGCTCGCTGTACATCCACCCCGACGAGTGCGTCGACTGCGGGGCCTGCGAGCCGGTCTGCCCGGTGGAGGCGATCTACTACGAGGACGACCTGCCCGAGGAGTGGCAGGACTACTACACCGCGAACGTGGAGTTCTTCGACGAGATCGGCTCCCCCGGCGGCGCCGCGAAGGTCGGCGTCATCCCGCGCGACCACCCACTGGTCGCGGCCCTGCCAGCGCAGGACGGCGGCCATGACTGAGTACGACGTCCTCATCGTCGGCGGCGGGCCGGCCGGGCTGTCGGCGGCGCTGAACCTGGGCCGGTCCCTGGCCCGGGTGCTCGTGGTGGACGCCGACCGGCCGCGCAACGCCGCCACGCTCAACTCGCACGGGTTCCTCACCCGCGACGGGGTGCCGCCGTTCGAGCTGCGCCGCATCGCCCGGGAGGAGCTCGCCGCGTACCCGAACGTCGAGATCCGCTCGCGGGTGCGGGTCGCCGACCTGCGGGCGACGGATGCCGGATTCGCCGCCGGCATCGGGCGCCGCGAGGCCACCGAGACGGTGACCGCCCGCACCGTGCTGCTCGCCACCGGGCTGCGGGAGACCCTTCCCGATGTGCCGAACCTGCGCGGCTACTACGGCATGAGCCTGTTCAGCTGCGCCGCCTGCGACGCCTGGGAGCTGCGCGGCCGCCGGCTGGCGCTGATCGGCGAGTCGGCCGATCTCGCCGACCGCGCCCGGCTGATCGCGCGCTGGACCGAGAGCCTCACCGTGTTCACGCACGGCTCGGACGCCGTCACGACCACGGAGGAGGCGGAGCTCGCGACCGCCGGCGTCGCCGTGGTGCGCTCGCCGATCGCCGAGCTGGAGGGAGACCGCGGGCGGCTGGAAGGCATCCGTGTCGCCGATGGGACGCGGTACGCGGTGGATGGCGGGTTCGTGCGGCCGGAGTGGGATGCCGACCTGTCGTTCCTGGACGGGATCGCCCCCGCCCGCGACGCGCACGGGCACCTGCACACCGACCGGTCGGGGCGCACCGACGTGCCCGGGCTGTACGCCGCGGGCGATGTGGCCTCCCCCGGCCCGCAGCAGCTCATCGTCGCCGCGGGCGCCGGGGCGCGCGTGGCGGCCGTGATCGTGCACGACACGATCGGCGTCGCAACCGCCCACTGACAGGTGACGTCAACGACGGGTGGCGTTTCGTCTCGCTCCGCTCGCTCAACGACCGGTGGCGGCGACCTGGGCGGCGAGGAGGGTGACGAGCTCGTACACGACGTGGCTCGCGGCGATGCCGGTCATCTGGGCGTGGTCGTAGGGTGGTGCGACCTCCACGACGTCCGCGCCGACCACGTTCCGGTCGGTGAGCGCGCGCAGGATGCGCAGCAGCTCCCGGCTGGTGAGCCCGCCGGCCTCGGGCGTGCCGGTGCCCGGCGCGTGCGCGGGGTCGAGCACGTCGATGTCGATCGAGATGTACAGCGGCTTGTCGCCGATGCGGGTGCGGATGCGGTCGATGCCGGCCTCCACGCCGTGCTCCTCGATGTACTCGCTGGAGACGATCGAGAAGCCGAGCCGCTCGTCGTCCTCCAGGTCCTGCTTGGAGTAGAGCGGACCGCGGGTGCCGACGTGGCAGCTCGCGGTGAGGTCGATCAGCCCCTCCTCGCTCGCGCGCCGGAACGGCGTGCCGTGCGTGGTCGCCGCCGATCGTCACGATCCGCTGCACCTTCTCGCTCAGCTCCTTCGCGGCCTTCTCGATGCCGTCGACGGCTTCGGTGAGGTTGAACGGGTTGGCCGGGATGTCACCGGCATCCACCACCTGCGCGATCGCGAAGGGCGACACGTCCTGGGCCGGGTTGTACGGGCGCAGCAGCCGTCGCCGGTCCGCTCCAGCACCGACAGCACGAGCTCGGGGGCGGCGGCGCGGATCGCCTCGTCCTCCAGGTCCCGGTCGGCGCCGAAGAACCCCGCGGCGCGCAGCGCCGCATCCGGATCGGCCGGCCACGCGGCATCCGGACCGCCGGCCCACCCGGCATCCGGGCCCACCGACGACCCGGCATCCGGATCCAGCGGCGCGCCGAGGCGGCGCGCGGCCACGTCGAGGGCCTGGCGATCGCTGCGCCCCTCGACCAGTACGACCGTGTGCGTCCTCGGCATGGAACGACCCTACTGGGCACCTGCCGGGCACGCCCGCGGACGGCGCGCCGCCACCTCCCGTTCACCGGGGAGCGCCAGACTGCGAGCATGAGCGATGATCCTCCGCGCCCGGACGCCACGGCGAGCAGCGGCGCCGTCGGCGTGATCGGCCTGGAGCTGCGCGGGGACGAGCCGCCCTCGCGGAAGCAGATCTACTCGTGGGCGCTGTGGGACTGGGCCACCCAGCCGTTCAACACGGTGATCCTCACCTTCATCTTCACGGCGCTGTACCTCACGACCGACCGGTTCCTGCCGGCGTCGCTGCAGGGCCTAGCCGAGGACGACCCGGCCCGGGAGGCGGGCATCGCCGACCTCACCTCGGGTCTCGGGCTGGGCTCGACGATCGCGGGGCTGGCGATCCTGCTCGTCGCACCCGTGCTCGGGCAGCGGGCGGATGCCGCGGGGCGGCAGAAGCTCTGGCTCGGCATCGGCACCGGGGCGCTGGTGCTCTGCACCGCCGGCCTCTGGTTCGTCGAGCCGTCGCCGTCGCTGTTCTGGCTCGGGGTCGCCCTGATCTCGGCCGCGAGCGTGTTCGGCGAGATCGCGGCGGTCAACTCGAACGCGATGCTGATCGGCATCGCCACCCCGCGGACGGTCGGCCGGATCTCGGGCCTCGGGTGGGGCTTCGGCTACCTCGGCGGCATCCTCGCGCTGGTCATCGTCGTGGTGTTCTCCGTGTTCGACTGGTTCGGGATCAGCGAGGAGGGCGGGCTGCCGTTCCGCATCATCGCGCTCGGCTGCGCGCTGTGGACCGTGGTGTTCTCCATCCCGATCTTCCTCAACGTCCCTGAGCCGTCGCTCGGCCGGCCGGAGCGGCGGGTCGGCTTCTTCGCCTCGTACGGGCTGCTGGTGAAGGACGTCATCGGGCTGTACCGCAATCCGGTCACCCGGCCGACGTTCTGGTTCCTGCTCGCCAGCGCCGTCTTCCGCGACGGCCTCGGCGGCGTGTTCGCGTTCGGCGCCGTGATCGCCGCCGCGGTGTTCGGCTTCGGCTTCCTCGACCTGGTGTTCTTCGGGATCGCCGCCAACCTCATCGCCGGCGTCTCCACGATCATCGCGGGCCGCTTCGACGACCGTTTCGGGCCCAAGCGCGTGATCGTGTGGTCGCTCACCGCCATGGTGGCGGCGGGGCTCGCGGTCTTCCTGCTCACGGATGCCGGCAAGACGGTGTTCTGGATCGGCGGGCTCATCCTGTGCGCCTTCGTCGGCCCGGCGCAGTCCGCCGCGCGGTCGTTCCTGGCCCGGGTGACCCCCGCCGGACGCGAGGGCGAGATCTTCGGGCTGTACGCCACCACGGGCCGGGCGGCGAGCTGGATGGCGTCCGGGGCGTGGAGCCTGTTCATCCTGCTCACCGGTCGCACCGCCTTCGGCATCCTCGGCATCGTGCTGGTGCTGCTGGCCGGCCTGCTGCTGCTCCTGCCGCTGCGCGAGCGCCGGCCCGGCGGAGCCCTCAGGACCCGATGAACTCCTCGGCCTCGCCGAACGACGGCTCCTCACGGATCTCGACCGCGGCTCCGAGCCGGTCGGTGTCGAGCACGACGAGGTCGTTGCGGCCCTCCCGCCACAGCGGGGCGGGAGGGTACAGCGTCTCCTGCGGCCCGCGCTCCCAGTAGCGACCGAGCAGGAAGCCGTTCAGCCAGACCATGCCCTTCGCGCCGCCGGGGAAGGCGAGCCACGCGTCGAGCGGCTCGTCGATGTCGAAGGAGGCCACCGCGGACCCTGAGCCCCCCAGCGCGGACTCTGAGCCCCCCAGCGCGGACTCTGAGCCCCCCAGCGCGGACTCTGAGCCCCCCAGCGCGGACTCTGAAGCCCCCCAGCGCGGACCCTGAGCCCCCCAGCGCGGACCCTGAGCCTGTCGAAGGGTCGGCCGGCGCTTCGACAGGCTCGGCGTCCGCCCGTCCCGTGAGCACGCGTGCGTCCAGCCGTGCACGTACCGCCGTCCGATCACGACGCCCTGCAGGATGCCCTTGCGCTCCCCGGTCAGCGGCCCGTAGTTGATCCCGGCCGAGGCTCTCCACCAGGATCGTCAGGCGCCCGGAGCCGCCGGCCTCGGGCATCCGCAGCTCGTGCGAGCCGTCGTGCTCAAGGGTGCCGAGCCGCACCCCGTCGAGCAGGACGGTGGCCCGGTCGCGCAGCCCGAGCACGCCGAGCACGGCATCCGCCGGATACGAGACGTCGGCTTCGTAGGCGACGAGACCGTCCTCGGCGCCGAGCTCCTCGAAGCTGAGCGGCACCGGCGCGACGGCCCGCACCGGCAGCGCCCGCAGGATCTCCGGCAGCGAGGCGACGGGACGCAGGGGGGCGGATGCCGCGCGCCGGCGGCGCGGGGCATCCGGGATCGGCGGCAGGTCGCCGTCGTGGAACGGCGCGAACGCCGCGCGCAGCGCGTGGAACTTGTCGTTCAGCGTGCCGTCCTCGCCGATCGGCGCGTCGGAGTCGTAGCTGGTGACCGTCGGCTGCAGCACGCCGTCGTGGTTGGCGCCGTTCCACAAGCCGAAGTTCGTCCCGCCGTGCGCCATGTACAGGCTGACCGAGCCGCCGGCGTCCAGCAGCTCCTGCACGGTGCCGATCATGCTCGCAGCCGAGCGGACGTGGTGCTTCTCCCCCCAGTGGTCGAACCAGCCGCCCCACAGCTCGCTGCACATCAGCGCCTCGCCGTCGCGGCGCAGCTCCACGGCCTTCGGCACGCCGGTGCCGTCGCGCAGATGCGCGAGATAGGCGCCGTCGCTGCCGAAGGAGCCGTACTCGTTCTCCACCTGCACCAACCGGATGGGACCGCCGTGCGCGGCCTGTAGCGGCGCGAGCCGCGGGATCAGCACGTCGTACCAGGCGTCCACCGCGGCGAGGAAGACCGGATCGCTGGTGCGGAGCGCCCGCGTGCGCCCGCTCAGCCAGAACGGGATGCCGCCGTTGGACCACTCCGCGCAGATGTACGGGCTCGGGCGGAGGAACACGTCCAGCCCCACCGCGCCCGCGATGCGGATGAACCGCTCCACGTCGCGCCAGCCGGTGAAGTCGGGCCTGCCCTCGACCCGCTCGTGGAAGTTCCAGGCGACGTAGGTGTCGACCGTGTTCGCTCCCATCGCGGCGAGGCGGCGCAGCCGGTCCTCCCACTGGCCGGGGTGGATGCGGAAGTAGTGCACGGCCCCGGAGAGGATGCGGTGCGGGCGGCCGTCCCGGAGGAGCCCGCCGTCACGCCAGGTGAGGGACGGTGCGGCAGAAGGGGACATGGGGCTCCGAGCGGCGAGTGTTTGCGCTCACAGTACCGATGAGCTGATCGCCCTCGACCCCGCCCGGCTCAGCCTCGTGTACGTGCTCGACGGGGTGGTGCGCCCGCTCTCGCATCCGCGCCTGCCGGACGAGCTCCGCGCCGGCGACGCGCTGCTCTCCCGCGAGCCGCTCGCCCTGCTGCTGCCGGCCGGGTCGGGCATCCTGCTCTCCGAACTCGATCTGGACGAGCGCTCCGCCGAGGTCGCCGGGCTGCTGCCGACGGCGGCATGGATCCAGGGCTTCGACCGACTCGAGCCGGCCGCCGCGGCCCTCGCCCAGCACATGGGCGCCGACCGCGAGGGAGACTGCCCGAAGCGGGAGGGCGACCTCGTCATCTGCCGGATGATGGCCACCACGCTGCTGCAGTCCCTGATCCGCGCCTGGTCGACGATCGGCTGCGCCCCCGAGGGCTGGCCGCATCGCGCCGGCGACCCCTTCCTGGACCGCGTCCTCGACGCCGTCCATGCCGACCCCGGCCGGGAGTGGAAGCCGCCGATGCCGAACAGGGCGAGCAGCAGCACGATCCTGCCCGCGTCCACGGCCTGCCCGTCGGCCTGCACCCGCTCCAGCGCGAGGCGGATGTAGGTGTAGGCGAGGAAGTGGCCGAGCACCACGAGCACGTGACCCGCGACGCCGAGGGCGATGCCCGGGCGGCGCAGCGTGTCGAGCAGCACCGAGAGGCGGGCGACGTTCTCGGCCGGGACCGACGGCAGCAACAGGCGCAGCGCCACGGCGAGCAGGCCGGTGGCGAGGGCCGCGAGGGCGAACACGCCCCGCCAGTCGATGACGGCGCTGAGCATGACGCCGATCGGCACGCCGGCGACGGTCGCCAGCGACGTCCCGGCGGAGGTGAACATCACCGCGCGGCCGAGCCGCTCGGGGCCTGCGATCCGGGCGGCGACCGTGATCGACATCGCCCAGAAGCCGGAGAGGGCGGCGCCGAGGAGGACGCGCGCGAGCAGCAGGAGCGGCAGGGTGGGGGCGATGGCGACGATCGCGTTGGACGCCGCCGCGGCCGCGGCCATCCACACCAGCAGCGCGCGGCGGTCCAGGCGCGGCAGCGCGAGCCCGATCGTGGGGGCGACGAACAGGCCGACGAGGGCGGTCACGGTCACCATCTGCCCGGCCTGGCCCGGCGTCACCCGCAGCTCGGCGGCGATCTCGGTGAGCACGCCGTTGGGCAGGAACTCCGCGGTGACGAGCAGGAAGCTCATCGTCATCATGGCGAGCAGCGCGCCGTAGCGCAGGCGGGGCGGGGCGGCGGATGCGACGGGCAGGGGTGCGGTCGTGGTCATGCTTCCAGCCTCGCCCGGCGGCGGGGCGGATGCCCGACCGTCCGTCCGCGGCATCCGACGGATCGTCCGGAAGCCCCGCGCGGCGGTTCAGCCGCCGACGGACCCCGCGTCGGTGACACCGACGTCGGTGCGGTGGAAGTTGTGGAAGGACCGGGATGCCGTGGGCCCGCGCTGCCCCTGGTAGCGGTTGCCGTACGGACCGGAGCCGTACGGGTTCTCCGCGGGCGAGGTGAGCCGGAAGAAGCAGAGCTGTCCGATCTTCATGCCCGGCCACAGCTTGATCGGGAGCGTCGCGACGTTGGCGAGCTCGAGCGTGACGTGGCCGGTGAATCCCGGATCGATAAACCCGGCCGTGGAGTGGGTGATCAGGCCGAGGCGGCCCAGCGACGACTTGCCCTCCAGGCGGGCGGCGATGTCGTCGGCGAGGGTCACCCGCTCGAAGGTCGCGCCGAGGGCGAACTCGCCCGGGTGCAGGATGAACGGCTCGTCGGGCGACACCTCGATCAGCCGGGTGAGCTCGGGCTGGTCCTCGGACGGATCGATGAACGGGTACTTGTGGTTGTCGAAGAGACGGAAGTAGCGGTCGAGCCGGACGTCGACGCTGGACGGCTGGACCATCTGCGGGTCGTGCGGGTCGAGGCCGATGCGGCCTGACGCGAGCTCTGCTCTGATGTCGCGATCGCTGAGAAGCACGGGATCAGCCTAACGGGCGGCGGGAGGGCGGACCGGGCCGCGTGACGGCGGACGGCGGGCGAGGGGCGGACCGGTCCGCGCGTCGGCGCGGTGCGACCGCGAGGTTTGTTATGCTGGCCAGACGCCGCAAGGCTCCGGGGCTGTAGTTCAATGGCAGAACTTCTGCTTCCCAAGCAGACAGCGCGGGTTCGATTCCCGTCAGCCCCTCCACACGCGAAGAGCGCCCCGCCACCACACGCCGGGCGATCTTCGGCATCCGGCGCCTTCCGTGGCCCCGCCGTCACTCGTGATCGTCGCCCTCCATCAGCATTCCGACCGAGGTGGCACACGTGTCCCCGCTCCAGGCCTCCACGCCCTCACGCACCGCGAAGCCAGCGATGACGAGCGCGGCGAGCGAGTCCGCCCACCACCAGCCCAGCCCCGCGTGCAGCACCAGCCCGACGAGAAGCGCCGCGCTCAGGTACGTGCAGATGAGAGCCTGCTTCGAGTCGGCGACCGCCGTCGCCGATTCCGCCTCCCGCCCGGTGACGCGCTCCCACCAAGACAGGAACGGCGTGACGAGCACGCTCACCGTGGCGATCGCGATGCCGAGCGGCGAATGCTCCGGCTCCACCCACCACCCGGCGAGCGTGAGCGCGGCGCTCACGGCGACCCAGGCGGCGAGCGCGAAGAACGCGATTGCGATGATCCTCAGCACCGGCTTCTCCCAGCGCCCCGGGTCGCGGCGCGTGAACTGCCAGGCGACCGCCGCGGCCGAGGACGCCGCGCTCCCCGCGGCGAGCGCCACGACCGCTTCGAGCACGTTGTATCCGATCGTGATGCCGACGATGAGACGGATCCGGCGATACAGCAGCGCCCGCCGCGCCGCCGTCCCGGCGGTCACTCCGCTCCCGCGCAGCATCCGAGGACGTCGCAGGCCCCGTCGCAGCACGTCTCGTTCTCCGCGACCGCGACGGTGACACGCAGCAGCTCGCGGATGGCCGCGGCGAGGTGCGGGTCCGCGACCTCATAACGGGTCCGCCGGCCTCGGGGTTCGGCGACGACGAGACCGCAGCCGCGCAGGCACGACAGGTGGTTCGAGACGTTCTGCCGGGTGAGGCCGAGCTCCTCGGCGAGGTCGGCCGGGTACCGGCCGCCCTCGAGGAGCTCGAGCAGGATGCGGGAGCGCGTGCGGTCGGACATGGCGCGGCCGAGCCGGATCATCACGTCGGCGGCGGTCATGGCGGGCATGAACAGATAATACATCATTGGCTGTACTATTGGCGATGTCGGTGGCTGCCACGAGAATCGTCCACACCGAGCAATCCAACGGGCGTCACTTCCGCCTGTCTGCCAGTGATGGCGCCCGTGAGAAGCGAGAATGGAGACGTGACGTCCGTGACCCCCGAACAGCTTGCAGATACGGCGGAGCTGCGAAAGGCGCGCGGGGCGTTCTTCACCCCCTCCGAGATCACGGAGTTCATCGCCGGGTGGGCACTGCGGGATGCCTCCGACCGAGTGATGGAACCTTCTGCTGGAGATGCAGCGTTTCTCATCGCGGCCGTGAAGCGCCTTCACTCCCTGGCGGATTCCCCGCAGATCGCGCCCCGAGTCGACGGCGTCGAGATCCATGCTCACAGCGCGGAGGTTGCCCGGCGGCGGGTGATGGAAGCCGGAGGCATACCGGCGATTCAGCACGACGACTTCTTCTGCGTCGAACCACTACCGACCTATGACGCGGTGATCGGCAACCCGCCGTACATCAGATATCAGGACTTCTCCGGCGAGTCCCGGATGCGCGCGCGCGCAGCTGCTCTCCGCGCGGGCGTTCCGCTCACCGGCCTCGCGTCGAGTTGGGCGGCGTTCACGGTACACGGCGCGCAGTTCTTGCGCCCCGGCGGTCGGCTCGGCCTCGTGCTTCCCGCGGAGTTGCTCTCGGTCAACTATGCGGCCCCGGTGCGCCGGTTTTTGTTCGACAGTTTCGCCGACGTCACCCTCGTCCTTTTCGATGAGCAGGTCTTCCCCGAGGCCGAGGCCGACGTCGTGCTGCTCCTCGCCGATGGCTTCGGTCTTGGCCCGGCCACACATGCGACGATCCGGCAGACAAGGAACGCCGAGACCTTGCCTCTCCTCGACCGTGGGTCGAAGTGGCAACCCATGGACCCTTCCGCCAAGTGGACGAGCAGCCTCATCACCGCAGCCGCGGCCGACTCCCTGATCTCCCTCGCGGACGACGGAGCCTTCCGCGACCTTGAGACGTGGGGCGACACCACCCTCGGCATCGTCACCGGCAACAACCGCTTCTTCACGATGTCACCCGCGCGGGCGGCAGAGCTGGGGCTCGCTCAGGAGGAACTTGTTCGGCTGTCCCCTCCAGGCAGCGCGCACCTCCGCGGTCTCTCACTGACGACGGGGATGCTGACTCGGCTCGGGGCGGACGGATCCTCAACGCTGCTGTTCGCCCCGGGAGAGACCTTGAGCTCCGCTGCGGCGGCGTATATCGAAAGCGGGCACCGCACCGGTGTCGACACCGCGTACAAGTGCCGCGTGAGAAAGCCGTGGTACAAGGTCCCGCTCGTCCCACCTGCCGACCTGCTCCTCACGTGCATGAACGCCGACACGCCTCGGTTGACGACGAATACAGCCCGAGCCCACCACTTGAACTCGGTGCACGGCGTGTACCTCGCGGACCAGCATCGTGATCTCGGTGTCGAGCTCCTTCCGCTCGCAAGCCTGAACTCCGTGACCGTGTTGCACGCCGAGCTGGTCGGGCGCGCGTACGGCGGTGGGATTCTGAAGATCGAGCCCCGGGAAGCGGACCGATGGCTGATGCCGAGCCCGGCACTAGTGCGCTCCCGCGCAGAGCGGCTGCGCGAGATCAGGCCGGCGATCGGGAGGCTGCTCCGACAGGGACGCCTTCTCGACGCCGTGCACCAGGTCGATGAAGTGCTTCTCGAGGACCCGGGCGTGATGGCAGGCGAGCGGCTCGCACTGGTTCGGGACGCACGCATCGAGATGGCCAGGCGACGGACAGCGAGGGGGCAGCGTGCCCGGTGAACCGAGCGCGAAGGAGAGAGCGTGGGTGCTCTTCGACCGGATTGTCGCGGATGCGGCCCCGGCCGGTGAACACTCGAATCCCTGGTACCGAGACGATGAGGGGACGCTGCGATACGGCCCCGACTACGAAACCCTGAGCCGGCTGCTCGGGGTGCCGCTCTATCTCGGGGCGGATACGCGCACGGGCGTTCCCGCCCTCGCGCTGGACGTGTGGATCAGCTACGAACTGCGCCGCGCTGGTTTCGACGAGGACGCTGTCTGGCCCCGTCCGATCCACCCGCGCATCCTTCCGGCGCCTGTGGCCAACCTACGTCGCGCACTACGAGGCAAAGAGCGGGTGATGTTGGACGCACGGCTTGCCAAGAAGGCGACGGTTCCGGGAGTCACCGCGGCGAGCGCCAGCATCCTCGGTAAGAACTACTTCAAGCAGGTCGACGTCATCATGACCGACTGGGCGACGGGACCCGAGCTGCTGATATCCACGAAGCGCATGGACTCGTCGTATGGCAAGAACGCGGCGAATCGGGTCGAGGAGTCCTACGGGGATGCCAAGAACCTGCGGCTGCGCCATCCGCTGGCGGCCCTCGGATTCGTGTTCGGCCTGCGCTCGGACATCCTTGAGAAGGAGCCCGAAACGGCCGAATGGCTGGTCGATCTGCTCGCCAAGCTAGGGCGCGAGGACGATGCGTACCATGCGACGTGCCTCATCATGATCGAATATGACGACGATCTCGTGGTCCCCACCGAAACGGGAGAAGACCCCGAGAACCCGCTCATCGCCGCCGGACTGGTCGAGGACCCGGATGCCGAGGAGGACGTTCTGGACGTACCGGCCCCAGATGTCGAGCGCGACCTCGCCGCTCTGCCTCCTGTGCGGATACGCCACGATGCGATGCCGCTCCACCTCACGCCGAGCCGATTCCTCGAATCGATGGTCGACCGCGTGCTCGACGCGACGCCTGTCAACCTCCACAAAGCGGCGCGGCAGCGCCGGCGCACCCCGGCAGCCCTCGGCTAGGCTCCGCCCGGCATTGTGCTGCAGGGCGCCTCGGTCAGGCCTCGCCGGCCATCCGGTACGCCCCGCTCTCCAGTCGTGCGATGAGCTCGCGCACCCACCGGGCGGCGCTGTCGACGGTGTGCGCCCACAGCTTCACCGCCTCGATGTGATGCTCCCAGTCCTCTCCCTGGTGACGGGCGAGCTCGTCCGCGATCTGCGCCCGCTGCCGCTCGTGGGCGGCCAGGCGTTCGGTCAGGAGCTCGATCACCCGCGAGCGCGCGAGAGCCGGCATGAAGCCGATGCCCGCCATGGTGGCGGAGAAGTCGTCGTCCGCCCCGCCCAGCGCCCGTTCCAGCAGCTGGAGGAACGCCTTCTCGCCGGCGGGGGTCAGTGCGTACTCGGTCTTCGCCGGCCCGGCCGCGGGCGCGCTCGGGGCGACCTCCGCCAGCAGGCCCTCGTCGCGCAGCTTGCGCAGGCCGTGATAGATCGAGCCGCGCTCGACGCTGCCCCAGCGGTGCACCGCCCAGGACTCCAGGTCGCGGCGCACCTGGTAGCCGTGCGCGCTGCCGCGCTGCCGCACCGCCCCCAGGATCAGCAGCCTCGTCGCCGTCATGACTCCTCCTCCCCGCCCCAGACTAGTCCAGTTTGACTAGCAGCTCCCCTCGTTTTAGGGTCTAGTCAAGTTGTACTAGCTCGCGAGCGGGGAGGACCGCAGCATGCACATCGTGATCGCCGGAGCATCCGGCGCGACCGGCCGTCTTCTGACCGCGCAGGCGCATGCGGCCGGGCACGAGGTCACCGCCCTGGTCCGCCCTGCCAGCTCGTGGGCACCCGGCCCCGGCATCCGCGTGCTCCGCGCCGACGTCGTGGCCGACCACGCCGTGCGGCTGCCCGAAGGCACGGATGTCGTGATCTCCACCCTCGGCAAGCGCTCGTACGACGACACCGCACCGGTGTGCGCGGGTGGCGTGACCAATCTCCTCGGCGCCATGCGCCGCCAGGGCGTCTCGCGGATCGTCGCCACCTCGGCATCCCCCGTCCTGCGTTCGGGTGCGGGCGAGCCGTGGTGGTTCCGCGGGATCGTGCGCCCGCTCGTGCGGCGCTCCGGCCCGAACATCTACAGCGACCTCGAGGCGATGGAGCAGGTGCTGCAGGCATCCGGCGACGACATCGAGTGGACGGTGCTGCGCCCCGGTTACCTCGTCGACAAGCCGCGCACCCGCTACGAGCTGTTTCCCGAGATAAACGGCATCGGACGCGTCCATCGCGCCGACCTGGCCGCGGCTCTGCTCGACGTGGCGACGCGGTCGGACCTGGGTGGACGCGCATTCGGGCTCGTCAGCCGTCCTCGCAGGCCGATTCCGGCCAGGAACGCGACGGCCGCGGCATGAGCCGGTCGGGGCGCGAGCGGCTTCTCGCGTTCGGGTTCGCAGCGGACGGCGTGTTCAAGCTCGCCGTCGCCGTGGCACTGACGGTGCTGATCGCGCCGGCGAGCACGCTGCTGCACGCGGACCCGCCGCTGGCGCTCCTCACGGCGCTGGTGATCGCGGGCAGCGGCATCGTGGAGATCGGCTTCGCGATGCGCGCGGCACGCCTGCGCGGACACAGCCGGTTCCTCGCGACCTACGACGCCGGCTTGGTCATCGCCTCGCTCGCTGCGTGGTGGCTCGCCGGAGAGGATCGCGGCGGGCTCGTCGGGGCGGTGTGGCTGGGGTACCAGCTGGCGGCGTCCACGGTCCTCGCCGCGCTCCTTCTGCGGAAGCTGAGGAGCGCGGCGAGGGATCTCGGCTGAGGCCTGAGGCTACTCGGCGCCGACCTTCTTCGCGTCATCGGCGTTCAGCACGCGGAACAGCACCGCGCCCACCACCGCGCCGAGGACCGGCGCGATGATGTAGAGCCACAGCGAGCTCCAGGCGACGTGACCGCTCATCGACAGGCCGAGGGCCACCGCCGGGTTGAAGCCGCCGCCGGAGATGCTGCCCACGGTGGTCGCATCCTGGGCGACGTCCTCGGCGCCGGCGTCTACGCGCTGATGGGCGTGCTGTCCGAGAAGGTGGGCGGGATGCTGTGGGTGCCGCTGCTGCTGGCCCTGCTGCTGGCCCTGCTCACCGCCGGCTCCTACGCGGAGCTGGTCACGAAGTACCCGCGCGCCGGCGGGGCGGCGGTGTTCGCCGAGCGCACGTTCCGCAGCCCGCTCCTGGCCTTCCTGGTCGGGTTCAGCATGCTCGCCGCCGGCGTCACCAGCGCCGCCGGGCTCGCGATCGCGTTCTCCGGCGAGTACTTCCAGACCTTCCTGCCGCTGCCGGTGCTGCCGGTCGCTCTCGTCTTCCTCGCCGCCATCGCCGCGCTGAACGCCCGCGGCATCCGCGAGTCGATGGGCGCCAACCTCGTGATGACGGTCATCGAGCTCAGCGGCCTGGTCATCGTCGTGGTCGTCGTCGCGCTCTTCCTGGCCCGCGGCGGGGGCGACCTCGCCCGCGCGATGCAGCCGCCGGAGGGCACCGGCGTCGGCCTCGCCCTGTTGTCGGGGGCGATCGTCGCCTACTACTCCTTCGTCGGCTTCGAGACCTCCGCCAACGTCATCGAGGAGGTGAAGCGCCCCAGCCGCACCTACCCGCGCGCACTGTTCGGCGCCCTCGTCACGGCCGGCGCCGTCTACGTCCTGGTCGGCCTGGCCAGTGCGGCGGCGCTCCCGGCATCCGAGCTGCAGGAATCCACAGGCCCGCTGCTCGCCGTCGTCGAGGCGACCGGCGCGGGCATCCCGTCCTGGCTGTTCAGCCTCATCGCCCTCATCGCCGTCGCCAACGGCGCCCTGCTGACGATGATCATGGCGAGCCGCCTCACCTACGGGATGGCCGACCAGGGCCTGCTGCCCGAGGTGCTCGCCCGCGTGCTGCCCCGCCGGCGCACGCCGTGGGTCGCGATCCTCGCCACCACCCTCGTGGCGATGCTGCTCACTCTCGTCGGCGATCTCGCCACGCTCGCCGAGACGGTGGTGCTGCTGCTCCTCTTCGTCTTCCTGAGCGCGAACGTCTCCGTCCTGGTGCTGCGGCGCGACGCGGTGGCGCACGAGCACTTCCGGGTGTGGACGGCGGTGCCGGTGCTCGGCATCGGCTCGTGCATCCTGCTGCTGACCCAGCAGCGCCCGGTGGTGTGGCTGTTCGCGGCGATCCTGCTCGCCGCCGGCGCCGTGCTCTACGCGCTCGCGCGGTGGTCGCGTCGTCGCGAGCGGCGGCAGACGGATGCCGCTACAGCCAGCCTTTCTTCTTGAAGACCACCCACAGCCCGAAGCCCATCGCGAGCATCAGCCCGATCGCCATCGGGTAGCCCCACTCCCAGTCCAGCTCCGGCATGGTGTCGAAGTTCATACCGTAGATGCCGCCGATGATGGTCGGCGCGAAAAGGATCGCCGCCCAGCCGGAGATCTTCTTCACCTCGTCGTTCTGCCGGATGCTGAGCTCGGTCATCCGCCGCATCTCCTCGTTCTGCCGCCGGGCGACGATGGTGGACTCGACGGTGAGCGCGTTGTCGAGGATGGTGCGGAAGGTGGCGGCGCGATCGGCGATGCGGATGCTGTGGTCGTGCACGTCCCGCAGGTGGCGCTGCAGCTCCTCCTCCACCGCGTACTTCTCACCGCCGCGCAGCAGCGCCTCGATCATGCCGGTGAGCGGCTGCGCGGCGCGCTGGAAGTCGATGACCTCGCGCGCGAGCTCGTAGATGCGCTGGGTGGCGTCGACGTCCTCGACGAACAGTTCGCTCTCGATCTCGTCGATGTCGTTCTCGAGGCCCGCGACGACCGGCCCGTACTCGTCCACCACCTCGTCGACGATCGCGTACAGCACCGCCTCCGGCCCGAGCGCGAGCAGCTCGGGCTGCGACTCCATGCGCCGGCGCACCTTGGCCAGGTTCGGCGACTCGGCGTGGCGGATCGTGACGACGAAGTCGGGCCCCACGAAGACGTGCAGCTCGCCGAACTCGACCTCCTCCTCGGCGTCCAGGTAGCGGGCGGGGCGGAGGACGACGAAGAGGATGTCGTCGTAGCGCTCGATCTTGGGCCGCTGGTGGCCGCTGAGGGCGTCCTCGACGGCGAGCTCGTGCAGCCCGAACTCGTCCGCGACGGCGCGGACCTCGTCCTCGCTGGGCCGGTACAGGCCGATCCAGCCCATGCCGCCGCGGCTCCGCATCAGC
The DNA here is from genome assembly GCF_024971095.1 of Microbacterium neungamense. Taxonomy (NCBI): domain Bacteria; kingdom Bacillati; phylum Actinomycetota; class Actinomycetes; order Micrococcales; family Microbacteriaceae; genus Microbacterium; species Microbacterium neungamense. The sequence continues at coordinate 2,460,962 of NZ_CP069717.1, forward strand.
TCGAAGGTCTCGGCGAGACTCTCCGGGTTCTCGGTGCGGATGCCGTCGACGTAGATGCCGTTGTCGATCATCGCCATGGGCCTGCTCCTCCCGTACGCCCTGCCGACTCTAGCGGGCACGCCGGCGCGCGGGGCTCTCCCGCGCGCCGGCGCGGGGCGGTCAGGAGCGGCGACGGCGGAGCCGCAGGACCGCGGTCACCGCGGCCGCGACGAGCACGAGGGCGCCCAGGCCCCAGAGCAGCGCTGCGGGCACCGCGTCGGCGGCGGGCGCCTCCTCGGGCTCCGCGCTCTCGTCCGGGGCGGCGGTCTCGGCCGGCTCGGTGGTCTCGGCCGGCGCGGCGGTCTCCGGGGTCGCGGATGCCACGGTGAAGCCGAACTCGCCCGAGATGGGGTGCCCGTCGCTGGAGACCACCTGCCAGGCGACGCGGTAGGCGCCGTCGGCCATGCCCTGCCGCAGCGGCACCGTGACGGTCTCGGCCTGGACGACGGGCGCCCCGTCGGCCCACTCGCGTCCGGCCTCGTCCGTGACGACCACGGCCGTGCCGCTGTTCTCGCCCTCCAGCGCGAGCAGGCTGTTCGAGTAGGTGAGGACGAGCTGCTCGGGCGCGGCGGTCAGCTGCTGCCCGTCGGCCGGGTCGCTGGAGACGAGCTCGTCGTGGGCGGATGCCGGGCCGGCGACCGCGAGGACGGCGACGGTCGCGACGGCGAGGCCGGCGAGGAGGGTGCGGATGCGGGACATGAGGGAACCTCTCTTTCGGATGCCGCGGAGGGCATCTTTCGGATGCCGCACGGGGCGGCGTCATCGTCTGGGCGCCCGGGCGTCCCGGGCGCGGGGAAGCGCCGCGCGTCGTGCGCGGGCCGGCCGCCGTCGGCGGCGGAGGACTCAGACGAGGCGGAGAGGGGGACCGCGGCGGCACAGATCCCGCAGCGGCGGGTCCTGCCGCACCGGGGCGGGGACGGCGACCGGCAGCGGCGTGCGCGGCGCGGTGTGCGGCCGCGCGGGGACGAGGGCGGGGCGGCCGAGCCACGCCGCGAGAGCGGATGCCAGCGCGCGCAGCGCGTGCACGATCCGCTCACCGCGGTACAGCAGCACCACGGTCAGCGCCGCGGCGACCGCGTGCCCCGCCCACATCGCGGCGGTGTCCGGCACGAAGGCCGCAGCGGCGGCCGGGCTCCCGACCGGGCCTCCGACCGGCCGATCCGCGAGCGCCGGCAGCGCCGGCACCCCGTGCTCGTGCGGGCCGAGCCCGGTGCGCGGGGCGATGCCGCCGAGCACGAACAGCGCGTGGAACAGCAGCTGCGAGATCGCCACGGATGCCGTCAGCCGCACCGGCGACAGCCGCCGGCCGGCGAGCAGCGTGCACACCATGAGCGACAGCAGCCACGGCACGGCGATGCCCAGCATCCCGGGCATCCCGCCGCCGGCGAAGACGTGCGACGCGAGCGCGACGAAGGTCGCGACCGAGGCGGCGGCGAACCCACGGATGACGTGGGGCCTGCGGGACGTGCGCACCCCTCCATCCTCGCACGCGCGCCCGAGGCGCCCCCGGGCGCGGACCCGACGCGGCCAGCGGCACCTCGGCCTCGGGCAGCGCGTTCCGGTCGCGGCCCTCCCACACCGCACCCGCGCTGGCCACCACGACGAGCGCGATGCCGGCGACCTCCAGAGGGGACAGGTGCTGCCCCAGCACCAGGAAGCCGGCCAGGCTTGCGGTCGCGGGGCCCAGGCTCATCAGCACGCCGAACACGGCCGGCGCGAGCCGGCGCAGCGCGATCAGCTCGAAGGCGTACGGGATGGTCGACGACATCAGCGCGACGGCGGCGCCCAGGGCGACCAGCTCGATCCGCAGCAGCGCCGACCCGGCATCCGCGATCCCGAACGGGAGTGCCATGATCGCCCCGAACCCCATCGCGAACGCGAGTCCGTCCAGGCCGCGGAACGCGCGGCCGACCCGGGCGGAGCATAGGATGTACGCCGCCCAGCTGACCGCCGCCCCGAGCGCGAACAGGACGCCGGGCAGCGTGAGCCGGTCCCAGCCCCCGCCGCCCAGGGCCAGGATGCCCAGCAGCGCCACGCCCGCCCAGATCCATCCGGCGCGGGTGCGGCCGACGATCACCGAGAGCGCCAGCGGGCCGAGCACCTCGATCGTCACCGTGACCCCGAGCGGCAGCTCGCTCAGGGCGAGGGAGAACATCCCGTTCATCGCCGCGATCACCGCGCCGAACAGGGCGGCGGCGCGCCAGGCCCGTGCGGTGTGACCGCGCAGCGCCGGCCGCGCCACGAGCATCAGGATGACCGTGGAGAACACCAGCCGGAGCATGACCATGCCGAGCGGCCCCACGGCGGGGAAGAGCAGCACGGCGAGCGCGGCGCCGGCCTCCTGCGCGAGCAGGCCGGCGACGACGAGGCCGACGGCCCCGGCCGCCGGGCGTCCCGCGCGCGGTCGCCGCGGAGACGGTCACTCCGCAGGTGCCGGCGGCGCGCACACGGCGGCGTCGAGCACGGCCTGCTTGTACTGCTCGGCGGTGAAGGGCAGACCGAACTCGGGGGCGGTCTGCCCCGCTGCGGCCGGCGCCTTGGACGCGATCGCGGCGAGTTCCCACGCCAGGTACCCGGCGATGGCGCCGCCGGAGGTGGAGTTGTTCAGGGTCACCGCGACGGTGAAGCCGGTCTCCGGGTCGGCGTAGGCGGCGGTGGCGTAGCCGGGCGTCCAGCCGTGCTGGCCGATCATCGATCCGACCAGGTAGCCGCCGCCGGTCGCCTGGTGCCAGGACGGCGCGCCGGGGCCGGCCGGCAGCGGGCTGCCGAAGCGGGCCGGCTCGGCCTTCTCCCCGCGCAGCGCCTGCCGGGCCTCGGCCTGGACGTAGCGCCCGAGCTCCTCGATGGTCGACACGGCGCCCGAGTCCGTGAAGCCCGTGCTCGCCGACATCCCGGTGATGTCCACGGGGGCGGCGCAGTCGTACCCGCCCTCGATCGCCGGCAGGTAGTAGCCCTTGAGCGCGGGAGCCGGCTGCGGCGGGGCGGCCTTGTCGCCGGGCAGCGACGTGCTCTCCAGGCCGAGCGGCCGGGTGACGTACTCGGCGATCAGCTGGGACGCGCTCTTGCCCGATTCGCGCTCCAGCGCCATCCCGAGCATCAGGTAGCCGGCATCCGAATCGCGGTACGCGGTTTTCGCCTCGCTGCGCGGCTGGCCCAGTCCGAAGCTCGCCAGCTGCAGCGGCGCCCACACCCGCTCCGGCGTGTTCAGCAGGTACGGCTTGACCTTCTCCTCCGAGGAGCCGGCGCCGCTCGTGCCATTGCACAGGTCGAGCAGGGTGATGTCGGCCATGTCGGCGACGCCGGGCACGTAGTCGGGCACCTTGCCGTCGAGCGGGATGAGCCCGTCGTCGGCCATGCCGTACAGCACGTCGCAGGTCATCAGCCGGGTGACGTCGGCGATCCGGAAGGACATGTCGGTGGTCACCTCGGCATCGTCGCCCGCTCCCTGCGTGCCGACGCCGGTGACCCAGCTGCCGCTCCACGGCACCCACACGCCGACGATGGCGCCGGATGCCCCGGCCGCCGCCATCGCCTCGTCGACCGCGGTCTGCAGCTGCGCCACGGTGTCCTCGGGCAGCCCGCCCTCCGCCTGAGGCGGCGGGGTGTACGTGACGGTCGGGTCGGCGGAGGTGCATCCGGTCAGGGTCAGCGCGAGAACGGCGGCGGCGCCGAGCACGGTGCGCAGACGGCGGGACGGACGATGCGGCATGAAGGGACCCCCAGGGACGATAGTTCCGAGTCTAGAACGCCGATCCTGAAAGGCCGGCATGCCCGCCGGGCCGGCATCCGTCGACGATCACGACGCCCCGGCGACCTGCCGCGCCTCCCACGCCTCGCGCATGAACCTGCGCACGTCGGGGTCGACGCGGATGTCGCTCGGCCGCAGCGGGCGGGTGAGGTAGAGCCCGTCCAAGGAGGTCAGCCGGGACAGCGCCACGTACGTCTGGCCCGGCGCGAACGCCCCCGAGCCGAGGTCGATCACGGCCTGGTCGTAGGTCTTGCCCTGCGACTTGTGGATGGTCACCGCCCACGCCAGCCGCAGCGGGAACTGGGTGAACTCGGCGACGACCTCGCGGCTGAGCGTCTTCGTCCCGGGGTTGTAGGCGTAGCGGAAGCGCTCCCACACCGCCGGTTCGACGTCGAACTCCTCACCGTCGACCTCGACACGGACGGTGCCGCCGAGGATGCGGGTGACCGTCCCGATCGAGCCGTTCACCCAGCGCGGCGGCTCGCCCGACATCGACGTGTCGTTGCGGAGGAACATCACCTGGGCGCCCACCTTCAGCTTGAGCTCCAGGTCGGCGGGGTGGTTCGCCTCGCCGCGTCCGAAGTCGCCGCTGACCTCCGCTCGGGCGGTCTGCTCGCGGCCGGGGAGCGCGGCGAGGTGGCGCCGGTTGATGGCGTTCACGATGTCGTTGCGGGTGGCGAGGGTGATGATCGGGGTCTCCCCCGGCTCGGGCTCGGGCGGGGTGCGCGCGCCCTGCGCGTTGAGCACGCCGGCGATCTCAGCGGTGACTCGGCCGTACCGTACGGCGTTCAGCATGGCCTTGAACCCGTCGTCGGACTGGCGGTGGATCTCGACCAGCTCGCGCACGTGCAGCTTCGCGCCGTGCGTACCGAGGTCGAGCATCGGGGCGTCCCCTGCGCCCGCTGACGGGGCGCCGCCGGTCCACACCTTGGCGTCGAAGAACCAGAACGACCGGTAGTGGTCCTGGATGTAGCGCAGCTCGTCGCCGCGGGGCGGCACCGGGGCCAGCTGGTACGGGTCGCCGAACATCACCACCTGCACGCCGCCGAACGGCTCGGCCCGCCGCCCGCGTGCCTGCCGCAGCGAGCGGTCGATGGCGTCCATCAGGTCGGCGTTCACCATCGAGACCTCGTCGATCACGAGCGTCTCGATCGCGTTGAGGATGCGGCGCGTGGCATCCGTCTGCTCGATCTCGCTCTCGGCGATGAGGCCGATCGGCAGGCGGAACAGCGAGTGGATGGTCTGCCCCTCGACGTTCAGCGCGGCGACGCCGGTGGGGGCGCAGATCGCGATCTGCTTCTTCGTGTTCCACGCGAAGTGCTGCAGCAGCGTGGATTTGCCGGTGCCCGCCCTGCCGGTGATGAAGACGTGCTCGTGCGTGTCTTCGATGAGCCGGAACAGCTCCTGCTGCTCAGCGGAGAGGGCGGGGAGGGACACGCCCCCATGGTAGGCCGAACGCGGCGGATGCGGGCCGCGCGTCACGGCGTCGTCCCAGCGCCCCCTCCTAGACTGACGCCATGGAGCAGGCGAGGACGAGGACGCGACGTCGCGCCGGTCTCGCCTCCGATCTCACCATCCTCGGCATCGTCGGGGTGCTACTGCTCGCCGCCATCGCCGCCGGCGGCCTCTCGCTGTACCGCGACTTCTACGGGCCGTCCGCCTTCGTCGAGCGCTATCTGGACCTGCTGTCGTCCGGACGGGCGGCGGACGCGCTGCGCGTGCCGGGCGTGGCCGTCGACCGCGCCGCGCTGGAGGAGAACGGGATCGACGGCGCCGCCTCCGAGGCCCTGCTGCGCCGCGCGGCTCTCGCCCCGCTGGACGACGTGGAGATCGTGTCGGAGACCGAACAGGACGGCTCCTTCCTGGTCACCGCCGATTTCCGGGCGGGCGGCGCGAAGGGCCGCACCACGTTCACGGTGGTGCAGGACGGCTGGGTCGGCGTCACCCCGAACTGGAGCTTCGCGGTGAGCCCGCTCGCCGAGGTCGAGCTGCGGCTGCGCGGCGCCGACCGCTTCGCCGTGAACGGCTTCGAGGTCGACCGGCGGCAGGTGTCGGCGCAGGGGGCGGATGCCGATCCGCTCGAGCCGCTGCATCTGCTGGTGTTCACGCCCGGCGTGTACTCGGTCACCGTGGACACCGCGATCTCGCACACCCCCGGGGTGAAGGTGCTCGCCGACACGCCCCTGGCCCGCACTCCCGTGGAGGTGCAGGCGCAGCCCACGGAGGAGTTCCGCGAGGTGGTGCAGCAGCGGGTCGAGGAGTTCCTCGAGGGCTGCACCACGCAGGAGGTGCTGCAGCCGACCGCCTGTCCGTTCGGGCTCACCGTGCGCAACCGGATCGCTTCGCCGCCGAAGTGGTCCATCGTGCAGCATCCGACCGTGACCGTCGTGCCCGACGGCGCGAACTGGGCGATCCCGCCCGCCGACGCCGTGGCTCACATCGAGGTCGACATCCAGTCCCTGTTCGACGGGTCGATCGATCACGTGTCCGAGGACGTGCCGTTCCGCATCAACGGGACGATCGCGATCCTCCCGGACGGGTCGGCGTCCATCCGGGTCGGGTCGCCGGACGTCGAGAGCGACTGACAGTGATGATGGTGGTGGGAGCCCCGCAGCGGTTGTCCTGACTCAGCGACTGACTGACTACGGGTCTTGAACGCGATCTGTCGTTCGATCGCTGCGGGGCTGCCATGCACTCACCGTGCGAGGGTTGTGACCTCATAGGAGCCTGTGCCAGCAGGCACCCATCACTGTCTTGTCCGCTCGCTCTCGGATGGTGCGTGCCGTCCGATCGGAGAGTTGAGAGGAAGGGACGGCGATGACCACCATCGCACGAGAAGAGCAGCAGGACCAGGTCATGATCGTGGCGGGTATCGACACGCATGGCGATTCCCACACCGCGGCGGTCATCGACACCACCGGCCGGCTGCTCGGGAGCGCGCAGTTCCCCGCGAATCGTTCCGGTTATGCCGCGTTGCTGAGTTGGGCGTGTGCGTTCGGTGTGCTCGTGATCGCGGGGATCGAGGGCACCGGCGCATACGGTGCCGGTCTTGCCCGTCACCTGCGCGCTGCGGGTGTCGAGCTGCGGGAAGTGGACCGACCGGACCGGAAGTCGCGGCGCTTTGCCGGTAAGTCCGACCCGCTGGACGCGGAAGCTGCCGCCCGGGCAGCGTTGGCAGGCACACGATCGGGGATCCCGAAGGACCGAGCAGGGAAGGTGGAAGCGCTCCGCAATCTGCGGATCGCCAGGCGCAGCGCCGTGACCCAGCGCGCCGACTGTCAACGCCGGATGAAGGCGATCATCGTCACCGCACCCGACGCGCTCCGCGAACGGTTGCGGGGGCTGTCAGACCGGGAGCTGATCGAGGTATGTGCCGCTGCACGTCCCGACACCACACGCGCCGACGAACCCGAGCAGGCATCGAAGATCGCGCTGCGCGCTCTCGCACGCCGCCACCAGTCGCTGACCGCCGAGATCGCCGAACTCGACGCACTCATCGACCCTCTCGTCGCGGACATCAACCCGCGGCTGCTCGCCCTCAACGGGGTCGGCGCCGATGTCGCCGGGCAACTGCTCGTCACCGCTGGCGAGAACCCCGGCCGGCTCCGTTCCGAAGCCGCATTCGCGATGCTCTGCGGCGTCGCGCCCATCCCCGCCTCATCAGGCAAAACCCACCGACACCGCCTCAACCGCGGCGGCGACCGCCACGCGAACGCCGCGCTCTACCGCATCGTGCTCTGCCGGCTCCGCTGGGATCCCAGAACCCGCGCTTACGCCGCCCGACGCACCACCGAGGGCCTCTCGAAGAAGGACATCATCCGCTGCCTCAAACGCCTCATCGCCCGCGAGATCTACACCGCCCTCACCACTTGACATCCATAGGAGCATCGCACCCGGGCCGAGGCCGGGGCAGGGGCGCGGGCTCACGTCGCGAGTGGCTACTCCAAGTCTTCAGCAGCCAGCGTCTCAGGGAGCTTGTCTCCCTCCTCGAACGGACCGTGAACAAACATGCCGTCCTGCTGAGCGTAGATCCCGGCCGACCCTCCCGTGACGTAGAAGTGGCCTGCTACCTCACCTTCCAGCATCGACGGTGTAAGGAACAACAGATAACGCTTCCCTTCCTCCAGGTAGGGGAAGGGCGCGACGTCTCCTGGAACACCCAACTGTCACACGATCACAGTGTCTCCGGAAACGGCGGGCGCTTCGGAAAGCGACGAAGCGAGGCTCGGGGGCTCGAAAGAGGTGATGACGGCCGCCGTTGACAGAGTCTCTCGAAACTTCCCATCGATGATGTTCTGGTCATCGATCTCCACCACACCGATGAAGGAGCTGGCGGCCGCAAGCGAGTCGACGCTTTCGAACAGCTCGTGACGTGAACCTTCGTTGTGCGTCACTGGTCCCGATTCCAGGTGACTGTTCCGGTGGCCGTCGGCCACGTGCACCCCGTCGTCGTATATGCGGCCGCAGGGCTGGCCGGTAACACGACAGCCAGAACAATCCCAAGCACTGCCACCATGGCGGCATCGCGTCTATAACCTCGCCTGGCTTTCATCGGCGCACCCCCCGAGCAGCTCCCCGCTCCGGAAGCTGGCACCACTGAGGAACCACCACAAGAGTTCAGTGGTTTGCTCACACAGGCCCTGGTCCACCTTCTTCTCTGCCACACGTGCCTCAGCGCCGCTCGCGCTCCGCGATGCGCCGGTCCCGCTCGGCGATCTCGGCGAGCCGGGCGTTGTACTCCGCCAGCTCGGCGTCGCCGGTGCGGTCGGCGTGCCGGTCGCGGCGGCGCTGCAGCCGGGCATCCGATCGCGACCACTGGATCGCGACCGTGATCGCCAGGATCAACGTGGGGATCTCGCCGATCGACCACGCGATGCCGCCGCCGACGTACTGGTCCTCGTACGGCGTCGGGCCCCAGGTGCGCCCCATGGCGCCGAACCACTCCGCGACCATGAGCCCCTCCTGCATCATGATCGCGATGCCGAAGAAGGCATGCATGGCCATCACCGCGATCAGCGTGATCAGGCGGCCCGGATACGGCAGCCGGTACGGGACCGGGTCGGCGCCGATCAGGCTCATCACGAACAGGTAGCCGGAGAGCAGGAAGTGGATCACCATCCACTCGTGCCCGAGGTGCTCGTATATCGCCCACCGGACGAGGTCGGTGAAGTAGAACGCCCACAGCGACCCGATGAAGATCGCGGCGGCGACGAGCGGCTGCGTGATCACACGCGCGAACGGGGAGTGCACCGCCCACATGATCCACTCCCTGCCGCCGCGGGTGCCGTCCTCGCGCTTGTGGATGGCGCGCAGCGCCAGGGTGATCGGGGCCCCCGCGACGAGGAGCAGCGGGATCGCCATGCTCAGCATCATGTGCCCCAGCATGTGGATGCTGAACAGGTACTCCTGGTAGGCGTTGATCGGGCCGCAGGTGACCCACACCAGCAGGAGCATGCCGAGGGTCCAGAGAACTGTGCGGTGGACCGGCCACCGGTCGCCGCGGCGGTGCAGCCGCCACACGCCGGCGGCGTACAGGAACAGGCCGAAGCCGGCGGCCACCAACCAGAGGATGTCGATGTCCCAGGCGGTGAACCAGCGGTCCAGGGTGAGCTCGGGGGGCAGCGGGGAGCGGGTGAGCCGCTCGGCCGGCGTCTGCGCGGCCGGGGCCTCCTCGCCGACCGGCGGCGGCGTGCGGGCGAGCGCGGCGGCAGCGCCGGAGGCCAGGCCCATCAGGGCGAGCTCGCCGAGGATGAGGGTCCAGAAGGCGCGGCGGGGGCGGGCGGCCGCGCCGCCGCGGGTGCCGCGGGTGCCGCGGGTGCCGTCATCCAGGTGCGGGATGAGCCGCATCCGGTACCACGCGCCGAACAGGCCGAGGCCGGCGAGCAGCGCTGCTTTGGCGAGCAGGATGCCGCCGTACGGGCTCCACAGCTGGCTCCACGTGCCGAGGGCGACGACGCTGCGGGCGATGCCCGACACCGCGACCACCGCGAACGCGGCGAGCGCGATGCTCGAATAGCGGCGGATCAGGGCCGGGAGGTCGATCCGGTCGGCATCCGTCCGGCTCGCGCCCCGGCCGGCATCCGTCCGCGACGATGCGCGACCCGGGGCCGGGCGGAGCACGACGAGCAGGATCACGCCGCCGAGCCACGCCGCCGCGCCGACGGTGTGCAGCAGGATGGCGTTCACAGCGACGGTGTGGCCGGCGAGGTCGCCGGAGTGCCCCTGCGTGGCCATCGGCAGGAGCGCGGCGGCGGCGAGCGCAGCGGTGAGCAGGGTGCCGGTCCAGCCGCGCCAGGCGAACGCCATCACGGTGATCACCGCCCCCATCAGCGTGGTGATCAGCCACGCCTGGCCGAGCGGGATCTCGAGCAGGAAGCTGCCCAACTGCTCGCCGAAGGCGCGGTCGGCGGTGAGGCGAGGGTTGAACGCGGCCATGAAGGTGAGGAAGCCGGAGAGGCCGGATGCCACCGTGAACACGGCGGCGCCTACGGATGCCGTGTCGACGGCGACCTCGAACGGGCGCGTCTGCGTGCGCAGGGCGAACAGCGCCAGGCTGAGCGATCCGAGCATGGCCGCGGCACCGAGGTTGCTGACCAGTTTCGCCGCCGGGAGGCCCCACAGCACGACCGGGCCCGGATCGAGCAGGATCGGGGCGTTCGCTCCGCCGCCGAACAGCAGCGCCGCCACGAGGGCCGCCGCCGAGGCGGCGACGAGGATCGCGAGGCCCGCGACGCGGTAGGGGTTCACCCTCCCAGCCTACGGACCCGGAGGACGCGCGAAGGCCGCCCCCGGAAGGGGACGGCCTTCGTGCGAACTGCGGTCTTACTTGACGGCAGCCTTGAGCTTGGAGCCCGCGGTCACCTTGACGCGCTTGCCGGCCGGGATCTTGATCTCGGCGCCGGTCTGCGGGTTGCGGCCGGTGCGAGCAGCGGTCTCGACCTGCTCGAACGAGATCCAGCCCGGGATCGAGACCTTGCTGCCCTTGGCGACGGCGTCGGAGACGGTGCCGAAGAGCGAGTCGAGGACGCGCGAGACGGTGGCCTGGCTCTCGCCGGTGGCGGAAGCGATGCTCGCGACGAGCTCGGTCTTGGTGATGGACTTGTCAGCCATGTCATCCTCCAGCGACGAAGATCCCGTCGCATCATGTTGGGTCCGAGGGGCGGACGCACCCCGGTGGTCGATCGACCGCTCCGAATGTATCAACGGCACCCCGTGTTTCCGCGTCATTTCAGGGGTTTCGGGCGATTTCTGCGGCGTGTCGCGCCACATCCGCCCCATCTGTCACACCCTTCCCCGCTCAGGCGGCGCGCGTCCCCCGGGCAGGCGGCGCCCCGGCCCCTCCCGGTCGGGAGGCGCCCCCGCCCCTCCCGGGCGGGAGGAGTTCTCACGTTCGGGAGGACGAATCACCGGGAATCCTCCGCCCGAGTGAGAGAACTCCTCCCGACGCGGTGCGCGAGAGCAGGCCGCGCGGACCGCTCGGGCGGGTGATGAGGGATGCCAGCGGGCCCGGAGGCGGCGGATGTCAGCGGGCCCGGAGGCGGCGGATGTCAGCGGGCGAGGTGGAGGCGCTGGGCGATGGCGGCCATGATCACGGCCTGCACGGCGGGCCAGTCGTCGAACAGCTGGGCGTAGCTGATCCGGATCACGTGGTACCCGTGCAGCTTCAGCAGCGCGTCGTGCGTGATGTCGCTGCTGCGCTGGGCACCCACGTGATGGCCGCCGTCGATCTGCACGACCAGGCGCTCGCCGATCAGGCAGTCGACGGGCCGACCCAGAACCCATGCCTGGGGAAGGACCGGGATGCCGAGCCAGCGCAGCCTGCTGAGGAAGATCGTCTCGGTGCCGGCATCCGCGAACGGCTGGGCGTCACGGAGCATCCGTCTCGCATCCGGCGGCAGCGGCGCCCGATCGAGCACGCCCGGATCGACGGCTCCCTTCCGAAGCGCCGACTCCCACACCGCCAGCGCCTCCTCATACGGACGGCAGCGGGCGACGAGGACCAACGCGTTCTCTATCGCGTCCTCGCAGGAATCGGGGTCGCGCGGGAAGAGCGGAGCACTCCAGTGGATGACGCCGCGCGTCACTCGTGCATGCCCGGAGTGCGGAGGCGCGGCGACGTGCGGCTCGCAGGCGTCGAGCACCCACAGTCCGCGCCGCGCGGCGAGGGTCACGCAGCTGAGCACCACGCCGCGCTTCACGGCAGTGACGAGCATCGGATCCGCGCCCGGCAGCGCCACCCAGCCGCGGCGGACGACGATCAACGCCCCGGCCTCACGGGCGCGCCGGAAGGAGTGGGCGCTGACGCCGCGCCGCCGGAGGGTCTGCACACGGGCGATGCCGCCCGCTCGCCGCAGTGCATCGATCGGATCCATGCGGCGATCCTGCGGCACCGGCGAGCGGCCCGAACCGCCGGAACCCGGCCGCTGTGGACAGTCCGCTCCGGCATCCGTTCCGTGCAGGACGAGCGCAAGGGGCGGGGCGGATGCCGGGGCATGCAGAAGGGCGGGGATCCGAAGATCCCCGCCCCTACCCTTCGACGCGCTCAGGGTCCCTTCGACGCGCTCAGGGTGCGATGCTCACCAGCTCGACTTGGTCACGCCGGGCAGCTCGCCGCGGTGCGCCATGTCACGGAAGCGGACACGCGAGATGCCGAACTTCGTGAGGACACCGCGCGGGCGGCCGTCGATGACGTCGCGCGAACGCAGGCGCACCGGCGAGGCGTTGCGCGGCAGCTTCTGCAGGCCGACGCGAGCGGCCTCGCGCTGCTCGTCGGTCGCGTTCGGGTCGACCAGGGTCTTCTTCAGCTCGGCGCGACGCTCGGCGTAACGGGCGACGACAGCCTCGCGCTGCTTGTTGCGGGCGATCTTGCTCTTCTTCGCCATGATTAACGCTCCTCGCGGAATTCGACGTGCTTGCGGACGACCGGGTCGTACTTCTTCAGCACGAGACGGTCCGGGGTGTTGCGGCGGTTCTTCTTGGTCACGTAGGTGTAACCGGTGCCCGCCGTCGAGCGCAGCTTGATGATCGGACGAACGTCCTGAGCCTTCTTCGCCATCAGAGCTTCACACCCTTCGCAAGCAGATCCTTCACGACGTTGTCGATGCCGCGGACGTCGATCACCTTCATGCCCTTGGCGGACACGTTGAGGGTGACCTTACGACCGAGGGTCGGCACGTAGTAGGTCTTCTTCTGCACGTTCGGGTCGAAGCGGCGCTTCGTCCGGCGGTGCGAGTGCGAGATGTTGTGACCGAAGCCGGGAACAGCACCGGTCACCTGGCACACTGCTGCCATGTCGGTGACTCCTTCACTACCGTGAGGCCGGACGGCCCCACCCAAGATCCCTTGTCTGCCCCTTCGACAGGCTCAGGGACCGGCATCGGGCCGATCGAGCATGAAGGAGGGACGAACTGCGCACCAGGAGAGTGCGCAGACGAAGAGCAATCCTAGCACGGATCACTTCTCGGCCCCTGCCACCATCCCCTTGATGAAGTAGCGCTGCAGCAGGAGGTAGACCACCAGCACCGGCAGCACGGAGAGGAGGGATGCCGCGGCCGCGGCCCCGAGGTCGCTGGACGAGGTCGCGAAGAACGTCCCGATCGCCGGTGCGATGGTGCGCATCTCGGGGCTGCGCATGAGATAGACGCTGATGGCGTACTCGTTCCACACCGCCACACCGGTGAGGATCACCACGGTCGCGGTAACCGGCTTGAGCATCGGGAACACGATGCGGAACAGCAGCTGCACCGCATTCGCCCCGTCGACGGATGCCGCCTCCTCGATCGACAGCGGCAGGCCGCGCATGAACGAGGCGTACAGGAAGATCGCCAGCGGCAACTGCATCGCCACCATCACCAGGATGGTGCCCCAGAACGTGTTCACCGCCTTCAACTGGTTCATCATCGAGTACAGCGGCACGAGGATGGACAGCGGCGGCACCATGATCAGCCCGACGATGCCGGCGAAGACGAGCCGGTTCCCCCGCGTGGGGCGGCGCGCCAGCGGGTAGGCGGCGAGCGCCCCGAGCAGGCACACCAGCACGGTTGTGCTCCCGGTCACGATCGCGCTGTTCCCGATCGCGCGCAGGATGTGCCCCTCCTCGACAGCGGTGGCGAAGTTCTGCCAGTGCCACGCCCCGATCGGGAACGCCCACTGCGAGGACAGGTCGCTGCGCGCCTTCAGCGCCGAGGTCACCGTGATGTAGAACGGCAGCAGCTGCAGCAGCACGGCCAGGAGCACGCCTCCGCCGATGGCGAGCCGCGCGCCCCAGGAGGCGGATGCCCGGGGCGCGCTCACAGCAGCTCCAGGCGCCGGCGGTTCAGCACGGTGTTCAGCACGAGGGTGAACACCGCGATCATCAGGAACAGCACGACGCCCATCGCGGAGGCGTAGCCGGCGCTCTGGTTGTCGAAGTACATCTTCGCGATCAGAGTCGACACCGAATTCGTCGCGTACCCCGGCCCGCCGCCGGTGAGCACCTGGATGACGTCGAACAGCTTCAGGCCGCCGATGAGGTTGAGCACGATGCTGGTCGCGAAAGCCGGCTGCAGCATCGGCACGGTGATGCGCAGGAAGGACTGGATGCTGCTCGCGCCGTCGATCCGCGCGGCTTCGAAGTACATCGTCGGGATGGACTGCAGCCCGGCCAGGTAGATCACCATCGAGACGCCGACGAACTGCAGCGAGTTGACCGCGACGATGAGCGCGATGGCCGTGCCGACCTCGCTGAGCCAGGCGGTGCGCTGCCCGCCGAGGGCGATCACGAGGTCGTTCAGCCCGCCGGAGTTGTACGCGAAGAACAGGTAGTACATCGTGCCCATCACCACCGGCGAGACGAGCACGGGCAGGTAGATGATCGCGCGGGCGAGGTTGCGCCCGCGCACCGCGCGGTCCAGCGCGAGCGCGAGCGCGAGGCCGATCACCTGCTGCACGAGCGTCGACCCGAAGCCGTAGATGAAGGTGTTGCCGAGGGCGGTGCGGAAGTTCGGGTCCTCGAACAGCCGCAGGTAGTTCGCCGCGCCGACCAGGTCGCGCGCCGCGCTGTACCCGTTCCAGTCGGTCAGCGACAGCAGCACGCCGTTCAGGAGCGGCCACAGCATGAACAGGCCGAGCACGGCGAGCGCGGGCAGGTAGAGCAGGTTCAGCCCCCGACCAGCGAAACGGGGGACCGCCCCCCTGGTCCCCCGTTCGCCCTTCGGCACCGTCACCGCGGTGGTCGCCGTCATTGCAGCGAGTCGAAACTCGACTTCATCTGCGCGACTGCATCCGCCGGGGTCATCTGGCCCGTGATGACGCCATCCGTGGTCGACACCATGGTGTCCCAGATCCCGTTGGGCAGGTACACGCGATCGAAGTACGGCTTCAGAGGCACCTCCCCCGGTGCGACGAAGGTCTCGTAGCTCTCGGTCAGCACGCCCAGGTCGCTCTCGGCGTTCGTCAGGCCGGGGATGCCGCCGATGGACGCGGCCAGCACCCCGAGGTTCTCCGGCTCGGCGAGGAAGGCGAGGTAGTCGAGGGCCTGCTCCTTGTCCGGCGAGTCCTTCGCGACCCCGTACGCGCGGCCCTCGCCGCCGACCAGGAACGGCTGCCCGGTCTGCGACGGGATGGGCATGTACGCGATGCGCGCAACCGGGTTGAACTCCAGCGCGGTGGCGACGAGGTAGTTCTGCACGAAGATGAACGCCGTCTTCCCCTCCGCGAGCGACCGCCCGAGGTCGTCCATGGTCGCGGACGAGTAGTCCGGGTTGAAGTACCCGTTCTGCCGCCAGGTGTCGATCATCTCCATGATCCGGGTGTACCCGGCCTCGTCGAAGGTGCCGTCCTTGAACCCTTCGAACGCCTCCTCGCTGAAGTCACCCGAGCCGATGAAGTCGGTGATGTTGCCGGCGAACCAGCTGTCCTTGCCGGAGGAGGAGATCGGGATGACCCCGGCATCCTTCAGCTTCTGCAGGGCCGCTCCGAACGCGTCCCAGTCGGTGAGGGACGCCGGGTCGATGCCCGCGGACTCCAGCACCTCGGCGTTGTAGACGATGCCCGCCACGTCGGTCTCGATCGGCAGGGCGTAGAACCGGCCGTCCTCGTCCTTCATGGCCGGTGCGAGCGCCTCGTTGAAGTTCTCCGCCCAGGGCTGGCCGTCCAGCGGCTCGAGGAACTCCGCGTAGCGCAGCAGCGACCACCCGTGCGTGGCCCAGATGTCCGGCACGTCGCCCGAGGCGAGGCGCACCTTGACGTCGGCCTCGTAGGTGTCGGTGGAGGGCACCAGGTCGATGGCCACCCCGGGGTGCTCCTCGAGGTACCGGTCGGTGATCTCCTGCAGCACGTCGAGGGACGGATCGGTCGAGCCGAAGTTCGTCTGCACCTCGAGCGAGACCTCGTCGCCGCCGGAACCTCCCCCCGTGCAGGCGGTGAGCGCCAGTCCGGTGACGGAGATCAGCGCCAGGGCGGCGACGGGATGCTTCATGATGCGTACCTCTCGTCCTTCGACTTCATTGTCCTCGACATCCGGAGATGCGGCGACGCTCGGTTCGTGATATGTTACCCGCGTAGATCGCTGGGGGAAAAGATCCCGGAACCTTTTCGAGGGGGGCTAGGTTCCGGGATCACCCGCCTTGTTGACACCGGTAGACCTCGGTGGAAGACTTCCACGCATGGCGTTCACACTGGGGATGGTCGGCGCAGGCCAGTTCGCCGGTCAGTTCGCCACACTCTTCCATCATCATCCGGGTGTCTCCGCCGTGCACGTCACGGACGTCATCCGCTCCCGCGCCGACGACCTCGTCGCCAGCGCCGGGCTGGCCGGCACCTTCGACAGCTTCGAGGACATGCTGGCCTCGCCGATCGACGCCGTCGCGATCTTCACCCAGCGGTGGACGCACGGCCCGCTCGTGGTGCAGGCGCTGCGCGCCGGGAAGCACGTGTACTCGGCGGTGCCGATGGCGGTGTCGGCGGAGGAGATCGCAGCGATCATCGAGGCGGTGCGGGAGACCGGGCTGACCTACATGATGGGCGAGACCAGCTACTACAACCCGGCCACGGTGTTCGCCCGCGCCAAGCTCGCCGAGGGCGCGTTCGGGCGCCTCTTCTACGGCGAAGGCGACTACGTCCACGACATGGATCTCGGCTTCTACGAGGCATATCAGTATTCCGGTGGCGAGGACTGGCGGTCGACCGCGAGCTACCCGCCGCTGCTGTACCCGACGCACTCGATCGGCGGGGTGCTCGGCGCCTGGCCTACCCACGCCACCGCGGTGTCGGCGATCGGCGTGGTCGACGAGCGCGGCGACGGCGTCTTCGACCGCGACGTCAGCCAGTTCGACAACGACTTCTCCAACGCCACCGCCCTGTTCGAGCTGGCCGGCGGCGGCTCGATGCGGATCAACGAGTTCCGCCGCGTCGGCTACCCCACGCACCTGCGCGAATCGCGGTTCCGCTGGTTCGGCACGGAGGGCTCGTTCGAGCAGCTCGCCCGCACCACGGTGTGGCAGACCAGGGAGGGGGTGGAGGACATCTCGCACCTGATCGACACCCACGCCTCGGCATCCGTCGACGACCCGTCGCTCGCGCACGTGGCACCCGCGCTGCGCGAGGCGTTCGTGTCCGGCTACGCCGCGATCCACGACCGCGAGCGCATCCCCGAGGAGCTGCGCCGCCTGCCGAACGGGCACGAGGGCAGCCACCACTTCCTCGTCGACGACTTCGTGCGCGCGGTCACCGACGGCACTCTGCCGCCCGTGAACGCCTGGCAGGCGGCCCGCTTCACGCTCCCCGGCGTGATCGCGCACGAGTCCGCGCGCCGCGGCGGGGAGCGGCTGCGCATCCCGGACATGGGGGACGCGGATGCCGGGTGAGCGCCGAGCGCGCTCGGTGACGCGCGCGGACGTGGCCCGCTACGCGGGCGTGAGCACCGCCGTCGTCAGCTACGTGCTCAATGACGGCCCGAAGCCGGTCGCACCGCTCACCCGGGAGCGGGTGCTCGACGCGGTGCGCGTGCTCGGGTACCGGCCGAATGCGGCCGCGCGGGCGCTGTCGATGGGATCGGCCGACATGTTCGGCCTGCTCGTGCACGACAACCGGAACCCGTTCTTCGCCGAGCTCTGCCACGCCCTGGACAAGGCGAGCGCCGACCAGGGCCGGTCGCTGCTGATCGTGAACTCCGACCGCGACCAGGCCGACCCGGGCGAGCAGATCCGCGAGCTCGCCGCGCGTCAGGTGGACGCGCTCCTGATCGCCACCGTGCTCACCGCCGGGGAGCAGGCGCTCGTGGCGTCGCTGAACATTCCGACGGTGATGATCGGGCAGTTCGGCGAGACCGAGGGGCTCGCCGGGGTCGGCGTGGACTTCTGCCGGGGCGCGCGCGAGGTCGTCGAGCATCTGATCGGGCACGGCTACCAGGACATCGCGTTCGTCGGCAGCGCCGCCCGCTACGACGAGCGCGAGCGCGGCTGGTCGGAGGCGCTGTCGGCCGCGCGCCTGCCGCTGGGCCCGCTCATCCACACTCCGTTCACGTACCAGGGCGGCTACGAGGCCGGCGTGCGGCTCGCGAACGCCGAGCGGATGCCGCGGGGCGTGCTGGCCGCATCCGATCAGATCGCGATCGGGATGCTCACCGCGCTGCACGAGCACGGCGTGCGGGTGCCGGAGGACATCGCAGTGGCCTCCTTCGACGGCACCGTCCCCGCCGACTTCGTCTGGCCGCGGCTCACCACCGCCGTGCAGCCGCTCGCCGAGATGGCGGAGACGGCGATCGCAGCGCTGGTGAACCCGGACCCGGAGCGGCGCTTCCACGAGCTGACCACGCGCCTGCGGGTGCGGGAGTCCTGCGGCTGCACCTCGGCATCCGGGAGCTGACACCGGGCCGTGTGCGGGGTGCGCGCGTGCGCGCCGGCCTCCGCGCCGCGGGCCCGGCTCAGCCGGCGGATGCCGCGGCGGCCGCCCCACGGCCCCAGCGGAACGGCGAGACCGTCGGGTCGCCCGGGATCCAGAACCGCCATGGGAACGCCTGGGTGCCGGCGTGGCCGGCGACGCCGACCCGCGGGCCGGTCGCGACATCGGGGAGCGGGTCGCCGAGCCACAGCTCCGCCGTCGCGCCGTGCAGCGGCATGCCCGTGACGGCGTCGATGCCGTCGTGGCGCGGATGCCGCAGCCCCGACACCTGGCCGAGCCGGCCGGGCCCGCGGGCGAGGTCGCGGCCGGTGCGGCCGGAGCGGGCCGCCGCGGCATCCGTCCCGCCGACGACTTCGGCGGCGCGCAGCAGCACCCCGCCGGCGACCCCGTCCGGGGCGCAGACCACGTTGACGCAGGAGTGGATGCCGTGGCTGAGATAGATGTACAGGTGCCCCGGCTCGCCCCACATGGTGGCGTTGCGGGCGGTACGGCCCATGCGGGCGTGCGAGCCGGGGTCGGGCTGATCGCCGGTGCCGCGGCCGTGATAGGCCTCCACCTCGGTGAGCCGCAGCCGCACCTGGGCGCCGTCGACGACGGTGCGCAGCTCGCCGCCGAGGAGCCGCGGGGCGACCTCGAGCGGCAGGCCGAGGAGGTCGTCGCGGCCGGCGCGACGCAGGGTCGCGCTCACGGGCGCGGCGCCACCCGGCACCACGAGATGTCGAAGCCGTTCAGCGTCGGCAGCTCCTGCTCCCCGGCCAGGTCGATCAGCCGGGTGTGCAGGGTCGTCGGCAGCGGGAGCAGCAGGTCGTCGTAGGGGTTGGTCGGCAGGTCGGGCGCGACGACGACGCCGGCGTACTGGCCGCTCGGCGAGGCGCACGCCTGCAGGATGGCATCCGTCCCGCTCACCTCGGCGATCGGCGCGGCGCGGCCGTCGGCGTCGACCCGGATCACCGCCTGCCCCGTGGGCATGCCGCTGTCGTCGCGCTGCACGACGTGACGCAGCGTGCCGCCCGGGTAGGGGACGATCGTGGTGGGGCGGCCGTAGTCGGGGTCGGTCGGGGCGAGCGGCTGCTCACTGCCGTCGAGGAGGTTCAGCTCGACGAGCGAGGCATCCGTGCGCTCCACGATCGCGGTGTAGGTGCCGCGGCTGATGCCGAGGATGCTCGCGGCGAGGCCGAGCGGCTTGACGCCCTCGTCCGAGGTCGGGTCCTCGACGGCGAGGGCGCCGTCGAAGTCGATGAACAGGAGGGAGGACGAGTCGGGCACGAACTCCCAGTCGGCGACGCTGGCCTCCGCGCCGCCGACCTCGACGATGCGCGGGGCGCCGGTGCCGCTGAGCGGCTGGGTGACGAGGATGCTGGCGCGGCCGGAGGTGTCGGTGAGCTCGCGGTCGGAGTAGCTGTAGCCGACGAGGCCGCCGCGGTCGGAGACCTGCACCGAGGAGACGTGGCCCTCCCCGGGCAGCTCCAGCTCGCGCTGGCCGGATCCGTCGCGGTCCATCACCAGCAGCCGGGAGCCGTCCTCCTCCTCGACCGCGACCACGAGAGCGTCGGGGGTGCTGCGGAAGTCGCTGATCCGCGGGTGCGCGAACACCGGCACGCCCTTCTCGCCGGTGAGGTCGGTGCTGAAGATGCGGTCCTCGCCGTCCGCGGAGCGCTGCAGCAGGAAGATCTGCGCGGCCGGGGTGCGGAAGCTCGTGGCGAGGTCGGCGGCCGGGCCGCCGCCGGCGGCGGTGACGTCGGAGACCCGCACGGTGTAGTCGGTGGCGTCGTCGAGCGGGGCGGTGAAGCGGATGCCGATGCTGCGCCCGGCCGCGTCGACGGTGAAGGGGGCGGCGGGCTCGACGGTGACCTGCTCGGGATCGACCTCGGCGAGCGCCTGGTTCGCGGTGAGGATGACCCGGCTGCCGGAGGTCTCGATCGCCTCGGCGGGTGAGGCCTGGACGTCGCTCAGCCGCGGTCCCTGCACCAGGCTGACGACGCCCAGCACCCCGACCACGAGGGCGAGGATGCCGAGGACGGCGAGGAGCGTCAGCGGGAAGCGGCGGCTCGCCCCACGAGACGAAACGCTCCGACCGGCGGAACGCGTTTCGTCTCGCTCCGCTACGCGGTGCTCGCTCAACGACCGGGATGGGACGGCGTCCTGCTCGCCGGAAGGTGCGGACGCTGAGCCCGTCGAAGCGTCCGCCGCGGGGCGGGGATCCGCCGCGGGGGGCGTTTCGTCTCGCTCGCCTTCGGCGTGCTCGCTCAACGACCGGGAGCCGTCGGCGTGCTCAGTCGACGACTGGGAAGCACGGAGGGCGCGGAGCTGGGCGCGGGTGAGGGGCCGGTCGCCGTCAGTACTCATACGGGTCCTTCGGCTCGTCGACCTTCGTCACCGAGGCCGGCTCGATCCGCAGGGTGCCGTCCCCGTCGGCGCGCACGGTGCCGGTGACCTCGATCCAGTCGCCGGTCGCGAGGCTGCCGGCGTCCTCCGGCTCGGCGAGCGGGACGGATGCGGGCTGCGCGTCGATCACGCAGTGGGTGATCACCATGCGCGTGAGGTTCAGGCCCCCGGCATCCGACGGCGTGACGAAACCGGTGAGCGTCACGGTCGAGCCGTCGTACGCCTCCGGCCGCGTGGCCGTGGCGAACACGCTCGACCACTCGCCCACCCCGAACGTGGTGGTGTCGGCGATCCCGAGCGAGACGTCGTCGGCGCCGGCGAACAGGGTCGTGCGCTCCCCCGCGCGGGACATCGCGAGCTCGGCCGACAGCGACGCCGGCGGCAGCACCAGGGCCGCCAGCACGGTGCCGGTCGCGATGACCCCGCCGCTGATGACCGCCGCGGTCGCGAGGGTGCGGCGGGCGCCGGCATCCGTCCCGTGCTCGTGCGCGTGATCGTGCGCGTGGTGCTCCTCGGCGCCCAGCGGCAGCGTGCACGACCACACCGCGACGCCGAGCGTGACCACGGCCGCGGCGCACGCGAACCAGACCGTCTCCGGGCTGATGTAGAGCGTCAGCCGCCCGGTGACGCCGAGGACGATGGTCACCACGGCGATGACGGCGGCGAGGCCGACGCCGAGCCAGCGGTTCAGGAGGGCGCGGTTGCGCTCGGAGAGGCGCTCAGACAAGGACGTTCACCCCGATCCCGATGGCGCAGGCGGCGAGCACGACGACGCCGACGATCCCCGCCAGCACCCGGCCGGTGAAGGTGGTGCGCAGCAGGGCGAGCATCTTCACGTCGACGAGGGGTCCGACCAGCAGGAACGCGATGATCGCCCCGGCGGAGAAGGTGGAGGCGAACGACAGCGCGAAGAACGCGTCCACGTTGGAGCAGATCGCCACGGTCATCGCGAGGGCGACCATGGCGACGATGGACAGCACCGGGTTCGCCCCGATCGCGAGCAGCACGTCGCGGGGCACCAGCACCTGCACCGCGCCGGCCAGCGCCGAGCCGATCACCAGCGCCGGCATCACGGCGCGCAGCTCGACGAGGAACTGGGTCAGGCTGCGGTGCACCGGGCTGCCGGGCTCATGCGTGACGAGCTCGCAGGTGTCCACGAACCGTGCGGTCAGCATCGCCTGCGGGTCCGGATGCCGGCTGTAGATCCACCCGATGAGGTTGGCGATCGCGTAACCGCCGAGGAGGCGCGCGACCAGGATGCCGCCGTCCCAGCCGAACGCGGCGTGGGTGGTGAGGATCACGATCGGGTTCACGATCGGCGCGGCGATGAGGAAGGTGAGCGCGTCGGACGGACCGAGACCGCGCATCATCAGGCCGCGGGCGAACGGCACGTTGCCGCACTCGCAGACCGGGACGACCATGCCGAGCGCGGACAGCACGGCCCGGCGGCCCCAGGGATTCCAGGGAAGCCAGCGCTGCAGGGCATCCGCCGGCAGCCACACCTGCACCACGATCGACAGCACGACGCCCAGGATCACCCAGGGCAGCGCCTCGATGAGGACGCTGAGCGTGAGCGTGAGCCCGTCCTGCATCCGCGTCGGCAGGCCGGCCGGGAACAGCGCGGGCGCGAACACGTCGATGAGGAGCAGCACGGCCAGGATGCCCAGGCCGATGCCCGCGCCCGCCCAGGGCGAGACGCGCCGCGGCGGCCGGGTCGCCGGGCGAGCCGGAACGGCGGTGTGCGTCACTCGCCCGCCCCGCCGTCGCGCACGCGTGCCGCTGAGCACGAGGCGCACAGGCCGAAGATGTCGACGACGTGCTCGGCGTCGCGGAAGCCGTGCTGCGACGCGGTGCGCTGCGCCCACTGCTCGACGTCCTTCGCCTCGATCTCGACCGTCAGCCCGCAGGAGCGGCAGATCACGTGGTGGTGATGACCCTGCGTGGTGCAGGCGCGGTAGAGCGCCTCGCCCTCCGGGCTCTGCAGCGAGTCGGCGTCGCCGGATGCCGCGAGCCCGGCGAGCGCACGGTAGACCGTGGCCAGCCCGATGCCGGTGTTTGCCTCGCGCAGGGTCGCATGCAGGGCCTGCGCGCTCACGAACCCGCGCGCGTCCGCGAGCGCGTCACGCACTCGTTCGCGCTGCCAGGTGTTCCGCTGAGCCATACAGCCGAGTCTAGGCGGCGCCGCTCCGCCCCGGCTGGGAGCTCCACCCGCCGGAGGCGTCAGGGCGTCGGTTCCAGGACCCCGTCGGGCTCCGCGGCCGCCTCGGATGCCGGGGCATCCGTTTCCTCGGCCGACGGCGCGGCATCATCCGTCCCCGATGCCCCGAGCAGCACACCCTCCGGGCGGATGAGCTCGCGCACCTCGGCCATGAAGCTGGTGAGCTGCTGCTGCTGCCAGCGCAGCTGACGGGTGCGGTCCTCCGCATCGCGCAGCACGCCGGTCGCGTGCGCGGTGACCGTCTCGACGATCTTCTGCGCCTTGACCCGGGCGCGGTCGAGGATCTCGCGCGCCTTCACCTGGGCGTCCGCCTCGATCGCCTGCGCCTGCGAGCGCATCAGCCGCTCGTAGTCCTCCGCCTTCGCGGAGATCCGCTGGGCGTGCTCGAGGGAGGCCTGCACCTGCTCGTTGGCGTCCGCGGTGATCCGCTCGGCGTGCGCGACGGCCTGGTTGTGCAGCACCAGGAACTCCTGCTGCGCGTCGTCCTGCCGGCGGGTCAGCGTCTCCTCGAACTCGAGCACGCGGGCGTTCATCTCGCGCACCTCGCGCTCGGCGGCGGCGCGCAGGTCGGTGGTCTCGCGCGTGACCATCGCGCGCAGCGCGGCGGCGCCCTTCTCGGCCTCGGTGCGGATCGTCGCCGCCTCCTGCTCGGCCTGCGCCACCTTCTCGGCGGCGTGCGCCGCCTCGCGCTCGATGCGCGCCTGATGGGCGGTGTACTCCGTCTCGATCTTCAGGCGCACCTGGTCGGCGTCGTGCTGGGCCTGCGCGGTGATGCGCGCGACGTCCGCATCCAGCTCGGCGCGCTTGGCCTCGGCCTCCTCGCGGGCGGCCTGCAGCAGCCGCTCGGCCTGGGTGGCGGCGTTGTGGATGAGCACGCTGGCCTGTTCTTCTGCGACGCGCAGCACGGCCTCGAACTGGGCCCGGCTCTGCGGCTCGTCACCGCTCGCGCCACGCGTGCCCTCGGCCAGTTCGGATGCCAGGGTGCTCACCTGCTGCGCGGCATCCTCGGCCTGCGCCCTCGCCGCAGCGAGCTCCTCCTCGAGCCGGGCGACGCGCTCCTCGCTGTCGGCCCGGAGCGTCTGCAACTCGGTCTCGGACTCGGCGCGCACCCGGTCCAGCTCGGCGCGGTGCCGCTCCTCCACGGATGCCAGATCGGCGGTCACCCGGCGCAGCTGGTCGCGGAGCGTGGCGATCGCGGCATCCACCTCCGCCTTGTCGTACCCGCGGAACGCCTGCGTGAACGAGGAGTGCTCCTTGGGCGCCGTCGTCAGCAGCTGATCGAAGAAGTCGCCGTTCTGGGCGTCATCGGACTCGTGCGTCTCGCTCACCTGTCGTGCCTTTCTGAAGTCGCCTGCCCCCCGGCATCCATGATGTCACCTCGCGTCAGCCGCGACGGACGCGTTGGCGTCCCCGCTGCACCAGCCAGCATCCGCCGTAGATGAGGAAGGAGATCGTGGTGATGTAGGGGCTCACCGGCAGGGTGCCCGCAAGCGCCAGCAGGATGCCGCCGACGGCGGAGACGAACCCGAACAGCGCGGCCAGCAGCGGCACCGCGACCGGGCCGGCACTCACGCGCATCGCGGCGGCCGCCGGAGTGACCAGCAGCGCCATCACGAGCAGCGCGCCGATGATGTGCACGCTGACCGCGACGATCAGGCCGAGGATCACCATGAACGCCAGGCTGACCACGCGGGTCGGCACGCCGCGGGCGGCCGCGGACTCCGGATCCAGCGAGTCGAAGCGGAGCGGATGCCACATCAGCAGCAGCCCGGCCAGCACGGCCACGCTGATGCCGATCAGCCAGCCGAGGTCGGGGCTGGACACCGACACGATCTGGCCGGTGAGCAGGCCGAAGCGGTTCGCACTGCGCCCCTCGTACAGCGACAGGAACAGGATGCCCAGACCCAGACCGAACGGCATCAAAACCCCGACGACCGAGTTGCGGTCGCGGGCCTTGGCGCCGAGCACGCCGATGAGGATCGCGGCGACGAGCGCGCCGCCGAGGGAGCCGGCCACGACGCTGCCGCCGAACAGCAGGGCTGCCGCGGCGCCCGCGAAGGACAGCTCGCTGACCCCGTGCACCGCGAAGGCCAGGTCGCGCTGCATGACGAACACGCCGACCAGGCCGCCGACCACGCCGAGGACGGCACCGGCGATGAGCGAGTTCGCCAGGAGCGCCAGGAGCGCGCCGTAGTCCTGGAAGGAGAACACGTCGCTCCAGTCCACGAGCGGGGTCACGCCTCGGCCCCCTCGTGCTCGTGGTGGGTGTCGGCGTCGGGGATGCCGACGACGACCAGCCGGCCGCCGGCGCGCAGCACGAACACCGGGGTGCCGTACAGGTCGGTGAGCACGTGGCTCTGCAGCACCTCGTCGGGCGTGCCGAGCACGAACCGGCCGCCGGCGATGTAGAGGATGCGGTCGACGCGGTCGAGGATCGGGTTGATGTCGTGCGTGACGAACAGCACCGCCGCGTCGCGCTCGCGCCGCTGCCGGTCGATGATGCCGGTCACGCCGCGCTGGTTGGCGAGGTCGAGGTTCGACAGCGGCTCGTCGCAGAGCAGCAGCGCCGGGTCGCCGGCGAGGGCCTGGCCGACGCGGAGCCGCTGCTGCTCGCCGCCGGAGAGCAGGCCGACCCGCCGTTCCGCGTAGTGCGCGGCGCCGACGCCCGCCAGCAGGGCGTCCACGCGCGCGCGGTCACCGCGGCGCGGGATCGGCAGCCCGAACCGGGTGCCGTTCACGCCGAGCGCGACCAGGTCGCGGGCGCGCATGGCGGTATCGGCCGGCAGCGGACGCTGCTGCGGGATGTAGCCGATGCGCGGGTTGCCGCGGTGGACCGGGGCGCCGCCGACGCGGATGCTGCCCCCGGAGAGCGGCTGCAGGCCCAGGATGCTGCGCAGCAGCGTGGTCTTCCCGGAGCCGGAGGGACCGAGCACGGCGAGGAACTCGCCCGGATGCACGTCGAGGTCCAGGCCCGACCAGAGCTCGCGGTCGCCGCGGTGGAGGGCCGCGCCACGGATCTCCAGGACGGGACGCCCCGACACGGGCGCCGCGCCGCCGCTCACTGGGAGAGCGCGGCGGCGAGGTCGTCGATCGCGGCGCGCATCCACTCAGCGTACGACTGTTCGGGCTCGAGCAGTTCCGTGAACGCGACGACGGGGATGCCGGCCTTCTCGGCGGCCGCCTCGACCCGCTCGGTCTCGGCGCCACCGGTCTGGGCGTTGGTCAGCACGGCGGCCACCTGCCCGCCCTCGACGACGGCGAGGGCGTCGAGCAGCGTGGCCGGGGCGACGTCGCTGCCCTCCTCGACCGCCTCGTCGAAGCCCTCGGGGGTGGCGTTCTCGAGCCCGGCGGACGCGGCCAGGTAGCCGGCCAGCGGCTCGGTGAGGAACACCG
Source organism: Microbacterium neungamense (assembly GCF_024971095.1). NCBI lineage: Bacteria > Bacillati > Actinomycetota > Actinomycetes > Micrococcales > Microbacteriaceae > Microbacterium > Microbacterium neungamense. Next base: position 2,487,625 of record NZ_CP069717.1, read on the forward strand.
GCGTGCCTTCGTGCTGTCCGTGCAGGGTGTCGAGCTCGGCCTCGAGGTCCTCCAGCTCGGCGACGAGCTCCTCCGCGTTGGCGGCGAACTCCTTCTCACCCTCCGGGTCGAGCTCGGTCAGGTCCGCGGCGATCTGCTCCACGACGTGGACCATGGTGTGCACGTCGAACCAGACGTGCTCGTTGAAGCCCTCGATGTGGTCGTGGCCCTCGTGGCCGTGCTCGTCGGCGTGCTCGTCCTCGGCCGGCGCTTCGGTGTCCGCCGGGGCGTCCGTTTCGGCGGCGTCGGTTTCGGCTGGGGCGTCGGCGTGCTCGCCGTCGCTGTGCTCCTCGTGGTCGTGCTCGTCGGTGCCGTGCTCCTCCGCGCCGGGGAAGTCGTGGGAGAACTCGGCCGCGGTGATGACCGGGGCATCCGACCCCTCGCGCAGCTCCTCGAGGAAGCCGTCGTAGCCGCCGCCGTTCTCGATGAGGAGGTCCGCGCCCTGCACGGTGAGGCGGTCGCGGGCGGTCGGCTCGTAGGAGTGCGGATCCTTCGTCGCCGAGGCGATCAGCGAGGTGACCTCGACCCGGTCGCCGCCGATCTGTGCGACGAGGTCGCCGTACACGTTGGTGGAGGCGACGACCTGGACGGCATCGCCGCCGGCCGCCCCGTTCGCCGACGTGGAGCACCCCGTGAGCGCGAGAGCGGCGACGGATGCGGCGGCGAGGGTGACGGCAGACTTCTTCATACCGCCCAGCCTACCTGCTAATGAGAACCATTATCATACCGGCCGCCCGCCCTTCCCACCGCCCTCCCACCGCCCCGCTCCCCCGGGCGTCTGTTTGTGCCGTTCTGCTGCTTCAGCGGCCCGCCACACCCCTCCCCGATGCGGAAAGCTCCCGGCGATCACGGGGCCGCTCCCCGCCAGAAGGAAAACGCATCGCACTGCCCACCGGGGGATGCGGGAAGCTCCCCGCGACCGCAAAGACCCCGCGACCGCGCAGACGCGCGCGGCGAGCCGCCCCGCCGCGATGCTCCTATGGATGTCAAGTGGTGAGGGCGGTGTAGATCTCGCGGGCGATGAGGCGTTTGAGGCAGCGGATGATGTCCTTCTTCGAGAGGCCCTCGGTGGTGCGTCGGGCGGCGTAAGCGCGGGTTCTGGGATCCCAGCGGAGCCGGCAGAGCACGATGCGGTAGAGCGCGGCGTTCGCGTGGCGGTCGCCGCCGCGGTTGAGGCGGTGTCGGTGGGTTTTGCCTGATGAGGCGGGGATGGGCGCGACGCCGCAGAGCATCGCGAATGCGGCTTCGGAACGGAGCCGGCCGGGGTTCTCGCCAGCGGTGACGAGCAGTTGCCCGGCGACATCGGCGCCGACCCCGTTGAGGGCGAGCAGCCGCGGGTTGATGTCCGCGACGAGAGGGTCGATGAGTGCGTCGAGTTCGGCGATCTCGGCGGTCAGCGACTGGTGGCGGCGTGCGAGAGCGCGCAGCGCGATCTTCGATGCCTGCTCGGGTTCGTCGGCGCGTGTGGTGTCGGGACGTGCAGCGGCACATACCTCGATCAGCTCCCGGTCTGACAGCCCCCGCAACCGTTCGCGGAGCGCGTCGGGTGCGGTGACGATGATCGCCTTCATCCGGCGTTGACAGTCGGCGCGCTGGGTCACGGCGCTGCGCCTGGCGATCCGCAGATTGCGGAGCGCTTCCACCTTCCCTGCTCGGTCCTTCGGGATCCCCGATCGTGTGCCTGCCAACGCTGCCCGGGCGGCAGCTTCCGCGTCCAGCGGGTCGGACTTACCGGCAAAGCGCCGCGACTTCCGGTCCGGTCGGTCCACTTCCCGCAGCTCGACACCCGCAGCGCGCAGGTGACGGGCAAGACCGGCACCGTATGCGCCGGTGCCCTCGATCCCCGCGATCACGAGCACACCGAACGCACACGCCCAACTCAGCAACGCGGCATAACCGGAACGATTCGCGGGGAACTGCGCGCTCCCGAGCAGCCGGCCGGTGGTGTCGATGACCGCCGCGGTGTGGGAATCGCCATGCGTGTCGATACCCGCCACGATCATGACCTGGTCCTGCTGCTCTTCTCGTGCGATGGTGGTCATCGCCGTCCCTTCCTCTCAACTCTCCGATCGGACGGCACGCACCATCCGAGAGCGAGCGGACAAGACAGTGATGGGTGCCTGCTGGCACAGGCTCCTATGAGGTCACAACCCTCGCACGGTGAGTGCATGGCAGCCCCGCAGCGATCGAACGACAGATCGCGTTCAAGACCCGTAGTCAGTCAGTCGCTGAGTCAGGACAACCGCTGCGGGGCTCCCACCACCATCATCACTGTCAGTCGACGAGCAGCGCGGGTTCCTCGAGCACGGCGGCGACGTCGGCGATGAAGCGGCTCATGCCGTCTCCGTCGATCACACGGTGGTCGAAGGACCCGGCGACCGTGGTCACCCAGCGCGGACGCACCTCCCCGTCGACGACCCACGGGCGCTGGCTGATGGTGCCCATCGCCACGATGCCGGCCTCGCCCGGGTTGATGATCGGCGTCCCGGCATCCATCCCGAACACGCCGATGTTCGTGATCGTGATCGTGCCGCCCTGCTGATCCGCCGGCGTGGTCTTGCCCTCGCGGGCGGTGAGCGTCAGGCGGTTCAGGGCGCGGGCGAGATCGCGCATGCCGAGGTTCTGCGCGTCCTTGATGTTCGGCACGATGAGGCCGCGCGGGGTGGCGGCCGCGATGCCGAGGTTCACGTAGTGGCGCACGGCGATCTCGGCGCCGTCCTCGGTCTCGATCCACGCGGCGTTCACCATCGGCGTGCGACGGACGGCCCAGATCACGGCGCGGGCCATGATCAGCAGCGGCGAGACCTTGATGTCGGCGAAGTCGGGCGAGGCCTTGAGGCGCTTCACGAGCTCCATCGTGCGGGTGGCGTCGACCTCCTTCCACACGGTCACGTGCGGGGCGGTGTAGGCGCTCTGCACCATCGCGTTCGCGCTGGCCTTGCGCACGCCCTTCACCGGGATGGCCTCGGTGCGGGACGGGTCGGAGCCGGGCTGGATGCCGCGCGCGACGCCCACCGGCTTCGCCTGCGGCGCGGGGACGGTCTCCTCGCGCACGTCGCCCCAGTCCGGGGTTTCGATGTTGCGGAACACGCTCGCCTGAGAGGCGTGCTTGACGACGTCCTCGCGGGTCACCTCGCCGTCGGCTCCGGTCGGGGTGACGGATGCCAGGTCCACGCCGAGGTCGCGGGCGAGCTTGCGGATCGGGGGCTTCGCGATCACCCCGACCGAGGAGCGCACCGGCCGCTCGGCGGGGCGCTTGCGTCGGGAGGTGACGTCGCCGCCGGTGCCGTAGCCGACGAGGACCGAGCCGCTGCCGGCGTCCTTCGCCGCGGGCGCCGCGGGCGCTTCGGATGCGGCGGCGCGCGGCGCCTCCGCGGCATCCGCCGTCACGATGGTGATGATCGGCGCGCCGACCTCGACGGTGGTGCCCTCGCTGACGAGGAGCTCCCCGACCGTGCCGGCGTGCGGCGAGGGCAGCTCGACCAGGGACTTCGCGGTCTCGATCTCGCAGATGACGTCGTTGATCGCGACGGTGTCGCCCGGGGAGACCTTCCAGGAGACGATCTCGGCCTCGGTGAGACCTTCGCCGACGTCGGGGAGGGTGAACGTCTGGGTGCTCATATGAGGAATCCTTCGTGAAGATGGCGTTTCGTCTCGTCGCTGCGCTCCTCGCTCAACGACCGGAAAGGGACTCAGTAGGCGAGGGAGCGATCCACGGCCTCGAGGATGCGGTCGGCATCAGGGAGGTACGAGCCCTCGAGCTTGGCGGGCGGGAACGGCGTGTCGAATCCGGAGACGCGCAGCACCGGCGCCTCGAGGACGTAGAACGCGCGCTCCATGACGGTGGCCGCGATCTCGCTGCCCAGGCTGGTGAATCCGGGGGCCTCCTGCGCGTACACCATCCGCCCCGTGGATCGCACCGAGTCGAGGATGGGCCCGTAGTCCACGGGCGACAGCGAGCGCAGATCGACCACCTCGCAGCTGACGCCCTCGCCCTCGGCGATCGCGGCGGCCTGCAGCAGGGTGGTGACCATCGCGCCGTGGCCGACGAGGGTGACGTCGGTGCCGCGGCGGACGATGCGGGAGGCGTGCAGCGGCACGGCCGGCGCGGCGAGGTCGACCTCGCCCTTGGGCCAGTACCGGCTCTTCGGCTCCATGAAGACGACCGGGTCGTTCGACGCGATGGCCTCCTGGATCATCCAGTACGCGTCGTTCGGCGTGGACGGCGACACCACCCGCAGCCCCGGGGTGTGCGTGAAGTACGCCTCCGGGCTCTCCTGGTGGTGCTCGACGGCGCCGATGTGACCGCCGTACGGGATCCGGATCACGATCGGCATCGACAGCGCGCCCTCGTGACGGTAGGTCAGCTTGGCCAGCTGCGACGTGATCTGATCGAACGCCGGGAACACGAACCCGTCGAACTGGATCTCGCACACCGGGCGGAACCCGGCCATCGCGAGCCCGATCGCGGTGCCCACGATGCCGGACTCCGCGAGCGGCGTGTCCAGCACGCGGCGTTCGCCGAAGTCGCGCTGCAGGTGTTCGGTGACGCGGAACACGCCGCCGAGCTTGCCGATGTCCTCGCCCATCAGCAGCACGCGCGGGTCGTCCTCGAGGGCTTTGCGCAGCCCTGCGTTGAGTGCCTTGGAGAAGGGCATGGTCTCGAGGGTCACTCCGCGCCTCCTTCGAACGAGGCCTCGTACTTCTCGAACCAGGCGCGCTGCTCCTCGACGAGCGGATGCGGTTCGCTGTAGATGTTCTGGAACACCATCTCCCGCGGCGGACCGGGAAGGGCGACGGTGCGGGCGCGGAGGTCCTCCGCGGCCTCGGCGGCCTCGGCTTCCGCGTCGGCGAAGACGGATGCCGCGGCGCCGCGCGCCTCGAGGAAGGCCCGCATCCGCGCGATCGGGTCGCGCTCGGCCCAGAACTGCTCCTCCTCGGCGCGGCGGTACTTGGTCGGGTCGTCGCTCGTGGTGTGCGCGCCCATCCGGTAGGTGACCGCCTCGATCGCCCGCGGTCCGCTGCCGGCGCGCGCCTCGTCGAGCAGGGCGCGGGAGACGGCGTAGCTGGCGAGCACGTCGTTGCCGTCGACGCGGACGCTCGGGATGCCGTAGCCGGCGCTGCGCTGCACGAGCGGCACCTTCGACTGCGTCTCCACCGGGACGGAGATCGCCCAGTGGTTGTTCTGCAGGAAGAACAGCACGGGGGCGTCGTAGCTCGCCGCGAACACCATCGCCTCGTGCACGTCGCCCTGGCTGGACGCGCCGTCCCCGTAGTAGACCACCACGGCCGCGTCGCGCTCGGGGTCGCCGGTGCCGCAGCGCCCGTCGAAGGCGAGGCCCATCGCGAAGCCCGCCGCGTGCAGGGTCTGCGAGCCGAGCACGAGGGTGTAGATGCGGGTGTTGCCGTTCTTCGGGTCGAGCGGGTTCCAGCCGCCGTGCGACACCCCGCGCATCAGCTTGATGATGTCGACCGGGTCGACGCCACGGATGCGGGTGACCGCGTGCTCCCGGTAGGACGGGAAGATCGTGTCCTGCCGGCGGGCGGCGTGTGCGGAGCCGACCTGGGCGGCCTCCTGCCCGCGGCTCGGTGGCCACAGCGCGAGCTGCCCCTGCCGCTGCAGGTTGGTCGCCTGGGTGTCGATCGCGCGGATCGCGACCATGTCGCGATAGAACCGCTCGAGCTCGGCATCCGTCAGCGCGTCGATCAGCGGCTGGTACTGCTCGGCTTCCGCGGATCGGACGAGGCTGCCGTCCGCCTCCAGCACGCGCACGAGGGGGGTGTCGAGGGAGCTCACGCCTCTACGCTACCCCGCGGCACCGGCTCAACGCTGGAGAGTCCGCACAACGGATTCCGCGACCTGTAGGACCTTGCCCACGGATTCATGCTCGCCGACGGATATGCGGATGCCGTCGCCGGAGAACGGGCGCACGATCAGGTCGGCGGCGTCGAACGCGGCCGCGACGTGGTCGGTGTCGGCGCCGGTCGGCAGCCACACGAAGTTGCCCTGCGCGTCCGGGACGTCCCAGCCCTGCGCGCGAAGGCCGTCCCGCAGCACGGTGCGCCGGGCGACGATCTCGGCGATGCGCTCGCCCAGCTCGTCCTCGGCGTCGAGGCTCGCGATCGCGGCGCGCTCGGCGGCGCTGGTCACCGACAGCGGGATGCCGGTGGTGCGGGCGGCGTCCAGGACGCGCGGATGCCCGATCGCGTAGCCGATCCGGAGTCCGGCGAGCCCGTAGGCCTTGGAGAAGGTGCGCAGCACCACGACGTTCGGATGCTTCTCGAACAGGCGCTCACGGAGGCCGTCGACCGCCTCGGGGTCGGTGACGAACTCGGCATATGCCTCATCGAGAATGATCAGGCAGTCGGCGGGGACGCGGTCGACGAAGGACGCGAACTCGGCGCTGGTGACGATCGGGCCGGTCGGGTTGTTCGGGGTGCAGACGATGACGGCGCGGGTGCGGTTGGTGACGGCATCCGCCATCGCGTCGAGGTCGTGGCGAGCGCCCGTGGTGAGCGGGACCTGCACCCCGGTGGCGCCGGCGACCAGCGGCAGGCTCGGATATGCCTCGAAGGAGCGCCACGCGTAGACGACCTCGTCGCCGACGCTCGCCGTGCCGAGGACGAGCTGGTGCAGGATCGAGACCGAACCGGCGGCGACGTGCACGGCATCCGTGTCGACGCCGTACTTCTCACCCAGGCGGGCGCGCAGCGCGGCGGCCGACGCGTCGGGGTAGCGGTTCACCGGAGTGGTGTGCGCGAGCGCCTCCTGGACGGACGGCAGCGGGTCGAACGGGTTCTCGTTGCTGGAGAGCTTGAAGGCGTTCGGCCCGGCCTGGCGACCCTGACGGTACGGCGGCAGGGCGGCGATCTCCGGGCGGATGCGGGGCAGGATCGGCTCGGTCACGAGGGAGAGTCTACGACCGCCGTGGCGGGCCCGCCGGTCCGCGCGGCCCCACCGCTCCGGTGAAGATGGGCACGCACTGCGACATCGGGCGGCGCTCGTGCCAGACTGAGGGGACCATGCGATTCGTCATCCGTGTCGTCGTGAACGCCTTCGCCCTGTGGGTGGTGTCCCTGATCCCCGCCCTGCAGGTGGTGATCACGCCCTTCCCGCCCGGCGAGGACCTGCAGCTCGTGCTCACGCTGCTGGCCGTCGGCGCGATCTTCGCGCTCGTGAACACCGTGGTCGGCACGGTGATCCGGATCGTCGCGTTCCCGCTCTACATCCTCACGTTCGGCCTGATCGCGCTGCTCGTGAACGGCATCCTGCTCTGGCTGACCGCGTGGATCACCTCCGGGTTCGGCTGGGGGCTGACGCTCGGCAACTTCTGGTGGGCCGTGGTCGCGGCGCTGCTGATCGCGATCATCAACGCCGTGTTCGGCTTCCTACTGCGGCCGCAGAAGCGCTCGCGCGACTGACCGCAACCACGCCCCGCCCGTCGACCACGCCCCCCCGCCCGTCGACCGCGCCCCGCCCTTCGACCGCGGCCCGCCCGTCAGCCGGCCGGCCGGGTCGCGACGTAGTCGAAGGCGCGCACGTCCACGGCCCCGGCGAGTTCGCTCCACAGGGTCACCTCCTCCACGCGGGGATCGCGGGAGGCGTCGACCATCCCCGCCGTCTCGATGTAGGCCTCCAGGTCGTGCGCCGCGAACGGCGCGTCGTTCCCGAACATGCCGTCGCCCGCCTCCCGCCAGGCGGTGAACCCGTCCGCGCCCGGGGACCCGGGTGATCCGCCACCGGCGAGCGCCGCGATCGGGTCGTCGCTGTGCCGCAGCTGCACCAGGGTCTGACCGTCCTGCAGCGACGGCTCCACCGGGCTGCCGGCGAGCACGGTGGTGCCGACGTCGAGCGACCCGTCCATCGCGAGGTAGGAGGCGATCATGGCGCCCTGCGAGTAGCCCACGAGGTCGACGCGGCTGTCCGGGCCGGCGCCGGCCTCCCGCAGCGCCTCCTGCACGGCGTGGTACGCGGCGGACTTCTCCTGCCGCATGTACGCGTCCCAGTTGGACCCCATGTCCCACGGCTGCTGCGTGACCAGCGGCAGGGCCGTGCGGGTGCCGTCGATGTAGGCGACGAAACGGCGCGCGCCGTCCCGCATCGTGTACTCCTCGACGCGCACCTGCGCGCCCCTCCGCGGGATGCGCTGCAGCGACTCCGCGATGTTCCGCGGCGGCGGCACCTGGAACCAGGTGGCGACGCGCTCCACCCGCACCGGGGGCGCGGTTCCGTCCAGGCGGGCGCCGTACGGGAGCACTCCGAGCCCGCGCACCGCGGCGATTCCGCCGCCGGCGAGCGCCAGGCCGCCGATCGGCCCGGGGCCGCTCCACGGCATCGACCCGGGGACCAGCAGCCGGTCCAGATGCTGGTGCTCCAGGCCCTGGAAGCGCCGCTCCTCCCACCCGGCGACCAGCTGCGCGGCCATCGACCCAATCCGCGGATCGGCGGAGGTCAGCCGGTCGATCCGGTCCTGCAGGGCGAGGGCGGCGCGCGGGTCGTTCACCTCCAGTGCGCGCTGCCGCGCCTGCAGCTCCACGACCTCGAAGACGTCGGCCATCAGGAGCGTGCCGGCGGCATCCTCCGCGCACTCGTCGGCGAGGCGCGCGATCCGGCCGGCGCCCGCCGCCAGATCGCCCTCGCAGGTGCGCAGGGCGGCGATGCCGCCGGCGATCCCGCACGCGCGGCGGATCGCGCTCTCGGCATCCGTCAGCATCCGCGCCACCCCGTGCAGACGCCGGCCGACGTCGCGGAGCGCCTCGGTGTCGACCGCGATCGCTCCGCCCGAGACGATGTCGAGGCCGTCCGTCACGGGCCCACCGCCGCTCCGAGCGACCACTGCATCCCGCGTACGGTGCCGGCCGCATCCGCAGCATCCTCGCCGGCGGCGACGAGACGCTCGTGCAGGGCGGCGACCCCGCGGGACTGCCAGGTCGTCTCCGCGGCGAGCCGGCTCAGCTCGGCGCGTGCGTTCTCCAGCGCCTCGAGGGCGTCGTCCAGGGCACGCTGGGCGGCCAGCGCCGCCCAGAACTCGGCGGGAGCGATGCCGTGCGCGGGGGCGATGTCGTACATGCCCCCATGGTGCGTCCACCGCCACGGCGCCGAAGCCCGGAAACACGGCCGCTGTGCACAACATCCCTCACCGCCGCGGGTGTGGACAGCGAGCGGGCGACCGGCAGAATGGGAGGCGTGACGTCGCCAGCGCCCTTCCGCGTCATCTTCGTCTGCACGGGGAACATCTGCCGCTCCCCCATGGCGGAGGTCGTGCTGCGCGCGCTCGCGGAGTCGCAGGGACTCGGCTCCCGCATCGAAGCGCGCAGCGCCGGAACCGGCGACTGGCACCTCGGCGAGCGCGCCGACGAGCGCACCCTCGAGGCGCTCGGCCGCCGCGGCTACGACGGGTCCGCACATCGGGCGAAGCAGTTCACCGCGGCATCCTTCGCCGAGAACGACCTCGTGATCGCGCTCGACCGCACGCACGAGCGCATCCTCCGCACCTGGGCGCGGTCCGAGGACGACGAGGCGAAGATCGCGCTGCTGCGCTCCTTCGACCCGCACGCCTCGAGCATGGACGTGCCGGATCCGTACTACGCCGGGCCCGCGATGTTCGATTCCGTGCTCGGTATGATTGAGCTCGCGACCCGCGGGCTGTTCCGCCAGCTCGAACCGGCTGTGCGGGTGCCCCACCCGACGTCCCGCGCGATGCGGGGCCCCGAGCCGGAGGACCTCTCCTGACTTCCCAGCCTTCCCTCCCGCCCCAGCCGCTCAGCCCGCTCGACGGCCGCTACCGCGCCGCCGTCACCGGGCTCGCCGACTTCCTCTCCGAGGCGGGCCTGAACCGCGCCCGGGTGGAGGTCGAGGTGGAGTGGCTGATCGCCCTCACCGACCGGTCGCTGTTCGGCACGTCACCGCTGGCGGATGCCGACAAGGAGCGCCTGCGCGCCCTGTACCGCGAGTTCGGGCAGGCCGAGATCGACTGGCTCGCCGAGAAGGAGGCCGTCACCCGTCACGACGTGAAGGCGGTCGAGTACCTGGTGCGAGACCGGCTGTCGGCCCTCGGCCTGGACGCCATCGCCGAGCTCACGCACTTCGCCTGCACCAGCGAGGACATCAACTCCGCCTCCTACGCGCTCACCGTGAAGCGCGCGGTCGAGGGCGTGTGGCTGCCGGCGCTGGACGCCGTCGTCGCGAAGCTGCGCGAGCTTGCCGTCGAGCACGCGGATGCCCCGATGCTCTCCCGCACGCACGGTCAGCCGGCCACGCCGTCGACGATGGGCAAGGAGCTGGCGGTGTTCGCCTGGCGCCTGGAGCGGGTGCGCGGGCAGATCGCGGCATCCGAGTATCTGGCCAAGTTCTCCGGCGCCACCGGCACCTGGTCGGCTCACCTCGCCGCCGAGCCTGACGTCGACTGGCCGCGGCTGGCGCGCGAGTTCATCGAGGGCCTGGGCATCGACTTCAACGGCCTCACCACGCAGATCGAGTCGCACGACTGGCAGGTGGAGCTGTACGACCGGGTGCGCCACGCCGGCGGGATCCTGCACAACCTCGCGACCGACGTGTGGACCTACATCTCCCTCGGCTACTTCGCACAGATCCCCGTCGCGGGCGCGACCGGGTCGTCGACGATGCCGCACAAGATCAACCCGATCCGGTTCGAGAACGCCGAGGCGAACCTCGAGCTGGCAGGCAGCCTGCTCGGCTCGCTGTCGCAGACGCTGGTCACCTCGCGCCTGCAGCGCGACCTCACCGACTCCACCACGCAGCGCAACATCGGCGTCGCGTTCGGGCACTCGCTGCTCGCACTGGACAACCTGCGCCGCGGTCTGAACGAGATCTCGCTGTCGCGGGACGTGCTGCTCGCCGACCTCGACGCGAACTGGGAGGTGCTCGCGGAGGCCATCCAGACCGTGATCCGGGCCGAGGTCGTCGCCGGGCGCTCGACCATCACCGACCCCTACGCGCTGCTGAAGGAGCTCACCCGCGGTCACCGGGTCGGGGCCGAGGAGCTCGCGGAGTTCGTGCAGGGCCTGGACATCGGGGACGCCGCGAAGCAGCGGCTGCTGGCGCTGACCCCGGCGACGTACGTGGGGCTCGCGGAGCAGCTCGCGCGCTGAGTCGGGGACTGCGGGCCGGGCGACGCTGGCGCCCGCCGGTGTCGCAGAAGATGCGGGTGCGGATGCCGGGGACCCGCAGTTTCTGAGACGCGGGCCGCGGTTCCGGCGGAACGGGCGAACGCGTTCAGGCCGGTGACCACCCCGCGCTCCCCCCAGCCGACCGACGACTGGGCCGCGATGAGCGTGGGCGCGGCGCTCCAGCCCAGGCCGAAGCCGAGCACGAACGCCACGATCGCCACCACGACCGGGTTCGGCCACGGCGAGGCCGGAGAGCAGCGGCGCGATGCCGATCGACCCCTCCAGATACGCCGGGGCGAAACTGGTGACCCCGATCATCAGCGCACCGACCCCGAGGGACACCAGCGTGGTGGTGAGGATCAGCCGCCGCCCGGCCAGGCGCAGGTCGATGATCGGCTCGGCGGCGCGCCGCTCCACGACGACGAAGCCCGCCAGCGCCAGAATCCCGACGCCGAAGCACACCGCGCTGGGAACCGACAGCCACGCCCACGCGTTGCCGCCCTCGAGCAGCCCGAGGATCACGCTCGTGAGCCCGACCGCGAGCAGCACGGCGCCGGCGTAGTCGATGCGGTGCCGCTGCGAGTGCTTCGCCTCGTGGTAGCGGCGCACCAGCATCCATCCCGCGACCGCGCACAGCGGGACGTTCACGAAGAAGATCCAGCGCCAGGCATCCAGCTGCGAGAACACACCGCCGAGAGCCGGCCCGACGACCGACGACACCGCCCACACGCTCGCGATGTACCCCTGCACCTTGGCGCGCTCGGCGACCGTGTAGATGTCGCCGACGATGGTCATCGACATCGGGGCGACCGCACCGGCGCCCAGACCCTGCACGATCCGGAACACGATGAGCGCGGTCATGCTCCACGCGAAGCCGCACAGCACGGAGCCGGCGAGGAAGAGGACGATGCCGAGCAGGATGATCGGCTTGCGTCCGATGACGTCCGCGAAGCGCGAGTAGATCGGCACGCTGACCGCCTGCGCGAGCAGGTAGACGGAGAACAGCCACGGGAACTCCTGATAGCTGCCCAGGTCGCGGACGATGCTCGGCACGGCGGTGGCGAGGATCGTCGCGTCGATCGCGATCAGGCCGGTCGCGAGCATCAGCGCTCCCAGCACCGGCCCGCGCTCGGAGCGCAGGCCGACGTCGGCGCGATCGACGGAGATGGTCACCTCAGGGACAAGCCGGATGCCGCGGCGGGTATTCCGCCGGATCAGGACCGGTCGCGGCGGCCAGCGGGCATTCCGCCGGATCAGGACCGGTCGCGGTCGGCGGGCATTCCGCCGGATCAGGACCGGTCGCGACGGTCGGCGGATCCGGGGCCGTCGCCGTCCGCGGGGCCGGGGTTCCCGTCGGTGCTGTCCGTGGCGCGGTCGGCGCGGCGGTCGGTGGCGCGGTCGGTGGCGCGGCCGGCGCGGCCGGCGGCATCCCTGTCATCCGCGTCGCCGGCCTCGGCACCTGCGCCTGCGTCACCCGCGTCGTCCGCGTCGGTCGCGTCGTAGAGCACGGGCCGGTCGACGCGCTTGGTGACATCGGCCGGGTCGATCGCGAGCAGCAGCATCGCGAGCAGCAGCAGCGTGATGATGAACGCGGCCCCGCCGACCACGAGGCCGAGGCCGAGCGGGGTGAGGCCCTCGTACGTGCCGCGGGCGATGGCCAGGTTCACCCGCGCGGTGAACGCTCCGGTCGAGACGAGGGTCACGACGGTCGCGAAGATTCCGCAGCCCAGGGCGATGCCGACGAGGTGCAGCGGGCGGAGGATCTCGCGGCGGGACGGCTTGTGGTCGGTCATGCGGGTCCTCCACTCTGGGCCTCGCTCGCACGAGGGCCGGCTGCGGCATCCGTCCTCTCCACGGCCCCGCGCGGGGTGAGCCCGGCGATGCCGAGGAACACCGCGACGATCGCCGCGTATCCGCCGAAGAGGCCGACGCCCAGGATGATGCCGGTGAGCGTGAAGGTGCCGGCGCCGTCGACGGTGTACGGCTGCGCGAAGCCGGCGGGCACCAGGAGCAGCGCGGCGGCGAGCAGGATGCCGAGGGCGCCGGTGATCATCGCGTCGCGGGCGCCCTCGCTGCCGCGGTGGCGGATGCCGGCGAGGAGTTCGACGAGTCCGGTGAGCAGGGCCCAGGCGATCACGAGCACGAAGAACAGCGTCTCGGAGCGCCAGGACGGGATGCTGCCGGCCATGCCGACGATGATCGAGATCACGGCGATGGCCACGGCGGGCCAGCGGCGGCCGGCGGGATACGCGCTCCAGGCGGCGAGCGCGAGCACGAAGGCGGTCACGATCGCGAAGCCGCCGAAGACGGACAGGCCGACCGCCGCCGAGTGGTCGGGCGAGAACGTGATCATCAGCGCAGCCACGGCCGCGAGCGCGGCACGGCTGAGCTGCACGTGGCGCGCCGTGAACGGGCGGGAAGGGGCGGGCATGACGAGTCCTCGATCGGTGACCCCTCCAGTCTACGGACCCGGGGCGGGGGTCCGGGCCCGGGCGCGGTTCGGGCGCAGGCTTTCGGCGCTGAGCCCGTCCCGGCGGCGCGGTCCTTCGGGCGCTGAGCCCACCTGGTCGATCAGGCCGTACTCGGCGGCGGCGGCGGCCGTGAACACCCGATCGCGGTCGGTGTCGGCGCGCAGGGCCGCGACGGTCTGGCCGGTGTGCTGTGCGAGCACCTGCTCGATCTCCGAGCGCACCCGCACCACCTCGTCGGCGGCGAGGATCAGGTCGGGAATCGCCCCGCGGGTCTGCGCCGCCGGCTGGTGCAGCACGATCCGGGCGTGCGGCAGCGCCGATCGCATCCCGGGGGCACCCGCGGCGACGAGCAGCGCGCCGACGCCGATCGCCTGACCCACGCAGGTCGTCGTCACCCGGGGACGGATGTGCTGCATGGTGTCGTAGATCGCCAGCGCCGCGCTGGGGTCGCCGCCGGCGCAGTTGATGGAGAACTGCACGTCGCTGTCCGGGCTGTCGGCATCCAGGTGCAGCAGCTGCGCGATGATGGCGTTGGCGACGCCGGCATCCACCTCGGTGCCGAGGTACACGATCCGCTCCGACAGCAGATGCGAGTAGACGTCCATGATGCGGTCGCCGCGCGGATGCTGCGCGATCACGTTCGGGATGGTGTAGCTGCTCATCGTCCGCTCTCCTCCTGCTCGGGGCCGCCTTCGGCGCCCAGTCCGATCCGCGACCGACGCCGCGGGAACACCTCCGACACGGATCCCACGATCCCGTCGATGAAGCCGTAGTCCAGGGCCTCGGCGGCCGTGTACCAGTGGTCGTGCAGGGAGTCCTCGAAGACGCGTTCGCGCGGCTGGCCGGTGTCCTCGGCGATCAGCCCGATCACGGTGTCGCGCATGTGCCGCAGGTCGTCGGCCTGCACCTCGATCTCCACGGCGGATCCGCCGATCCCCGCCGAAGCCTGGTGCAGCAGGATGCGCGCGTGCTCGAGCGCGCGGCGTTTGCCCTTGGTGCCCGCCGAGAGCAGGAACTGCCCGGCGCTGCACGCCATGCCGAGCGCGACGGTGGCGACGTCGTTCGGCACGGTGCGCATGATGTCGCGGATGGCGAGCATCGCCGGGACGGAGCCGCCGGGCGAATGGATCCACAGCGCGATGTCGGTCACAGGATCCTCGGCGGCGAGGCTGAGCAGCTGCGTCATCAGCAGCGTGCCGTTGTCGTCGTCGAGCGGGCCGTCGAGGACGAGGACGCGCTCGTGGAACAGTGCGCGCCGCGCCTCCGGCCCGAAGCGGGGAACGGTGGTGTCGTCGGTCATGACGTCAGCCTGCGCCCTGATGCGGATGCCCCGCACCGGAATCCGCCCCAGGCGGATCCGCCCACGGCAGAGCGCCCGCCGCCCGGGCGGGGGACGAGGGGGCGAGGGGGGCGAGGGGGACGGGGCAGAATCGGAGGATGCCCTCTCGTCTGCGCTGGATGCGGCTGCGCCCGCAGGAGCTCGCCCTCATCGCGATCACCGCGGTGTGGGGGTGCACGTTCCTGCTGGTCCACTGGGCGATGGAGCACTCCGGACCATGGTTCTTCGTCGGCATCCGCTTCCTCCTGGCCGGCCTGATCAGCATGCTCATCTTTCGGGGCGCGCTGCGCGGCATCCGCTGGCGCGACATCGGCGCGGGCGCCGCGATCGGCCTGATGATCCACCTCGGCTACGGCCTGCAGACCTACGGGCTGCAGTCCATCGAGAGCAGCACGTCCGCGTTCCTCACCGCGCTCTACGTGCCGATGGTGCCGTTCGCGCAGTGGGCCGTGTTCCGCCGCCGACCGCCCGCCCTCGCCTTCCTCGGCGCCGGTCTCGCGTTCGCGGGGCTGGTGCTCATCGCGGGGCCGGATGCCCTGCGGCTGTCGCTCGGCACCGGCGAGATCGCCACGATCATCAGCACGCTGCCCATCGTCGCGGAGATCATCCTGATCAGCCTGTTCGCGAACCGCGTCGACCTGGGCCGGATCACCATCGTGCAGCTGCTCACCGCCGGTGTGCTGGGGCTGGCGACGATGCCGCTGGTCAGCGAGGCGCCACCGGCGTTCTCCTGGGTGTGGCTCGGCGCCGCCGTCGGCCTGGGCGCGGCGAGCTGCCTCATCCAGCTGACCATGAACTGGGCGCAGAAGTCGGTGTCGGCGACCCGGGCCACGATCATCTACGCCGGCGAGCCGGTGTGGGCGGCCGTCGTCGGCCGGATCGCCGGGGAGCGGCTGCCGCTGACGGCGCTGCTCGGCGGCGGACTGGTCGTGCTCGGGATCCTCGCCAGCGAGCTGCGAATCGTGCGCCGACGCCGCACGGAGGGACCGCCGCACGAAGCGACCGTGCGCCGGCGCGGCACGGAGCGACCTTCGCGCGCCGACGTGGAGTAGCGTGCCCCGCCGTGTCCGCGTCCCCGCCGTTGGTGTCCCGGCGGGGTGCGGGCGTGATCACCACACCCCGCCGGGAGGCTGAGGACCCGACAGCGTCATACGGGGCATCAGCCGTTCGGGTAGTCGAATGGTACGGGTTGCCGCACGGTACCCGTCAACACCCATTTTCGGCGGCTGAGCAGGAGATCGCCTGCGGCCACCGGCGCTCCTCGGCAGGGCGCTCTCAGGCCGCGGCGGAGCGGCGGACCGAGAGCCCGCGCGCCACAGCTCCCAGCACGAGCGCCGCGGCGAGCGCGGCGAGCGAGACCAGCACCGGCGTCCACAGGCTGGCGAACGTGGCCGCCACGCTGAGCATGGCGGCGACGATCCAGACGCCGACCGCCCCTCCGCACAGTCCCGCCCAGCCGCGAGCGAGCGCGGTGGCCGCGACGAGTGCGCAGGCCACCGCGATCACTGCTCCGGCCACCCCGATCGGAACGAACAGCTCGATGAGCGCGTTCGCAACCGTCAATGACGTCATGGCACGACCCCCCGTGTCATCGGGCGCACCCCCCGCGCGCCTCTGTGATCAAGAGTAGGTGAGGCCTCCGACGCCGGGCATCCGTCTCAAGGATGATGTTCGGCCGTTGCGTCTACGACGAACGGATGCCGCGCGCAGGAAGCACGGATGCCACGCATCCGCCGCCGCGTCGACGACGAGCGGATGCTAGCGGCGCCGCCGCGACGCCGGCCGGCGCAGCCGCGACAGCCGCGGGGGAACGATCGGCACCGGCGCGGTGAGCACGGCATCCACCACCATCGACCCGTCGGTCGGGCCGATCACCGGGATCGGCGTCGTCTCCGTGACGAAGTCCGGGGTCACCGGCATCCGTGCCAGGTCGCGATGCGCTTTGAGATACGCCGGGACCAGCACGAACAGCGCACTGAACCAGGCGAGCGGGTTCGACCGGATGCTCGAGCTCGCCGCCGTCATGCCGTCGGTGCGGGGACGGGTGACCTCCGACCTGCGTCTCGAGGGATTCCCGCGGGAGCGGGTGCTCGCCGGCGCCTTCCGGATGCTGGACTCCGCGCTGCTGCGGGTCGGCTCGGAGCAGTACGCGCGCACGCACGGCAGCATCGGGCTGGTGACGCTCCGCGGCGAGCACGCGGCGGTGCGCGGCGGCACCGTGGTCGAGCTGCGCTTCCCCGCCAAGAGCGGGCAGCCGTGGGAGTCGGACGTGGAGGATCCCGACCTCGCGGCGCTCGTGGCCGGGCTGAAGCGCCGCGGCCCGGACGCGACGCTGCTGGCCTGGCAGGACGACGCGGGCTGGCATCCGCTGCACGCCGCCGACATCAACGACGACGTCCGCGCGCGCACCGGCGGGGAGTTCACCGCGAAGGACTTCCGCACGCTGCACGGCACGGTCACCGCGGCACGCGCCCTGGCCGAGACCGGCCCGCGCACCACGGCGACCGCGCGGCGCCGCGCCGTCATCGACGCGGTGAAGACGACGGCCGCCGTGCTCGGCAACACGCCGGCGGTCGCGCGTGCGAGCTACATCGACCCGCGGGTGTTCGACCTGTACGAGGAGGGCGTCACGATCGATCCGCGGCGGCGCGCGGAAGGGCTGTCGACACCGGCGATCCGGTGGCTCTACTGTCGCAGGTATGGACAGCACGGTGGCGTGCCTGGCGGCCTGGATGCCCCGGCAGCGCTGGTACTCGGCGAAGGGTCGCGACCCGGAGCTGCGGCTCGTCGCCGCGTGGGATCTGCCGGACCCGTTCGCCGGTCACGGCGGCGAGCGCGCCGTCGTCACCACGCTCCTCGTCGCCGACACCGGCGCACACCCCGTCGTGCTGTATCAGGTGCCGGTGGTCGCGCGTCCGGCATCCGCCGTCGACCCCGCCGCAGACCACGTCATCGGCAGCCCCGAACCGGGCACCGTGCTGCTGGACGGCCCGTTCGACCCGTCGTACACCGAGGCGCTGCGCCGGCTGGTGACCCGCGGCGGCGAGGCCGCCGGTGAGCGGGCTCGGGCGCGCGGCATCCCCGCGGCGCAGATCCCGGATGCGGAGTACGCGGCCGGCGTGCTCGGCGGCGAGCAGTCGAACACCTCGATCATCTACCGCGACGGCGACGACACCGCGCCGATCATCTGCAAGGTGTTCCGGCAGCTGCATCCGGGCGTCAACCCCGACATCGAGCTGCAGACCGCCCTCGCCGCCTCCGGCTCCGCGCACGTGCCCGGAGCCGTGGGATCCGTGGCCGGCACCTGGCCAGACCCGGAGACCGGCGCGCCCGTCGAGGGTTCGCTCGCGTTCGCGCAGGAGTTCCTGCCCGGGGTCGAGGACGCGCGCCGGGTGGCCCTCCGCGCGGCCGCCGCGGGTGAGGATTTCAGCGCGCGCGCCCGCGACCTCGGCGTCGCGACCGCCGAGGTGCATGTGTCGCTGGCCGGTCTGTTCGGGTCGGCACCGCCGTCGGCGGACGAGCGTGCCGGGGTCGTCGCCGGCTGGCATCGGCGCCTGTCCATCGCCGCCGCCGAGGTCCCCGTGCTCGCGGGCGTCCAGGATGCGATCGCGGCGGTGTACGCGCGGGCGCTGGATGCCGCCTGGCCGGACCTGCAGCGTGTGCACGGCGACTACCACCTCGGGCAGGTGATCCTCACGCCCGGGCGCGGATGGGTGATCCTCGACTTCGAGGGCGAGCCGATGCGGCCGATGCCGGAGCGGATGCTGCCCGACCTCGCCATCCGCGACGTCGCCGGCGCCCTGCGCTCCTTCGACTACGTGGCCGGGTCGCTCGAGCGGGAGCGGCCCGACGTCCGGCAGGCATCCGTGCGGGCATGGGCGGATGCCGCGCGCGCGGCCTTCCTCGACGGGTACGCGGGAGCATCCGGCGCCGACCTCGCCGCGCAGCGGCCGCTGCTCGACGCGCTCGAACTCGACAAGGCCGTCTACGAGGCGATCTACGAGTCGCGCAACCGGCCGGACTGGATCGGCATCCCGCTGCAGGCGATCCGGCGCCTGGTGTGATCTCAGCGTCCCGGCGGGCCGTCCAGCACCGTCGGGATGTACTCGAGCAGCTGGATGCGCTGGTCGAAGGTGCGCGCCTCGACCAGCTCGAGTCTAGGCCGCGGGCGCGGCATCCGTCACCCCCTTCTGCGGCGGTCGTGGCCGGACGATGTCGGGGGCATCCGGCACGATGGGTCCCATGGCGGACGGGTACGACCCTCACTTCCTCGCGACCGAGCTGCCGCTGCCCCGCCCGGCACAGCCGGTGCGGGGCCTCCCGTACCCGAGGTTCACCGTGCTCCTCGATCCGGAGCGGCGGATGGCGGCGGTGACCGGGGTGAACATCGACGGCGCCCTGCTGCAGGACCTGGCGCGCACGGGTGAGTGGCATCGGGATCCGCGGGTCGCTCCCGACGAGCAGACCGGACCCGAGATGTACGCGCGCAACGACCTCGACCGCGGCCACCTCGTGCGCCGGCGCGACCCCGGCTGGGGCGACGTCGACGAGGCGCGTCGCGCCATGGACGCGACGTTCGCGTACCCGAACGCGGCACCGCAGGCGGCCGGGTTCAACCAGTCCAAGGAGCTGTGGCTGGGCCTGGAGGATCACGTGCTCGGGTACGCCGACGCGACGGATCAGCGGCTGTCGGTGTTCACCGCGCCGGTCCTCGGCGGCGGCGACCCGCCCTATCGCGGCATCCGGATCCCGTTGCGGTTCTGGAAGCTCGCCGCGTGGCGCGGACCGACGGGCCTGGCCGCGGCCGGTTTCGTCCTCGACCAGTCCGAGCTGATCGACACGCGCGACGGTCTGCTCGCGGTGCATGCGCTGGGGGCGTTCCGCACGTTCCAGGTGCCGATCGCCGAGATCGCGGAGCTCACCGGGGTCGACCTCGGGCCGCTGCCGGATGCGGACGTGCTCGCCGCGCGCACGGCGCGGCCCGGGGAATGGCGGATGCTGAGGACGCCGGCCGACATCGTGCTCTGACGGGCTGCTCGTCCGGCGTCTCGGCATCATCCGTGCGGCGGGCGACCCCACCGCATGCGCGTGATCACGACGCCGAGCAGGCACAGGGCGCCGCCGAGGAACATCACCGGGGTCGGCACTTCGCCCAGAATCAGCCACGACATCAGGATCGCGAGGGCCGGCACCACGTACGTCGTGGCGGAGGTCTGCCCGGCGGTGCTGCGCTGCAGCACGTACGCCCAGGTGGTGAACGCGATCGCCGTGGGGAAGATGCCGAGGTAGATCACCCACAGCGTCGCATCCAGCGGGGCGGCGTGCAGGTCGCCGATGAGGCGCGCGGTCCAGGGCAGCAGCGCGACCGTGCCGGCGACGGCGCCCAGCCAGGTGAGGGTCGTCGAGTCCACGCCCGAGGTGAGCAGCCGCTTCTGCAGCAGCGTGCATCCGGCGTACATGACCGCGGCGAGCAGGGCCAGCAGCAGGCCGGTGATGTCGAGGCCGGCGCTCGTCGACGAGCTCATCCCGATCAGGACGACGCCGAGGAAGGCGATCGGCGCGCCGATCACCAGCGGCTTGGGGAAGCCCTCACCGAGGAACAGCCCGCTGAAGACCACAACCATGAGCGGGGCGAGGTTCACGACCATCGCCGCAGTGCCGGCGTCGAGCGTGCGTTCGGCGCTGTTCAGCGCGAGGTTGTAGACGCAGAACCAGGCGACGCCCCACACGATCACGAGAGGCCAGTGGCGTCGTTCGGGCAGGCGGATGCCGTGGCGCACCGCGATCACCCCGAGAGCCAGCGTGCCGACTGCCATGCGCAGCAGGGCGAGGGCGCCCGGGTCGAAGTGCGGGCCGGCGCCGCGGATGCCGATGAACGCCGGCGCCCACAGCACCACGGTCACCGCCGCGGCGGTCAGCGTCAGCGGCGCGTTCGCGCGCGGGGTGCCCGGCGCAGGCAGGTTCGGTGCGGGCGCGCCCGGTGCCGGCGCGGTCGGTGTGGGCCCGGTCGGTGCGGGCCCGGTCGGTGCGGGCCCGGTCGGCAGTCCCGGGGATCGGTGAGCAGGGGCATCCGGGCATATCCCGATCCTCGCTCCAGGCACCGACATCGGTCGATCGGCCGGAGCGTCATCCAGCGTCATTTTTCCGTCACAAGGTGGCGGCGCGGCCGCGACCCCGACGAGGCGTCAGCTGAAGTCGCCGCCCGGGGCCATGTCGGCGAACCGGGAGTAGTGGCCCTGGAAGGCGACGGTGATCGTCGCGGTCGGCCCGTTACGGTGCTTGGCGACGATGAGGTCGGCCTCGCCAGGACGGACGTCCTTGTCGTACACCGAGTCGCGGTGCAGCAGGATCACCATGTCGGCGTCCTGCTCGATCGATCCGGACTCGCGCAGGTCGCTGATCACGGGCTTCTTGTCCTGCCGCTGCTCGGGGCCACGGTTCAGCTGCGACAGTGCGATCACCGGCACCTGCAGCTCCTTGGCGAGCAGCTTGAGGGCACGGGAGAACTCGGAGACCTCCTGCTGACGCGACTCGACGCGCTTGCCGCTCGTCATCAGCTGCAGGTAGTCGATGATGACCATCTTCAGCCCGGCCCGCTGCTTGAGCCGGCGGCACTTCGCGCGGATCTCGACGAGCGTCATGTTCGGGCTGTCGTCGATGTACAGGGGCGCGTCGTTGATCCGGCCGCGGGTGGCCGCGACGGTGGTCCAGTCGCGGGGGTCGAGGGTTCCCTTACGCATGTTCTGCAGCGGGATGGCGCCCTCGGCGCTGAGCAGACGCATCGCGATCTCGCTCTTGCCCATCTCGAGGGAGAAGAAGATCGACGGCTGGTTGTGGCCGATGGATGCCGCGCGCGCGAAGTCCAGCGCGAGCGTCGACTTGCCCATCGCGGGGCGGGCGGCGACGACGATCATCTGTCCCGGGTGCAGACCGTTGGTCAGCTCGTCGAGCTCGCGGAAGCCGGTCGGCACGCCGGTCATGGTGCTGTCGCGACCGCTCGCGGCCTCGATCTCCTCCACTGCGGCGTCCACCGCGACGGTGAGCGGGACGTAGTCCTCCGCCTCCTGGGTGCCGGTGACCGAATAGATCTCCGCCTGCGCGCTGTTGACGATGTCGGACGCGTCGCCCTGACCGTCGTAGCCGAGCTGCACGATGCGCGTTCCGGCATCCACCAGGCGGCGCAGGATCGCCCGCTCGGCGACGATGCCGGCGTAGTAGCCCGCGTTCGCCGCGGTGGGGACGATCGACGTCAGGGTGTGCAGGTAATCGGCACCGCCTGCCCTGCCGAGCTCGCCGGTCTTGATGAGCTCGTCGGTGACGGCCACGACGTCGGTGGGCTCGCCGTGCGAGTACAGCGAGAGGATGGCCTCGAAGATCAGCTCGTGCTTGGGGATGTAGAAGTCGGCGCCCTTGAGGGTCTCGATCACGTCGGCGACGGCGTCCTTGGAGAGAAGCATGCCGCCCAGCGCGCTCTGCTCCGCGAGAAGGTCGTGCGGGGGCGTGCGCTCCGGCGTGCGGGTGCCACCCAGACGTTCTTCCGAGATGTCGGCGATCGACACAGCACTCCCTCCCAATACGGATGCCTTCGCAGAGCCCCCGTGCTCTGCGCGTGGTCCGGGCGGAGATCCCGTCCCTGGCACACAGGGAACCACGAGCTCCCGACATCCGGTCCCGACCACGCTAGGAGCGGCCTTTTCCCCGTGCAACAGGGGCTGTGGATAACTCTGTGGAAGACGTGCGGAGAACCTCGGAGTGTCTGTGCAGAACGACTGTGGACAACTCGGTGGACAGCTCAGATTTTGATGAACTTTTATGGCTGTGACCAGCCGTATTTCTGATCCTCAAGCTGTGGACGGATTTCCGCTTAAAGCTCTGATTGAAGGTTGGCCGCCGCGTTGTCGCATGTGTACAACTACGGGGAAAAGTCAACTCCGCGCACACCGGGCGCGTCTGCGCCGGGCATGGCTGTGGTGCGGGCCCTTCGTGCCCGCACCACAGCTGGTTCGGCCCCAGGTCAGGCGCTGCGACGCACCCGAACCAGCATCATCAGCCCTGCGACCAGGAGCAGCACTGCGGCTCCGAGCGGCGTGGCCTCCCCGCCCGTCGCGGCGAGGGTCGACGACCCGGCACGGACGTCGCGAACGGCCGCACGGAGCGGTGAACAGTGCGCGCGCTGGTGTTCAGACCCGCGGGCGAACCGACGCGGGCACCGGGGGCGCCGCCGGTTCCCGGGGTACCCGGCGCGCCAGGCGTGCCAGGGGTACCCGGCGTGCCCGGAGTACCGGGCGTATCCGGAGCACCGGGAGTTCCCGGCGTACCCGGCGTGCCAGGGGTACCCGGCGTGCCAGGGGTACCCGGGGTGCCGGGCGTGCCAGGGGTACCCGGCGTGCCGGGCGTGCCAGGCGTGCCCGGGGTACCCGGGGTACCCGGAACGTTCCGGAGAAGGCCGGTGATGGGGCCGACAGCCGCGAGGGCCACGCCGGAACAGCGTGAGCTCACGCTCGAGGCTGCCGCGCTTCCACAGGCCCTCGATGATCGTGCCGAGAAGTGCGGCCAGTTCCGCGGCCTCCTGGAGCTCTTCGGACGTGAACGGGGCGGCATCCGCGACGCGGCCCAGATTGAGGGTCCCGATGACCTCACTCGACACGATGACCGGCGCGTACACCAGGTCCCTCATGTGATGCAGCGAGAACACCTCGCGGTAGAGAACGGACTCCTCCCACTCCTCCGTGGACATCATCGCGATGTTGTAGGCCAGGTCCCGGGTGTCGATGGCACGGCTCAGCACGGGATCCTCATCACGCGCAAGAAGGTCGTAGCGAGCGAGGAAGAACCTGCTGACGCCGTGCGCGGATGTCAGCTGCGGACGGTGGGTGACGGGGTCGAGGAGGTCGAATCCGACGACGACCTCATCGAAGACCTTGTCGATGCCCGCGTACAGCCAGCGGGTCAGATCCTCCACGGATTCGGCGCACGAGAGATCAGCAGCGAACCGCAGCCTTCCGGGTGAGACTGTGCGCATACGCCCGTTATACGTGGCCGGGCGAACGAGGGTCAAGGCGACCGGCGAACCCGGAGACACGGAGAGCCCCCGTCGCGGGGACGGGGGCTCTCGCCGTTGGTGCGTGCGTCGCGAGTTACTTCGCGGCGACCACCTGGAGGGTGATCACGGCGGTGACATCCTCGTGCAGGCGGATGGTCGCCTCGTGCTCGCCGGTGGACTTGATCGGCGCGGTGATGTGCACCTTGCGCTTGTCGATCGAGCCCAGCTCGGCGGCGGCCACCGCGTCGGCCACGTCGGCCGGCTTGACCGAGCCGAACAGGCGGCCCTCGGCGCCGGCCTTGACGGCCAGGCGCACCTTGGTGCCCTCGAGCTTGTCCTTCAGGGCCTTGGCCTCGTCGAGGTCGTGGATCGCGCGAGCCTGACGAGCGGAACGGATCTGCTCGACCTGCTTCTCGCCGCCACGGGTCCAGGCGACCGCGTAGCCCTGCGGGATGAGGTAGTTGCGGGCGTACCCGTTCTTGACCTCGATGACGTCGCCGGCGCTACCGAGCCCGGCGACCTCGTTCGTGAGAATCAGCTTTGCCATGTCGGTGCTCCTTAGCGGCCAGCGCCGGCGTAAGGCAGGAGCGCCATCTCGCGCGCGTTCTTGATCGCCTTGGCGATCAGGCGCTGCTCCTGCACCGAGACACCGGTGATACGACGGGCGCGGATCTTGCCGCGCTCCGAGATGAACTTGCGAAGCGTGGCGACGTCCTTGTAGTCAATGACGCCCACGCGGATCGACTTCGCGGGGGCGGCGTTCTTCGCGCCCTTCCGCGGCTTGCGGCGGTCGCCGCTCGACTTTCCAGCCATGAGATTTCCTTACAGAAGATGAAGAGTTCCGGACGGATGAGCGTTTCGTCTCGGGCCTGCGGCCCTCGCTCAACGACCGGGATGGATCAAAACGGCGTGTCGTCGCCGAAGCTGCCCGGAGTGCTCCAGGCGTCGGCGCTCGTCGACCCGGGGGTCGACCACGGCTCGTCCGAGACCTGCTGCTGCGGACGGGACTGCCCGCCGCCGCCGGATGCGGCCCGCGTGACCTGTGCCGTCGCGTAGCGCAGCGACGGACCGATCTCGTCAACCTCCAGCTCGATCGCGGTGCGGTTGTTGCCGTCGCGGTCCTGGTAGGAGCGCTGACGCAGACGGCCCTGCGCGATGACGCGCATGCCCTTCGTCAGCGACCCGGCCACGTGCTCGGCGAACTCACGCCACACCGACGCGCGGAGGAACAGCGCTTCGCCGTCCTTCCACTCGTTGGCCTGGCGGTCGAACGTCCGCGGGGTCGAGGCGATGGTGAAGTTGGCCACCGGCAGGCCGTTCTGCGTGTAGCGCAGCTCGGGGTCGGCGGTGAGGTTCCCCACCACGGTGATGACGGTTTCGCCGGCCATGAGCCTTAGGCCTTCGCGACCTTGGGCTTGCGGGCGGCCTTGGCCTCGGCGCGCTTGGCCTCAGCGGCGACCATGGCCTGCGCCTCCTCGGCGCGGAGGACCTTGGTGCGGAACACGAGCTCGCTCAGCTTCAGCTGGCGGTCGAGCTCCTGCGTGGCCTCGCTCGTCGCGGTGAAGTTGACGACGGCGTAGATGCCCTCGTTCTTCTTGTTGATCTCGTAGGCGAAACGGCGCTTGCCCCAGATGTCGACCTTGTCAATCGAGCCACCATCGTTCGTGATGACCTTCAGGAACTTGTCGAGGTTGGGGGCAACCTGGCGCTCGTCCAGCTCGGGAGTCAGAATGACCATGAGCTCGTACTGGTGCGTCACTTACCCACCTCCTTCGGACTAGAACGGCTCCCGGGACTTTCCCGGAAGCAGGAGGGTGTTGTGCACGTCGTCCGCATCCGACGGATGCCGGAAGGCAGACAACCACAGAAGTCTACCCGATGGCGAGGGATGCGGCGGTCCGGCGGCGCACCGGCTCGGCGAGCGGAGTGGGTGCCAGGGTGAGGTCGCTGCCGGCATCCTGCCAGGACCCGGCATCCGTCCCGCCCCGCCGGCGGCGCACAGCGACCAGCGCCGAGACCAGCGGCGCGCCGACCGCGCCCGCGAGCGCTCCGGACAGGGTGCGGTCCTCCTCGCCGAGCACGAGCCGGCGGTGCCATGCGGCGTGCAGCGCACCGCCGCGCGGACGCGGCACGACGCGCGACGGAAGCTCGCCGCGCCGGCGCTGCGCCACGAGCCCGCGCACCTGGGCCCACCACTGCGAGTCGCGCGGATCATGGAAGTAGTTCTGGGCCGCCCACCCCGGATCCGGATGCCGGAAGCGTCGGGCCACCACGTCCTCCGCACCGCCCAGCAGCCCGCTGCCCCGGAAGACGTGGTTCAGGAGCGCTTTACTCACGCCGAACTCGTCGACCGCGATGACCGGGACCCCGTGGGCGATCGCCTCCACGGCGGCGGTCGAGCTCACGGTGACCAGCCCCTCCGCCGTGGCGAGCGCCTCGGACATCGGCTGGTACGAGAGCACGAGGTTGTCGGGCGCGCCCTGCAGCAGTTCGGGGTACGCGTCGCGCTCGTGATGGGTCTCCGCCTCGCCTGGGCGCGACCTCAGCTTGACCACCACCCGCTTCGACGGCTCCGCGACGGCCGCGAGCCGGAGGATCTCGGCCATGCGCAGCCGCTCCCCCCGGGTGGCCGGGACCAGGGCCTGCGCGGCGAAGACGAGGTCGGTGCCTGGCGTGTGCAGCAGATCGGCCTCGGTGCCGCGGACGCGCTGGCCTGCGGCATCCGTCCGCCGCGCGAACGGCAGCGTGGCGAGCGCGATCGGGACGTCGACGCCGATGCGCCGTCCGAGCTGCGTGAACGCGGCCACCTCGCGCCAGGAGTGCACGACGAGCAGATCGCTGTGCCGGCGGTAGTCCAGCGCGCCGCGCTGGGCGGGAATGGACATGCCGGGCAGCCCGCTCACCACGACCGGGCGCGCCGGAAGGCGGTCGATCTCGCGCCCGAGAAGCCGTACGAACGGCCCGCGTCCGGCGAGCACGACGACGTCCGGGCGGTCGGCGCCCAGCCACGAGGCCACGCGTCCGAAGTCGATGCGGGTGACGGATGCGGGATCCCCCGCGAACCGGGTGCCGGCGAGCGCAGCCTGCTCCTGCGCCTCGCTCACCGTGAGCGGCGTGCGCACGAGGAGCAGGTGCCTGCTGATGTCGGGGACACGGTCGATGAGGTGCGCCGACCACTTCACGAAGGAGTCGGCGTCGGCGATCGCCACCACGCGCAGGCGG
The DNA here is from genome assembly GCF_024971095.1 of Microbacterium neungamense. Lineage (NCBI taxonomy): Bacteria > Bacillati > Actinomycetota > Actinomycetes > Micrococcales > Microbacteriaceae > Microbacterium > Microbacterium neungamense. The sequence goes on from NZ_CP069717.1 coordinate 2,514,869, forward strand.
CGCTCACGGCTGCCGCGGAACGTCATGCGACGACGCGCCTCAGCTTCGCCATCGGTGCCAGCTCGCCGGGGTAGACCCGTTTCACGCCGTCACCCAGAGCCTCTTCAATGACGCGGATGTCGCGCACCAGGCGCTCGAAGCCGCCGGGCTCCAGGGAGGCGGCGTGGTCGGAGCCCCACATCGCACGATCGAGGGTGATGTGCCGTTCCACGGCGACGGCGCCGAGCGCGACGGCGGCGAGCGAGATCTGCAGGCCGCGCTCGTGACCGGAGTAGCCGACGGGGACGCCGGGATAGCGGTCGCGGAGCGTGGCGATCATCTTCAGGTTCGCCTCGCCCGCCTCCATCGGATACGTCGAGGTGGCGTGCATGAGGATGGTGCGGTCGGTGCCGAGCGTGTCCAGGGCGCGGTCGATCTGGTCGATGGTCGACATGCCGGTGGAGAGGATGACCGGCTTGCCGGTGTCGCGCAGGGCGCGCAGCAGCTCGGCGTCGGTGAGGCTGGCGGATGCCACCTTGTGCGCGACGACGTTGAGGTCCTCGAGGAACTCGACGCTGGGCACGTCCCAGGGCGAGGCGAACCAGTGCAGGCCCGCCATCGTGGCGTGGTCGCCGATCTCGATGTACTGGTCGCGGTCGAACTCGACCCGGCGGCGGTAGTCGAGGTAGCTCATGGTGCCCCAGGGCGTCTCGCGCGGCACGTCGCGCATGTGCTCGGGGGTGGCGATCTCGGGCGTCCGCTTCTGGAACTTCACCGCGTCCGCGCCCGCGGCGCGGGCGACGTCGATGAGCTTCTTGGCGATCTCGACGTCGCCATTGTGGTTCAGGCCGATCTCGGCGATGACGTAGGTGGGGCGACCCCCGCCGATCACCCGGCTTCCGATGCTGACGGTCATGACAGCCCTCCGTTCGCTGTGTCCCACCGGTCTACGCACCGGAGGTGAACCCCCGGGGTCGGGTCGGTGACCGCCGGGCGACCAGTCCGTTCGAATCGCCTGAACTGCTGTGAATCGGCCGGTTTCGGGACCGATCGCGCGATTCGAAAGTCAGGGGGCGGGGGTGGCGGCGGCGAGCAGGATCCGCTCGATCACCTCGCGGACGGCGCCCTCGCCGCCGCGGCGGGTGAGGACGACGCGGGCGGCGTCCTTCACGGCGGGGTGCGCGTTCGCGACGGCGACCGGCCAGCCGGCGAGGGCGAGGGCGGGGAGGTCGTTGACGTCGTTGCCGACGTAGGCGATGTCCGCGAGCGGGATGCCCTGCTCGTCCGCCCAGGCGGCGAGGGCGGCCGCCTTGTCGTCGACGCCGTGCCGCACGGGCACCCGCAGCTTGTCCGCGCGGCGGGCGACCACGGGGTTCTGCTCGGTGGACAGGATCAGCATCGGGATGCCGGCGCGGCGCAGCCGGGACACTCCCAAGCCGTCCTCGCGGCTGACGCGCACCGACTCGCGCCCCTCGCTGTCGACGGTGGCGGTGTCGTCGGTGTGCACGCCGTCGAAGTCGGTGACGAGGGCCGTCGCAGGGATCGGCGCGGGGACGGATGCCCCGCCAGACGCCGCCGATGCCGCCGATGCCGTCGATGCCGCCGATGCCGGGGCGTCCAGGGTTCCCGCGAGCGCCTCGGCGAGCGCGAGCTGATGCTCGTCGTCGATCTCGATCGCGGTGCGTTCGGGCACCTCCGCGATGCCGACGCGGCCGAAGAAGCGGTGCCGGGCGCGGCGGAAGCCCTCCGCGGAGAAGACGTAGAACGCTCCCGTCTCCAGGTAGTGCGGCTCCCGATCCTGCCGCCGCGGCCGGTGCGCGGCGTCGTGATTGATCGCCACGGCCTCGGCCCCGGCATCCCTTCGCCACAGGAATCCGTACGTCGCATGCGCGGAGAAGACGCTGTCGAAGCGGTCGTCGCGCACGTCGCCGATCGCCCGGGCGAGGGCGTCCGCGGGGATGAACGGGGACGTCGCCTGCAGGAAGACGACCGTGCCGACGCGGGTGCCGCTCGCCTCGAGCTCGTCCAGCGCGTGCAGCAGGGCGCTCTCGGACGAGGCCGTGTCGCCGGCGAGCGCGGCAGGGCGGTCGATCACGCGGGCGCCGGCCGCCGCGGCGACGCCGGCGATCCCCGGGTCGTCGGTGCTGACGGCGACGAGGTCCACGCCGGCGGCCGCGGCGGCGCGGACGGCGCGCTCGACGAGAGGCGTCCCTCCCACGCGGCGCAGGTTCTTCCCGGGCACGCCCTGGGAGCCGCCGCGCGCCGGGATGATCGCGACGGTGAGCCCAGCCGGCGCGGCCGGTCCCGCGGACACGGCGTCGGACGTCGTCCCGGGGGTCATCGTCCGGTCGCCGCCTTCCACACGCGGCGCGCGCGCCGGCGTGCTCCGGCCGCGGTCAGCCGCAGCTCCTCCAGCCGCCCGATGCCCCCGCGCGGTGCGAGCGCGCGCTGCAGCACGGTCGGCGCCGGTGCCCCCGGCAGGCCGAGCCGGCGCAGGCGCTCGGGCGGGACATACCGCTCCCGTTCCGCGGCCGGCAGGGCGGCGAGGAACGCCTCCGCGCCCGGACGCAGGTGCGCGCAGATCTCCGGCTGCATGGCGTAGCCGACGGCGTCGACCAGCCGCTGCAGCCGTCCCGGCTCGTCGCCGCCGGTCCCGTCGCCGACGGGCCGGGTGAGCGCGTCGACGATCACCGCGGGGATGCGGTTGCTGTTCTCGAACGGGCTGAGGCGGCGGAGCACGGCATCCGTGCCCACCGCGTGGATCCGGATGCCGGAGAGTGCGCGCAGGGTCGGCAGAGCGGTGGAGAAGCACGCGGCGACGTCCGTGACGCCCAGGCGCAGAGCGGCGTGCTCGGCCGGCTGGTCGCCGTCGTGGACCGCGAAGGCCATCCCGCGGTGCGCGGCGCTCGCGGCCAGCGCGTCGGCGAGTGCGGGAGGGGCGGACGGATGCGGTTTGAAGACGACCCGCTCGACTCCGGCATCCGCGAGCCGCTCGACCATCGCGACCTGCAGGGCGGTCTCCTCTGCCGCGCCGACGAGCCCGAGGGCGCCGAGGTACTGGCCGATCACCAGGCCGGTGCGGCGGTCGTCGCCGGCGAGCGCATCCAGCGCGGCATCCGGCACCGCCTCGCCCGCCTCGTGCAGCACCCGGCCGAACGCCTCCGGCGGCACCGGCACGCGTGCGGCACCGGCCTCGGCGAACACGAGCGGCTCGACGCCCGGAACCACGTCCGGGTAGACGACCCGGGCGACCCGTTCGGTCACCTGCCGAGGCATCCGGTTCCGCGTCGGCGAGTACGTCATCAGGCCGTCGCCGATCACGCCGAGCCGAGCCCGCGAGAACATCGTCATCAGCGTGCGCGCCGGGGCGACCTGCGGGGACTGCGCGAACAGCTCGATCTCGGCGTCGCCGAGGTCGAAGGCCCGGGAGAACAGCCGCTCCAGCAGCGGCAGGTCCTGCGGATCGGGCGTCCATGCGGTGGGGTGGCGCGGATCGACCAGCGGATTCAGCGGCTGGATCGCGTCGAAGCGAGCGCGCAGTGTCGCGTACCGCGGGGCCGTCGCGATGTCGAGGGCGGTCTCCGGCACGGCGGCCGTGTTCATCGGCACGAGGATGCGGCGCGAGGAGGCGCCGAGCAGCCCGGCGTCGATGGCGGCGGCGGCGGTCATCAGGCCGTAGGGGCTGTGCAGCGCGAAGAGCTGGATCATGCCGGCACCGCCTGACGAAGCACCCCGGCGAGCACCCGCCGGCGCGGGCCGTCCAGGCGGGCGAGCGCGGCGTGCGTCTCGGTGCGCGGCAGCCGCGCGAGCAGGCCGCGGATGCCGGTGCGCAGCTCGCGCCGCACGGCCGGATGCATCCGCCGGGCGCGCACGAGGTGGTGCGCGCTCAGGGCGAGTGCCGAGAACACGGCCTTCGGCCGGAAGCGGCCGGCCTCGGGATGTGCGTCGACGAGGTCGAGCACCTCGCCCATGGCGCGGGTGAAGTGCAGCTGGCGACTATCGAGGGTGCGGGAGAGCGAGTCGCTGAGCCCGCGGCGGTACAGCAGGTGGGGCGCGTCGACGACCGCGAACGAGTCGGCGTGCAGGTGCAGCCGCCAGATCCAGGGGCGGTCCTCCGCGGTGAACAGCCCGTCGCGGAAGCCGGCCAGGCCGCGATCGAGCACCCTCCGGTGCAGCATGCCGGCCCACGCGTAGGGGTAGTCGACCATGCTCTTGTCGTCGACCGGGAGCACGGCCGTGCGCGGGTCGGCGACCACGCCGCGGGCGGTGAAGGGGGCGCGCACGAGCCTGCGCTCCGTCCGCTTCACGGTGACGTGATCCGTGCGCACGAAGTCGCAGCCGAGGTCTCGCAGCGCCGCGGCGAGCACCGGCAGGCGGGCGGGCTGCATCCAGTCATCGCCGTCGAGGAAACAGAACGCCTCCCCCTCGACGTGCGCGAGTCCCTGGTTGCGCGCGGTCGCCAGGCCGCGCGGATGCGGGTTGCGGATCACCTCGGCGTGATCGAAGCGCGCCGCGTACTGCCGCATGAGCGCGCCGGTGGCATCCGTGGACCCGTCGTCGATCGCGACCAGCTTCAGCGCCGACGGGTCGTCGAACTGGCGGGTGAGCGTCTCCAGCGCCGTGCCGATGTAGGCTCCGGCGTCCTTCGCGGGGACGATGACGGTGACGAGCGGCGCGGGCACCGGGTCATCGTGCCGAGGCCGTGTGACGCGAGCGCGACGCCGAGGTGAACGGGGAGTGACGGGCGGGGCGCGCGGGTACCGTTGTGCCCATGCATCCGCAGCCGCCCGCCGTCCCCTTCGACGCCCGTCCGCTGACCGAACCGGTCGATCCGCGGGCGGTCGCCGAGTTCGCGCGGGAGATGAGGCGGCGCACCCCGCCGTCCACCGCGGGGGTGGTGTTCACCGTCATCGCCGCGGTGTTCGTGGTCGCGGTCGCCCTGCCGGTCGTCGGCGCCATGACCGTGGTGCTCGCCACCGTCCTCAGCCACGGCGGCGACCTCTCCGCGCTCGCCGTGGTGCCGATCCTGCTCCTCGCACTGACGATCGTCGGGGGCGCCGTGTTCGGGGTCCTCTCCTGGCGCCGACGGCGGGAGCAGCGCTACCGGATCGCCCGGTTCGCCGCCGCGAACAACATGGTCTACGAGGACCGGATCGCCGATCCGCAGCTGCCGGGCATGATCTTCCAGCACGGCTCGGGACGGATGTCGACCTCGCTGGTCCGCGGGTTCCACCCGCGCTTCGTGGAGTTCGGGAACTACCAGTACACGGTGAAGCACGGCAAGAGCTCGACCACGTACCACTGGGGCTATGTGGCGGTGAGGCTCGACGTTCCGCTGCCGAACATCGTCCTCGACGCGGTCGGCAACAACACCCTCGGCTCCAACCTGCCGGCCTCCTTCTCCAAGGATCAGCGTCTCTCGCTCGAGGGCGACTTCGACCGGTACTTCACGCTGTACTGCCCGCGCGGCTACGAGCAGGACGCCCTCTACCTGTTCACGCCCGACATCATGGCGCGCTTCATCGACCACGCCGCCGAGCTCGACGTCGAGATCGTGGACGACTGGATGTTCCTCTACATGCGCCGCCCGGTGTCCACCACCGACCCGGCGACCTGGGCGTGGCTGTTCGGGATCGTCGGGGCGCTGATGACCAAGTTCGATCAATGGGCGCGGTGGCGGGACGAGCGTCTGCGTGCGGCCCAGGCATCCGCCCCTCCCGCGTCGACAGATGCCGGGCCGCAGAAGCCCCTGCCGTTCGCACCGCCCGCCGGCATGATCACGCCGCCCCCTCCCGGGGTCGCGCCGGAAGGGCGGCGGCTGAAGAAGAGCACCTCGTGGGTCACGATCCTGGTGTTCATCCTCATGATCGTCGGCTGGGTGTGGATGCAGTTAGACCACTGACTCCGGTTCCGTGATGGAGCCCGGTTCGGTCGCGGAGCCCGAAGTGCTCCAGCTCGGCCTCGTCGAGCATCCGGGAGCGGATGAGGAACCGCTTGCCGGTCGGGCCCTCGACGCTGAACCCGGCACCGCGCCCCTCGACGACGTCGATGGTGAGGTGCGTGTACTTCCAGTACTCGAACTGCGCCTCCGACATGTAGACCTCGATCGGGTCGATCCCCTCGATCTCGAGACGGCCGAGCAGCACGTCGCTCGGCCCGACGAGGAACATCCCGACCGGGTAGCACATCGGGGACGACCCGTCGCAGCATCCACCGGACTGGTGGAACATGAGCGGCCCGTGCTGCGCGGTCAGGTCGCGGATGAGGGATGCCGCGGCATCCGTCACGTCGACCCGCTGATAGGCGCCGATGCTGACCATGTTGACGACCCTTCGCCGTTCGGTCGTTGAGCGAGGAGCGAAGCGACGAGACGAAACGCCTCCGTCCGGGTGCGTTTCGTCTCGCTTCGCTCGCTCAACGCAGGGGTGGATGCGGATCAGAAGAAGCCCATCGGACCTTCGGCGTACGACACCAGCAGGTTCTTCGTCTGCTGGTAGTGCTCGAGCATCATCCGGTGGTTCTCGCGGCCCACACCCGACTGCTTGTACCCGCCGAACGCGGCGTGCGCGGGGTACTGGTGGTAGGTGTTCGTCCAGACGCGGCCGGCCTGGATGGCCCGTCCGGCGCGGTAGGCGGTGTCGCCGTTGCGGCTCCACACTCCGGCGCCGAGCCCGTACAGCGTGTCGTTGGCGATCGAGATGGCCTCGTCGAAGGTGCTGAAGCTCGTCACCGACAGCACCGGGCCGAAGATCTCCTCCTGGAAGATGCGCATGTCGTTCGTGCCCTCGAACACCGTCGGGGTCACGTAGTAGCCCTCACTGAGGTCGCCGCCGAGGTCGGCGCGCTCCCCGCCCGCGAGCAGCTTCGCGCCGCCTTCCTTGCCGATGGCGATGTACGACAGGATCTTCTCCAGCTGATCGTTGGACGCCTGCGCCCCGATCATGGTCTCCGGGTCGAGCGGGTTGCCCTGCTTGATGCGCGAGACGCGCTCGAGCCCGTCGGAGAGGAACGAGTCGTAGATCGACCGCTGGATGAGCGCGCGCGACGGGCACGTGCACACCTCACCCTGGTTCAGCGCGAACAGGGTGAAGCCCTCGAGAGCCTTGTCGTAGAACGGATCGGCGGTGGAGGCGGCGACGTCCTCGAAGAAGACGTTCGGGCTCTTGCCGCCGAGCTCCAGGGTGACCGGGATGATGTTCTGCGACGCGTACTGCATGATCAGTCGGCCGGTCGTGGTCTCGCCGGTGAACGCGATCTTGCGGATGCGCTTGTGCTGCGCCAGCGGTGCCCCCGCCTCGATCCCGAACCCGTTCACGATGTTCACCACACCCGCGGGGAGCAGGTCGCCGATGATGTCGAACAGGAACATGATGGATGCCGGCGTCTGCTCGGCCGGCTTGATGACCACGCAGTTGCCCGCGGCGAGCGCCGGGGCCAGCTTCCACGTCGCCATCAGGATCGGGAAGTTCCACGGGATGATCTGCCCGACGACGCCGAGCGGCTCGTGGAAGTGGTACGCCACCGTGTTCTCGTCGAGCTGGCTGATCCCGCCCTCCTGGGCGCGGAGAACGCCGGCGAAGTAGCGGAAGTGGTCGACGGCGAGCGGGATGTCGGCGGCGAGCGTCTCGCGCACCGGCTTGCCGTTCTCCCACGTCTCGGCGACCGCGATCCGCTCCAGGTTCTCCTCGATGCGGTCGGCGATGCGGTTCAGGATGACGGCCCGCTCCGCGGGGCTGGTCCTCCCCCACGTCTCGAACGCCTTCCAGGCGACATCGACGGCGCGGTCGATGTCCTCGGCGGTGCCGCGGGCGACCTCGCAGAACGGCTTGCCGTTGACCGGGCTGATGTTCTCGAAGTACTGGCCCTTCACCGGCTCGACGAACTCGCCGCCGATGTAATGGCCGTATCGCGGACGGTACTGGGCGATCGACCCGGGCTGCCCGGGGGCGGCGTACGCGGTCGACACACTCTCTTCGACGATGGTCATGGCGTCTCCTTCGACTGTCCTTCGACTGCCCGCGGCATCCGCGCCGCAGGTTCCGTGTGGGTCGACGATAGGCCGCGCGACGTTGCGGCCCGGTGCGCAACGTTGCATCCGGTTGCGGGCGCTGGGCCCTTCCCGCGATTCGAACGGGTCAGCCGCCGAGGCGCTGGATGCGGCTGACCAGCCCGGCGCGCTTCGGCGAGCGCGCGGGCAGCATCTCCAGGCACAGCCGCAGCACCTCGAGGTCCTCGGCGCCCTCCGGGATGTCGGCGTAGGCGAGCAGCACGTCCACGCTCGCCTCGGTCAGCATCGTCTCGCGCAGGGTGGCCTGCACCGTCTGCCGGAACTCCTCCACGCCGGGCGCGACCGAGTCGGGCAGCACCGGGCCCGGGTACGCCGACAGCGCCACCCGGTGGGCACCGCGGTCGAGCAGGGACAGCACGTTCTGGGCATCCGTCTCCAGCGGCATCGCGAGCCGGTAGGGGCGCGACTGCGGCACCAGCTGCGGAGACAGCCGCTCGAGCACCTTCCGCAGCCGGACCATCTCTGGCCGCAGCGTGTCCGGCGACGCGTCCTCGCCGTAGACCAGCTCGCTCAGCCGCTCCGCCGACACGCCCTGGCGATGCACGGCGAGCATGAGCAGGATCTCGGCGTGCCGGGCGCTGAGCTCGATCACCGTCTCGCCGTCGGATGCCGCGACCTCGAGGCGTGCGCGGTCGCGCCCGAGCACCTGGAGCATCGCACGTTCCGGCTCCTGGTGGCGGCGCCCGCCGGCGCGGGGGGCGGTCGTTCCGGGCGCCTCGGCGCGGGCGCGGAGCCGGGCGACGAGGAGTTCGGCCTCGACCGCGCGGACGGTGGCGTCCACCAGCATCCGCGCCTGCGGCGTGACGGCCTCGCTGCCGCCGGTGACGTCGATGACGCCGAGGATGCGCCGGGTCTCCGGGTCGAACACCGGTGCCGCGGTGCAGGACCACGGCTGCACGAGCCGGTTGTAGTGCTCGGCCTGGTGGATCTGCACCGACTCGCCGAGCGCGATCGCGGTGCCGGGCGCGGCGGTGCCCACCGACGCCTCCGACCAGTTCGCCCCCTCGACGAAGCCCATGTCGCCGGAGAGCACCCGCTGCCGCAGATCGCCCTCCACCCACAGCAGCCGGCCGGCGTGGTCGCCGACCGCGACGATGACGCCGGAGTCCTCGGCGGAGCCGGGCAGCAGCAGGTTTCGGATGAGGTCCATGGCGCCGGCCAGCGGATGCCCGCGGCGGTACTCCTCGAGCGCCTCGCGGGTGAAGTCGAGCGGCGGCAGGCCCTCGGCGCCGACGCGACTGCGCCACGCCCGCTCCCAGGAGGCGCGGACGAGCGGACGCACCTGCTGCAGGCGGCTGTCCTCGAAGTTGCCCGCGACCAGCTCCTCGTGCGCGCGCTCGATCAGCAGGCGCGACGCCTCGGGCGAGATGTCGCGGGACGAGGACCACGGGGATGCCACGGCTGCTCCCATCGGCGCTGACGGCGGTGTGCCCAGTCTAAGTCGCCGCCACAGGCCGCGGACCCTCCGGCGCCCGCCGCTCGAAGCGGGCGGCCGGCCAAGGGCTGAAAGCCTCGGTCAGCCGCGGGCGGCCCACCACTCCCGGAGCCGCTGCTCGGCGGCGTCCGGGCCGATGACGCCCTCGTCGAGCCGCAGATCGAGCAGGAAGCGGTACGCCTCGCCGACCTCGCGCCCCGGCGGGATGCCGAGGATCTCCTGGATCCGGTTGCCGTCGAGTTCGGGGCGGATGCTGTCCAGCTCCTCCTGCTCGCGCAGCTCGACGATCCGGCGCTCGATGTCGTCGTAGGCCGCAGCGAGCCGGGCGGCTTTGCGGCGGTTGCGGGTGGTGACGTCAGCGCGGACCAGGATGTGCAGCCGCTCGAGCAGATCCCCGGCGTCGCGCACGTACCGGCGCACGGCGCTGTCGGTCCAGGCGCCCTCCGCGTAGCCGAAGAAGCGCAGGTGCAGTTCGATGAGCTTCGCCACGGCATCCGTCGTCTCGCCGTCGAACCGCAGCGCCTGCATCCGCTTGCGGGCCATCCGGCCGCCGACGACGTCGTGATGGTGGAAGGTGACGCCGCCGCCGGGCTCGAGCTTGCGGGTGCGCGGCTTGCCGATGTCGTGCAGCAGCGCGGCCAAGCGCAGCGGCACGTCGGGGGCCGCGCCCGGGTTGCGCCGGTGCTCGAGCTCGATCGCCTGGCGCACCACGGTGAGCGAGTGCTCGTAGACGTCCTTGTGGTGGTGATGCTCGTCGACCTCGAGACGCAGGGCGCTGACCTCCGGGAGGAACTCCTCGATCAGCCCGGTCTCGACCAGCACGCGGATGCCGCGGACCGGGTCGTCCGTCTGCATCACCCGCACGAGCTCGCCCTGGATCCGCTCCGGACTGACGATGCTCAGCGTCCCGCGCAGCTTCTCGATCGCGCGCTCGGTGGCCTCCTCGACGCCGAAGCCGAGCTGGGCGCTGAAGCGCGCCGCGCGCAGCATCCGCAGCGGGTCGTCGCCGAAGCTGACCTCGGGATCGATCGGGGTGCGCAGGGTGCCGGCGAGGAGGTCCTCGACGCCGCCGGCCGGGTCGACCAGCTTGATGTCGGGAACCCGGAGGGCCATCGCGTTCACGGTGAAGTCGCGACGGAGCAGGTCGCCCTCGATGCTGTCGCCGAACTCGACGACCGGCTTGCGGGTGACGCCGTCGTAGCTGTCGGCGCGGTAGGTGGTGATCTCGACCTGCTCGCCCTGGACCCGCGCGCCGATCGTGCCGAACGCCCGCCCGATGTCCCACTGCGCGGTGGAGATCGGGGTGACGATCCGCAGGATGTCGTCGGGACGGGCATCCGTGGTGAAGTCGAGGTCGTGCGTCACCCGGCCGAGCAGGGCGTCGCGCACCGGACCGCCGACGATCGCCAGCTCGAAGCCGGCATCCGCGAACGCCCGCGAGAGGGTGGCGACGACCGGGTTCTCGGCGAGCGCGCCGAGACGGGCGAGGCCGTCGGCCATGTTGAGCATGGGTTCCAGGGTACCGGGGTGCGGAAGCGGGACCCGCGCGCGGATGCCGGGAACGGCCCGCCGGGCGCCGAGGCATCGGCAGTCAGCGGAGTGTGAACCAGCCGAGCGCGGCGCCGTAGAACGGCAGCAGCACGAGAAGCGCGACTTCCAGGAGCGCAGCGACCATGATCGTGGTCCAGGCGCCGGTGATCAGCGCGCGGCCGGTGTCCTCTCGCCCGCGCCGCTGCCAGGTGGCGATCAGAGCGAGCACCACGGCCACCGGCGGGACGATGCTCATGACGATGCTGGCGGTGGCGAAGATCCGCCACGGTTCGGGCTCCGCCTTCGGTGTGGACTGCGCCAGCCGCTCGGCCCGCGCGCACAGACCCGCCCGCGCGTACGCCAGCACCGGCGGCGAGACCCGCTTCGGGCCCCGGGGCAGGGTGAGAAGTGCCACAGTCACCACTGCGGGGACGGCGATCAGAAGCCCGTACACGACACCGGCGAAGTACCGCGCGAGGTCACTGCCGGTACTTGCCGACATCGACACCGTCGCTCCTTCGAGGACGACAACCACCGCGATCAGTGCAGGGGGCAGGAGCACCGTAACGGCGTCGAGCACCCGTGCCTGCAGCGCCGCGGGGATCACCTGCACAGCGGTCGCCACCGCAAAAGCGGTGACGATGGTTGCGAAGACGGCGAAGACGACCGTCGCCCCGGCGTGGGGCACGAGGGTGTGAGCGATCCACGAGCACAGCGCGATCACGATCGCCCCCGCGAGTCCGCCCTGGACGATCAGAGACACCGTCGGATGCGGGTCGATGCGTCCTGGAATACGCGTGATCGCCGTCCGAATCCGGTCCAGTTCCTTCTCGTTGCGGACGCTCGGGAGGCTGAGGCGTTCCGCCTGGGTCTCGGCGAGTGTGGCGGCATCGGCGGCGATGAGCATGGCCAGGGTGGCACCGGCAGGAACGCCGAACAGGCGGACCACGTCGAGAGCCCCCGGGATACTGGCGACGAATGCGTTCGCACAGGCGGACAGCGCAACGAAGGCCGACGCCAGCGCCACGATCGCGGCGACCCGCCCCCAGAACTGCCGCTGCGCCACAGCGTCCTCGGGTTCGGTGCTCTCGCGATCGCGCGGCATCCGCAGGAGCACCTGCAGCGCAATGGATGCCGGGAGAAGAACCGCGAGCGCCGCACCTCCCTGCTCGACGGCGATCGTCGGCGGCGAGACCGGCGTGGCTCGATCACCGCCCAGCCGGGAAAGCCCCGCGACGATCGCGAGCATGCCGACGAGGAGTCCCCCGGTGAGGATGGCACGGGTTGTGGTGCGGCGGAGCGAGCGCGAGTACGCCGTCTCCGCGAAGACGACTGCCTCGGCAGCCGTCCCTCCCTGAGTCGTGCGGCGGCTCGGCATCCCCCCGATGCCGCCGACGGTGCTGTTGGTGCTCATCTGAGCCTCCCTCCGAATCGATGTGAGGGAAGGTAGCGGGTGCCGCGGACATCGTCCCGGTTCCCGCACGCGTGACTCAGACCGGGTCGCCCTGCACCGGCCCCTCGGTGTTCGGCTTCCAGCCCAGCGCGGGCGCCACGTGCTCGGCGAACGCCTGGAGCACGTGCAGGTTGTAGTCCGGTCCGAGCTGGTTCGGAATGGTCAGCATCAGGGTGTCCGCCGCCATCACGGCCTCGTCGGCGCGGAGCTGCTCGATGAGCACATCCGGCTCGGCGGCGTAGGTCTTGCCGAACGTGGACCGGAGGCCGTCGATGATGCCGATCTGGTCGTGGCTCTCCTCCGAGCGCAGCCCGAAGTAGGCCCGGTCGATGTCCGACACCAGCGGGAACACGCTGCGGCTCACCGACACCCGCGGCGCGCCGGTGTGCCCGGCCCCGGCGTACGCGGCGCGGAACAGATCGATCTGCTCACGCTGCAGCTCGTGGAACGGCTGCCCGGTCGCCTCGGTGACGAGCGTCGAGCTCATCATGTTCAAGCCCTTGCGGCCGGTCTGCTCCGCGGTCGCGCGGCTGCCCGAACCCCACCAGATGTGCTCGCGCAGCGTGGGCGACTGCGGCTCGATGTGCAGATACTTCCCGGGGCCGACCATGCGCGGGTCGCCGGGCGCGATCCGCTCTCCGTCGATCGCGCGAAGGAACAGGTCGAACTTCTCCCGGGCGAGCACGCTGCCGCGCTCGACGTCCTCGGCATCCGTGTATCCGAAGGCCTCGTAGCCGCGCAGCGCGGTCTCGGGTGAGCCGCGGCTGATGCCGAGCGCGATCCGGCCGCCCGAGATGAGGTCGAGGGATGCCGCCTCCTCGGCCAGCTGCAGCGGGTTCTCGTACCGCATGTCGATCACCCCGGTGCCCACCTCGATCCGCGAGGTGCGGGCGGCCATCGCGGCCAGCAGCGGCATCGGCGATGCCGCCTGGCGCGCCCAGTGATGCACCCGCACGTAGGCGCCGTTCACGCCGATCTCGTCGGCGCCCTCCGCGATCTCGATGGTCTGGCGCAGCATGTCGCCGGCGGTGCGCGTGACCGAACCCGGCACGTCGGCGTAGTGCCCGAAGGAGAGGAATCCGAAAGCTCTCATGATCTATGCGAACGCATACAGCACGCCAGGCATTCCGCTCAGGATGCCGGGACGAGGATCCCGTCGAGCATGAGGGTGCGGATGCGGGGCTCGAGATCCGCCCACAGTTCGGGCAGCGGCACGTCGAACAGCTCCGCGAGCGCCGCGGCGATCTGCGACACGGTGAGCTCGCCGTCGCACGCTCCGACGAAGGCGGCCAGCGCGGGGTCCACCGGCACCGTGCGCGCGAAGCCGCCGCCCTGGCGCAGCTCGATGACGCTCGGGTCGTCCTCCCCCGGCAGGTGGTGGCGGGCCTCGGTCACGTCCGCCGCGACGTGCAGCACGAACGGGATGCCCGAGGCGAGGAGGTCGTGAGCGGCGAGGCCGTCGCGAAGCGCCCGTCCGACGCCCGACACCGGCTGGGCGACGTGCTCGAAGCGCCGCAACGGCGCGGCATCCGTCGCGGTGGGGCGGCGAAGGAGGATGTAGCCGAAGCCGACCGCGGTGACGCCGCGCTCGGCGAAGTCGTCCAGCCAGGCGGTGAGCAGGGTGACGAAACCCGGGTCGCGCGGCAGCATGCCGCCGTCGCGGATCCAGAGCTCGGCGTACGCCAGCGGCGACAGCTCCTCGCGCTCGACCACCCAGGCGTCCAGATCGTCGGCGACCCAGGTCGCGACGCGGTTCAGCCCGGACGCGGCGCCCGCCGAAGCGTCGATCGTCCTCGAAGCCCCCTCCGCACGCGACTCCCAGTTGCCGAGCAGCTGCGCGATGCCGCCGGGAGCCAGGTGCGCGGGCACCTCGCGGACGAACCGCTCGACGAGGGCGTCCCCGACGAGCCCGCCGTCGCGGTACTCGTAGTTCGGCACGCCGGATGCCCGCGGCGTGATCACGAACGGCGGATTCGACACGACGAGGTCGAACGCCTCCCCGGCCACCGGCTCGAACATGCTGCCGTGCCGGAACTCGATGTTCCGCACCCCGTTCAGCTGCGCGTTGAACGCGGCGTATGCGAGAGCGCGCTCGGAGACGTCGGTCGCCACCACCGTGCCGGCACGCCGGGAGACGAGGAGGGCCTGGATGCCGCATCCGGTGCCGAGATCGAGGGCGCGATCCACTGTGATCGGCACGAGGATCTCGGCGAGCGTGCGCGAGGCGCCGCCGACGCCGAGGACGTGGTCCGCCGGCAGCGCACACCCCAGCGCGACCTCGTCGAGATCGCTCGCGACCCACCATTCGCCCACGCCGTCGGCGTCCACGAAAGACTGCGGCCGGATCACCGCCAGTGGCACCACCTTCGCGCCGTCGATGCGCGCCAGACCCAGGGCGGTGAGCCCGTCGACGCCCAGCCGCTGCAGGGCGCGCTCCACCGCGGCGAGCGGTTGCGGCATGCCGAGCACGAACAGCCGACCCAGGGTCGGCAGCGGATCGTCGCGCAGCGCCAGCGCCCGCAGGATCGGCTCGCGCAGTCCGCGGGCGAGCGCGTCGTCGGCCTCCGCGCCCCACAGTCGGCGAAGCGGATCGGAGCGGAAGTCGCACGCGTCGAGATCGGCGGCGAGCGCGAGGGCGAGCCGTTCGTCGGGGCGGGGCTGAGCACGGTCCGGCACGGCCGTCACTCTACGCGCCTTCAGGGTTTCGAGGGGCGTGCCGCCTAGAATCGGGACCGTCGACACTCACCTCCCCGGGGTGTTCGAGGAAGATCCTATGACCGCGACCATCCCCCGATCCGGCCTGCGCACGCGCGCGCAGCGGCTGCTGAGCCGCCTCGCGGCGGTGCTTGTCGTCGGCGGGATCGTGTTCGGCGGCACCCCGGCGGTCGCCGCGACCGAGGAGGACGAGACCGCGGATGCTGCGACGGCGCAGATGCACCTGAACGCCGGCACCACGGTCACCGCCGGAGCGCCGCTGCTCGCCACGGTCACGCTCGAGACGCCGGCCGGCACGACGCTCAGCGCGGGCAGCATCCGGCTCGAGATCTCCCGCACCCCGCTCGCCGATGGCGCCGCCCTCGACGCCTGGCTCGACGAAGGGTCGACGGATGCCCGGCTCGACGCCGTCGCCGACCAGCCGACCGCCGCGGTGGCGGAGGGGTCGACCTCGTCCTCGAGCATCGTGGTGTCGACGGCCGACCTCGGCCTCAGCGCACCCGGCGTGTACCCGGTGCGCGCGACGCTCACCGGGTCGACGGCCGACGGCGAGGGCGATCCCATGCCCGCGGAGCTGACCGCCACCACGGTCGTCACCGTGCCTCCGGCCGCCGCGCCCGCCGTTGCGGTGATGGTGCCGATCACGGCCACGCCCGAGGACGGCTCGCTGCTCACCGCGGACGAGGTCGCCGAGCTCACCGAGCCGGAGGGCGCGCTGACCCAGCAGCTGGACGCGGTGAGCGGCACGAGCGCCGTCATCGCGGTGGACCCGGCGATCGCGGCATCCGTCCGTCGGCTCGGCACGCGCGCACCGGCGTCGGCCGTCGACTGGCTGGCCCGGCTGGAGGCCCTGCCGAACGAGACGTTCACGCTGCTCTTCGCCGATGCGGATGCCACGGTGCAGGCGCAGACCGGCCGGCCCGCGCTCCTCGAGCCCGGCGACCTCACGGCGCTGCTCGACCCCGCCGACTTCGCCTCCGCATCGCCGACCCCGACGCCGTCGCCCTCCGCGACGCCGGGGACGGATGCCGACGACCCGGCGCTGCCGGACGCCGCCGAGCTCACCGCCATCCGCGGCGCGGACCCCGGCATCCTGTGGCCCACGGCCGACGTGACCGACGGCGATCTGGCCGCCTTCGGCGCGTACCTCGGCGACCAGGTCGCCACGGTGCTGCCGTCCACGTCCGTGGACGGGTATGCGGGCGGGCACGCCGCGGTGGGCGCGCGCGAGCTGCTGGTGACGGATGCCCGGGCCTCGGCCCGGCTCTCCGCCGCGGTGGAGGAGACGGAGGATGCCGTGCGCGACCGCGATCTGGCCGCCGCCGCCGGGCATCTCTTCTTCGCCTCCGGTTCCGGGGCACCGGTGCTGGTCGGCCTCGACCGCTCCGAGACCCGCACCGCGGAGGCGCTGCGCGCCGCGCTCACCAGCATCGCCACCCCCGGTGCCGGCCTGGCCGCGGTCCGCTCCGCCGCGCCGGCCGCGGTCACGCTCACGGGTGAGCCGGATGCCGAGCGGCAGGCCGCCCTGACCGCACTGCTCGAGGACGAGCAGAAGCTGGTCCCGTTCTCCTCCGTGCTCGAGGAGCCGGAGCTGATGCTGGTGCCGGAGCGCATCCGGATCCTGCGTCTCACCGGCGTGGGCCCGACCGACGAGGAGCTCGCCGTCGCGCTGCAGACGCACCGCGAGTCCACCCGTGCGACGCTGGGCGCGGTGAGCATTCAGAAGCCGTCCGCGATCCAGCTGTTCACCGCGGCGGCGCCGCTGCCGGTGTGGGTGCGCAACGACCTGCCCTGGCCGGTGCGGGTGACGCTCACCACGCAGCCCAGCGACCCGCGGCTGAAGGTGCAGCGCACCACCGAGGTGAAGGCCCTCGCCGCCAGCAACACGCGGGTGACCGTGCCGGTGGAGGCCCGGGTCGCCAGCGGAGAGCTGCGGGTGGAGTTCCGCCTGCACAGCCCGACCGGGGTGCCGATCGACGTGCCGCAGTCCGCGCGGGTGACGCTGCGGGCCGACTGGGAGGGCATCGGCCTGGTCGTCCTCGGCGGCATCATCGTGGTGCTGCTCGGCCTGGGCGTGCTCCGCACCGTGCTGCGCAAGCGCCGGGAGGCGCGGCAGGCGGAGGAACCGGCACCCGGGAACCCGCCGGGAACCTGACGTCACCCGCCCGGTCGCGGGAATGCCCCGCCGTTACCATGGGTTGAAGCCGTTACCATGGGTTGAAGCGGGCGATGCGGGGAGCGCCCCGTGACAAGGAGAGCACATGCGTCAGGTCATCATCATCGGCTCCGGCCCCGCGGGATTCACGGCGGCCATCTACGCCGCACGCGCGAACCTGAAGCCGCTGCTCATCGCCAGCTCGGTCGAGGTCGGCGGTGAGCTGATGAACACCACCGAGGTGGAGAACTTCCCCGGCTTCCCGGAGGGCATCCAGGGCCCGGAGCTGATGGCCAAGATGCAGGAGCAGGCCGAGAGGTTCGGCACCGAGGTCGTCTACGACGACGTCACCGAGCTCGAGGTCGCCGGCCCGGTGAAGAAGGTCACGCTCGGCAGCGGCACCGTGCACGAAGCCCGCACCCTCATCTACGCGACCGGCTCGGCCTACCGCAAGCTCGGCGTGGAGGGCGAGGAGCGGCTGTCCGGCTACGGCGTGTCGTGGTGCGCGACCTGCGACGGCTTCTTCTTCCGTGAGAAGACGATCGCTGTCGTCGGCGGCGGCGACTCCGCGATGGAGGAGGCGACCTTCCTCACCCGATTCGCCTCGAAGGTGTACGTCATCCACCGCAAGGACACCCTACGCGCCTCGAAGATCATGCAGGAGCGCGCCTTCGCGAACGAGAAGATCGAGTTCATCTGGAACGCGGAGGTGCAGGAGGTCCTCGGCGACACCGCGGTGACCGGCGTGCGGCTGCGCTCCACGGTCGACGGATCGCTGCGCGAACTGCCGCTGGACGGCCTGTTCGTCGCGATCGGCAACGACCCGCGCACGCATCTCGTGCACGACAAGCTCGAGCTGACGCCCGAGGGCACGATCCGGGTGGACGGCCGCTCCTCGCGCACGTCCGTGCCGGGTGTGTTCGCCGCCGGCGACGTCATCGACCCCACCTACCGCCAGGCCGTCACGGCCGCCGGCTCAGGCACGGTCGCCGCCTTGGACGCCGAGCACTTCCTCGCCGACCTGGAGGACTCATCCGTCGAGGTCCCGGCCGCCGAGGCCGCGGAGATCATCACCGCCTGACCCGCGGGGAACACATCCCGCCCGACGGCTGTTGTAGCAGGCGTCAACCGATACCGAGCAAGGAGATTCCATGACCGCCAAGGCAACGAGCCAGGCCACCTGGGAGCAGGACGTGCTCCAGGCCGAGGGACCCGTGCTGGTCGACTTCTGGGCGGCGTGGTGCGGACCGTGCCGCATGGTCGCGCCGGTGCTGGATGAGATCCAGGCCGAGAACCCCGACAAGATCACCATCCTCAAGCTCAACGTGGACGAGAACCCCGAGCTGGCGATGAAGTACCAGATCACCTCGATCCCCGCCATGAAGGTGTTCCAGGGCGGCGAGGTCAAGACCACGATCATCGGCGCCAAGCCGAAGTTCGCCCTCGAGCAGGACCTCGCGGACTTCCTCCGCTGACCCGGCCTTCCGGTCGTTGAGCGAACCCGCCGCGGGCGGGTGAGACGAAACGCCCTTCCGAAGCCCGTCGCCCCTCCCGGCGGCGGGCTTCGTCGCGTCGGGATGCCGTCAGCCCAGCATCCGCCAGACCGTGGGGGTCAGCTCCGGGTACTCCAGGGCGATGCGGCGCAGGATGCCGTCGTTCCAGCCGCGATCGCGCACGTTCCCGCCCCGGGCCGCGACGACGTCCGCGCGCAGCAGCAGCACGACGAGCTCGTCGACCGAGGGGATCTCGGACATGAAGTCCCACGGGTCCTGCCCGTGCCGCAGCCGCTCGTGCACCAGCACGGCGCGCTCGTCGCCGGCCTCGGCGCGGAGCACCTCCAGGCTGGCGCGGCGGGGGAACGGGGTCACCGTTCCAGCCTAAGCGCGACCGCGGACACGAGGGCCGCGGAGGCAGGGGCGATCACCGCCGCTCGGCCACCGGCACGGCGGCGACGGATGCCCGCTCGATGAACCGCGTCTCCAGCGTGTGCAGACCGCCGGGTGCCGCCTCGCCGTCGATCGCCGCGAACAGCACTTCGGCCGCGCGGGTCCCGAGCGCCAGCATCGGCTGCTCGATCATCGTCAGCGGCGGCTCCATCACGGCCGCCCAGGAGCTGTCGTCGAACCCGATCAGCGAGACGTCCGCGGCCACCCGCAGCCCCGCCTCGCGCAGCGCGCGCAGCGAGCCGGTCATCGCGTCGGTCTCCGTGCAGAACAGCGCCGTCGGCGGGTCGGGCAGCGCCAGCATCCGCGCCACCTCGTCGCGGGCGTGCTCCTCGGTCTTGGCGCCGACCATGACGAGATCGGCGTCGTACAGGATGCCGGCGTCGTCCAGCGCGTCCAGGTACCCCTGCAGACGCTCGCCGTCCGTCCACAGGTTGCGCGCCGCAAGCTCGACCATCTCGCGACGGCGGCGCGGAAGCTCGTCGACCGGCGGACCCCAGACGAACCCGATGCGGCGGTGCCCGGCGTCGATCAGCCGCTCGACCGCGCTCCGCGCCGCGGCGCGGTTGTCGATCACGACGGCGTCGACGTCCAGCCCCGGCACGGCGCGGTCGACGAGCACCACGGGGATCCCGTGCCCACGGGCCTGCTCGAGGTGGTCGGCGGATGCCGCGTCGAGAGCGGTCGACGCCACGATGATCCCGTCCACGCGCTTGTCGATGAGCACGTTCGTCGCCGCGACCTCCTCCGCCAGCTCCTCGTAGGTGCTGATCACCAGCGTGTCGAAGCCGCGCGCCCGCGCCGCGTCAGAGATGCCCCGCACCACGCCGCCGAAGAACGGGTTGGCGATGTCGGCGACGATGACGCCGATGGTGTGGCTGACCCCGGTCGACATGCTCCGCGCGAGCGCGTTGGCCCGGTAGCCGATCCGCTCGGCCGCCGCCAGTACGCGCTCCCTGACCTCCGGGCTGACGTAGCCGTATCCGCCGAGGGTGCGCGCCGCCGTGGAGCGGCCGACGCCGGCCTCGGCGGCGACCTCCGAGATGGCTGCCGATGTGCAAGCCGATCATCATCTCGACGATCATCCTGCACCTGCTCTTCGCGTGGAACGAGTACCTGTTCGCCATGGTGTTCACCAGCGGCACGGAGGTGCAGACCCTCCCCGTTGGTCTCACCAGCCTGATGAGTAAGCACGGCACGGACTATCCGGTCGTGTTCGCGGGCATGGTGGTCGCGGCACTGCCGGTGATCGTGCTGTTCTTCGCCAGCCAGCGGTACTTCATCAAGGGCCTGTCGGAGGGCATCGGGAAATGACCGCGCCGCTCATCGACCGGATCACCGGGTCGAACTTCTCCTACCAGCACCTGCCGCTGGAGCGCTGCTTCGACGACATGGCAGCCCTGGGGCGCTCGCAGGTGGAGCTGTGGGGTGTCGCCCCGCACGCGCACGTGCCGTGGCTCACGGATGCCGAGGCCCGCCGCATCCGTGACGCCGCCGAGGCGCGCGGCATGCGCATCGCCTGCTTCACCCCGGAGCAGGTCGCCTACCCGGTGAACATCGCCTCGCCGTCGCCGCGGCTGCGCGCCGAGAGCGTGGCGATGTTCCGGCGCGCGGCCGAGATCGCGGTGCAGCTCGGCGCCGGCATGCTGTTCCTCACCGCCGGTCGCGGCGGGGAGGACGAGGAGACGGATGCCGGATGGGCGCGCGCCGCCGGGGCGCTGCGCGAGATCGCCGAACATGCTGGCGCGCTCGGGCTCGAGTGCGTGCTCGAGCCGCTGCAGCGGGTGGAGTCGAACCTGGTGAACACGGCCGCCGATGCCGCGCGGATGCTGGCCGACGTCGGCGCCGGGAACCTGGGCGTGGCCCTGGACACCGTGGCCGCCGCCGTCGCGGGCGACAGCGTGGACGACTACTTCGCGCAGCTCGGCGACCGGGTGCGGCACGTGCACCTCATCGACGGCGCGCCCGCCGGGCACCTCGCGTGGGGGGACGGCGAGCTGCCGCTGGACGGGATCGTCGCGGCGCTGGAGCGCCACGGGTATGCCGGGCTCGCGACCATCGAGCTGTTCGGCGACGGCGGGTACGCCCTGGACCCGAGGCCGGCGGTCGAACGGTCCCTCGCCGCGGTCGCGGAGGCGTCGGGCCGGGGCTGAGGGGCGGCTGACCGACGGGCTGACGTTCGGGCTGAGGGCCGGGGCTGAGCGCGGGGCATCCGCCGCCCATGACCTCCTCAGTGCCGCACCACGACGACGGACTCGGTCATGTCCTCCAGCGACTTGCCCTTGGTCTCGCGGACGAACCTCCACACGAACAGCAGCGACAGCAGCGCGAACGTGGCATACAGGCCGTACGCGAGCCCGAGGGAGAGATCCTTCAGCCCCGGGAAAGACACCGTGATCACCCAGTTGGCCACCCACTGGCCGCCGGCCGCGAGGGAGAGCGCCGCCGCCCGCATCCGGTTGGGGAACATCTCACCGAGGAGCACCCACACGACCGGGCCCCACGACATGCCGAACGCGATCACGAAGAGGTTCGCCGCGACAAGGGCGATCGGACCGGACGCACCCTCGAGCACGGGGGCGCCGTCGACGATCGGCGACGTGCCGAAGATCACCGCCATGGTGGCGAGGGTGACCGTCATGCCGATGGATCCGATGATGAGCAGCGGCTTGCGCCCGAAGCGGTCGACGGTGGCGATCGCGATGAGGGTGGTGAGGATGTTGATGGTCGCGCTGATCACCGTGATCACGAACGCCTGCGACTCGTCGAAGCCGACGGCCTCCCAGAGGATGTTGGAGTAGTAGAAGATCACGTTGATCCCGACGAACTGCTGGAAGATCGACAGCAGCAGACCCACCCAGACGATGCCGGCGATGCGGCCGGACGGGGACTTCAGGTCGCGCCAGGACGGGGTCGTCGAACGCTCCATCGTCTCCCGGATGCGGACGATGGTCGTCTCGATCTTCTCCGGTCCGAGCAGTCGGGAGAGCACCTCGCGCGCCTCCTCCACACGATGCGTGGCGACGAGGTAGCGCGGCGACTCGGGGATGGTGAGGGCCAGCCCGCCGTAGATCACCGCCGGGACGGCCATCGCCAGGAACATCCACTGCCACGCGTCCAGCCCGAACCAGAACGGCTCGCTGGATCCGCCGGCCGCCAGCGCGAACAGGAAGTCGACGAGCAGGGAGATGAAGATGCCGGTGACGATCGCGAGCTGCTGCAGGGATGCCAGGCGGCCGCGGATGCGGGCCGGGGCGATCTCGGCGATGTAGGCGGGGGCGATGACGGATGCCATGCCGACGCCGAGCCCGCCGATGACGCGTCCGACGACGAGGATCCACAGCTCCGGGGCGAGCCCGGTCACCAGCGCGGAGACGAGGAACAGGACGGCGGCCACCTTCATCACGGCCAGGCGGCCCATCCTGTCCGCGAGCCGCCCCGCGATCACGGCGCCGACCGCCGCGCCGAGGAGGGCGGACGCCACCGCGAAACCGAGCGAGACCGGGTCGGCCTGGAACTCCCGCTCCACCGCCGCCACCGCGCCGTTGATCACCGCACTGTCGTATCCGAAGAGGAATCCGCCGAGGGCCGCGACGATCGCGATGCGGACGACCCCCGCCTTACGGCCGTCGTCGGCCTCGTCGTCGTAGACCGGCTCCTCGAGGGGAGCTCCGCCGTGTGCCGCCATGGTGCGCCTCCGTTCGTGCACGGACACCGGTGGCCCCGGCGTCGCTGCCGTGTCCTCCGATCACACACCCACGGATGCGGCGGAGGCAAGGGAAATGCCCGATTGTGACGATCCGGGAGTCTCGCCGGGACACGTCCGTGATGCTCCTATGGATGTCAAGTGGTGAGGGCGGTGTAGATCTCGCGGGCGATGAGGCGTTTGAGGCAGCGGATGATGTCCTTCTTCGAGAGGCCCTCGGTGGTGCGTCGGGCGGCGTAAGCGCGGGTTCTGGGATCCCAGCGGAGCCGGCAGAGCACGATGCGGTAGAGCGCGGCGTTCGCGTGGCGGTCGCCGCCGCGGTTGAGGCGGTGTCGGTGGGTTTTGCCTGATGAGGCGGGGATGGGCGCGACGCCGCAGAGCATCGCGAATGCGGCTTCGGAACGGAGCCGGCCGGGGTTCTCGCCAGCGGTGACGAGCAGTTGCCCGGCGACATCGGCGCCGACCCCGTTGAGGGCGAGCAGCCGCGGGTTGATGTCCGCGACGAGAGGGTCGATGAGTGCGTCGAGTTCGGCGATCTCGGCGGTCAGCGACTGGTGGCGGCGTGCGAGAGCGCGCAGCGCGATCTTCGATGCCTGCTCGGGTTCGTCGGCGCGTGTGGTGTCGGGACGTGCAGCGGCACATACCTCGATCAGCTCCCGGTCTGACAGCCCCCGCAACCGTTCGCGGAGCGCGTCGGGTGCGGTGACGATGATCGCCTTCATCCGGCGTTGACAGTCGGCGCGCTGGGTCACGGCGCTGCGCCTGGCGATCCGCAGATTGCGGAGCGCTTCCACCTTCCCTGCTCGGTCCTTCGGGATCCCCGATCGTGTGCCTGCCAACGCTGCCCGGGCGGCAGCTTCCGCGTCCAGCGGGTCGGACTTACCGGCAAAGCGCCGCGACTTCCGGTCCGGTCGGTCCACTTCCCGCAGCTCGACACCCGCAGCGCGCAGGTGACGGGCAAGACCGGCACCGTATGCGCCGGTGCCCTCGATCCCCGCGATCACGAGCACACCGAACGCACACGCCCAACTCAGCAACGCGGCATAACCGGAACGATTCGCGGGGAACTGCGCGCTCCCGAGCAGCTGGCCGGTGGTGTCGATGACCGCCGCGGTGTGGGAATCGCCATGCGTGTCGATACCCGCCACGATCATGACCTGGTCCTGCTGCTCTTCTCGTGCGATGGTGGTCATCGCCGTCCCTTCCTCTCAACTCTCCGATCGGACGGCACGCACCATCCGAGAGCGAGCGGACAAGACAGTGATGGGTGCCTGCTGGCACAGGCTCCTATGAGGTCACAACCCTCGCACGGTGAGTGCATGGCAGCCCCGCAGCGATCGAACGACAGATCGCGTTCAAGACCCGTAGTCAGTCAGTCGCTGAGTCAGGACAACCGCTGCGGGGCTCCCACCACCATCATCACTGTCAGTCGCGGCGGGCGGGACTCAGGATGCGCCGTAGCCGTCCTCGCCCAGCTCGGAGAGAATGCGGTTGAGATCCTGGATCGACGCGAAATCGATCTTGAGCTGGCCTTTTCGTGCACCGATGGTGATCTGCACACGGGTGTTGAGCCGGTCGCCGAGGCGGTTCGAGACCTCGTCGAGGTAGGCGCGGCGGGCTCCGGGCTGGGGGCGCGGGGTCGACCCGGGTGCGGCGGGGAGGGCCTTGGCGGCCTGCTCGGCGGCGCGGACGGAGAGGTCCTCGTTCACGATCTTGTCCGCCAGGCGCTGCATCTGCTCGGGGTCCTCCACCGAGAGGATGGCGCGCGCGTGCCCAGCGGAGAGGACTCCGGCGGCGACGCGCTGCTGCACGGGGACGGGCAGCTTGAGCAGGCGGATGGTGTTGCTGATCTGCGGGCGGGAGCGGCCGATGCGGGTGGCGAGCTCCTCCTGGGTGATGCCGAAGTCCTCGAGGAGCTGCTGGTAGGCGGATGCCTCTTCGAGGGGGTTCAGCTGCGAGCGGTGCAGGTTCTCCAGCAGGGCGTCGCGGAGCAGGTCCTCGTCAGCGGTCTCGCGGAGGATCGCGGGGATGGAGTCGAGGCCGGCCTCGCGGGCGGCGCGGGTGCGCCGCTCCCCCATGATGAGTTCGTAGGCGCCGTCCGCGTTGCGACGCACCACGACGGGCTGCAGCACGCCGAACTCGCGGACGCTGTGCACGAGCTCGGACAGGTCGTCCGGATCGAAGTGGGTGCGCGGCTGCCGAGGGTTGGGCACGATCTCGTGCGGGTCGACGTGGATGAGGCGGACGCCGGGGACGGCCGCGAGCTCGGCATCCGACTCCGTGACAGCGGGAGCGGCGTCCTCGGCGACCTTCGTGGCCTCCGCCGCCTTGGCGCGCGGTGCCCCGGGGAAGAAGACATCGACGGGACGTTCCGCCTGGTCAGCCGTGGGAATGAGTGCCCCGATCCCCCGTCCGAGTCCTGTTCGCTTCGCCATCATCGCTCCTTCTTCTGCAGGCCGGCGGCCTGCGATGTCTGCTGTTCCGCCATGCCGCGGCGGGCGATCTCGACGGCGGCCTCGCGGTAGGCGACGGCGCCGGCGGATGAGTTGTCGTACGCGATCACCGTCTGCCCGAAGCTCGGCGCCTCGGAGACGCGGACGGACCGCGGGATGACCGTGTGGAGGGTCTGCTCCGGGAAGTGGCTGCGCACCTCGTCGGCGACCTGCTGTGCGAGGCGGGTGCGGGCGTCGAACATGGTCAGCAGGATGGTCGAGAGGTGCAGCTCGGGGTTGAGGTGCTTCTGGATCATCTGGATGCTGCCGAGGAGCTGGCTCAGTCCCTCCAGCGCGTAGTACTCGCACTGGATAGGGATGAGCACCTCGGATGCCGCGGTGAACGCGTTGATCGTGAGCAGGCCGAGCGACGGCGGACAGTCGATGATCACGATGTCCATCGGATGCTCGCGCAGGTAGGTCTCGAGGGCGCGGCGGAGCCGGAACTCGCGCGCCACCTGGGACACCAACTCGATCTCGGCGCCGGCGAGGTGGATCGTGCTGGGGGCGCAGAAGAGCGTGTCGCCCTCGGGGCTCTGCTGGACGATGTCGGCGAAGGGGGCGTCGTCGATGAGGACGTCGTAGACCGAAGGGGTGTCGGCGGTGTGGGTGACACCAAGAGCGGTGGAGGCGTTGCCCTGCGGGTCGAGGTCCACGACGAGCACTCGCCCGCCGAGTTGGGCCAGAGCGGAGGCCAGATTTACGGCGGTCGTGGTCTTGCCGACGCCGCCCTTCTGGTTCGACACGGTGAGGATCCGCGTGTCGCCGTCGAAGTCGACGGTGATGTTCTGGAGCGCCCGGCGTCGAGCGGAGAGGTCGGCGAGTTCGCGTGCGAGGGGGGTGTCCATCCCGAAGTCGTCGTTCGGCGATGCCTTGTCGGGTTGTTTCACGTGAAACATCCACTCCTTCCGGGACCGCCTCCCACTCTAACCCGTCCCGTACCGCCCGTTGAGCGAGGAGCGCAGCGACGAGACGAAACGCCCTGCCCCCCGGTCGTTGAGCGAGGAGCGCAGCGACGAGACGAAACGCCCTGCCCCCCGGTCGTTGAGCGAGGAGCGCAGCGACGAGACGAAACGCCCTACCCCACCCCCGGTCGTTGAGCGAGGACGCCCCCAGGGCGCCCGAGACGAAACGCCCCTTCCGACGTTGCATCGTCCACCACAGATCCGCCGTTTCACGTGAAACGCCGCACATCCCGGCAACCCCTGTGGAACACCCGCTCCCCCCGGACCCCGCCTCCCTATCGTTGCGGCATGGTCGGATACACCTACATCCTCCGCTGCGCCGACGGTACCTTCTATGTCGGCAGCACGAACGATCCCTGGCGTCGTATCGAGACGCATGCCCAGGGCCTGGGCAGCGCCTACACCGCGAGCCGCCTTCCGGTGGAGCTGGTCTGGTGGGAGGAGTTCGCACGCATCGATGAGGCGTTCCGCTGGGAGAAGCGCATTCAGGGTTGGAGTCACGCCAAGCGCCAGGCATTCATCAACGGCGGCATCGACGCCATCCGCGGCTGGAGCGCTCGCCACCGCCCCGGCCGTTGAGCGAGTCGCGAAGCGACGAGACGAAACGCCCTCGCCCCCGGAGTTGCCCCAGCCCGCAAGGCGACCGAGACGAAACGCCATCCGTCACCCGAACGCGTTTCGTCTCGCTACGCTCGCTCAACGACCGAACTACCCGTCGGCCGTTGAGCGAGGAGCGAAGCGACGAGACGAAACGCCTCCGCCCCCTGGTAGAACGCGTCTCGGCTCGCTGCGCTCGCTCAACGACCGAGAAGGCGACGCCGTTTTACGTGAAACATCCGCCGGGGAGTTCGTTTCGTCTCGCTACGCTCGCTCAACGACCGAACTACCCGTCGGCCGTTGAGCGAGGAGCGAAGCGACGAGACGAAACGCCCTGACCCCGAAGCTGCCCACCATCGGTCGTTGAGCGAGGACGCCCGCAGGGCAACCGAGACGAAACGCCATCCGTCACCGGAACGCGTTTCGTCTCGCTGCGCTCGCTCAACGACCGGAAGGGTCCGTTTCACGTGAAACGTCTACCCAGGGGAACTCGTTTCGTCTCGCTACGCTCGCTCAACGACCGAACTACCCGCCGGTCGTTGAGCGAGGAGCGAAGCGACGAGACGAAACGCCCCCGCCCCGGTAGACCCCGTTTCGACTCGCTGCGCTCGCTCAACGACCGGAAGGGTCCGTTTCACGTGAAACGTCTACCCAGGGGAACTCGTTTCGACTCGCTGCGCTCGCTTAACGACCGGGACAGTCCGTTTCACGTGAAACATCGGGTTTCGGTCAGGCGCGGACTCGGGCGCGGACGACGCGAGTGGTCTCGGTGAGGACGCCTTCGCCGAGAACCTCGATGCGGACGTCAGTCACCTTGTGCTTCTTGAGCACCTTCTGCGCAGCCTCGATCTCGGCCGGCACATTGTGTCCCTTGAGGAGGATCAGTTCGCCCCCGTCTCGGACCAGCGGCGCCGTGATCGGAATGAGCGTCCGCATCGCGCTCACCGCCCGCGCCGTCACGATGTCGAACTCCAGGCCCACGTCCTCAGCGCGTGAGCGCATCACCGTCACATTCTCCAGGCCCAGTGCATCGACCTGCTCATTGAGCCAGGTCACGCGGCGATCCATCGGTTCGATCAGCGTCCAGGTCACGTCCGGCCGTGCGATCGCGAGCACGAGACCGGGAAGACCCGCACCGGAGCCCACATCAGCCACCGAACCGTGGAAGAGCGGTGCGGCGATCGCCGAGTTCAAGACGTGCCGCGTCCAGAGGCGGGGGAGTTCCAGCGGCCCGATCAGGCCGCGGAGCTCACCCTCGGCGGCCAGGGACGCGGTGAAGCGCCGGGCGAGGTCGATACGGTCGCCGAAGAGGGATGCCGCGGCGGAGGGTTCCGGTTCGACGGCGGGGGATTGCTCGTCGGACATGCGGGGATCCTTCCGTGGGGGCTGTCTGGGGTGCGTTTCGTCTCGCTACGCTCGTTCAACGGCCGGGACGGGGCTCACTCAACGACCGGAACCGCGACGGGACCGAGACAGCGAAGCGTCAGCGGCGGGAGATCACCGTGTGGCGATCGGCGCCCTCGCCGTACGACTCCGACATAAGACCGCGCTCGGACACGATGTCGTGCACCAGCTTGCGCTCGTAGCTGGACATCGCCGGGAGGGAAGCCTGCGAGGCGCCCTCGTCCAGTTTCGCCACCGCGGCGTCGACCAGCGCTTCCAGCTGCCGGCGCCGGGCATCCCGCGATCCGCCGATGTCGAGGATCAGCCGGGAGAACGCGCCGGTCTTGTTCTGCACCGCAAGCCGGGTCAGCTCCTGCAGGGCCTGCACCGTCTCAGGGGCCGAGAGAACGCCGAGGCCATCTCCCTCCGCCTCGACGGACACATACGCGCGACCCTGCCGGACGTCCAGCGTCAGATCACCGTCGATGTCGGCGATGTCGAGGAGCTCCTCGATGAAATCCGCCGCGACATCGCCCTCGTGCTCGAGCTGCTCGAGCGTCGACTCGGTCGCCAGGTCCTCGGTGGTCATCCGTTGCCGCCCTTCTTCTTCGCACGCTTCTTGCTCATCGGCTGCTCGCGCTTCGGCGCCTGCGCCTTGGCCCGCTCGGCCTCCTCGAGCTTGCGCTGCTGCTCCGCCTCGTACACCGCGATCGGGACGACTTTGCCCTGGGCGTTGATCGCCTTGCCCTTGCGCGCCAGGCGCTCCTCGCGCGCCTTCGCCGCCTCGGAGCCCGGGGTCGGCATCTCGCGGATGACGAGGAACTGCTGGCCCATGGTCCACAGGTTCGAGATGAACCAGTACACGACCACGCCGAGCGGGAAGAAGATGCCCGAGAAGATGAAGCCCAGGGGCAGCACGTAGAGCATGATCTTCTGCATCTGGTAGGCCTGGCCGGTCTTGGCCTCGGGCGAAAGGTTCTTCGAGATGATCTGCAGCTGCGTGATGAACTGCGACACGATCATCAGCACCACCAGGATGGCGAGGATCGTGATCGCCAGCGTGTTCTGGTTCTCCCACGCGACGCTCAGCGTCTCGTGCAGGGACACGCTGCCGAACAGGCGCGCGTCGTAGAACTCCTGCGTCAGCTCGTTGTTGAGCAGGCCGACACCGCTGAAGTCGGGGTTGTCCCGGATCTTCTGCACGTCGACCAGCACGCTGTAGAGCGAGAAGAAGATCGGCATCTGGATCAGCAGCGGAAGGCAGCTGGAGACAGGCGTCGTTCCGTGCTTCTTGTACAGCGCCATCGTCTCGCGGCTCATCGCCTCGCGAGAGAGCTGATCGCGCTTGCCCTTGTACTTCTCCTGAACTTTTCGCAGCTCAGGAGCGATTTCCATCATCTTGCGCTGGCTCTTGATCTGCTTCACGAACAGCGGGAACACCGCTGCGCGCACCACGATCACCAGTCCGACGATCGCCAGCACCCAGGTGACGCCGGCGGCCCCGGGCAGGCCCATCAGAGTCAGCAGCGCGTGCCACGCGACGAGGATGAGCTCCACGACCCACTTCAGCGGCCACAGGATCAGGCCGAACAGATCGAACCCGCCGCCGGAACTCGGCGCGGGGGTGGAGGTGCTTGCGAGCAGAAGGTCAAGACCCACTGTTCAGTCCTTTCGAGCAGGTACGACGAAGCCCGTCGGCGTCAGGTCGTATCGGAAGTGAGCATGCGGGCGGACATCGTCGATGCCGCCCCTGCTCCATGGGTTGCAGCGCAGAACCCGCCACGCGGAGAGCGCCGCCCCCCGCACGGCGCCGTGCTGCTGAACCGCTCCTACAGCGTACGCGGAACAGGACGGGTAGTAACGACACACGTCCCCGTACAGCGGCGAGATGACGGCGCGGTACGCGACGAGGAAGGCGAGCGCGAGATTGCGGGGGATGAGCGGGATGCTGCGCAGCAGATCCCCCGGGTGCAGGTGCGCCGTGCCGAAGGCGTAGGAGGGCAGGGCGCTCATGACCGCTCCGCGCCCTGCATCCGTCGCAGGCATCGCGCGACATCCGCGCGCAGCTCGGCGAAGTCGGCGGTGGCGGATGCAGGAAGGGCACGGATGACGACATCCGTGCCCTCCGGGACCGTGTCGCGCAGCTCCGCGCAGATCGCCTTGAGGCGTCGGCGGACCGTGTTGCGGACGACGGCGGTTCCCACCTGCTTGCTGATGATGAACCCGAACCGGGGTGCTCGCTGCTCGGCGCCGGCCAGCATGGACGTGACCAGGCGCGCGCCGCCGCATCGCGTTCCGCGTCGGACCACCTGGCGGTAGTCGGTGCCGCGGGTCAGACGATTCGGCCGGGCGAGCACAGGGGGTTACGCCGAGAGTTCGGTGCGGCCCTTCGCGCGGCGGGCCGAGAGGATGGCACGGCCGGCGCGGGTGCGCATGCGGGCGCGGAAGCCGTGCTTCTTGGCGCGACGACGGTTGTTGGGCTGGAAGGTGCGCTTGCTCATGAGGATCACTCCGGAACGTGGGTGTCACCGGGGTCTATCTTCCGGAGACAGGGGAACTGCCCAAATGGGCATAAGTCAACCGATTAAGAGTACGTCCC
Organism: Microbacterium neungamense; assembly: GCF_024971095.1. Taxonomy (NCBI): domain Bacteria; kingdom Bacillati; phylum Actinomycetota; class Actinomycetes; order Micrococcales; family Microbacteriaceae; genus Microbacterium; species Microbacterium neungamense. The sequence goes on from NZ_CP069717.1 coordinate 2,545,889, forward strand.
GCGTCCGCGCAGGGCAAATCCACGCCGGGATGCCGTCGCCTGGCCCGGACGTTTCGCACAGCCATTATCCACATCTGTGGAGACGACGCCGGATGACGACACACCCGCGTCTTTCCCGGGACAGGTTGCCGATCCGGGCGCCGATGACTACCGTGGCATCCGAAGTTATCCACAGGGGGAAGACGGCGTCGCCTGGCGACTCATCCACAGCCGCGCCCCCGTATCCCCGCCCGGAGCGCC